>CAVOYU010000009.1:0-218434 GCA_963700775.1 uncultured Pseudomonadota bacterium
ATCACGCAGAAAGACCGGGACCGACTCGCCGTCGAACACGACGTGGTGGACGGCGAAGACCAGAACGTGGTGGCGTGGGGCGAAGCGCAGGAGAGCCATGCGCAGTGGCGGGCCGCTGGCGAGGTCGAACGGCTGGCGGATCAGCTCGCCGCCACGGCGGCGAATCTCGTCCCACGGCTTCTTCTGGGCCAGGTTCGCCAATCGATTCGGTACCTGCGAGATCCGATCAAGGAAGAGGCCCGGCAGAAAGAGCGATATGATGAGTAGGCGGGCGGTTCAGTGCATTAGCTCTCACAACACATACCTTCGCACATCCGTCGCCCGTGCCAGATCCCCCAGCGACGCCTCGACCATCGCCGCGTCCACCACCACCTTCTCCCCGCCCCGATCCGGCGCCGTGAAGCTCAGCTCCTCGAAGACCCGCTCGATCACCGTGTAGAGCCGCCGGGCGCCGATGTTCTCGACCTGGGCGTTCACTTCCGCCGCGATGCGGGCGATGGCGGCGACGCCCGACTCGGCGAAGCTGACCTCCACCCCCTCGGTCGCCATCAGGGCGGTGTATTGCCGGGTGAGCGCGTTGTCGGTCTCGGTCAGGATGCGCACGAAATCGGCCTCGGTCAGGGCGCGCAGCTCGACCCGGATCGGGAGCCGCCCCTGGAGCTCGGGCAAGCAGGTCGCTCGGCTTGGCGATGTGGAAGGCGCCGGAGGCGATGAACAGCACGTGGTCGGTCTTGACCGGCCCGTGCTTGGTGGCGACCGTGGTGCCCTCGATCAGCGGCAGGAGGTCGCGCTGCACCCCCTCGCGGCTGACATCGGCGCCGCCCCGGCCCTCGGGGCCGCTCCGCGCCGCCACCTTGTCGATCTCGTCGAGGAACACGATGCCGTCCTGCTCGGCGGCGGCCAGCGCCTCGCGCGTGATCGCCTCCTGGTCGATCAGCTTGTCGGCCTCCTCGGCGATCAGCAGCTCGTAGCTGTCGCGCACGGTCAGCTTGCGCTTGCGGGTGCGGCTGCCGAACGCCTTGCCGAAGATGTCGCCGAGATTGACCATGCCCATGCCGCCGCCGATGCCGCCCCCGCCGGGGATCTCCATCGCCGGGAAGGGCGACGAGGTGTCGGCCAGCTCGACCTCGATCTCGGTGTCGTCGAGCTGGCCGTCGCGGAGCTTCTTGCGGAAGGCGGCGCGCGTGGTCTCGGAGGCGGTCTCGCCCACCAGCGCGGTGACCACCCGCTCCTCGGCGCCCTTGTGGGCGGCGGCCTGCATCTCGGCGCGCTTGCGGTCGCGGACCATGACGATGGCGGTCTCGACCAGGTCGCGCACGATGGTCTCGACGTCGCGGCCGACATAGCCGACCTCGGTGAACTTGGTCGCCTCGACCTTGACGAAGGGGGCGTTGGCGAGGCGGGCGAGGCGGCGCGAGATCTCGGTCTTGCCGACGCCGGTGGGGCCGATCATCAGGATGTTCTTCGGGTAGACCTCCTCGCGCATCGCCGCGTCGAGCTGGCGGCGGCGCCAGCGGTTGCGCAGCGCCACGGCGACGGCGCGCTTGGCGTCCTTCTGGCCGATGATGAAGCGGTCGAGCTCGGAGACGATCTCGCGCGGGGTCAGGTCGGACATGGGGTATCCTTGGGGTTGGGTCGTGTGTGCCGCCGCCCGCCCCGCCTCCCCGCCCGTCCACCGAGCCTGCCGCATGGGTGCATGCTTGATGGCCGGGCGGCGAGGAGGGGCGGGTGGATCAGGCGAGGCATCCTTCAGGAATACGGCCAGTAGCGCCACCACCAGTTCGGGCGCGGCTGCGGGATACGGCCCCCGGGGCCGAGTGTCCACCCCCGCCTGAGCGAGCGCTCGTGCATCCAGGGCCAGATGGCCATGCCGCCGAACAGGATCAAGGGCGCGAGCCAGCCCCAGTCGGACCGGGCGAAGGCGAAGCCCAGCAGCGGCCCCAGCGCCAGCATCAGCGGCTTGGCCGAGGCATAGAGCGCCGCGTACATCACCGCGATCCGGTTGATCCGCAGCGCCCAGACCGTGGCCGCCGCCCAGCCCGCCAGCAGCAGCGCCGCGTCCGCCGGCCCCGGCAGCATGCCGAGCCAGCGCCCGACCACCAGCGCCAGCACGCCCATGCCGGCGATGTGCAGCGGCCGGGCGGCGGCCAGCCCGAAATCGTCGCCGTTGAGGTCGAGCCAGCGGGCGCCCGCGACCGCCGCGGCGGACAGGGCGAGGAAGCTCGCCGCCGCAAGCGGCGAGGACATCATGGCGGCCAGGATGCCGCGCGGGCTGAAGCCCTCGACCTCCCTCAGATGCGCCGGGTCGGCGCCGTAGAGGCCGAGGAACAGCGCCACGATGGTGAAGGTCACCACCGGCGAGACCAGGCCGGGCAGGCGGAAGCGGAACAGGAACAGGCACATGCCCAGCGCCGCGGTGCCCGAGATCACCGCCATCTGGAACGCCGGCGGCGCCGCCCGCATCTCGGGGCTGACGATGCTGAGCGCCAGCCCGACCGAGAGCGGCCCGACGATCCCCAGCGCCGAGCCCGGCCAGACCAGCCCGCGCCGCCCGGCGACGTGCTCGGCCGCCGCCCAGGCGGCGACGCCGGTCGCCAGCAGCCAGGGCACCGAGGCCGGGCCGCCCGCCGCGCCGCCGGTGGCCCGCATGATGGCGACGACGAGCGCGATCCAGCCGGCGACGATGCCGAGCGCCTGGAGCGCCTGCCTGCGCCGGCCTTCCAGCGGCCGCCCGGCCGGGTCGACCCGGGCCACCCTCATCGGCCGATCACCTCGACCACCATGTTGCCGTTGGTGTAGACGCAGATCTCCGCCGCGATCTCCAGCGCCCGGCGGGCGGTGGTCTCGGCGTCGCGGTCGGTGTCGGCCATGGCCCGCGCCGCAGCCAGGGCGTAGTTGCCGCCGGAGCCGATGGCGGCGATGCCGCCCTCGGGCTCCAGCACGTCGCCGGCGCCGGTGACGACCAGCAGGGTCTCGCCGTCGGTCACGATCAGCATCGCCTCGAGGTTGCGCAGAAACTTGTCGGTGCGCCAGTCCTTGGCCAGCTCGACGCAGGCCCGCATCAGCTGGCCGGGCGCGGCCTCGAGCTTCTTCTCCAGCCGCTCGAGCAGGGTGAACGCGTCCGCCGTGGCGCCGGCGAAGCCGCAGACCACGTCCTGCCCGCCGGGCGAGATGCGGCGGACCTTGCGCGCATTGCCCTTGATCACCGTCTGGCCGAGGCTCACCTGCCCGTCGCCCGCCACCGCCACCCGGCCGTCCTTCTTGACCGCGACGATGGTGGTGCCGTGCCAGCCGGGGAAGCGCGATTCACTCGCCTGCATGCATTGTCTCCTGCTTCTATGGCCTTCCATATAACCGCAAATCCGCCGGAAATCACGGGGCTGGCCTCGCGGAAATGGCCGCTATATACGGTTCTCGCAACCTGGCCGGGAACCGCAGGGGACCAACGCTATGCGCAAGGCGAAGCTCAGCCGCAAGACCGCCGAGACCGCGATCGAGGTGTCCCTGAACCTCGACGGGACCGGCGCATACGACAACAAGACCGGCGTCGGCTTCTTCGACCACATGCTCGACCAGCTCGCCCGGCACTCGCTGATCGACCTGAAGGTCCGCGCCAAGGGCGACACCCATATCGACGACCACCACACGGTCGAGGACGTGGGCATCGCGCTCGGCAAGGCGCTGGCCGAGGCGCTGGGCGACAAGCGGGGCATCCGGCGCTACGGCGCGTGCCTGCTGCCGATGGACGACACGCTGGTGAACGCGGCGCTCGACCTTTCCGGGCGGCCATACCTGGTCTGGGAGGTGGACTTCACCGCCCCGAAGATCGGCACGTTCGACACCGAGCTGGTGCGCGAGTTCTTCACGGCGTTCGCGATGAACGGCGGCATCACGCTGCATGTGGACCGGCTGCGCGGAATCAACAGCCACCACATCGCCGAGGCCGCCTTCAAGGCGGTGGCCCGCGCGCTGCGCCAGGCGGTGGAGCCCGACCCGCGCAAGGCCGACGCCATCCCGTCCACCAAGGGGACGCTCTGAGCGATGCGCACGCACATCTACACGCTTCACCACAAGGGCGGGGGCGATGTGCTGGCCGTGGCCGACCGGTTCGATCTTCTCGGGCTCGTGCTGCCGCCGCTCTGGCTGGTATGGCACGGGCTCTGGATCACGCTTGCGGGATACGCGGCGGCGGTGTTCGCCGCCGCGCTCTGGTCGCCCCTTGCCGCGCTTGCGGCCGAGACCGGGATCGCGCTGATCTTCGGATTCGAGGGCGGCGCCATCCGCCGCGCCGAGCTGCGGCTGCGCGGCTGGCGCGAGGCCGGCGTGGTCGAGGCACGCTCGCCCGAAGGCGCCGAGGAGCTGTTCCTGCGCGGCGAGGCCGCATGACGACCGCGATCATCGACTACGGCTCGGGCAACCTGCGCTCGGCGGAGAAGGCGTTCCAGCGCATGTCCGCCGAGGTCGACGGCGGGCCGGTCACCGTCACCTCGGACCCCGAGGCGGTGGCGAAGGCGGACCGCATCGTGCTGCCGGGCGTCGGCGCGTTCGCTGACTGCCGGGCGGGGCTCATGGCGGTTGACGGCATGTTCGAGGCGATGGCCGGGCGCGTCCAGCAGGGCGCCCCCTTCCTCGGCATCTGCGTCGGGATGCAGCTGATGGCGACCCGCGGCCTCGAGCATGGCGAGACGCCGGGCTTCGACTGGATCCATGGCGATGTGGTGCGGATCGCGCCGAACGACCCAGACCTCAAGGTCCCGCACATGGGCTGGAACGAGCTTTCCGTCGGCGCGCCGCACCCGGTGCTGGAGGGCATCCGGACCGGAGACCACGCCTATTTCGTGCACTCCTACCACCTGCGCCCGCGCAACCCGGAGCAGCGGCTGGCACACACCGCCCATGGCGAGATGATCGCCGCGGTGGTCGGCCGGCTCAACATGGTGGGCACCCAGTTCCACCCGGAGAAGAGCCAGGAGACCGGGCTGAGGCTGATCGCCAATTTCCTGAGATGGGCGCCGTGAGCCGAGCGCGGGGCGGGGTGTCCGCGCACCCGCGGCGCACCGCCGCTATTTACAGCCGCCGGTTTCCGCCCCATCTCTATCCTCAGGCTCAACCTGGAGGCGCCCCGGTGACCCCCATGCCCAAGCTTCTGATCCGCCTTCTCCTCGGCCTGCTGCTGTCGGCCTTCGCGTTCCACGCCGCGACCCGGGCGGCCGACAATCCGCCCGTGGCCATGAGCGGGGACGGGCTGGCGATCCAGGGCTACGACCCGGTCGCCTATTTCACCGACGGCAAGGCCGTGCCGGGCGACCCCGCCCACAGCTTCGACTGGCAGGGCGCCACCTGGCTCTTCGCTTCGGCGGCGCATCGCGACGCCTTCACCGCCGATCCGCTCCGCTACGCCCCGCAGTATGGCGGCTACTGCGCCTATGCGATCTCCAAGGGCCATGCCGCCCCGGCAAGCCCGGAAGTCTGGTCGATCGTCGAGGACAAGCTCTATCTCAACCTCGGCGCCGGCGTGCAGTCGCTGTGGCAGGAGGACGTCACCGGCAACATCGCGCGGGCGACCAGCAACTGGCCCGGCGCGCTGGTCGACCCGGGCCGCCGGCCGGCCGCGCCGGCCACGGCGACCGACCGCTGAGGGCCGGGGCCACGTACCGTCGCATCCCCTTGCGAATCCTTCTCCCGCGACCGGGGTCCGGCAATGCCGATCCTCGTCGTTGATCCCTGGCGCAAACAGTATTTCGCCTCGGTCGCCTGCCCGGACGAGGTCCGGATCCCGGTGGATGACGGCGACGCCTGGCTGCTGTATCCGGCCGAGCGCTGGATCTACGACAAGCTGAAGATCGCCGAGAGCCAGGGCTTCGACTGCGGCCCGCACGGCATCGACCCGCCCTCCTTCCCGGTGTTCTCGAAGCCCGTCTTCAACATGCGCGGCATGGGCACCGGCAGCCGGGTGATGCGAAGCCTGCGCGAGTACCGCGCCCACCAGCGCCCCGGCCATATCTGGATGCCGCTGTTCGACGGCGAGCACGTCTCGACCGACGCCGCCGTGGTGCGGGGCGAGGCCCGCTGGTGGCGGCACTCGACCGGCCTCGCGGCCGGACAGGGGATGTTCGACTACTGGACGGTCTGGGCGGCGCCCCGGCCGGAGATCGAGGAGCCCTGCGCCGCCTGGCTCCGGCGCCATCTCGCAGGCTACACCGGCATGGTCAATTTCGAGACCATCGGCACCCGCATCATCGAGGTCCATCTCCGCTTCGCCGACCAGTGGCCCGACCTTTACGGCGGCGGCCCTTGGGTCGAGGCGCTGGTGCGACTCTACCGCGACGGCATCTGGGAGTTCGACGATACAGCCCGGCGCGACGGCTACAGCTTCGCGCTGTTCGGCGAGCACGGCCACCGCTACCGGCATCCGCCCGGCGAGGCGGTGAACGGGGTGCTTGCCATGCCGGGCGTGACCAGCGTCCAGATCACCTTCCACGAGGACCGCCCGCCCGGCTGGCACGCCATGCCGCCGGGCGGCTTCCGGCTCGCCATCGTCAACGCGACCGATCCCGACACCGCCCGCGCCGCGCGCGAGCGGCTGCGGCCGCTCTACGAGGCGACGCGCGAGAAGATCGGGCGGCGGGGTTAGGCCGATCGGGCCTCAGAGATGCTTCGCCATCAGCTCGGCGATCCGCTCCGGCGACAGGATCGGCGGCAGCACCGACACCACCATGCCGTCCCTGCCAACAAGGTAGATGAAGCTGCCATGGGCGTAGACCGGCGCGCCCTCGGGCGTGCGCGCGACCTCGGTGGCCTCGACCTGGAAGGCGGCCCGCGCCTCGGCCAGCGCCGCCCCGCTGCCGGTCAGCCCGATCAGGCGCTGGCTGTATTCCGGCAGCTTCCGGGCCATCGCCTCGGGCGTGTCGCGGGCCGGGTCGACGGTGATCATCAGCGGAACGATCTCGGCCCCGCGCTCGCCCAGGATGTCGAGCGCCGCGCCCACCGCCGGCAGGGCGACCGTGCAGATCGACTCGCAGCTCGCATAGCCGAAGAACACCGCCATCGGCCGGCCGGCGAAATCCGCCTCGGTGACGGCGCGGCCGGTCTGGTCGGTCAGGGCGAAATGCGGCCGGATCTCCACCGGGAAGGGAAGCGCCGGCGCCGCGGCGGTGGTAAGGTACGGCGCGCCCGCGCCCGCGCCCGCGGCATGCTCGGCCGCCTCCGTCGCGGTGCCGTGGACCACGCCGTCATGCGCCCGTGCCGCCGTCGCCGCAGCCAGCGCAACCGTCAGCGCCAGTGCGAGGCGCATCAGAAGTTCTCCTCGGCGAATTTCCTGTCCTCGTCGGCCCCGAGCCCGAGCCGCCCGTTCGCCTCGATCTCGGCCTTGACCCGCGGGTCGCGCGCGAACCAGGGGCCCTCGCCCTTCGCGCCGGAATTGCGCGCCTCCCAGTCGCTGGTCCAGAGGTCGGCGTTCTGCACCGTCTCCTGGTCGATCACCCTTATGGTCTGGACCTGGTAGAGCTTGGCCCCGGCCAGGCCCGGCGTCACATCGCTGTCGCCGACCAGCAGCCCGTCCGCCTCGATCGTCTGCCCGCAATAGGGCGCGAGGTCCACGGTGGCGCCGGTGAAGGCGGGCTGGCCGTTCTTGGTCGCCAGCAGGAAGACCTGGTCGTCAAGGCGCAGGATCCCCATCTGGCGCATCCCCGCGCCGCAGTCGGCCGGGCAGTCGCCGGTCAGCACGCAAAGCGCGTCGATCACGGTGCCCTCGAACCGGGCGGTCTCCTCGCCGAGCAGGCCCCAGCTCTTGGCCTCGCTGCCTTCGGAGTAGGGTCCCTCGGCCAGCGCCGGCGGCGCGGCGAGCAGGGCAACGGTCAGGATCAGGCGTTTCATCGCGGCCTCCGTCACTGCTTCGGGTTCGGGAACGAGAACGGCGGGATCACCCCGTAATCCTCGTGGCTGCGGTTCACGATGCCCTCGTCCGCCACCACGTTCTCGACCAGCAGATAGTGGATGCCGTCGCGCTCGTAGTGCAGCCCGTCGGCAGTCAGCCGGTGGCTGGCGACGCTCAGCAGCGTGCCGCCGTCGGCCACGTCGGCCGAGCCCTGCCACTTGATCACCATGTAGACGGTGCCGTCGTCGGCCAGGAGCCCGACCGGGATGCCGCCGGCCGAGCACCAGAGCGCGCAGGTGTGATGCGCCGAGCCCACCACCGCGTCCGGCCCGCCCATGACGCCCGAATAGTAGCACCAGGTATCGATCATCTCGCCGGTCACCTGCACCCGCTCGCCCTCGGCCGCGAGCGCCGGCAGGCTTGCGAGCGCGAATCCCGCGCCGAGCGCAAATCGCTTGAACATGAGCACCTCCGTTGCTGGGGCAGAGAATATGGCTGCGCGCCGCAGAGCCAAGCGACTGTGTCGCGGCTTCACGAATTCTTGGCTTGCCGCTTCAAATCCGTGAGCGCGCGCGTTAAGCAGCCGGCGACAACGGAGCGCCCATGATCCTCTACCCCGCCATCGACCTGAAGGACGGCCAGTGCGTGCGGCTCGTGCGCGGCGAGATGGAGGCGGCAACGGTCTTCAACGACGACCCCGCCGCCCAGGCCCGCGCCTTCGCCGACGCCGGTTGCGAGTGGCTCCATCTGGTGGACCTGAACGGCGCCTTCGAGGGCCGCCCGGTCAACGGCGCCGCGGTCGAGGCGATCCTCGCCGCGGTCGCCATCCCGGCGCAGCTCGGCGGCGGCATCCGCGACATGGCGACGATCGAGGCCTGGCTGGCGAGAGGGCTGCGCCGCGTGATCCTCGGCACGGTCGCGGTGCGCGACCCGGCGCTGGTGAAGGCCGCCGCGAAGGCGTTCCCCGGCCGGGTGGCGGTCGGCATCGACGCCCGCAAGGGGATGGTGGCGGTCGAGGGCTGGGCCGAGACCACCGATCTTACCGCTCTCGACCTCGCGCGGCAAGTTCGAGGACGCCGGCGTCGCCGCGATCATCTACACCGACATCGACCGCGACGGGGCGATGCAGGGACCGAACGTGGAAGCGACCGCCGCATTGGCGCGTGCCGTGGCGATTCCGGTGATCGCCTCGGGCGGGGTCTCGTCGATGGCGGACCTCCGCGCGCTCAAGGACTGCGGCGCGCCGCTCGACGGTGTGATTTCCGGCCGGGCGCTCTATGATGGGCGGATCGACCCGGCCGCTGCCGCCGCCTTCCTGAAGGAAGCCGCCTGATGCTGAAGACCCGCATCATCCCCTGCCTCGACGTGAAAGATGGCCGCGTCGTCAAGGGCGTCAACTTCGTCGGCCTGCGCGACGCCGGCGACCCGGTAGAGCAGGCGAAGCTCTATGACGCCGCCGGGGCGGACGAGCTCTGCTTCCTCGACATCACCGCCAGCCACGAGAACCGGGGCACGATCCTGGATGTGGCCCGGCGCACCGCCGAGCAGTGCTTCATGCCGCTGACCATCGGCGGGGGCGTGCGGACGCTCGAGGACATCCGGGCGCTGCTGCTGGCCGGCGCCGACAAGGTCTCGGTCAACACGGCGGCGGTGAAGGACCCGGATTTCGTTCGCCGCGCCGCCGAGAAGTTCGGCTCGCAATGCATCGTCGTCGCCATCGACGCCAAGTCGGGCGGTGCCACGCCATCGGGCTTCGAGATCTTCACCCATGGCGGGCGCGAGGCGACCGGCATCGACGCGGTCGAGTTCGCCAGGCTGATGGAGGCGAAGGGCGCGGGCGAGATCCTGCTGACCTCGATGGACCGCGACGGCACCCGCGAGGGCTTCAACCTGCCGCTGACCCGCGCCATCGCCGACGCGGTGACGATCCCGGTCATCGCCTCGGGGGGCGTCGGCACCCTCGATCATCTCGTCGAGGGCGTGACGCAGGGCCACGCCTCGGCGGTGCTGGCGGCGTCGATCTTCCACTTCGGCGAACACACGGTGCGGGACGCCAAGCGCCACATGGCGAAGCACGGCATCCCGGTGCGGCTGTGAGGGGGTGGTCATGAGCGACATCCTCGGCCGCCTCGCCGCCACCATCGCCGCCCGCCGCGGCGCCGATCCGGCGAGCTCCCACACCGCCGCCCTGCTGGCGAAGGGGCCGGCGAGATGCGCGGCGAAATTCGGCGAGGAGGCGGTGGAAGCGATCGTCGAGGCGGTCGGCGGCGACCGCGCCGCCCTGACCCGCGAGGGCGCCGACGTGCTCTACCACTTCCTGGTCATGCTCGACGCCGCCGGGGTCACGCTGGACGAGGTGCTGGCCGAACTCGAACGCCGCGAGGGCACCTCCGGCATCGCCGAGAAGGCGGCGCGGAAGGGCGGCTGAGCATCGGCTTCAGGCCGCGCGGGCCTCTCCATCCTCCATGTGCCGGGCGATGAAACGTCCCGCCAGCGCCAGCGTCGTCTCCGCCGCCGGCAGGCGGCCCGCGAAATAGGGCCAGGCGTGGGGCATGTCCTTCCACATCTCCAGCGACACGTCGCCGCCCGCCGCGCGCAGCCGGTCCGCCATCGCCAGGGCGTCGTCGCGCAGCACCTCGCTCGAGGACACCAGGATCAGCGCCGGCGGCGGGTCGGTATAGTCTCCGAGGACCGGTGAGGCCAGCGGATCGGAGGCGGGTCGGCCGCCGAGATAGAGCTCGACCACCTCGCGGGCGCGCCACACCGGCAGCATCACGTCGCGCCGCGCGTTCAGACGCAGGCTGCCCCGGGTCAGGGTCAGGTCGACCCAGGGCGAAAACACGACCACGCAGGCGGGGCGCGGCAGATCCAGCGCGCCGAGTTGCAGCAGCAGGGCAAAGACGAGCCCGCCGCCGGCCGAATCCCCGGCCAGGGCGATGTGCCGGGCTTCATAGCCCGCATTCAGCAGGTGGCGGTAGGCGGCGACCGCGTCCTCGACCGCCGCCGGGAAGGGATGCTCGGGCGCCAGACGATAGTCCGGCACCAGCGCCCGCATCGCCGCGGCGCCCGCGAGCCAGGCCGCGACGTGGCGGTGGGTTCGCGGCGAGCCGGCGAGATATGCGCCACCATGGAGATAGAGGATCACCCGGTGCCGGTCCGGTCGCCCCCGGCTGGCCCAGGTCGCGTCGATCAGCCCGCTGCCGTTGCGCCGGATGGCGTCCGGCACGAAATTCGCGTCCTCGGGAACCAGGAAGAACCGCGCCGCCGCCCGCTCGAACCGCGCCCGCAGCCGCTCCGGCGTCTGCACCAGACCCAGCGCCGTCTTCACCACCAGCCGCAGGATCAGGTTCAGCAGCCGGAGGCGCAGCGACATCCCCGTCAGTCCCCCCGCCGGCGCTCGATCGCCTCCCAGATCAGCGCCGCCACATTGGTGCCGTCGAAACGCTCGAGCTCCTGGATGCCGGTGGGCGAGGTGACGTTGATCTCGGTCAGCCAGTTGCCGATCACGTCGATGCCGGTGAAAATCAGCCCCTTTTCGCGCAGGACGGGGCCGATGCGGGCGCAGATCTCGCGGTCGCGGTCGGTGAGCGCGATCTTCTCCGGCCGGCCGCCCACATGCATGTTGGACCGGGTCTCGCCCGCCGCCGGAACCCGGTTGATCGCGCCCACCGGCTCGCCGTCGACCAGGATCACCCGCTTGTCGCCCTTCTCGACGTCAGGCAGGAACTTCTGGGCGATCAGCGGCTCGCGGTTGATGCCGATGAACAGCTCGTGCAGCGCGTTCAGGTTGCTGTCGCCGTGGCCGAGCTTGAACACTCCCGCCCCGCCATTGCCGTAGAGCGGCTTCAGGATGATGTCGCCGTGCCGCTTGCGGAAATCGCGCAGCGACTCCAGGCTGCGGGCGACCATGGTCGGCGGGGTCAGGTCGAGGAAGTCCAGGACCAGCAGCTTCTCCGGGCAGTTGCGCACCCAGAAGGGGTCGTTCACCACCAGCGTCCGCGGATGGATCTTCTCCAGCAGATGGGTGTTGGTGACGTAGCTCATGTCGAAGGGCGGGTCCTGACGCAGCAGCACCACGTCGGTCTTGCCGAGGTCGCGGGTCTGCCGCTCGCCGAGCGTGAAGTGGTTGCCCTGCTCGCGCCGGACCTGCAGCGGCCAGCCGGTCGCCAGCACCCGGCCGCTCTCCCAGACCAGCTCCGGCACCTTGTAGTAGAACAGCTCGTGCCCCCGCGCCTGCGCCTCGAGCGCCAGGCGGAAGGTCGAATCGGCGTTGATGTTCACCGACTCGATCGGGTCCATCTGGATGGCGACGGAAAGCGGCATGGGCAACTCGCGCGGGCCACGGGGTCATAGCACGCCGCGCCCGCCTGGCCCGGCGGGCGCGTCGATGTCGGTCCGGTCAGCCCGGTACTGTCGCGGCGACGGCCCGGCGCGGATCGTCGAGGGTCAGGGCATGGCTGACCACGCGCTGGACCCCCTCCACTTCCTGCGCGCGCCGGATCACCCGGTCAAGCTCGGTCCGCGAGCGGGCGAGCCCGGTGATGTGGACCACCCGGTTCACCGTCTCGATGTTGTAGTTCACCGACTTGATGCTGGTGTCGGTGAGCATCTCGAGCCGCAGGGTGTTCGAGATCCGCGCATCGGTCAGATAGGCCATGGTGCCCTGGTTCTCGCCGATCTCGAGAGAGTCCTCGACCGCGGTCACGCCCTCGGTCTCCCAGGCGATCTGCGTGGCGACGACCCTGTCCTCGCGGGTCGGAACCGTGCCGATCAGCAGGACGCGGCCCTCGGTGACCTCGACGGCCACATCCCGGAACAGGGTCCCCGAATGGTTCAGCAGGGCGTTCTGGATGCTGAGCTCCATCCTGCTGTCCTCGAGGTTTGCCATCGTGGTGCGGTCCTCGGCGACGGTGCCGACGGCGACCGCACCGGTTCCGATCAGGATTGCCGGCGCACAGGCGCTCAGCCCGAACCCTGACAGGCACAGGGCCGCCAGGAGAAGTCTCGTTTTCATGTTTTTGCTCCGCCTCAATACTCGTCGAAGCTGCGGGCGTTTTCGATGATCTCGAGCCTGCCATCGGCGCCGACAAGAACGGCGTCGAAGCGGCAACCACGGATCGTACCCGTCTCGCTTCGAAACGACATCATATAGTGTGTCGCGGCCAATCCCAAGCGTTGCCATTGCCTTTCGGAGATCGATTCGGCCAATTCGGCGCTTTTTTTGCGTCTTTTGACCTCGACGAAGACCAGAATGTCGCCCTCGCGGACGATCAGGTCGATCTCGGCGGCCTCCGACCGGTGCCGGCGGGCGAGGATCTCGGCCCCTCGCCGGAGGTAGGTTCGGGCCGCCTGCTCCTCCGCCGCGAGGCCGCTGGCGTAGTTGCTGCGGCCGCGCCGCGGGGTCATCGCCACCGGCTCATCTGCGGCCGAGTTCCAGAGCCCGGGCATAGACCTCGCGGCGGGGCAGGCCCAGCCGCGCCGCCACCTCGCGCGCCGCGTCCTTGACCGAGAGCGTCGCGAGGGCGGCTTCGAGCTCGGCGTCGAGCGACGCCTCTCCGGCGGCCCGCGCGGCGTCCTCCGGCGGCGGTCCCGCCAGCACCACGACCTCGCCCTTCGGGGCGCCGGCGGCGGCATAATGCGCGGCAAGCTCGCCCAGCGGCGCGCGGCGCACTTCCTCGAACCGCTTGGTCAGCTCGCGCGCCACCGCCCCGGCCCGGGAGCCGCCCAGCACCACGGCCATGTCCGCCAGCGACTCCGCCAGCCGCCGCGGGCTCTCGAAGAACACCAGCGTCGCCCGGAGTTGCGCGAGCTCGCCCAGCGCCGCCTTGCGCGCCGCCCGCTTCGGCGGCAGGAAGCCCGCGAACAGGAACCGGTCGGTCGGCAGGCCCGCCAGCGACAGCGCCGTCAGCAGCGCCGAGGCCCCCGGCACCGCGGTCACCGGCTGACCCGCGGCAATCGCCGCCCCGGCCAGCCGGTAGCCGGGATCCGCCACCAGGGGCGTCCCCGCATCCGAGCAGCAGGCGACGCTCATCCCCTCGCCGAGCCAGCCGAGGATGCGCGGCCGCCGCTCGGCGCCGTTGCGGTCGTTGTACGAGATCATCGGCCGGCCGCCGAGCGGGATCCCGTGCATTTCCATGAGCTTGCGCGTCTGGCGCGTGTCCTCGGCGGCAATGGCGTCGGCGCGGGCGAGCACGTCGAGTGCGCGCAGGGTGATGTCGGCGGCATTGCCGATCGGGGTCGCGACCAGATAGAGGCCCGGCGCGAGTGGCGCAGGGGCTACAGCGGCGGAGCCGCCGCGCTGGGCGCGTTTACTTTCCGGCGTGGCGCTCATAACGTCCGTCAAGCCGTCCCCCCGCATCCGGGGGTCCGGCGCCCTGGTTGTCGTTCCTGCTGTATATTGTCAGTCAGGCGGAAAGAGAAAGAAGAGGTTAACATGATGCGGTCGTTGGTCTCCGCTTCCGGCCTGGCGATTGGAGCCGGGTTCGCGCTGCTGCTCGCCGCCTGCACCGCACCGACCGCATCGGGCCCGGCGACGACAGGGGCGGGGACGGCGCAGCCGGCGCCGGCGCAGCAGCCGGCGACCGATCCGGGACGGCCGGCCATCGTCGCCCTGCTGGCGCCGCTCAGCGCCGCCGACGAGGGGGCCGTGAGCGCCGGCCGAGCGCTGGTCAACGCCGCCAAGATGGCCGAGACCGACCTGGCCGATCCGGCCCTGCAGCTCCGCGTCTACGACACCACCGGCAATGCCGCTCAGGCCCGCGCCGTCGCCCAGCAGGCGGTGTCCGACGGCGCGCGGCTGATTCTCGGGCCGCTGTTCGGCGCCAGCACGCCGGGCGTCGGCGAGGTCGCGGCCGCCGCCGGCATCAACGTGATCTCGTTCTCGACCGACAGCAAGGTGGCCGGCGGCCCGGTCTTCGTCAGCGGCTTCCTGCCCGAGGCCGAGGCGGCGCGCATCGTCAGCTTCGCCGCCGCGCGGGGCTTCGACCGCATCGCCGTGTTCCATCCGCAGACCGAGTACGGCAGCGCCGCCCTCAGGGGCGCGGACGAGGGCTCGCTGTCGTCCGGAGCGCGCGTCGTGGTCGCCCAGTCCTACGACCGAACCTTCGAGGGCATCCAGGCCGCGGCCCCGGCCTTCGCCGCTGCCGCCAACGGCGCTGCCGCCAGCGCGATCCTGTTGCCGGAGAGCGGCCAGGGCCTGCGCTCGGTCGGCGCCTTCATGGACTATGCGGGGCTGGACCCGGCGGTGGTGAGGTATCTCGGCCTCGGCCAGTGGAACGCCAACGCCACCCTCCAGGAGCCGGCGCTGCAAGGCGGCTGGTTCCCGGCGCCGGACCCGAACCGGCTCGACCGCTTCGCCGGGCTTTACGCCGCCCGCTATGGCAGCCGGCCGCCCTTCATCGCCGTGCTCGGCTACGACGCGGTCCAGGTGGCCGGGCAGCTTCTGGCCGAGGCGCGGATCAACCGCCAGGGCGACCCGTTCGGCCGCGGCGCGCTGATCCGGCCCGCGGGCTTCGACGGCGCGCTCGGCCCGCTGCGCTTCGAGCCGGACGGCCGCAACCGCCGGGCGCTGGCGATCCTCGAGGTCGGCCCGCGCGGATTCGCCGTGATCGACCCGGCGCCCGCCCGCCTCGACTACGGGTCGTGAGGCGGATTTGGCAGCGACGGTCGAGCACAGCAGAAAGTCAGCCCCGCAGCCCAGCTTCGCAGGTCTCGCCCATCTGGTGGCGCCGCCCGACGAGCTGGCCGGTCTCGACCGGCTGAAGGCCGCCATCGACGCGCTCGCGGCCGGCGGCAGGCCCGCCGAACTCCAGGGCGAGGTGACCCGGCTGATCCGCGAGACCGTCGATGCGGGCCGCGCGCGGGTACACGCGGCGCTGCTCGAACGCCCCCATGCCGGGCTGCGCGTCGCGCGGAGCTACGCCCATGTGACCGATGTGATGGTCGCCGCCACCTTCCACTTCTGCGCCCAGCACCTGCATCCGGCGCCGATCCGGACCAAGGCCGAAAGGCTGTCGCTGGCGGCGGTCGGCGGCACCGGCCGGGGCGAGATGGCACCCTTCTCCGACGTCGACCTGCTGTTCCTGACCCCCTACAAGCAGACCGCCTGGGGCGAGAGCGTGATCGAGAGCATGCTCTATATCCTCTGGGACCTGAAGCTGAAGGTCGGCCACGCCGCCCGCAGCGTCGAGGATTGCATCCGCCTCGCGGCCTCGGACATGACGATCCGCACCGCGCTGCTCGAGAAGCGGTTCATCTGCGGCGACCGCGGCCCGTTCGACGAACTCGGCGCCCGGATCTGGAAGGAGCTGTTCCAGCGCACCCGCCACGAGTTCGTCGAGGCCAAGCTGGCCGAACGCGAAGACCGGCACAGCCGCCACGGCGGGTCGCGCTATCTCCTCGAGCCCAACATCAAGGAGGGCAAGGGCGGGCTGCGCGACCTGCAGTCCCTGCATTGGATCTCGAGATACATCTACCGCACCGACACCGCCTGGGATCTGGTGCGGATGGGGGTCTTCGAGCACGAGGAGGTCAAGCGCTTCGCCGAGGCCTCGAAGTTCATCTGGGCGGTGCGCTGCCACCTGCACGACCTCGCCGGCCGCGCGCAGGAGCAGCTCACCTTCGACCGGCAGATCGAGATCGCCGGGCGCATGGGGTTCGCCGACCATGACGGCCGCATGGCGGTCGAGCATTTCATGCACCAGTATTTCCGCCATGCGAAGAACGTGGGCGACCTGACCCGCATCTTCTCCGCGGCGCTCGAGGCGCAGCACGCCAAGGCGCCGCCGCGGCTCTCGATGCTGCTGCGCTCGCTCAGCTTCCGCAGCGGCGCCAGCGACCCGAACCAGATCTTCGTGGCGCGCGAAGGGCGGCTCAGCGTGATCGACGAGGATGTCTTCGCCCAGCAGCCGACCAATATCCTGCGCCTGTTCCGCGACGCCGCCAGGCTCGACGCCCATATCCATCCGGCCGCTCTCAGACTGGTGACCCGGCACCTGGACCTGATCGACGACCGCCTGCGGGCCGATCCCGCCGCCGCCGCGCTGTTCATGGAGATGCTGACCGACGCCGCCAACGGCGAGTGGCTGCTGCGGCTGCTGAACGAGACCGGCGTCCTCGGCCGCTACATCCCCGAATTCGGCCGCGTCGTCGCGATGATGCAGTTCAACATGTACCACCACTACACGGTGGACGAGCACACCATCCAGACCATCGCCACCCTGAACCAGATCGAGAAGCTCGAGGCGCAGGACGAGCATCCGGTCGCGACCGAGATCATGAAGGGCGGCATCAACCGCCGGGTTCTCTACATGGCGCTGCTGCTGCACGATCTGGGCAAGGGCGACCGGCGCGACCATTGCGAGGTCGGCGCCGAGATCGCCGCGGCGGTCTGCCCGCGCATGGGGTTCGACGACGCCGAGACCGAAGCGGTGGTCTGGCTGGTGCGCAACCATCTCCTGATGTCGGACGTAGCGCAGAAGCGCGACATCTCGGACCTGCGAACCGTGCGCGACTTCGCCAAGGTGGTGCAAAGCCCCGGCAGGCTGCGGCTGCTGCTGGTAATGACGGTCTGCGACATCCGGGGCGTCGGCCCGCGGGTCTGGAACAACTGGAAGGCCCAGCTCCTGCGCAAGCTCTACTGGGACACCCGCGACCTGCTGACCGGCGGCAGCGGCGAGATCTCGAACGCCGCCCGGGTCGACGAGGCCCGCGCGGCGCTGGCGCAGCTCCTGACCCACTGGCCCGAGCCCGACCGCGAGGTCGAGATGGGCCGGCACTACCCGCCCTACTGGCTGGGTCTCGACCCCGGCACCCACGCGATCTTCGCCGCGCTGGCCCACGAGGCGAAGGAGACCGACCGTTTCGTCAGCCGCTTCCTGCCCGACGAGAGCCACGACGCCACCAAGGCCTGCCTCTACATGCAGGACCATCCCGGCATCTTCGCCCGCATGGCCGGCGCCTTCGCGCTGGCCGGCGCCAGTGTCGTCGATGCCCGGACCTACACGACCGCCGACGGCATGGCCTGCTCGACCTTCTGGATCCAGGACCGCGACGGCCACCCCTTCGAGGAGAACCGCCTGCCGCGGCTGAAGCGCACCATCGAGCGCATCCTCGGCGGCGAGGTGATCGCCCGCGACGCCCTGCAGGAAAAGCGCCGCGACAAGCCGCGCGAGCTCTCCTTCACCGTCCCGACGCGCATCGTGTTCGAGAACGACGCCTCCGAGCTCTACACGGTGATCGAGGTGAACGCCCGCGACCGGCTGGGCCTGCTGCACGCGCTGGCGCGCACGCTGACCTCGCTCAACATCAACATCTTCTCGGCGGTCATCGCCACCTATGGCGAGCATGCGGTCGACGTCTTCTACGTGAAGGACCTTTTCGGCCACAAGATCCGCAGCGCCCAGAAGCTGAAGCTGATCGAGCGCCGGCTGGTCGAGGCCATCGAGGGGATCGCGCCGGACGGGGCCTCGCGCACATGACGCCTGCGCCGATCCGGCTGCTGCGCAGTTTCGCGACCGTCGGTGGCTGGACCCTCGCCAGCCGGGTGCTCGGCTTCGCGCGCGACATCGCGATTGCCTGGTTCCTAGGCGCGGGCCCGGTGGCGGAGGCGTTCTTCGTCGCCTTCCGGCTGCCGAACATGTTCCGGCGCCTGTTCGCCGAGGGCGCCTTCAACATGGCCTTCGTGCCGCTGTTCGCCAAGCGGCTCGAGGGCGACGGGCCGGCGGAGGCCAGGCGCTTCGCCGAAGATGCGATGGCGGCGCTGCTGGCGGCGCTGCTGGTGCTGACGGCGGTCGCCCAGCTCGCCATGCCCTGGTTCGTGCTGGCGCTGGCGAGCGGCTTCGAGTTGGATGGCAAGCTCGACCTCGCGGTCGCCTTCTCGCGGGTGATCTTCCCCTACATCATCTTCATCTCGCTGGCGGCGCTCTATTCCGGGATCCTCAACTCCTTCGGCCGCTTCGCCGCGGCGGCGGCGGCGCCCGTGCTGCTGAACGTCGTGCTGATCACGGTCATGGGCCTGGCGGCGGCGGCGCGGTGGGACATCGGCAACGCGCTCAGCTGGGCGGTGTTCCTGGCCGGCATCTGCCAGCTCGCCCTGGTGGTCTGGGCCGCCCGCCGGGCGGGAATGACGCTGATGCTGCGGCGCCCCCGGCTGACGCCCGAGGTGCGGCGGCTGGTCCAGCTCGGCATCCCGGCGGCGCTGGCGGCGGGGGTCATGCAGATCAACCTTCTGGTCGGCACCCAGGTCGCCAGCTATTTCGACGGCGCCGTCGGCTGGCTCTGGTACGCCGACCGGCTCTACCAGCTTCCGCTCGGCGTCGTCGGCGTGGCGATCGGCGTCGTCCTGCTGCCCGAGCTCTCGCGCCGGGTCCGCGCCGGCGACCACGGCCGCGCCGCCGACGCGATGAACCGGGCGGCCGAGTTCTGCCTGCTGCTGACCCTGCCGGCGTCGGTGGCGCTGGTGGCGATCCCAGGACTTGTGACCGCGGTGCTGTTCGAGCGGGGCGCCTTCGATGCGGCCGACACCGCCGCGACCGCCGCCGCGCTGGCGGTCTATGCGCTGGGCCTGCCCGCCTTCGTGCTGCAGAAGGTGGTGCAGCCGGCCTATTTCGCCCGCGAGGACACCCGCACGCCGCTCCGCTACGCGGTGATCTCGATGCTGGTGAATGTCGTCGTCGCGGTCGCCGGCGCGCCGCTGATCGGATTTCTCGCCGCCGCGATCGGCACCACGGCGGCGGGCTGGGTGAACCTGGCGCTGCTCTGGCGCGGCATGCGGCGGCTCGACGGCGAGGTCGGCATCGACGAGCGGCTCGCCCGCCGGGCGCCGCGCATGCTGGCCGCCGCCCTGGCGATGGGCGTCTCTGATCCTGGCCCTGGCGGAGGCGCAGGCGCTCTGGCTCCCCGGACGGCAGGGCGCGGCGCTGCTGGTCATCGTCGTGGCGGGGGCTGCCGCCTACCTCGCCGCCGCCGCCGGGCTGCGGGCCTTCCGGATGGCCGACATCCGGGCGGCAATGGCGCGCGGGCGGGGCTGAGCGCCCCCGGTCAGAAGCCGGGGCCCGGATGCCGGCCGGGCCGGATCGCCAGGGCCATCAGCCAGCCCGCGACGAAGCCGCCCAGATGCGCCTCCCAGGCGAGCAGCCCGCCCAGACCCGCCGCCAGCACCGCGTTCAGCACCACGAGCCCGCCGATCCGCTGCCAGATCGGCGTCCGGCTCCGCCCCGACAGCCGCAGGGTCCGCTCCTGCCAGGCGGTGAACACCGCCAGCATGCCGAAGATCGCGCCCGAGACGCCGACCATCGGCCCGCGCGCCTCGCCGGCAAGGCAGAACGCCGCGGCGCCGGCGACCGCGGTCACGAAGAAGATCGCCAGGAACCGGGCGATGCCGATCCGCTGCACCAGCGCGTGGCCGAGCCCCAGGAAGGCGGCGCCGTTCATGGCGAGGTGCAGCCAGCCGGCGTGCAGGAAGGCGTAGGTCACGAAGGACCAGGCCGCCGCGGGACCCAGCGGGTCGACGAAGATCTGCCCGTTCTCGGCCCCGAGCACCCGCACATAGCTGCCGCCGACATCCTCGATCCCGAAGAAGGCGAAGCGCAGATACATCGGCCAGCGCCCGAGCGTCTCCGGCAGGTAACCGAGATCGACTCCGGCGAAGACCAGCTCGAAGCCGACCATGACCGCGATCATGATCCAGAGGGCGGGGTGAACGGAAACGCGGTCTGGCGGGGCGTCGGTGATGCTCATTCCCGGCTTCTAGCCTGCCATCGACCCCGGCGCCAACGGCTAACCCGGCCGGGCGCGCATCTTCGCGGCTTCCCTTGACGCACGCCGGGGCGCGCACCATAGAGGGCCGCTGAATTCGGCTAGCGGAAGAGACCAGCCCATGAGCGAGGCCAGAACCCATACCCCGCGCGTGTTCTCGGGGGTCCAGCCCTCGGGCAGCCTGACGCTCGGCAACTATCTGGGCGCCCTGAAGCGCTTCGTCGAACTGCAGGACAGCGGCATGGAGACGATCTACTGCGTCGTCGACCTGCACGCGATCACCCAGTGGCAGGACCCGGCGGGGCTCCGCGACGCGACGCGCCAGGTGGCGGCGGCCTATATCGCCTGCGGCCTCGACCCAAAGCGCTCGATCCTGTTCAACCAGAGCCAGGTTCCGGCCCATGCGGAGCTCGGCTGGGTGTTCAGCTGCGTGGTGCGGCTCGGCTGGCTGAACCGGATGACCCAGTTCAAGGACAAGGCCGGCAAGGACCGCGAGAACGCCTCCGGCGGGCTCTACATGTACCCCGCGCTCATGGCCGCCGACATTCTGGTCTACCGCGGCACCCATGTGCCGGTGGGCGAGGACCAGAAGCAGCATCTGGAGCTCAGCCGCGACATCGCCCAGAAGTTCAACAACGACTTCAAGGTGCCGGACTTCTTCCCGCTGCCCGAGCCGCTGATCGGCGGCCCGGCGCCCCGCGTCATGTCCTTGCGCGACGGCACCAAGAAGATGTCGAAGTCCGACCCCTCGGACATGAGCCGGATCAACCTGACCGACGACGCCGACGCCATCGCCTCGAAGATCCGCAAGGCCCGCACCGATCCGGAGCCGCTGCCGGACACGGTCGAGGCGCTGGAGGCCCGGCCCGAGGCGCGCAATCTGGTCGGCATCTACGCCGCGCTGGCCGGCACCAGCGCCGAGGCGGTGGTGGCCGAGTTCGCCGGCCAGGGCTTCGGCGCCTTCAAGCCGGCGCTGGCCGATCTCGCGGTCAGCCACCTGACCCCGATCACCGCCGAGATGACGCGGCTGATGGCCGACCCGGCCGAAATCGACCGGATCCTCGGCGACGGCGCCGGCCGCGCCGCCGCGCTGGCCGAGCCGATCCTGGACGAGGTCTACGACGCGGTCGGGTTCCTGCGATCGCGGTGACGGCCGGCCGGCTCCGGCTGTAGCGCCGGGGCCGGCCAGGCTCGGGCGCGAGGATCGGAGCCGTTGGCGCCGCCGCGCCGGGCCCGTACCCTTTCGGGCGGTTGGGGAAAGTTGCGATGACGCATCCGGTGCCTGAGGATATCGACCGGGCGATGCCCGGTCTCTCGGCGCGGCTCAAGGCCGCGATCGCCGCGCGCGGCAGCCGGATCCGGTGCGGTGACGGCGCGCGGCTCTTCGGTCCCGGAGATTCCTCCGAGGCCTACCTGATACCGATCAGGGGAGCCGTCCGGGTCGAGCATACGGGCCCGACCGGACGCACGGTGGTGCTCTATCGCGTCGCGCCCGGAGACAGCTGCGTGATGACCACTTCCTGCCTGCTCTCGGGCGCGCCCTACGAAGCGTACGGCTATGCCGAGGGCGAGGTCGAGGCCATCGCCATGCCGGCCGCCTCGTTCCGCGAGCTGATCGACCGGGACCCCGAGTTTCGCGCCCGGGCGCTCGGCACCTTTTCGCGGCGCATGATCGAGCTGGTCGAGGTTATCGACGAACTGCTGCTGCACCGGGTCGATCTCCGGCTCGCGGCCTGGCTGGCCGAAAGGGCGGTGGCGGGCGCGGCGGTCTCGGCGACCCACCAGGTGATCGCCTCCGAGCTCGGGACCGCCCGCGAGGTGGTTTCGCGCATTCTCAAGGACTTCGAGCGCCGCGGCTGGATCGGCCAGACGCGGGGCGAGATCCGCGTCCTCGACCCTGCGGCGTTGCGACGCTTCGCGAACGCGCGCTGACGGTGACGAAGTCACTGAAGTCTCCGCCGGTCCGGGCCATCCTCGCGGCACGACTCACGCAAACAAGGGACCTCGTCATGAACTTCACCGCGAATGTCGGCAGCGCCGACCGGATCATCCGCATCATCCTGGGCGTCGTGCTGATCGCCCTGACCCTGACTGGCACGATCGGTGCCTGGGGCTGGATCGGCGTCGTGCCGCTGGTCACCGCATTCCTGAAATTCTGCCCGGCCTACGCGATCTTCGGGCTGCGGACCTGCAAGCAAGGCTGAGCCGGCCCTGCCGGCAACGGAAGGAACGGACCCATGCTCAGAACCCTGCTCGCGGCCGCGCTGGCGGCCGCGGTCGCGCTGCCCGCCGCCGGCGGCGAGATCAGATCGAGCGTCGACGCGGCAACGCTGGCCGGGTCGAAGCGGACGGCGCTGGGGTTCTACCTGACTCCGCGGGACGCCCACGCCGCGCTGGGCGCGGATCCGGGCATCGTCTTCATCGACGTGCGCGACCCCATCGAGGTCGCCTTCGTCGGCCGCCCGGAAGGGATCGACGCGATTGTCCCGGTGCAGATCGCGACCCACAGGTTCGACGCCGGGCGCGGGCGCTACGTGATGGTCGAGAACACGGGTTTCGTGGCCGGGGTCGATGCCGCCATGGCGCGCGCGGGGCGGACGAGGAGCGACCCGGTCTTCGTCATCTGCCGCTCGGGCGGGCGTTCCGCGCGCGCGGCGGCACAGCTCATCGAGGCGGGTTACGCGAATGTGTGGAACCTGGTCGAGGGCTTCGAAGGCGACAAGGACGACGAGACCGGCCGGCGCGAGCTCAACGGCTGGCGCAACGCCGGCCTTCCCTGGACCTACAGCCTGAACGCGGAGATCGCCTGGCAGCCCGCGGCCGGGAACTGATCCAGGAACCGAGCAAGGCGCGCCGCCGCGGCCGGCGACACCTCCTGCTTGCGCCCTGTGGAAACTGCTGCCATCCTCTGCGCGCCCCGCGGCTGCCCAGGAGTCCCCCTTGCGGAAATTCATGATCGTCGTCGACGAGACGCCCGAATGCATGAATGCGATGCGCTTCGCCGCGCGCCGCGCGCAGAAGACCGGGGGCGGGGTGGCGATGCTCTACATCATCGAGCCCGAGGAGTTTCAGCACTGGATGGGCGTCGCCGAGGTGATGCGCTCGGAGGCGCGCGACAAGGCCGAGGCGCGGCTGGTGCAGCTTGCCGACGAGATGCGCGAGCTTTGCGGGGTGACGCCCGAATTCTCGATCCGCGAGGGCAAGAAGGCCGAGGAGGTGCTCGCGGCGATCGAGCAGGACCACGACATCGGCGTGCTGGTGCTGGGTGCCGGCGAGGGCGAAGGCCCCGGGCCGCTGGTCAGCAACCTGGTGACCAAGATGGGCCACCGCCTGCCGGTTCCGGTCACCATCGTGCCGGGCGGCATGAGCATGGAGCGGATCGACGAGGTGAGCTGAGCCCGGCTCAGCCGTCCTTCAGATGCGGCGCGACCACCCCGCGGGTGTCCTTGCTCGGCACCACCGGGACGATCTCGAACTTCGTCCCGGTGCCGCGCCACGAGAGGACCCATTGCTGCAGCAGGCGGGCGTCGTCGCATTCCATGATCTGGAAGCAGCGGCTGAAATTCGCCTCGATCCAGCTGTGCAGATAGGCGACGCCCTCGGGCAACTGGCGGCCCCGCTCCTCGAACCGCCTGTAGATCGGCACCATGTCGTTGCCCTCGAAGTGCTCGATGACCATGAAAAGCATGCTTTGCTCCCGTTGCGATTCGCCGGCCGGCGTCTGAGCAGCTTAGAATGATTCTTGATTTTGCACCCTGTCCGCGCCATGTCTTGGCCTAGCCAACCTTGGCCTGGCCAACGGAGAGCCCGATGTTCATCCAGACGGAAGCGACCCCGAATCCGGCAACGCTCAAGTTCCTGCCGGGCAAGACGGTCATGCAGTCGGGCTCGGCCGATTTCCCGAATCCCGAGGGTGCCGACGCCTCGCCGCTGGCAAGCCGGCTTTTCGCGGTCGACGGGGTGCGGGCGGTGTTCCTGGGGCCGGACTTCGTGACGGTGACCAAGGACGACGTCGACTGGGCCCATATCAAGCCGGCGCTGCTGGGCGCGATCATGGAGCACTACGCCTCGGGCGACCCGGTGCTGCGCGGCGACAGCCACGCGGTGACCCATGCCGAGCACAGCGGGCCGGATTCAGACATCGTCGGCCAGATCAAGGAGCTGCTGGACACCCGGGTCCGCCCGGCGGTGGCCCAGGATGGCGGCGACATCACCTTCCACGGCTACGAGAGCGGTATCGTCTACCTGCACATGCAGGGCGCCTGCGCCGGCTGCCCCTCCTCGACGCTGACCCTGAAGCACGGCATCGAGAACCTGCTCCGCCACTACATCCCGGAAGTGACCGAGGTCCGCCCGGTCGGCGTGTGACGCGGTTCCGGCCGGCGGCATGATCCTCGGCATCGACACCTCGGCGGCGCAGTGCGCCGTCGCGCTCGTCGGCGGCGGCCAGCCAGTCGCGGAGCGGCGGCCGATGGAGCGCGGCCATGCGGAGCATCTGTTCCCGATGATCGACGAGGTGCTGGCCCGCGCCGGGGCGGCCTACGCGGACATCCGGCTGGTGGCCGTCTGCACCGGGCCGGGCTCGTTCACCGGGGTCCGGATCGGCGTCGCCGCCGCCCGCGGCCTGGCGCTGGGGATCGGTGTCCCGGCGGTGGGCGTCAGCCGTTTCGAGGCGCTGGCCGCCGAGGCCCGGGAGAGCGGGCGGGACGGGGCCGTCGCGGTCTGCCTCGCCGGGCGCGGCGGGACCGTGTTCCTGCAGGTCTTCGATGCGGAAGGCGCGCCGGCCGGCGGCCCCGTGGCCACGGATGCCGCCGCGTTTCGAGCTATGATTCCGGACAGTTGCAGGGCGTTCGCCGGCGACGCGACGCCGTTGCTGCCGGACGTAGCCGCGTCGGTCCCCGACGGGCTTCCCGACCCCGCGGTCATCGCCCGGCTGGGGGCGGAGCGCCCGACAGGCGGGTTGCCGGCGCCCCTCTACCTCCGCGGCGCCGATGCGGAGCTGCCGCGCGAGGGGCCGCCGCCGCTGCTGGATTGACGGAATGATCGTCGAGGAATGGGACCGGACGGAAGCGGAGCCCGCGCTGGCCGAGGCACTGGCCGCGATCCACGCGCTGGCCTTCGCCGGGGACGGGCGGGCCTGGAGCGGACCGGAGATCGCGGGGCTGATGCGCGATCCGGCGTGCGGGCTCTGCCTCGCCCGGCGCCGGCCGGGGCGGCCCGGTGCCGGCCCGGCGGGCTTCGCGCTCTACCGGGTGGCGGCGGACGAGGCCGAGCTGCTGACCCTCGCCGTGCTGCCCGAGGCGCGGCGCGAAGGGCTGGGCGCCGCGCTGCTCGCCGCCTGCGAGGCGGGCGCGGAGGCGCGGAGGGCGGGCCGGATGTTCCTGGAGGTCTCCGAGGCCAACGCCGCGGCGCGGGCGCTCTATGCGGCGGCGGCCTATGGAGAGACCGGCCGGCGCAGGGGCTATTACCTGCGGGCCGACGGCGGCCGGGCCGACGCGGTAACGATGGCGAAGCGGCTTTAGGGATGCCGGGCGGCGGCATTCGGGAGACACGGCCCTTGAGGGAGCGGGGATGACCCTGATCTACATCGACGCCGACGCCTGCCCGGTCCGGTCGGAGACGCTGCGGGTCGCGGAGCGGCACCGGCTGGGGGTGCGGGTGGTCTCGAACGGCGGCATCCGGCCGGACCCGGACCCCCGCGTCGAGACCGTGATCGTGCCCGAGGGTCCGGACGCCGCCGACCGCTGGATCGCCGAGCGGATCGGGCCGGGCGACATCTGCGTGACCCAGGACATCCCCCTGGGGGCGCGCTGCCTGGAGGCGGGGGCGCAGGCGATCCGGCCCAATGGCGAGGCGTTCAGCCAGGCGAATATCGGCCACGCGCTGGCGATGCGCGACCTGATGGCCGACCTCAGGGCGGCGAACCCCCTGGGCGCGGGAGGCGGCGGCAAGCTCTTCGGCAAGGCGGACCGCTCGCGGTTTCTCGATGCGCTAGAGCGGATGGTTCGGGCGGCGATGCGGAGCTGAGTCAGCGCGGCGCCAGCGCCGCCAGCGCCACCACCGCCAGCATCGAGACCGCCATCGCCACGTTGATCGCGCGCTGGGTGCGGGGCGGCAGGTCGAGGCGCCTGAAGCTCACCCCGGCGGCCAGCCAGCCGAGATGGACCGGGATCCAGATCGCGTTCAGGATCAGGAACTTGACCACGGTCTCGGCGACCGGCGCGCCGGGCCAGAAGGCGAAGCCCGAGAAGAGGGCGGTGTTGACCGCATATGCCTTGGGGTTGATCGCCTGCAGCATCACCCCGTTGCCGAAGCCCGGCGCCCGGCGGGCCTCGATGAAGGCGACGCGACTGCCCGAGAAGGCGATCCTCGCCGCCAGGTAGACCAGATAGCAGACCGAGGCGAAGAAGAAGCCGGAATGCACCGCCGGCACGGCGAACAGCACCGCGGCGAGGCCGGAGACGACCGCCAGCGCCACCAGGTTGGTGCCGAGGAACAGCCCGCCCACATAGCCGAGACCGGCGCGGAAGCCGAAGCCCGACCCGACGCCGGCGGTCGAGAGCACGCCGGGGCCCGGAGTGATGATCAGGAACAGGACGGCGGCGGCGAAGCTGAGCATCCGCCTCTCTAGGGGTGGGGCCGGGAGCGGTCAACCGCTCATCAGGTCGTGACTCGCTTTGCCGGACGATTCGGCGTTAGGCTCAGGATCGGCAGGCCATTCGGCGTCTCCTGGTGCCTGCCCGGAATCAGTCTCGACGGCGATGGCCTGACGGTCCGGGTAGCGATGGAGATATGCCATGAAGGTTGCCGACATCCTGAAGCAGAAGGGCACGGAGGTGATGAGCGTCCGGCCGACGGAGTCGATCGAGACCCTGTCGCACCGGCTGCGCATGGCCCGGATCGGCGCCATGGTGGTGGTCGGCGAGACCGGCGCGCTGGAAGGCATCATCTCGGAGCGCGACGTGGTGCACGGGGTGGCCGAGCACGGCGCCGCCTGCCTCGGCAAGACCGTGGCCGACCTGATGACCAGGCGGGTCGTGACCTGCACCGCCGGGGACAGCATCACCCGGATCGCCCGACTGATGACCGAGAACCGCATCCGTCACCTGCCGGTGATGGACGGCCGCAGGGTCGTCGGCGTGGTCAGCGTCGGCGACGTGGTCAAGAACCGGCTGGAGGAGATGTCGCTGGAGGCGAACGTGCTGCGCGACATCGCGATCGCCGGGCACTGAGCGGCGGCGCGACGCCCTCATCGGCGCTTTTTCAGGTAGACATAGAACGCCCCGGAGCCGCCGTGGCGCTCGTGGGCCTGATAGATGCCGACGATGTGGCGGGCATGGGGACCGGTGCGGAGCCAGTCCGGGGCGAGCTGGCGCAGCACGCCCCGGTCGCCCCGCATGTAGGGGACGTCGTCCGGCGCGCGGCCGCGGCCGCCCTTGCCGGTGATCACCAGGATCAGCCGCTCGCCCGCGGCCATTGCCCGCGCGATGCAGCGGTCGAGGGCCAGGTGGGCGCGCTCGGCGGTCATGCCGTGGAGATCGAGCCGGATCCCGGGCTGGCGCATGCCGCGGCGGAGCCGCTCGGCGGTGCGCTTGTCGAGGCCCGGCGCCGGTCGGCCGACCGGAGAGAGGTCGCGCTCGGCGAGATCGATGCGGGCGGCGGCGGGCGCAGCCGGGCCCTGCGGCCGGACACGGCGAGGCGGGAGTTTCTCCTGCGGCGCCGGCGTCGGTGCGGCCGGCGCGGGCGCGGGTTCCGCTCCGGCTTTCGCCGCGGGCGCCGGGCCGGTCTCCGGCGGCGGCGCGCCACTGCCGCCCCGGCGCGCGGGATCGAGCGGGGTCGCCTCGCGGGTCACCTTGCGCCAGAGGTCTTCGTCCTCCTGACCGATGCGGCGGCGCGGGCGGCGGGTCATGGCTTGCGGGTCATGGGCGGCGTCATCGGCGTCATCGGCGTCATGGGCGGCTGATCATGGGCGCGGCACCAGCGAGACGATACGCCCGTGCGAGCGGGTGCGGCCGGCCTCGATCCCCGCGGCCTCGCCGGTGCCGAGGAACAGGTCGGCACGCTGCGGGCCGCGGATGGCGCCGCCGGTGTCCTCGGCGATCAGGACCCGGCGAACCGGACCGGACGGAGTCGCCGCCTCGATCCAGACCGGCAGCCCGAGCGGATGGAACTCGGGATCGACGGCGACCGAGCGCCCGGCGGTCAGCGGCAGGCCGAGCGTGCCGATCGGGCCGGCCTCGGGCGGCAGGCCGTCGATCTCGCGGAAGAACACGTAGGACGGGTTCTCGTCCATCAGCGCCGCGCCGCGCGCCGGGTCGGCCCGGAGCCAGGCGCGGAGCGCGTCGGCGGTGGCGGTCTCGACGGTGAAGACGCCCCGCTCGACCAGCAGGCGGCCGATGGACCGGTAGGGATGGCCGTTCTTGCCCGCATAGCCGAGGCGCATCAGGCTTCCGTCCGGCAGCCGCAGGCGGCCCGAGCCCTGGATCTGGAGGAAGAAGGCCTCGACCGGATCGGCGAGCCAGGCGATCTCGAGCCCGCGCCCGGCAAGCCCGCCGGCGATGATCTCGGCGCGCGCCAGCGAGAGCTCTCCGGGCGCGAGGCCGGGCGGCGGGGCGTGGAGCGGCACGGTGAAACGGCCGCCGCGCGCGCGGGCGCCGTCGAGCACCGGCTCGTAATAGGCGGTGATCAGGGCCGTGGCGGGATCGCCGACCAGCACCGGGCGGAAGGCGGTCTCGAAGAAGCGGCGGGGGTCGCCGGCGCCCGCGGCGGCGCGGCAGAGTTCGGCGCGGCGCGGCGGCGGGCCGGCGGGGTACCCGGCGGCACAGGTCGCCCGGAAGGCGGACAGCGCCGCCGCGTGGTCCTCTGCGGCCCAGCCGTCGAGATCGGCGAAGTCGAGGTTCCGGAGCGGCAGCGCGGTGGTGCAGGCGGTCATGGCGAGCGCCAGGGCGAGGCCGGCGCGGCGCAGGAACCGGCACGCGCGCCGGCCACCGGTCACTCCCCGGTCGCGGCGAGGAGCCAGTTCGGGTCGCGCGCGCCCATCTTGCGCGAGAAGGTCCAGATGTCGGTCTGCCGGCGGACCTCGTTCGGGTCGCCCTCGACCACCCGGCCCTCGGTATCGCGGACCGCGGTGACCAGTTCGCCGACGAACCGCAGGGTGAGGTCCGCCTCGCCGGTCGCGGGATCGAAGGTGGCGCGCTCGAGCCGCACGTCGCGCACGCCGATGAAGCGGGCGTCCACCTTCAGCCCCTTGCCCTCGCGATCGGAGATGCCGCGGTCGAAGGCCTCGAAGACATCGGGTGCGAGCAGGCCCCGCAGGGTGTCGCGGTCGCCGGATTCGAACGCCATCAGGATCATTTCGTAGGCGCTGCGGGCACCGCCCAGGAACCCGGCCAGCGAGAAGTCCGACTCGGCCTGGCGCATGGCGGCCAGGGCGGGCTTTGCGTCCTCAGGGGCGGGGTGATCGATCGCAGGCTCCGCGACCTCCTCGCCGGGCTCGGGCTGCGGGCCCTGCCGGGCCGGGCCGCCGGCGCGGTCGCGGGTCAGGTAGTCAGGCGGCGCCTCGTAGCCGGTGCGGGTGCCGATGACGGATTTCAGCCGGAACAGCACGAAGGCCGCGATCGCGAACAGGATTATCAGTTCGATCATCTGCGTGCTCATTGCGCTGTCGTCCGTCCCCTGCTTCGTTGCCGCCAGGTTGCCATCGGGTTGCCGGCAGCCCCGCGCCGCCCGGCAGCCGCGGCGACTGGCATCTTCGCGCCCAGCCCCCTATGTAAGAGCCCGGCACGCCCGAGTCTATCGGCCGGGCATAAATGGCGCCCTTGCGCGCCGATTTGAAGGGAGAATTGCCGCGGATGCCGCTTTTTCTGCTGCTGATCGCCGTGCCGCTGATCGAGATCGCCCTGTTCATCAAGGTGGGCGGGCTGATCGGGCTGTGGCCGACGATCGCCATCGTCCTGCTGACCGCGGCCGCCGGCACCATGCTGTTGCGCGCCCAGGGGCTGGCGGCGCTGGGTCAGGTGCAGACGCGGCTTCAGGCCGGCGAGAACCCGGCTCCGGCGCTGGCACACGGGGCGCTGATCCTGGTGGCGGGGCTGCTGCTGCTGACGCCGGGCTTCTTCACCGATGCGCTGGGGCTGCTGCTGCTGGTGCCGCCGGTGCGCGCGGCGGTGATCCGCCTTGCCGCGGCGCGGATGACGGTCGTCCATGCGGGCGCGGCGTTCGGCCAAAGGCCAGGATCCGGCCCGCATCGCGACCCCTCCGCCTCGCCGGGCACGGTCGACGGCGAGTACGAGGTGGTCGAGCCCGGAGCCGGGCGCGAGCACGGCGGCGCGGCGGCCCGCCCGGGCGCCAGCGGCTGGACCCGGGTGGCGGGCGAGAGCGACCGGCGCTGAGGCCGAAGGCCCGCCTGCGGATTGCCGCAACGGCGGCGATCTGCTAGGCGCAGAACGAGCCGGCGCGAAGCCCGCCGGAGGAAGCCCGCCGGAGCCAGACGAGGAGAGCGAAAGAGATGGCCGAGACCGAACCCCAGGGCGCAGCCGGCGCCCCCGTCACGCCGCAGGTGCGGATCCTGACGCACTTCGTCCGCGACCTGTCGTTCGAGAACGTGGCCGCGATCGAGGGGCACAGGCTGGAGGGGCAGCCGAACATCAGCGTGACCGTCAACCTGGACGGCAAGCACCTGGAGGCCGACCACTACCAGGTGTTGATGAAGCTGAGCTGCAAGGCGGTCGCGGGGACGACCACGCGGTTCCTGACCGAGCTTGAATATTGCGGGGTGTTCTCGATCCAGAACGCGCCCGAGAGCCATATCCACCCGATCATGTTCATCGAGTGCCCGCGCCAGATCCTGCCCTTCGCCCGGCGGGTGATCGCCGACGTGACCCGCGACGGCGGCTATCCGCCGGTGATGCTCGACAACGTGGATTTCGCGGTGCTGTACCGGCAGAAGCTCGAGCAGCTCCGCCAGCAGCAGCCGGCGCCGGAGAGCAAGCCGAACTGAGGCCGGCTCCCAAGAACCGGCGCCCGGAATCGGCCCCGGTGGGGCCGACCCCGCTTGTGGCTGCTTCGCCTACATTCCCGTCGCTTCGTCCGGTGGCGGCCGCCGCCGCGCTATTTCGGCTGCGCCGCCGGCCAGTTATGGGTCTCGTCGGTGGCATCCCGGCACCATCGGTAGAAGGCATCGTAGAGCGCCATGCCGGCGGCGAGCTGGGCGAGGTCGTCCTTGTACATCCGCGAAAGCCCCAGCGAGGCGGCGAGCAGCCCCGGCGCCTCGGGGGCGAGTTCGGGCCGGGCGGTGTCGGCGCCGCGGACGATGTCGGCCAGCCGGCGCAGCGCCGGAATCTCGAGGCCGAACTCGTCGAGCATGGTGTCGAAGCTGCAGCGCTCGCCCCGGTGGCTCCAGAACACGCCGTCGATGTCGAAGGGCGTGGCGGCGAAGCGGTCGGCGACGCCCTCGACCTCGGGCGGGTCGGCATAGAGGATCACCGCCTGCGGATCGACGAAGCGGCGGATCAGCCAGGGGCAGGCGATGCGGTCGATCTTCGGCCGCGCCCGGGTGACCCAGACGGTGCGGCCCTGCCCGTCGCGCGGCGGCAGCTTCGCCTCCGGCACCATCGGCATCCCGGCCGCCGCCCAGGCGAGATTGCCGCCCTCGAGGCTCTCGGCCGAATGGCCGAGATGGCGGAGCCAGGCGGCGGTGCCCTGGCTGAGTTTCTTGCCCTTCTGGCAGGCGACGACGACATGGCGCCCGGCATAGGCCGGCGCCCAGTCCTCGACCGACTGGGCGTGGCGCCGGCGGGAGCCGGGGATCAGGCGGGGATCGGCGGCGAAGTCCTCGTCGATGCAGACATCGACGATGGCGGGGCTGTCGGGCAGGCCGATGCGGCGGGAAAGCTGGGATACGGTGATTTCGGTCGGAGACGGCATGAGCGTCCTCCCTCGGTTCGGGGTTGAAGGACGCGAGCTTTGGGCTGTCGCCTCACGGGGCACTCGCAGGCCCCATGGGGCTGGGATATGCGGCGGCGGCGGCGCTTGTCAATCCGCCGGGCCCTGTCCCGGGCACCCTATCCGCCGTGGCGGCGCCAGAGGGCGGTCTCCCCGAGCTCGGCCACGAAGGCCTCGTGGGCCGCGCGCTCGGCCGGGGTGATCCGGGGAAAGAGCGGCCGGGGCCGGGGTTTCGCCGGGCGCTCGCCGCCGGGCGCCGAGGGGTCCGGGGCGGCGGCGCGGCCGGCGGCGGGATCGAGGCTCAGGCCTTGCTGGCGGCCGCCCATCAGCTCGAGATAGACCTCGGCCAGAAGCTCGGAGTCGAGCAGCGCGCCGTGTTTCTCGCGGCCCGAATTGTCGACCCCGAAGCGGCGGCAGAGGGCGTCGAGCGAGGCCTGGGCGCCGGGAAACCGCTTGCGGGCGATCTCCAGCGTGTCGACGGCGCGCGACATCGGCAGGCGCGGCTGCTCGAGACGGGCCAGCTCGGCGTTCAGCATCGCCATGTCGAAGCTGGCGTTGTGGATCACCAGCGTCGCCTCGCCGATGAACTCGAGGAAGGCCGGGGCGATGCGGGCGAAGGTGGGCTTGTCGGCGAGGAAGGCGTCGTTCAGGCCGTGGACCTGCTCGGCCTCCTTCGGCATCGGCCGCTCGGGATTGATGTACTGGTGGTAGCTGCGCCCGGTGGGCAGCAGGTTGACCAGCTCGATGGCGCCGATCTCGACGACCCGGTGGCCGTCCCTCGGGTCGAGGCCGGTGGTCTCGGTGTCCATCACGATCTCTCGCATGCGCTCAGCCCTCCTCCGCGGCCGTGGTCAGCGCGGCGAGGATCGCCGCCGCCTGGGCCGCCGCCGCCTCCTTGGTGCCGCCGGTGTCGATGACGAAGTCCGCCCTGGCGCGCTTCTCGGCATCGGGCACCTGGCGGGCGAGAATCGCGTCGAGCGCCGCCGGGGTCATGCCGGGCCGCGCGAGGACGCGGGCGCGCTGGCTCTCGGCCGGGGCCGAGACGACGACGACCTTGTCGAGCCAGGCGTCGGCCCCGGTCTCGAACAGCAGCGGGATCTCGCAGACGGCGACCGGGGCGCCGGCGGCGCGGGCGCGGGCCAGAAAGGCGTCGCGGTCGGCGGCGACCAGCGGATGGACCGCGGCCTCGATGCGGCTCAGGAGCGCCGGCTCGTCCAGGATCGCGGCGCGGAGTTTCACGCGATCGACCCCGCCCGGACCGGCGGCGGCGGGCGCCAGCGCCGCGACCGCCTCGGCGCCGGTGCCGCCGGCGGCGTAGAGCCGGTGCACCGCCTCGTCGGCGCTCCAGGCCGGCACCCCGAGGGCGGCGAAGGCGGCAAGGGCGGTGGACTTGCCCATGCCGATCGACCCGGTGAGCCCGACCACGATCACGCCGCCGCCTCCAGAACGGCGCGTCGCAGCGCCGGCGTGACCCTGGGGTCGGCCCCGAACCAGGCGCGGAAGCCGGGCCGGGCCTGGTGCAGCAGCATGCCGAGCCCGTCGACGGCGGCGAGGCCGCGGGCGCGGGCCCGGGCCAGCAGCGCGGTCTCGAGCGGGACGTAGACGATGTCGGTGACCAGCGCCGCCGGGGGTGCGTCATCGAGGGAGATCTCCAGCGGCGGCTTGCCGGTCATGCCGAGGCTGGTGGTGTTGACGATGGTCGCGGCGCCGGCGGTGGCCGCCGAGCGGTCTTCCCAGTCGACGGGGCGGATCCCCGGGCCGAAATGGGCCGCGAGCCCCTCGGCCTTGTCGCGGGTGCGGTTGGCGAGCCGGATTTCCGGCACGCCGGCTTCGAGGAGCGCGTGCAGGATCGCCCGGGCGGCGCCGCCGGCGCCGAGCACCAGCGCCGGGCCGGACGCGGGCCGCCAGGCGGGCGCGCACTGGCGGAGGTTCTCGATGAAGCCGTAGCCGTCGGTGTTGTCGGCCGTGGCCTTGCCGTCGGCGCCGAAGACAAGGGTGTTGGCGGCGCCGATCGCCCGCGCGGCGGGGCTGGCCGCGTCGGCCAGCGCCAGGGCGGCGAGCTTGTGCGGCAGGGTGACGTTGGCGCCGCGGAATCCGGCCTTGGGCAGGGCGCGGAACACCTGCTCGAAATCCCCCGGCCGGACGGCGAGGCGGACATAGGCGCCGGGGATGCGATGCTCGGCGAACCAGTGGCCGAAGAGCAGGGGCGAGCGGGAATGCTTCACCGGCCAGCCCATCACCCCGGCCAGCAGCGGACGGTCGTCGGTATCGGGAACGGACCCGGCTTCGGTCATTCGGTCAGCACCTCGTGCGCGCGCAGGAACCCGAGCAGTTCCAGCAGCGGCAGCCCGAGCACGGTGAAAAAGTCGCCCTCGACGCGGGAGAACAGCTGCGCGCCGAGGCCCTCGAGGTGATAGCAGCCGACCGAGGTCAGCGCCAGATCGCCGAGCCGGTCGAGATACTCGTCGAGGAACCGGTCGGTGAACGGCCGCATGGTCAGGCGCGCGCTGCCGACATGGCGCCAGAGCGGCTGCGCGTCGCGGGCGACGACGGCGGCGGAGAGCAGCTCGTGGGTGCCGCCGCGGAGCTCCGCGAGCTGCGCCCTGGCCGCGGCGCGGTCGCCGGGCTTGTCGTAGAGCCGGCCGTGCCGGACCAGCACCTGGTCGGCGCCGAGGACCAGCCGGCCCGGCCGGCGCGCGCTGACCCGGAGCGCCTTCAGCTCGGCGAGCTTGTCGGCGATGTCGCGCGGCGGGGCGGATTCGGCCAGCAGCGCGGCCTTGACGGCGGCCTCGTCGATCCGGGCCGGCTGCGTCTCGGCCGGAACCCCGGCGGCGGCCAGCATGGCGGCGCGGGCGGCCGAGGCGCTGGCGAGGACCAGGACAGGCCCCGGCGCGGAAGCGCTCACGGGCCGACCCCGGAGCCGGACGGACCCTCGGCGCGGACGGTCACGGCGCCCCGGGCGCGCAGCACCGCCAGGATCTCGGCCGCGGTCTCCTCGATCGAGCGCCGGGTGACGTCGATCACCGGCAGGTGGTGGCGCTGGAAGAACAGCCTTGCGTCGGCGACCTCGGCGCGGATGCGGTCGAGATCGGCGTATTCGGCGGTGCCGGGCTGGCCGAGGCTCTCGAGCCGGTGCGAGCGGACCTGGGCGAGCCGGGCCGGGCTCGCGGTCAGGCCGACCACCGGGACGCCGGCCTCCAGCGCCTCGAACAGCGCCGCGGGCGGCTCGCGGCCGGGAACAAGGGGCACGTTGGCGGCCTTCACCCCGCGATAGGCGAGATAGATGCAGGTCGGCGTCTTCGAGGTGCGGCTGATCCCGGTCAGGATCACGTCGGCGCGCCGCAGCCGGGCGCCGAGCGCCCCGTCATCGTGGGAGACCGCATAGTCGAGGGCGGCGATGCGGTCGAAATAGCCGTCGGTCATGCGGTGCTGGCCGCCCGGGCGCTGGCCGGGGGCCTCGCCGGTGAAGCGCGCCAGCTCGTCGATCAGCGGCGCCAGGATCGAGGTCGCGGGCACCCCCGCCTCGGCGCAGCCGGCGGCGATGCGCCGCCCGAGTTCCGGATCGACGGCGGTGTACCAGACGAGGCCCGGCCGGGTGCGCACCTCGTCGAGGGCGGCGGCGAGGTCGCGGTCGCTGCGCACGAAGACCGCGAGATGGATCTCGACCAGCTCGGTGTCGCCGAACGGCGCCAGGGCGGCGCGGGCGAGGGCGTGCAGCGTCTCGCCGGTGGAGTCGGAGATCAGGTGCAGGTGGTATCGGCGCGTGTCCGGCATGTCGGTTCCGTCCCAGACCGGGACAATGGACCGAATCCGGCCGGCGCGGAAGGGTTGCCTTGCACGGCCGGGACAAAAGCGGGGAAAGCCCTGTGGGGCGACGGGCCGGGAGCGGGGAGCGAATGGCGGCGAGACGGCGACGGGGGCGCCCGCTGTGGGCAGCGGCCGGACTGTCCACCTGTGCAGCGGCGATGACCCCGGAAACCGGGCCATGTGGATATCTGCCGGCGCACCGGCGGCGGCCCGCCTGCGGGATCGGCCCTTCGGCCCGCGAGAAAAGGAAATCGGTCCTTCAAATGGCTGGTTTCATTGGGTTTACCGTGAGCGAGCGGCCTGTGGGGCAAGCTTCGGGTGGCGCGGCGGCGGCCTCGCATCCGCGCGTCCCGTCGGATAACCCTGTGAATTGTTCTGGCAACGCGGTAATCCCCGTGACTCAGGGTCCTACAGGCACAACAATTCTATTTAATCTTCCTGATAGGAAGAGAGAGGGACGGAGAAAGTCATGAAGCGGCTCCTCAGGGTGCTGCGCGGAGAGGCGCTGGACGTGCCGCCGGTCTGGCTGATGCGCCAGGCGGGCCGCTACCTGCCGGAATACCGGGCGGTGCGGGAGAAGGCGGGAAGCTTTCTCGATCTCTGCTACACGCCCGAACTGGCGGAGGAAGTCACGCTGCAGCCGATCCGGCGCTATGGCTTCGACGCGGCGATCCTGTTCGCCGACATCCTGCTGGTGCCCCATGCGCTGGGCAGAAGCTGGACTTCGTCGAGGGCGAGGGACCGCGGCTCGAGCCGGTCGGGGATGCGGCCGGACTGGCGCGCCTGAAACCGGTCGGCGAGATCGACGCGGTGCTGTCGCCGGTCTACGAGACGGTGCGGCGGCTGTCGCGCTCGCTTCCCGGGGAGGTGGCGCTGATCGGCTTCGCCGGGGCGCCCTGGACCGTGGCGACCTACATGGTGGCCGGGCGGGGCACCCCGGACCAGGGGCCGGCGCGGCAGTGGATGTACCGCGATCCCGAGGGTTTCGGCCGGCTGATCGACCTGGTGACGGAAGCGACGGTGCATTACCTGAGCCGGCAGATCGAGGCCGGCGCCGAGGCGGTGAAGCTGTTCGACAGCTGGGCCGGCGCGCTGGCGCCGGAGATGTTCGAGCGTTTTGCGACAGGGCCGGCGCGGCGGATCTCGGCGGCGCTGAAGGCGCGCCATCCGGAGGTGCCGGTGATCGGATTCCCGCGTGGCGCCGGAGCGAAGTACCCGGATTTCGCGGCCGGGGCGGGGGTCGACGCGGTGGCGCTGGACAGCGGCGTGCCGCTCGGCTGGGCGCGGCGGACGATGTCGCCGCCGGCGCTGCCGGGCCTGAAGGGGCGCGGTGTGACGCTGCAGGGGAACCTGGACCCGATGCTGATGGTCAGCGGGGGCGCGGCGCTCGGCGAGGCGGCGAGGCGGATGGTCGCGGAGATGCGGGGCGTGCCCTATGTCTTCAACCTCGGCCATGGCATCACTGCCGGACGCCGATCCGGGCCATGTGGACCTGCTGCTGCGGGCGATCCGGGGAGCGGTCCGGGGCGGATGATGACGGCGATCGGCGATTTCCTGGCGGCGGCCTATCCTTGGACGAAGGCCTTGCACGTGATCTCGGTGATCGCCTGGATGGCCGGGATCTTCTACCTGCCGCGGCTGTTCGTCTATCATGCCGAGCGGGCGGCCGGGCCGGGAGAGCTGGCCGAGACGCTGAAGGTGATGGAGCGCAAGCTTCTGAAACTGATCATGAATCCGGCCTCGATCGCGACCTGGGCGTTCGGACTGATGCTGGTCTTCACACCGGGCGTGATCGACTGGAGCGAGGGCTGGGTGCAGGTAAAGGCGGCTCTGGTGGTCGGCATGACCGTCTATCACCACCTGCTGGTGCGCTGGTGGAAGGACTTTGCCCGCGATCGCAACCGGCGAAGCGGGCGGTTCTACCGGATCGCCAACGAGGTTCCGACATTGCTGATGATCGGTACCGTGATCATGGTGATCGTCCGGCCGTTCTGATCGGGCGTGTGCCGGGCAAGCGGCCCCGAGCTGGCACCGAGTGGGCCAGGAATCGATCGACTGCGATTCGGAAATTGACAGGGGCATGGCGCTGCCGGTATCTAGGGGCGGCTCGCGGCGTCCGGCCGCCGGGCTTGCCGCGCGCGGATTCCCGACACCGCGCTGCCTCCCTTCTTGAACCGGCATCCTCCCGGCCAGGCTTCGCCGAACCGGGAGTCCCGCCGAACCGGGAGTCCCGCCGGGCCGAGACCCTCCCCGGGCCGAGACTTTCTGGACCCGACACCCTCCTGGATCAAAACCCCGTTGGATCAAAACCCGTTGGAACAAACCCCCGCCGACCCGACACCCTCCCTGGACCGAGACATGACCGTACAGAAACTTTCCGAACTGAAGGCGAAGGCGCCCACCGATCTGCTGGCGATGGCCGAGGAGCTGGAGGTCGAGAACGCCTCGTCGATGCGCAAGCAGGACATGCTGTTCGCGATCCTGAAGGAGCTCGCCGACCGCGAGATCGAGATCGTGCGGCGACCGGCGTGCTGGAGGTGCTGCAGGACGGCTTCGGCTTCCTGCGCTCGCCGGAGGCCAACTACCTGCCGGGGCCGGACGACATCTATGTTAGCCCGAACCAGATCAGGCGGTTCTCGCTGCGGACCGGCGACACGGTCGAGGGGCCAGATCCGGGCGCCGAAGGAGGGCGAGCGGTACTTCGCGCTGCTGAAGGTCAACACGATCAACTTCGAGGATCCGGAAAAGGCGCGCCACAAGGTGCATTTCGACAATCTGACGCCGCTCTATCCGGACCAGCGGCTGAAGATGGAGGTCGAGGATCCGACGATCAAGGACAAGTCGGCGCGGGTCATCGATCTGGTGGCGCCGATCGGCAAGGGCCAGCGCTGCCTGATCGTGGCCCAGCCGCGGACCGGCAAGACGGTGCTGCTGCAGAACATCGCCAACTCGATCGAGAAGAACCATCCGGAGTGCTACCTGATCGTGCTGCTGATCGACGAGCGGCCGGAGGAGGTCACCGACATGCAGCGCTCGGTGAAGGGCGAGGTGGTGTCCTCGACCTTCGACGAGCCGGCGACCCGCCATGTGGCAGGTGGCCGAGATGGTGATCGAGAAGGCCAAGCGCCTGGTCGAGCACGGCCGCGACGTGGTGATCCTGCTCGATTCGATCACCCGGCTCGGGCGGGCCTACAACACCGTGGTGCCGTCGTCGGGCAAGGTGCTGACCGGGGGCGTCGACGCCAATGCGCTGCAGCGGCCGAAGCGGTTCTTCGGCGCGGCGCGCAACATCGAGGAAGGCGGCTCGCTGACCATCATCTCGACGGCGCTGATCGACACCGGCAGCCGCATGGACGAGGTGATCTTCGAGGAGTTCAAGGGCACCGGCAACTCGGAAATCGTGCTCGATCGCAAGGTTGCCGACAAGCGGGTCTACCCGGCGATCGACATCCTGAAGTCGGGCACCCGCAAGGAGGACCTGCTGGTCTCGAAGGCCGACCTGACCAAGATGTTCGTGCTGCGCCGGATCCTGAACCCGATGGGCACCACCGACGCGATCGAGTTCCTGATCGGCAAGCTGAAGCAGACCAAGACCAACGCGGAGTTCTTCGATTCGATGAACGCCTGAGGCGGGCGGGCGCATGGCAGCCGCACAGCAGCCGCTAAAATACTGAAATAACGGCATAAAAATATGGAACGCGAGTTTCCGCGAGCGCTGGGACGGCGCGCGGATTCGCGCTATCGTCGCGCCGCGGAAGGCCCGCGGGAAGCTTGAGCGGGACGTTTGGACGGCAGGCCCGGATGACCGGACACGGAGACACCATCTTTGCGCTGGCCAGCGGCCGGGGAACCGCCGGGATCGCGGTGATCCGGATCTCCGGGCCGCGGGCCGGGGCCGCGCTGGCGGCGCTGGCCGGGCCGGAGCTGCCGGCGCCGCGCGAGGCGGCGCTGCGGGACTTCCGCGACGAGGACGGTCGGCTCGTCGACCGCGGCCTCGCATTGCGTTTCGAGGCCGGCGCGAGCTTCACCGGCGAGCCGGTGGCGGAGCTTCACTGCCATGGCGGCCGGGCGGTGGTGGCGGCGCTGCTGGAGGCGCTGGGCCGCCAGGCCGGCTGCCGGATGGCAGAGCCGGGCGAGTTCACCCGGCGGGCCTTCGAGGCCGGAAGGCTCGACCTGGCCGGGGTCGAGGCGCTGGGCGACCTGCTGGCGGCGGAGACCGAGCTGCAGCGCCGGCAGGCGGCGCGGGGGCTGGCAGGGGAGCTGCACCGGCAGGCGGCCGCGTGGCGGGAGGCGCTGCTGCGGGCGGCGGCGCTGGTCGAGGTGACGATCGACTGGGTGGACGAGGAGGTGCCGGAGGACACCGGGCCCGAGGTCGCGCAGCTGGTCGGCGGCGTGCGGGACGGGATCCTGCGCGAGCTGGCGCTCTCGTCGGGCGCGGAGCGGCTGCGTGAGGGGTTTGAGGTTGCGATCCTTGGCGCTCCGAACGCCGGTAAATCGAGCCTTTTCAATGCATTGGCTCGGCGAGAGGCGGCGATCGTGTCGGACCTGCCCGGCACCACGCGGGACGTGCTGGAGCTGCGCTATGACCTCGGCGGCCTGCCGGTGGTGTTCCTCGATACCGCCGGCTTGCGCGATTCCGCCGACGAGGTCGAGGCGATCGGCGTTGGCCGCGCCCGCGCGCGCGCCGAGGGCGCGGCGCTGCGGCTGTTCCTCCGGGCGCCGGACGTGCCGGACCGCGGAGCGGCGGATGGCCTCTGGCGGCCGGGGGATCTGCGGGTGTGGTCGAAGGCCGATCTGGGCGGGCCCGATCAGCATGGGGAAACGTCGGGCGCGGCGATCGACCTGGCGGTGTCGGCGCGGGAGGCGCGCGGCCTGGAGGCCTTGCTGGAACGGATCCGGCGCGGGCTGGAAGGCCAGGTTTCCGAGGCGGGTCTTGTCGGGCACCTGCGGCAGCGGCGAGCGCTGGAGGCGGCGGCGGGGGCTTTGGCCCGGGCCGCGGATCGTGTAGAGACAGGCGAGGCGGAAACTGTCGCCGAGGAGATCCGGGCCGCGTTCCGGGCGCTTGACCGGCTGCTCGGCCGGGTCGGCGTGGAGGAGGTTCTGGACGCGGTCTTCAGCGCGTTTTGTCTCGGGAAGTAGGGCCGGTCGGACCGGCGGAGCAGGAATTGTTTCACGTGGAACATCGCCGTGACGGGTTCGACGTCATCGTGGTCGGCGGCGGCCATGCAGGCTGCGAGGCGGCGCACGCGGCGGCGCGCCTGGGCGCGCGCACCGGGCTGGTGACGCACCGGGCCGATCGGATCGGTGAGATGTCGTGCAACCCGGCCATCGGCGGGCTCGGCAAGGGCCATTTGGTGCGGGAAATCGATGCGCTGGACGGAGTGATGGGCCGGGTCGCGGACCGGGCCGGGATCCAGTTCCGGCTGTTGAACCGCAGCAAAGGGCCGGCGGTGCAGGGGCCGCGGGCGCAATGCGACCGGGCGCTCTACCGGGCCCACATGCAGGCGGAGATGCGGGCTTGCGCCGGGCTGACGGTGATCGAGGGAGAGGCCGCGGACCTGGCGCTTGCGGGAGAGCGTGTGGCTGGCGTCGTGCTCGCGGACGGGACGGTGCTTGGCGCCGGCGCCGTGGTGCTTACGGCCGGGACATTTCTCAGGGGCGTGATCCATGTGGGCCATGAACGGCATGCCGGCGGCCGGGCGGGCGATCCCGCGGCGACCCGGCTGGCGGAACGGCTGGCGGATCTGGGTCTGCCGCTGGGACGGCTGAAGACCGGAACGCCGCCGCGGCTCGACGGCCGCAGCATCGACTTCGCCGCGCTGGAGGCGCAGCCGGGCGATGCGGTGCCGGCGCTCTTCTCGTTTCTGAGCTCCGGCCCCGTGGCTCGGCAGGTACCGTGCCATATTACCGAGACCAATTCCGAGACCCACCGGATCATCCGTGCCAATCTCGACAAGTCGGCGATGCGTTCGGGCCAGATCACCGGTGTGGGGCCGCGGTATTGCCCGTCGATCGAGGACAAGGTCGAGCGGTTCGCCGGGAAGGAGTCGCACCAGATTTTCCTTGAACCCGAAGGGCTTGACGACCAAACAGTGTATCCCAACGGGATCTCGACCTCGCTGCCGGCGGACGTTCAGGAGGCCTGTGTGCGGTCGATCCGAGGGCTGGAGCGGGCGCGAATTCTGCGTCCGGGCTACGCCATCGAGTACGACTATGTCGATCCGCGCGCCCTGCGCCCTGCCCTGGCGGTGCGGGGCCTCGAAGGCCTCTTTTTCGCCGGGCAGATCAACGGCACCACCGGCTATGAGGAGGCCGCCGCGCAGGGGATCGTGGCCGGGCTGAACGCGGCATCGGCTGCGCTGGGGCGGGACCCGGTGCGGATCGACCGGGCGGACGGCTATATCGGCGTCCTGATCGACGACCTGGTCACCCGCGGGGTGAGCGAGCCCTACCGGATGTTCACCTCGCGGGCCGAGTTCCGGCTGCTCCTCCGGGCCGACAACGCCGACCAGCGCCTGACCCCGCTCGGAATTCGCGCGGGCTGCGTCTCGCCGTCTCGCCGCTCCGCCTTCGAGGCCCGGCGCGAGCGGATCGAACGGGGGCGCGAAACCGCGCGGGGCCTGAGCCTGACGCCGAACGAGGCGCGGCAACGCGGGCTGCCGGTGAACCAGGACGGCATTCGCCGCAACGCTCTGGATCTGCTCGCCTTTCCCGGCGTTGATCTCGCCCGGCTGGCGTTGATCTGGCCGGAGCTCGGCGGGCTCGACGGCGATACGGCAGAGCAGATCCAGAACGATGCCCGCTATGCCGGCTACGTGGAGCGTCAGCGCGACGCCGTTCAGGCGATGCGGCGGGAGGAGGCGCGCGCCCTGCCCGCCGACCTCGACTATTCCGCGATCTCCGGCCTTTCGGCCGAGCTTTCCCGGAAGCTTGCCGGGAGCCGCCCGGAGACCCTGGCGCAGGCGGGCCGGATCGACGGCATGACCCCGGCGGCGCTGGCGCTGGTCCTCGCCGCGACGCGCCGCCGCGAGGCGCGGAGGCGGGCATGACGCCCGACGACGTCCGCGCCGCCTTCGGTGTTTCACGTGAAACAACGGCCCGGCTCGAACGCTTCGTCCAGCTGCTTGGTCGCTGGAATCGCAGCATAAACCTGGTATCTCCCGGATCGCTCGCCGCGGTCTGGACCCGCCATGTCGCCGATTCCCTGCAGCTCCTCGATCTCGCGCCGGACGGGGTGGAGAGCTGGATCGATCTCGGCTCCGGGGGTGGCCTTCCGGCCCTGCCCGTGGCCGCCGCCGCCGCCGAGACCCGGCCCCGGCTGCGATTGACGATGGTCGAGAGCGACACCCGCAAGGCCGCCTTCCTCGCTGCGGCGGTCCGCGAGCTCGGTCTCGAGGCCACGGTCGAGCCGTGCCGGATCGAGGCGCTTGCACCGCGCCCGTACGATGTCGTCTCCGCCCGCGCCCTTGCACCGCTGCCGCGCCTGTTCGAACTGGCACACCGCTTCACGGGCCCGGCGACGGTTTTGCTGTTTCCCAAGGGCGAGCGGCTCGATTCGGAATTGACCGCGGCGGAGGCCGCTTGGCATAGTCGCGCCGAGCGGATCGCCAGCCGGACCGAACCGGCGGCCGCCGTTCTGAGAATTCGGGAGCTCCGGGCGCGCAGATGACCCCGAATGGCACCTCAGCCGGCACATCGGCGCCCCGGCGCGCAAAGATCGTCGCGCTGGCCAACCAGAAGGGCGGCGTCGGCAAGACCACGACCGCGATAAACCTCGGCGCCGGCCTGGCCCAGGCCGGCCGCCGGGTGCTGCTGGTCGATCTCGATCCGCAAGGCAACGCCTCGACCGGACTCGGCCTCGGGCACGACCGGCGCGGCGTTTCCACCTACCACGTGCTGACCGAGGGTCGGAGCCTCGGCGAAGCCCTTTCGCAATGCGGCAGCGCGCCCCTGTTCGTCGCGCCAGCCACCGCCGATCTCTCCGGCATCGACGCCGAGCTCGCCGACGCGCCGGACCGCACCCAGCGGCTGCGCAACGCCTTCCGGGATGGTGGCGCGCAGGCTCCAATCCATTGTTTTGATTACATTATTATCGATTGCCCGCCCTCCCTGAACCTGCTGACGGTCAACGCAATGGCGGCCGCGGATACGGTGATCGTGCCACTGCAATGCGAGTTCTTCGCCCTCGAGGGGCTGACCCAGCTGCTCGGCACCGTCCGGCGTGTCCAGGGCGCGCTCAACCCGGCACTCAGGATCGGCGGCATCGTGCTCACCATGTATGACCGGCGCAACAATCTCTCGGCCCAGGTTGCCGAGGACGTGCGGCTGAATCTCGGCGACTCGGTGTTCCAGACCATCATCCCGCGCAATGTCCGGCTGTCCGAGGCGCCGAGCCACGCCCTGCCCGCGCTCGTCTACGACCCGGATTGCGCCGGCAGCCAGGCCTATCGGGCGCTTGCCGCCGAGCTGTTGCGCCGCGATGCCGCCGCGATGGCCGCGTGATGTACGGCTGTTTCAGATCCGGCCGCTCTGGACCCGACCGGCGGGCATTCTGCCGCCGCCATCCGGACGTCGCCGGCGAAACCCCCCCGCGAAACCCCCGCGAAACCCCCGCGAGAACCCGGTGAGGAGACCGAAATGACCACGAAGCCTGAGCGCAGGAGCCTCGGCCGCGGCCTTTCGGCCCTGCTGGGCGAGGTCGGCGAGACCGCGGTCCCGATCGGCAACGCCACCGGCAGCCCCGGCCCGGGCGCCGAAGGGTCAGCGCGGGAGGCGCCGCGGGAGGAGTCTCGGGCCGCCGCGCGGTCCCTGTCGCGACGGCACCGATCGAGCGGCTGCATTCAAATCCCGATCAGCCCCGGCGCGACTTCCCCGAGCCCGAGCTGGCCGAGCTGGCCGAATCGATCCGCCAGCGCGGCATCATCCAGCCGGTGATCGTCCGCCCGCATCCCGAGCGCGAGGGCCATTACCAGATCGTCGCCGGCGAGCGCCGCTGGCGCGCCGCCCAGCGCGCCCGTCTGCACGAGGTCCCCGTGGTGGTCCGCGAGCTCGACGACCGCGCCGTGCTCGAGCTCGCGATCATCGAGAACGTCCAGCGCACCGACCTGAACCCGGTCGAGGAGGCCGCCGGCTACGCCCAGCTGATTCAGCGGTTCTCCTACACCCAGGAGGAGCTGGCCCAGATCGTCGGCAAGAGCCGCCCCCATGTCGCCAACGCCTTGCGGCTCCTCGGCCTGCCGGAGCAGGTGCTGCGGCTGCTGCGGGCGGGCAGGCTCACTGCCGGGCACGCCCGGGCGCTGATCAACGCCCCGGATCCGGTGGCGCTTGCCGAACAGGCGGTGGCCCGCGGCCTGACCGTGCGCCAGGTCGAGGAGCTCGCCCGCCGGGTGGCTGCGCCGAAGCGCCGCCCGCGCGGCAATGGGGGGCCGCAGAAGGACGCTGATACCCGCCAGCTCGAGGGCGACCTCGCGGCCGCGATCGGCATGGGGGTCAGCATCCAGCACCACCCGGACGACGCCGGCGGCGGCGAGCTCCGGATCCGCTACCGCTCGCTCGACGACCTCGACCGGCTTTGCCGGATGCTCACCGGGTCGTGAAAGCCCGGCCCACTTTCTTTGGATTATCAATGGCTTACTTGGGGCACGCCGCGATCCGGCGGCGGCTCAATCGCGTCCCGTCATCATCGCCAGCCGGATCAGGCAGCGCTCGACCAGCGCCCGGTCCGGCCGGTCCCCGGCCGAGCGCAGGCTGCGGTCGGCCTGGAACAGGATCCGCGCGGCGGCCTCGAGCCGCGCCGGCCCCCAGCGCCGCGCCTGCCCGGCCAGCGCCTGGCGCTGCGGACCGAAAGCCGGCGGCCTGAGCCGCCCCAGGGCCGGCTCGATCCCGTCGCGGGCCGCCACCAGCGCCAGCAGGCGCCGGAAATGCCGCTGGGCGGCGATCAGCATGGTGGCCGGGCCGGTTCCCGCCGCCGCCAGCCGGCCGATCAGCGGTCCGACCGCCGCCGCCCTGCCCTCGGCAACCGCCTCGATCAGCCGGTCGACCTCGCTCTCTGCGCCGAGCGGGAGCAGCGCCGCCAGCTCGTCGCGGCCGAGCGGCCGGTCCCGGCCGAGGCAATGCACCGCGATCCGCTCCACCAGCTGCAGCACGGCGCCGCGGTCGATCTCCGCCGCCGCGGCGCGCAGCAGCTCCGCGGCGTCCGGCGACAGGCCGCAGCCCATCCCGGCGGCCTCCAGCATCGCGCCGAGCTCCGCTGTTCCCGGCGCCTCCGGGTAGAGCCCCAGCGCGGCGAGACCGGGCGCCCCCTCGAACAGCCTCCTCAGGCCCGAACGGGCCGCCAGCCCTTCGGCGGTCAGCACCAGGAAGGCATCCTCCGGCGCCGCCTCGGCCAGCATCGGCGCCAGCACTGTCGCCAGCCCGTCCCGCGCCCCCTCGATCAGCACCACGCGCCTGCCGGGGAAGAAGCCCCGCGCCTTCAGCGCCGCGTCGATCCCGGCCGGATCCTTCAGCGCCGCCGCCGGTTCGAGCCGGGTCAGCCGCAGATCGTCGCCCTCGGTCAGGGCGGCCACCAGTTCGCGGCGCCGTATCGCCAGCAGACCGCCATCCGGCCCGTGCAGCAGGGCGCCGGCGAGCCGCCCGTCGGGCCGGGCGCAGAACGCCGCCGCCCGGGCGCCGGCGAGCTTCACGACCCCGCTGCCGGCGCCGCCGCCGGAGAATCGGCCGGAGATTGGGCCGGGGATTGCGCGGGGGATTGGGCGGGGGACTGCAAGTCGCCGGCCGCGACGAGCCGCCCGGCGCGGGCCTGGATCGTCCGCCCGATCCGCCCGCCGAGATCGCGGGCGATCCGCCGCTCGATGTCGAGTCTGGTCTCGCGGGTGGCGAACAGAGAGGCGGTCGAGTTGTAGCTCGACTGCGACACCGTCCGGTCCTTCAGCAGCGGCGCCGTGTCGCCGATCCGGGTGAGCGTCCAGTCCGCGGTTGCGGTCAGGCTGATCCGGGTGATCGCGTTGTCCTGGCTGATCGCGAGATCGTCCTTGCGGATCCGGGTCCTGATCTCGAGCCGGTAGAGCGGCGCCGAGGGCGCGCCGAGCCGCTCGCGGAGCGCCGCATCCAGATTGTAGCCGAACCGGTCCTCGAAGGCCGGCAGCTCGATCCGGCCCCGGAGGGCGCCCGAGGGGCTGTCCTCGGCCAGCATCGGCCGGAAACAGCCGCCCGCCGCCAGGGCCGCGCCCAGCAGGATCAGCGCCCGCCTGCGGTCATGCCACGACATTGACGATCCGCCCCGGGACCACGATCACCTTGCGCGGCGGCTTGCCGCCGAGATGCTTGACCACCTCGGGATGGGCCAGGGCCAGCGCCTCGACGGTGGCGTTGTCGGCGTCGCGGGCGACCTCGATCTCGGCCCGCTTGCGGCCGTTGACCTGCGCCGGCATCAGGATCACGTCGTCGCGCGCCAGGGCGGGATCGAAATCCGGCCAGGGGGTCTCGACCAGCGGCGTCCCGTGGCCGAGTTCCGCCCACATCTCCTCGGCGAAATGCGGGGTCATCGGCGCCATCAGCCGGGCGATCGCCTCGAAGGCCTCGCGCCGGGCCGCCGCCATGCCGGGCCCGTCGCCGGCGGCCTTCTGCACCGTGTTGGCCAGCTCGTGGATCCGGGCCACCGCCTTGTTGAAGCCGAAGCCCTCGATATCCGCCGTGACCCCGGCGATGGCCTTGTGAACCGCCTTGCGCAGCTCCGCCGCCGCCTCGCCCGCGCCATCCGCGCCGCCGCCGCCGCCGCCGCGCGGCGCCAGCTCCGTCTCCTGCAGCAGCCGCCACAGCCGCTGCAGGAACCGCCAGGCGCCCTCGGCCCCGGCCGAGGTCCATTCCACGTCGCGCTCGGGCGGGCTGTCCGACAGCATGAACCAGCGCGCCACGTCGGCGCCGTACTGCTCGATGATGTCCTCCGGGTCGACGACGTTCTTCTTCGACTTCGACATCTTGGTGACCGGCGCCGATCTCGACCGGCTCGCCGGTCGCCCGCAGCCGCGACCGTGCCGTCGGCGGCCTTCTCGACCTCGGCCGGCGTGTGCCAGATCCGCTTGCCGCCCGTCTCGGTGTAGTAGCACTCGTGCACCACCATGCCCTGGGTGAACAGCGCCGTCGAAGGGTTCGATCGACTTCGCCGGCAGGTGCCCGGTCCGGTGCATCGCGCGGGCGAAGAAGCGCGAGTAGAGCAGGTGCAGGATCGCGTGCTCGATGCCGCCGATATACTGGTCGACGTTCATCCAGTACTCGGCATCCGGCATCGACGGTCGGCGTCGCGGCCCGCGGCGCGGTGAAGCGCGCGTAGTACCAGGACGAATCGACGAAGGTGTCCATGGTGTCGGTCTCGCGCCGGGCCGGGCCGCCGCATTTCGGGCAGGGCACGTCGCGCCAGGTCGGGTGCCGGTCCAGCGGGTTGCCCGGCCGGTCGAACTCCACGTCGTCGGGCAGCCTGACCGGCAGGTCTGCCTTGCGCACCGGCACCACGCCGCAGCTCCCGCAATGCACGACCGGGATCGGGCAGCCCCAGTAGCGCTGGCCGCGACAGGCCCCAGTCGCGCAGGCGGTACTGTACCTGTGCCTTGCCCCAGCCGTTCGCCTCGTACTGCGCCAGTGTCCGGTCCATCGCCTCCTGGCAGGTGATCTCCTCGCCCGATGGCCCATGCCACTGGACGTAGCGCACCTTCTCGGTCTTGGGCGGCGCGAAGGCCACGTCGCCCACGGGCGCGTCGCTGCCGAGCGGCATGAAGACGTCGATCACCGGCAGGCTGTACTTGCGGGCGAAATCGAGGTCGCGCTGGTCGTGCGCCGGACAGCCGATGATGGCGCCGGTGCCGTAGTCCATCAGCACGAAATTCGCGATCCAGAGCGGCAGGGTCAGGCTCGGGTCGACCGGATGGCTGACCGTGAGCCCGGTGTCGTAGCCCACCTTCTCGGCGGTCTCGATCGCCTCGGCCGAGGTTCCGCCCTTGCGGCACTCGGCGATGAAGGCGCCGATCCCGGGGTCGTCCTCGGCCAGCCGCCGGGACAGGGGATGGTCCGCGGCCAGGGCCGCAAAGGTCGGACCCATCATCGTGTCGGGCCGCGTGGTGAAGACCGGCAGCACCCCGAAGCCCTCGGGCGCGCCGTTCACGCGGAACTCGAAGGCCAGGCCCTTGCTCTTGCCGATCCAGTTGCGCTGCATCAGCCGCACCTTCTCGGGCCACTTCTCCAGCCCGTCGATCGCGTCGAGCAGCTCCTCGGCCATGTCCGAGATGCGGAAGAACCACTGGGTCAGCTCGCGGCGCTCGACCGGCGCGCCCGAGCGCCAGCCCCTGCCGTCGATCACCTGTTCGTTCGCCAGCACGGTCTGGTCGACCGGGTCCCAGTTCACCACCGAGGACTTCCGGGTGACCAGCCCCGCCTCCAGCATGTCGAGGAACATCGCCTGCTGCTGGGCGTAGTATTCCGGGTCGCAGGTGGCGAACTCGCGCTCCCAGTCGAGGCTGAGGCCCATCGACTTCAGCTGCGTCCGCATGGCGGCGATGTTGTGCGTAGGTCCACTCGCCCGGATGGACGCCGCGCTCCATGGCGGCGTTCTCGGCCGGCATGCCGAAGGCGTCCCAGCCCATCGGGTGCAGCACCGAGAAGCCGCGCGCCATCTTGTAGCGCGCCACCACGTCGCCCATGGCGTAGTTGCGCACATGGCCCATATGGATGCGCCCCGACGGATAGGGAAACATCTCGAGCACATAGTATTTCGGCCGCGCCGGGTCGCGCCGGGCGCGGAAGGCGCCGCGTTCGTCCCAGACGCGCTGCCATTTCGGTTCGGCCACGCGGGCATTGTAGCGCGAGGGGCTGCGCGGCATCGGCTGTCTCTCTCTGTCCTGTCCGTCCGGGATTGTCGGGATGGCTTCGTGCCCGGAGCCCGGTCCCGGAGCCGGATCCCGGAATCCCGCCCCGGAACCCCGCCCCGGATTCCGGACCCCTTTTCATCACGGGCGCGGCGGATTTTCAATCGCGGCCGCGCCTCCCGGCGCGGATGCCGGATGCGCCGGCTCGAGCCCGCCTTGGTTGAGCCCGAACTGACCGAGCCCGACCCGGCTCAACCCGACCCGGCTCAGCCCGACTCGGCCACCCCGAGATCGGCGATGCGGATCTGGCGCGCCCGGGTCAGGATCGCGTCCTCGAGCTTCAGCGCGGTCTCGGCGCTGACCTCGGCCGGGACCCAGGCGCCGGCCTCGCCGCGGGTCTCGCGGTAGACGGCCACCTTCAGCGACGCGGCGCTGAGGGCGGGGCTGAGGATATAGACCGTCACCTTGAACCGCTCGCCCGGCGCCTGCGGGGTCGAGCCCCAGTCGGTCGCGATCACCCCGGTGAAGGGATCGGTCGAGGCCAGCGGCAGGAACGAGACGGTGTCGAGCGCGCCCTGCCACAGATACTTGTTGACCGGCAGCCTGGCCTTCGGGTCGTCGCCGCCCAGAATGCCGCCGGAGCCGCTGCGCAGGCTGCTGAGCGAGGCGCCGCCCTCGCCGAAGATCGACTCGGCGGTATCGGGATTGTATTTTTTCGCCGGACCACGGGGGCCGACCGGCTTTTCGGCCGAGTAGTCGCCGCCGCCGCACCCGGCGGCAAGCCCTGCGGCCGCCGCGATTGCAAGCAAGCGGGCGATGCGTCCGGTGGTAGTGCTCGCCATGTCAGTCCTGCTGAAAACCATTGCACGCCCGGCGTCAGGCGGACTGCTTCCGCTCCTGCGCCGCCGCGGCGCCGGGAAGACCCGGCTGCAGCCGCACCCGTCTCCTAGCACAGGCGATCCGGGGTGCCTAGTCACAGATGCGCCGCAGGGCACAAGGGTCCGGCGGGCCACTGTTTCCGGGCGCCGGGGCGCGTCTCCCCGGCCTGGGAACAGGCGGGAGGAAAGGCGAGGACGTCCGGGGCGAGGTTCGGGCTGAGATCCCGGAGGGCCGTCCGGGGCCATGTTGCAAAACTGCACCGATTGCAACGGTGCTGCTGCCGCGGCCCGCCGGGATCGTTGACGCATCCCCCCCTTTGCTGGACAAAAGCCAAGGCAGGATAACAGCAGTTCTGCTTGGCCAGACGGCGCCAGAGCTGGAAGGCTATCCACCAAGAGACACGTGTACCAACCTTACAAGAGGGACAAGATGAAGAAGGTTCTCCTCGGCACCAGCGCGATCGCGCTCGTCGGCGCCATGTCCGCTCCTGCCTCTGCGGCTGAGTGGGACGTCAAGGTCGGCGGTTACATGACCCAGCACGTCGCCTACGCCAACAACGATGTCGATCTCGTTTCGGGCACCGGCGCGACGGCCAGCGGCTCGTTCGCGGGCCTCAGCATCTCGAGCGGCGGCGAATATGACGGCATCGACTCGAAGCAGGACGCGGAAGTCCACTTCCTGCCGTCGATCACGCTCGACAACGGCATCAAGATTGGCGCCAACATCCAGCTCGAGGCTGCGAGCACCGGCGACCAGATCGACGAGTCGTACATGTACATCCGCGGCTCGTTCGGCGAACTCAACCTCGGCTCCGAGAACTCGGCCGGCTACAAGATGCACTATGCGGCCCCGGACGTCTCCAACGTGGGCGTCAACTCGGGTTCGACGACGGCCTTCGTTCCGTGGTCGGGCGCCGGCGCCGGCGCCGACGTCTTCCGCGGCACCCTGGGCTCGACCTACATCGAGAACCTGCGGAACAACGACGCGCAGCGCATCACCTACTACACGCCGCGCTTCGCCGGGTTCCAGGTCGGTGCGTCCTACGCCCGCGACGGCTTTCAGGACACCAACGCCCAGGTCGACTGCGATGCCACGACCTGCGACTTCTTCGACTTCGGCGCCAACTACGTGAACTCGTTCGGCGACTTCAACGTTGCGATCTCCGGCCAGTATGGCTTCGCCAATGCGAACGGCGGCTCTGACCCGCAGATCTGGTCGCTCGGCGCGAATCTCGGCTTCGCCGGCTTCACGCTCGGCGGCTCCTATGCCGACCAGGATAATGGCGGCGTGGTGGACGGCCATGCCTGGGATGCGGGTGTCAGCTACGAGACCGGCCCCTGGGGCTTCTCGGTCACCTACTTCCACGGCGAGAACTTCGACAACGACTGCCTGGGCGTCGGGACTGCCGCGACGACCAACAACTGTATCGGCAACAGCGACGAGGAAGTCGATCAGTACATGCTCGGCATCAGCTATGCGCTGGCCCAGGGCGTGGGCCTGCATGCCTTCGGCGGCTATGTCGACTTCGATGGCGCCAGGATCACCGGCGGCGAGGACAGCGCGCGCGCCGATGTGGACGGCTGGTTCATCGGCACCAACATCGGGATCTCCTTCTGATCCTTCGCCGATCCAGAGAGAATGCGACAGGGGGGGTTCTGCCCCCCCTGTTTCTTTTGCTATAGACGCGGGCGACACATCGCAGCTTCGCCCGCGGAATCCCCCAGATGCGCCAGCCGAATACCCGGATCGCCCCCCGGATCGCCTCCCGAAGCCAGCCCGGGAACCAGGCAGGGCTCCGTGCGCGGAAGAGCATCGTCTGGCTGGCTTCCTATCCGAAATCCGGCAACACCTGGACCCGCGTCTTCCTGGCCAATTACCTGTTCGGCCGGACCGAGCCGATGCCGATCAACCAGGTGCACCGGCTCGGCATCGGCGACTCGGTCGAGAAGGCCTACCGGATGGTGGCGCGCGGCCCGCTGGAGCCGGCGGACCTCCGCCAGACCCTGGCGCTCCGCGGCCGGGTGCTGGCCGCGATCGTCAACAACGGCGCCGAGATCAACTTCGTCAAGACCCACAACAGCCGCACCCGCGCCCTCGGGGTCGAGCTGGTGCCGGCGGAGCTGACCCGCGCGGCGGTCTACATCCTGCGCAACCCGCTGGACATGGTGCTGAGCTATGCGCGGCACTACGCCCTGAGCCCCGAGGCCGCAGCCGCCGCGATCGGCCGCGAGGACAACGTCATCGCCGCCTCGAGCGGCACCGTGACCCAGTTCCTCGGCAGCTGGTCCGCCCATGTGCGGAGCTGGGCGCGGTGCCGGGACTTCCCCGTCCTGGTGCTGCGCTACGAGGACATCGAGGCCGATCCGGAAGCCGCCTTCGCGCGGGTGCTGAAGCATATCGGCGCCAGCGCCGATCCGGAGCGGATCGCCCGGGCGGTCGCGTTCTCGAGCTTCGACGAACTGCGCCGCCAGGAGGACAGCAGCGGCTTCATCGAGCGCTCGCCGGCGAACGCGCGCTTCTTCCATTCCGGCCGCTCCGGCGGCTGGCGCGACATGCTCGCCGCCGAGGTGGCGGAGAGGATCCGCGCCGACCATGGCGCGGTCATGCGCGAATACGGCTATCTGGAGGAGTGACCCGAAATGCCGCAGGGACGCATCGTCTGGCTCGCCTCGTTCCCGAAATCGGGCAACACCTGGACCCGCACGGTCATCGACTCCTACCTGTCGCCCCAGGACCAGGAGTTCGACATCAACCGTCTGGGGCGGTTCACCAAGGGCGACACCAGCCGCAAGCTGTTCGACGCCGCCGCGGGCGGCAAGTTCCAGGCCGGCACCGTCGAGGAATGGCTTGCGGTGCGCCCGGCGATGCTGCGCCTCCTGGTGTCCTCGGATCCGGGGCTGCACTTCGTGAAGACCCATTCGCAGATCCGCACGCTCCATGGCCAGCCGCTGATCCCGCCCGAGCTGACCGAGGGGGCGATCTACATCATGCGCAATCCCTTCGACGTCGCCCCGTCCTTCGCCCGGCACATGACGACCGACCTTGACACCGCGATCACCCGCATGGTGAACGACAAGTACCACCTGATCGACGAGAACGGCATCCGCAGCCCCCTCGGCCGCTGGGACGAGCACATCCGGACCTGGACCACGGCCCCGGGCCTGACCCGGCGGGTGATGCGCTACGAGGACATGATCGCCGAGCCCGAGGACACCTTCCGCTCGCTGATCGAGTTCCTGAGCCTGAAGGTCGACTTCGGCCGCCTGCGCCGCACGCTGCGCCGCACCTCCTTCAAGGCCCTGCAGAAGCAGGAGGCCGCCAAGGGCTTTCGCGAGCGGCCGAAGAAGATGGACCGCTTCTTCGCCAGCGGCCAGACCGGCGCTTGGCGCAGGGACCTGAACCCGGAGCAGGTGGCGCGGATCCGCGAGGCGTTCCTGCCGACGCTCGAGCAGTGGTATCCGGAGCTCCTCGAGGAGACCGCCGAGGTCGCGCAGCAGGCATGAGCGACGGGCGAACCCTGGTCTGGCTCGCGTCCTACCCGAAGTCGGGCAACACCTGGCTGAGGGCCTTCCTGGCGAACTACTTCATCAGGTCGCCGGGGCCGGTCAGCATCAACGAGATGCAGCTGATCAGCTTCGGCGACAGTTCGGCGCCGGCCTATGCCGAGCTCGCCGGCACCGATCCGGCGCGTCTGACGCCGGCACAGGTCGCGGCGGTCCGCCAGCGCCACCTGGCGCGGGTGTCGCGGCGGGGGCAGGTCAATTTTGTCAAGACCCACAATGCCCATGTCCGGGTGGCGGGGCACTGGCTGATCCCGGCCCGCCTGACCCTGGCGGCGGTCTACATCCTGCGCGACCCGCGCGACCTGGTGATCTCCTATGCCGACCACTTCCGGCTGGACCTGGACGCCGCGGCCGCCTCGATCAACAACCCGCGCAACAGCGTGCCGGCCAATCCGCGCACCGTGACCCAGTTCCTCGGCAGCTGGTCGGCCCATGTGCGCAGCTGGACCGGCGCGCGCGACCTCAGGGTGCTCACGCTCCGCTACGAAGACATGCTGGCCGATCCGCAGGCCCAGTTCGAGAAGGTGCTCCGGCTCATCGGCGCGCCCCTGGACCGCGAGGCGCTGACGCGGGCGACCGGGTTCTCGAGCTTCGGCGCGCTCGCGGCGCAGGAGGCGGAAGCCGGCTTCCGCGAGAAGGGCGCCTCCCAGGAGCGCTTCTTCCGCGAGGGCAGGGCCGGCCAGTGGCAGGAGGCTCTGCCCGCCGGCGTCAGGGCCAGGATCGAGGCCGACCACGGGGCGGTGATGAAGCGGCACGGATATCTGGCCGGATGAGCGGCGGACGACCCGGCGCGGATGGCCGCGGGACGCGGCACGGGTTCCGGACCGGCGCCGGGCCGTGCTATCGGAGGGTGCCGGCCCGGGTCGGCCCGGCGGCGGGGAGCGCATGAACAATCTGCAGCGCATCATCTGGCTCGCGTCCTATCCGAAGTCCGGGAACACCTGGGCGCGGAGCTTCCTCGCCAACTACTTCCAGCCCCAGGGCCATGCGCTGGACATCAACAGCCTGCGCCTGTTCACCACCGCCGACGTGCGCCAGGACTTCTTCGACCGCGCCGCCGGCGGGCCGTTCCGGGCGCTGACGATCGACGACTGGCTGCGGGTGCGGCCGCGGGCGCTGCAGCTGATCGCCGCCTCGAAGCCCGGACATCACTTCGTCAAGACCCACTGCCAGATCGCCAGGATCAAGGGCGTGGACCTGATCCCGCCGCAGGTGACCGCGGCGGCGGTCTACATCCTGCGCAACCCCTTCGACGTGGCGCCCTCGCTGGCGCGGCATCTGGGCGTCGACCTCGATACCGCCATCGCGCGGCTGGCCGACCGGACCAGCATCCACGCGACGCCGACGCAGATCCTCGAGATCATCGGGCGCTGGGACGAGCATATCCGCTCCTGGACCGGGGCGCCGGGACTGCCGGTGCATGTGATGCGCTACGAGGACATGCTGGCCGACCCCGGCGCGGCGTTCCGGAAGCTGTTCGGCTTCCTGCGGCTGGGTGTCGACGACGCCAGGCTGGCGCGGGCGCTGGAGCTGACCTCGTTCGAGACCCTGCAGAAGCAGGAACGCGAGCAGGGGTTCCTCGAGCGGCCGGCGGAGATGCCCCAGTTCTTCGTCAGCGGCACCGCCGGGGGCTGGCGCGACAAGCTGACCCCGGCGCAGGTCGGGCGGCTGCGCAAGGAGTTCCGGGTGACGCTGAAGAAGTGGTATCCGGAGATGATGGACGAGACCCGCGACTTCGCCATGGGGACGGCGGAGTCGGGCGGGGCGGGGAAGGGGGCCACATGAGCGCGCTGTCGGACATCAGGGAACGGATCGCTGCGGCGGCGCGGGCGGCGGGGCGCGATCCCGCGGAGGTCACGCTGGTGGCGGTGTCGAAGATGCAGCCGGCCGGGCGGATCGAGGCGGTGCTCGACGAGGGCCAGCGGGTCTTCGGCGAGAACCGGGTGCAGGAGGCGGCGGGGCGCTGGCCGGCGCTCCGCGCGCGCTATCCGGGGATCGAGCTCCATCTCGTCGGGCCGCTGCAGACCAACAAGGTCCGCCAGGCGGCGGAGATCTTCGACGTGATCGAGTTCGGTCGACCGGCCGAAGCTGGCGCGCAAGCTGGCCGAGACCTTCGCCGAGACCGGCCGGCCGCTGCCCTGCTACATCCAGATCAACACCGGCGAGGAGCCGCAGAAGGCCGGAGTGCTGCCCGACGGGGCGGACGCCTTCGTCGCCGAGTGCCGCGACCTCGGCCTCCCGGTCGCCGGGCTGATGTGCATCCCGCCGGTCGACCAGGAGCCGGCGCCGCATTTCGCGCTGCTCGCCGGGATCGCGGCGCGGAACGGGCTCGCCGGGCTCTCGATGGGCATGAGCGACGATTTCGAGACCGCGGTTCGCCAGGGCGCGACGGTGGTCCGGGTCGGCTCGGCGATCTTCGGGGCGCGGCCGGCGGCGGGCTGAGACAAAAAAGACGCCCGGCCGGAGCCGGGCGGGAAGTCGGGGGGCGCCGGGTGGGCGCCCCCGGGGGATAACCTTTCAGACGAACTGCGAGCCCTTGCCGAACTCGGGGTAGGCCTCGAGGCCGAGTTCCGCGGCATCCAGCCCCTGCATCTCCTCCTCGGCGGTCACCCGGATGCCGATCGTCGCCTTGAGCACGGACCAGATCACCGCCGAGACCACGAAGACGAAGACGCCGACGATGGCGATCGAGGCGAGCTGGCCGAACACCGTGGCCTCCGGGTTGGTCAGCACCACCGCGAAGGTGCCCCAGATGCCGGCGCAGAGATGCACCGGGATGGCGCCGACCACGTCGTCGATCTTCAGCCTGTCGAGGAACGGCACCGCGAAGACCACGATCGCCCCGCCGGCCGCGCCGATCAGTGTGGCGGCCCCGAGGCCCGGCATCAGCGGCTCGGCGGTGATCGAGACCAGGCCGGCCAGCGCGCCGTTCAGCATCATGGTCAGGTCGACCTTGCGGTAGAGCAGCTGGGTCAGGGCCATCGCCGCCAGCGCGCCGCCGGCGGCGGCGGTGTTGGTGTTGGCGACGATCCGGCTGATGTCGGCCACGTTGCCGGCGGTGTTCATGTAGAGCTGCGAGCCGCCGTTGAAGCCGAACCAGCCGAGCCAGAGGATGAAGGTGCCGAGGGTCGCCATCGGCAGGTTCGAGCCCGGGAACGGGGTGATCCGGCCGTTGGCGTACTTGCCGAGGCGCGGGCCGAGGATCAGCGCGCCGGCCAGCGCCGCCCAGCCGCCGACCGAATGTACCACCGTCGATCCGGCGAAATCGAGGAACCCGAAATCCGCGTCGAGGAAGCCGCCGCCCCACTTCCAGGACGCCTGGATCGGGTAGATCAGCCCGGTCAGCACCACGGTGAAGACCAGGAACGACCAGAGCTTGATCCGCTCGGCCAGGGCGCCGGAGACGATCGAGGCGGTGGTGGCGCAGAACATCAGCTGGAAATAGAAGTCCGAGCCGACCGAGGCATAGGTCAGGTCGACCTTGTCGGCGCCCACGCCCGCCGGCTCGAGCGCCGCCATGCCGAGGTCGCCGAGCATGCCCGGGATGGTCCAGGCGTCGCCCGGGTACATCAGCTTGTAGCCGATCAGGTAGTACATCACCGCCGCCACCGCGAAGAGGGCGACGTTCTTGGTGCATTGCATGGCCACGTTCTTGGTGCGGACGAGGCCCGACTCCAGCATGGCGAAGCCGGCGGCCATCCACATCACCAGGAATCCGGTGACCAGGAACATGAAGGTGTTCAGGATGAAGCCGGTCTCCGGCGAGACCGCGGGCGCGGCCGCTGCGGCCGTTTCCTGGGCGAGGGCGGGGGTAGCGGCGAGGGCGGTCAGCAGGAGTGTCAGAATGACCGCCGAACCCGGGGCCGCGCGCTTGATCGGTTGGTTCATGGGATTTCTCGCTTCTCTCGTGATGGCGGGATCAGAGCGCGTCGTCGCCGCGCTCGTCGGTGCGGATGCGGATCGCCTGCCGGACCTCGGCGACGAAGATCTTGCCGTCGCCGATCTTGCCGGTGCGGGCGGTCGCGGCGATGGTGTCGACGATGCGGTCGATCTGGTCGTCCGCGGCGACGATCTCGAGCTTGATCTTCGGCACGAAGCTGACGGTGTATTCGGCGCCGCGATAGATTTCGGTGTGGCCGCTCTGGCGGCCGTAGCCCTTGACCTCGGATACCATGAGGCCCTGCACCCCGGCCGCGGTCAGCGCCTCGCGCACGGCCTCGAGCTTGAAGGGCTTGATGACGGCGATGATCAGTTTCATGTTCTTCCCCGGCTGCGCCGGCGCGGGTTGCCGGCCTCCGGGCGAAGCAGTTCAAGAGTTCGTGCCAATTCGGGTGCGCTGCGGTACTTGATTGAAAAGGCGGGGAAAATTGGTGGCGCGCGCTTGGTCTGCCTATAATTTATCCTGCTATATGTCCATTTTTTTATCACTTCTTGAAGAATGCTCAGTATTTGTGCACTACCCTTTGCCCGAGCCAGCTCCGCCGGATTCTTGCTCGCCCTCCGTGTTGATCCTGCAGAGAGGCGGCGGATGCGCGGCGCCGCCTGCGGGCACGCGGCATCGGCATGCGGTCTGGCGCGGGCGCGGCCGATCCCGTAGAATTCGGCACCGAGGCGGGCGACAGGAGCGGGGATCCCGGTTTGGCGGGCGAGAAGAAGCCGAAGGCTCAGAAGGCGGAGCAGCCGGAGAAGTCCGGCAGCAGAAAGAAGCGAAAGAAGCAGAAGCCCGGGCTGATCGTCCGGGCGGTGCAGGGGCTTGTGCGCCTGCTGACCCGGCTCGTCTGGGCCGTCGCCTGGCGGGCCGGCCTGGCCGTGGCGGCGGTGGTGGCGCTGGCGACCGGCTACTACTATGTCCAGCTTCCCGGACCGGAAAACCTGTTCGACGGACGCGGCACCGGTTCGGTGACCATGCTCGACCGCGACGGCAACGTGTTCGCCTGGCGCGGCGAGCAGTATGGCGGCGAGCTCGGGGTGACCGACGTCTCGCCGCATCTGGTGCACGCGGTGATCTCGGCCGAGGACCGGCGCTTCCGCCACCATTTCGGCATCGACCCGATCGGCATCACCCGCGCCATGGTCACCAACATCCGGGCCGGCCGCCTGGTGCAGGGCGGCTCGACCCTGACCCAGCAGGTGGCCAAGAACGTGTTCCTGACCGCCGAGCGCAGCATCGAGCGCAAGCTCAAGGAAGTGCCGATGGCGCTGGCGCTCGAGCTGAAATACTCGAAGGACGAGATCCTGTCGGTCTATCTGAACCGGGTCTATCTGGGCGCCGGGACCTACGGGTTCGAGGCCGCGAGCCAGCGCTATTTCGGCAAGTCGGCGCGGGTGCTGAACCCGGCCGAGGCGGCGATGCTGGCGGGGCTGCTCAGGGCGCCCTCGCGCTATGCGCCGACCAACGACCTCGAGCTGGCGCGCGGCCGGGCGAGCGTGATCATCCGGCTGATGGAGGAGGAAGGCTACCTGACCTCGACCCAGGTGATCCAGGCGCTGGCTCAGCCGGCGGAGCTCAGCCAGGCCGCCGCCGCCCGGGCCGGCGGCTACTTCGCCGACTGGGTGATGGAGACCGCGCCCGACTATCTGGCCAAGGACACCACCGAGGACGTGACCATCGCCACCACCTTCGACCCGAAGATGCAGAAGGCGGCCGAGGACGCGGTGGCGGCGATCTTCGACGCCAAGGTGAAGAAGGGCTCGCTCGCCCAGCCGGCGGTGGTGGTGATGACGCCGGACGGCGCGGTCCGGGCCATGGTCGGCGGCCACGGCATCGGCGTCGGCCAGTTCAACCGGGCGACCCAGGCCAAGCGCCAGACCGGCAGCGCCTTCAAGCCGATCGTCTACGCCGCCGCGCTGGAGGCAGGGATGAACCCGCTCGACATCGTGGTCGACGAGCCGCTCCGCATCGGCACCTGGGCGCCCGAGAACTACGACAACCGCTATCGCGGCGCGGTGACCCTGACCGAGGCGCTGGCGAACTCGATCAACACGGTGGCGGTCCGGGTCTCGGAGCAGGCCGGGCAGGACCGGGTGCGCGACCTGGCGCAGCGGATGGGCATCACAACGCCGCTGGCACCGGGGCCGGCGATCGCGCTCGGCACCTCGGAGGCGACCCTGATCGACATGACCTCGGTGTTCGCGACCATCGCCAACCGGGGCAGGGCGGCGCCGCCGCGCGGAATCCGCGAAATCCGGCTCCGCGGCGACGACTCGGCGCTGCTGAGCGATCCGGGCCGGGCCGGCGAGCCGGTGATCTCGGAGCGCAGCGCCGGGCTGCTGACCTACATGATGCGCGAGGTGATCGATGCCGGGACCGGGCGGCGGGCGCGGCTGCCGGACCGCGAGGCGGCCGGCAAGACCGGCACCACCCAGGCGGCGCGCGACGCATGGTTCCTGGGTTTCACCACCGACTATGTGGTCGGGGTCTGGCTCGGCAATGACGACAACACCCCGCTGACCGGGGTCGCCGGCGGCGGGCTGCCGGCGGAGATCTGGCGCGAGACCATGATCCGGCTCGATGCCGGGGTGCAGCCGCGGCCGCTCTACATCGTCCGGCCCCGGCCGGACTCGGTGCTGCTGAGCGGCGACTACGGCAGCCCGCGCGGCGGTACCTCGGTGGTGGAGCGGGTGTTCCTCGACGTGCTGCGCGGCCTGACCGGCGGCGGCGGCCGCGGCGCCGACCCGGACTTCAAGCCGAAGACGGCGGGAGACCGCTAGGGTCGGTCAGGCGGGGCGATCAGCCGCCCGGCTGCGGGCCGTCATAGCCCTCGATCACCAGGATGTCGGCGATGCCGGCGGCGAGGCGCAGCGCCAGCGCCTCGGCGTATTCCGGCGAGCGGTAACAGTCGATCGCCGCCTCGTAGCTCGGGAACTCGATCACCACGTTGCGGGCGCGCGCCTTGCCCTCGACCGCCTCGAAGTCGCCGCCGCGGACCAGGAACCGGGCGCCGTACTTGGCCAAGGGCCGCGCATTGGCGGCGATATAGCGCTTGTAGGCATCGGGGTCGGTGACGTCGACCCGGCCGATCCAGTATCCCTTCGCCATGGCGGCGCGCTCCCTTCGTTCGGCGGCCGGCAGGCCGCGGCGGGGCTCACTCCCCGGTGAAACCGTAGCGGTGCAGGCTGCGCCCCTCGCGCTTCAGCCAGGCGCGGCGGGGGCGGTAGTCGGGCATCAGCTTCTCGACCGTGGCCCAGAAGCGCGGCGCGTGGCTCATCTCGACCAGATGCGCCGCCTCGTGGGCGGCGACATAGTCGAGCACCTCGGGCGGTGCCATGGCCAGGCGCCAGGAGAAGGCGAGCCGCCCCGCGGACGTGCACGAGCCCCAACGAGACCGGGTGTCGCGCAGGCTGACGCCGCAAACCTCGCGGCCGAGCATCCCGGCATAGCGCCGCGCCGCCGGCACCAGCGCGTCGCGGGCACGGAGCTTCAGCCAGGCGGCGATGCGGGGGCCGGGGGCGCCCGGGCCGGAGAGGGTGAGCCGGCCGTCCGCGAGCAGCGGCGGGCGCCGCGGGCCGGTGCCGAGCGCGACCTCGACCTCCCGTCCGGCGACCGGCAGCAGGGTGCCGGCGCCGACCGCGACCCGGCCCGGATGGCGGGCCAGGGCGCGGGTCAGCCAGTCGGACTGGCGCATCAGGAACATCCGTGCCTCGGCCATCGGCACGCCCGGCGGCAGGGTCAGCACGGCGCCGCCGCCGTCGGGTTCGACGCGCAGGGTGAACCGGCGCGCCCGCGGGATCACGCGCAGGCGGACGGGTACCTCCGGGTCGTCGAGATTGAACACGGTCTCGGCCATGGCGGCGAGACTGCCGTGGCGGCGGGGCGGGATCAACCCCGGACGGTCGCCCGCTGGGCGCGGATGAAGTCGCGCATCCGGGGCTGGATGTCGCGCCGGAACCGCGAGCCGTTGAAGACGCCGTAATGGCCGACCTTCTTCTGCAGATAGGCGCTGGTCTTCGCCTTCGGCAGCTTCGGACAGAGCGACAGGGCCGCCATGGTCTGGCCGCGGCCGGTGATGTCGTCGGCCTCGCCCTCGATGGCCATCAGCGCGATGTCGCGGTTCGCCTCGGGGCGCACCGGCCGGTCGCGGTGGCGCAGCGTGCCGGTGGGCAGGGCGTGGCGCTGGAACACGGTCTCGACGGTCTGCAGGTAGAATTCGGCGGTCAGGTCCATGACCGCGAGGTATTCGTCGTAGAAGGCCCGGTGCGACGCGGCGGAATCGCCGTCTCCCCGCACCAGATGCTGGAAATGCTCGACATGGGCGTCCACATGGCGGTCGAGGTTCATCGACATGAAGCCCGAAAGCTGCAGGAAGCCCGGATAGACCCGGCGCAGGAAACCCCGGTTCGGCCAGGGCACGGTGACGATGACGTTCTTCTCGAACCAGGAAAGCTCGCGGGTCTTGGCGAGCTTGTTGGGCTCGGTCTCGTTGATCCGGGTGTCGATCGGGCTGCCCATCAGGATCAGCGAGGCGGGCCGGGCCGGGTCCCCGTCCTCGGCCATCAGGCTGGCCGAGGCGAGGCAGGGCACGCCCGGCTGGCAGACCGCCATCACCGCCACCCGCTCGCCGTCGGCGGCGAGGAACCGGCAGAACTCGGTCACGTAGTCGGTATAGTCGTCAAGATCGAAGGCCCCGGCGGAAAGCGGCACGTCACGGGCATCGATCCAGTCGGTGATGTAGACCTCGTGCTCGGGCAGCATCGCCTCGACCGTGCCGCGCAGCAGGGTGGCGAAGTGGCCCGACATCGGCGCCACCATCAGCACCTTCGGGTCGTTGCGCGCCTCGGCCACAGCGCCGTCGCGGCGGAAATGGGTCAGCCGGCAGAACGGCTTCTCGAGCACCACCTCCTCGACCACCGGCACATGCTCGCCGGTGACCTCGGTCTCGTGGATGCCGAAATCCGGCTTGCCATAGCGCCGGGTGGCGTTGACGAACATCTCGCAGGCCGCGGCGGTGGCGCGCGCCGGCAGGCTGGCGGCGAACGGAAAGAACGGGTTTCGCAGCGCTTCGCTGCTCATCCTGGCCGCCGCCCGCATCGGACCCATGGCGGCATGGGTCAACTCATAAGCATGATACAGCACCGAATTTCCCCGTTCCGGTATGTCCCCCTGACCAGATCAGGGTACTGACACAAAAATGTCGCGGCAAGTGTTCCTTTCGCGCCCGCACAAAAAATGCCGCAGGTGCAGCGCAACGGGCACGCGAATCTTGCTTTGACATCCGCGCGGGTTCTGTGGCATGGGCGCTCTTTCCCACGAATCCGGCGGCGAATGGAGATCTCGATGCCCAAAGCTGAATGGGGCGTGAAACACACCTGCACGAGCTGTGGCGCGCGTTTCTACGACATGCTCCGCAACCCGATCACATGCCCGAAATGCGAGACCGAGGTCGACGTGACCGTCATCGTCAAGCCCAAGCGCGTGCGCCCGGCCGCCTCCGCCGCGGCCGCCGCCAAGGTGGCCGCCCGCGAAGAGGAGCTGATCGAGGAGGAGGAGGAGCTCGAGGAGGAAGAAGCCGAGGCCAAGGACGACGACGAGGAAGAAGAGGACGAAGCCGCCATCGTCGAGCCGCCGCTGGATCTCGGCGATGACGACGACGACACCGTCGAGGACGCCGAGGAGGAGGACGAGGAAGACGAGGAGGAGGAGCTCGAGGAATTCGAGGACACGGTGCTGCTCGACGATGACGAGGAAGAGGACGACCTCGAGGACCTCGACGACGATACGCCCGAAGACCTGACCAAGCTCTGAGGCCGGCCGGCTTCCGGCCGGCTTCCGGGCGGCGTCCGGGCCTCCGGGGCGGGCGGATCGATTTTTCGCTTGAACCGGGACCGCGTTGCTCCTAGGTTCCGCGCGCCGCAGCTGCGGATTCCCGCGGATCCCGACTCCGTCTGCCGACCCGGCGGCTGCTGCGCGAATTTCTGGGGCCATAGCTCAGTTGGGAGAGCGCTTGAATGGCATTCAAGAGGTCAGGGGTTCGACTCCCCTTGGCTCCACCAGAATAACAAGGGAAGCCGTTGAAATTAAACGGCTTCCCTTTTTCTCTTAGGCCACATCCCCACAATATTCCCCACTTTCGGCGCTGAGATGCGATGAAGCGGATTTGTCTTGCGTCCACCGGCGCAAAACCAAGCGTATGCAGATTTTCGTCGCCTAGTTCATGGCGGCAAGGCTATGTCGGCTTACGAGCGGATACCAGACTAGCTGGCGTGAGGCCGGGAGCACGTACTTGCGACCCGAAACAGGCATTCACCTTGGCGAGGTCGCTTGGCAGCAATGCGGGACAATGCTGCCGTCGGCGAAAGATCCGCTGCAGGCCTGTTGCGGAACTTGGAGGTCAGCGTAGCAAACGGCCGCTCCGCGCGTTTCTCTGCGTCCGCCGGGCCATCAACGCTCCAATTCCTTAGCTGACATCACACGAACAATAAAAGCCCGGGCGAACAACGCCCGGGCCTCTAATGTCGACGGATCTGATTAGGTAGCTCTCCCAGTCTGCCTGATCGAGACGCGAATTCATATCAGCCCGCGAGTTGCACTTCCGGCTGCTTCCATGTGCCATCGAGCACGGAAGCCTCTGGATAGTAGACCCTCAGCACCGCCATGAAGGGCCCCTTTGGTGCGGGCAGCCAGTTCTTGGCCTTATCTCCTTCGGGTTTCGTTGCGGAAAGGTAGATCGACGTGCTGCCATCGGCCTCCGTCACCAGATCGGGCAACATGGGCGAGTTGATCAGATACCTGTCTATCGGGTTGGCCACGAGAAACTGCTGCGGCAGGTCGTACATGGTAATTGACCAGAACGCTTTCGCAGGCGGAAGCTGACCCTTTTCAAATCGGATCACATAGTTCTTGTCACCCGAGAGGGTCTTGCCATCCGCAGACGTTCCGAAAAGACCATAGTAGGCTTCTTCCTTTGAATTCCCTAGAATTCCCATCTGGGCGCCCACTGCACGGTTCACATAGTCACCGTTGATGAAAGCTCGGGTCCCGAACAGATTCTCCGAAGTCTCAGTTGTCTTTCGGCGCGCGTCGATCTCTGCCTGACCGTCGGCCATTCCAGCCTTCAGCGCCTCAGCCATTTCGCTCGACAAGGCGGCGATGTCGATCTTTTCGCCCGGAACGATGCCGATCTGGGCAAAGCGGTCCCGCAGATCCTTTTCATCGGGAAGAACCGGGACGTACTGAAGTATGAAGGACAGCAGATTGAACAGTTCAAGCGAGGTCCGTTCATCGGCGGCAGACAGAGGTGTTGCGAAGTTCACGGGCGTCGCGGCGGCCGGGGCCGGAGTTCCCGCAAATGCGGAAAGCGTTGCGAGCTTGTATTCCGCCTGAATCGCGCGGACCTTGTCGATGTCCTTCGGGCCAAACAGCTGTGTGCGGTAGATCGCCAGCACGAAATCCGTCTCGGCCTGAATGACTTTGGTGATGCCGGTTGGCGTCTCACCCGTCCAGCCCGGACCGGTGATCAGAAAGCTGCCGCCGTCATTTCCGGTGGCACGGGTGCCAAGATAATCGAAGTTATACGTGTAGGCGTCGACCAATTGAACCGAGAAGTAGCGCTTCGCCTCGATCTTCGGCAAGGTCAGGACTATCGGTTCGGCTCGCAAATCAAGCCAGCAAAAGGAATACGGCGTGTCAGAGTTGGGGGTCTGCACGGCCGTGTCGGCAGGTGTGAAGACGTTGGCCTCGCTGTAAAGGCCGTTCGGCGGCCCCTTGTATTCCTTGCTGCTCTCATTGACGAAGTACGCCCACATGATGCGGTAGTAATCCACCATGGGAAAACCATAGACATAGGCGTCCTTCGCGATGGCACGGGCCTCGTCAGGGGAAACGGAAACTGTGGCCCGAGCGGGAAGCCCGATGGCCCCTGCAGCCATAAACGCAATGGCGGAGGTGGCGGCCTGGCTGAAACTGCGACGTGTTATCTTCATTGCGTATCTCTCTTCCTAACGGTGAGTGTACCGTGGGTAATCCTAGTGTGCTTATCGCGTTTTGATGTGAATCAATATTGAAAGTTTGCTTTGTCGCCTCCGGGCTCGAAGAGGGCATTCGCTGCGGCATCCACCAATGGCGGCCCTTGGCACGAAACGGACCTACAGAGCCCGCGCCGTGTTGGTCTGGAATCCGGGGCACGGCCGAAGCTGAGGGCTGAATGTCGGCTCACAGCTGCATTCCGGACCAGCTACATAGTCCCCGGGAAGGCGTACCTTTGACCCATTAGTCCGATCGGTGGTGGTGCCCCGCCCGGACCTCCCGGTCCGGGCGATGCCTGAGCTATGACTAGGCCACGAGGAGGTCGATTTGTACCTCGATGTCGACCTGGCCTTTGCCGATGACGATGATCGAGTCGGACTCACCGTAGGTGATCTCCCACCGATTGCGGCCGAGGTCTTCCAGCTCGAATGCCGATGATGTGATCACGATCCGGTCGTCCTGCCCGAAGTCCTTGATCACGTCAGCCCCGTCACCGTCCGAGAAGATGAAGCTGTCAGCGTCCTTTCCGCCGCTGATCTTGTCGTTGCCGGCACCGGCGATGATCTGATCGGCGCCCTTGCCGCCGTTGATCTTGTCGTTCCCGGCCTTGGCGTTGATCAGGTCGACGCCCTTGCCGCCCTTGACCTTGTCGGCGCCGTCACTGCCCACGGAGATCCCCGTGCTGGCATCGAGATTCACTGGGAGCAGGACGCCGTCGATCGCGTGGACGATGCCGTTGACCGCATAGTTGTCGAGATCGGTCAAGATCAGCTGCGGGTCGGCAAAGTCGTTTGACGCATCGACCAGTTCCGGCAATGCGATACCGACATCTGCGCCGAGTGCCGTCGTGATGCTCGTTCCGTCTGCGGCGACGACATCGCCTGAATCGAGAACCCCGTTCACGACGTGATAGAGAAGGATGTCCTCGATGACAGGCAGAGGGTTGCCCTGCCCGAGGACTGTCGCCACATCGATAATGTAGCCAATGGCCCCGGCCTCATCGGAGCCATTGTATCCAAGCGACTGCGCCAGCCCGATGAAGGCCGCGTCAGTAGGAGCGAACACGGTCAGAGACTGACCCGGGTCCGAGGTCACTGCGCTCAGGCCCGTCGCGCTCAGAGCCGCCGCAAGAAGATCGAAATCGCTGCCATCCGCGTCCGGCCCCGCCCCATCGTTCACCAGGTCGTCAATCGTCTGGACGTCCAGCGGAAGCAGGACCCGGTCGATTGCGTGCACGATGCCATTGTCGGCAGCAATGTCAGCGGTGACGATCGTCGGGTCGGTGACGTCCGGATCGTTGTCGATCAGGTCGGCGGCGCCCACGGTGGAGTCGATCGTTCCATTCAGGACGGTGATCTGATCCGCTGCAGTGACCGCGGCGGAGTCAAGCTCGCTTGCGCTGATATGATACTGCAGCACGGCCTGCAGGGCGCCGATGGTGTCTCCCGAGCCGATCAGTTCCAGCTTGCCCGCGAGATAGCCGAACACTGCGGCCTCGTCTTCGAGATCGCCTTCATAGCCAAGGTCGACAGCCGTCTGGATGAAGGCGGCATCTGTCGGCGCAAAAACCGTCGCGCCGTCGAGATTGCCGACCGCGTCTTCGAGGCCCGCCGTCACGACAGCCTGTTCGAGGATGTCGAAATCACTGCTTCCTGCGACTTGTTCCAGTATCGATGCCATTCGCTGTTTCCTCCTTTGACTGCGACACGGGCAGACACGGGAGCACATACGAGTGCGACATCGACTTGGATCAGGTTTAGGGTCGCCGCGGACCATTCGGGGGAGGATGCAGCGAGAAACGCCTACTGCCGGCACGAAGCCGCGGTTCCCCGACTGCCGGACAAAGGCCGGATTACGGCCAGATCGAAGACGATCAGGGCAAGGTCATGATAGCTGGTTCGCAAATGCGAAGCGGCCGCCTAACCGGGGAGGAAGGCGGCCGCCGCATGCACTCGGGTAACAAACACACGACACGGACCCGAAGCACATGCCTGCCACGACTTGAGGGACATCGGTGTGGCATGAGGTCTTACGTCTCGCATCGTGGATCAGATCATCGGAAACGAGCTCCATCGCCGAAAAAGGTCTGCTCATGGCACGAAGTTGCCATTCCCCGGCCATCCGACGAAGGCCCGGTCACGGCTGCATTGCCGCCGTACGGCCGCGGCCCACGGAGATCGTTTGCAGAGCGCCGCGGGTCGAAAGGGAAACCGCCCGCGCCATCCTGCCGCAGGGGCGCGGATCGCCATTGAATCCGATTCATTCGCAACCAAGTCTTCAAGTGCCGGGCCACCCGAGTCCAGACTCCCCCCGTCGAACCTCGGGATCGGCTCGGCGTCACTGTACCTCGACTGTCCGTGGACCTCGGCCGCCCTTCTGGGCGGCCTCTCTTTCGTGCGCTGGCTCCAGCTTTGCCGACGCTGGTAGCAGCACGGGAGCACTCGCAGGCCGCGGCTATTTCCCCCAGCGCGTCCATTCCGACCCACCCGGCGCATATTTCGCCAGCCATTCCTCCGTGTCCTCGACGGGCTCGGGCATCAGGACGAAGCCTCGGGCGAGAGTGATCTCCGAAGGATCGACGCCCCGCCTCCGTGCCACCTCGGCCCGGATTTCCGCCCGGCTCATGCCCGCGGGGTCGAAGTAGAGGACGCAGACAAAATTCTTCGGTGCCCGCCGTTGCTCCAGGCGCGTCAATCGGGTGCCCAGACGGCTCATCTCAGGCCCGCAGCAACCGCAGCAGCAAGCCATGCCTCGGTGGTTTCGGCAACCTCGGGCACCACGGCGAAGTCGGGAGCCAGGGCGTAGTCGGGAGCCAGGGCGAAGGGCCGAAAATCACCCTTTGCATGGCGCCTCCGCGCCTCCTCGGCGATGATCCCGTCCCGGCTCAGGCCCGCGGGGTCGAAAGCCACCGCATAGACCAGGTCCCCAGGAGCCGTCCGGCGCTCAAGCGCGGCAATTCTGCTTTTTAGCCGGCTCATCGTTAATGCACCTTCATTCCGGGCGCTCGGCCGCCGGCCCGACGTAAGTCACCACCCCGTGCTTTCGGATGAACTCCTCCCGCGTCAGTGGTCGCCACGACGCAAGCGCGGCCTCGATCTCCTCCGCGGTCATGCCGTCGATGGGAAACGGAATGATGCGCGGCCTGGCATGCTTCGGCCCCCGGCTTTCAAGGCGCCTTATGCGGTCAGCGATCCGGCTCATGGTGATCGCTTCCCGCAGATTTCGGCATTGAACATGCGCACCCACTCTTCCTCGGTCACCGATGCCAACAACCCGCTGAACGATGTGGCCCAAAAAATTCTCGAGACGCTCTTTCTTGCAGCCTCCCTGGCAAGGTAGATGCCGAAAATCTTCGGGAACCCCGAAATGTTCTTCAGTGTAATCAGCAGCTTACATTCGCACGCCTATGAGGGAAACCCAAAATGACATTATGGGCAGATGAGGGCGCGGCGGCTCCCACCGGCTGAGCCGGAGAGCTTTTCGCGGTCTTCCGAGACCTCCAAAGCCAAAGTTATGAACTCGTCGGGGTCTAAAGTTTTCCGGAAGCACCGAGCCATCTCAGGAGTCCACCCGGCGGCAATCAGTTCCCATCATCCAGCTGCCTCTCGGATCTCAGTTTCTTCCCGGGCCTCACGATGTGGAAAGCCCAACGACCGAGCGCGGTCGGCTGGCCGTTTGCATAGAAGGGCAGGGCAAGTTCCTTCGCAATGCGGAAACGCGACTTCCAGATCTTGCGGAGCAGGACATGATAGCATCCGGTGCGCTCGGATCGGGATATCGGGGCCGATCTGATCGCGCGTGCATACTCCGTCAGTACGCGCAAATTCCGGAAGCGCAGGTGGAGGACCCGGAGCGTCAAGATTGGCGGTGGTGACCAATATGCTCTCTGCAGCGGCCTCGACTACCGCAGCGGCGTAGATGTCGAAATTTGGGTCGAGCTTCTGCAATCGACTTCCCAACCATCATTCGTACTGCAATCTCTCTGTAGCGTACCTGGCCAAGAAAAGAACGCTTGGCCATCGTCCGAGGGCTCCGTCGTCGGGGTCCTGACTGGGTCACAGGGCGATCCTCATGACCCAGCTCGATCAGGTCTCGGATGCGATCGAGACCCAAAGTTCGGCCTCGCGCCTCCCCTGGTATTCAGCAATCGGGCGGTGGCCGGGCCTTCGCCGGCCGGTAAACCTCAGAAACATGTCAGAGTGGAAGCCCGCGCATCGATGTGATCCGATCCAAAATCTTCCACGTAAACATAACCGAGTTCTCAATCGGAGTTGATCATGCGAGACACGATTTCTGCCATCGGTCTGATAGGCGCCGTTCTTGGCGGCCTCTTCGTTATTGCTCTGCTATGGGTGACGAACGCGGAGATTGGGACGCCGGCGTATACGTCGAGCGCGACCAGTCCCCACTATTTCGGGAAACATGATCTTGGCCGCGGCTTCGACGGATGACCTGAGATCGCGCGTCGCAAGACGGAGCGTGGCAAAGCTGCCCTGGAGTTACCTGCAATGCCGTATGCTGCGAGTTACATCGCCGCGCTGGTCTTTTTCCTGGCCATCGACATCATCTGGATCAAGACGGTCATGCGGCCGATCTTTGAGCGCAATGTCGGGGCGCTTCTACTTGAGACCCCGCGCATGAGCGCGGCGGCGGTGTTCTATGCGCTCTACGTCGCGGGGATTATCTACTTCGCCGTTGCTCCTGCCGTGAGCGCAGAGACGTGGCGGGTGGCGGCGCTGAATGGCGCGATGATTGGCTTCCTCGCCTATGGCACCTACGAGGCGACCAACCTCGCGACGCTCAAGGGCTGGAGCTACGAGATGCTCGTTGTCGATGTCGCCTGGGGCATGACGCTGACGACACTGACCGCGGTCGTGGGATTCCTCGCCTATCACTGGGTGGGAGGGTGAGGCTCAATTCGGGCGCGATGGTGCAGCTTTCCTTAACGGGGTGAGGCGAAGGGCCAGGGATGACAAAGTCGCGATCGATCGGCTTGCTGGCGCTGGCGGCCTCGCTCTTCATCGCGGGGTGTTCGGTGTTCGGTGGCAAGGCGGCTGATGAGCCGGCATTCCGTGTCGTCGAGCAGGACGGCGCGATCGAGATCCGCGAATATGACGGCTTCGCGGTTGCCGAAACGGCCGTGGTGGCGCCCTTCGGCGAGGCCACCGGCATCGGGTTCCGGCGCCTCTTCGATTACATATCCGGTGCCAACCGCAGCGCGGCGAAGATCGAGATGACTGCGCCGGTTCTGACCGAGCCCAAGGGCGAGAAGATCGCGATGACCGCGCCGGTCCTGGCTCAGCCGCGTATCGAGATGCGGGGGGAAACGGCGTCGAGCCTGACGCCCGAAGGCGATGAGAGCTGGACCATCGCATTCGTCCTGCCGGAGGACCTCACGGCGTCATCGGCGCCCACGCCGACGGATTCGAGGGTCACGCTCCGCGACCTTCCCACTCGACGAGTCGCCAGCATCACGTTTTCGGGCCAATTCCAGAACGCGTCTGCGGAGGAGAGGCGCCAGGTATTGTCGGACTGGCTGGCTTCACGCGGCCTGGCCCATAAGGGGGACTGGCAGTTCGCCGGCTATAACCCGCCCTGGACGGTCCCCGCGCTTCGCCGCAACGAGGTCCTCGTGACGCTCCGGTGACCTTGCCGAGTTCGTCCCATGCCTGTCCCTGCCTACTGGCCGACCTGACATGATTGGCCTTCGAGCTCGAACCCACAAAAGTGCTGGGGCGGCATGGCTCAGCACCTGCCCTCAGGGCTGTGGATCGGCCCGTCCGGAATGCGCCGGAAGACAGGCATTCGCGCTTGAGGATCGCCAATCTGTCTGTGAGCGGACCAGCGTGGCATGCCTGCTCGAAATCGGGCTCGTGCCGAAGTCGGACATCGGTCGAGATCGACGACCGGTTGAACCAGCGGTGCCTCTCGCATTTTCGACGACAGAGTAAGGCACATCGATCGGATCGCTCGAACGGGTGATCTGATTGCCTAAGCTGATCGTATCTAATGTAGCAGCGAAATGGTCGTTGCCCAAACTCGATTGGAGGAAAAACGTGATCAGACGTTCACTTCTGAAGTCCGCCACGGCCGCGGCAACCGCAATGGCCATTGGTATGGCTGGCTGGTCGGTGTCGATGGCTGGGAGCAACTCCCGCGCGGACATTGTCGACACGGCTGTCGCGGCCGGTTCGTTCACGACACTCGTAACCGCAGTCGAGGCTGCAGGGCTCGTCGAGACGCTCAAGGGTGATGGTCCGTTTACCGTCTTTGCGCCGACCGACGAGGCCTTCGCGAAGCTACCCGCCGGCACCGTCGAGATGCTGCTGAAGCCCGAGAACAAGGACCAACTCGTCGCAGTCCTGACCTATCATGTGGTCGCCGGCAAGGTGATGTCGGGTGACATCGCCGGACAGCGCGTCGCGCCCGAGACGGTGGAGGGCCGACCGATCGCGATCAACGCCACCAGCGGCGTGATGGTCAACGACGCGCGCGTCATCACCGCGGATGTCGAGGCCTCGAACGGCGTGATCCACGTCATCGACACAGTTCTGTTGCCGTAAGGCGTGCAGACAGGGGCTCCGGAGACCCTCCGGAGCCTCAACCCGAAGGTCTGCCGATGCGCGCGGAGCATCAACAAGTTCCAACAATAAATCGAGCCTGACAGACGGAGAGCAACATGCCCGAGTGGTACAAAATGATTATGGATTCGGAAGCGAATCCACTCAAGGATCTGCACAAGCCGAGACGGTTTCAAATAATGATCGTTTTGTCCTTCATGTGGACAACGATCTTCTGTTTTTCCCTTGGGGCCTGGTTTTGGTTTGACGAGCTGATGTTCGCGCACGTCGCCGCCCTGCTTGGCATCGCAATCACCGCGATGACCTTCCGACAGAGGTGGCTCGATGACCGGGAGTTTACCCCGGCGCGGCTCAACACTGACGGAAGACGAGTGTGATCTCTCGGCGCGGGGGACCTCCAGCTCCACCAGATCAGAGACGGAAGCTGTCCGGATAAGGCAGCTTCCGTTTTTCTTCTCGGACACCCCCTGCTCCACCGCGTCCGCCAAACCGCTGCTCGCCGGGTTCCTGGCCGATGCCGGAGCCGAGAGGCCCAATCATTGCATATAATTACAATTTAAGACGAAAATGACGAAAAACGAATTATTTTATATAATCTTCTGAACAATTAATATATGTGTTGAACCGGAAGATAGGAAAACGCTGTGTTTTCCATCTGAAAGGTAAATCACATGAATACTCCTGAATGGACCAAGGCCGCCCTTTGGGGCGGCGTGGCCGGTGCGGTCGCATTGGCGATCACCGGCTTCTCGTGGGGCGGCTGGGTCACCGGCGGAAAGGCGGAAGCCATCGCCTCCGAACGGGCCAAGGATGCGGTCGTGGCGGCTCTGGCGCCAATCTGCGTCGCTCAGGCGCGGCGGGATCCTCAACTCGCGATCACCGTGGCCAAGCTGAAGGACACGAGCACCTACCAGCGCGGCCCCATCGTGATGGAGGCGGGCTGGGCAACCATGCCGGGCTCGACCGAGCCGGATCGCGCCGTCGCCAATGCCTGCATGTCCGTCCTGGCGGCAGACTTCTGAGCAGGGCGGCAGCGCCGGCGCGCGAGGCCACACACTCGTCGGATGCGATCGCTCTGCGCACCGGGACAGGACTTTTGCATCAATCGGGACTCTGGAACCAATGACAACCGTCAGGACGAGGGCAGACATGGTTCGCGACGCAAGCGAGCGGCAGGCCAAGCGCGCACAGAACGAGCACGAAACCATGTTGCAGGAGCGCGCGGAGCACATCGCCAGGCTGCGATCGCTCCGCCTGGCCAAGGAGGCCGGCGAGAAAGCGGCCGGCACGCGGGCGGGGGCGTCGCGCGGGCGCTCCGGCAGCGGCGAATCCTAGCGCGGCGTCCGGGGTCAGACCGGATCGCCCGTTCACCCGGCGTCATCCCCGCGAATGCGGGGATCCGATGAAGTCCGCCGGAGATTCCCGCTTGCGCCGGAATGACGGTGGCGAACACAGGGCAACTCAGATGGAATGGTCGCGGCGCCAGGGCCGTCCCTGCCTGCCCTGCACCGCAATCTCTTGCCGCCGGCTCGGCCAGGACCGGCCCGGTGCACGGGATCGGCGGGCGTCCGGTGGCGGTCCCGGCCTCGCGGGCCGGACCCCTCAAAGCTCGATCTCGATGAGATAGGGCAGCGGGGTCGCCAGCCCGGCCTCCAGGGCGCGGGCCAGGTCGCGGGTGTCCGAGACCCGGCAGCCATCGACGCCCATGCCGCGCGCCATGTCGACCCAGTCGAGCTGCGGCTGGTTCAGGGTCAGCATGTCGATCGCCCGCGGTCCCGGATTGGCGACCCCGACATTGGCAAGCTCGCCGTGCAGGATGCGGTAGCTGTGGTTGGCGAACACCAGGATCGTGATGTCCAGCTTCTCGCGCGCCATGGTCCACAGCGCCTGGACCGTGTACATCGCGCTGCCGTCGCCCTCGAGCGCGATCACCTTGCGGTCGGGGCAGGCGATCGCTGCTCCGATGGCGACCGGCAGGCCGTAGCCGATCGAGCCGCCACGGTTGTTCAGCCAGGAATGCGGCGGCGCCCCGGCGGTCTCGGCGAAGAAGGTGCGGCCGGTGGTCACGGATTCGTCGACGACGATCGCGCCCTCCGGGATCATCGCGCCGAGGACGCGGGCGATCGTCTCCGGCGTCGCCGGACCGTCCGGGATCTCCGGCCGGCGCGTCCCGGCCACGAGGGACGGCGTGCCGGTCCCGGCGCCGGTCGCGGACGCCAGGGCCCGCAGTCCGCCGCGGATGTCCGAGCCGGGATGCGCCAGGTCGACGAACTCGACCCCGGCGGCGGTGAGCACGCCCGGCTTGTCCGGATAGGCGAAGAAGGCGACCGGCGGGCGGGCGCCCATGAGCACGATCCGGCGATAGGGCGCCAGCACCTCGAGCGCCTGTTCCACCGGGTAGGGGATGCGGCTCACGGAGACCCGCCCGGCGCCGCGTTCGAGCCGGGCGTTCGACCACTCGGTCAGCAGCTTGCAGCCGGTGGCGTCGGCGATCCGCCCGGCGAGCAGAAGGCCGTCCTCGGTCAGCGCCTCGCCACCCAGCAGCAGCAGGCTGCCGGGCGCGCGGAGCGCCGCCGCCGCGGCCTCGACGGCGGCTTCCGCAACCGGCTCCCGGCCGGCAACAGGCAGCGCTCCGGCAATCGCGCCGCCCGGGTTCCAGGCGGTATCGCCGGGCAGGATCAGGGTCGCGACCTGCCCCGGCGGCGTCCGCGCGGCGGCGATCGCCATGGCGCCATCGGCGCCGACATCGGCCGCCGACCGGGAGGTCCGGACCCAGTGCGAGACCGGCCGGGCGATGCCCTCGATGTCCGAGGTCAGCGGGGCGTCGAGCGCGATATGGGCAATCGCATGCTCGCCGACGATGTTGACGACGCCCGATCCCGCCTTCTTGGCGTTGTGCAGGTTGGCGAGCGCGTTTCCGAGGCCCGGGCCCAGATGCAGCAGGGTCGACGCCGGCCGGCCGGCCATCCGGTAGTACCCGTCGGCGGCCCCGGAGGCGACGCCTTCGAACAGGACCAGCACCGAGCGCATCCCCGGCACCTGGTCGAGCGCCGCCACGAAATGCATCTCCGAGGTGCCGGGATTGGTGAAGCAGACATCGACGCCGCCCGCGAGCAGCGTTCGGACAAGGCTTTCGGCACCGTTCATTCCGGGAGCTCCGCTGGTGGGCGACATCGCGCTGCAGTTGGCCCCGGCCGCCTCCGGTTTGCAACCCCCGGCGACGCTCTCTTCGGGCCGCCGGGCCGCCCCGGTTTCCGCACCGCGCCGCCGGCACCCGCACCCGTGACCGGAGGCCGGCAGCCGATGCGGGTGGCCGCAGGAGCGCACTTCCGGTAACCTCAATTCGCCCCGGCTCTTTCACGCAGTCTATTCGGGAGATTTCGCCGCCATGATGACATTGTCGCTCGCGCTGCTTTCCGTCGGCTGCTTCTTCCTGTGGCGGCGCCAGAGCCACTGGGTCTGGATCACGGTCGTCGTCGCCCTTGCGATCGGGATCGCGATCTTCGTCCAGGACGTGGACTTCCATACCGATCTGGGGGTGCAGCTATGAGGCTCTCGCTGTCGCCGGAGGCCGCCCGGGTTCTCAACTTCATCGGCATGATGGCGATGATCGGTGTCCTGCTCGGGGCCTATGTCTACCAGTTCGCCTATCGCGAACTGCCCTGCACCCTGTGCCTGCTGCAGCGCGTGGCCATGGTTGCGGTGGCCCTCGGCGCGGCGATGAACGTGATGCTGGGACCGGACCCGCGGCACTACGGCGTCTGCCTGGTCTCGGCGATGTTCGGCGGCGCGATCTCGTTTCGCCAGACCCTGCTGCACATCAACCCCTATTTCGACACCAAGACGGCGCTGCCGACCATGGACGCGATGACCAACCCGCCCTTCGGCGAGGCGGTGTTCGGCCTGCATCTCTATGTCTGGGGCATCGTGCTGTTCGCGGCGGTGGTCCTGGCGGTGGGGATCGCGCTCCTGTTCCGCGGCCAGTTCGAGCCCGGCGCGCGCGACCCGGAAGGGCTCCGCCGCCTGGCCGGTTTCGGGGTCGGGCTGCTGTTCGCCGTCGCGGCGCTCCAGACCGTCACAACCTTCATGGAATGCGGCATCGGCGACTGCCCGAATGACGGGGGCTGGACGTGGTGGCTGTTCGGCTGACCCCGCCCGGCGCCTCGCGGCACGGGCGCGGCGAGTTTCAGATTGAAACCGAAAATGTCGCAATTTCAACGCATTGCCTTGGCACCATGCGAATCCTCTAACCTGTCCCCGACTTTCGCCGCCCCGGCTCCCGATATCCCGAATACGAGCCCGGGCGGCGTTTTTCGTTCTACAGGATGCGGCACTGCACCGGACTCGCGCCGGCGGCGTGACGCCCTTGCGCCCCTCGTTCCCCTGCGCGACCACGGTCGCGGCCCTTGCACGCCGAGTTCGATTGTCAGGCTTCGAGGTACGCTCGAACAATTCAATGATTTCAATATCCTGACCCCCATCTCGCGCACGCGAAGGCGTGCCGCCGGGACCCGCACGGGGCTCCCCGGGCCCCGCCTCGCTGAAATTCCCGTTGACGCCCGCCCCCGTCATCGGCTCCGCTCGGGCGCGAATCCCCACCTGCCTGCGGAGCCCGCCTCATGAAAACCCATACCCGTGTCCTGGTCATCGGCGGCGGCGTCGTCGGCTGCTCGGTGCTCTACCACCTGACCAAGCTCGGCTGGTCCGACATCATGCTGGTCGAGCGCTCGGAACTGACCTCCGGCTCCACATGGCACGCCGCCGGCGGATTCCATACGCTGAACGCCGACACCAACATGGCGGCGCTGCAGGGCTATACCATCCGGCTCTACCGCGAGCTCGAGGAGCTGACCGGCATGTCCTGCGGGCTCCACCATGTGGGCGGGGTCACGCTGGCCACCACCCCGGACCGGATGGACTTCCTCAAGGCCGAGCGGGCCAAACACCGCTACATGGGCCTCGACACCGAGATCGTCGGTCCGGACGAGATCCGCAAGCTCTCGCCGATCACCAACACGGATGGCGTGCTGGGGGCGCTCTACGATCCGCTCGACGGCCATCTCGACCCCTCGGGCACCACCCATGCCTATGCCAAGGCGGCGCGCAACGCCGGGGCCGAGATCGTGCTGCAGGAACCCGGTGCTGGAAACCAATCCGCGGCCCGACGGCTCGTGGGAGGTGGTGACCGAAGGACGGCACCATCATCGCCGAGCATGTGGTCAACGCCGGCGGCCTCTGGGCCCGCGAGGTCGGCGCGCTGGCCGGGGTCTACCTGCCGCTGCACCCGATGGAGCACCAGTATCTGGTCACCGAGGAGACCCCGGAGGTCTACGAGCGCGAGACCGAGCTTCCCCATGTGATGGACCCCGAGGGCGAGAGCTATCTGCGCCAGGAGGGGCGCGGGCTGGTGCATCGGCTTCTACGAGCAGGACATGCGACCTCTGGGGCGTCGACGGCACGCCGCCGGATTTCGGCCACGAACTGCTCGAGCGACAAGCTCGACCGCATCTCGGACGCGGTCGAGTTCGCCTATCAGGCGCTTCCCGGTGCTGGAGCGGGCCGGGATCAAGCAGGTCATCAACGGCCCCTTCACCTTCGCGCCCGACGGCAACCCGCTGGTCGGCCCGGTGCCGGGGCTGAGGAACTACTGGACCGCCTGCGGCGTCATGGCGGGCTTCAGCCAGGGCGGTGGCGTGGGGTTGACCTCGCCCAGTGGATGGTCGAGGGCGAGCCCGAGCGCGACGTGTTCGCGGTGGATGTGGCCCGCTTCGGCGACTGGATCACGCCCGGCTACACCCGCGCCAAGGTGCGCGAGAACTACCAGCGCCGCTTCTCGGTCGAGCTACCCGAACGAGGAACTGCCGGCGGCGCGGCCGTTCCGGACCACGCCCGCCTATGGCATCTGGAAGGATCAGCGCGCGGTGTTCGGCGCAGGCTACGGCATGGAGGCGGTCAACTACTTCGCGCCGGAGGGCGAGCCGCTTTACGAGACCCCCTCGTTCCGCCGCTCGAACGCCTTCGCGGTCACCGGCGAGGAATGCCGGGCGGTGCGCGAGGCGGTCGGCATCAACGAGATCCACAATTTCGGCAAGTACCAGGTCGACCGGCCCCGGGGCGCACGCCTGGCTCGACTGGATCATGGCCGGGCGGATGCCGAGGACCGGCCGGCTCAGCCTGACCCCGATGCTAGCGCCGAGCGGCCGCCTGATCGGCGACTTCACGGTGACCGGCCTCGGCGACGGCGGCTACCAGCTCACCGCCTCGTTCGGCGCCCAGAATTTCCACATGCGCTGGTTCCAGAAGTCACCTGCCCGAGACCGGCGTCCATGTGGAGAACGTCTCCACCCGCCGCATCGGCTTCCAGATCGCCGGACGCCGCGTCCGCGAGCTGCTGTCCCGGGTGGCCAAGGGCGACGTCTCCAACGCCGCGCTGCCGTTCATGGCGGCGAAGGAGTACGACATCGGCCTCTGCCGGGCGCTGGTGCAGCGGGTCAGCTACACCGGCGACCTCGGCTACGAGATCTATGTGGACGCCGAGGACCAGGTGGCGCTCTACGGGACACTGGCCGAGGCTGGGAAGGACCTCGGGCTGCGCCCGTTCGGGATGCGGGCGATGATGAGCCTGCGCCTGGAGAAGTTCTTCGGCTCGTGGCTGCGCGAGTTCAAGCCGGAATACATGCCGGTCGAGACCGGCATGGACCGCTTCGTCGCCTACAACAAGCCGGCCGACTTCATCGGCAAGGCGGCGGCGGCGAAGGAGAAGGCCCAAGGCCCGAAGCGCCGGCTCTGCGCCTTCGTGGTCGACGCCAGGGACGCCGACGTGGTCGCCTACGAGCCGATCTGGTGCGCGGGCGAGGTGGTGGGGTTCTGCACCTCGGGCGGCTATGCCCACTACGTGCGGAAATCGGTGGCGCTGGGCTTCCTGCCGGTCGACCTGATCGACGAGGGCCGCGAGGTCGAGATCGAGATCCTGGGCGAGCGCCGCAAGGCCCGCCTGGTCACCGAGCCGCTGTTCGACGCGGACGGCGGACGGATGCGGGGGTAGGGCGGCCCGGCGCGCCGCCCGCTCACGCCTTCCCCGACACCCGGTCCCAGAACTCGCCCCGGTCGTTGGTGCGCGGGAAATCTTCCTCGGGCACCGGCACGCCGAGGAAGGCGCAGAGCGGCCCCCAGCCTTCCTTCACCTGGTAGACCAGCAGCTGCCTGGCCGGGATCGTGGCCCGGACCGCCTCGGCATGGGCCTCGAAGCGCCGCTTCAGCTCGGCTTCGCCGAGGCCGAGCGGGAACCCGGTCCTCCCGACGACGCCGAGCGCCATGGCGAGCCAGTCGCGCATCTCCGCCGGCGCCTGGCCAGCGCCCGCCAGCAGCTTGTAGATCGTCGCCGAAAAGCTTTCGACCCAGCTCTCCGGGCTGCGGGTGGTCAGGATGAAGCGCGCCTCCGGACAGGCCGCGTGCAGCTCGCGGAAGAACCCGGCGGTCGGCCAGTCGACGGCGCTTGGGTAGCCCTCGTAGATCGCCTCCCAGTCCGGCTGCCCCTTCACCGCCGCCGACCACAGCGGCAGCTGGGCCGGCATGTTCAGCAGCACCTCCTCCATGTGGTGGCAGGGGCCGAACCCCAGCCGGTTCAGCGCCAGCTTCAGCGAATAGGTGCCGGTGCGGCCGACGCCGGCCCCGATCACGGTGATTGCCATGGTTGCCCCTCCTGTGTTCGTCCGTTCCGTCCTACGCCCGCTCCCGCCGGTTCACCAGCACGATCCCGGTTCCCACCATCGCCAGTGCCGCGGCGACGGTCCAGGTGATCGGCTCGGCCAGGATCATCCAGCCGAAGATCACCCCGAACAAAGGGGTCAGGAAGCCGAAGGACGCCATGTCCGAGGCCGGGTAGTGCTTCAGGACCCAGAACCAGGTCAGGAAGCCGACCGAGACGACGAACACCACCTGGAAGCCGAACATGCCCCAGAGCTCCGGGGTCATGCCCCGGACGAGCGGCCCGAAGATCGGCGCGGCGGCGATCAGGATCACCGTCGAGACCGCGGTCTGGTAGAGGAGCTGCATCTCGGGCGCCGATCGCGATAGCCGGGTCATCCGCGCCAGATAGGCGATCCCGGCCCAGAACACCGCCCCGGTCAGGGCCATCAGGTCGCCGGCCAGCGCCCATTCGGTCGCCGGGTGGTCGTTGCGCGACAGCGCCAGCGCCACCCCGCCGACCGCCAGCGCCAGCCCCAGCCCGCGCACCGGCGTCAGCCGCTCGCCCGGCACCAGGAAATGCGCCCAGAGCGCCACCCAGACCGGCATGGTGTAGAACATGATCGCCGCGCGGGCGACCGAGGTGTAGTCGAGCGACAGATAGAGCAGCAGGAACTCGGCCGAGAAGAAGACCCCGCAGAGCAGCCCCGGCCCCAGGGTGCCGTCGGTCACGCTCAGCCGCCGCCGGGCGATCAGCGCGAAGCCCAGCACCAGCGGGAAGGCGCAGGCCGAGCGCAGCCCGGCCTGGAACACCGGGCCCATGCCGGCATTCACCAGCTTGATGAACACCTGGCCGAGCCCCATCACCAGGGTGAAGGAGACCAGGAGCCCCGCCCCCAGCGCGTCGATCCGGTCCTTGCGTTGCATGGTCTCTCCGGAGGTCCCCCGCATCGATCCCCGCGCATCCACTGCGCCCCCGTTGCGTGCACCCTAGGGCGCGCGCGCGTGAACCGCCATCGCCAACATGGGCCCGCGGGTCGGTCACGGGCATCCGGGTCAACACCGTCCGGGGAGGTCCGCGCCGCGCCCGTCGCGGGCTTCAGGCCGAATTCCTCCCGCCCGAGCGCCGGTCCGGCGCCGGACCGCTCAGGGGAGCGCGCCGGCCCCGTAGAGCGTCGAGCCCCAGATCCGCTTCAGGGCCGCGCTCACGGCCCCGGTGTCTCCCCTGGGCTCACGGCCGAACTCGGCGATCAGCAACGAGGCGTTGAGGCGGTTCAGGGCGACCGCGACCGGCCGCGCCGCGAAGCGCGGGATCAGGCCGGCCGCCTGGTGCTGCCCGATCCGGGAGGCGACCGCGTCGTCGAACTGACCCAGGAAGCCCGCCCACGCCCGCTCGAGCCGCTCGTCGCTGACGCTGGCCTCGGAGACCGCGCGCCGGACGCCGAGACGGTGAGGACCGTCTACGACAACCAGACCCGCTCGATGCTGGAGACGGACCAGAAACTCGCCGGGATCGACAGCAACAACCCTGACCTGAAGCCGAATGCCGACGGCTCCTACACGGTGTGGTTCGGCCCCAGGGCGCCGGAGGGCCACGAGAGCAACTGGGTGCAGACCATGCCGGGCAAGGGCTGGAACACGCTGCTGCGTCTCTACGGACCGCTCGAGCCCTGGTTCGACGGCTCGTGGAAGCCGGGCGACTTCGAACTGGTGGAGTGACCGGCGCAAGCCGGGACCGCCCGCCCGGCCCGCCCGGCCCGCCCGGCCTGCCCCGGGCAATTGCCAAGCCGGCCCGTGCCGGGGCATGATCGCAGCCCGCCCGGCAACGGATCTCCGGATCGGATCAGCATCGATGACGCCCAGCTACCCGCCACCGGTCTACGTCACCTACCTGAACCGCCTCGACATCGAGGCGCTGGCGCTGACCGACGACGAGATCCTGGGCGCCATCGAGGGCAGCCTCGCCATGCAGGGCCGCGGCGAGACGGTGGTCGAGCCGCGCATGCATCTCGAGCCGAGGGCGGGCGCCGACGGGCATTTCAACGTGCTCAGGGGCTGGATCGGCGGCGCCATCGACGCGGCCGGGGTCAAGGTGGTGGGCGATTTCGTCGACAACTACAAGCAGGGCCGCCCGTCGGAATACGGCGTCCTGACGCTGTTCGACCCGCGCACCGGCGCGCCGGAGGCGATCCTCGACGCCTCGGGGCTGACCGACATGCGCACCGGCGCGGTGACCGCCATCGGCGCCAAGTACCTCGCCCGCAAGCGCGCCCACGTGCTCGGCCATATCGGCGCGCGGGGCACCGCCTACTGGAATGTGCGGCTGCTCGATCACCTGTTCGACTTCCAGGAGATCCGGGTCCATTCCCGCCGGCCCGAAAGCCGCAACGCCTTCGGCGAGCTGCTGACCCGCCATCTCGGCAAGCAGGTCACGGTGACCGAGGACTGGGAGAGCTGCGTCACCGGCGCCGACATCGTGGTCGAGGCCTCGCGGCTGTCGAGGCCCGAGCCCATGCTCAGGACCGAATGGATCAAGCCGGGCGCGCTCGTCGTGCCCTACGGCACCATGAGCGCCGTCGAGCTGTCGCTGACCGACATCATGACGAAGCTGGTGGTCGACGACTGGGGCCAGTGCAAGACCGGCAAGTTCGGGTCGCTGCGGGCGCATGTGGAGGCGGGCAAGCTCTCCGAGCGGACGCTGCACGCCGAGCTCGGCCAGATCGTCGCCGGGCTGAAGCCCGGCCGCGAGAGCGGGGCGGAGACGATCCTGTTCTGGCACCGGGGCCTCAGCCTCTCGGACATCGCGCTGGGGCACGCGATGCTGGAGAAGGCGGCAAGGCTCGGCGTGGGGCAGCGCTTGCGGTTCGCGTGAACCGACGGACCTGCGCGCCTCCCTCTCCCCTCGTGGGGGAGGGATGGGGAGAGGGGGCGCGCCCTACCCTCCACCCCTTCGCCACGGCTGCAGCAGCGCCTCGGCCTCGGCGCGGCCCTTGGGCGTCAGCGCCAGCAGGGCGCCGTCGCGCGTGACCAGCCCCTCGTCGAGGCCGCGCAGCAGCACGGCGCGCGCCTGCGCCCCCGACCAGCCGAGATGGGTGCGCATGGCGCCGGCCACGTTCTCCGCCTCGCGCTCGGCGCCCTGCTCGTGGGTGGCCAGATGCACCACCAGCGCCCGGGTCTCGTTCTCCACCGCCTCGCCGGCCCGGCGCCGGAGCCCGGCGATCAGCCCGTAGCGCGGGCCGAACAGGAAGGCGGCCAGCAGGCAGACCCCGGTCATCGCCGCCATCATGCCGCCGATCGAGACGTCCCAGGCCACCGCGAGGCCGTAGCCCGAGACGGTCGAGAGCGCCGAGACCGCCACCCCCAGCAGCACCATGGCCGCCAGCCGGTCGGTCAGCAGATAGGCCGCCGCCGGCGGCACGATCACGAAGGCCACGAACAGGATCGCGCCGACCGCGTCGAAGGCGGCGACCGCGGTGCCGCTGACCAGGAACAGCAGCAGATAGAACATCAGTCGCGGCCTCAGCCCGAAGGCGTGCGCCAGCAGCGGATCGAAGGTGGCGAGCTTCAGCTCCTTCCAGAACAGCGCCACGAAGCCGGCATTCACCGCGGTCATCGCGCCCATCCACACCAGCGCGTTCGGCACCTGGTAGCCGGCGACCGCGACCGTATCGAGCCAGACGAAGCCGATCTCGCCCAAGAGCACCGTGTGGGCGTCGATGTGCACCTCGCGGGCATAGAGGTTCAGCAGCAGCACGCCGGCCGAGAACAGCACCGGGAAGACCAGCCCGATGGCGGCGTCGTCCTTGACCCGGCCCGAGGCTGCCAGAGCCTCGGTCAGCACCACGGTCAGCACGCCGGTCAGCGCCGCGCCGAGGATCTGCACCGGGCCGCTGGCGATGCCCGTCGCCAGCCAGACGGTGACGATGCCGAAGACGATGGAATGGCTGATCGCGTCCGAGAGCATGGCGTTCCGGCGCAGGATCAGGAACGGCCCCAGCAGCGCCGCCGCCGCGCCGACCAGCAGTCCGGTCGCCACGATCATCAGCCCGGGATTGTCGAGCACCGCCTGCATCAGCCCCGCGCGCCCCCGATCTCGGCCAGCACCCGCTCGGCCTCGGCCAGCCCCTCGGGGGTCAGCCGCCAGTGCCGGCCCTCGCCCGGCATGTGGGTGGCGCGCGCGACATGGCCGCGGCCTTCGAGCCGCTCGAGCACGCCCCGCGTGCCGAGGCCGTGATAGGCGTCGAGCATCCCCTGCTCGGCCGGATAGTCCGGGTCGCCATGCTCGCGGGCGAGGCGCAGGAGCGTGGTCAGAAGCTGCCGGCCGCGCAGCCCGCGGCGCTCGCGGGCCCGCTCCGCCGCCTCCCAGACGATGCCGCGACCGGGCGCGAACAGGATCGAGACCGCGACCGCCGCCGAGGCGGCGAGCACGATCAGCGGCCCGGTCGCCAGCCCCTCGCCGAGCGCGCTCGCCAGCGCCCCGGCGACGCCCGAGCCCATGCCGATCGCCGCCGCCAGCCAGACCATGGCCCCGAGGCGCCGGGTCCACTGCCGGGCGGCGACGGCGGGGGCGATCACCATCGCCGCCATCAGCACCACGCCGACCATCTGCAGCCCCACCACCACCGCCAGGGCCACCATCACCGTCAGCGCCACCTCCAGCACCGCCACCGGCAGGCCCAGCGTGCGGGCGAAGACCGGGTCGAAGGTGACGAGCTTGAACTCCTTCCAGAACAGCGCCACCACGCCCAGCGCCAGCGCCGCGATGGCACCCATGACCCGGAGATCGTCGCGCAGGATCGCCGCCGCCTGGCCGAACAGGAAGGTTTCGAGCCCCGCCTGGCTGGCCCCGCCCATGCCCTGGATCACCGTCAGCAGCACCACGCCCGCCGCGAAGAACACACTCAGCGCCGCACCGATGGCGGCGTCGGTCTTCAGCCGGCTGAACCGGGTCAGCCCCAGGATCACCAGCGCCGCAGCGCCGCCGGTCAGCAGCGCCCCGGCCAGGATCCAGCCAAGGTCGCGGGCACCCGCCATCAGGAAGCCGAGGCAGACCCCCGGCAGCGCCGCGTGGCTCAGCGCGTCGCCGACCAGGCTCTGCTGGCGCAGCACCGCGAAGCTCCCGAGCACCCCGCTGACCGCGCCGAGGATCGCGGCGCCCATCGCCACGTTCTGCAGCGTGTAGTCCGAGAGCAGCGCGAGGAGGCTCATTCGCCGGAGACCTCGTCCGCCGCCGCCGCGCGCTGCCCGGCGTCGATCCCGCGCAGGAGCGAGATCTGCCCGCCATAGGCCCGGCGCAGGTTGTCGGGCGTATAGGCCGCGGCCACCGGCCCCTGGGCAATCACGCGCACGTTCAGGACCACGATCCAGTCGAAGTACTCGCGCACGGTCTGCAGGTCGTGATGGACGACAACCAGCGTCTTGCCCCGGTCGCGCAGCCCCTTCAGCAGCCTGACGATCGCCCGTTCGGTGGTGGCGTCGACCCCGGCCATCGGCTCGTCGAGGAAATAGAGGTCGGCCTCCTGCACCAGCGCGCGGGCCAGGAACACCCGCTGCTGCTGGCCGCCGGAGAGCTGGCTGATCTGCCGGCCGGCGAGGTCGGCGATCCCCACCTCCTCCAGCGCCGCCATGGCCCGCCGGCGCTCCTCGGCACCCGGGCGGCGGAGCCAGCCCAGATGGCCGTAGCGGCCCATCATCACCACGTCGAGCGCGGTGGTCGGAAAGTCCCAGTCGACCGAGCTCCGCTGCGGCACATAGGCGATGCGCCTGCGCACGCCGGCATAGGGCTTGCCGAACAGATAGACATGCCCCGCGGTGGCGGGGACGAGCTCGAGCACCGACTTGATCAGCGTGCTCTTGCCGGCCCCGTTCGGCCCGACGATCGCCGCCATCACCCCCGGCGGCACGTCGAGGTCGATGTCCCAGAGCACCGGGCGGCCGTGATAGCTGACCGTCAGGTCCTCCACATGGAGCGCCAGGCCCGGCTCGTGCACCGGCCCCTGCGGGGCGAGTGGCGTCGGATCAGCCAAGGGCCGCCCCCGTCGCCTGCCGGGCGAGCGCCGCGCGAAGCCGCGTCACCCCCCGCGCTCCACGTTCCACCGGTCGGCCCAGGCCACCAGCTCGTCCGGCAGCGGCGCCGGATAGCCGCCGAGCGCGGTGACGATCGCCACCGTGTTGGCGTGCAGCATCCCGATATAGGTCCCCGCCGCGGTGCCCGCCTCGCCCATCGCATCCGAATAGAGCTGCGGCCCGAGGGCGACCGCGTGCCCCCGCTCGGCGGCGGCGTCGATCACCGCCTGGATGGTGCGCGGGTTGATGGTCGATTCGATGAACACCGCCGGCACGCCCCGCTCGACGACCGTGTCGACCGTGCGGCGGATGTCGGCGATCCCGGCCTCGCTCTCGGTCGAGATGCCCTGGATGCCGCGCACCTCGATGCCGTAGGCGCGGCCGAAATAGGCGAAGGCGTCGTGGGCGGTCACCAGGACGCGCTGGCGCTCGGGGATCGTCGCGATGCTCGCGCGCACCCAGGCGTCGAGCGCTTCGAGCTCGGCCGCATAGGCCGCCGCCCGCTCCCGCATCGCCTCGGCGCAATCCGGGGCGATCGCGCCCAGCACCCCGGCGATGACCGGCGCGGTCCTGGCCCAGATCGCCACGTCCATCCACACATGCGGGTCCGGATAATGCGCTTCCGGCGGGTGGATCAGATCCTCGGTCCGGACCGCCGCCTCGGCCACCGCCGCGGTCGGTTTGCGCTCGGCCACCTTGCCCAGCACCTCGCCGAGCTGTCCCTCGAGATTGTTGCCCGAATAGAGGATGGCATCGGCCCCGAACAGCAGCCGCACGTCGCCGGCGCTGGCCTTGTAGAGATGGGGGTCGGTGCCCGGCCCCATCATGGTCTCGACCGTCACGCAGTCGCCGGCCACGTTCTGAGCCACGTCGGCCAGCATGCCGACGGTGGCGACCGCCACCGGCTGCGCGGCCGCGGCGGCCGGAACGGCCGCGCCGAGCGCCAGCGCCGTCGCGACGGTCCTGAGTCTTCGGTATCCCCGCATGGCAACTTCTCCCGAGTCGCTGTCGCCTCCAGAAATGGGGCAGGGCTGATCTTTCGTCAACGGGCTACAAATTTCAGTCTAGACTAAATTTTATCGAATCCCTATAAAACGACCATGACCGCGCCTCATGATCCCGCCTCCGACCCGACCCCCGACGCCACCCCCCTGCGCCTGCGCGAGGCCAAGCGCCAGGCGCGCAGCTTCGAGCGGGTGCGCCAGGCCCATCAGCGCGAGGTCGCCGAGGATTACGTCGAGCTGATCGCCGACCTGATCGACGTCACCGGCGAGGCCCGCGCGGTCGACCTGGCCGAGCGGCTCGGCGTGACCAACGCCACGGTGAACAGCGCGCTCAACCGGCTGGCCCGCGAGGGGCTGGTCAGCCGCCAGCGCTACCGCTCGATCTTCCTCACCGACGCCGGCCGCGCGCTGGCCGAGGCCGCCCGCGAACGCCACCGGCTGGTGCGCGATTTCCTGGTCAGCCTCGGCGTCGACCGCGAGACCGCCGAGATCGACGCCGAAGGCATCGAGCACCATACCAGCGACAAGACGCTGGCCGCGCTCAGGCGGTTCCTGGGGCGGTGAGCAGCCCCTCCGCCATCGACCGGGCGCGGCGGGCGGCGCCCGCGTCGCCGGTGACATGGGCGACGGCGATGGCGCCCTCGTGCAGCAGATTGATCTCGTCGGCGATCCGGCGCGGATCCGGCAGCCCGGCGGCGCGGGCGAGCTCCTCGAAATAGGCGATCATCAGCCGCTTGTGCATGGCCGCCTCCTGGAACACCGCCGAGGGCCGCTCGGCATATTCTGCGGCGGCGCTGACGAAGGGGCAGCCGTAGAACTGGTCGTCCCCGAACCAGTCCTCGAGGAAGTCGAAGGTCGCGAGCAGCCGCCCGCGCGGGTCGCGGGCCCGACGCTCGACGGCGGCCCGCATCCGGGCGCGGAACTCCTCGTCGATCCGGCGCAGCGCGGCGACGATCAGCTCCTCCTTCGAGGCGAAATGCCGGTAGAGCGTGGTCTTGGCGATCCCGGCCTCGGCGATGACCCGGTCGATGCCGGCCGCGTGGTAACCCTGCCGGTTGAACAGCTGCGCCGCCACCTCGATCAGATGCTCGCGCTTTTCCTTCCGCTTCATCCTGACTCCCGAAAATGGACAGACAGGTCCGCTCTCTTTCGCATCACGAGACCGTGAGCCTCGACCGAGCAGAGCCATGAACTCCCGATAACTTACTGACTCCCTTCCCGAACTTCAAGCCGATGCGCGCTCTTGACATCGCTACCGATCGGTACACTTAATTGCAAACGATACAAACCTGTATCGATTCGACCGCAACCCGTTCACCTTGACGCCCGCGGCCATGCGTCGCCGGCCAAAGCCAAGGAGCCAAGGCATGAGAAGCATGAACCCTGCCCCGCCCCGCCCCTCGCGCCGCGCCGGCGCGATCCTCGCCGGCCTGCTGGCCGCGGCCGGCCTCGCCGCCTGGACGGCGCAACCGGCCCCGGCGGAGGCCCAGATGGCAAAACCGGCCGGCGCCACCATCGCCGATGACGACTCCACCTCGATTCCCGAGGGCTTCCGCGAGTGGGTGTTCCTCGGCGCCCCGCTGACCCCTCACGGCCTCAACGGCGGCGCCGCCGGCTTCCCGGAATTCCACCACGTCTACATCGAGCCGGCCGCCCTGCGCGCCTATCTCGAGACAGGCGCCTTCCCCGAGGGCACCACCATCGTCAAGGAGCTGGTCCTGCTGAAACCGGGCGACTACCCGGACGGCTCCCGCGACGAGGCCTCGGGGCGGGGCTATTTCGCCGATCGCTTCGCCGGGATCGACATGATGGTGAAGGACAGCGCCCGCTTCGCCGAAACCGGCGGCTGGGGCTTCTACAACTTCGGCCATCACGAACCGCCCTATGCCGACCGGGCCGGGGCGGCGCCGAACGACACCTGCGCCTTCTGCCACACGGCGAACGCCACCCACGACATGGTGTTCACCACCTTCTACCCGATCCTCGGCCGCAAGTGACCCGAGGTCCGGCCGATCCATCCCCAGACCGGAATCCAGACCCAGACCGCAATCCAGACAAGGAGAGACCCATGACCGTCCGGAAAACCCTCGCCGCCCTTCTCGGCGCCGCATCGCTCGGCCTGCCCGCCGCCGCGAACGGAAACCTCGGCGACCTCGAGATCGCCCATGCGGCTTACACCGCCGGCGAGATCGACATCCGCTACGCCCACCTCGCCCTTGCGCTGAGCGAAAGCGAGGCCGTGCGCGGCTTCGCCGCGACGATGATCCGCGATCACAGCGCGGTGAACGAGGCGGCGGGGAACCTGCTGCAGAAGCTGCAGGCGGTGCCCGTCGACAACAGCCTGAGCCAGGCGCTGACCACCGGCGCGGCGGCCAAGCGCGCAGAGCTCTCCGGCCTCACCGGCAAGGCCTTCGACTGCGCCTATGCCGAGAACGAGCTCGGCTACCACGAGCTGGTCAACCAGACCGTCGCCGAGAGCTTCATCCCCGGTGTCACGGTGCCGGAATTCCGGGACCTCCTCGGCGAGGCGCTGGTCACCTTCCGCGCCCATGAGGAGCACGCCCGGCACATGGTCGAGAGCCTGGACTGCGGTTCATGAGGCTGTGGCGGAGACGGGATGTCGGCGGCGCCCTGGCGGGCGCCGTCGTTCTGGCGGCGACGGGCGCGCGCGCCGCGGCGGTAACCCACCGCGTCACCATCCGGCGATTCCGGTTCGAGCCCGCCACGCTTCAGGTCCGGCCCGGTGACCGGGTGCAATGGATCAACCGCGACCTCGCCCCGCACACCGCCACCGCCCTGTCCGGCACCTGGGAGACCGGCGCGCTCGGCCACGGGGCGACCGGCGAGGTCCTGTTCGAGGCGCCGGGGCGGCAGTCCTATGCCTGCGCCTTCCACCCCCACATGAAGGGCGAGGTCACGGTCGGCGCCGCCGGCTGAGCGCCGCTGCCCGCGCCCTCAGTGGCCCTCCTCCCCCGCATGGCCGAGCGCGCTGCGGTTCCAGGTCTGCGGACGCTTGAGGAAATCGTGCAGTGTCTTGCCGCGCTCGGCCCGGAACCGCTCGCCGGTCACGGCGAAGTCGCGGATGCGGTCGAGGCGGAAGGTTCGGAAGTCCTCCCGCAGCTCGCACCAGGCGGCCAGGATCCAGACCGGGCCGAAGAAGGCCAGCGACAGCGGCCGGACCGTGCGCTCGGAGCCCTGGCCCAGCACGTCGGTGTAGCGGAAGCGCACCCGGATCTGGCCGCGCACCGCCCGGCGGATCTCGGCCACGTCGAAGCCGATCGGCTCCATCCGCCAGGACGAGGGGGCGAGGAGCGCCGTGTCCGCCATGTAGCCCCTCAGCCGCTCCGGAATCACCGCCTCGATCTTGGCGATGGCGTCGGAGGCGGCGTCGGCCAGTTCGGCATCGGCCCAGGACTCGACGATCCGGGCGCCGAGCACCAGGGCCTCGATCTCCTGCTCCTTGAACATCAGGGGCGGCAGGTCGTAGCCGGCCTTCAGCACATAGCCGACCCCGGCCTCGCCCTCGATCGGCACGCCCGAGGTCATCAGGTCGCGGATGTCGCGGTAGACCGTGCGCTCCGAGACCTCCAGCGTCTCGGCGATGTCGCGGGCCCGGATCGTGGGCTTGCGGCGCATCAGCTGGATGATCTCGAACAGGCGGTCGGCGCGGCGCAAGGGGGGCCTCCGTTGGCGGCGGGGGGCGGAAGAATCCAGCGTTCCGAACCCTAGACTAATCCTCCTGACAGCACGCTGTCAGGAGGGATGGCGCGCGTGCGTCCGGCTCCTGACACAAGGCTGTCAGGGGGCCTCGCCCATATTGGTTTCAACGCGGTGGCGAGCCCGCCGCGAATGCAGACCGAAGGCAAGAAAAGGAACCCCAGCCATGACCGCCACCGCAACCCGTCCCGCCGCATTCCGCCCGTTCTCGGCCGTCGCCGCCGCCTGGCGCTGGTTCGACCGCGAGCGCCGGCTGCGCGCCACCGTGTACACCCTCCACGACCTGCCCGACCGGACGCTCAGGGACATCGGCCTCGATCGCGGCGACATCAACGCGCGGGTGCGCGAGCGCGGCCTCGGCCGCTGAACGACCACGCCCGCGGCGGCTCCGGCCGCCGCGGCGCTATCCCGCCTCCTCGACCCCGCCCCGCGCCAGGAAGCGCTGGTCGATCTCGGGCAACGGCTCGCCGCCGATCTGCGCCTCGAAGGCGCGCAGCCGCTTGTGGACCGAGAGCAGCTCGATGATCGTGTACCAGGAGTTGACCAGATACTGGAACGAGTTGCTGACCTGCCCGAAGGCCGTGAGGATCTGCTGCAGGATGCCGAAGGTGATGGCGCCGGCGACGATGGTGGGGATCAGGATCAGGTAGGCGAAGATGTTGTCGGCCTGGATGTAGAGCCCGCGGAAGACATTGAAGTAGGCGTAGTGGAAGTAGAGCCGGAAGTAGTTCCGGCGCACATTGGCGAAGAGCTCGGCGACGGTCGGCGGGTCGGCCCGCTCGGCATTGTCCTCGCCATAGACCAGCTCCTTGCGGTAGGCGGCCTCGACCCGCTGGTTGCGGAACTGCAACCCCGGCAGCTTGATCCCCGCGACCGCCAGCAGGACCGTGCCGAAGATCGACCAGAAGATCGCGGCGAGAAGCAGCGGCTGCGGAATCTTCCCCACCAGCGGCAGCTCGGTGACATAGCTCGACAGCGCCGCCAGAACCGGCAGGAACGCGAACAGGGTCATCAGCGAGTCGACGACCGAGATGCCCAGGTCCTCGGTGATCTGGGCGAAGCGCATGGTGTCCTCCTGAACGCGCTGCGAGGCGCCCTCGATCCGCCTGACGTCGGGCCAGCGCGACATGTAGTAGTCGTTCATCGCGGTCCGCCAGCGGAACACCCAGTGGCTGGTGAAGAAACGGGTCGCGACATAGACCACCATCCAGACCAGCGCGATCTGGGCGAAGATCAGGATCAGCCGGTACAGATCGGCGGCGGCGACGGCGCCTTCTCCGGTGTTGCTGCCGGACAGCGCCTTCTGGACCGAGTCGAAGAACGGCCGGCGCCAGTTGTTGATCGCCACCGAAACCTGCACCGAGTAGTAGGTCGAGAAGATGATCAGCGCCGCGCCCGCGATCGACCACCATTGGTAGGGATGGGGGCTGAGGATCCTCCATGCGCCGAAGAAGAGCGCGACGGCGACGAAGCAGTAGAGGTAGAAGAAAAGGAACTCGTCGGTAACGAAATATCCCAGCCCAATGATCGGCTCCGCATCGGCGGGGGCCGGCGGGAGGCCGAACCATGCGCCGAGCCCGGCGCCGCCGAGATACCAGCCCGCCGTGACGAGCGTGGTCCAGATGATTGCCGAGAGGAAGAACAGCCGCGGCCGCGGGAAGAACGAGACGAACACGGGAAAGTCCTTTTCTGGCGCAGTCGGTCCGGGCCGGCACCTGCGGCCGCCCGGCACAGCAATTCACCAAAACCGCGGCAAATGGAACGGCCAAGCCGGCGGATGACGGATTTTTCATCGCCGGAGGGGCGGGGGCGAGCGTGCCGTCCGGCCGGGGCATCCGCTCCCCCGCTGGACCCGCCACCCCGAATCGGGATAAGAACAAAACACGAACACTCTGTTTCGGAGCCCGCCCATGGCCCTTTTCCCGCCTCTCCCCGGCCAGCCCGATCTGGCGCTGCTCCGCGCCGGCCGGGTGCACGAGGCCACCGGCCCCGCCCGGCGGGCCTTCGCCGCGGCGCTGGCCGGGCGGCTGGCCGGACCGGTGCTCTGGGTGCAGGAGGCGCGCGAGGCGGGCATGCTCTGCCCGCAGGGGCTGCTGCCCTTCCTGGATCCCTCGCGGCTGATCCTCGCCCGTCCGGCCGGGGCCCGCGCCGCGCTGCAGGTGGCCGAGGAAGCATTGCGCTCGGGCGCCGCGCCGCTGGTGGTGGCCGAGCTGGCCGAGGCCCCGGACCTCACCGCCAGCCGCCGGCTGCAGCTCGCCGCCGGCACCGGGCATGGCCGCGGCCTCTGCCTGCTGCCCGAGGGCCGTTCCCGCGCCAACGCCGCCGAGACCCGCTGGCGCTGCACCCCCCTGCCGGGCCGCGGCGCCCGCCAGTTCTGGGAGCTGATCAAGAACAAGCGTGGCCCGCTCGGCTGCTGGGTGGTCGGCGGACCGGAGACTGGCGGACCGGCGCCCCCCGCGCGGCGATGCGCCGCCGCCCCGGCATGACGCCCCGGCGCGCGCCATGGCCCCCCGCCGCATCCTCGCCGCCGCGCTGCCCCATCTCGCCGCCGAGGCGCGGCTCAGGCGCGACGGCCAGGCGGGCTTCCCCCGCCCCTTCGCCCTCGCCGGCCCCGAGGGCGGCGCGCTCCGCCTCGCCTCGGTCAACCCGGCCGCCGCCGCGGCCGGGCTCGCGCCGGGCCAGGGGCTGGCGGATGCCCGCGCCATCTGCCCCGGCCTGGTCACCCGCCCGGCCGAGCCCGAGCGCCTCGCCGCCTTCCGCCGGGCGCTGGCCCGCTGGGCCGGGCGCTTCTCGCCGCTGGCCGCCATGGAGGAGGAGACGCTGGTGCTGGACGCGACCGGGGCGGCGCATCTCTTCGGCGGCGAGGCGGCGATGGCCGTGGCGGTGGAGGCCGGCCTCGCCGAGCACGGCCTGACCGCCCGCGCCGCCATGGCCGACACAAGGGGCGCCGCCTGGGCGCTGGCGTGGTTCGGAGGTCACAAGGCTCCCGGGCGGGAGGAGGCACGCGCCCAGGCGCCGGCCCCCCTCATCGCGCCGCGCGGCCGCACCCGCGCCGCCATCGGCGCCCTCCCCGTCGCCGCGCTCAGGCTCGAGCCGGAGGCCGCCGCCGGCCTCGCCGCCCTCGGGCTGACCACCATCGAGGATGCCGCCCGCATCCCCCGCGGCGCGCTGGCCCGGCGCTTCGGCCTCGCGGCGATGAAGCGGCTCGACCAGGCGCTGGGGGCCGAGCCCGAGCCGGTCTCCCCGGACCGGCCGGCCCCGGTCTTCGCCGTGCGCCTGACCCTGCCCGAGCCGGTCGGCCATGTGGACGACGTGACCGCCGGGCTTGAGCGGCTGCTGGAACGGCTCTGCCAGGCGCTGGAGCGCGAGCAGATGGGCGCGCGCGCGCTGCGGCTGACCGCGCGCCGGGTCGACCGGGCCGACGCCCATGCGGCGATCGCGCTCGCCCGCCCCGGCCGCGACCCGGCGCGGATCCGCGAGCTCTTCGCCCGCAAGGTGGCCGGGATGGAGGCCGGCTACGGCATCGACGCGCTGAGGCTGGAGGCGACCGCGGTCGAGCCGCTGAAGCCCGCGCAGCCCCGCCGCGCCTCCGGCCCCGCCCGCGACGCCGAGAAGCTGGCCGACCTGCTGTCGAACCTCGGCAACCGGATCGGCTTCGAGAGCCTGATCCGCTTGCTGCCGGCCGAGAGCCACATCCCCGAGCGCGCCTTCACGCTCGCCGCCGCCGCCTGGGCGGAGCCCGAGCCCTTCGCGGCCGGCGGCCCGGCGCGGCCGCTGACGCTGTTCCCGCCGGAGCGGGTGGAGGTCGCCGCCGTCGACGTGCCGCGGGGCGGCGGAGGCGGCGATCCGGAACAGGCGCCGGCGCCCCCTCTCCCTGCCCTCCCCCCCGAGGGGGGAGGGGACGTGGCGGCGCGGTCAGCGCGTCATCCGGGGCAGTTCGCGTCCGCCGGGGCGGGCGCCTCCCTCCCCCCTCGGGGGGAGGGATGGGGAGAGGGGGTGGCGTCTCCACGGCCACCGAGCGCCCGCCGAAGGGCGACCGGGCCGGCCTACCGCCCCTCTCCTTCCGCTGGCGCGGCCGCTGGTTTACGCTCGCCGGGGCGGAGGGTCCCGAGCGCCTCGCCCCGGAATGGTGGTGGGACGACCCCGCCTGGCGCAGCGGCGCCCGCGACTACTGGCGGGTGGAGACGGCGGAGGGCCCGCGCCTCTGGCTGTTCCGAACCCCCGAGGCGCCCCGCGGGTTGTCCGGATCCGGATGGTGGGTGCATGGCGAATTCGCCTGAGGGGCAGCCTTGCCAGCCGGAGGATAAGAGAACATAACAGGAACATGCCCTATGCCGAGCTCGCCACCACCACCAATTTCACCTTCCTGACCGGGGCCTCGCACCCGGAGGAGATGGTGGAGCGCGCGGCCGGGCTGGGCCTCGCCGCCATCGCCATCACCGACCGCAACACGCTGGCCGGGGTGGTGCGCGCCCATGTGCGGCTGCGCGAGCTGAAACGCGAGGCGACGCGGATCAAGCCGCGCAACATCACCGGCGCCGATGTGCGGGAGCGCGCCAAGATCCGCAGCCAGACCCGCACCGACCCCTCCTCGCGGCTCTCGGAGGAGGAGCTCCGCGCCCGGTTCAGCCAGGCCGAGCCGGTGCCCCCCGCCGACGAGCCGGCAAGCTACGCCGCGCTGCCGAAGCTGATCGTCGGTGCCCGCCTCACCTTCACCGACACGCCCCTCGAGGTGATCGCGCTGGCCCCCGACCGCCGGGCCTATGCCCGGCTCTGCCGGCTGCTGACGACAGGCAAGCGGCGGGCCGGGAAGGGGGAGTGCGCCCTCGCGCTGGAGGATCTCTGCGCGCTGGAGCCGGGGCTGATCCTGCTCGCCTGCCCGCCGGACCCGCTGGCCGGTCTCGCGGACCCGCACCCCCTCCCGTCCTCCCCCCGGCGGGGGGAGGGGAAGCGCGTGGCGGCCGCGGCGCCGCATTGCGAGGACGGCGCGCATGGCTCCCCCCTCCCCCCTTGTGGGGGAGGGATGGGGAGGGGGGTGCCACAGGCGCCCGCGTCGCAGGGCGGCGCGCGCGCGGTGCTGCCGCATCTGCGGCGGCTGACGCGCCGCTTCGGAGCGGATGTCTCCCTCGCCCTCGCGCCCCGCTATGACGGCCGCGACCCGGAGCGCTTCGCGGCGCTGGCGGCGCTGGGGGCAGCCGCCGGCATTCCCCTCGTCGCCACCGGGGACGCGCTGATGCACCGGGCGAACCGGCGGCGGCTGGCCGACATCCTGACCTGCATCCGCACCCGGCGCACCATCGAGACGCTGGGCCGTCTCGCCCAGCCGAACGCCGAGCGGCGCCTGCGCGCGCCGGCCGAGATGGCGCGGATCTTCGGCCGGTACCCCGAGGCTGTCGCCCGCACCCTGGAGATCGCCGGGCGCTGCCAATTCTCCCTCGACGAGCTGGCCTACGAGTACCCCGACGAGGGCAACGGCGAGGTCCCGCAGGCGCGCCTCGCACGCCTCGCCCGCGAAGGGCTGCACTGGCGCTACCCGGAGGGCGTGCCGGAGAAGGCGCAGAACCTCGTCGCCCGAGAGCTGGCGCTGATCGGCAAGCTCAACTACGCGCCCTACTTCCTCACCGTCCACGACATCGTCGCCTTCGCGCGGAGCCGGGGCATCCTGGCCCAGGGTCGGGGCTCGGCGGCCAACTCCGCCGTCTGCTACGCCCTCGGCATCACCGAGATCGACCCGGACACCATCTCGATGGTGTTCGAGCGCTTCGTCTCCGAGGCCCGCGACGAGCCCCCGGATATCGATGTCGACTTCGAGCACGAGCGCCGCGAGGAGGTGATCCAGCACATCTACGAACGCTACGGCCGCCACCGGGCCGGGCTGACCGCGACCGTGATCCACTTCCGGAGCCGCGCCGCGCTCCGCGAGGTCGGCCGCGCCATGGGCCTGAGCGAGGACGTCACCGCGGCGCTGCGCGCGGCCAGGTCTGGGGCTGGGGCCGCGAGGCGATCCCGCCGGAGCGGCTGCGCGAGGTCGGGCTCGACCCCGCCGACCGGCGGCTGATCCAGTGCCATGCAGCTGGTCGAGCAGATCATCGGCTTCCCGCGCCACCTCTCGCAGCATGTGGGCGGCTTCGTCATCACCGCGGGCCGCCTCGACGAGCTGGTGCCGATCGAGAACGCGGCGATGGAGGACCGCACCGTCATCGAGTGGGACAAGGACGACATCGACGCGCTGGGGATCCTGAAGGTCGACGTGCTCGGCCTCGGCATGCTGACCTGCCTGCGCAAGGCCTTCGACCTGATCGCCGCGCACACCGGCACCCGCTACACCCTCGCCACCCTGCCGTCCGAGGACGCGGCCACCTACGACATGCTCTGCCAGGCGGACAGCCTCGGCGTCTTCCAGGTCGAGAGCCGGGCCCAGATGAACTTCCTGCCGCGGATGCGGCCCCGGAACTTCTATGACCTGGTGATCGAGGTCGCGATCATCCGCCCCGGCCCGATCCAGGGCGACATGGTGCATCCCTTCATCCGCCGCCGGCAGGGGCTGGAGCAGGTCGAATTCCCCTCGGACGAGCTCCGCGAGGTGCTGGGCCGCACCTTGGGCGTGCCGCTGTTCCAGGAGCAGGCGATGCGGATCGCCATCGTCGCCGCCGGCTTCACCGCCGAGGAGGCCGACCGGCTGAGGCGGTCATTGGCCACCTTCCGCAAGACCGGCACGATCTCGAGCTTCCGCGAGCGCTTCATCGAGGGGATGGCCTCGCGCGGCTACGACCGCGCCTTCGCCGAGCGCTGCTTCGGCCAGATCGAGGGCTTCGGCGAGTACGGCTTTCCGGAGAGCCACGCGGCGAGCTTCGCGCTGCTGGTCTACGCCTCGGCCTGGCTGAAGCGCCACCACCCGGCGGCCTTCGCCTGCGCGCTGCTGAACTCGCAGCCGATGGGCTTCTACGCCCCGGCCCAGATCGTCCGCGACGCCCGCGAGCACGGGGTCGAGGTCAGGCCGGTCTGCGTCAACCGCTCGTACTGGGACTGCACGCTGGAGCCCTCGGCGCAGGGGGGATTGGCGCTCCGGCTGGGGTTCCGGCAGGTCAAGGGGCTGAAGGAGGAGGACGGCCAGTGGATCTCGGCCGCGCGGGGCAACGGCTACCCGGACATCGAGGCGCTGTGGCGCCGGGCCGGGATCGGCCGGGCCGCGGTCACCAGGCTGGCGAACGCGGACGCCTTCGCGCCCTCGGGCATTGCCCGGCGAGAAGCGCTGTGGGAGGCCCGGGCGCTGACCGGCGACGCGCCGCTGCCGCTGTTCCCCGAGGGCGAGGGGCTGGCGGAGGTGCCGGCGGCCCTCCCCGCCCCAAGCCTCGGCGAGGCGGTGGTCGAAGACTACCGCTCCCTGCGCCTCAGCCTCCGCGCCCATCCGCTGGCGCTGCTGCGCGGGCAGCTTGCCGGCAGCCGGACCGCCGCGCAGGTCGGCGCCGTGCCGCATGAGAGCCGGATCACCGCGACCGGCCTCGTCATCACCCGCCAGCGGCCCGGCACCGCCTCGGGGGTGATCTTCATCACGCTCGAGGACGAGACCGGGGTGGTGAACGTGATCGTCTGGCCGAAGACCTACGAGCGGTTCCGCCGGGCGGTGATCGCCGGGCGGCTGCTGCGGGTGACGGGCAAGCTCCAGCGCGAGGGCTCGGTCAGCCACCTGATCGCCTGGCGGATCGAGGACCTGTCGGGCTGGCTCGACCGGCTGGGCCTGCCGGCCGTTGCCTCGCCCGCCGACGAGGCCCGCCGCCCGGTCGCGCCCCGCCCCCAGCCGCGCGCAAGGCATCCGCGCGAGCAGGCGAAGAAGCTGTTCCCCAGCCGGGACTTCCACTGATGGCGCGGCGGCCGCTCTCAGGCCACCGCCGCCTCGCGCCGGATTGCCAGCGGGTTCACGTCGAACTGGCGCGAGAAGGCCCGGCTCAGCGCCTCGGGGCTGGCATAGCCATAGCGCCGCGCCACCGTCTGCACCCGTTCGCCGCGCTCGATGTCCTGGCGCGCCAGCGTCATCCGCCAGCGGCGCAGATAGGACTGCGGCGTCTCGCCGACGGTCTTCAGGAAGCTCTCGGCGAAGCGGCTGAGCGACAGCCCCGCCTCCTCGGCCAGGTCCTCGTTGCGCCAGGACCGGCCCGGCTCCTCGTGCATCGCCACGATGGCGCGGGCGAGGCGGGGGTCCGCCAGCCCGGCGACCAGGCCCGGCGTGGTCGCGCCCTTGCTGATCTCGCGGCGCAGCAGCCGGATCACCAGCACCTCGCCGAGCCGGCTGAGAATCGGCCGCGCCCCGCAGCGCCGCCGCTCGACCTCGGCCTTGAACAGCCTCAGCAGCAGGGTCATCTCCTCGTCGCCGCTGGTCTCGAAGCAGATCTTCGCCGGCAGCGCGCTCAGAAGCGGGTTGGCGTCGCCGCCCCAGGTCGCATGGGCCGAGACCAGCAGCGGCTCGCCGTTGCAGCAGCGCGCCTCGGCCCGCGGCGCGAACACCGCCATGGTCGGCTCGCCGGTCTCCGGGCAGCCCAGGATCGCCAGGTTGCCGTCCCCGTCTGGGGCCGGGCTGACCGACATGGCAAAGCGGGAAAGCAGGGCCTCGAGGCGGTCGCAATCACTCATTTCGGTGTCCTGATCAGGTTTTTGGGGTTTTCCAGACTATAAATACTGCTACGGATTCACTCAAGTATAAAGATGCAGCGCAAGCAAGCAGGAGGAAAACCGATGCTGATTCCCCGCCGCAAGGTGCCGGACCTGGCCGTCGAGACCCTTGACCACGGCCGCTTCGATCTTGCCTCCGAGACCTCCGCGCGCGGCACCGTGATCTGCTTCTACCGCGGCCTGCATTGCCCGCTCTGCGCCAAGTACCTGGTCGAGTTCGAGAAGCTCGCTCCGGAATTCGCCTCCCGCGGCGTCGCCACCATCGCCATCAGCACCGACGACGCCGGGCGCGCCCGCGGCATGGCCGACAAGATCGATGCGCGGAACCTCCGCTTCGGCTACGGCCTGCCGCTGGCCAAGGCGAAGGAATGGGGGCTCTACCTCTCCGCCGGGCGCGGCAAGACGTCGATCGGCATCGACGAGCCGGCGCTGTTCGCCGAGCCGGGGCTGTTCCTGATCAACGCCGACCGGACCCTCTATTACGGCTCGGTGCAGACCATGCCCTTCGTGCGCCCGCAGTTTTCCGAGCTTCTCGGCATGCTCGATTTCGCCATCGCCAAGAATTACCCGGCGCGCGGCGAGTATGTCGGCGCCTTGTGATCTCGGCGTCACTTTGACGTGAGAACGTGTTGCAGCATCGCTCAGGGACGGACAACTGGTCGTAAGGTGACCGCGAAAGCCCGCTCCCGACTCTGAAGGAGGTCGTGCAATGGGTATCCACAATCCGCCGAGGGGCTCCGCCGGACGCTCCGATCTTACCCGCGACGCCATGGCGGCCGAGCTGCTCGACGCCGAGACCGAGGCCGGGCTGGCCCGCGCCTGGCGCGACCATGCCGACGAGCAGGCGCTGCACCGGCTGGTGACCGCCTATCTGCGTCTCGCCATCGCCATGGCGGCCAAGTACCGCCGCTACGGGGCGCCGATGAACGACCTGATCCAGGAGGCGGGCGTCGGGCTGATGAAGGCCGCGTCCAAGTTCGACCCCGACCGCGGGGTACGGTTTTCGACCTACGCGGTGTGGTGGATCAAGGCCTCGATCCAGGACTACGTGATGCGCAACTGGTCGCTGGTCCGCACCGGCTCGACCTCGGCCCAGAAGTCACTGTTCTTCAACATGCGGCGCGTGCGCGCGAAGATCGAATCCGAGATCGGCCTCGACGGCCGCGACGCGACCTCGTTCGAGATCCAGCGCGAGATCGCCGCCGAGCTCGGCGTGCCGCTGCGCGACGTCTCGATGATGGACGCCCGGCTCTCGGGCGCCGACTTCTCGCTCAACGCCCAGCAGGCGGGCGAGGACGGCCGCGAATGGGTCGAGACGCTGGAGGACGAGGGGCCACAGGCCGAGGAACAGGTCTCGCGCGACTCCGATCTCTCCCGCGCGCGCGGCTGGCTGACCGACGCCTTCCAGGCCCTGACCCCGCGCGAGCGGATGATCATCACCGCCCGCAAGCTCGCCGAGGAGCCGGAGACCCTCGAGAGCCTCGGCGTCAAGCTGAAGCTGTCGAAGGAGCGGGTGCGCCAGCTCGAGGCCCAGGCCCTGAAGAAGATGCGCCGTCGGCTCGAGGCCGAGCACGGCGCCGCCGCGGCGGATCTCGCCTCGACGATCTAGATGCGGCTTTGACAGCCACTCCGGCCGTCTCTCCGTTCGGCCGGCCCGGCGCCCTCCGAGAAGGCTGGGGGGCGCCGGTCGTTCCACCGCCCGCTAGCGCACCACCTTCACCCGCTCGCCCGCGCGCAGCGGCTCGCCCGGCCTGAGCCCGTTCAGCACCCGGAACCGCTCGAGCGCATAGCCGTCCACGTTCATCTGCCTGGCCATGCTCTCGGCGCTGGCGCCGCCCGTCACGCCGACGATCCGGATGCGCTTCTCGTGCAGCCCCGACAGCTCGGCCCCGCTCAGCCGGTGGAAGCTGCGGGCGGCGGCCTCGATCGAGGGCATCAGCCCCGAGCCGCGCGGCGTCAGCCCGGTGATCCGGTAGAGCTTGCCATCCATCCGGTAGGCGACCAGCAGCGCCTCGTAGACCTGGTTGTTGATCTGCACCGGCAGGACCGCCGAAGCAGCCTCCAGCCCGTTGATCCGCTCGCCCCTCAGCCCCGAGAGCTGGCCGGTGCGGGTGTTGCGCGCGATCCCGGGCGCCCAGACCCCGGCGATGTAGTTCTCCAGCGAGCCGCCGCGGTCCTGCCCGCCATCCATGATGAAGCGCGAGTTGCGCGGCCCGGAGGCGACCACCGCCTTGGCGGTGTTGTTGATGGTGAAGCCCTGCGGCACGGTGAAGCCGAAGCGCAGCTTCGGGTGGTCGAAGTTGCGCCCGTTGACGAAGCCCTGCGCGGCGCTGTCGCCATAGACGATGCCGTCGATCGCCGCCAGGAAGCGGTCCTGGTTGCGGGCCGCGCCCACGGTGGTCACCGCGCCCGCCGCCTGGGCCACCTGGATCGCCTGCCGGGTGCGCGGCCCGGTCGCCGGATGCGAGGCCAGGAAATCGACCCGGTTCGGGTCGTAGCCCCGGCCGGCGATCTGCGCCTGGAGCTGGGCCGAGGCGGCCATCCGGTCGAGGAAATCCGCCTGCGCGTAGGGGTCGTAGCCGGCGCGGACCAGGTAGCGGATGCCGAGATTGTCGGCGTCCAGTTCGTCGCCGCGCGAATACTCCGCCAGGAAGCCGCCCGCCGCGGTCTGCCCCGCCTGCATCAGCGCGCCGGCGGCGTTCGGGTCGACACCGAGCACGCTGAGCCCGATCGCGCCCGCCAGCAGCCCGAGCCCGGCGATGGTGCCGCGCTCCTGCCGCAGCGACGAATGCCCGGCCACCACATGGCCGATCTCGTGGCCGATCACGCCGGCGAGCTGCGCCTCGTCGCCGGCCAGCGCCACCAGCCCGCGGGTCACGTAGATATAGCCGCCGGGGACGGCGAAGGCGTTGACCGTCGGCGTGTCGAGCACGGTGAAGGTCCAGCGCGCGTTCGGCTGCTCCGAGACCCGGGCGATGCGCTGGCCGATCTCGTTGACATAGCCCGAGATCCGGGCGTCGTCGTAGACGCCGCCGAACTGCGAGACGATCTTCGGATGGGCCTGGTCGCCCTGACGCTGCTCCGAGGCGCTGCGGACCGGCGTCGTGTCGGGGGTCAGCGCCGCCCGCCGGTTGCCGGTGTCGTCGGCGCCGCAGCCCGCCAGCAACAATCCGCCGGCCAACAGCGCCAGGACCGATAATTTCACGCTTTTCCACATCCTGCCGCCCCCGCACTTCCGTCGATCCAGGCCCGTTCGGCCGCATGGCGTGGCGACGCAAGCCGTGGCTGGCTCAACTCCGGCGCCCGCGCTCAGGGGAAACGTAGGCTCGATCGCCTTCCGTCGCAATGGTGGCCGGCCGCTTGCGGACCCCGGGGCCGGCCCGCTATCGTCGCGCGATGGTGCGATCGCCACGGCATGATGGACCTCGGAATGGACCTCTGAGTGGACCTCGGCGGGCCGGAGACAGCGCCGGCCAGCGCCCGCGAGTGTGCGGGCGCGCGATCCTTGGCGCCGCGGTGGCAGGTATGCTCCTGCTCGGCGCCGGCGTGGCATCCGCCATCGGCCCCAGCTCCCAAGGAGACAGCCATACCGGGAAGGATCTGCGGATGGCGAGCGCCGAAACCTCCGCAGGGACCGGACCGATCGTCGGGCCGGTCTGGGTCGCCGAGGACATCGGCGGCAGGGGTGTGATCGACTTCCTGCAGTCTCATGTGACCTTCGATGTCGGCGGAACCGTTTCCGGCTCGGGCGGCTGCAATCAATTCACCGGGGCCTACACGCTCGAGGGAGACCGGCTCGGAGTCGGCCTGCCGGCGGCCACGTCGATGGCCTGCCCGGAGGCGATCATGAACCAGGAGGCGAAGTTCCACGCCGCCCTCGCCGCCGCACGAAGCTACCGGATCGAGAGCGGGCTCCTGTTCCTGCTCGATGGCGACGGTCGGACGGTGATGCGGCTCTGGCCGCGCGACTAGGGCAGTGGGACTAGGCCAGTGAGACTGGGGCGGCGGGATTGGGGCGGCGGGATTGGGGAGTGTTACCCGGCTCCACGCAATTCGGCCGGGTCCGGTTGCAGTCCGCACCGGCGGCGGCTATGAACCGCTGATTGTGGCTCTTGCGGCCCGGATCTTTCGCGATCCTTCGCGAAACGGGGACGGGACGCCCGGGCATGCCTTTGAAGCCAGACCATTGGCCCCGTAGCTCAGAGGATAGAGCAACCGCCTCCTAAGCGGTAGGTCACAGGTTCGAGTCCTGTCGGGGCCGCCAGTCCTTCCAACTCACGCGCCGGTCGCCGGTTTCCGGCGGCCAGACGCCCCAAGCCGGCTTCCGCGGGGCGGGGTTCACCCCGCCGCCTTCCGCACGGCGGCACGACGCGACGATCGCCGCCCGCGACCTCCGACAGTGGCGAGGCCCGCGGATTGCCGCTAGCATCCGCCGCGACCGAATAGATTCTCTCCGGGAGGACCCCATGACCGGACCGATCCAGCTCACCGCCGCCGACGGGCACCAGCTCGGCGCCTACCGGGCGCGGCCCGAGAAGCGCCGGGCGAACTGGCGCGTCGTCAGGCAGCCCTTGGCCACACGGCTCGGGAAGGCAAACACCCGCCTCGGAGGCCATCGTCAGAATGGGCCAAAGGCCAGTTATGCACTAACAATCAAACCGGACCACGCGCTGGGGGCCGACCACGCAATCGAATTCAACATCAATCCACCGCTGACGGGCTGGAAGCGACGATGACAGGGAAAATGCCGCGAGGCGCATTGATAGTCGGCAACCCTGGTCCCGAACTGAGAGGCCTCACATTCTTGACCGTTGGTGCTGGCAGTTCGAACCCGACTGATTGTGCACATTGCCGTTCTGCGCGTAGGATTGTGACTGGCTGGAGTATTTCGAGCGCTCATCTCCGATGCGAAGAGTAAGATCATGGCCTCAGTGACAATCCGAAAGGTGCGAAAGTCATTTGGCAGCGTAGAGGTCATCCACGGGGTGGATATCGAAATCACTGACGGCGAGTTCGTCGTGCTCGTCGGACCTTCCGGCTGCGGTAAGTCGACGTTGCTCCGGATGATCGCGGGGCTCGAGTCGATCTCGCGTGGCGAAATCCTGATCGCTGACCGGGTGGTCAACAATTTGCCGCCGAAGGCGCGCGATATCGCGATGGTCTTCCAGAACTATGCTCTTTACCCGCACATGAAGGTCTTCGACAATATGGCCTTCAGCATGAAACTGCGGGGCGCGCGCCAGGACGAAATCAACCAGCGGGTGCGCGAGGCGGCCGAGATCTTGGGCCTGACACCGCTCTTGGGTCGTTACCCGCGGCAGCTTTCTGGCGGTCAGCGCCAGCGCGTCGCGATGGGACGTGCCATCGTGCGGGACCCGCAGGTCTTCCTGTTCGACGAGCCTCTGTCGAACTTGGACGCCAAGCTTCGCGTCGCCATGAGGGCCGAAATCAAGGCCCTGCACCACCGGGTCGGCGAGACCACGATCTACGTGACCCACGACCAGATTGAGGCCATGACGATGGCCGATAAGATTGTCGTCATGCAGAACGGCAATGTCGAGCAGATCGGCGCGCCACTAGAACTGTACGACCGACCCGACAATCTGTTCGTCGCCGGTTTCATTGGTTCGCCGGCGATGAATTTCGTGCGTGGGAAGGTGGCGCGCAACGGCGGCGCGGCGGTTCTGACCCCAGAGGGCGAGACAATTCCTGCGCCTGATGTGCCGGGAATGGAGAATGGCCGCGAGGTCGTTCTTGGGATGCGGCCCGAGCACCTGACGCTCGCTGTGGACGGTCAGGGATTCGCCGCCAAGGTCGTGGTTACCGAACCGACGGGATCCGAAGTGCAGGTGCTGGCCAAGCATGGCGCGGATGACGTGGTCGCTGTATTCCGCGAGCGTTTCATACCTGCGCCGGGCCAGATGATCCGGCTGGCGCCAGATCTGGACCATGCTCATGTGTTCGACGCGGCGACTGGCCACGTGCTGAGGGCGTGAAACGATCCCTCAATTGCGATGGGGCCAAACAATTCAGAAGCCGGCGCGGGCCGGCAAAGCAGGGAGGAAGAAATGAACTTCAATCGACGCGCGCTCCTGAAGAGCTCGGCCGCACTAGGCGCAGCCGCAATTGGCACCGACCTGCTGGGATGGGCCAAGGTCTGGGCTGCAACAGAAATGAAGTGGGCCCCAGAAAACGGGGCTAAACTGGAGCTGCTGCGCTGGAAGCGCTTCGTGCAATCCGAGGAAGACAGCTTCGTCAAGCTGGTCGACGCTTTCACCCAGGCCACCGGCGTGCCGGTGACGATCCTAAACGAAACCCTGGATGACGTGCAGCCGAAAGCCTCGGTCGCAGCGAATGTCGGCTCTGGGCCGGACATGTTCTGGGGCCTATATTCGCTGCCGCATCTGTTCCCCGACCATTGCATGGATGTCTCGGACGTCGCCGATTACCTGGGCGACAAGTACGGCGGCTGGGCGCCCTCGGCAGTGACCTATGGCAAGTCTGGCGACAAGTGGATTGCGATCCCGGCCGCCTACAACGCTAACCTGATCAACTATCGGATCTCGGCGATGAATGCGGCCGGGTTCAAGGAGATGCCGGGCGACCTGGCCGGGTTCCTCGAGCTCTGCAAGTCGCTCAAGGGCATCGGCAAGCCGGCTGGCATGGCGCTCGGCCATGCCAGCGGCGACGGCAATGCCTGGGTGCACTGGTGCCTGTGGGCTCATGGCGGCTATCTGGTTGACGCCAACGACAAGGTAATCATCAACTCGCCCGAGACCGAGGCTGCGCTGATGTATGCCAAGGAACTCTACGACAGCTGGATCCCTGGCACGGCCTCCTGGAACGACTCTTTCAACAACAAGGCGTTCCTGGCTGAGGAGGTCTGGCTGACCAACAATGGCGTGTCGATCTATGCGGCTGCCAAGCGCGGCGCCAATCCTGCGGCCGACGCCGACGCCGCAGCCAAGGCGGCGGCGCCGAAAATGGCTGAGATCGCCGAGGACATGAACCACGCATTCTGGCCGGTCGGCCCGGTCGGCAATCCGACTGAGTTCCACATCTGCTATCCGCTGCTAGGCATGACCTACACCAAGAACCCGATGGCGGTGAAAGCCTTCATGCAGTTTATGATGGAAGCGGAGAACTACGAACCTTGGTGCGAGGGCGCCGTTGCATATCTGAGCCCTCCCTACAAGGCGGGCCTGGATTTCGCGTTCTGGAACAACGATCCGAAACTGTTGACGGCGAAGCCAGCAGCTTACCGCACTATGACCGCCGGGCATCTGGGCTCGGTCGGCGAGAAGGCGGCGGCGGCGCTGGCCGATTTCATCGTGCTCGACATGTTCGCCAACGCCTGCTCGGGCCGCGAGACCGCGGCTGGTGCGATGAAGATGGCCGAACGCCAGGCCGGACGACTGTACCGCTGATTTCCGGCTGCGGGATCCGGTTGGCCGGGTCCCGCTAACCCCATGGGAAGCAGGATTTGACCGACATCAATCTCGATGGCGCAACCCGAACCCGCAGCGGGGGGTTCTCGTGGGAGCGGCTGAAGACCAACCGGAACTGGCTCAGTTTCTGGTTCATGCTTCCGGCCGCCGGTTTTTTGTTCCTGTTCCTCGCGTATCCTTTGGGGCTAGGCGTCTGGCTTTCCTTCACAGACACGCGGATCGGACGTTCCGGCGAGTGGACCGGCCTCGAAAACTATTTGTGGTTGTGGGATGATAGTGTTTTTTGGCTCAGTGTTTTCAACACGCTACTTTACACGATCGTCGCCAGCGCTATCAAATTCGCGGTGGGGCTCTATCTGGCCCTGCTTCTCAACAAGCACATGCCCTTCAAGGCGATCATCCGGGCGTTGGTGCTGATCCCATTCATTGTGCCCACCGTGCTATCGGCCATAGCCTTCTGGTGGATCTTCGACACCCAGTTCTCGATTCTGACCTGGATGTTGCAGGCGATCGGGGCGATCGCACCGGATTTTCAGATCAACTGGCTGGGCGACGCGACAATGGCTCGGACTTCCGTGATCTTTGCCAACATCTGGCGGGGAGTGCCCTTCATTGCGATCACGCTTCTGGCTGGGCTTCAGACAGTGTCCATCTCGCTCTACGAGGCGGCGGTGATCGATGGCGCCACACGCTGGCAGATGTTTCGCCACATCACTTATCCGCTGCTGACCCCGATCATCGCGGTGGTGATGACGTTTTCGGTGCTGTTCACCTTCACCGATTTCCAGCTGATTTGGGTGCTGACTCGCGGCGGTCCGTTCAACACCACTCACTTGATGGCGACGCTCAGCTATCAGCGGGCGATCCTGGGCGGCTATCTGGGCGAAGGCGCGGCGATTGCCACCGCGATGATCCCGTTTCTGCTGGCTGCGATCCTGTTCTCGTGGTTCGGCTTGCAGCGGCGCAAATGGCAGCATGGGGAGAGCAATGACTGAGGTCTCGCAGCTAGCCCCCCAGTCCGATTTTCGTGAGGGGATGGAATATCTCGACACAAGGCGCCAGCGGCTGATCACCCTGTGGCTGCCGCTCGGCATCATAATGCTGGTGCTGCTTTTTCCATTCTACTGGATGGCTCTGACATCGATCAAGCCTGATCAGGAGCTAATCGACCTTGAGACCACGAACCCGCTCTGGACCTGGAGCCCGACGCTGAAGCATATCCGCGTCCTGCTCTTCGAGACCTCCTATCCGACCTGGCTGTGGAACACGATGATGGTCGCCATCTCGGCCACCATCCTGTCACTGATCGCCAGCGTCGGAGCCGCCTATGCGATCGTGCGGATCAGGTACCGGGGCGCGAACTGGGTCGGAGCCGGGATCTTTCTGGCCTATCTGGTGCCGCCCTCGATCCTGTTCATTCCGCTAGCCAAGATTGTCACCGATTTCGGGCTGTTCGACTCGCCCTTCGCACTGATCCTAACCTATCCGACAATCTTGATCCCGTTCTCGACCTGGCTGTTGATGGGCTATTTCAAGACTATCCCCTTCGAACTGGAGGAGTGCGCTCTGATCGACGGTGCCAGCCGCTGGCAGATCCTGACCAAGATCATCCTGCCACTGGCGGTGCCAGGCCTGATCTCGGCCTTCATTTTCTGCTTCACCCTCTGCTGGAACGAGTTCATCTACGCCCTAACCTTCATCTCAAATGCCTCTAACAAAACGGTTCCTGTGGCCATCGTGACGAACTTTACCGATGGTGATGTCTACCGCTGGGGCTCGATCATGGCGGGCGCCCTAGTCGGGTCTCTGCCTCTCGTGATTCTCTACGCGTTCTTCGTAGAGCACTACGTCGCAGCGATGACCGGGGCGGTGAAGGAGTGATTCCTCGACAGATTGATGCCTAGGAAACGACGTTGGCCGAGACTATCTTTGTCGTCTCGCTCAGCCGAGCATGCGAACGCAACCGGCAATCGAATTTCGCAACCTGATACTATGTCATTGATTTTGCCGAGGGCGACATTCAGCTGGTCAAAGAGCGCGTACCTTTGGCACATTCGAGACATCAATCAGCCAAATGGCGAGCTTCGCGTCACCACTGTATTTCTGACCGTTGGTGCCGATCGGACCTGAATGTTGGGAATCGGTTGGAGCCCGTGACATGACCGCACCCGATCACCGGTCCAGACCGCTCAAAAAAACCGCCTTGCATCACCGGGGGCATCCACACATGTCTCATCTCCACTCCATGGCGGTTACGATGAGCCAGAAACCCTCCGTCAGCCAGTCACGTCAATTCGGCCCACAGGCGCTGACGGCGGACAGGCTGTTCACTGGTGTGTCGTGACTGCAAGAACGTTGTCGGCGTCTCTGCATCATGTGTCACTGCTCCAGATGGGTTGAATGCCGTATGCGGAACGCTGCACTCACGGTTAACGTCTCGATGGACCGCGGACCTGCCATCAACTATCAATCTGCTTGTAGCCATCGGACCGGGCCGCCAAACGACAGAACGGGGATCGACGTGAGCGCGGAGGATGCGAATGGGTTCGACATCGAATTCCGCAATGTAACCAAGCGCTTTGGCGCCGTGACGGCGGTTCAGTCCATGAATCTCCAGATCGCGACCGGTTCGTTCTTCAGCTTCCTCGGCCCGTCCGGCTGTGGCAAGACCACGTCCCTGCGGATGATCGCGGGCTTCGAGCAGCCCAGCGAGGGCGACGTGCTGATCGAGGGGCGCTCGGTGGTGGGGACACCCTCCTACCGGCGCCCGGTCAACATGGTCTTCCAGCATTACGCCCTGTTCCCGCACCTGAACGTCTTCGACAACGTCGCCTATGGCCTGCGCCAACGGACGCCGCGCCCGGACCGGGCGACGGTCACGAAGAAGGTTGGCGAGGCGCTGGAACTGGTGCGGCTGTCAGGATTCGAGCGCAGGCGCAGCTGGGAACTGTCGGGCGGCCAGCAGCAGCGGGTCGCTCTGGCGCGCGCGCTGATCAACCGGCCCACGGTTCTGCTGCTGGACGAGCCGCTGGCGGCGCTGGACCGGAAGTTGCGGCGCGACATGCAGATCGAACTGCAGTCCCTGCAGCGCGACGTCGCCATCACCTTCGTTCTGGTCACCCATGACCAGGAGGAGGCGCTGTCGATGAGCGATACCATCTGCATCATGAACGAGGGCGGGATCGTGCAGATGGGTGGCCCGCGCGAGTTGTATGACGACCCCATCAACCGCTATGTCGCCGATTTTGTCGGCAAGTCGAATTTCATCCCTGGCGTCCTCGATGGCGTCGAGGGGCCGGGGGCCGCGCTGCGTGACCGGCGGGGCCGCATTTTCGCCGGGCGCCGCCCTAAAGGCGGTCCGGATCTGGTCCGGGGTGGAGCGGCCGTGCTGGCGGTCCGACCGGAGATCGTCAGCCTGATCGATCATCAGGACACGGCGGCCGCAGGGAACTACGACACGCACTTCGAAGGGCGCGTGCGCAACCGCATCTTCCTTGGCGATCAGACCGAATACTTGATTGCCGTCGAGGGCGTCGGCGACATGCTCGCGCTGGTGTCGAAGTTTGCCGAGGAACAGCGCGGCGTCTTCCGGGAGGGCCAGGTCGTGCATGTCGCCTGGAACAACCGGTCCGCGCTCGTGCTTGAGGATCTATGACGGCTGCGGCAGGTGCCGCGGAGAGCACGCTGGACATGCCATAAACTGAAGGGAGGAACCTGAGATGTCTGAGACAAAGTTTCCTGGCGCCATCGACGCCAAGGAGTTTCTACACCAATTGCGCCGCTACCAGAGGGGCTCGGTGAGCCGTCGGCACTTCCTGGGGGTGACGGGCCTGGGGATGGCCACGGCGGTCATGGCGAGCGCGGTGCCAGGCCTCGGCCGCGCCGGCAAGGCCCTGGCCGCCGGCGCGATCGGCGACCGCGTTTCGATTGCGACCTGGCCGAACTACTACAACCCGGAGAACTACGCGAAGTTCACGGAGATGACCGGCGCCGAGGTCCAGATCAGCGTCTTCGGCTCGAACGAGGAAATGCTGGCAAAGCTTCAGGCCGGCGGCACTGGCTGGGATGTCTTCGTGCCGACCAACTACACCATATCGACCTATGTCGATCTCGACCTGATCCAGCCGCTGGACCTGTCCCGGGTCTCGAACTTCGAGCAATCCGCCTATATCCCGCGCTTCATCGAGCCGGGCGCCGTCAACGGCGCGGTCTACGCGGTTCCGAAGAATTGGGGCACCACCGGCTTCGTCATCAACCGCGGCACGCTGAAGCTGCCGGTCGACAGCTGGAAGGCGTTCTGGGACGTCACCAGGGCCGAGGCCTCGGGCCGGGTCATGGTGCACGACTATCAGCTGACCACCATCGGCAACGCACTGAAGTATTTCGGCTACTCGTTCAACTCGGTGGACCCCGCCGAACTGGCCGAGGCCGAAAAGTTGCTGATCGACGCCAAGCCGCATCTCTTCGCCATCAACTCGGACTACCAGCCCTCGATGCGCTCGACCGATGCCTGGATGTCGATCGCCTGGACCGGCGACGGGCTGCAGCTGAACCGCGACATGCCCGAGATCGACTATGTGCTGGGCAAGGAAGGCGGCGAGTTGTGGAGCGACTTCTACGCCATCCCGAAGGAGGCCCCGCATCTGGATGCCGCCTATGCCTTCATCAACTTCCTTCTCGATCCGGAGGTCAACGCGAAGGAGGTAGCGGCCCATGGCTACCCGGTGCCCGACAACCGCACCACCGCGCTGCTGCCGGCCGAGATGACCTCGAATCCGATTATGTATCCGGCGGAGGAACTGCTCTCGCCGCTGGAGTTCGGGGCCGCCGTGACCCTGACGGATCCGTTGCGCGCCGAGATTATGGCGCGGTTCAAGTCCGCGTGAGCAAGGCGGCCTGACGGGGACCAGGGCGAGAGATGGCGAAACGATCGGCCGTGGAGCGGCGCGGGGACAGGGTGACGGCACTGCTGCTGTTGCCGACGACCCTGTGGTTCCTGCTGCTGCTGATCATGCCGCTGATCGTCGTCCTGGTCTTCAGCTTCGGCGAGCGGGCACCCGCTGGAGGCTACCAGGCGGCCTTCACGCTGGAGCAATACGCCAACCTGCCGGCGCGCCTGACCGCCTTCACCAACACCCTGACGCTGGCGCCACTGGGCACCCTGCTGTGCCTGGTGATCGCCTATCCGCTGGCCTACTACCTGGCCGTGCGGGCGGGCGAGCGGGTGAAGCTGTTGCTGCTGATCCTGGTGATCGTGCCGTTCTGGACCAGCTTCCTGATCCGGACCTATGCCTGGATCTTCATCCTGGGCGGGCGCGGGCTGCCGCGCCTGCTCGAATTCGTCGGCATCGAGGACGTGCGGCTGATCAACACCCCCTGGGCGGTGCTGATCGGCATCGTCTATGGCTACCTGCCGCTGATGATCTTCCCGATCTACGTCAGTCTCGAAAAGCTGGACAAGCGCCTGCTCGAGGCCTCCAGCGACCTGGGCGGCACGCCGATCCGCACCTTCCTGCAAGTGACGCTGCCGCTGTCTTTGCCAGGGTTGATCACCGGGTCGCTTCTGGTCTTCATCCTGCTGATGGGCGAGTACCTGATCCCGGCGCTGCTGGGTGGGGGCAAGGTGTTCTTCGTCGGCAACGCGCTGGTCGACCTGTTCCTGCAGTCGCGCAACTGGCCCTACGGCTCCGCGGTCGCCATCGCGCTGGTGGTGATCATGCTGGCGGCGATCGCGGCCTATCTCGGCGCCATCGGGCGGGAACGCACGCGCAGCGATGCGTCGCTGGTCTAGGGGGCGGTGACGACGATGCGCTTCTACGCCGCGGTGATCTACTTCTTCCTCTACGGGCCGATCGCGCTGATCGTGCTGTTCAGCTTCAACGCCGGCCGTCACGCCGCCAGCTTCGAGTGCTGCTCGACCGCCTGGTACGGGCGCACCTTCAACAACACCTTCCTGGTCGAATCGCTGGGCAACAGCCTGTTCATCGCCGGGACGACGGCGGTACTCGCGACGATCATGGGCACCATGGCGGCGCTGGCGCTGCAGCGGGTGCGCGGGCCGGTGCGGGTGATCTTCGACGCCCTGATCTATATCGCGATCATCATTCCCGGCATCGTCATCGGCATCGCCACGCTGGTGGCGCTGGTGGCCGCCTTCGATGTGCTGAACCCGTTCATCGCGGGCCTCTGGCCCGGCGGGACGGAGAGCGCCCCAAGGCTCAGCCTCGGCTACGGCTCGGTGATCGCAGCGCACACGCTGTTCACCATGGCGCTGGTGATCGTCATCGTGCGGGCCCGAATCCAGGGCATGGACCAGTCGCTGATCGAGGCCTCGGCCGATCTCTACGCGACGCCCTGGCGGACCTTCCGGCAGGTGACGCTGCCACAGATCATGCCCGGCGTGCTGGCCGGTTTCCTGCTGTCCTTCACCTTCAGCTTCGACGATTTCATCATTGCGTTCTTCGTCGCCGGCTCGAAGACCACCCTGCCGATCTACATCTTTTCCTCGATCCGGCGCGGCATCACGCCCGAGACCAACGTCATCGCCACCGTGGTGCTGGCCTCCACGCTGATCCTGCTGGTGGCGGCTCAGATCCTGCTGCGCCGGGGCGGCCGTGGCCAGGCAGTCACGGCCTGAGCCGGCGCCGCTTCTCACTCCGCAAGCGTCAGGATGCCTGTTCGGCACAATCAAGATGACTAGCGGTCTGATGGCCTACACTTCGGCGGGAAGCCATCATCCGTTTGGGTCGATAAGTCGGCCTGGGGTCAACTGTACGCGCTCCCGGCCCCTGCAAACCATGTCGGCCATCGGGTGGTGAATTGACATTCGGGCTCGACGGTCGCTTATCCCGCTGATTTTGCGCCGACGTCCAGCAGACCGGGAGGGTCCGGGTCGTGCCAAGAGCACACGCAGGCGCCAAGCGACAAATCGCTCCCGGCGAACCCGAGGCATGGAGGGTTCAGATGAGCCCGTTTTCAGGAGGACCAGGGCATGGCGGGGAAGCGACCAAAGCCGGAGGAAATCGTCTCGAAGCTGCGCCAGGTTGAGGTGCTGCAGGGACAAGGCATGGCGATCGCCGATGCGGTTCGTCGCGATTGACATGACCCCCGTCGCTCATCCACCGGCGACTGGAATCCCAGGTTGGGCATTGCGCATCTGCGCGGCGTGAGCAACGGCCATCGGCCTCCGACAGTGGCGAGGCCCGCGGATTGCCGCTAGCATCCGCCGCGACCGAAAAGATTCTCTCCGGGAGGACCCCATGACCGGACCGATCCAGCTCACCGCCGCCGACGGGCACAAGCTCGGCGCCTACCGGGCGCGGCCCGAGAACCGCCGGGCGCCGGGCCTGGTGGTCATCCAGGAGATCTTCGGGGTCAATCCGCATATCCGATCGGTCGCCGACCGCTTCGCCGGCCAGGGCTTCGATGCCGTCGCCCCGGCGCTGTTCGACCGGGTGCGGCCCGGGATCGAGCTCGGCTACGAGGCCGACGACATCGCCCGGGGCCGCGAGATCCGGGCGAAGATCGCGCAGGCCGACGCCATGCAGGACGTGGCCGCAGCCATCGCGTTGCTGCGCGGCGAGGGCCGCAAGGTCGGCGTCGTCGGCTATTGCTGGGGCGGCTCGCTGGCCTGGGTTGCGGCGACCGACCTCGACGGGGTGGCCGCCTCGGTCTCCTATTACGGCGGCCAGGTCGGCGAGACCGCCGGCGCGACCCCGCGCTGCCCGGTGATGTTCCACTTCGGCGAGACCGACGCCTCGATCCCGATGACCGTGGTCGAGACCATGCGCAAGGCCCATCCCGAGCTGCCGGTGCATGTCTACCCCGCCGGACACGGCTTCTCATGCGACGCGCGCGGCTCATACCATGCGCCGAGCGCCGGGAAGGCGCTGGAGCGGACGCTCGCCTTCCTGCACGAGCATCTCGGCTGACCCCGGAGCCGCGGGCCATGGCGCCCCTGCTGAACTTCGGCGAGGCGCTCGGCACCAACGCCCGCTTGTTCCCGGAGCGCACCGGCGCCGCCGACCTCGGGCGCGCCATGACCTTCCGGCAATGGAACGCGCGCGCCTGCCGGCTGGCCAATGCGCTCCTCGGCCTCGGCCTGGCGAAGGGCGACCGGGTGGCGGTGCTGGCCTACAACGCGGTCGAGTGGATGGAGATCTACGCCGCCACCGCCAAGGCCGGGCTGGTGATGGTGCCGGTCAACTTCCGCCTGGTCGGGCCGGAGATCGCCTTCATCGTCAGCGACAGCGGCGCCCGGGCGCTGATCGTCGAGGACGCGCTGGCCGGGCAGGTCGAGGAGATCCGCGCCGGCCTCGCCATCGAGCCCGGCCGCTATGTCCATTTCGGCGGCCCGGCGCCGGCCGGGTTCCGCGCCTACGAGGACCTGCTCGCCGCCGCCCGCGACACCGAGCCCGGCCAGCAGGTGTCTCCCGACGACCCCTGGGCCTTGATGTACACCTCCGGTACCACCGGACGGCCGAAGGGCGCGATCCGTTCGCACCGGGGCATGGCGCTCCTGGGCCTGGTGCTGCAGGTCGAGATCGGCTTCTCGCGCCGCGACACCGGGCTGCTCGTGATGCCGATGTGCCATTCCAACTCGCTCTGGTTCGCGACCGCGCTCGCCTATTGCGGCGGCGCCAGCACGGTGATGAGCCGCAGGAGCTTCGACGCCGGCGAGGTGCTGGCGGCGCTCGCCGGCGGCCCCAGCTTCACGTCGCTGGTGCCGACCCACTACATCATGATGCTGGAGATCCCGGAAGCCGAGCGGGCGCGGCACGACACCTCGCGGGTCACCAAGCTGATGATCTCCTCGGCGCCGGCGCGCCGCGAGACCAAGCAGGCGGTGATGGAGTTCTTCCCCAACTCCGGTCTCTTCGAGCTCTACGGCTCGACCGAGGCGGGGTGGGTGACCATGCTCCAGCCCGAGGAGCAGTTCGAGAAGCTCGGCTCGGTCGGCCGCGAATGCGTCGGCTCCCGGCCCGTGCGCCTGCTGGACGAGGCGGGCAGCGAGGTGCCCGACGGCGAGACCGGCGAGCTCCATTCCTGGACCCCCTACGCCTTCGACGGCTACTGGAACCTGCCGGAGAAGACCGCCGAGGCCTTCAACGACGGCTACTGCTCGGTCGGCGACATGGCGCGGCGCGATGCGGACGGGTTCCTCTATCTGGTCGACCGCAAGACCAACATGATCATCTCCGGGGGCGAGAACGTCTATCCCTCCGAGGTCGAGGCGGCGCTTGGCGCCCATCCCGCCGTGCGCGACGTCGCCGTCATCGGCCTGCCCGACCCGAAATGGGGCGAGCGGGTGCATGGCGTGGTGGTGCTGAAGACGGGGGCACGGGCCACCGAGGCCGAGCTCGTAGAGTGGTGCCGCCCGCGCCTCGCCGGCTACAAGCGCCCGCGCACGGTCTCGATCATCGCCCCCGACGACATGCCGAAGACCGCCACCGGCAAGATCCTGCACCGGCTGCTGAAGCAGCGGATGACCGAAAGGGAACAGAACCGATGACCGACCCCATCGACCTCGGAGCCGGCGAGGACACCGCCGCCGCCTGGATCGCCAGGTTCCTCCAGCGCCGCGGGGTCGACCGGGTGTTCGGCCTGCAGGGCGGCCATATCCAGCCGATCTGGGACTGGCTGGGCCGGCTCGGCATCCGCATCTTCGATGTGCGCGACGAGGGCGCGGCGGTCCACATGGCCCATGCTCACGCCGAACTGCGCGGCGGCTTCGGCGTCGCCATGGTGACCGCCGGGCCGGGCGTCACCAACTGCGTCACCGCCATGGCCAACGCCTCGCTGGCCCGCGTGCCCCTCCTGCTGATCGGCGGCTGCCCGCCGCGCCCGCAGGTGAACATGGGGCCGCTGCAGGACATCCCCCATGTCGACATCATGCGCCCGGTCACGCGCCAGTCGCGCACGCTGCGGGTCGCCGACCAGGTGCTGCGCGAGCTCGACGAGGCCGTCGCCCGCGCCATGGGCGACATGGGCGAGCCGGGGCCGGTCTATCTCGAAATCCCGACCGACGTGCTCCGCACCGGGATCCCGCCCGCGCTGGTGCTGGAGGACTGGCTGATGCCGAAGCCCGCCCGCACCATCTGCCGCCCGACCCGGCGCTGGTGCAGGAGGCGGCGCAGGTGCATCCGCGCCGCCCGCCGCGCCGCTGGTGGTCACCGGGCGCGGCGCGCGCGGCGCGGGCAAGTCGCTGGTGCGCTTCCTCGACGCCACCGGCGCCGCTCTATCTCGACACCCAGGAGAGCCGCGGGCTGGTGCCGCAGGATCACCCCTCCTTCGTCGGGGCGGTGCGCGCCCCGGCGATGACCGAGGCCGACCTGGTGGTGGTGATCGGCCGCAAGCTCGACTACCAGCTCGGCTACGGCTCGCCGGCGGTGTTCCCCGACGCGCGCTTCGTCCGCATCGCCGACACGGCCGGCGAGCTGATCGACAACCGCCGCGGCGCGCCCGAGATCCTGGCCACGCCGTCGCTGGCGCTCGAGGCGATCGCCGCCGAGGCCGAGGGCATCGAGTCGAAGCTCGACGCCAAGTGGACCGTCGGGCTCCGCAAGCGTCAGGCCGAGCGCTCGGCGGCCGGCTTCGGCAACGCGCCGCGGGTCGGCAGCGACGGCAAGATCCACCCCCGCGCGATCTTCGACGCCATCACGGAGTGCGCCGATCCCGACTACATCGCGGTCGCCGACGGCGGCGACCTGCTGAGCTTCGCCCGCGTCGGGCTCGCCCAGGCCCGGACCTACATGGACGCCGGCGCCTTCGGCTGCCTCGGCGTCGGCGTGCCCTTCGCCATCGCCGCCGCGCTGGCCTTCCCGGGCCGGCAGGTGATCTCGGTCAACGGCGACGGCGCCTTCGGCATCAACGCCATGGAGATCGACACCGCCGTCCGCCACGGCGCGAAGGCGGTCTTCATCGTCTCCAACAACGCCGCCTGGAACATCGAGCGCTTCGACCAGGAGATGAACTACGGCGGCCGGGTGGTCGGCACCACGCTCAGGCATTCCGACTATGCCGCCATGGCGCGCGCGCTCGGCGCCCATGGCGAGCGGGTCGAGAAGCCCGAGGATCTTCCCGCCGCCCTGAAGCGGGCGCTCGCCAACGCTCCGGCGGTGGTCGACGTGGTGACCTCGCAGGCGGTGGTCTCGTCCGACGCGACCAAGGGCCTCGGATTCGTGCCGGACTTCCAGGCCCTGACCCCCTGGGACGATGCCGAGCGCCGGCGCGGCCGGCGGTGAGTCAGCTCCGCGCCATCTGCCGCGCCAGCATCTCGTAGGCCTCGGCCCAGGCCCGGTCGGCGCCTTCGGGGAACTCCTCCCCCAGGGTCTCGCGCATGGTCGCGACCAGCGCCTTGCCCATGGGGGCGAAATGCCCGGCCCGGACCCCGTAGGCCGCGTGGCCCTCGGCCAGCCGTTTCAGGTAGGGCGCCAGCGCCTCCGGGTCGTCGAGATGCTGAATGATCACCCCCAGCGTGGTCATGAACCGCATGCCCTGGCCGGTCATGTCGCTTCGGAACAGCGGCCGCAGTTCCGGCGCGATCTCGAACAGCCGGGTGTAGAACAGCTCGGACGCCTCGATCACATGGGGCTGAAGCCGCTCGAAGCTCTCGCGCATCAGCGCGATGTCGCCCGCCGACAGGGTCATCGCCTCCTCCTCCGGCGGCCGCTCCGCTCCGCCGTTCCTGTTGCCCTCGCCGCCCAGAATGGCGCCCCACGTCACCCCAGTCCGTGACCGAGATCAAGTTGCCCGGGCGGCAAGAATTTGGATTCCGGAAAAATGTTCCCGTATTGTTCTCATGTCGTCCGGAGAATCACATGCCCGTCCCAGTCCCGCCCCCATTCGCCGGCCATGTCGACAGCCGCCAGCGGCGCGGCCGCGGCGCCGCCGTCAACCCGGCCGGCCGGTTCGAGCGGCTGTCCAGCGAGGGTTTCCACGACGGCTGGGAGATCGAGGAGGAACTGCCGCCCCTGAAGACCGAGGTCGCCATCGACGCCAGCCGCACGGTGCTGACCCGCAACAGCTCGCCCGATCTGCCCTTCGACCGTTCGGTCAACCCCTATCGCGGCTGCGAGCACGGCTGCGTCTACTGCTACGCCCGGCCCAGCCACGCCCAGCTCGGCCTCTCGCCCGGCCTCGATTTCGAGACCCGGCTGACCGCCAAGCCCGATGCGCCTCGGCTGCTGGAGGCGGCTCTCAGGAAGCCCGGCTACACCGTGCAGCCGATCGCCATCGGCACCAACACCGACCCCTACCAGCCGGTCGAGAAGCGGCTCGGGATCATGCGCGGCCTGCTCGAGGTGCTGCGCGACTACCGCCACCCGGTGATGATCACCACCAAGGGCAGCCTCATCACCCGCGACCTCGACATCCTGGGCGACATGGCCCGCGACGGGCTCGCCCATGTGCAGGTCTCGGTGACCACGCTCGACCCGCATCTCTCCCGCGCCATGGAGCCCCGCGCCGCGGCACCCGGCCGCCGGCTGGCGATGATCCGGGCGCTCGCCGGGGCCGGGGTGCCGGTCGGCGTCAACCTCGCGCCGGTGATTCCGGCGCTCAACGACCACGAGATCGAGGCGATCCTGCGCGCCGCCGCCGAGGCCGGGGCGACGCGGGCCGGCTACATCACGCTGCGCCTGCCGCTCGAGGTCAGCCCGCTGTTCCGCGACTGGCTGGCCCGCGAGTTTCCCGACCGCGCCGCCCGCGTCATGGGCCGGGTGCGCGAGCTTCATGGCGGGCGTGACTACGACCCCGAATTCGGCAAGCGGATGAAGGGCGAGGGGGTCCATGCCAGCCTGATCGCCCGCCGCTTCGAGGCCGGCTGCCGCCGCTTCGGCCTCACCGCCGGCGGCCGCGGCCTGCGAACCGACCTTTTCCGCCCGCCCCCGCGCGCCGGCGACCAGCTCTCGCTCGGCCTCTGAATCGGCCGCCGCGCTCACCTCCGGAAATATTTATTTACCCGGCTGTGACTTACGTCACTGAACCGTTTTTGTTATCCTGTAACCCTTCACGCAGCTTGCAATTGAATCGAGAGCGACCATGACTCCCGAGAATATCCACCTTGTGCAAAGAAGTATTCACGACCTTCTGCCCGAGGCAGACCGGGCGGCGGATGCGTTCCTGAAACTTCTCGTATTGAGCTCGCCGCGCTGGAGTAGTCTGATCGGCGGGCCTGCGAAGGGCCGTCGCTACGGTCTACTGGCCGGTTTTGTCTTCGTGGTCGAGACGCTGGACGATCTACCGCTGATGCAGTCGGGGCTCTACGCCCTCGGCCGGCAGTGCGAGGAGAATGGCATCGGCGAGGCCGAGAAGCAGGATTTCGGCGCCGCCCTGACCGAAACGCTGGCCGAGTTCCTCGGGCCGCGCTGGACGCCCGAACTGGCCGATGCCTGGGCCGCGGTCGCGGCAGCCGTCGTCGAGGTGATGTGCGCCGACCCGGCGGATCGCCAGGCGGCCGCCTGATCGTCCGGCCGGCGCCACGCGACGGCCTGCCCGCTCACGGGCCAGGGGTTCACGGCGCCCGGATGACGCCCGGAGACCGCCGGTGACACGGAAACGGCGGCCGGGAGCCCCCGCCGCCGTCTGTCGCCGTCTTGGATGTCGCCGTCTTGGATGTCGCCGTCTTGCGCGTTCATCCTGCAGGCCCGCGCCGGGGCGGTGCCCTCAGCTGTCCTTCAGCTCGATGACGATGCCGCCGACGATGCCGGCCGCGATATTGTAGACGAAGGCGCCGACGACGCCGCCGATGAAGCCGCCGATGCCGCCGAAGATCAGGCCGATGAACACCCCGACCACGCCCCCGGCCATCATGCCCGCCGGTCCGATGTCTTCCATGCCCTCGCCCATGCCGCCCATCATGCCGCCGAAGATCAGGCCGATGATGCCGACGACCAGGTAAACGACCGCGAAGATCGCCGCATAGATGATGCCCGTGCGGAGCGGGCTGATCCAGGCTATTTCTTTACGCACTGCTCGTTCCCCCGTATTGGGTCTCCGGATCCTTTTCCGGCCATTGGATCATGCCATGAAACCGCGATTTGCGCCATCCGGCCTGTCCGCCGAGCGGGCCTTCGCGTCGCCCGGCGCCACGGTCTGCGGCGTCGACGAGGCCGGGCGCGGGCCCTGGGCCGGGCCGGTGGTGGCGGCGGCGGTGGTGCTCGACCCCGCCGCGCTGCCCGCGGGGCTCGACGACTCGAAGAAGCTCTCCGCCACCCGCCGCGCGGCGCTGTTCGACGCCATCCGCGCCGCCGCCTCGGTCGGCGTCGGCATCGCCACCGTGGCCGAGATCGACGCCCTGAACATCCTGCGCGCCAACGACCTCGCCATGTGCCGGGCGGTGGCGGCCCTCGGTCCCGCCCCCGGCGGCGCCCTGATCGACGGCAACCGGGTGCCGCCCGGCTTTCCCTGTCCGGCCCGGGCGGTGATCGGCGGCGACGCCTCGGTGCTCTCGATCGCCGCCGCCTCGATCGTCGCCAAGGTCACCCGCGACCGCCTCATGGACGCGCTGGCCGCCGAACACCCCGGCTATGGCTGGGAGACGAACCGCGGCTACGGCACCGCCGGGCATCGCGCGGCGCTGGAGCGCCTCGGGGTGACACAACATCATAGGCGCAGCTTCCGGCCCATACGCAACATATTGGGGGAAGAAGGCAAAGTATAAGTTTAAGATTCAATCAGAAGAAACTGATTCAAAACAATTATTGACTGATTCGCATCCGTAGCGCATCCTGACGGCGAATCAGAGGTCGGGGGGCCTCGCGGGGAAACCGGGGGGCGCAATGGGCCGCATGGAGCTGGACAGGATCATCGAGGGCGACTGCGTCGCCGCCATGGCGTCGCTGCCCGCCCGCTCGGTCGATCTCGTCTTCGCCGACCCGCCCTACAACCTCCAGCTCAGGGGCGACCTGCACCGGCCGAACAACAGCCTGGTCGACGCGGTCGACGACGCCTGGGACCAGTTCGAGAGCTTCCGCGCCTATGACGAGTTCACCCGCGCCTGGCTTACCGAGGCCAGGCGCGTGCTGAAGCCCGACGGGGCGCTCTGGGTGATCGGCACCTATCACAACATCTACCGGGTCGGCGCGATCCTCCAGGACCTCGGCTTCTGGATGCTGAACGACGTGGTCTGGCGCAAGACCAACCCGATGCCGAACTTCAAGGGCACCCGCTTCTGCAACGCCCACGAGACCCTGATCTGGGCGGCGCCGTCCGAGAAGGCGAAGCCCACCTTCAACTACGACGCCCTGAAGGAGCTGAACGAGGGGCTGCAGATGCGCTCCGACTGGCTGCTGCCGATCTGCTCGGGCTCCGAGCGGCTGAAGACCGGCGAGGGCGACAAGGCGCACCCGACCCAGAAGCCCGAGGCGCTGCTGCACCGGGTGCTGGTCGGCACCACCGATCCGGGCGACGTGGTGCTGGACCCGTTCTTCGGCACCGGCACCAGCGGTGCCGTCGCCAAGCGCCTCGGCCGCCGTTTCGTCGGCATCGAGCGCGAGCCATCCTACATCGCGGTCGCTCGCGACCGCATCGCGGCGGTTATCCCGCATGACCGCGAGAGCCTGCGCGTCACCACGTCGCGCCGGGCCGAGCCGCGCATTCCGTTCGGTGTCCTGGTGGAACGCCGACTGCTGGAGCCGGGTGAGGTGCTGGTCTCGGCCAATGGCCGCCACACCGCGCGGGTGCGCGCCGACGGCACGCTGGTGTCGGCGCGCACCGCCGGATCGATTCACAAGGTGGGGGCCGAGCTGGAAGGCGCCCCCTCCTGCAACGGCTGGACCTACTGGACCTTCAGGCGCGACGGCCGGCCGGTGCCGATCGACGTGCTGCGCCAGCAGCTCCGCGCCGAGATGCACGACTAGAGTTTCGGTTTCCTGCCCGGGCCGGCGCCTCGGCCCGCAACTCGGGGCCCCCTCGCGGGGGCCCCTCTTTCTTTGCTCCGGCCCGCCTGCTCCCCGGCCGCCGCCAGCCCCAGCCGGGCCGCCTTGGCGAAGACCGTCGGCATGGCGGCCACCGCCGCATCCGCATCCATCGCGCCGCCGCCGAGCTCGGCCCGGATCCACATCACGCCGAGCCGCAGGTGGAAATGGGTGAAGGTGTGGCGCACCTCGCCCGCGTCCCGCCACGCGGCGGCGAAGGGCGGCACCGGCTCCGGCGCCGTCTCGGCCCACTCCGTCGTGGGCAGCGCCAGCATGCCCCCCAGCAGTCCCCGCGCCGGCCGCCGCGCGGTCAGCAGCTGCCCGGCCGGGTCCAGCGCCACAAAGGCCGTCCCGCGCCGCACCGGCTTCGCGGTCTTCGGCGCCCTCGCCGGCAGCTCCCCGGCGATCCCCGCCGCCCGCGCCCGGCAGGCGCCGGCCCAGGGGCAGACGCCGCAGGCGGGCCGGCGCGGCGTGCAGACCGTCGCGCCCAGATCCATCACCGCCTGGGCATAGTCGCCGGGCCGCGCCTCCGGGGTCAGCCGGGCGACATGGGCGCGGAGCCGCTCCTTCACCCCCGGCAGCGGATCGGTCTCGGCGAAAAGCCGCGCCATCACCCGCTCGACATTGCCGTCCATCACCGCCGCCGGCGCGTCGAAGGCGATGGCGGCGATGGCCGCAGCGGTGTAGGGGCCGATTCCCGGCAGCTCGCGCAGACCCGCCTCGGTCTCCGGGAACCGCCCGCCCCTGTCCGCCACCGCAATGGCGCAGCGGTGCAGGTTGCGGGCCCGCGCGTAATAGCCGAGCCCGGCCCAGGCGGCCATCACCTCCTCGCTCGGCGCCGCCGCCAGCGCCTCGACCCTCGGCCAGCGGCGGGTGAACTCCAGGAAATGGCGCCCCACCGCCGCCACCGTGGTCTGCTGTAGCATCACCTCGCTCAGCCACACGTGATAGGGGTCGGGTCTGACCCCGGCCGCCCGCGCGCCCGGCGGCACGCGCCACGGCATCGCCCGGTGATGCCGGTCGTACCAGCCCAGCAGCAGGGCCGCGAGCGATGCGGGCGATTGCGAGATTGTGATCCCTCCCGGGCGGACCTATCTTCCTTGCGGCCGGTTTCCGTCGTAACAGGCGACGGATCGCCGCCGCCGCCGCGTGAAGCGGGAGTGGCAGGCAGAGGCCCGCGGGCAGGAGCATGGCGCTGGGACCAAGGAACGACAAGTCCGGAGACGGCATCGCTCCCGCGGCCGCGCGGCGCGGCAAGGGCTTCCACAGCCCCGCCGTCACCGCCCGCAAGCGCCTGCGCGACGCCGCCGCCGGCCACGGCTTCGCCGAGCCGGAGGTGCTGCTGCGCTGGGCGGAGGTGGTGGGCGAGCGCCTGGCCGGCGTCTGCACCCCGGTGAAGGTCAGCTATTCCCGATCGCAGAATCTCGGCGCCACCCTGCTGGTCCGGGCGGCGGGCGCGCGGGCAATCGAGGTCGAGCATCTCGGCCCCCGCATCATCGAGCGGGTCAACCAGTTCTACGGCTACCGCGCCGTGCACCGGCTGAAGATCACCCAGACCACCGGACATGCAGGCGCGACCGGCTTCGCCGAGCCGCCGCCCCCCGCCCTCACCGGTCCCGACGCCGCGCCGCGCACGCCCATGCCCTGCGCCGAGGCGCGGGCGGCCGACCTCACCCGCGGCATCGAGAACCCGGAGCTCCGCGCCGCGCTGACCCGGATGGCCGCCCATATCCTGTCGCGGGACGACACGCCCGCATCGCCGCGAACCGAGCCCGGAAGCCAGGACTGCCAGAAAAGCCAGGGCCGCCGGAAAAGCCAGGACCGATAGAAAAGCCAGGAGACTCCGATGCCGAATCATCCGAACCGCCGCGACCTGATCGCGCTCGCCGCCGCCGCGGGCGCGCTGGTCCTGCTGCCCGCCGCCGCGCGGGCCGAGCCGGTGATGGGCGACGTGGTGCTCGGCAACGCCGACGCAAAGGTGACGGTGGTGGAGTACGCCTCCTTCACCTGCCCGCACTGCGCCGACTTCCACACCAACACCTGGCCGGAGTTCAAGGCCAACTATGTCGACACCGGCAAGGTGAAGTTCATCCTGCGCGAGGTCTATTTCGACCGCTACGGGCTCTGGGCCTCGATGACCGCGCGCTGCGGCGGCGAGGCCGGCTTCTACCCGATGGCCGACCAGTTCCTGAAGAAGCAGAAGGCCTGGACCGGCGTCCCGGCCGAGCAGATCGGCGGCGAGATCGCCAAGATCGGCCGCCTGAACGGCCTCAGCGCCGAGCAGCTCGACGCCTGCCTCTCGGACCAGCAATACGCCAAGGATCTGATCGAGGCCTATCAGGCGAACGCCAAGGCCGACGAGGTCACATCGACGCCGACCTTCGTGATCAACGGCGAGAAGCACTCGGGCGCGCTGCCCTACGACCAGTTCGTCGCGCTGATCGACCCGCTCCTCTGAGCCGCGGCGGCGCCGGCGGGCACGTGGGAATCCGGTGAAAACCCGCCGCGCGGGCGCCGCGCCGCCGGCGTCATCTCTCCAGATTTTGTATCTTGTCTGTGGATAACCGCAAGATGCCCGCCGTCGCGCGTTGACAGCCCCGCCCCGCTTCCCGCAAACTGCGCCCGAAGCGGACCGAGCAAACGATCCGCGCCAGGCAGGAACGCCAACAGGAACGCGGGCAAGGGCAGTCAGGGTGCATTTCACCAAGCTGAGACTCCAGGGCTTCAAGTCCTTCGTCGATCCGTCCGAGCTGGTGATCTCGGACGGCCTGACCGGCGTCGTCGGCCCGAACGGCTGCGGCAAGTCGAACCTGCTCGAGGCGCTGCGCTGGGTGATGGGCGAGAACCGCCCCTCGGCGATGCGCGGCGACGGCATGGAGGACGTGATCTTCAACGGCGCCGATTCGCGCCCCGCGCGGAACTCGGCCTCGGTCGAGGTGCTGATCGACAATCGCGACCGGCTGGCGCCCGCCGCCTTCAACAACGACGACGTGCTGGAGGTCAGCCGCCGCATCACCCGCGAGATCGGCTCGGCCTACACCATCAACGGCAAGAACGCCCGCGCCCGCGACGTGCAGGTGCTTTTCGCCGACGCCTCCACCGGCTCCCATTCCCCGGCGCTGGTGCGCCAGGGCCAGATCGGCGAGCTGATCAACGCCAAGCCGAAGGCGCGCCGCCGCATCCTCGAGGAGGCGGCCGGGATCTCCGGCCTCTACCAGCGCCGCCACGAGGCCGAGCTGAAGCTGAACGGGGCGGAGACCAACCTCGCCCGGGTCGCCGACGTGATCGAGCAGCTCGACACCCAGTTGAAGTCGCTCGAGCGTCAGGCCGCCCAGGCGCGGCGCTACCGCACCATCGCCGAGGAACTGCGCCGCGCCGAGGCGGTGCTGCTTTTCCTGCGCTGGCGGATCGCCGACGAGGAGCACGCCGCCGCCGAGCGGGCGCTGGCCGAGGGCACCCGCGCCGCCGCCGCGGCCGAGACCGCGGTCCAGGCCGCCCGGCGCGCCCGCGAGGAGGCCGAGGAGGCAATGCCGCCGCTCCGCCAGGAGGAGGCCATCGCCGGCGCCCTGACCCAGCGGCTGTCGATCGAGCGCGACCAGCTCGCCGAGCGCGAGATGCGGGCGAAGGCCGAGATCGAGGCGCTGGCGGGCAAGGCGCGTCAGCTCGCCATCGACCTCGAGCGCGAGGAAACACTCTCCCGCGATGCCGGCGGCTCTATCGCCCGGCTCGACGACGAAGAGGCGGCGTTGAGGGACGCGAACGAGGGCCATGCCGAGGCGCTGTCCGCCGCCCAGGACGCCGCCCGCGCCGCCGCCGAGGAACTGAGCGCGCGCGAGACCGAGCTCGACCGTCTGACCGAGGAGGCCGCCCGCCTCGCCGCCCGCGCCGCCGCGGCCGAGCGCCGCCGCGAGGAGGCGCGCGGGGCGCTTGCCCGCATCGCCGGCGATATCACCCGCGCCGAGGAGGCCGAGCAGGTCCTCGGCACCGAGATCACCCGCGCCGAGGCCGCTCTCGCCGCCGCCGGCGCCGCCGAGGCCGCCGCGCGCGGTGACGCCGCCGCCGCCGAGCGGTCGCTGGAGGCCGCCGAGGTCGCCCGCGCCAGCGCCCAGGGCACCGAGGCCGAGGCCCGCGCCGCGCTCTCCGAGGTCGAGGGCGAGGTCACCGCGCTCCGGGCCGAGGTGCAGGCGCTCGAGCGGCTGATGGCCCGCGAGGCCGGTGCCGAATCCCAGCTCATCGACCGGGTCAGCGTCGCCCGCGGCTTCGAGGCGGCGCTGGGCGCCGCCCTCGGCGACGATCTCCGCGCCGCCGAGCTGGCCGGGGCCAGCGGCGCCACGGGGTGGATCACCCTCGCCGCCTATGACGACAACGCCGCCCTGCCTGCCGGGGCCGAGCCGCTCGATGCGCGGGTCACCGGCCCGGCCCTTCTCGCCCGCCGCCTGAGCCAGGTCGGCATCGTGCCGCGCGAGCGCGGCGACGCGCTCCAGCCGGCGCTCCTGCCCGGCCAGCGCCTGGTCAGCCGCGAGGGCGATCTCTGGCGCTGGGACGGCTACCGGGTCAGGGCCGAGGACGTCTCCTCCACCGCCGCGCTTCGGCTCGAGCAGCAGAACCGCCTGAGGGCGCTGACCGGCTCGCTCGCCGAGGTCGACGCGCGCCGCGCCGCAGCGGCCGCGGCGCACGCCGCTGCCCGCAAGGCGCTCGACGAGGGCACCGGCAACGAGGCCGAGCTCCGCACCCGCCGCCGCGCCGCCGACCAGGCGCTGGCCGACGCCGCCCGGGCGCTTTCGAAGTCCGAGGCCGAGCTGCAGCTCCACACCGCCAAGCTCGAGACCCAGCGCCACTCGCTCGAGCTTCGCCGCACCGAGCGCGAGGCGGCCGAGGCCGCGATGGCCGAGGCCGAGGAAGCGGTCGCCGGGCTCGAGGACGTGGGCGCCGCCCGCGCCGCCGTCGAGGCCAAGCGCGGCGATGTCGACCTCGCCCGCACCGCCATGCTCGCCGCCCGCGGCCAGTCGGACGAGATCCGCCGCGAGGGGCTGGCGCGCGAGAAGCGCCTCGGCGAGATTGCCCGCGAGCGCGCCGGCTGGCAGGACCGGCTCGAACATGCCGGCGGCCGCATCGCCGAGCTCGGGCGCCGTGTCGCCGAGACCGCCGAGGCCCGCGCCGCCGCCGACGGCGTGCCCGAGGAACTGGCGAAGATGCACGCCACCCTCGACGCCGAGATCGACAAGGCCGAGACCCGCCGCCGCGCCGCCGCCGACGCGCTGGCCGAGGGCGAGACCCGGCTCCGCGGCGCCGAGACCGCCGAGCGCGAGGCCGAGCGCGCCGCCTCCGAGCGCCGCGAGGCCCGCGCCCGCTTCGAGGCCCGCCTCGAGGGCGCCGAGGAACGCCGTGCCGAGGCGGCCGAGCGCATCCGCGAGGACCTCGAGACCGAGCCCGAAGCGCTCCGCGAGGCTGTCGGCACCGCCGAAGAGCTCCCGGCCGCCGAGGCGGCCGAGGCCGACGTCATGCGGCTGCGCCGCCAGCGCGATGCGCTGGGCGCCGTCAACCTCCGAGCCGAGGAGGACGCCACGGCGGTGCAGACCGAGCGCGACCAGATCGGCCAGGAGAAGGCCGACCTCGAGGCCGCCATCGCCAAGCTCCGCTCCGGCATCGGCGATCTGAACCGCGAGGGCCGCGAGCGCATCGTCCGCGCCTTCGACCAGGTCAACGAGAAGTTCGCCAACCTGTTCCGCCACCTGTTCGGCGGCGGCGAGGCGCGGCTGATCATGGTGGAATCGGACGACCCGCTGGATGCCGGGCTCGAGATCCTGTGCCAGCCGCCGGGCAAGAAGCTGAGCACCCTCTCGCTGCTTTCGGGCGGCGAGCAGACCCTGACGGCGCTCAGCCTGATCTTCGCGGTGTTCCTGTCGAACCCGGCGCCGATCTGCGTCCTCGACGAGGTTGACGCGCCGCTCGACGACGCCAACGTGACCCGGTTCTGCGACCTGCTCGACGAGATGGTCCGGCGCACCGACACGCGGTTCCTGATCATCACCCACCACGCGATCACCATGAGCCGGATGGACCGGCTGTTCGGCGTGACCATGGTCGAGCGCGGCGTCAGCCAGCTGGTGTCGGTGGATCTCACCAAGGCGGCCGAACTGGTCGACGCGGCCTGAGGCGGTTGCTCAGTCGATCATCCCGCCGTCGGCGTCCTCGCCCGCGGCGTCGAGCAGGGCGAGGTAGTTCGGCACCCGGAAATGGCGGGTCTCGGTGAGCTCGATCAGCCCGGCCTTCCGCAGCGCGGTGATCTGCCGGCTGACCGTCTCGATCGTCAGCCCCAGATAGTCCGCGACCGCCTCGCGGGTCAGCGGCAGGTCGAAGCTCAGCCCGTCGCGCGGGCGGGCGTTCTCCAGCGCCGCGGCGCGGCGCGCCAGGATCACCAGGAAGCTGGCGATCTTCTCCTGCGCGGTCTTGCGGCCCAGCAGCAGCATCCAGTCGCGGGCGGCGTCGAGCTCGTCCAGCGTCATTTCCAGCAACCGCTTCTCCAGCGCCGGCGTCTCGCGCAGGACCCGCTCGAAGCGCGAACGGGCGAACAGGCAAAGCTTCACCGGCGTCACGGCCACGGCGTCGTAGGGCGCCACCGGGCGCATCGGCCGGCCGACGAAGTCCGAGGGGAACATCAGCCCCACGGTCTGGCGGCGCCCGTCGGGCATGGTCTTCGACAGCGCCACCACCCCATCCACGACCGAACCGAGAAACCCGGTCTCCTCGCCGGCGGCGACGATCTCCTGGCCGGGATCGAAGGTGCGGTAGTACTTGATGGCGTCGAGCAGGGCGAGCTCCTGCGGCCCGCAATAGGTGCAGACGGCGCGGTGCCGGATGGTGCAGTCGGCGCAACGCTCCCGCTGCTCGCGGTTGCCGCGAAGCCCGAGCTTCTGCAATCCGGACATTCCCTCCTCCAAGCCGTTCACCCCCCGCTCCCCGGTTGATCTGCGTCAATGCGACCGGCAGCTCTCCGAGGCGATCCTTTTCCGCATGACCGACCCTGTCTCGCCTTTCGGCGCCGAATCCCTGTCGCGGAGCGTGCCCCGATATACCAGCTATCCGACCGCTCCGCACTTCGGTTCGGAGGTCGGACAGGATCAATATGAGAGATGGCTCGCGGAGTTGCCACCGGGTGCGGCAATTTCTCTCTACCTGCACATCCCTTTCTGCGACGAGCTCTGCTGGTTCTGCGCCTGCCGCACCCAGGGCTCGCGGATGTACTATCCGGTCACCCGCTACCTCGCCCAGCTCGAGCGCGAGATCGCCCGGGTCGCCGAGCTGACCGGCGGCCGGCAGCCGGTCTCGCAGATGCACTGGGGCGGCGGCTCGCCCACGGTGCTGGCGCCGGGCGACATCCGGCGCCTGGCACGGCACATGCGCGAGCACTTCCCGCGGGTCGCCGGGGCCGAGTTCGCGGTCGAGATCGACCCCCGCGACATGACCCCCGAGCGGGTCGCCGCCTTCGCCGATGCCGGGCTCAGCCGCGCCTCGATCGGTGTGCAGGATTTCGACGAGACCGTGCAGCGCGCCATCGGCCGCCAACAGGGCTGGGAGATGACCCGCGACGTGATCGGCGCGCTTCGCGGCATCGGCGTCTCGGGGGTCAACATCGACCTGCTCTACGGCCTGCCCTATCAGACCCGCGCCAGCCTCGCCCGCACGCTGGAGAAGGTGATCGGCCTCTCGCCCGACCGGATCGCGCTCTTCGGCTATGCCCATGTGCCCTGGATGGCCAAGCGGCAGAAGCTGATCGACGAGAACGCGCTGCCCGGACCCGAGGAGCGCCAGGCCCAGTTCGCGCTGGCGGCGCGGATGCTGGCGGAAGCCGGCTACACCGCGATCGGCATCGATCATTTCGCCCGACCCGGCGACAGCCTGGCGAAGGCCCGCGACGACGGCACGCTGAAGCGCAACTTCCAAGGCTACACCGTCGACCCGGCCGAGGCCCTGATCGGCTTCGGCGCCTCGGCCATCGGCTTCCTGCCCCAGGGCTACGTGCAGAACGAGCCGGTGACGGCCACCTACCAGCTCCGCATCGAACACGGCGGCCTCGCCGCCCAGCGCGGCCGGGCGCTGACGCTGGACGACCGGGTGCGGCGCGACGCGATCGAGGAGATCCTGTGCCAGTTCCGCCTCAACCTCGACCGGCTCGAGGCCCGCTACGGCGATTTCGCCCGGCCGCTGTCCGATACCGCCGGCCGGCTGCTGGAACAGGCGCCCGAAGGCGCGCTCGAGCCCTGGCGCGGCGGATTCCGGATCGCGCCCCGCTGGCGCAGCCACACCCGCCTGGTCGCCGCCGAGTTCGACGCCTATTTCCGCACCCGGCCGGCCAGGCACAGCCTCGCGGTGTAGGGCGCCGGCACCGGTGTCGGTCTTCGGTGCGCCGCGCAAGTTCCTTGGAACTGGACAGTCGGCCCCCTCGTCCGCTTGACTGCCCTGGCGCCGAATCGACCCGCGCCGGAGGCGTCCAGTCACTGCCGCCGCCGGGACGGTGCCGTGCAGGCGCCGATTCAGACGCCGATTGCGTGACGAAATCCGAAGAGCCACAGACAGCACATCATGAAACACCCCCGCCTTCTCGCCCTGACCGTCTCCGGCTGCCTTCTCGCCACGCCCGCCCTGGCGGCGGACGACTGGACGTTCACTCTGGCGCCCTATGTCTGGATGCCCGCCCTGTCGGGCGACGTCTCGACCCTGCCCGGCGCGCCCGTGGCCAATATCGACCTCTCGTTCCGCGATATCCTCGAGAACCTCGACTTCGCCGCCTTCGCCGCCGGCGAGGCCCGTCGCGGCGACTTCTTCGTGCGCGGCGAGATGTCCTATACGAGCGTGACCTCGAGCGCCGGCACGCCCGGCCCGCTGTTTTCCGGCGCCAGGGTGACCTCGAAGACCTTCATCGGCGGCCTTGCCCCCGGCTACACGTTCTTCCGCAATCCGTCGACCGAGATCGAGGCCTTCGCCGGCTTCCGCTACTGGTGGATCGATACGGATCTGACGCTCAGGGCGGGCGCCCTGCCGCGCCAGTCGGTTTCCGACTCCAAGTCCTTCGTCGATCCGATCGTCGGCCTGAGCTTCGGCCACCAGTTCACCGAGCGCTGGGCCATCGGCACCTCCGCGAGCGTCGGCGGCTTCGGCGTGGCGGCGGATTTCGAGTGGGGTTTCACCACCGCGCTGACCTATCAGGCCGGCGAGAACTGGGCCGTGGCGGTGGGTTATCGCCATCTTTCGGTCGACTACGACAAGAACGGCTTCGTCTACGACGTCGACCAGACCGGGCCCCTGGTCGGCCTGGTGTTCGAGTTCTGACCACGCGCGCTTGCCCAATCCGCCTGCCCGGCATCGCCGGGCAGGGCTCAGAGCCAGATCGCCGCGGTCCGCTCGGCGGCCCAGAACGCCGCCAGGGTGCCGATGCCATAGGCAAGTGCCGGCCGCCAGGCGCGGGTCTCGCCGAGACCGATCCCCCGGCCCGTCGCCATCGCGGCGCGCGCGGCGAGCATCAGCGCGGCGATGAACAGGATCTGCCCCGCCTCGACCCCGAGGTTGAAGAACAGCAGCGCCGCCGGCACCGCCTCCGGGGGCAGCCCACTCGCGCTCAGCGCCCCGGCGAAGCCGAATCCGTGCAGCAGGCCGAAGCCGAAGGCGATCACCCAGGGCCGGCCGATGGCGAATCCGGTCTCGCCGCGCTCCAGCAGCACCACCTCGGCCGCCACCACCGCAATCGACAGCGCGATCAGGCTCTCGATCAGCGCCGAAGGCGCCGAGACGTAGCCGAGCGTCGCTCCGGCCAGCGTGATCGAATGCGCCAGCGTGAAGGCGGTCACCGTCCCGATCAGCCGCCGCCAGCCCGAGACCAGCAGCAGGAGCCCGGTCACGAACAGCAGGTGATCGATGCCAAGCAGGATGTGCTCGACCCCCAGCATCAGATAGGTCGCCGCCACCTGGGCCAGGCCGCGCTGCCCGGCCAGGGTCACGGTGGGCGCTTCGGGTGTCGCGCGCAGGGTCTCGGTGCCGCCGTTGAGATAGCCCACCCGGACCAGCACGTCGGTCCGGATCGGCGCCAGGCCCTCGATCGTCACCGGCTGGCCGGCGAGGCCGCCCGGGCAGTCGAAGTCGCGCCGCTCCTCCGCGCGCACCCCGTCCTGGCGCCGCACCGGCAGCCCCAGCGCGGCGCAGTGCCCGGGCAGCACCGGCTTCAGCGACAGCGCCAGATCACCCCGCGCCGGCACCCGCCACAGCATGGCGAAACGGTCGGGTGCGGTCTCGGTGAGCTGCAGCAGCCCCGGCCGCACCTCGTGCGCCGAGGCCGGGCGCAGGGCAGCCAGCAGCGCGATCGCAAGCGCGGCCGCGAACAGCCCGCAGCGGCTCATTTCGCCGGCTCGCCGACGACGATGTCGTAGCCCTGCCGCAGCCGCTCGATCAGCGCCGACCGGGCCTTGCGCTCGGTCTCGTAGGCATGGTCGCGCTCCACCGCCACCCGCACCGCGTCGAAGTCCGGCTCGGCGCCGGCCTCGACCGCCTCGATCAGGACCAGATGCCAGCCATAGCCCGACCGGACAGGGCCCGACCAGCGCCCGGCCGGCTGGCCCTTGAGGCGGTCGGCGAAGCCCTCGCCGAAGGCCCGGTCGATCTCCTGCACCGCGGCCGGCCCCATCTGCGAGGGCAGCAGGATGCCGCCGCCGAGCGATGCCGGGTCCGGCGGGCTCTCCGAGTTCAGCTGCCCGAGCAGGGCCGCCCACTCGGCCTGCGCGGCTTCGCCCTGCCGTTCGCCGAGATAGACCTGCCGGAAGCCGATCCGGTCCGGCGCCCGGTAGCGCTCGCGCCCGGCGTCGAAGAAGGCGCGCAGCGCCTCCTCGTCCGGCGGCGCCGTCGCCAGGCTCTCCTGCAGCAGGAACTCCATCTTCTGCCGCATCCGCCGGCGGATCACCACGTCGTCCTGGTCCAGCCCCAGCTTCTGCGCCTCGCGGTACATCACCTCCTCGGCGAGGTAATCCTCGATCAGCCCCTGGCGCTCGGCGCCGGTCGGCGGGCGCTTCCAGACCGCCGAGAACGCCTGCTCCAGGCTGGCGATCCGCGCCGGGTCGACCTCGATCCGCTCCCGCGGCGCCTCAGGCGCCGGGGCGAACAGGGTCCAGGCGGCGAACAGGCCGCCGCCGAGAATCAGGAACTGGATCAGGGGCTCGCGGAACAGGCGCATGGGCCGGACGCTAGCCGATCGCACCGGGACCGGCCAGACCGGAGTGGCCTGCCGTCTCGGGCAACCGGCGCGCCTCGCTCCTTGACAGCGCTCGGAAATGCCGTGGATGATCGGCCGGACCGTGCGGCACCGGGCGCCGCCGCTGGGCGGCAAGTCCGGTGCCTGCGCCATTCGAGATCCGCGATCCGAACCAACAGCCATAGTCTATGGATATTGTGATGCCCATACCCGCCTCCCACGCCCCTGCCAGTTTCCGGCCTGCCTCAGTGAAGACCCAAATGACCACACGCCTCCTGACCATCGCCACACTGGCGCTCGCCGCATCGGCGCTTCCCGCTTCCTCTCAGGACACGTCCGGTCTGACGGCGGAAGTGTTGAAGGGCCGGCCCTATTCGCCCTATGCGGACCGCGGCTTTCCGGCGGAGGTCTATTTCGGCGACACCCATGTGCACACCGCTCTGTCGGCCGATGCGGGCGGCGGCGGCACCACGCTCCTGCCGCGCGACGCCTATCGCTTCGCCCGCGGCGAGCAGGTCACGTCGAACACCGGCCAGCCGGTGAGGCTGTCGCGCCCGCTCGACTTCTACATGATCACCGACCACACCGACGGGATGGGCGCCATCACCGACATCATCAAGGGCGCGCCGAACATCATCGCCGACGAGCAGGGAAAGAAGTTCCACGAAGCCTTCGCGAAAGGTGGCGAGGACGCCGCGAAAGCCGCGTTCGAACTCACGGCGACTTTCGCTCAGGGCAAGATCTCGCCCGCGCTGAACTACCAGCCCGGCAACCCGGCCTACAAGCGTGTCTGGGACGACATCGTGGCCGCGGCAGAGGAGTTCAACGACCCTGGCCGCTTCACCACCTTCATCGCCTTCGAATGGACCTCGCTGGTCGAGGGCAACAACCTGCACCGCAACGTGATCTTCCGCGACGGGCCGGAGCGGGCCGGCCGGATCGAGCCCTACACCACCACGCCGCCCGTGGGCTCTCCGAACCCCCGCGACCTCTGGAAATGGCTGCAGACCTACGAGGACACCACCGGCGGCGAGGCGCTGGCGATCCCGCATAACGGAAACCTGTCGAACGGCATGATGTTCGCGCTACAGGACGATTTCGCCGGCGGTGCGGCCTACGACCCGGCCTATGCGGAGGCGCGCAACAAATGGGAGCGGCTCTACGAGGCGACCCAGATCAAGGGCGACGGCGAGGCGCACCCGCTGCTGTCGCCCGAGGACGAATTCGCCGACTTCGAGACCTGGGACTACGGCAACCTCGACGCCTCGGAGAGGAAGACGCCGGAGATGCTGCCGGGCGAATACGCGCGCTCGGGCCTGCAGCGCGGGCTGATGCTCGAGGACCGGCTCGGCGTCAATCCGTTCAAGTACGGGCTCGTCGGCGCCTCGGACACCCATACCGGGCTGACCACGCCCGACAACGACAACTTCTTCGGCAAGTTCACCGCCTACGAGCCCAATCCCAACCGCTCCAACCATGTCAGCAAGAAATTCGCCGACGGCACCGTCGCGCTGAACGCATGGCAGTACATAACCGCCGGCCTGACCGCGGTCTGGGCGACCGAGAACAGCCGCGGCGCGATTTTCGACGCCATGGAGCGGCGCGAGGCATATGCCACCACCGGGCCACGCATCCGGCTGCGCTTCTTCGGCGGCTGGGAGTTCGCTCCGGACGATGCGTTGCGGCGCGACCTGGCGCTGGTCGGCTATACCAAGGGCGTGCCGATGGGGTCCGACCTCAATCTTGCGCCCGAGGGCGCCGGGGCGCCGTCGTTCCTGGTCTATGCGCTCCGCGACCCGATGGGGGCAAACCTCGACCGGGTGCAGATCGTCAAGGGCTGGGTCGACGCCGACGGCAAGCCGCGCGAGAAGGTCTACGACGTCGCCTGGTCGGGCGGCCGCCAGCCCGGCGCCGACGGCAAGCTGCCACCCGTGGGCGACACCGTCGACCTGTCGGTCCCGAGCTGGACCAACACCATCGGCGCGCCGGAGCTGGGCACGGTCTGGACCGACCCCGACTTCGACCCGGCGCTCAGGGCCTTCTACTACGCCCGGGCGATCGAGATCCCGACCCCGCGCTGGACCGCCTATGATCGGGTGAAATTCGACCTGACCGATTTGCCCCCCGAGATCCCGCTGAAGACCCAGGAGCGCGCCTACAGCTCGCCGATCTGGTACGGGCCGGCGGGGTGATGCGCACGCGGAATTCCGACGGAAAGCGAATGGGGAGACCGCCCGCCATGACCAGCCCGAGACGCCCCGGACGAGCCGCCGCCCTTGGCCTGCTGGCGCTCGCGGCCGCCGCGCCCGGCGTGGTGCGGGCGCAGACCGCCGCCGAGGTCACCGCCGAAGTCATTGCGGAGGTCTCCGCGGCCGAGGCCGCGGTGCCGGGGAACCCGCTGAAGGACGCCTATTTCGGCGAGACCCACGTCCATACATCGTTCTCGCTCGACGCCTATATCGGCGGCGCCCGGCTGACCCCGACGACGCCTACCGCTTCGCCAAGGGCGAGACGGTCACCGTCAACGGCCGCGAGCACAATATCGTCAAGCCGCTGGACTTCGCCGCGGTCACCGATCACGCGGAATTCCTCGCCGAGATGTACTCGACCCAGGTCGGGGGAGCGCCCGGCTACGACACGCCCGAGCTGGCCGAACTGCGCGGGCTGACCTCGTTCGAGGAACAGGAGGAGTGGTTCCTGAAATACGTGGTCTCGAACAACCGCTCGGAGACGCCCCAGCATCCGCCCTTCTACACCGGCGAGGCGGCCTACAAGGGTGGCTGGCAGGTCGTGGTCGAGGCGGCGCGCAAGCACTACGAGCCCGGAAAGTTCACCACCATCGTCGGCTACGAGTGGACCGCGGCGCCGCGTGGCGGGAACATGCACCGCAACGTGCTGTTCCGCGACATGGACGTTCCCGACGCGCCGTTCAACGCGCTCGACTCCAACGACGAGGAGAAGCTCTGGGAGTGGATGGCGGCCCAGGAGGCCGAGGGCCGCCGACTGTTCGCGATCCCGCACAACTCGAACGCCTCCAAGGGCCTCATGTTCGAGCCGGTGGACAATTCCGGCAACCCGATCGATGCCGCCTATGCCGAGCGGCGCAGCCATTTCGAGCGCCTGATCGAGATGATGCAGATCAAGGGCAACTCCGAGGTGACCCGCAGCCTCTGGCCGGCGGACGAGTTCGCCGGGTTCGAGAACGGCGAGTCCATCGCCATGTATTCCGGCCGGGAGGTGAAGAAGGAGAACTATGTCCGCTGGGCCGTCACCAAGGGTCTCGACCATCAGGCGAGGCTTGGCGTCAACCCCTACAAGCTCGGATTCACCGGCGGCACCGACAGCCACAACGGCACGCCCGGCGATGTCGTCGAGCCGAACTATCAGGGCAGCCACGGCCCGGCGGACGGCACGGTCGAGCGCCGCCGCGAGGCCGATATCGCCGGCTGGATCATGGGCAAGGACTTCGAACCCGGGCGCGCTCGCCGGTGTCTGGGCCACGCGGAACACCCGCGCCGCGATCTGGGACGCAATGCACGCGCGCGAGTCCTTCGCGACATCCGGCACCCGCATCAAGCCGCGCTTCTTCGGCGGCTTCGGGCTCAACCCCGACCCGGCCGATCCCGCCTCGCTGGTGGCCGAGGGCTATGAGCAGGGCGTGCCGATGGGGGGCACATTGCCGAAGTCCGGCGCCGCACCCACCTTCACGGTCTACGCGATGAAGGACCCGGACGGGGCCAATCTCGACCGCATCCAGATCATCAAGGGCTGGGTCGACGACAAGGGCGAGCCCCGGGACAAGGTCTATGACGTCGCGTGGTCCGGCGGCCGCAAGCCCGGGCCGGGCGGCAGGCTGCCGATCGTCGGCAACACGGTCGATCTCGCAACCGGCGCCTACCGGAACACGATCGGCGCGGCCGATCTGGCCGGCAGCTGGACCGACCCCGATTTCGATCCAGCGAAGCCCGCCCTGTACTACGCGCGGATCCTCGAGATCCCGACGCCGCGCTGGTCGACCCACGATGCGATCCGCAACAAGCTGCCGCTGCTGGTGGACGTGCCTCCCATCATCCAGGAGCGGGCCTGGACGTCGCCGATCTGGTACGTGCCGGACAAATAGACACGGAAGGTCAGGGGGACAGGCAAAGAAGGCGATCGTTGCGACCGCACGCGCCGTGTTGCTTGCCGCCACGATCGCCGTGCCCGCAAGCACCGCCCCGGCCGCCGAGGGCGGCCTCGGGGCCTATCTCCTCGGCAGCCGCGGCGCTCTCTTCGGCTTCCTGCTGCCGCTCGCCGGGGCGGACGCCTTCGCCCAGTCTGCGCCCGAAGGCTGCCGCCGCGCTGATCCCGGCGAGTCTGGCGGTTACGGCCAGGGCGCAAAGTCCGGCGGCCGGTTCGACCAGCGGTCCCCCGCCAGCCCGTACTCGTAGCCCAGATCGTAGAGCGCGGTCATGTAGACCGGGTCGAAGGCTTCCTCGGGCTGCTTGTCGAAGTCTCGCGGGATCGCCACGATGTTGAGGTCGATGTCGTCGCGCTCGGCGATGGCGTAGATCTTGTAGATGTCGCCGGTGCCGGACCCGCCGATCAGGCTGCTCGCCGCCGCCCCGGCGATCGAGATCAGCCGCGGCCGCACCGGCGCGTAGGGTTTGTCGATCTTGTTGTTGATGACCACATAGGCGGTGCGGTCGAACTTGGCGCCGACCGCCTGGTCGATCCTCAGCATCGGCACTTCGGGGCTGAACAGCATCACCTGCTGGGTCGCGCCGCCGTCCACATGCATCTCGTCATACTGCCGCCCGTCCGCCGAGGTGACCGGGATCAGCACCGGCGGGAACGCCGCCGGGATCGCCGACGAGGCCTGGACCACATCCTGGATCAGCCGCTTCGCCATCGGGTGGCCGCTGGCGGCGATGCCGCCGATGTTCCACACCACCGGCCGCGCCGCATCGAGATTCGTGGTGCCGATCAGCAGCAGCCGGCCCTTCTTGTGCTCGGCCGCGATCTTCGCCACCACCTCGTCGTTGATGTATTCCTCGATCAGCCGCCGGTAGCCGCTGGTGTCGGTGATCGCCGTGCCGCCGACCAGGGCCGAGAACAGGCTGCGCTGCAGCAGATCCTTGGTCGTGTAGGCGGTGTAGACCCTCTTCAGCTCGTCGTCGTAGTCGGGTCCCAGATAGGCGAGGACGGCGATGATCGATCCGGTGCTGATGCCGGTCACGATCGAGAACTCGGGCCGGTCGCCGCGGGCGGTCCAGCCGTTCAGCAGCCCGGCTCCGAAGGCGCCGTCGGGGCCGCCGCCCGAGAGCAGCAGCGCCACGTCCGGAATCGGCTTGCCCGCGGCGATCTGCTCCGCCATCGCCTGGTTCAGCAACTTGGACCGGCCGGCCAGGATCGTCTCGATCTGGCTCTCGCTGAGGTCGTCGCCCCAGACCCGCATCAGCCCGCCCTCGATGCCGTAGGGCCGGGCGGCGTCGATCTCGTCCTCCGGCACCGCGTTGCGCGCCAGCACCGTGGTGCAGGCCGAGAGCAGGGCGGCGAGGATCAGGGCAACCGGAAGCGCGGCGCGGGAATGGCTGCGCGAACGGATGTGGCCACCTGTGGCGGTGGCGGGTGAGGCATAAATTTGCAAATCCACGCATCCTTGGCTGCGGCGGAAGCGGGACCGGCGGGCCGCGCCACGCCGAACTCCGTCGGTCGTGCGGTCACGCTAGCGCTTCCGGCCCGCCCGTATCAAGCGTCTGCTTCACCTCAGTGGCCGCTGCGGATCGCCCAGACCGTCAGCAGCACCAGGACGATGGCGATGAACTGGGCGATGATCCGCCAGCGCATCAGCTTGTTCGAGAACCGCGCCCCCTCGATGCCCTTCCGGGTCCCCGCCCCGAAGCCGAGGATGCCCCAGGCCAGCACCCCGAAGGTGGCGAGGCAGGCCAGCGCCGCCAGGTAGAACAGCATCGCGGACATGGGGCCCTCCTCAGCTCCGGACCATGATGGCGTCGAGCAGCCGGGTCGGCAGCACCCGCCGCAGCGCCCCCACCAGATGGGTCGACTTCGTCACAAAATAGCGCGGTTTCGGCCGCCGGCTCTCCATGGCGTGGATCACCTTGCCGGTGGTGGCGAGGCATCCCAGCTCGAACGGGTCCGGCGCCGGCTTGTCCTTGTAGAGCCGCGGCTCCAGGGTGTCGCGGTAGAAGCCGGCCCAGACCGAGTTCTCGCGGTCGATCCAGCGCTCGTAATGGGGCCGGGCGTTCTCGCGGATCTTCGTCCGGATCGGTCCCGGCTCCATCAGCATCACGTGGACCGGCGTGTCGCGCAGTTCCAGCCGCAGCGTGTCGGTGTAGCCCTCGAGCGCGAACTTGGTCGCCACATAGGCGGCCCGCATCCTGAGCGCGGCGAGCCCCAGCACCGAGGAGTTCATCAGGATCCGCCCGTGCCCCTGGGCTCGCATCACCGGGACCGCCAGCCGGGTCAGCGCGTGCCAGCCGAAGAAATTGGCCTCGAAGATCTGCCGCATCGCCTGCACCGGCAGGTCCTCGGCGGCGCCGGGGATCGCGTAGGCGCCGTTGTTGAACAGCGCGTCCAGCCGCCCGCCGGTCCGCTCCAGCGCCTCGCCGAAGGCCGCCTCGATGCTGGCGGGCTCCTCGTAGTCGAGCCGGAAGCTCTCCAGCCCCTCGTCCCGCAGGCGCCCGCAGTCCGCCTCCTTGCGGCAGGTGGCGAAGACCCGCCAGCCCCGCCCCTTCAGCCCATGGGCCGCATGGTGGCCGATGCCCGACGAGCAGCCGGTGATCAGGATGCTGCGCTGCGGCGTTCCGGCCATCTCGCTCTCCCCTCGATGCCCCCCATCGCCGTCCCCCGTCGCCGTCGCCCCTCCCCGCAGGGGCGAGGGGACAGGGGAGGGGGCGACCCCGGCGCAGTGCTACCGCGTTTCCGCCGGCCGCGCCAGATTCCGCTTGCCTCCGGCCCCGGCCTGACGCACATCACCGCCCGAAACCGTCTGGGGGACGTCCATGAACGATTTGACCGCGAACGATCTGACCGCGAACGATCTGACCGCGAACGATCCGGCCGCCGGGAAGCCCGCCGCCGCGACCGGAAAGACCGTGGTGAACTCCTGGAACGAGTGGGACCCGCTCCGCCATGTGATCGTCGGGCGCGCCGACAACTGCCACATCCCGCCGCCCGAGCCGGCGCTGGACGCCAAGGTGCCGGAGGATTCCGACATGCGCGGCCAGTGGGGCCGCCGCCCGCAGGAGACCATCGACCGCGCCAACGAGCTGCTCGACAACTTCGCCGCCCTGCTGACGAAGCGCGGCATCCGGGTCGACCGCCCGACGCCGATCGACTTCAGCCAGCCCGCCACCACGCCGGACTTCCACACGCAGAGCCTGTTCGGCTGCATGCCGCCCCGCGACGTGCTGCTGACGGTCGGCAACGAGATCCTGGAAGCCACCATGTCCTACCGCTGCCGGTGGTTCGAATACCTGTGCTACCGGCCGCTGATGCAGCGCTACTGGGAGGAGGACCCGAACTTCCGCCACGAGGCGGCGCCGAAGCCCCGCCTGACCGACGCCGACTACCGGATGGACTACCTGTCCGAGAAGATCGGCGTGCAGAAGCGCCTGCAATGGACGGCGGAGAAGTTCTTCGTCACCACCGAGGAGGAGCCGCTGTTCGACGCGGCCGACGTGCTGCGCTTCGGGCGCGACCTGGTGGTCCAGCACGGCTTCACCACCAACCTCAAGGGCATCGAGTGGCTGCGGAGGCACTTCCCCGACCACCGGGTCCATGCGGTGAACTTCCCCGGCGACCCCTACCCGATCCACATCGACGCCACCTTCACGCCCTTGCGCCCCGGCCTGATCCTGAACAACCCCCAGCGCCGCCTGCCGGACGCCCAGCGCGACTACTTCCACCGCAACGGCTGGGAGATCGTCGACAGCGCCCAGCCCGCCCACAACAGCCCGCCGCCGCTCTGTTATTCGTCGGTGTGGCTCAGCATGAACGTGCTGGTGCTGGACCCCAAGACCGTCTGCGTCGAGGCGAGCGAGGTGTACCAGGCCGAGCAGATGGACAAGCTGGGGCTGGAAGTGATCCCGGTGGAGCTGCGCGACGCCTACGCCTTCGGCGGCGGGCTGCACTGCTGCACGGCGGACGTGCGGCGCGAGGGCGGGTGCGAGGATTATTTCGGGAAGGGGTGAGGGAGGCGTGGTTGCGTGGGCCAAACTTTACTCCGACGCGATGGAGCTCGCGAGCTTGCGCCGTCAGGAGGCGGCAGCTGTCAGGCTAGTACCCTCACTGCATAGAAGTTTGTCTTGACCTCGGCACGTTGGGGCTCCCGGAGCATTCATTCTTTCAGGGTGTGTTGTGCGCGCAGATGGGAGTGCTGTCAGCTAACGCCCAAGCCCCATCGAGTGGGTACTTGGTTGGAAACGACCGCGGGGCTTCATGCTAGGATGAATCCTCTGAGAATACTACTTCACCGGGCCACGTGTGATGGTCGTGAGTTCTTCGATCACGTCAAACGCCTTGATGCTCAACGTCGGGTCTCCTTTCATCTCCGCAATAATCGGCCCGTCCATGAAGGCGTCCACCGCGGCGTCATCGTCGAAAAGGTAGATCCCGCCAGCTTCGCTCTGGGCCTCGCTTATGATCCAGACCTTCCAGCGCAGCCCAGGTATGTCGGCGATCGGCTGAGCGTAGGGCAGGTTTTCTTTCTCATACTCGGCCCTCGGCCCGGTGAGCTTGTAGTTGATCTGCAGAATCTTGGCCGACATTCTTCTCCTCCGTCATTCTCTGAAGCAGACGTTGCGCGGCTGCAGGTGACCGTCCATGCGTCCCTCGCTCGTCTCGAGCGGACGGCCAAGAGCGGTGGTCGGCACGCGCGGCGCGGTCCGGCCCGGTCTCGTTTGCGTGATGTCGTGCATGGCCATGGAACTTCCGATGGCTGGGGCGCTCGAAGGACATTCACCATCGCGGCAGAAGGCGGGCGGGCGCTAGGGCAGCTTCGGAACCGGTCCGCTTCAGATTGTGAACTGGCCCTGGACATCCGTAGCGAGTATCTTGCGGATCAGGAGTGCTTGGCGATGACGCGGCGGCCTTACGGACTGATCTGCCCGATTTCGCTTGCCTGCGAGATCCTGGAACCGCGCTGGACTGTCCAGATCCTGACCGAGCTCTGGAACGGCTCGACCCGCTTCAACGACATTCGCAGAGGGGTGGGCAACATCTCGTCCGCCATCCTGTCGAGGCGGCTCACGGAGATGGAGGCGTTGGGCCTGGTCGAGCGCGTCGAGGACACGGCGGCGGGCACGGTCGAGTATTTCCGCACCGAGAAGTCCATCAGGCTCGAGCCGGCGATGAACGCGCTGGCCGAGTGGGCGCTGTGCAACATCGAGGCGGAGGTCGCGCTCAGCGGCGCGGATGCTTCGACCATCATGTGGGCCGTGCGGCGAATGATCGTCCTCGATGAACTGCCGCGGCGGCGCGCCGTCATCCGGTTCCATTTCCGCGACGATCCACCGCTGAAGTCTCCCCATTACTGGCTTGTGGTCGAGCCAGGCGCGGACATGCCCGAGCTGTGCTCGTTCGACCCCGGCCGCGATGTCGACCTCTACGTCGAGACCGGCGTCGTTCCGCTGGGGGCCATCCTCGAGGGCCGCTCCAGCATCGAGCGCGAGAAGGAGAGGGGCGGCCTTTTCCTGAGCGGCAACCCCGGTCTTGCCCGCAGCATGGGCCGTTGGCTGCGAAGCTCGGTCTATGCAACGCTCGATGGAATTGTCCAGCTTTCTTGAAGGCCGTACTGGGTTGCAGCCTTACTCAACTCCACCGGCGAGCGTAGCAACTGTCTTTCTGCTGTTCATGCGCACCTTCCTTGCGGGCGTCTCCTCCCTCGGAGCGCATCAGCGCGTACCTTACCCCCTCACCCCTCCCGCCGCGCCTCCCCGCAAGTCCTGAGCGCCGCGTCGATCCATGCCGTCCGCGCCGCCCGGCTCACCGATGTCCCGGGCGCGACCCCGGACCTCGAGACGGGCCTGTAGCACGCTCTAGCCATCGGGGCTCCGGCTCGGGGCCGGGGCATCGGGCGGTGGGAGCGTTCAGCCCCCGGCATCGCCACCCTGGCGCCCTTCCGGAACGCGTCGCCCAGCGGCGGGAAGTTGGAGGTATCGACCGCCGCGTCCGGCAGGACGGCCAGTTCCCCGGCGGCCTGCGGCCTGTCGCGCGGTCCTGTCATGGCATCGCCGCCCCTGTCGCGGCCCGTGTCCGTCATCCCCGCCCCTCGGCCCCCGCTCACACCCCCTGCTCAAACCCCGTTTTTGGGAAATATAGCGATTTCAATGCCTTGACCCCCTGCTCAATGTTGAGCAGCCGTGAGCGGGGCGCCCTGGCGCCGTCTCCGCCGCCACGAGATCGGGGGTCGCCACCGCCGTCCCGGCGGGATCGCTCCCGCCCCGCGGCGCTAGCCGGTCATGCTGTCCCAGAAGCCCTTGACCTTCGAGAAGAAGTTCTTGCTCTCCGGGCTGTTGTCGGCCTTCTGCTGCTCGAACTCCTTCAGCAGCTCCTTCTGGCGCGAGGTCAGGTTGACCGGGGTCTCGACCATCAGCTCGATGAACATGTCGCCCTGCTGGCCCGGCCGCTGCAGCGCCGGCATGCCCTTGCCGCGCAGCCGCAGCTGCTTGCCCGACTGCACGCCCGCCGGCACCTTGACCCGGCTGCGCCCGCCGTCGAGCAGCGGCGCCTCGATCTCGCCGCCCAGCGCCGCGGTGGTCATCGGCACCGGGATCCGGCAGTGCAGGCTCAGGCCCTCGCGCTGGAAGATCTCGTGCTCGGCCACGTCGACGAAGATGTAGAGATCCCCCGGCGGGCCGCCGCGCTTGCCGGCCTCGCCCTCGCCGGCCAGCCGGATGCGGGTGCCGGTCTCGACTCCGGGCGGGATCGAGACATTGAGCGTCCGGTCCTTGCGCACCGCGCCCTGGCCGGCGCAGGACCGGCACGGGTTCTTGATGATCTGGCCGCGGCCCGAGCAGGTCGGGCAGGTCCGCTCGATGGTGAAGAAGCCCTGCTGGGCGCGCACCTTGCCGTGGCCGCCGCAGGTCGGGCAGGTCTGCGGCTGGGCGCCGCCCTCGGCGCCGGTGCCCGAGCAGGCCTCGCACTTGACCGAGCCCGGCACCGAGATCGTCGCCTGCTTGCCGGTGAAGGCGTCCTGCAGCGTGACCCGCAGGTTGTAGCGCAGGTCGGCGCCGCGGCTGAAGCCGCCGCGCTCGCGTCCGCCGCCGCGGCCGCGCCCGCCCATGAAGTCGCCGAACAGGTCCTCGAACACGTCCGAGAAGGCGCTGCCGAAATCCTGCGCGCCGGGGCCGCCGGCGCCGCCGGGGCCGCGTGGGCCGCCGCCCATGGCGGCGTCGAAGGCGGCGTGGCCGAACTGGTCGTAGGCCGATTTCTTCTGCGGGTCCTTGAGGATCTCGTAGGCCTCGTTGACCTCCTTGAACCTGCCCTCGGCCGAGGCGTCGTCCTTGTTGCGGTCGGGATGGTGCTGCTTGGCCTTGCTGCGGTAGGCCTTCTTGATCTCCTCGGGCGACGCACCGCGCTCGACGCCGAGCACCTCGTAGAAATCACGCTTCGCCATTGAACCTGCCCCACTCCGCCGCCCTGCCCGACGGCCGCCCCGCTGCGGCGGCGGCCGGAGGCACGCAAGGGTTCATCTGCCCGCGCCCGGCATAGCCGGTCGCGCGGCCGGGCGCCAGAACCGGATTGCCGGAGCGCTCCGCCCGCACCTGCCGGAATTGGTCAGGGGCGCCGCGGACGGCGCCCCGCATGACCAGGCCCGATCCCGCCCCCCGGCGCATGGATCAGGACTTCTTGCCGTCGTCGACCTCCTCGAACTCGGCATCGACCACGCCCTCGCGGTCCTCCTCGGTCGCCTCGGAGATGTCGCCGTCCTCGGGGGTCGCGGCTTCTTCCTGCGCCTTGTAGATCGCCTCGCCGAGCTTCATCGCGGTCTCGGCCAGCGACTGGGTCTTGGCCTTGATCGCCTCGACATCCTCGCCCTCGGAAGCGGTCCGCAGCTCGGCGATCGCCGCGTCGATGGCGTCGCGGGTGCCCTGGTCGACCTTGTCGCCATGCTCCTTCACCGACTTCTCGGTAGCGTGGATCAGGCTCTCGGCATGGTTCTTGGCCTCGACCAGATCGCGGCGCTGCTTGTCGGTCTCGGCATTCGCCTCGGCCTCCTTGACCATGCGCTCGATGTCGGCGTCCGAGAGGCCGCCCGAAGCCTGGATGGTGATCCGCTGCTCCTTGCCGGTTCCCTTGTCCCTGGCCGAGACGTTGACGATGCCGTTGGCGTCGATGTCGAAGGTGACCTCGATCTGCGGCATGCCGCGCGGCGCCGGCGGGATGTCCTCGAGGTTGAACTGGCCGAGGATCTTGTTGTCCTGCGCCATCTCGCGCTCGCCCTGGAACACCCGGATGGTCACCGCCGACTGGTTGTCCTCGGCGGTCGAGAAGACCTGGGACTTCTTGGTCGGGATCGTAGTGTTGCGGTCGATCAGCCGGGTGAACACGCCGCCCAGAGTCTCGATGCCGAGCGAGAGCGGCGTGACGTCCAGCAGCACCACGTCCTTGACGTCGCCCTGCAGCACGCCGGCCTGGATCGCCGCGCCCATGGCCACGACCTCGTCCGGGTTCACGCCCTTGTGCGGCTCGCGGCCGAAGAACTTTTTCACCGTCTCGATGACCTTCGGCATGCGGGTCATGCCGCCGACGAGGACCACCTCGTCGATGTCCGAGGCCGCGACGCCGGCATCCTTCAGCGCATTCTTGCAGGGCTGCACGGTCTTCTGCACCAGGTCGTCGACCAGGCTCTCGAACTTGGCGCGCGTGAGCTTCATGGTCAGGTGCTTCGGGCCCGAGGCATCCGCCGTGATGTAGGGCAGGTTGATCTCGGTCTGGGCGCCGGATGAGAGCTCGATCTTCGCCTTCTCGGCGGCCTCCTTCAGGCGCTGGAGCGCGAGCTTGTCCTTCTTCAGGTCCATGCCCTGCTCTTTCTTGAACTCGTCGGCCAGGTACTCGACCAGGCGCATGTCGAAGTCCTCGCCGCCGAGGAAGGTGTCGCCGTTGGTCGACTTCACCTCGAACAGGCCGTCATCGATCTCGAGGATCGAGATGTCGAAGGTGCCGCCGCCGAGGTCGTAGACGGCGATGGTCTTGCCGCCCTCCTTCTCGAGCCCGTAGGCGAGCGCCGCCGCGGTCGGCTCGTTGATGATGCGCAGCACCTCGAGCCCGGCGATCTTGCCGGCGTCCTTGGTGGCCTGACGCTGGCTGTCGTTGAAATAGGCCGGCACCGTGATCACCGCCTGGGTGACCGCCTCGCCGAGATATTTCTCGGCAGTTTCCTTCATCTTCTGCAGCACATAGGCCGAGATCTGGCTGGGGCTGTACTTCTCGCCACGGGCCTCGACCCAGGCGTCGCCGTTCTTGCCCTCGGTGATCTTGAACGGGACCATGCCCTTGTCCTTGGCGACCATCGGGTCGGAATGGCGCCGGCCGATCAGGCGCTTGACCGCGAAGAGCGTGTTCTCGGGGTTGGTCACCGCCTGGCGCTTCGCCGGCTGGCCGACCAGGCGCTCGCCGTCCTGGGTGAAGGCGACCATCGACGGCGTGGTGCGCGCACCCTCGGCGTTCTCGATCACCTTCGGCGTCTTGCCGTCCATGATGGCGACGCAGGAATTTGTGGTCCCGAGGTCGATTCCGATGACTTTCGACATGGTGTCTGCTTCCCTTCTCTGGCGTTCGGCTGCCGGGTCCGGACGCGGCCCCCGTGCTGCCTACCCGTTCTCACATCAGGCTAAAGGCTCCGTTTCGGCGGCTATATAGGCAGCGCCGGATGGGCCTGCAACACTCGGAGGCGGGAAAGATTGAGCCGGACCGGCCCGGATTCGCGCGACGCGCGAGAACTTTCCGCGTCTGGTCCTTCACTGCAACGCATCGGTGATCCGCCGCTCGTTCAGGAGCTGCGAGAGGCGGCGCGTCAGCTCCTGGCCGGCGATTCCGCTGCTGTCCGCGGCAAGGTTGGTGACCCCGATCGGCGCCGAGCCCTGGGTTTGGCTGCGCCCGAGCGAGGCGCCGGCGGCGTCGAGGACCTCCGCCTCGAGGTTCCAGGTGACCTTGACCCTCGTATAGGCGTCGGTCCGCCATTCGCGGATCGTCACCGCCACCACCTTCTCGCCCTGGCCGCGCGCCGCGGCGAGCCTCGCCGCCGCGTCGCCCTTGCCTGGCACGCTTGCCGCGACCGCCTGCGTGCCCTGGCCGGCATAGGCGCGGACCACCAGGTCGGTCACCTCGTCCGCCAGCGACCGCCCGGAAGCGGTCTCGACATCGACGGTGTTGCTGTACTTGCCGCGGTCGGTGCCGATGAACTCTTCCGACTTGCTGCCGTCGAGCACATAGGGCCGGGCATCGATGGTCACCACCGCGATGCTGCCGGCGGCGGCCGACGAGACAGCCGGGGTGGCGGGGGCGAGCTCGTAGGAGCTCTTCTGCTCCAGGCAGGCGCCGGTTGCGAGGATCAGGGCGAGGGCGGGCAGAAGCCGCGGGATCATGGGCGGTCGCTCCGTTCTTTTCTGGACTGCTCTGTGCGAGACTGCCGGACGATAGCCCCGGCGGCGGCCGCGGGCAACGCGGAACCGGAGCGAGCGGCCGGATGGCACTGGGCGGACGACCTGCGGACGAGACCGTGCTCGGCTTCCGGCTGTTCCGCGGCTTCCTCGCCCGCCCGGCGCAGGAGGCGATGGTGGCGGCGCTCCGGGCGGTGATCGCCGCGGCGCCGCTGGTGAACCCGGTCACGCCCTGGGGCAAGCCGATGTCGGTGCGCATGACCTCGGCCGGGCGGCTCGGCTGGGTGATCGCGCGCGGGCGCTACGGCTACGCTTCCCTGCACCCGGAGACCGCGCGGCCCTGGCCGGTGGTCCCGGAGCCGGTCCTGGCAGTGTGGCGGGCGGCGGCCGGCTGGGACGGCGACCCGGACTGCTGCCTGATCAACTGGTACGGCGAGGGCGCCCGCATGGGGCTCCACCGCGACGCCGACGAGGGCGAGGCGGGTTTCGCGGCGCCGGTGGTCTCGATCTCCCTCGGCGACCCGGCCCGGTTCCGCATGGGCGGCCCGGCGCGGCGAGACCCGACGGCCAGCACGGTGCTGCGCTCGGGCGACGTGGTGGTGATGGGCGGCGCGGCGCGGCTCGCCTATCACGGCGTCGACCGGGTGATGTTCGGCGAGGGCGACCTGCTGCCGGGCGGTGGGCGGATCAACCTGACGCTCAGGGTAGTGCGCAGCGCCTGATCCGGCGTAGGATGACGATCTCAGCGATGGAGGCGGGCATGCAGATTGTTGCGGTTCTTCTGGCGGCGGCGGCGGGATTCGGCTCGGGGGCGGCCTGGTACATGGTCCTCGGCAAGCGCTGGATGGCGGCAGTGGAAATGAGCGAGGCGGAGGCAAAATCCGGCGGCTCGCCGCTGCCGTTCTTCATCGGGTTCCTCGCCAGCCTGCTGACCGCGGGGATGATGCGCCACATCTTCGCCAGCGCCGGCCTGAGCGGGATCGGCGCCGGCCTGATCGGCGGGTTCGGGGTGGGCCTGTTCTTCGTCGCTCCCTGGATCCTGACCAACTACGCCTTCGCCCGCCGCCCGGTGGCGCTCTGGTGGATCGACGCCGGCCACGTGGTGCTGGCCTGCACCGCGATCGGCCTGGTGCTGGGGATCTTTCTCTGAGATTGCGATCCCAAGGTGGCCGCCCGCGACACCGGCGCGGCGCCCGGATCGGGCTAGCGCCCTTCCTCCGCGAGAAGCCGCCGGTAACGCGCGGTCATCGCCTCGTCGCTCTCGACCGGGCCATCGATCTGCGCATGGTCGCGGATCATCTCGCCCATGGTCGGAACCGGGCGCTCGGCGCGCCAGCTCTCCGGTTGCCAGAGCTTCGAGCGCAGGAAGGCCTTGGAGCAGTGCAAGAACACCTCCTCGGCCCGCACCCGCAGCACCGTCAGCGGCAGCCGCCCCTGATTGGCGCAGAGTTCCAGCAGCGCCGGATCGTCATGGATCGTGGCGGTGCCGTTGACGCGCAGGGTCTCGCGCACTCCGGGGATCAGGAAGATCAGCCCGATGCCCGGATTGGTCAGCAGGTTCCGCATCCCGTCGATGCGGCTGTTGCCGGGCCAGTCGGGGATCAGCAGGTGGCGGTCGTCCTCGACCACCACGAAACCCGGCCGGTCGCCCTTGGGCGATGCGTCGTGCCCGGTCCCGTCCCCGGTCGCCATCACCAGGAAGGGGCTTGCCGCGATGAAGGCGCGGCAGTGGCCGTCGAGACGGTCGATCTGCTTCGCCACGGCGCGCGGGTGCGGCGCGCCGTAGATCTCGCGCAGCCGCGCCTCGGTGGTGATCGGCATGGGGTTCGCCTCCGGCGCTGTCTCTAGTCGGCGCCGTCCGCCTGCCGAGCCGCTTCCCGCGCCCCGGTCCCGGCCGAATCGCCTCCCGCGGACTCGCCGCCGCCATCGGCCGCGGCCGGCGCCGCCTTGGCGACCCCGACCAGGGCCGGGCGCAGCAGGCGGCCGGCGATGGTGAAGCCGGCCTGCATGACCTCGATCACCGTGCCGGGCTCGGCGCCGGGGATCGGGGCCTCGAACATCGCCTGGTGCAGGTTCGGGTCGAACTTCTCGCCCGCCGCAGGGGTGACCTTCTCGATCCGGTGCTTCGAGAAGGCGTTCAGCAATTCGCGCCGGGTCAGCTCGACCCCCTCGATGAAGCTCTGTGCCTGATCGCGAAGCCCGTCATCCACGTGGGCCAGCGCCCGGTCGAGATTGTCGTAGACCTGCAGCAGGTCGCGGGCGAGGCGGGTGCCGCCGAAGGCCTCGGCATCCTTGCGGTCGCGCTCGGCCCGGCGGCGCACGTTCTCGGTCTCGGCCAGTGCCCGCAGAAGCTTGTCCCTCAGCTCGGCGGCCTCAGCCTCGAGCCGGGCCGCACGCTCGGCCTCGACCTGTCCGGCGAGGCCGGGCATCAATTCGTCGATCGAGGGCCCCGAGGCTCCGGGCTCGACCTCCGGCCCGATTTCAGGCGCGACTCCGGGCCTGACCCCCGGGCCGCCGCCGGCACCCTCCGCCGGCTTGGCCGGGGTGTCCTGCGGGGTCCTGGCCGCGCCGGCCGCCTTGGAGTCCTCGGCAGGCTTGCGGGCGTTCTCGTCTGACATCAGCTGCCTCTCTTTTCCTTGACCTTGCCGGTCATCATGCTCCCGACCAGGCGGGCGGTGTAGTCCACGATCGGGACGATGCGGCCGTAGTTCAGCCGGGTGGGTCCGATCACGCCGATCGCACCGATGACGCGGCGGCTCGAATCCGTGTAGGGCGAAATAACCAAAGACGAGCCCGAGAGCGAGAACAGCTTGTTCTCCGAGCCGATGAAAACCCGTACCCCCTCCGCCGCTTTCGCGAGGTCGAGGAGCTGGGCGATGTCGCGCATCGACTCGAGATCGTCGAACAGCTGGCGCATCCGATCCAGCTCGTCGGCGCCCTGCAGCGGCTCGAGCAGGTTGGCGCGCCCGCGCACGATCAGCCGGTCCGGGCTGCCGCTGCTGCCCTCGGTCCAGAGCGCGACCCCGCGCTCGACCAGCCCGGCCGCCAGCGCGTCGAGCTCGCTGCGGCAGGCCTCGATCTGGCCGCCGATCACCGCCTGGGCCTCGGCGAGGGTGCGGCCGCGCAGATGGGCGTTGAGGAAGTTCGCCGCCTCGCGCATGGCCGATGGGGTGAGGCCCGCCGGCGGGTCGAACACCCGGTTCTCGACAGTGCCGTCCTCGGTCACCAGCACGGCGAGCGCCCTGTCGGGTCCGAGCGAGATGAATTCCACATGCCGGACCGGCGCGTCGTGCTTCGGCGCGAACACCAGGCTTGCGCAGTGCGAAAGGCCCGAGAGCAGCGACCCGGCCTCGTCGAGCAGGGTGCCGAGATCGTCGTCCCGTCCGCTCAGCGAGCGCTCGATCTGGGCCCGCTCCTCGACCGAGATCATGCCGATCTCCAGCACCCCGTCGACGAACAGCCTGAGCCCGAGCTGGGTCGGCACCCGGCCGGCCGAGACGTGGGGGCTGCCGAGCAGGCCAAGCTCCTCGAGGTCCTGCATGACGTTGCGCACGGTGGCGGGCGAGAGGCTCATGGCGACCGCGCGCGACAGGGTGCGCGAGCCCACCGGCTCGCCGGTGGCGAGGTAGGTTTCGACCAGCCTGCGAAAGATTTCGCGGCTGCGCTCGTTCAGATCATCGAGGCTCGGTGCGGGTACGGCCATGCACTATCCTGTCCGATCTTTCCCTATCACATGCCGGTTTCGGTCGCGCTACACCTAATAATGCGCGTGCGGCGGGTCAATTCCGCGGCGAACCGCAGCCGTTGCGCTGGACGGGCCGCCGGCCGGCGGCTAAACACGCTCCGACCATTCAGACCTCATCGACCTTGCCAACCAGACGGAGATTATCATGCGCCCTTCGGGCCGCCGCGCCGACGAGATGCGCCGCGTTACCATCGAAACCGGGGTCAGCCGCCACGCCGAAGGCTCGGCGCTGATCCGCTTCGGCGACACCCATGTGCTCTGCACCGCCTCGATCGACGAGAAGGCGCCGCCGTTCCTGCGCAACTCCGGGCTCGGCTGGGTAACCGCGGAGTACGGCATGCTGCCGCGCGCTACCAACACCCGCAACCGGCGCGAGGCGAAGAACGGCCAGAGCGGCCGGACCCAGGAGATCCAGCGCCTGATCGGCCGGGCGCTGCGCGCCGGAACCGACCGGGTGGTGATGGGCGAGCGGCAGATCGTCATCGACTGCGACGTGCTGCAGGCCGATGGCGGCACCCGCACCGCCTCGATCACCGGCGGCTGGGTGGCGCTCAGGCTGGCGGCCGAGAGGCTGGTGGCGGCGAAGGAGTGCATCGAGAATCCGATCAGCCAGCACATCGCCGCGGTGTCCTGCGGGGTACATGGCGGTCAGGTGGTGCTGGACCTCGACTATGCGGAGGACTCGGACGCCGGCACCGACGCCAACTTCGTCATGACCGGCGAGGGCGGCATGGTCGAGGTGCAGGCCTCGGCCGAGGGCGCCACATTCTCCGAGCAGGAGTTCCACGACATGCTGGCACTGGCCAAGAAGGGCGTCGGCGAGCTGGTCGCGGCGCAGAAGGCGGCGCTGGGGTGAGACGGGCCTTCCGCGAGCCGCGGCTCGTCGTCGCCTCGCACAACCCTGGCAAGGTGCGCGAGATCGGCGAGCTGCTCGGGCCCTTCGGGGTGGCGACGGTCTCGGCCGGCGAACTCGGCCTTCCCGAACCCGAGGAGACGGAGACGACTTTCGAGGGCAACGCCCGGCTGAAGGCGCACGCGGCCGCCTCCGCCTCAGGCTCTCCGGCGCTGGCCGACGACAGCGGCCTCGCCGTCGAGGCGCTGGGCGGAGAGCCCGGCATCTATTCGGCGCGCTGGGCCGAGACGCCGGGCGTGCGGGACTTCGGCCATGCCATGCGGACGGTCTGGGACCGGCTCGAGGCCGCCGCGGCGCCGGAGCCACGCCGGGCCGCGTTCATGTGCGCCTTGACGCTCGCATGGCCGGACGGGCATGACGAGACGTTCCTCGGGCGCTGCGACGGCCACCTTGTCTGGCCGCCCCGCGGCGCGAATGGCTTCGGGTACGATCCAATGTTCGTCGCCGTTGGAAATTCACTGACGTTCGGCGAGATGCAGCCGGCCGCCAAGCACGCGATCAGCCACCGGGCCGACGCGTTCCGGCAGCTCGTCGCTGCCTGTTTCCAGACCTGATCGGGAGGCCGCCATGACCCGCCGCCTGATTTCGACCGGCTCGCCCTTCGAGGCGAGATACGCCTATTCCCGCGCGCTGGTGCAGGGCGACTGGTGCTTCGTCTCCGGCACCACGGGCTACGACTACCGGACCATGACCATGCCCGAGACCGCGCTCGAACAGGCGCGCAACGCCTTCCGCACCATCGCCGGGGTCCTGCGCGAGGCCGGATTCTCGTTGGCGGACACGGTGCGCGTGCAGTACACGATCACCGACCCTTCGATTCAGGAGGAGATCGCGCCGGCGCTGGAGGAGGCCCTCGGCGAGGTCCGTCCCGCGGGGACGATGGTGGTTGCGGGCCTGGTGGAACCGGCGATGAAAGTCGAGATCGAGGTCACGGCGATGAGGCAGGCGTCGCGATGAGCAGTCCCGACCGCAACGCCTTCGCGCGGCGCAATGCCACCTGGCTGATCCCGGCCTTCGGTGCCGTGCTGCTGGTTGGCATCCTCTCCGTGAACCTCTTCGCCATGGCCGGCGGGCTCCTGGGGCTCGCCTGGATCGCCTGGGGGGTCTGGATCAGCCGATGAACGGAATCCGCCCGCCCGGCCTGGCGGCCGACTGGCAGGCGGGCGGCTTCGGGCTCTACATCCACTGGCCGTTCTGCCTCGCGAAGTGCCCCTATTGCGACTTCAACTCCCATGTGTCGCGCAGCGTCGACCATGCCGCCTGGCGCACCGCCCTGGTGGCCGAGATGCGCCACATGCGCGCGCTGACCGGGCCGCGCCGGCTCGACACCCTGTTCTTCGGCGGCGGCACGCCGAGTCTGATGGAACCGGAAACGGTCGCGGCGCTGACCGGCGAGGCGGCGCGGCTCTGGGACCTCGCCCCCGGCGCCGAGGTCACGCTCGAGGCTAACCCGACCAGCGCCGAGGCGGCGAAGTTCCGCGCCTATGCCGGCGCCGGGGTCAATCGCCTCTCGATGGGGGTGCAGGCGCTGAACGACGCCGACCTCAAGGCGCTCGGCCGGATGCACACGGCGGCCGAGGCCCGCGCCGCATTCGACGTGGCGCGCGCGGCCTTTCCCCGGGTCAGCTTCGACCTCATCTATGCCCGTATGGGACAGACGGTCGCTGCCTGGGAGGCGGAGCTCGGCGCGGCGCTGGCCATGGCGGTGGACCATTTCTCGCTTTACCAGCTCACCATCGAGCCCGGCACCCGCTTCGGCGAGCTCTACGAGCTCGGCAGGCTGAAGGTTCCCGCCGACGAGGTCGCGGCGGAGATGTACGAGCTGACCCGAGCGATGACCGAGGATGCGGGGCTGCCGGGCTACGAGATCTCGAACCATGCCCGCCGGGGCGCCGAGAGCCGGCACAACCTGGTCTACTGGCGCTATGGCGACTATGCGGGCATCGGGCCTGGGGCGCACGGGCGGCTCACCCTGGAGGACGGCACGCGGGTAGCGACGGTGACCGCCCGCGATCCCGCCGCCTGGCTCGGCCGGGTCGGCGACCGAGGCCACGGCGTGGTCGAGCAGGGCGCGGTCGCGCCCGCCGAGCAGGCGACCGAATATATGCTGATGGCGATGCGCCTGGCCGAAGGCGCCGACCCGGCGCGCTACCGGGCGCTCGCCGGCGCGGCCCTGCCCGCGGAGCGGATCGCGGCACTGGAAGGAGACGGGCTGGTCTGCCGGCCGGGCGGGCGGCTGGCGGCGACCCCCGCGGGCCGGATCGTGCTCAACCGCGTGCTGGCCGAGCTCTTGGCATGACCCGGCTCATCTGGAACGCCTGCGGCCTGATCTTCGTCGGCATCGGCATCGTCGGCGCCTTCGTGCCGCTGCTGCCCACAGTGGTGTTCATGCTGGTCGCGGCCTTCTGCTTCGCCCGCGGCTCGCCGCGTCTGCACGACTGGCTCCTGAACCACCGCCAGTTCGGCCCGCCGATCCGCGACTGGCGCGAGAACGGCGCCATCCGCCGCCCGGCCAAGCGCATGGCCATGGCGGCGATCGCGCTCAGCTTCGTACTGTCGCTCGGGCTCGGCGCCAAGGTCTGGGTGCTGGGCCTCCAGGCGCTGGCGCTGGGGGCGGTCAGCGTGTTCATCCTGACCCGGCCGGAGGGGCCGCGAGACCGGTAGGGTGGAGTATGTGGCGGAGCGGATGACCGCTTGGAGCCCTTCGCGATCATTCGTTCAACGCCGCTCGAACGCACGGTGGCCGAGAGCGACCACCGCCCACGCCATGCAGTCAACCTTTTCGGACAGTTTCCTGTTTATATCGTAGAAGCCATGATAAAATGCTCGTGGCCGCAGGAGATGTCCGAATGTCGAATTTCTCCCGGATCTTTGGCCCCGCAGCGCTGGCGGTGGCGTCCCTTGCCGTCAGCATGACGCCCGCGCCAGGAGCGGACTGCGAGGAGTTGGCCCTGAGCTTCGTTGAACGGCCGCTGAACGATCACATTGTTGACGTCGGATACCCCGACCAAGACAGCTTGGGCGACCTGATGGTCTGGGCAAACAAAGTCTATGATCAGGGCAATGCCGCCGAGGTGGGTGACGACAGCGGCTGGTGCATCCGGACGGCCGTGGGCAGGTCGTGGGAATGCACCTTCACAGTGTCTCTGGCGGAGGGGCACATCACTGCGGCGGGCACTGCTATTGATCGCACAGACTCGATCTTCGCGGTGGTCGGCGGCACTGGAAACTTTCTTGGCATGACGGGCCAAATGACCTGGTTGGTACAGGATCAGGGCGGGCTATACCGTTTCGAGTACAAGCTCCGGCGGTGTCAGTAGTCACCACGATCTGACCGAAATCCGTCGCGCTCGGTCATCCGACCGGCATGCTTGGATGACCGCGCCGTCCCGCACAGCAGACCTTGACAAATCTGAGAAGGCTGCGCGTCCCAATATGGGACACATTAGAAATTTCCCTTTAAATTCAGACAGGAAACACCCCGTCCGCACGCGGACACCGGCGCGATCACCCCTCCTCCGGCAGCATCTCGCGCAGCTGATAGACCAGCTCCAGCGCCTCGCGCGGGGTCAGGTGGTCCGGAATCACCGCTCTGAGCCGCGCCTCGGCCGCCGACTTCCGCGCCGGGGCAGGGGCCTGCGCCACCCGCGCCTGGAACAGCGGCAGGGCGTCGGCCAGCGCCGCGGCGCCGCCCTCGCGCTCGGTCGCCTCCAGCTTCTCCAGCACCTCGCGGGCCCGCGCGATCACGCTCTCGGGCAGGCCGGCGAGGCGGGCCACCTGCACGCCGTAGGAGCGGTCGGCCGCGCCGGGCCGCACCTCGTGCAGGAAGATCACCTCGCCCTCCCACTCGCGCACCGTCACGGTGGCGGGGTGGAGGTTCGGAAGCTTCTCGGCCAGCGCGGTCAGCTCGTGGTAATGGGTCGCGAACAGCCCCCGGCAGCGGTTGACCTCATGGAGGTGCTCGAGCGTCGCCCAGGCGATCGAGAGCCCGTCATAGGTCGCGGTGCCGCGGCCGATCTCGTCGAGGATCACCAGCGCCCCCGGCCCGGCCTGGTTCAGGATCGCCGCCGTCTCCACCATCTCGACCATGAAGGTCGAGCGGCCCCGCGCCAGGTCGTCGGCCGCGCCGACCCGGCTGAAGAGCTGGTCGACGACGCCGATCCGAGCGCCGTCGGCCGGCACGAAGCTGCCGGTCTGGGCCAGGATCGCGATCAGCGCGTTCTGGCGCAGGAAGGTCGACTTGCCGGCCATGTTGGGCCCGGTCAGCAGCCAGACCGGCGCCGGGCCCGTGTCGCCCGCCGAGAGATCGCAGTCGTTGGCGACGAAGCTCTCGCCCTGGCGCTGAAGCGCCTGCTCGACCACCGGGTGGCGCCCGGCCCTGACCTCGAAGGCCCGTCCCGCCTCGACCGCGGGCCGGGTCCAGCGCTCCTCCACCGCCAGCGCCGCGTTGGCCGCCGCCACGTCGAGCGCCGCCAGCGCCCGCGCGGCGGCGCCGATCTCGGCCTGCCGGGCCAGCACCGCGGCGCGCAGCTCCTCGAAGATGCGCTTCTCGATCCCGAGCGCCCGCGCGCCGGCGTTCACGATCCGGCTCTCCAGCTCCGAAAGCTTCACGGTGGTGAACCGCACCGCGCCCGCCATGGTCTGGCGGTGGATGAAGCTGCCCGAGAGCGGCGGGGAGAGCATCTTCTCGGCGTGCCGGGCGGTGGTCTCGATGTAGTAACCCAGCACGTTGTTGTGCCGGATCTTCAGCGTGTCGATCCCGGTCTCGGCGGCGTATTCGGCCTGCATGGCCGCGATCACGCCCCGCCCCTCGTCGCGGAGCTTGCGCGCCTCGTCGAGATCGGCGTCGTGGCCGGGGGCGACGAAGCCCCCGTCGCGGGCGAGCAGCGGCGGCTCCTCCACCAGCGCTGCCTCCAGCAGCCCGACCGTCGTCTCGTGCCCCCTCAGCGCCGCCGCGGCCTCGGCGATCAGTGCGGGCAGCTCTTCCGCCGCCTCCAGCTCGGCGGCCATGTCGCCCGCCTGCGCCAGCCCGGCCCGGATCGCCGCGAGGTCGCGCGGCCCGGCGCGGTCCAGCGCCAGCCGCGCCATGGCCCGCTCGATCTCCGGCACGCGGCGCAGCCGCTCGCGGAGTGACCCGGCGAGCTTTCGGTCCTCGGCCAGGCGGGCCACCGCGTCGAGCCGCGCATGAATCTCCGCCACCCCGGTGAGCGGCGCGGCGAGCCGCATCTCCAGCAGCCGCGCCCCGGCCCCGGTCAGGGTCCGGTCGATGGCCGCGAGAAGCGATCCCTCGCGCCCGCCCGACAGCGACCGCGCCAGCTCAAGGTTCCGCCGCGTCGCCGCGTCGATCCGCATCACGCCCCCCGCCGCCTCGCGCCGGGGCGGGCGCATCAGCGGCAGCCGGCCCTTCTGGGTCAGTTCGATATAGTCGGCGAGCGCCCCCAGCGCGGCGAGTTCCGGCCGCCCAAAGGCTCCGAAGGAATCGAGCGCCGCCACCCGGAACAGCGCCTTAAGCCGCGCTTCGGCGGCCGCCGAATCGAAGCTCGCGGCGCCGAGCGGCGTCGCCACCGCGCCGGCGTCCTCGATCTGCGCCATCAGCGCGGGGTCCTCGAAGGCTGCGTCCAGCACCAGCACCTCGCGCGGCGCGATCCGCGCCAGCGCCGGCCCCAGCGCCGCCCGGCCGGTCTCGGCGACGCCGAGGTCGCCGGTCGAGACATCCGCCCAGGCCAGCGCGCCCTCGCCCCGCACCTCGGCCCAGGCCGCCAGGAAGTTGTGCCGCCGCGCGTCCAGCAGCGTGTCCTCGGTCAGCGTGCCGGGGGTGACGAGGCGCACCACCTCGCGCTTCACCACCGACTTCGAGCCACGCTTCTTCGCCTCGGCCGGATCCTCCGTCTGCTCGCAGACCGCGACCCGGAAGCCCTTGCGGATCAGGGTCAGCAGGTAGCTCTCGGCGGCATGGACCGGCACGCCGCACATCTGGATGTCCTCGCCCAGATGTTTGCCGCGCTTGGTCAGCGCGATGTCGAGCGCCGCGGCTGCCTGCACCGCGTCGTCGAAGAACAGCTCGTAGAAATCCCCCATGCGGTAGAACAGCAGCGCATCGGCGTGCGCCGCCTTGATCTTCTGGTACTGCGCCATCATCGGGGTGATGGCCCCCGTCTCTGGCCTTTCGTTCATTCCCGCCTTCCGGATTCGGCCTCGCCGGCGCCGCCTCGATAGCACGGGCAGGCGCGGATGGGGAAATCCCGCGTGACGGAAAGATTCGCCGCTCCGGCGGGCAGAATCGTCCGACAATCCGGTTGCGACTCCCCGAAGCTTGGTGCATGGTATACCAAGAACATCGGCACTGGCATGACGAGCGTCCGCAGCGGAAGCGGCCACCGCCTGGAGCCGATGGGGAGGAAGACTTGGGTAAGACCCTCGATCTCAAGCCGGTAGACGGCTCCTTCAGCCTGAAGGAGCACATCTACGACGTGCTCAAGACCAGCATCATGAATCTCGACATCTACGACCCGGACACCAACCTTCGCATGGACGAGCGCACGCTGGCCGATCAGCTGGGGATCAGCCGCACCCCGATCCGCGAGGCGATCATGCGCCTCGAGCAGGAAGGATTTGTCGAGATCGCGCCGCGCCGCGGAGTCTACATCAAGCGCAAGAACCTGGACGAGATCCTGGAGATGATCACGGTCTGGGCGGCGCTCGAGAGCATGGCCGCCCGCCTCGCCTGCGAGCGGGCGAGCGACGAGGAGATCGCCCGGCTCCGCCGCATCGCCGCGCCCTTCAACAAGGACAAGGCGAAGGCGCAGATGAGCGAGTACTCCGAGGCCAACATCGAGTTCCACCTCTGCGTCCTCGGCCTCTCGAAGTGCCAGATGCTGCAGGATATCGCCAGGGGCCTGTTCACCCATCTGAAGGCGGTGCGCCGCAAGGCGCTGAGCGATTCCACCCGGGCCGACCGGTCGGTGGTGGACCACATGAACATCATCCAGGCGATCGAGGAGCGGAACGCCGAGTTGGCGTCCGACCTCGTGCGCGAGCACACGTTCCGGCTGCACGACTACATCCGCCGCAGCTGGAAGCGGATCGCCGGCCCTGCCGAACAGGCCGTGGGCTGAGCCGGAAATTCCGAGCCGAGGGGAGAGAACGCATGGCAGTCGTATCGAACATGGCGTCCGAAGCGGAGGTCGCGGAGGCCCCGGAGGCACTGACCGACGGGTTCCACCTGGTCATCGACGCGCTGAAGCTGAACGGGGTCGAGACCATCTACCACGTGCCGGGAATCCCGGTCACCGACCTCGGCCGCATGGCCCAGGCCGAGGGGTTGCGCGTGGTCTCGTTCCGGCACGAATCGAACGCCGGCAACGCCGCCGCCATCGCCGGCTATCTGACCGGGAAACCGGGCATCTGCCTCACCGTCTCGGCGCCGGGCTTCCTGAACGGCCTCGTCTCGCTGGCCCACGCCACCACCAACTGCTGGCCGATGATCCTGATCTCGGGCTCGTCCGAGCGCGAGATCGTCGATCTCCAGAAGGGCGACTACGAGGAGATGGACCAACTCGCCATCGCCAAGCCGCTCTGCAAGGCGGCCTACCGCATCCTCAAGGCCGAGGACATCGGCATCGGCGTCGCCCGCGCCATCCGCGCCGCGGTCTCGGGCCGTCCCGGCGGCGTCTATCTCGACCTGCCGGCGAGCCTGCTCGGCCAGGCGATGGACGCGGTCGAGGGCGAGAAGTCGCTGATCAAGGTCGTGGACCCCGCCCCGGCGCAGATCCCAGCGCCGGAGTCGATCGACCGCGCGCTCGCGGTACTGAAGGGCGCCAAGAAGCCACTGATCATCCTCGGCAAGGGCGCCGCCTACGCCCAGTGCGACGACAAGGTGCGCCAGTTCGTCGAGACCTCGGGCATCCCCTACATCGCCATGTCGATGGCCAAGGGCCTGTTGCCCGACGACCACCCGCAATACGCCGGTGCCGCCCGCTCGCTGGTGCTGGCCGAATCCGACGTGGTCATGCTGATCGGCGCACGGCTCAACTGGCTCCTTTCGCATGGCCGCGGCAAGCAGTGGGGCAAGCCGCACTCGAAGAAGTTCGTCCATATCGACATCGATCCGAAGGAGATGGACTCGAACCAGCCGATCGCCGCGCCGCTGGTCGGCGACATCGGGTCCTGCCTCGGCGCGCTGCTCGCCAGGATGAGCTCCGGCTGGGCCAAGCCCGCGGCCGAGTGGACCGGCGCGGTGGCCGAGAAGGCCGCCTCGAACGTCGCCAAGATGGCGCCGAAGCTGATGAACAACAACGTGCCGATGGACTTCCACGGCGCGCTCGGCCGGCTGAAGCGGATCATCGCCGACCATCCGGACGCGATCCTGGTCAACGAGGGCGCCAACACGCTCGACTTCGCCCGCTCGGTGATCGACATGGCGAAGCCGAGGAAGCGCCTCGACGTCGGCACCTGGGGGGTGATGGGCATCGGCATGGGTACCGCGATCGCCGCCGCCATCGAGACCGGCGAGCCGGTGATTGCGGTCGAGGGCGACTCCGCCTTCGGCTTCTCCGGCATGGAGGTCGAGACGATCTGCCGCTACAACCTGCCGGTCTGCGTGGTGATCTTCAACAACTCCGGCATCTATCGCGGCACCGACACCGACCCGACCGGGCGCGATCCCGGCACCACGGTCTTCGTCCGCGAATCCAAGTACCACATGATGATGGAGGCCTTCGGCGGCGTCGGCGTCGAGGCGCGCTCGCCCGACGACCTGGAGCGCGCGGTGCGCGAGGCCATCGCCTCGGGCAAGCCCACCCTGGTCAACGCCATCATCGACCCGCAGGCCGGCACCGAGTCCGGCCGCATCGGCAACCTCAACCCGCAGAGCGTGGTGAAGAAGAAGTGATCCCTCGCGGCCCGCACCGGGCCGCCGAAGAACATACCCTCGAATGAAAAGGGGAACGGAATGAAAGCTCTCGAAGGCGTCAAGATCCTCGATTTCACCCACGTGCAGTCGGGTCCGACCTGCACCCAGCTGCTGGCCTGGATGGGCGCCGACGTGATCAAGGTCGAGCGGCCGGGCGTCGGCGACGCCACCCGCAAGCAGCTGGTGGACGTGCCCGGTGCCGACAGCCTCTACTTCACCATGCTGAACCACAACAAGCGGTCGATCGAGCTGAACACGAAGAACGAGACCGGCAAGGAGGTGCTGACCCGCCTGGTCAAGGCCTGCGACGTGCTGGTCGAGAACTTCGCCCCCGGCGCGCTCGACCGCATGGGCTTCGGCTGGGAGGCGATCCAGAAGATCAACCCGCGCATGATCATGGCCTCGGTCAAGGGCTTCGGGCCGGGCAAGTACGAGGACTGCAAGGTCTACGAGAACGTCGCCCAGTGCGCCGGCGGCTCGGCCTCGACCACCGGCTTCCGCGACGGCATCCCGATGGTCACCGGCGCCCAGATCGGCGACTCGGGCACCGGGCTGCATCTGGCGCTCGGCATCGTCGCGGCCCTGTTCCAGCGCGAGAAGACCGGGCGCGGCCAGAAGGTGCTCGCCGCCATGCAGGACGGCGTCCTGAACCTCTGCCGGGTGAAGCTCCGCGACCAGCAGCGCCTGAAGGCCGGGCCGCTGACCGAGTACTCGCAGTTCGGCGAGGGCGTGCCCTTCGGCGACGCCACGCCGCGCGCCGGCAACGATTCCGGCGGCGGCCAGCCGGGCCGGATCCTGAAGTGCAAGGGCTGGGAGACCGATCCCAACGCCTACACCTACTTCATCACCCAGGCGGCGGTCTGGGAGAAGGTCTGCGACGTGATCGGCAGGCCGGAATGGAAGACCGATCCCGGCTACGCGACGCCGAAGGCCAGGCTGCCGAAGCTGAACGAGATCTTCGACGCCATCGAGGCCTGGACCATGACCAAGACCAAGTTCGAGGTCATGGACATCTGCAATCCGCACGACATCCCGGTCGGGCCGATCCTCAGCATGAAGGAGATCGCCGAGGACGAGGGCCTGCGCGCCACCGGCACCATTGTCGAGGTCGATCATCCGGAGCGCGGGCCGTATCTCAGCGTCGGCTCGCCGATCAAGATGTCGGACAGCCCGGTCGAGGTGACCCGCTCGCCGCTGCTCGGCGAGCACACGGTCGAGATTCTGGCCGAGGTGCTGGGCTACTCGGCCGACGAGATCGAGCAGATCGGCGCCTCGGGCGCGGTCGGCGAGATCCAGCGGGCCGCGGCGGAATAATCGGCCGGCGCCCGGCCTGACCGGGCGCCCGCCAGCGGAGAACGAGCGCCGGTTCCGTCCGGCGCCAGAGGGACAGGGAGGACAGGCGGCATGCGCCTCATCGTCAACGGACAGCAGGCCTTCGGCAAGGCGGCGCTCGAGAAGATCCTCGAGGCCGGCAAGGACGAGGTGGTCGGCGTCTACACCGCGCCGGACAAGGAAGGCCGCCCGGTCGACCCGCTCAAGGAGGCGGCGCTCGCCCACGGCCTGCCGGTGTTCCAGCCGGCCAACTACAAGGACAAGGACGTGCTCGACCAGATGCGGTCGTTGAACGCCGACCTGATGGTCATGGCCTACATGATCATCTTCGTGCCCGAGGAGGCGCGGAATATCCCGAAGCTGGGCTCGATCTGCTTCCACCCCTCGCTGCTGCCGCTGCACCGCGGCCCGTCCTCGATCAACTGGCCGATCATCTGGGGCGCGACCAGGACCGGCTTCTCGTGGTTTTACCCGACCGACGGCCTCGACGAGGGCGACATCCTGATGCAGTGGGAGTGCGACATCGGCCCGGACGAGACCCTGGGCGACGTCTACTTCAAGAAGATCTTCCCGGCCGGCGTCGCCTCGGCGGTCGAGGTCTGCGACCTGTTCCGGGCCGGCAACCCGCCGCGCAGGCCGCAGGACGAATCCAAGGCGACCTACGAAAGCTGGTGCCGCAAGAAGGACGCCGCCATCGACTGGGCGCGGCCCGCGGCGGATGTCTACAACCTGATCCGCGGCTGCAATCCGCAGCCCGGCGCCTGGACCACGGTGAACGGCGCCGAGGTCCAGGTCTTCGACAGTGCCCGCATGGCAGGCTCGGGAACGCCCGGCGAAGTCGTGTCCGTGTCCGGGGATGGCGTTGTTGTGCAGTCGGGCGGCGGGCGAATCCTTCTAAAACGTGTCCGTCCTGCGAGCGGGGGAAAGGTTCCCGCCGCGGAATGGGCAAATGAGGCGGGCGTCGCCGCCGGCACGCGGCTCGGCTCCTGACCGCACGGAAACACTTCTCGGGGAACTGCACATGTCGGACATCGAAATCGCCCGCAAGGCAAACAAGAAGCCGATCCAGGAGATCGGGGCGAAGCTGGGCATTCCCAGCGAGCATCTCCTGCCCTTCGGCCATGACAAGGCCAAGGTCTCGGCCGAGTTCATCCGTTCGGTCCAGGGCAACAAGACCGGCAACCTGATCCTGGTGACGGCGATCAACCCGACGCCGGCGGGCGAGGGCAAGACCACCACCACCGTGGGCCTCGGCGACGGGCTGAACGCCATCGGCAAGAAGGCGGCAATCTGCATCCGCGAGGCCTCGCTCGGCCCGAACTTCGGCATGAAGGGCGGCGCGGCGGGCGGAGGCTATGCGCAGGTCGTGCCGATGGAGGACATGAACCTCCACTTCACCGGCGACTTCCACGCGATCACCTCGGCGCACAATCTGCTGAGCGCGATGATCGACAACCACATCTACTGGGGCAATTCGCTCGAGATCGACACCCGCCGCATCGCCTGGCGCCGTGTGCTCGACATGAACGACCGGGCGCTCAGGCAGATCGTGACCTCGCTCGGCGGCGTCTCGAACGGCTTCGCCGCCGAGGCCGGCTTCGACATCACGGTCGCCTCCGAGGTGATGGCGATCCTGTGCCTGGCCTCGGACCTGAAGGACCTGCAGGACCGGCTCGGCAAGATGATCGTGGCCTACCGGCGCGACCGCTCGCCGGTGTTCTGCCGCGACATCAAGGCCGACGGCGCCATGGCGGTGCTGCTGAAGGACGCGATGCAGCCGAACCTGGTGCAGACGCTGGAGAACAACCCCGCCTTCGTCCATGGCGGCCCGTTCGCCAACATCGCCCATGGCTGCAACTCGGTGATGGCGACCAAGACCGCGCTCAGGCTTGCCGACTACGTGGTCACCGAGGCCGGCTTCGGCGCCGATCTGGGTGCCGAGAAGTTCATGAACATCAAGTGCCGCAAGGCCGGGCTCAACCCGAAATGCGTGGTCATCGTCGCCACGGTCAGGGCGCTGAAGATGAACGGCGGGGTCAAGAAGGAGGACCTCGGCGCCGAGAATGTCGAGGCGCTGAGGAAGGGCTGCGCCAATCTCGGCCGCCACATCGAGAACATGAAGCAGTTCGGGGTTCCGGCGGTGGTGGCGATCAACCACTTCGTCAAGGACACCGACGCCGAGATCGCGGCGCTGAGGGAGTATGTCGCGACCCAGGGCACCGAGGCCGTCCTCTGCCGCCACTGGGCGCAGGGCTCGGCCGGCATCACCGATCTGGCGAAGAAGGTCGTGCAGGTCATCGATTCCGGCACCGCCCAGTACGCGCCGCTCTATCCGGACGACATGGGCCTCCTGCGCAAGATCGAGACTGTCGCCAAGCGGATCTACCGCGCCGACAACGTGCTCGCTGACACCAAGATCCGCACCCAGCTCAAGGAGTGGGAGGAGCAGGGCTACGGCAACCTGCCGATCTGCATGGCCAAGACCCAGTACTCCTTCACCACCGATCCGAACCGCCGCGGCGCCCCGGTCGATTTCGACCTGCCGATCCGCGAGGTGCGGCTCTCGGCAGGCGCCGGCTTCGTGGTGGTGATCTGCGGCGAGATCATGACCATGCCGGGCCTGCCGAAGACCCCGGCGGCGGAGACCATCTACCTGAACGAGGAAGGCCAGATCGAAGGCCTGTTCTGAGGAGGCACTGCATGTCGATCGCCAAGATCCTGGTTCCCGTCCGCGGCGACGGCAAGGGCGAGAACGTTCTCGCCCACGCCGCCGCGGTCGCCCGGAGGCACAACGCCCATGTCGAGGCGGTGCATTGCCGGGCGCGGCCGCAGGATCTGATCCCCCACGGGGTCTTCGTGCCGCAGTCGCTGCGCAAGCAGCTAGAGGCGCAGGCGGTCGAGCTCGCGAATGTCGAGGAAGCCTCGCTCCAGGGTCTGTTCCGCGAGTTGATGGGCCGGCTCGGCCTCGACATTGTCGAGACGGGCGTCCCGCCGCGCGACCGGCCAACCGCGAGCTGGTGCGAGGAGCAGGGCAAGCAGATGGACGTGATCCGGAGCCATGGCCGCCTCGCCGATCTGGTGGCGGTGGCGAAGCCCGACCGCGACCGCAACCTCGGCCTCAACACCCTGAAGGCGGCGCTGTTCAATACCGGCCGGCCGGTGATGGTCTGCCCGCCGGCGGAGTCAGTGCCCGAGGCCCTGGGAGCGCGAATCGCCGTTGCCTGGAACGGATCGGCCGAGGCCGCCCGGGCCATCGCTCTGGCGCTGCCGCTGATCCAGGCGGCGGACGAGGTCGTGGTGCTCGACGGCGGCGCCGAGGAGCGCGGTGCCGGCGGCGAGGAGCTGATGCGCTATCTCGCGATTCGCGGCGTCACGGCGCGCCGCGCGCCGATCTCCGCCCGCGAGCATCCGGGCCGGGTCATTCTCGACGCGGCACGGCAGGCGGGCGCCGATCTGCTGGTGATGGGTGCCTACAGCCGCAGCCGGGAGCAGGAGACGGTGTTCGGCGGCGCGACCCAGCATGTGGTGGATCACGCGACCATGCCGGTGGTGATGGTCCATTGAGCGGGAATTTCCGCCCTGTGGCGGGAATGACGGTTGATTTTCGGGGCGCTGCCAATAGGATCAGGTTTGTGGTATACCAGACTCGAAACACCGCATGAGGATGAGTATGGTCACCGGCCGGCGCCGAACTTACGGGACAGGGTTCGGGAGCGATACGAGACGATAACCCACGCTCCGCCTGCCGCGCAGGCAAACTTGCCATCAACCAAGGGAGGATGACATGGCACTGACACGCAGAATGATGATGGCCGCGGGGGCCGCGATGCTCGGCATGGCCGGGCTTGCGGGCACCGCCCAAGCCTGGGAGCCGGAGAAGCCGATCGACTTCGTGATCATGGCGGGCGCCGGCGGCGGCGCCGACCAGATCGCCCGCTTCATCCAGTCGGTGGTCGAGAAGGAGGACATGTCGCCGCGGCCGCTGGTGCCGAACAACAAGGGCGGCGGCTCGGGCGCCGAGGCGCTGATCGCGCTGAAGGGCGCGAGCGATCCCAACCATACGATCCTGGTGACGCTCAACTCGTTCTTCACCACGCCGCTGCGCCAGCCGAACCTGGGCGTCGACATCATGACCTTCACGCCGGTCCAGATGATGGGCGTCGATCCCTTCGTGCTCTGGGTCCACAAGGACTCGGGCATCACGACCTTCGAAGACTGGGTCGAGAAGGTGAAGGCCGAGGACGGCAACTACGTCATGGGCGGCACCGGCAAGGGTCAGGAAGACTCGATCGTCATCGCCTGGCTCGAGAAGAACTACGGCCTGAAGATCAAGTACATCCCCTACAAGGGCGGCGGCGCCGTGGCCAAGGACCTGGCCGGTCAGCAGATCATGGCCAGCGTCAACAACCCGTCCGAGGCCCGCGGCTTCTACCAGTCGGGCGACGTGATCCCGCTGATCGCGTTCTCGGACGAGCGGCTGCCGAACCTGCCCGACACCCGCACGGTGAAGGAGCTGGGCAAGGACTTCAGCTACTACAACCAGCGTGCGGTGGTCGGCGCTCCGGGCATGTCGGACGAAGCGGCCGCGTTCTACCAGGACCTGTTCGGGAAGGTCTACAACTCCGCCGCGTGGCAGGAGTACATGGCCTCCGAGAGCCTCGAGCCGCTGCCGATGGATCCGGCCGCGCAGAAGGCCTACTGGGAGACCCAGGTTGAACGGCACAAGGAGCTGTTCAAGGAAATGGGCGAGTAGGGTCCACATACCGAAGGGAGGGCTGACATATGCGGCGCGCAGAGATCGTGACGGCGGGTGTGCTGGCTCTCTTCTCGCTTTACATCATGTGGAAGAGCGGCCAGCCCGCATGGGAGGGCGTCCCCTGGTGGGACAACATCCGGTACGTCCGGGGCGAAGGCCCCGGCAGCGGGTTCTGGCCGTTCTATCTCGCCGCGATCATGCTCGGCAGCTCGATCTGGATCATGATCAACTGGTGGCGGCGGAGTTCTCCGCCGTCCCGATCCGAGGAAAAGTTCCTCGACGCCTACGGAATCTCGATGCTGATCAAGGTCGGCGGCGGGGTCACGGTGTTCATCGGCCTCATCCACTTCATCGGGATGTACGGCGCGATGACGCTCTTCCTGTTCTACTATCTGTACTATCTGGGTCGGCACAGCCTGGGCCTGACGCTGGCGGTCGCGCTCGGGGCGCCGGTGGTGACGTTCTTCTTCTTCGACGTCGCGATGCGGATCGTGCTGCCGAAGGGCTACCTCGAGCCGCTCTTCATACCTCTCTACGACATCTTCCTCTGAGTCATGGGCTTGGTTTCGGAGCTGACGGGCGGAGTGTATCCGCCAGCTCCCCTGGGAGATAAAAATGGACATCCTCGGCCATCTGCTGGATGGCGTGTTGGTTTCTCTGCAGCCGCTGAACCTCCTGATGGTGGTCATCGGGGTCACGGTCGGGCTGTTCATCGGCGCCATGCCGGGGCTCGGATCGGTCAACGGCGTGGCGATCCTGCTGCCGGCCACCTTCCTGGTGCCGCCGACGACGGCGATGATCTTCCTCGCGGCGATCTACTACGGCGCGATGTACGGGGGCGCGATCTCGTCGATCACCCTCGGCATTCCCGGCGCCTCGACCGCGGTGGCGACCGTGTTCGACGGCCGGCCGCTGGCCCTGAAGGGCCGGGCGGACCTCGCGCTGGTCACCGCGGCCGTCGCCTCCTTCGTGGGCGGCACCGTCGCGAACATCCTGTTCACCGGCTTTGCCCCGCCGCTGGCCAAGGTGGCGCTGAGCTTCGGTCCGCCCGAAATCTTCGCCCTGATGCTGCTGGCCTTCGCGACCTTCGTGGGCCTCGGCGGCGACGACATCGCGAAGACGATCTTCTCCATAGCTCTCGGCCTGGTACTGGCGACGGTCGGCTTCGACGAGATCTCCGGCGCCCCGCGGCTGCTGATTCTCGACATCACCGGCTTCATGCACGGCATCAATTTCCTGGTCCTGGCGATCGGGGTCTACGGCATCGGCGAGATGATGTGGACCATCAACGCCTCGCGCGACGAGACGAAGATGATCGACCCCGGGATCACCATCCGGCGCGTCCTCAGGGCGATCAAGGAGGCCTTCACCGGCTGGCGCGGCATGGCCATCGGCTCGTCGCTCGGCTTCTTCGTCGGCGTGCTGCCGGCGGCCGGCGCGACGCCCGGAGCGCTGATGGCCTACGGCCTGACCAAGATGACCGCGAAGGACCCGAAGCTGTTCGGCAAGGGCGAGGTCAACGGCGTCTCGGCCCCCGAAGCCGCCAACAACGCGGCCTCCGGCGGCGCGATGCTGCCGATGATGACGCTCGGCATCCCCGGCTCGCCGACCACCGCGATCCTGCTCGGCGGCATGGTGATCTGGGGCCTGCAGCCCGGCCCGCGGCTGTTCGTGGACGAGCCGGAGTTCGTCTGGTCGCTGATCGGCTCGCTCTACGTCTCGAACCTGATGGCGATGGTGATCAACCTGGCCTTCATCCCGGTGTTCCTGTGGATGCTCCGGATGCCCTTCACCATCCTCGCGCCGGTGATCTTCGTGCTGTCGGTCGTGGGCGGCTATGCCGCGGTCCAGGACATGCACGACATCTGGCTGATGCTGATCTTCGGCTTCGGCGCGTTCTTCCTGCGGATCCTCGACTACCCGCTGGCGCCCGCGGTGCTGGCGATCGTGCTCGGCCCGCAGACCGAGGAGTCGCTGCGCCAGTCGCTGCTGTTGAGCTCGGGCGACCCGTCGATCTTCTTCACCCGGCCGGTTTCGGGGCCGATCGCGGCGATCGCCGTGATCCTGATCCTGCTGCCGCTGCTCGGCGTCCTGCGGCGCTGGATGCGCCGGCCTACGCCGGCGGCCTGATGCAAGGGGGAGTGGCGAGATAACGTTCAGAGCGCGACACACTCCCCGCATGGGTTCCGGCCAGCCGGCTGCGGAACCGGTCCTCGGGCCGGGCCGCACGGCCGATGTGTCACCCGGATCCCGCCGGGCGGAGGGTGCGACCATGCCCCCGCGCAGCCTTGCTGCCCGCCCTTCCACCATTCGGACCGGCGGATGCGCCGCCCCGGAAAAAGCAACGACCGCCGTCCATTCCCGGCCGGCCCCGTCCGCCGCGCGCCGCGCGGCCGGAGGCGGGCCGGCGCGCGGGATGTAGCCGGCGGCAAGACAGGGAGTTACCGATGGAAGTACTCAGCCACCTGATGGACGGCATCCTCACGTCGTTCCAGCCCCTCAACCTCATGATGGTGGTCATCGGCGTGTCGGTCGGCCTGATCATCGGCGCCATGCCGGGGCTCGGATCGGTCAACGGCGTGGCGATCCTGCTGCCGGCCACCTTCCTGGTGCCGCCGACCACCGCGATGATCTTCCTCGCCGCGATCTATTATGGCGCCATGTATGGGGGAGCCATCTCCTCGATCACGCTCGGGATACCGGGGGCCTCGACGGCGGTGGCGACCACTTTCGACGGCCGCCCGCTGGCGCTGCAGGGCAAGGCCGACAAGGCCCTGGTGACCGCGGCCATCGCCTCCTTCGTCGGCGGCACGGTGGCGAACATCCTGTTCACCGCCTTCGCTCCTCCGCTGGCGGCGGTGGCGCTGAGCTTCGGTCCGCCGGAGATCTTCGCCCTGATGCTGCTGGCCTTCGCGACCTTCGTCGGCCTCGGCGGCGACGACATCCCGAAGACCATCCTGTCGATCTGCCTCGGCCTGGTCTTCGCCGCCGTCGGGTTCGACGAGATCTCCGGGGCGCCGCGGCTGGTGTTCTTCGAGATCACCGGCTTCCTGCACGGGGTGAACTTCCTGGTGCTGGCGATCGGTGTCTACGGCATCGGCGAGATGCTGTGGACGATCAATTCCTCCCGAGACGAGGTCACCCACACGGACGCCGATATCTCCGCGAGGCGCGTGATCGACGCCGCGAAGCACTCCCTCACCGCCTGGCGCGGCATGGCGATCGGCTCGTCGCTCGGCTTCTTCGTCGGCGTGCTGCCGGCGGCCGGCGCGACACCGGGCTCACTGATGGCCTACGGCCTGACCAAGATGACGGCGAAGAACCCGCAGCTGTTCGGAAAGGGCGCCCTGAACGGCGTCGCGGCGCCGGAGGCCGCCAACAACTCGGCGTCCGCCGGGTCGATGCTGCCGATGATCACTCTCGGCATCCCCGGCTCGCCGACCACCGCGGTGCTGCTCGGCGGCATGGTGATCTGGGGCCTGCAACCGGGGCCGCGGCTGTTCACCGACCAGCCGGAATTCGTCTGGCCACTGATCGGCTCGCTCTATGTCTCGAACCTGATGGCGATGATCGTGAACCTGGCCTTCATCCCGCTGTTCCTCTGGGTGCTGCGGATGCCCTTCACGATCCTCGCGCCGATCATCTTCGTGCTCTCGGTGGTCGGCGGCTATGCGGCGACGCTCGACATGCACGACGTCTGGCTGATGCTGATCTTCGGCGTCGGCGCGTTCTTCCTGCGGATCCTCGACTACCCGCTGGCGCCGGCGGTGCTGGCGATCGTGCTCGGCCCGCAGACCGAGGAGACCCTGCGCCAGTCGCTGCTGATCGCCTCGGGCGATCCGATGATCTTCTTCACCCGGCCGGTCTCCGGGCCGATCGCGGTGATCGCCCTGATCCTGATCTTCCTGCCGCTGCTGGGGGTGATCCGGCGCAAGCTGCGCGGCGGCAACAAGACCGCCTGACCGGCCGCGGCGCCGGGAACGCCAAAGGCCCGCGCGGTGTCCCCGCGCGGGCCGTCAGATTCCGCCTTCTCTCCGGCTCACTCGGCGGCGATCGCCGATCCTTCCGCCGCCGCTTCCTTGGCCGGATAGGTCGGGTAGAGCCCCATGTTCGTCGCCAGCTGCTGCACCAGTCCCAGCACCGCGTCGATCGTGGGCGTCGGGTGGCCGGTGATGCGGCCCATCTCCTGCACCGCGGTGACCAGCGCGTCGATCTCCATCGCCTTGCCGGCCTCGAGGTCCTGCAGCATCGAGGTGCGGTGCTTGCCGACCTTGGCCGCGCCGTCGATGCGCCGCTCCACATCAACCCGGAAGCTCGCCCCCAGGCTCTCGGCGATCAACTGCGCTTCCAGCATCATCGCCTTGGCGGTGGCCCGCGTGGTCGGGTCCCCGGCAACCACGTCGAGCGTGCCGCGGGTCAGGGCCGAGATCGGGTTGAAGCAGAGGTTCCCCCACAGCTTCAGCCACAGCTCGGAGCGGATGTCGTCCAGCACCGGGGCCTTGAAGCCTGCCTGCTCCATCACCTCGGCGATGCGGGCGATGCGCGGGCTGTTCGAGCCGTCCGGCTCGCCGAGGGCGAACTTGTCGCCATAGACGTGGCGGATCACGCCGGGCTCCGAAATCTCCGCCGCCGGATAGACCGAGCAGCCGATGGCGCGGTGCGGTCCGATCGCCAGCCACTGCCGGTCGTCCCGGTCGACCGCATCCAGCCGGCGACCCTCGAAGCGGCCCACCAGGCCGTGAAAGTACCACCACGGCACGCCGTTCTGGCAGCAGACGACCGCGGTATCCGGGCCTAGCAGCGGCTGCATGTCCTCGGCCAATTCCCAGGCCTGGTGAGCCTTCAGGCAGTTGAACACCACGTCCACCGGGCCGATCGCCGCCGGGTCCCTCTCGGCGCGGACCTGCACCGTGGTCGTCTCGCCGTCCTTCACCAGGGTCAGGCCGCGCGCGCGGATCGCCGCCAGATGGGCGCCGCGGGCGATCACCGAGACCTCAACTCCGGGAACTCCGGCCAGGCCGGCTGCCAGATATCCGCCGATCGCCCCGGCTCCATAGATGCAAACCTTCATGTCACGTCCTCGACTGTCTGGGGGGCCCATCGGCGGCGAACCCTGTGCCGGCGTCCGGGTGGGATTGGGCGGCCCTGAAGCGATCTCTGTGCCGGGCCGCGCAACTATATTGCGCAATAATGCTGCGCAGGCCAAGCCAAAGATTCTTGGCAGGCGTTAAGGCAAACTATGTTGCAGGCCGAGCGGTCTGAAGATTTTACCGCTGCGGCCGATGATCGTGGCCTCCCGACTGTGTTTCACGGAGCGACCGAGTTATCTTGTTGAATTCAATTATATTTTCCAGCCATTCTGGCACCCATTCATGCCATTTCGGATCGCGTTTCCGCAGGTCGGATGATGTGGCGGGTTGCCGCAGCCACCCGCGGAGCTGCCCGTGGCGCTCAGGCTGTCAGCAGGATCTTGCCCCTCAGCCCGCCGGCCTCCATCAGCCGGTGCGCCTCGGCCGCCTCGGTCATCGGCAGCACGGTCTGGGTCACCGTCTTCAGCCTGCCCGCCGCGAACAGCGGCCAGACCCTGGCCTCAAGATCGGCGGCGACCGCCGCCTTGAAGTCGTCCGGCCGCGGCCTCAGCGTCGAGCCGGTCAGGGTCAGGCGCTTGATCATCACCGGCATCAGGTCGATCTCGACCTTCGAGCCCGACCGGTAGGCGAGCTGCACGATCCGGCAGTCCATCGCCGCCGCCCTGAAGTTCCGCGCCACGTAGTCGCCGCCCATGATGTCGAGGATCATCGACGCCCCGCCGGCCGCCTTGACCGGTTCGACGAAATCCTCGTCCCGGTAGTTGATGGCCCGCTCCGCCCCCAGCTCCTCGCAGAAACCGCAGGATTCTGCCGAACCCGCGGTCGCGAAGACCCGGAGCCCCAGCGCCGCGCCGAGCTGGACCGCGGTCGAGCCGATGCCGCCGCTGCCGCCATGAACCAGGAACACCGACCCGGCCGGCGGCTGGTGCCGGAAGAAGAAGTTGCTCCAGACGGTGAAATAGGTCTCGCAGAGCCCGCCGGCGTCGGTCAGCGAGACCCCCTCCGGCACCGGCAGCGCATGCCCGGCCTCGACCGCCACATACTCCGCATAGCCGCCGCCCTTGGTCAGGGCGCAGACCCGGTCGCCCACCTTCCAGCGCGCCGCACCCTCGCCGACAGCGGCGATCTCGCCCGCGACCTCGAGCCCCGGCAGGTCCGAGGCGCCGGGCGGCGGCGCATAGCGGCCCTGGCGCTGCATCACGTCCGGGCCGTTGACCCCGGCGGAGGCGACCCGGATCAGCACCTGGCCCGGCCCCGGCTCCGGCACCCCGCGCCGCGCCGGTACCAGCGCATCCGGCCCGCCCGGCTCGCGGATCTCGATCACCGTCATCTCGCCCATCGCCCGCGCTCCCCGCTTTGCATGTCCGGCCGGGTCCGGTTTAATCGCCGGGTCGGCCCGGTGCAATCGCATCGGCGCCGGTGAGGGGAGGCCCCGCGAGGTGAGGCAAGGAGCGCACGGAGCCGCGCTCCGGCGGCCATACCGCGCCTTGAGATTGCGCCGGCGCCCCGGTTCGCTTAGATCGTCCCGACAGATTGCCGGAGGCCGCCGATGACCGACCTTCCCGAAACCGCCCCGCTGCCGGGCTACCTGATCGAGCGCTACCGCGCCTGGTATGGCCGCGGCTTCGTCGAGAACCGCACCTGGTATGCCCGCCTCGCGAGCCAGGGCCAGCGCCCGCGGGCGATGGTGATCTCCTGCTGCGACAGCCGGATCGACATCGTGCAGATGTTCGGCGCCGAGCCGGGCGATCTGTTTGTGCTGCGCAACGTCGCCAACCTGGTGCCGCCTTTCAACCCCGACCCGAAGCACCATGGAACCTCGGCGGCGGTGGAGTATGCGGTCAATGCGCTGAAGGTCGCCCATATCGTGGTGGTCGGCCACTCGAACTGCGGCGGGGTCCATGCCTGTCACGACATGTGCGCCGGCCTCGCCCCGGAGCTCGACGAGAAGTCCAGCTTCATCGGCCGCTGGATGGACATCCTGCGTCCCGGCTACGAGCGGGTCGCGGCGGTGGTGCCGGAGCCCGGCGCCCGCAAGGCGGCGCTGGAGCACGAGGCGGTGCTGACCTCGCTTCGGAACCTCGGCACCTTCCCCTTCATCACCGAGGCGGTGGCCGACGGCATGCTGACGCTCCACGGCGCCTTCGTCGAGATCGGCACCGGGGCGCTGCTGGTCTATCGGGAAGGGCAGGGTTTCGTCGCGGCCTGATCGGGACGAAACGGCGAGGGTGGGGCATATCCCCCAAGAATCGGCAGGAAACTTCACGATTTCAACATGTCGTGAGTTGGTGTGACCTATTCCGTGCGCTAGCGTGATCGCGCCGACGAAGCCAGAGATTCCGAGGCCAGAAACTTCATAAGGGAGAACCGGCATGCAGACTTCCTCCAGCCTGAAACGCCTTTCTGCCGTCGCGGCCATCGCCGCGGCCGTGCTCGTTCCGACCCTCGCCCTCACCCAGGACAAGACAGATGCGGGCCAGAAGGCCATTACCGCGCGTCAGGGCTACATGCAGGTCGTGGTCTGGGAGGCCGGGCCCCTGTTTGGCATGGCCAAGGGCGAGGTCGAGTACGACGCCGAGCGCGCCGCCGCCAATGCCGCGAACCTGAACGCCATCGCCCAGTATGATGTGGGCAGGCTGTTCATCGAAGGCACCTCGAAGGCGGACCGTCCGGGCAAGACCCGCGCGCTGGCGGACATCTGGGCCGATCAGGCGAAGTTCGCCCAGGCGATGGACGACTGGCGCGCCGCCACCGCCAACGTCGCGGCCGAGGCCGGCAAGGGCCAGGTCGAGCTCGCCGCCGCCGTCGGCGAGATGGGAAAGACCTGCGGCGGCTGCCACAAGCCGTTCCGGGCGGAAGAGTTCTGAGTCGGGTTTCCCGGCCAAATCCGCGGTACCGCCGGCCTTACGGCGGGCGCTGGGGAAAAGGCGGCCGATGCGCAAGTTCCTGACCGGCTGCTGCATCCTGCTCGCGGCCGGTCTTGCCACCTTCTGGTACCTGACCGCGCCGGTGCGCCTTGCGGCTGGCGACCTGCCGGATCATGCCGCCGATCCGCTGCGCGGCGAGTACATGTTCTGGGCCGCCGGCTGCGCCTCCTGCCATGCCGCCCCCGAGGCCAAGGGCGACCACAAGCTCAGGCTCGCCGGCGGCGTGGCGCTGAAGAGCCCCTTCGGCACCTTCATCGCGCCGAACATCTCGCCCGACCCCGAGCATGGTATCGGCGGCTGGTCCGATCTCGACTTCGCCAATGCGGTGATGCGCGGCGTGGCGCCGGACGGCGGCCACTACTACCCGGCCTTCCCCTATCTCTCCTACCAGCGGATGAAGGTCGAGGACGTGCTCGACCTCAAGGCCTTTCTCGACACGCTGCCGCCGGTGGCGAGCGACGCGCCGGGCCACGACCTGCCGCTGCCGTTCCGGCTCCGCCGCGGGCTCGGGCTCTGGAAGCTGCTCTACATGGACGACGCCCCCTTCGTCCCGGACCCGGACGCGACCGAACAGGTGAACCGCGGCGCCTATCTGGTGACCGGCCCCGGCCATTGCGGCGAGTGCCACACGCCGCGCGACGCGCTGGGCGGGCCGGAGACGGCGCGGGCGCTCTCCGGCGCACCGGACCCGGAAGGCGGCAAGAACCCGATCCCGAACATCACGCCGTCCGGGGACGGAATAGGAGGCTGGTCCGAGGCCGACATTGTCACGGCCCTGAAGACCGGGCTCCTGCCGGAGTTCGAGACGTTCGGCGGCTCGATGGTCAGGGTCCAGGAGAACATGGCCCATCTCACCGATGACGACCGCGCCGCCATCGCCGCCTATCTGAAGGCGGTGCCGCCGCTGCCGGCGCCGTGAAACGCGGTCCCCGGACGTCCGGCGCCGGGGCGGGCGCGCCTCAGCCCTTCTTCAGGCAGCGCCTTCCCAGCAGCTCGGCGATCTGCACCGCGTTGAGCGCCGCACCCTTGCGCAGGTTGTCCGAGACCACCCAGATCGAGAGCCCGTTGTCGATGGTCGGGTCCTCGCGGATCCGGCTGACATAGGTCGCGTATTCGCCCACGCAGTCGAGCGGCGTCGCGTATCCCCCGGCCTCGCGCTTGTCGAGCACCATCACACCGGGCGCCTCGCGCAGGATCTCGCGCGCCTCGTCGGCCGAGAGCGGCTCCTCGAATTCGATGTTGATCGCCTCGGAATGGCCGACGAAGACCGGCACCCGCACGCAGGTGGCGTGCACCTTGATCTTCGGATCGACGATCTTCTTGGTCTCGACCACCATCTTCCATTCCTCCTTGGTCGCGCCGTCGTCGAGGAAGACGTCGATATGGGGAATGACATTGAAGGCGATCTGCTTCTGGAACTTCTTCGGCGCCACCTCCCGGCCGGGAACGTAGAGCCCCTTGGTCTGGTTCCAGAGCTCGTCCATCCCCTCCTTGCCGGCACCCGAGACCGACTGGTAGGTGGCGACCACCACCCGCCTGATCCGCGCCCGGTCGTGCAGCGGCTTCAGCGCCACCACCATCTGCGCCGTCGAGCAGTTCGGGTTGGCGATGATGTTGCGGTTCCGGAACATCTCGACCGCGTCCGGGTTCACCTCCGGCACGATCAGCGGGATGTCCGGCTCGTAGCGGTAGAGCGACGAGTTGTCGATCACCACCGCGCCGGCCTTCGCCGCCTTCGGGCCATACTCCTTGGTCGGCCCCGAGCCGATGGCAAAGAGCGCGATGTCGGTGCCCTTGAAGTCGTAGGTGTCCAGATCCTTGGTTTTCAGGGTGGTGTCGCCATAGCTGACCTCGGTGCCGAGCGACTTGCGCGAGGCGAGCGCAATCACTTCGTCCGCGGGAAACTCCCGCTCCGACAGGATGTTCAGCATCTCGCGGCCCACATTGCCCGTGGCACCCGCGACGGCGACCTTGTAACCCATCTCCCTGGTCCTTGAGTTGGAGGGTTGGCAGAGAGGCGGGGGTTTAGCCCCAGACGCGGCAAAATGAAAGCGCCGCGTGATCTCTGGCCGGGAAGCGTGGCGCCATCCGCGGCCCGCGAAACGGGCGATACCCGGCCGGAGGCCGGCGAAAGGTGCAACGATGCGCCCAATCCTGATCGCCATCGCCACGGCGCTGGTGCTGCTGGCTGGCTACTGCAGCCTGCCGCTGACCTCGGTCGCGGTGCTGACCGTGACCGTTACCGACGAGAGCGGGCGCAGGATCGCGGCGGGGTCGACGGCCAGCTACCTCGACGCCGAGGGCGGCGTCATCGCCACGATCACCCCCGAGACACCGGGCTCCTGGGACAACAACCTGCATTGGTGGGTTCACAGCAGCCACCCCACGAGCACACTAAGGCCCAAGGACGCCCTGCGCGCCGTCGCGGTGGAGATCGGCGCCCCGGGCTGCGCTCCGGCCCGGCTGCCGGTCGTGCTGGAACGCGATTACGAGCCGCCGAGCCTCGCGCCCCATGGTGGCGGACCGGCCCATTTCATCTACCGCTACGATGCCGAGGTCGTGCTCGACTGCGGGTGAAGATGTCATCCCAGCGCCCGCCGGTACCCCACCGCCTCGGCCACGTGCACCTTCCTGACCGCGTCCGACCCCTCCAGATCCGCCAGCGTGCGCGCCAGCCGCAGCACCCGGTGATAGCCGCGCGCGGTCAGCTTCAGCTTCTCGGCCGCGGCGCGCAGCACCTCCTGCCCGGGAGCGTCCGGGGTCGCCACCCGGTCGAGGATCTCGCCCTCCAGCTCGCCATTGGTCAGCCGCGAGCCGTTCATCCGCCCGGCCTGGGCGCCCCGCGCCTCGGCGACCCGGCCGGCGATCCTGGCCGAGGTCTCGCCATGGGGGGGCAGGCTGAGGGTGTCGGGCGTCACCGGCGGCACCTCGATCCGGATGTCGAAGCGGTCGACCAGCGGGCCGGAGAGCCGCGCCACGTAGTCCGCCCCGCAGCGCGGCGCCCGCGAGCAGGCGCGAGACGGGTCGGTCAGGTAGCCGCAGCGGCAGGGGTTCATGGCGGCGGCCAGCAGGAAGCGGGCCGGATAGCGCACATGGGCGTTGGCACGCGAGACCACCACCTCGCCGGTCTCGATCGGCTGGCGGAGAGCCTCGAGCACCGGGCGCGAGAACTCCGGCAGCTCGTCGAGGAACAGCACGCCCCGGTGCGCCAGCGAGATCTCGCCGGGCTTGGCCTGGATGCCGCCGCCGATCATCGCCGGCATGGAGGCCGAGTGGTGCGGCGCCCGGTAGGGCCGCTCCTTGAAGATGGTGCCGTCGCCGGGCTGGGCGGCCAGCGAGTAGATGGTCGAGACCTCGAGCGCCTCCTCGGGAGCAAGCGGCGGCATGATCCCGGTCAGCCGCGAGGCCAGCATCGACTTGCCGGCACCGGGCTCGCCGACCATCAGGATGTGGTGGTTCCCGGCCGCCGCCACCTCCAGCGCCCGGCGCGCCGCCTCCTGGCCCTTGACGTCGATCAGGTCGGCGGCCGAGCGGCGAACCGCCACCGGGCCGGGTTCGGGAGGCGTCAGCGCCTTGCGGCCCTTGAAGTGGTTCACCAGGTCGATCAGCGTCGCCGGCGCAAGCACCTCGGTGGCGCCGACCCAGGCCGCCTCGCTGCCCGAGCCCTGGGGGCAGATCAGCCCGCGCTCCTGCTCCGCCGCTGCCAGCGCCGCCGGCAGCGCCCCCTGCACCGCGCGGATGCGGCCGTCGAGCGACAGCTCGCCCAGCGCCACGTAGCCCTCCATCTCCTCGGGCGGCACCAGGCCCAGCGCCGCCATCAGCGCCAGGGCGATCGGCAGGTCGTAATGCGAGCCGGCCTTCGGCAGGTCGGCGGGCGAGAGATTGACGGTGATCCGCTGCGGCGGCATGGCCAGCCCGATGGCGCCCAATGCCGAGCGCACCCGCTCGCGCGACTCGGACACCGCCTTGTCCGGCAGCCCGACCAGGTTGAAGGCGGTCATCCCCGGCGACAAGGCGCACTGCACCTCGACCGGCTTGGCCTCGACGCCGAGGAAGGCCACGGTATGAGCCCGGGTGACCATCGCCGCCTCACGCCAATTTGACGAAAACCCCGCCCATCAGGTGCGCCGCTTGGGTTAAGGTCGGGTTAACCGGGGTCCGTCCCCGCGCCCCTGCGGAGGAAACCATGCGCGCCATCGCCCTTGCCGTCGCTCTCGGCCTCGCCGTGCCCGCGCTGGTCGTCCCCGCCCGCGCCGGCCCCGCCGATGTGCTCGAGGCCGCCGCCCGGCCTTCGGGCGGGACCTGGAGCTTCGACGTCACCGTGCAGCACGGGGATACCGGCTGGGACCACTACGCGGACGCCTGGCGGGTGGTCGGGCCCGACGGCACGGTCTACGGCACCCGGACCCTCTATCATCCCCATGTGGGCGAGCAGCCGTTCACCCGCTCGCTGTCGGGGGTCGGGATTCCGGCGACCGTGACCGAGGTCACCGTCGAGTCCCATGACAGCGTCCATGGCTGGGGCGGCGCCGCCGTCACCGTTGCACTGCCCCGCTGAGCCTCAGAGCCGGCGCAGCAACGCCCGGGCAATGCCGAATCCGGCGATGGCAAGCCACAGCACCTCGATCAGGATGGCGCCGGGATTGGGCCGGAAATAGAGCGAGATCAGCAGCAGGATCGAGCCGGTCGCATTGACGATGTGGAACCGGAACCCCTCCGGATCGACCCGCCGCAGCGACACCGCCAGATAGGCGGCGCAAATCATCAGCGAGCCGACGACACCGAGGAAATCCAGGAAGGTGAAATCGTTCCACATCGACGGGCTCCCCACCCGGGGCGCCGCGGCGTGCCCCCGGAAAGGGATAGCATGTCAGGCCCGCGCCGCCAGCGCCGCGACGATGGCGTCGCCCATCTCGCCGGTCGAGACCGGCCTGCCGCCGGCCGCGCCCATCAGGTCGCCGGTGCGCACGCCCTTCGCCAGCACGTCCTCGATGGCGCCCTCCAGCATGTCGGCCTCGGCGCCGAGATCGAACGAGTAGCGCAGCGCCATGGCGAAGCTCAGCACGCAGGCGATCGGGTTCGCCTTGCCCTGGCCGGCGATGTCGGGCGCGCTCCCGTGCACCGGCTCGTAGAGCGCCTTCGGCCGGCCGTTCGCCATCGGCGCGCCGAGACTGGCCGATGGCAGCATCCCCAGCGACCCGGTCAGCATCGCGGCGCAGTCGCTCAGGATGTCGCCGAACAGGTTGTCGGTCACGATCACGTCGAACTGCTTCGGGTTCCGCACCAGCTGCATGGCGCCGTTGTCGGCATACATGTGGCTGAGCTCCACATCCGGGTACTCGTGGTCATGCACCCAGGTGACCTCCTCGCGCCACAGGATGCCGGCCTCCATGACGTTGGCCTTCTCCATCGAGCAGACCCGGTTCGAGCGTTTCCGCGCCAGCTCGAAGGCCGAGCGCGCCACCCGGCGGATCTCCTCGGTGGTGTAGCGGTGGGTGTTGATGCCGACACGGGTGCCGTCATTGAGCTCGGTGATGCCGCGCGGCTCGCCGAAATACATCCCGCTGGTCAGCTCGCGCACGATCATGATGTCGAGACCGGCCACCACCTCGCGCTTCAGCGACGAGAAATCGGCCAGCGCGTCGAAGCACTGGGCCGGGCGGAGATTGGCGTAGAGGTCCATCTCCTTCCGGAGCCGCAGCAGCCCGCGCTCCGGCTTCAGCGCGAAGGGCAGGCTGTCGTATTTCGGCCCGCCGACCGCGCCCAGCAGCACCGCGTCGGTGGCCTGCGCCTTGGCCATGGTCTCGTCGGCCAGCGGCTTGCCGTGGACGTCATAGGCGGCGCCGCCGACCAGATCCTCCTCGACCGCGAATGCCAGTCCGCGGTTCTTGCCGAACCAGCCGATGACCTTGCGCACCTCGGCCATCACCTCGGGGCCGATGCCGTCGCCCGGCAGGATCAGCAGTTTCATGCGGGCGTTTTCCTGGGCGGTCATCCGGTGGTCCCTCCGAGATTTCGTCGCGCGCCTTTTGCGCGATCGCGGGGGGCGGGGTCAAGCCGGGCCGCGCGGGTATCCGGTGGAGGATGACGGCCGCCGCCGGGCGGGAGATTGAGCGCCGGGCCTCCCGCCTGTAGGCTGGCCGGAAGCCGACAAGCGGGGGGAGCCAGCCATGGACATTCTTTCGGGCAAGGTGGCGCTGGTCACCGGCGCCAGCCGGGGGGTCGGGCGCGGCGTCGCCATCGGGCTGGCGCGCGCCGGGGCCCGGGTCGCGATCACCGCGCGGACCGCGACCGGGGACGTGGCGCCGCGGCTCGACGGCGGAAGGCAGGTTCCCGGCAGCCTGGCCGAGACGCTCGATGCCGTCCGCGCGGCCGGGGCCGAGGCGCTGTCGGTGCCGGCCGACCTGGCCGATGCGGACAGCGTCGGCGAGCTGGTAGCGGCGACGCTCGGCCATTTCGGCCGCATCGACATCGTCGCCAACTGCGCCATGGGCTTTCCCGAGGATTACGAGGGGACGGAGTTCTGGAAGAGCCCGGCGGCCGACTGGGACATTCAGAACACGGTGGGCGTCCGGTCACACTACCTGACCGGCTACCACGCCGCCCGGCACATGGTTGCGCAGGGCAGCGGCCTGATCGTCCATGTATCGACCGCGGGCGCGATCGAGGAGTACTACAATCTCGGCTTCCGTGTCGCCCATGCCGCGAACACCCGGCTGGCCAAGGGGATGGCCTTCGACCTCCGGTCGCACGGTGTGGCCGCCATCGCGCTCTGGCCGCGCTGGGTGCTGACCGAGCGGGTCCGCCTCGCCGCCGAGGGCAGCCATCCCGGCTTCCATGTGAAGACGTCCGAACTCGCCGATGCGGATACGCCGGAGCTGATCGGCGACGCGATCGCCCGGCTGGCCGTCGATCCCCGGCTGATGGAGAAGAGCGGCCATGTGCAGCTGATCGCCGAGCTGGCGGAGGAGTACGGCCTCGTCGACGCGGGCGGGCGCGTCCCCGCGGTCGACGACTTCACCCGCGAGCTCCGCCGCAAGCTCGACCGGATCGAGCCGGCGCTGGGCTGGTAGCGGCACCGGAAACGGAAAGCGCCCCCGGACAGACCCGGAGGCGCCGTTTCCGGTTTCTGGTCCGGGGGCGCGGACGCCCCCCTTGCTCAGCTCTCGATCCAGACCAGGTCGAGGTGCTGCTCCAGCGACTGGTGCATCTCGAAGCCATGCACGCCCTCGCGTGCCGAGCGGTAGAGCGCCCGCCAGAACGGCTGGATGATCACACCGGCATCGCGCAGGTTCTGCTGGAGCCTAGCCATCAGCGCCCGGCGCGCCTCGACGTCCGGGGTGCCGAGCGCCTGCTCGAGCAGGGCGTCGAACTCGGCGTTGGCGTAGCCGGTCTCGTTCCAGGGCACGCCCGACTTGTAGGCCAGCGCCAGCACCTGGACGCCGAGCGGGCGACCGTACCACTCGGTGGCCGAGTGCGGGTACTTGTTCCAGTCGTTCCAGAAGGTGGCGCCCGGAATGACCGTGCGCTTGACGTTGAGCCCGGCATCGCGCATCTGCGCCGCCACCGCGTCGACCGTATTGCGGTTGGAGTCGTCGTCGACCGAGATCAGCTCGAACTCGAAGTCGCTCTGGCCAGCCTCGGCGAGCAGGGAGCGGGCCTTCTCGACATCGCGCACAGCGGGGCCGATATCGGCGTATTCGATATGCATCGGCCCGACATGGTGGTTCTCGGCCACCTTGCCGGCATTGTTGAGGCCGAGCTGCAGCACGACGCTGTTGTCGACCGCGTACTGCACCGCCTGGCGCACCCGCACGTCGTCATAGGGCGGGTTGTTGATGTTGGTCCGGATCACGATCGTGGTGCCGGTGGCGATCTCGGTGGTCGGGATGCCGATCGACGCGACCTGCGGCAGCGAGTCGGCCTTGGTCTCGTAGGTGGCGTCCACCTCGCCGGACTCGAGCGCCGCGATCATCGCGGTCGGGTCGGTGCCGTGGTCGATCCACTCGACGCCGTCGAGCCAGAATTCGCCCTTCCACCAGCCCGATTCCTTGCGCTTGACCTCGGCGCCGATATTGGGTTCGTAGCGCACCAGCTCGCAGGGGCCGGTGGTCACCGCGAACGCCTGCATCGGGTCGGTGCCGCCGTCATAGCTGTGGTGCATGACCATCGCCGGGTAGTCGGCCATGCCGACCACCAGCGAGATGTCCGGCGTCGGCAGGTTCACGCGGACGGAGTAGTCGTCGATCTTTTCGAGCCCGCCCTCGCGCAGCTTCTTGGTGTCCGGATCGACCAGGGCGCCCATGCGGGTCGAGACCGAGTTGCCCTCGACGGTCGCGTCGCACCAGCGGGTCAGGTTGAAAATCAGGTCGTCGGCGTTGAAGTCGTCGCCGTTGGACCACTTGACGCCCTTGCGCGCGGTGAGGGTATAGGTCTTGGCGTCGTCCGAGACCTCCCAGCTTTCCAGCAGCCAGGGTTCGAAGCTGAAGTCGCGGTTCCAGCGCACCAGGTACTCGTTGCATTGCCGTCCGACAGCGGCCAGCTCGGCCCAGTCGAAGGTGCGTGGGTCCTTGAACGCCTTGACCACCATCGAGATGCGGAGGACGCCGCCCTTGACCGGGGTCTGGGCTGCGGCCGGGCTCGGCGCGATGCCGCCCAGCGTGAAGGCGCCGGCGGCGGTGACGCCGAGGGCGGCCATGGTCGCGAGATACTCGCGCCGGTCCATCTTGCCGGCCTTGAAATCCCGTGCCGCCGGTGCGGCCAGCGGGTGCAGGGCGCGGTCAGTCATCATCAGCCTGGTCATGCTTTCCTCCTCTGAAGCGCGGTTCTTTGGCTCTCTGGCCGCACCTGAGCCCGGCGGCCACTGTGTCATCGGCCCGGCATCGCGGCCCGGCCTCGCGCCGACTCGCGATGTATGCGACATGTATACAATTCACATTGTATACATATTGTGGATTTTGCTTGCAACGGCTATCCTCGACCCGCTTCACCGGTGCAGTTCCGGGCGGGCCCCGGTTGCATTGTGGGCATCGGCGGAGTTCAATCAATCTTGAAGCGTTTAAAGCGATTTCAGAGAAACTGAAGCAGGCAGGGCGCATGCCGGGAAGTGGGACGGAGAGCGGAATGACTGGACCGAGCAACAAGGAGCGGCTCCACGCCGATCTCAAGCGCAAGATCCTGACCCTGGAACTGGAGCCGGGCGCGCATCTGGACGAGACCACGCTCAGCACCGAATACGGCATCTCGCGCACGCCGCTGCGCGACGTCTTCCGGCAACTCGCGGGCGAGGGCTACATCCAGATCCGCGACAACCGGGGCACCATCGTCTCGCCGATGAGCCACAAGAGCATGCGCGACTTCTTCCTCACCGCGCCGCTGATCTATGCCTCGATCGCGCGGCTCGCAGCGCAGAACGCACGGCCCGAGCAGATCGCCGAGCTGCGCGACATCCAGGCCCGCTTTCGCAAGGCCGTCGAGGCGGACTCGCCAGATGACATGATCTACTGGAACGACCGCTTCCACTTCGTCATGGGCCAGATGGCCGACAACCAGTACCTGATGCCCAGCCTCCAGCGGCTGCTGATCGACCATGCCCGGATCGGCCAGACCTTCTGGCGGCCGCGCAACCCGGAGATGCGGGAGCGCATCCACGCCGCCGCCGACCAGCACGACCGCTTCATCGAGTTCATCGAGGCCGGCGACGCGGAAGGCGCCGTCGCGCTGACCCTCGAGCACTGGGGACTGTCTCGCGATCACATCGAGATGTTCGTTCGCCCCGAACCGCTGCCCATCGACATGTCCGTCCCGGCCTGACGTTCGGCCCGACGCCTGACCCGACGCCTGACCCGACGCCTGACCCGACGCCTGGCCGGACGCCCGGCGCAAACTGGGGGATTGCGTTCCGCTCGCGCTCGCACTAAGATTGTATACGCATTGTATACGGAGACGCCCGATGCGATTCGAAGGCATCTACACCCCGATCGTCACACCCCACCGGCCCGACCACACGATCGACCGCGACCGCTTCGCCGAGGTGGTCGAGCACCTGTCGAGCGCCGGCGTCCATGGCATCATCGTGGCCGGGACCACCGGCGAGTATTACGCCCAGACCGCCGAGGAGCGGGCCGGGCTCATGCGCCTCGCCAAGGAGCTGATCCGCGGGCGGGTGCCGCTGATCGTCGGCACTGGCGCAATCCGGACCGAGGACTCGATCTGGTTCGCCGAGCAGGCGAAGGAGGTCGGCGCCGACGCGCTTCTGGTCGCGACGCCGCCCTATGCCGTCCCCACCTCGCGCGAGAACGCGCTGCACGCCCTGGCCGTCGACCGCGCCGCGAACCTGCCGGTGATGCTCTACAACTACCCCGGCCGCATGGGCGTCACCATGGACGAGGAGTATCTCGACCGGGTCTGCCGCTCGCCCAATTTCTGCGCCATCAAGGAGAGCTCGGGCGACATCAACCGGCTGCACCTGCTGGCCCGCGATTACCCGCATATCCAGCTCTCCTGCGGCATGGACGACCAGGCGCTCGAGTTCTTCGCCTGGGGCGCCCGAAGCTGGGTCTGCGCCGGGTCGAACTTCGCCCCGGAGGCGCATATCGCGCTCTGGCGGGCCTGCGCGGTCGAGGGCGACTTCGCCAAGGGCCGCGCGATCATGTCGGCCATGCTGCCGCTGATGCGGGTGCTCGAGCAGGGCGGCAAGTTCGTCCAGTGCATCAAGCACGGGCTGTCCCTGCGCGGCATCCCGGTCGGCCCGCCGCGCCGGCCGCTGCAGCCGCTCAACAAGGACGAGAAGCGGACGCTGGCCGAGACGGTGAAGGTCATGGACGCGGCGATTGCGCGGATCGAGGCGGCACCCTCGGCGGCGCCGTCGAACGTGCATGCGCTGAAGGCGGGGGCGTGAGATGACGGAGTTCCTGACCCGGGCGGAATACGGCGCCATCACCACGGGCCTCGGCCTGCCCTGCACCGCCTTCATCGACGGCAGCTTCCGGGCGGCGAGGTCTGGTGCCACCTTCCCGACCGTGAACCCGGCCACCGGCAGGACCCTGGCCGAGGTCGCCGCCTGCGGCGCCGAGGACGTGGACTTCGCGGTTGCCAGGGCGCGCGAGGCCTTCGAGGACGGGCGGTGGTCGCGGCTACACCCGGCGGCGCGCAAGCGCACCCTCATCCATCTCGCCAAGCTGATCGAACGCAACCGCCACGAACTCGCGGTCATGGAAAGCCTCGATTCCGGCAAGCCGATCCGCGACTGCGCGGCGATCGACCTGCCGGAGACCGTCAACACGCTGAAATGGCACGCCGAGGCGATCGACAAGATCTACGACCAGGCAGCCCCCGTCGGCGACGATGCCATGGCGGTGATCGTGCGCGAGCCGATCGGTGTGGTCGGCCTCGTGCTGCCCTGGAACTTCCCGCTCCTGATGCTCGCCTGGAAGATCGGCCCGGCGCTGGCCGCCGGCTGCTCGGTGATCGTGAAGCCGGCCGAGCAGACGCCGCTGACCGCGCTTCGAGTCGCCGAGCTGGCGATGGAGGCTGGCATCCCGCGCGGGGTCCTGAACGTGCTCCCCGGCGACGGGCCGGGGGTGGGCCAGCCGCTGGGGCTGCACCCGGACGTGGACATGGTCTCGTTCACCGGCTCGACCGAGACCGGCAAGCGGTTCCTGCGCTACGCGGCGGACTCGAACCTGAAGAAGATCACCCTCGAATGCGGCGGCAAGAACCCCGCCGTGGTCATGGAGGATGCCGAGGATCTGGACCTCGTGGCGGGCCACCTGGTCAACGCCGCCTTCTGGAACATGGGCGAGAACTGCTCGGCCAGTTCGCGGCTGATCGTGCATGAGGCGGTGAAGCCGGCCCTGATGAATCGCATCCAGGCGCGCGCGCGGGACTGGCGCACCGGCGACCCGCTCGACCCGGCGAACCATCTTGGCGCGCTGGTCGACCGCGAGCACTTCCGCAAGGTCTGCGGCTATCTGGAGAAGGGCCGCGCCACGGCCACCGCCGTGCTGGGCGGCGAGGGCAAGGACGGCTATGTCCAGCCCACGATCTTCGACGGCGTGAAGCCCGGCGACCCGCTGGCGCGCGAGGAGATCTTCGGCCCCGTGCTCTCGGTCATCACGGTCGCCAGCGCCGAGGAGGCGGTGGCGGTGGCGAACGACACGCCCTACGGGCTCGCCGCCTCGGTGTTCTCGGCCAACGGCAAGCGGGCGCTCAGGGCCGCGCGGGCCATCCGCGCCGGCACGGTCACCGTCAACTGCTACGGCGAGGGCGACATCACCACCCCCTTCGGCGGCTACAGGCAGTCGGGCTTCGGCGGGCGCGACAAGTCGGTGCACGCCCATGACCAGTACACCGAGTTGAAGACCATCTGGATCGACCTCTCCGACCGGGCCTCCGACGAGGCCGTGGCTTGAGCAAGGTCACCCGCCTGCCGAAGGATCCCGGCCCCGCCGCGTGGAATGCGCTGCTGCCTCCGCCGCCTCCGCCGCGGGTGCTGGAGGATCGGATCACCGCCGACTGGCTGGTGATCGGCGCCGGCTGGGCTGGCCTTGCGGCGGCGCGGCGGCTCTCGCAGCTCCGGGCGGGCGACCGGATCGTGGTGCTGGAGGCGAGCCGGGTCGGCGAGGGGCCGAACGGCCGCAACTCCGGCTTCATGATCGACCTGCCCCACAACATCGCCGCCGACGGTTATGCCGGCGCGGTCGAGGCCGACAGGCAGCAGACCGAGATGAACCGCGCCGCCATCGCCTTCAACGCCGAGGCGGCGGCGGAGTACGGCATGAGCGCCGAGGCCTTCGCGCCGGTCGGGAAGATCAACGCCGCGGCGACCGGCAAGGGCATGGCGAAAAACGCCGCCTATGCCCGCCACCTGACCGCGCTCGGCGAGCCCTGCCGGGTGCTGGACGAAGCCGACATGAAGGCGCTGACCGGCATCGACTACTACCGGGGCGGCGTCCACACCCCCGGCGCCGCGATGGTGCAGCCCGCCATGTTCGTGCGCGCCATGGCCGTGGGGCTGGCGCCGCTGGTCGACATCCGCGAACTGAGCCCGGTCACCGCGCTGGCCCGCGACAGCGCCGTCTGGCGGGCCGAGACGCCGAAGGGCGCGGTCTCCGCGCCCCGCGTGATCCTCGCCGTCAACGGCCACGCCGAGAGCTTCGGCTATTTCCGCCGCCGGCTGATGCATGTCTTCACCTATGCTTCGATGACGCGCGCGCTGACGACGGACGAGGTCGGGCGCCTCGGCGGCGAGCCGCGCTGGGGCGTGCTGCCGGCCGACCCGATGGGCACGACGGTGCGCCGGATCAGCGGCACCGGCGGCGACCGCATCGTGGTCCGGAACCGCTTCACCTACGACCCCGGCATGGAGGTCTCGGACGCCCGCATCCGCGCCGTGGCGCGCGACCACGACGCGAGCTTCGCCGCCCGCTTCCCGATGCTCTCGGGTGTCGGGATGGAATACCGCTGGGGCGGCCGGCTCTGCCTCAGCTGGAACGGCGTCCCCGCCTTCGGCGAGGTCGAGCACGGGCTCTATTCCGCCTGCTGCCAGAACGGCCTCGGCACCTCGAAGGGCACGCTCGCGGGCATGCTGGCGGCCGAGCTCGCCGCGCAGGGCAACAGCCCGCTGGTGGCAAAGATGCTGGCCTTCGACCTGCCGAGACGCCTGCCCCCCGAGCCCTTCGCCTGGCTTGGCGCCAACGCGAAGATCCGCTGGGAGGAGATGCGGGCCGGGGCCGAGAAGTAGCGCCCGGCGTCGGGCGCGGACTCCCCAAGGATCGGCCAGAGGCAGCATCCGGTCGAAACCCGGACATCAGGCCGCCGATCGTCCATTTGGCGGCCCTTCCGCGAACCGAGCCCAGGATTTGGCTCGACGCTCTCAAGTGTGCTACATGGATGGGTGGGGTCGTTTGGTTGGTCATGAGGTGAGTGCCGCGATGGTCGAGACTTTGGCTCCTCAACGAACGATGCCCGCCGCGCGACCGCCTCGTTTCCGCATTCCCTATTATGTCGCCCGTGTTCTCACCGCTCCGGTCGCTCCGTTCTTCCCTGCATCGTTCCTGGCATCGCGGCTCACCTACCCGACCTGCGAATGGGACGAAGCGGTCACCCGCGCGCATTTCCGCCGGCATTTCCACCGGGAGATCGACCTCGAGAACCCGGTGACATTCAGCGAGAAGATCAGCTGGCTCAAGCTCTACGACCGGCGGCCGATCCAGAAGATCATGGCCGACAAGGTCACCTCGCATGAGTTCGTGCGCGACCGGGGACTTGGCGACATCCTGCTCGAGCGCTACGGCGTGTGGGACACTCCCGAGGAGGTTCCCCTCGAGGAACTGCCCGAGACCTTCGCCCTCAAGGCCTCCCACGGCTGGAAAATGAACTGGTTCCGGCGGCCGGGCGATCCGTTGCCGGTACGCCGGATCCGGCGCATGATGCGACGCTGGCTGCGGACCGACCATTCGCTCAAGGATGGCGAGTGGCAGTACCGGGACACGCGGCGCCGGCTTCTGGCGGAGCCGCTGCTGCACTTTCCCGGCGGGATCGCGACACTTTACCGGTTCCTCTGTTTCGGGGGAGTGCCGAAAATCGTCAAGCTCAACGCCGGTCATTTCAGCGAAGCCAGACCTGCGGGCGCCTACTTCGACCTGGACTGGCACAAGCTGCCGTTCCTGAAGGTGGGCCAGCGCGGGATCGACGAGGCGATCCGGCCGGCCCGGCTCGGCCGGATGGCCGAGATCGCTTCAAAGCTGTCGGCAGGACAGCCGTTCCTCCGCGTGGACCTGTTCGAGAATGACGGCCGGATTCTCCTGAGCGAGTTGTCGCTCTATCCGGACGGAGGCGCCCATGCGATCGACTCGCCGGAATGGGACATCCGCCTCGGCAGCTGGATCGATCTGCCGCGCGCCACACCCTGAACGCGCCGGCGCCAAGTCGTCGGCAAGAGGCCGGGCAGGCCGCCTGCGGGCGGGCCGCGCATCGGGCCCGGTATGCGGCGCTGCGACGTTAATACTTTTATGACGTAATTTCAATGCATTGCCACGCGTCCGCGTGCGGACGCCCCGAAATGCCTGCCGGCCAGGGCGCGCCGGTCAGCAGGGTTCGAGACCGAGCCCCGCGATCAGCGCCGGGCTTTCCGCCAGCAGGAGGTCCAGGAACGACGCCGCGGCGGGGCTCCGCGTGGCGGCCTTGCGCTCGATGATCCCGACCTCGCGCATGACAGCGCCGTCCTCGAGGTCGCAGGCGACGACGCCAGGCGGCAGGGCGGCAGTCGAGAGCGCCGGCAGCAGCGTCACCCCCAGCCCCGAACCGGCCATGGCGATCAGCGAGGTGACATTGCGCAGCATCAGCGTGGCCTCCGCCGCGAGGGCGCGGTAGCCCTCCGCCTCGATGGCCTCCGAGGCCCCGTTGCGGATCAAGGTCTCGCCGCGGAGATCCCCCCAGCGCACCGGGCGGCCGAGGCCCGCGAGGCGGCTCGACGCCCCGCAGACCAGCCGGAAGCGGTCGCGGAACAGCGGCGCGAAATCGAGCACGCCCGCCGTCCGGGGCCTGCCGGCAAGACCCAGATCCGCCTGCCCCGACTCGACCAGCCCCGCGACCCCGATGCTGTCGACGTCGAACAGTTCCAGCTCGACGCCGGGCCAGGCGGCGACATAGCCGCGCAGCAGCTCGGGCATCAGCTTGGCGGCCACCGAGGGCACGCAGGCGATCGTCAGGTTCCCGATCCGGTGCTGGGCGAAGGCACGGACCGAGGCGACAGCCCGGTCGAACCCGCGGACCTGCGCCTGGGCTTTCTCAAGCGTAAACCGGCCAAGCGCGGTCAGGGCGTTCTTGCGGTCGCTCTCGAACAGCGGCGCGCCGATCTCGCCCTCGAGCTGCTTCAGGGCCATCGAGACCGCCGAGGGTGTGCGCCCCAGCCGGTCGGCAGCGTCGCGGATATTGCCGATCTCGGCCACGGTCATGTAGACGCGGAGGGCTTCGAGCTTGATCATCGCCGGGCGCCTGCTTCAGGTGTTCTGAAATTGATAACATCAATTTCTGATTGATTGAAGTGAAAGGCTGGGGGAGGCTCGGTGCCGGACAGCACGGGCAGCCGGGTGAGAGGACAGGCGGAGGACATGGCGCGACCCTATCTGATCGACTGCCTGCAATACGCCAACTGGTCGGAGAAGATCTTCCGCCAGCTGCGCGAGGGCGGGGTCGATGCGGTCCATGTCACCATCGCCTATCACGAGACCTTCCGCGAGACGGTGCTGAACATCGAGCGATGGAACCGCTGGTTCGAGCGCTTCCCGGAGCTGATCTTCCAGGGCCGCACCGGCGACGACGTGCGCCGGGCCCGCGAGACCGGCCGGACGGCGATCTTCTTCGGCTTCCAGAACCCCTCGCCGATCGAGGACGACATCGGCCTGGTCGAGATCTGCCACACGCTGGGCGCGCGGTTCATGCAGCTCAGCTACAACAACCAGTCCCTGCTGGCGACCGGCTGCTACGAGGCGGAGGACCCGGGCATCACCCGCATGGGCCGGCAGGTGATCCGCGAGATGAACCGGGTCGGCATGGTGGTCGACATGAGCCACTCGGCGACCCGCTCGACCCTGGAGGCGATCGAGATCTCGGAGCGGCCGATCGCCATCACCCACGCCAATCCGGCCGCCTGGCACCCGGCGCTCCGGAACAAGTCCGACGACGTTCTGCGCGCGCTCGCCGCAGTCGGGCGGGATGCTGGGCTTCTCGCTCTACCCGCATCACCTCAAGGGCAAGTCCGCCTGCACGCTGGAGAGCTTCTGCGAGATGATCGCGCGGACCGCCGAGCTGATGGGCCCCGAACGGCTCGGCATCGGCTCGGACCTCTGCCAGGACCAGCCGGACGGCGTGGTCGAGTGGATGCGCACCGGGCGCTGGACCAAGGAAATCGACTACGGCGAGGGCTCGGCCGCGGATGCCGGCTTCCCGCCGATGCCGGGCTGGTTCCGCGACAACCGGGATTTCGGCAACATCGCCCGCGGCCTGCGTGCCACTGGCCTCGGCGAGCAGGAGGTCGACGGCATCATGGGCGGCAACTGGCTGCGCTTCTTCGACCGGAGCTTCGGCCCCGCATGAGCGCCGCGCCCCGGATCCGGCAGGTGCCGCTCCGTTCGCCGGAGACGGTGATGCGGCTGCCGCGGCTCGGCTCGTTCCACCAGTGCCGCCTCTCGTTCATGCGGGTGCTGCTGCGCCGCCTCAAGCGCGAGGGCTGGCGCTTCGAGCGCCCGGTCTGGGAGATCGACGCCGCCGGTGTGGGAACGGCGGTCTACACCGCACACGGACCGGAGCGGAGCTACAGCCTGGTCTGCTTCGCCCATGACCTGCCGCCGGAGAAGCGCACCGACCGGGTGATCGCCGAGGCCTGGGATTCGACCTTCGCCCTCCACGACGGCCTGCCCTCCGGCGCGGACATCGAGCGGCTGTCGCGGAACGTGCCGAAGCAGGAGGCGGGGAGGGTTTCGGCCGGCGAGATCTGCCTGCTGCGCGCCAACCGGTCGGTGCGGCTGTTCGATCATGTGGTCGGCCGCCTGGCCGAGGGCCGCCAGCCCGACCGCGAGACGGTCGAGTCGGTCGGCTACCTGATGCGCACGACCGCGGTCTACGGCTCGGGGAAGTTCGGCGCCGCCGACCGCGAGGCGATTGCCAGCCGGCCGGAGCTGGCGGGTCCGTTCCAGGCCGAAATGCTGTCGGTCTATCTCACCCGGGCCTATACGCTCGATCTCGCCGAACATCTGGCCCGTGCACGGGCGCCGCAGACGGCGGTGCCGCTCGCGCCGGACCTGCGGCGGCGCTTCGGGGTCGGCAACTCCACCGGGCTGGGGCTCGGGCCGTTCATCGTCAACCATCCTGCCCTGTTCAACAACTGGATCGCCGCCCGCGAGACCGCCCTGGCACGGGTGAGGGGCCTCAGCCGCACCACCGCCGCCGAGGCGAAACAGTTCCGCGGGCTGGTGACGCGGGCAATCCGGAATGCCCGGGAATGGCGCTCGGACCATCCGGTGCAGACCGGCAAGCTGGCGGCGCTGAGGGCCGACCTCGACCGGCTCGCGGCCCATCTCGATGCGAATGCGCTGGCCGGCGAAGCGCCGTGGGACCGGCTCTACCTCTGGGGCGAGACGGTGCTTTCGGCCGAGGGCCAGGAGCAGCTCGTCTCGCTGATGCTCGAGCCCTATCCGGCGCTCGTCGACGGCCTTGCCGAGGGCATGGGCGCCGACGAGGCGGCATGCTTCCGGATCGATGGCGCGATGCCGCTCGCGCGGCTGCGCGCCATCACCGAGGAGGTGTACGCCTTCGCGCTCGGCCTCGACTGGGCTGCGCCGGCCAATGCTGCGCGGGTCTGGTACGTCTCCGAGGAAAAGCTCGAACCCCGCCTCGGCGAGCGCTTCGAGGAGCCGCTCGACGACTACGAGCAGCCGCTGTCCCCCGGCCGCGACGCGGCGCGGATGCACCGCGACATCCTCGCCTGGCGGGGCGAGGACAGCGTCGCCGCCTTCCTGCTGCGCCATCCCGAGCACCGGCACATCGCCCGGCGCGCCCAGATCGCCGCCCGGCTTCCCTATGCGGAGATCCGCGACAACACGATCTCGGCCGGGCTGCTGCCGATCGACCTCCTGCGCTGCAAGCTCGCCTTTTTCGGCGCCACCCATTTCGACCCGCGCTCCGACCGCTGGGTCCGGATCAACATGTTCCGCGATGCGCCGTTTCCGCAGGAACTGGCCGAGGGCGACGCCGATGGCTGGTCCTATCCGCCGCTGCCGGGGTGAAGGATGGAGCTCTCGCTGAACGAGATCGAGGCCATGGGCAAACGCGCGGCGCGCGGTGCCGGGCGCGACTGGGGCATCGCCGAGGAGGCGGGTAAAGCGGCGCGCTGGCTGACCGCCGGCGGGCAGCCCGGTGCCGAGTTGCTGGCCGCATTGCTGGAGCGGACCGACAGCCAGTCCCATGAGTTTCTGGCGCCGGTTTCGCTGGCGGGAGAATGGCGCGCGCCCGCCGGGCCGCTCTGCCCGCTGGCGGCCGGGGCGGCGTTGTCGGACCGCATCCGGGCGGCGCTGGCCGGAGACGGGATCGCGCTGGGGCCGGTGCTGTTCCCGCTCCTGCTCGCGCCCTACGCCATGCCGGAACCCGGGGCCGGCCGGGCGGCCGAGCTGTCCTGGAACGGGGTCCGGCTGACGATCTCGCCGGGCGGAGGGATAGCCGCCGAAGGAGAGGCCGGAGCGCTCCGGGCAGAGATTGCCGGAACCGTGCGTTGCCGCGGCATCGAGGCGCCTGCCGCAGCACCGCCCGCCACCTACGCCCGCCACCCGGTGGACCCGGAGGCCTGGCGCCGCCTCGCCGCCCTCGCCCGGCGCACCTACGCTCCCTCGACCGAGGCCTCGCGCCGCAAGGGCGCCGGCGCCGGGCTCACGGACAACGACTGACGCACCACGCCGGTCCGCCCGGCGTGTTACAGTGCCTCCTCCAGCCGGTCGGTCGCCGGCGGCGGCGTGCGGCCGAGCGCCGAGATTTCGGCCCGGAGTTCCGGCGTCATGTCGATCTCCGGCGCCTCCAGCGAGGGGCGGAGCTGGTCCAGGCTGCGCGCACCGACAATCGGGCAGGTCACATCCGGATGTGCTGCCGCCCAGGCAACCGCCAGGCTGACGGGATGGACCCCGCGCGCGGCCGCCAGCGCCGTGAGCTTTTCCGCGGTCACCAGGGCCCAGTCCTCGCCATACCGGGCGGCATAGTCCGGATTGGTGACGATCCGCGCGCCCTCGGGCCTGCGACTGGGGCCGTACTTGCCGCTCAGGAGCCCGCCGCCGACCGGGCTGTAGGTGATCACCCCCAGCCCTTCGGCACGGGCCAGCGGCAGAATCTCCACCTCGGCCTGGCGCTTGACCAGCGAATACATCGGCTGGATCACGTCGAACCGCGCCCAGCCGCGCCGCTCGGAGATGCCGAGGCCCTTGGCCACCTGCCAGGCGGCGTAGTTCGAGGCGCCAAGATGCAGGACCTTGCCGGCCCGGACCAGGTCCTCGAGCGCGCGCAGCGTCTCCTCCAGCGGCACGTCCGGGTCCCAGCGGTGCATGAACAGCACGTCGACCCGGTCGGTGCCGAGGCGCCTGAGACTGGCCTCGACGGCGCGCAGGATGTGCCGCCGGTTGCCGCCAAGGGCGTTCACGTCGTCGCCCATCGGGTTGAAGCACTTGGTGGTGACGACCAGCTGGTCGCGCTCGTGCCTCATCAGCCGGCCCAGCATCTCCTCGGCCTTGCCCTTCTGGTAGCCATCGGCGCAGTCGAAGAAGTTGATGCCCTTGTCGCGGCAGGCGGCATACATCTCCGCCGCCGCGGCCTCGTCGGCCTCGCGGCCGAAGGACATGGTGCCGAAGCAGAGCTGCGAGACCCTGATCCCGGTGCGTCCGAGCAGCCTGTAGTCCATCTGCCGTCCTCCCGCCCCGGCGCGCCGCAGACCGGGGCGCCGGGGCGAACCCTAGCGCAGGCGGCGGAACCCGGCCACGGGTGCAGGTTTCGGCAGGCGGAAAGGCCGTACCCGCGGCAAATGTTCCGGCCGGGCAGAGGTGGGCCGGGCGCGCGTCATCGGTTAACAGGGTCCGGGAGAAATGGCCGGAGGGAACTCATGACCGCGGTACTCGTGGCCGTCCTGCGGGTGGTCGGGCTGATCTGGGCGATCGGCGCGGTGTTCATCATGCGCAACGCTCGCGCGGCGGGCGACAGCGACGCGCTGCGCTGGGTCTTCGCCGGCGGGGTGCTGACCTTCGTCGCCGGCATTTTCCTGATGGTTGGCAGCCGCTGGGCGGCGGTGCCGGCGGTCCTGCTGGCGGTGCACCAGGCGGTGTTCCACATCCGCCAGAGCCGGGCACTGCCGCCCGGTGCCGAGCCGCCGAGCCCGGTCCATGTGCGGATCGCGGTGGTGGTCGCCGCGGCGACGCTGCTTGCGGTCTGGAAGGGGCTGCTGATCTAGCCCCCCCGTCTGGCGCCGCCAAAGCGCACTGCCGCGGCCCGGCGTTCCCATTCCGCCTCGGCGCCGAAGCGGTACTCGGCGGCGGGGCGGCCGCCGAGGCGCGAGGACGTGGCGCCCGTGGGCTCGATCAGCCCGGAACGCTCCACCATTCGGCGGAAATTCTGCTTGTGCAGCGGGACGCCGGAGACGGCTTCCGCGGCCCGCTGCAGCTCGAAGAGGGTAAACGTCTCGCCCATCAGCTCGAACAGCACCGGGCGGTACTTCAGCTTGCCGCGCAGGCGGCCGATGCCGGTGGCGAGGATCCGCCGGTGGTCGCGGGGCGCCGCGAAGCCGAGCGGCGGCAGGTCGCGCGGCGGCGCTTCTCCCCGGTCGCGCCAGGCCTCGCGGACGAGGCGCGCGCTGTAGAGCAGCTCGTAGCGCTCCAGCACCAGTTCGTCGCGCCAGGGTGCGTCGCCGGTGCCGAACAGCATCTCCACCCGCTCCGCCCGCGTGCCGTCGGATCCGGCCCGCGCCCAGGCGGCGAGCCGGGGCAGGATCGCTTCGCCGAGGACCGGCGGCACCCCGTCGCGCCGGTCCTCCCAGGGGAACCAGTGCGCCCAGGGGGTCCAGTCGCTGGCCGCCCGGGCCGCCTCGGCGGGCGCCAGCGCCAGATAGCCGATCGAGACCGTGTGCGGCTCGCCCGGATCGCGCGCCGCCGAGCGGCGCGGGTCGCCGAAGGTGTAGAGCTGCTCGATGTAGTCGAGCCTGAGCCCGGCCCGGTCCTCGACCCATTCGGCCAGCGCCTCGTGCAGCGTCCGGTGCCGGTCCGGGTCGAAGGCGACCGTCGGCAGGTCGCGGCCCTCCGGCCCCTGCGGGGTCAGGGCCAGCGGCCGGGCGGTGGCGCCCTCGGACCCCAGCGCCACGATCACCGCCGAGAGCTCGACCTTGACCGGCCGGGCCCCGCCATGTCCGCTCACGGCCGGACCTGCAGGTAGAGCTGCCGGAACCGGCCGAGATAGGCACGCTTGGCGGCATTGGTCGGTTGCGGCTTCAGCCTGATCGCCCCGGCGCCCTCGAACTTCGGCTGCGGGAAGTACTTCGCCGCATCCGCCTCCGAGAATCCGGCAAGCTGGGTCGCCTCGAACCAGGCGCTGAGACGGTCGGCCCGCTTGATCAGCGTCCGGGTCACCGCGGGCAGGTCCGGAGGCAGGCCGAAGCGGATATGCACCGCCGCCAGCAGCCGGTTCTCGAAGTCCTTGTAGTCGAGCCCGATCGCCGCCTTGAAGGGCGAGATCATGTCGCCGATCACGTATTCCGGCGCGTCGTGCAGCAGCGCCGCCAGCCGCTCCACCGGCCCCGCCTTTGGCTTCAGCCGGCGCAGGATGGTCTCGACCAGCAGGCAGTGCTCGGCGACCGAATAGGCATGGTCGCCGGTGGTCTGTCCGTTCCACCGCGCCACCCGGGCGAGGCCATGGGCGATGTCCTCGATCTCGATGTCCAGCGGTGAGGGGTGCAGCAGGTCCAGCCTGCGCCCCGAGAGCATCCGCTGCCATGCCCGTGCCGCCATCCGCGCCCCATTGCCCGACATTCAGAAGTTGCCGCTTGTCTAGTTCGAGGTCTGCGCATTGTCGAGCGAGCGCCGTGATGCTATGTGGCGCTCCGGCGATCGATACCCGATGCGGCGGGCGATCGAGGGAGATGACAGGATGCATGGCATGACCGACCACGTGGTGAAGGACCTTGGCCTGGCCGACTACGGTCGCAAGGAGATCGATATCGCCGAGACCGAGATGCCGGGGCTGATGGCCTGCCGCGAGGAGTTCGGGGCAAGGCAGCCCCTGAAGGGCGCCCGCATCACCGGCTCGCTGCACATGACGGTGCAGACCGCGGTGCTGATCGAGACCCTGACGGCGCTGGGCGCCCAGGTGCGCTGGGCGTCCTGCAACATCTTCTCGACCCAGGACCACGCCGCCGCCGCCATCGCCGCGGCCGGCGTGCCGGTCTTCGCGGTCAAGGGCGAGAGCCTGGAGGAGTACTGGGACTATTCCGACCGCATCTTCCAGTGGCCGGACGGCCAGCCAACCAACATGATCCTCGACGATGGCGGCGACGCCACCATGTACATCCTCATGGGCGCCCGCGCCGAGGCCGGCGAGGACATTCTCTCGAATCCGGGCTCGGAGGAGGAGGAATACCTCTTCGCCCAGATCCGGAAGCGCATGGCCGCGAGCCCGGGCTGGTTCGCCCGTCAGCGCGACGCGATCCGGGGCGTGACCGAGGAGACCACCACCGGCGTCAACCGGCTCTATCAGCTGATGCAGAAGGGCCTGCTGCCGTTCCCGGCGATCAACGTCAACGATTCGGTCACCAAGTCGAAGTTCGACAACAAGTACGGCTGCAAGGAGTCGCTGGTCGACGGCATCCGGCGGGGCACCGACGTGATGATGGCTGGCAAGGTGGCGGTGGTCTGCGGCTATGGCGACGTGGGCAAGGGCTCGGCCGCCTCGCTGCGCGGCGCCGGGGCGCGGGTGCTGGTGACCGAGATCGACCCGATCTGCGCGCTGCAGGCGGCGATGGACGGCTACGAGGTGGTCACTCTCGACGAGGCGGCGCCGCGGGCCGACATCGTGATCACCGCGACCGGCAACAAGGACGTGGTCACCGTCGACCACATGCGCAGGCTCAAGGACATGGCGATCCTCGGCAACATCGGCCATTTCGACAACGAGATCCAGGTCGCGGCGCTGAAGAACTTCAAGTGGACCAACGTCAAGCCGCAGGTCGACATGGTCGAGTTCCCGGACGGCAAGCGGATGATCCTGCTCTCCGAGGGCCGGCTCCTGAATCTCGGCAATGCCACCGGCCACCCGAGCTTCGTGATGTCGGCGAGCTTCACCAACCAGGTGCTCGCCCAGATCGAGCTCTGGACCAAGGGCGAGAAGTACAAGAACGAGGTTTACGTCCTGCCGAAGCACCTCGACGAGCGGGTGGCCCGGCTGCATCTCGACAAGCTGGGGGTCCGGCTGACCGAACTCAGCCAGAAGCAGGCGGACTATATCGGGGTGAAGCAGACCGGGCCGTACAAGCCGGATCACTACCGGTACTGAGAGCCCGGAGAATCGTGGCGGGACGCATCCTGGCCTGCCGGCGACGTGGGGCGGGGCTTTTCCCGCCATCCACCGCGCAATCCACCGCGCCGCCTCACCGCCTGCGGAACAGCACCGCCAGCGCCCGGTCGGCGCTGTGCTCGTGCGCCTTGCCCTCGTAGACCGCCACCTCGCGGAAATCGAGCGGGCCGATCCGGCCGGCGGCGACGTGCCGGGCCAGGGCCGAGCCGAAGCCGGCGCCGTCGAACACCTCGAGCTTGATACCGAGGCAGAACAGCGCGCCGGGCCTGGCGATGCGGACCAGTTCGGCCAGCGCGCCGGGGCCCACATGGCCATGGGTGAAGGTGCCGGACGAGACCAGCCCGCCATAGGCGGCATCCGGAATCTCCAGGGGACGCGTCAGGTCGGCGAGGATGCGGGTGCGGTAGAGCCCCTTCTCGGCTGCCTTCGCCAGCATCTCGGGCGAAATGTCGATGCCGTCGACCTCCAGGCCGCCCAGATGCTCCGCGACGAGCCCGGTCCCGGCGCCGATGTCCAGCACCGGCCGGTCCTCCGGCGCCGCCTCGGCCACGAAAAGCCGGGCGATCTGGCGCGGATAGACGTAGCCGGTGTCGGCGACATAGCCGCCGTCATAGGTCTCGGCGAAGCGGCGGTAATAGGCGGCGTTGTCCTCGGGCGTCTTCAGTGCGTAGGCGCCTTCCAGATCGTCGGTCGCTTGTCCGGTCATTGAACCTGCCCCTGCATCCGCTTGCCGGCGGCGGTGATGCTAGGGCGAAATGCCCGCCGGCGCAAAGCCGGCGCAGAACGGCGAGGAGCGGCACACCGGATGCCGCTCCTCCGGTTGCTGCGCTCCGGGCTAGAAGTGGATGGTCAGGTCGGTGGTGACCCGCCAGCCCCACACGCTGGCCTCGGTGCCGCTGGTGCCGGTGATGTTGTTCTCCAGCACGTTCTTCTCGAAGGCCGCGCCGGCGATGATGCTGTCCGACAGCCGGAAGCGGGCGCCTGCACCCAGGCTGAGGATGTTCTCCGGGTCCGAGGCGCCGATATCGACGATGTCGGCACCGGTCAGGTTCAGCCCCTTCAGCCGGTCGCCGCCGTCGAAGGGTGCGATCAGGTTGGCCTCGACCAGCGGGAAGATGCCCTTCGCCACTTCGTAATCCGCATGCAGCGAGGCGTGGAAGAAGCTCCAGTTCTTGTCCGAAAGGGCGATCTGGGTGCCAAGCGAGCCCTGGATCTGCGCCTTGTCGAACAGCTTGGCGCCGGTGGCGAAGGCGTTGAGATAGCCGTTGCCGGTGCCGTTGAGCTTGATCCCGCCCGACTTCAGCGTGCCGGTCGGCGCCGTGTAGCGCAGGCCGATGGTGCCAATGGTGCCCTCGGCCGGGTCGCTGTAGAAGGCGTATTTCAGGCCTGCGGCGAGGTCGTTCCAGCCCTCGTCGTCGGGCAGCACGTTGTCGAAATCGACCCAGCTGTAGCCGTCGGCGGTGGCGATGAAGCCCAGCCGCTCGGTCAGGGCGACGCGGGCCTGAAGGGCCACCACGTTCACCGAGCCGCCGCCGGTCAGGAAGTCGTTCGGGATGTGGTGGTAGATGTAGATCGGCTTCGCCTCGGTGGTGATGAACGGCGTCTCGTTGAAGAGCGGGTTGGTCACCGACGGGACGTAGCGGCTGAACCCGTTGTCGCCGAACGAGCCGGCGAAATTCCAGCCGTCCTCCGCCATGGCGGGCGCCGCCGCCAGCGCCGCCACCAGCGCCAGCGCGCCGATCCCGCGATTCTTCCTGGTCATTACTGTCTCCTTGTCCGTCTTGTGCGGCGCAGCATCAGTCCGGCATCCGGGCCGCTGCGACAGGGTGGGATTCCATCACCTTGAGGAGCGTAGCGGTTTGATCTGGATCACTATTCCCCGCGTGCGGCCGGCAGTGTTGCCGGCCTGCCGCACCGCAGCAGAGGGAGACCGGTTTGCCTCCGCTGCGGAGGCGCTATGATCGGCCCCGGACAGACGGAGGAATGGGCCGATGCGGATCCTCGAGACGGCGCTCTATGCCAAGGACCTGGAAGCGGCGGCGGAGTTCTACGAGCGCGTCCTGGGGATGGAGCGCTTCGCCGGGGCCGAGGGGCGGCACGTGTTCTTCCGGGCCGAGGGGCAGGTGCTGCTGCTGTTCAATCCCGACGCCACCGAGGCGCCCGCCGCCCCGGACGCGCGGCTGCCGGTGCCGCCGCACGGCGCGCGCGGGCCGGGCCATGTCTGCTTCGCCGCGACCCGGGCCGAGATCGAGGGCTGGATCGCTCATCTCGCCAACCACCGGGTCGAGATCGAGACCGTGACCGACTGGCCCGGGGGCGGCCGCTCGATCTACTTCCGCGACCCGGCCGGCAACTCGCTGGAATTCGCCGAGCCGAGGATATGGGGGCTGTGAGGCGGGATTCACCCCGGCTCCATGGACGGTCTGCGGAATGGCGGGATTCATCCCGCCACAAGCTTATGTGAGGCCTCTGCGCACGGTTCTCAAAATATGCTCAAATGAAATTTTCAATTACATCAATGTCTTAACCCCCTGCTCAATGTTGAGCAGGTTGCAGGACGGGCCGTGGCCGCTCCGTGGCCCGCCCTGCGGAGACCTCACCGGTTCTGCCGGTTCTCGATCAGGTTTTCGACCACTCCCGGATCCGCCAGGGTCGAGGTATCCCCAAGCGCCCCGTAGTCGTTCTCGGCGATCTTGCGCAGGATTCTCCGCATGATCTTGCCGGACCGCGTCTTCGGCAGGCCCGGCGCCCACTGGATCAGGTCGGGGCTGGCGATCGGGCCGATCTCGTTGCGGACCCAGTTGCGCAGCTCCTTCTTCAGATCGTCGGTGTACTCCTCGCCCTCCATCAGGGTCACGTAGCAGTAGATGCCCTGGCCCTTGATGTTGTGCGGATAGCCTACCACCGCCGCCTCGGCGACCTTCGGGTGCGCCACCAGCGCCGACTCGACCTCGGCGGTGCCCAGCCGGTGGCCCGAGACGTTGATCACGTCGTCGACCCGGCCGGTGATCCAGTAGTAGCCGTCCTTGTCGCGCCGGCAGCCGTCGCCGGTGAAGTAGTGGCCCTTGTACTGCGAGAAATAGGTATCCCGGAACCGCTGGTGATCGCCATAGACCGTGCGCATCATGCCGGGCCAGGCGTCCCTGATCGCCAGCACGCCCTCGCAGGCGGTTTCGGTGATCACCTTGCCAGTGGTCGGCTCCAGCACCTCGGGCTGCACGCCGAAGAAAGGCAGGGTCGCCGAGCCCGGCTTCAGGTCGATGGCGCCCGGCAGCGGGGTAATGAGGATGCCGCCGGTCTCGGTCTGCCACCAGGTGTCGACGATGGGGCATTTCTTCTTACCGACGACCCGGTAATACCACTCCCAGGCCTCCGGGTTGATCGGCTCGCCCACCGTGCCGAGGATGCGCAGCTTCGAGAGGTCGGCCTTCTCGACCCACTCCTCGCCCTTGCCCATCAGGGCCCGGATCGCGGTCGGCGCGGTGTAGAAGATGTTCACCTTGTGCTTCTGGCAGACCTGCCAGAACCGCGAGGCGTCGGGCCATGTCGGCACGCCCTCGAACATCAGCGTGGTGGCGCCGTTCGCCAGCGGCCCGTAGACGATGTAGCTGTGCCCGGTGACCCAGCCCACGTCAGCGGTGCACCAGTAGATGTCGCCGTCGTGGTAGTCGAACACGTACTGGTGGGTCATCGAGGCATAGACCAGGTAGCCGCCCGAGGTGTGCAGCACCCCCTTCGGCTTGCCGGTCGAGCCCGAGGTGTAGAGGATGAACAGAGGGTCCTCGGCGCTCAGTTCCAGCGGCGGGCAGTCGGCCGAGACGCCCTTCTCCGCCTCGTCGAGCCAGGTGTCGCGTGCCGCGTCCCAGGCGACCTTGCCGCCGGTGCGCCGCACCACCAGCATCCTGACGCCGGGGAGCTTGGCCAGCGCTTTGTCGGCGTTGGCCTTCAAGGGCGTGTTGCGGCCCCCGCGCGGGGCCTCGTCGGCGGTGATCACCAGCTTGGCGCCGCAGTCCTCGACCCGGCTCGCCAGCGAATCCGGGCTGAAGCCGCCGAACACCACCGAGTGCACCGCGCCGATCCGGGCGCAGGCCAGCATCGAGTAGGCCGCCTCGGGGATCATCGGGAGATAGATTATCACCCGGTCGCCCTTCTTCACGCCCATCTTCTTGAGCACGTTGGCGAAGCGGCAGACCTCCGCGTGGAGCTTGCGGTAGGTGATGTGCTTGGTCTCGGCCTTGGGATCGTCCGGCTCCCAGATGATCGCGGTCTGGTCGCCGCGCTTGGCGAGGTGGCGGTCGATGCAGTTCGCCGCGACGTTCAGCGTGCCGTCCTCGAACCATTTGATCGAGACATTCTCGTAGGCGAAGCTGGTGTTCTTGACCTTGCCGTAGGGCTTGATCCAGTCGAGCCGCTTGCCCTGATCGCCCCAGAACTTCTCCGGGTCGTCGACCGAGGCCTTGTACATCTCCTGATACTTGGCGTTGTCGATCAGGGCACGGGCCTTGATGTCGGCCGGAACGGGGTGCATCTGAACCTCGGTCATCCTCTTCCTCCCAGTCGGTCTCTGCTTGCGCGGGCGCGGGCCGCGCAGGAAACTCGCCGCTGCTTTGTTGCAGCGCAATATGTCGCAATGACGCAGTGTGGCGACTGATTAATTCGCTTGCAAGTGCGGCCATGCCCGGAATGGCCCGCTTTTCCTTTGCGGGCGGGAGACGGACCCGCCAAGGTGGGTCCCGACAGCTTGCGCGGCACGTGAGGATCGAATCATGGCTGGAACAATCGAGGCCCGGCTCAAGGAAATGGGCATCAATCTTCCCCAGCCGGTGGCGCCGCTGGCGGAGTACGTGCCTTACGTCGTCAGCGGGAATTTGCTGTTTGTTTCGGGCCAGCTGCCGATCGGCGGCGACGGGGTGATCGCAGGTCAGCTGACAGCGGCCGATCACGCGGCCGACGGGGCTCCGGCGCCGGGATCGAAGCTGGCGCTGGCGATCGGCGCGGCGGCCCTTTCGACGGTGAACATGCTGGCGCAGGTGAAGGCCGCGACCGGCGATCTTGACCGGGTGCGGCGGGTGGTGAAGCTGACCGGCTTCGTCAACTGCGACGGCAGCTTCACCCAGCAGCCCGCGGTGATCAACGGCGCCTCGACCCTGCTCGCCGGAGCCTTCGGAGATGCGGGGCGGCACGCGCGCTCGGCGGTCGGCTGCTCGAGCCTGCCGCGTGGCGCCATCGTCGAGGTCGAGGGCATCTTCGAGATCGGCTGAGACCGGGCCCGGACAGGCGGAGCGAGGGATGAGCGAAACGGATCCGCTGCTGGTACGACTGGCCGGTGCAGCGCGCGACCGGTCGGTCGGCGGCATCCTCGAAGCCATGGCCGGCGCGATCGACGCCGGCGCCGAGGTTCAGGCGGAACCCGAGCTCCGCGATGCCGAGGGCCGGGTTCGGCGCTCGGGTCCTCTGGAACTGCCGAGCCGCGGCGACCTGGCGGTCACCCGCGAGGCCCGCACTCTGGTGCGCAGGGTCGAGAGCGGCCCGGCGCCAGCCGGCCGGTCGATCGCCATTGTCGCCGGCGGCGGCTTCGTGGCCGAGATCGCGCCGTTTCGCTGGGACGAAGCAACGCTGACGGTCTATTCGAAGCAGCCGGAGCCGAACTGGACACCACTGCGGCGCTGGTTCCTCGAGTGGTTCCAGAGCCGTCACTGCGAGGTTTCTCCGGAGCTTCTGGGGGCGGTGCATAGCCTGGAAGGACCGCAGCGTGCCGGGCATGGCTGGACCTTCGTCGCCGATTTCGGCTCGGCGCCCGTGGGCTGCCTGACCGATCTGATGGCGGCGCTGGCGCAGTCCGGAGCGGTGCGGATGCAGGTCGGGTAGGCCGCCCGGGACCGGCTCGGCGGGCAAGAACACGCATGCGTGCACGTGGCGAGACTGAGGGTACTGGTGTTGTCCCAGGCGGCGCATCCATGACTGTTGATATCCGGCAGGCGGAACCATCCGATCTTGCGGCGATCGTCGATATCACCCGGCGGGCCTACGCGGTCTGGCTGCCCGTGCTGGGCTATGCGCCATTGCCGGTGACGGAGGATTACGCGCCGCGAATCGCGCGCGGAGAAATCTGGCTCGGTTGTCCGGGCGAAAAAGCGGCGGCGCTGATCGTGGTCGAACGGGCGCCCTACCACGACATGATATTCAGCGTCGCGGTTGACCCGGCTCGATCGGGACAGGGGCTGGGCCGATGCCTGATCGCCTTCGCGGAGCAGCGGGCAAGGGACGCCGGCCTCGCGGAGATGAGGCTCTATACGAACGCCCGCATGGCAGCGAACATCGCATTCTATGGGCGCCTCGGCTATGTCGAGACCGCGCGCCGGCCGAACCCTGCGCGTCCGGGCTTTACCATCGTCGACATGGGCAAGCGCCTGTAGATCCGGACTGAACGATTGCCGCCGGACCTAGTGGCGCGCGAGGTCGTCCTCCGTATCCACGTCCGCGAGCATCGGGCCATATCCGATGCCGAGCGGCGCAAGGCTTGCCACCGTGTCGGTCAGAGCGTGAGGCGAGGACCAGCGGACTGCCGCGAAGATGCGGGATGGCACGGCCCGGGCGCCATGTTTCAGTCCGATCATCCAGTAGCCGCCGTCCGGCGTCGGGCCGAGGATTGCGTCGTGCCTGCCGAGCAGGCGGAAGCCATCTGCAATGTGGCGGGCGGCAAGCACGGGGATGTCGGCGCCCACGATCAGCACCGGGCCCGGCGGCATCGACCGGAATGCGCGGGCCATGCGGGCGCCGAGGTCGCCGGGACCCTGCGGCCATCGCGGCAGGTCCGCGGGCCAGATCCGGCTCGCAAGTCCCTCGGCATCAGGGGTGACGGCGAGCACCGTGTGCCAGCGCGGATCGTGGCCGATCCGGCGGATCAGCGCCCAGGCGCTGTGGCGAAACCACCAGGCCGCCGAGGTCATCCCGATGGCGCGGCCGAGCCGGGTTTTCGCGCGCCCGGGCCTCGGTTCCTTCAGGAAGATCACCAGCGTCCGCTGCATCAAGCGCGCCCGTAGCGGCGGGCCAGGCGTTCCGGCGGGACGCCGAGGAAGTAGAGCGCCTGGCAGGTCAGGTGCCGCCAGCCGCGCCGGAACCAGCCCGAGGCGGCGTAACGGGCGGACGAGGTCAGCGCCTCGGCGCCGATGCGGGAGAGCCGGCGCCGGCCCAACCGGCGCGCCAGCGCCACGTCCTCCATGAGCGAGATCTCCGGGTAGCCGCCAGCGGCGAGGTAGACCGCGCGGCTGACCAGCAGCCCCTGATCACCGAAGGGGAGCGCGAATAGGGCGGAGCGCAGGTTGGCCCAGCCGGCGACCAGCCGGGCCATCGGCCCCGGCGCGTCGAAGCGCAGCGCGAACCAACCTGCCCGCGCGGGCCTTTCACGCATGTGCCGCCGGACCGCGAGAGCCCATCCGGGCGAGAGCACCGTGTCGGCGTGGAGGAACAGGAGCCACTCACCCCGCGCCGCGCGAGCGCCGGCGGCGAGTTGCTGACCACGCCCGCGCGGAGCCGTGACCAGCCGGGCGCCTACCGCCTCGGCAATCTCGGCAATGTCGTCCGCGGAGCCGCCGTCGGCAAGGATCAGTTCGGCGATCAGGCCCTCGCCCAACCCCTCGGACAACGCGCCGAGGCACGGTCCCATGCGCTCGGCCGCGTCGAGGGTCGGAATGATCACCGAGAGGGGGGCCGCCATCAATGCGGCCTCAGGCCGGCGCCCGCGACCGCTCGGCCAGCATCATGAAGCCGAGCGCGGCGCAGCCGAGCACCGCGAAGCCGAGGAACAGCGGCACGACCGAGCCGTCATAGCCTTGCGAGATCACGAAGCCGATCGGCACCGCGCCGACCGTCGCCACCGTGTTGATGACCGAGGCGGCAGTTCCCGCCATGTGCCCGAGCGGTGCAATGGCGAGCGCATTGAAATTCGCGAACAGACCGGCGACCGAGAAGAAGATCAGTGAGGTCAGGATCATGAACAGCCAGAGCGGCGGAAGTCCGCCCGGGAATTCGCGCGCGACCAGGGCTGCGGCGGCTCCGGCCAGGACCATGTTCCAAAGCGCGATCATGGACAGCCGGCGCATGCCGACGCGCATCACCAGGCGGCTGTTCATCAGGCTGGCGCAGGCGAAGGCAAGAGCCAGCGCACCGAAGGCCCATGGAAACAGTGGCCCGAGCCCATAGGCCTCCTCCAGCACCTGCTGAGCGGTCGAGAGATAGACGACGAAGGCGCCGAACACCATGGTCATGGCCAGGGTATAGAACATGGTCGCGCGCGTGGTCAGAACCTCGGCAAAGGCACCGATAACATTTCCGGGGAGGAGTGGCCGACGGTTTGCCGGGACCAGGGTCTCCGGCACGGCGAGCAGGTACCAGCCGCCCGACACCACCGCCAGCGCCAGATAAAGCCCGAAGATCGCCCGCCAGCCGGCCAGGCTCTCGGTCCATTGGCCGACAATCGGGGCAAGCATCGGTACCAGCATGAAGATGGTCATAACCAGCGAGAGTATCCGCGCCATCGGGCGGCCGTCATAGAGATCGCGCACAATGGTCATCGCCACGACCCGCGGCCCGCCGGCGCCGAGGCCCTGGAGCAGCCGACCGGCGAACATCATGAAAGGCGTCACCGCGAACATCGCCAGCAGGGTGCCCGCAGTGAAAACCGCCCAGCCGAGCATCGCCGTGCGCTTCCGCCCTATGCTGTCCGACAGCGGTCCGTAGACCACCTGCGAGGCTCCCATGCCGACGAAGACCAGCATGACGATGAGTTGACGGTCGTTGGCATTCCGGAAGCCGAGCTCGTCCGAAATGCCGTCGAGCGCCGGCAGAACCGCGTCGATGGTCATCGCGATGACGGATGTCATCAGCGCGAGGAACAGCAGGAAGCTGACCGGAGAGCGGCCCTCGGCGCGCTCCTCTGCGGTGGGCAGGGTCATGAGCTGGAACCTTAACGTGTCGCCTGCCTTATATCGCTGGGAGCGGCGGCGCGCGACGCCTATATTGCCGGAATGGTGTCACGGGAGGCGGGTATGAGCGGACTGCAAGGCTTCGTCGATGGCGGCCGAACCGTCCTCCGCATGGAGGGAGCGGCGGCGCGCGATGTGCTGCAGAGCGTTGTGACCAACGATGTGGGGCGCCTGGCGCCGGCGCGCGCGGTCTACGCGGCACTCCTGACGCCTCAGGGAAAGTACCTGTTCGATTTCTTTCTCGTCGATGCCGGGGAGGCGGGCGCGGGGGAAGCGGCGCTCCTGATCGACGTGGCAGCGGACCGGGCCGAGGCGCTGGCGCAGCGGCTCCGGATGTACTGCCTACGCCGCGATGCCCGGGTGACCGGTCCGGCGGCGCTCGGCGTGGCGCTGGTGTGGGGCGGCGCTGCGCCTGCGGGGCCACAGGCAGTGCCGGATCCTCGCAACCCGGCGCTCGGATGGCGGATCTATGCCGCGGACCCGGAGGCGGCGCTGACCGCCGCGGGTGCGCGGCCGGTATGCAGAGCGGTCTATGATGCGCTGCGGGTCGCCCATCTGGTACCCGAGAGCGGGATCGAACTGATCCCCGACGACACCTACATCTTGGAGGCCGATTTCGAGGCGCTGAACGGGGTCGATTTCCACAAGGGCTGCTATGTCGGCCAGGAGGTCACCGCGCGGATGAAACACAAGACCGAGTTGAAGAAGCGCCTGGTACGGGTGAGGATCGAGGGCGCGGCGGAGCCGGGAACGCCGGTGACGGCGGAGGGAAGACCGGCGGGCGTGCTGTTCACCCAATCGGGCGGGCGGGCGCTGGCGCATCTGCGGCTTGACCGCGCCGGGGGGGTTCTGGAGGCAGGCCCGGCGCGGCTGCACTACGACGTCTGACTGACCGGAAGGCGGCGCTGGTTCCCCATGAGGTCTCGGGGTGGGGTGCCGCCGGTATCGGGAGGCCGGCGGGACCGAGATGGCATCCCGGCCGGCCTCCGGTGCCGGTCAGTTCATGAGCCGCAGGTTCACGATCTCGTCGGCGATGTTCTGGAACGCCGTGGAGATCTCGACACCGTTGACCAGGTAGAAGGTCGCGGGCGATGATGCGCAGTCCCCAAGCGCGGCCTCGGCCAAGGGTTGGCCGGCCAGCTCGAAGCCGATGGTGTAGACCGTCGAGTTGCTGCCGAGCTTGGCCGCGTCGCAGATCTGCTTCAGCACGACGTCGCCTTCGCCGGTCGCCTCGCTGTTGACCAGCGAGTACTTCTCGCCGGACCGCGGTGCATTCGTATGCCAGTAAGCCGGCGTCCGCTGGCTGTAGATGTTGTCGTGGATCGCGTTCAGCCTTGTGTTCTGGCCGTCTGACATCACCACGGTGATCTTGCGTACCGACGGGTCGTTCCACGCATGGGGCCAGCCGGCGTAAGCGCTCGACAGGGTTCCGGCGCTGATCATGGCATCGACGACCGGGCGCGACGTCGGGTCGAGCGTCGCGACGCCCCACTTCATGCCCATATACGTGGCCGTGAAGGTCTCGACCGAAAGTGCGTCAATGGCCGCGCTGAGCTGGGTGACGTCGTCGGAGAACGGCGTGATCGCGTTCTGGATCGCCGGGCAGCCACGGAGATTGGAGCCGCCGGCGCCGGATTCGATGAAATGCTGACCCTGGCGATAGGCGGTCACCGGCTGGGTCGGCATCGCAACCGAGCCGAAGTTCAGATCGCGATAGTCGAAGCAGCTCGAGTAATTGTGGGTCCGATTGAGGTTGTAGTTGTCGGCCATCACGCGCGGCAGGTTTACCTGCTGCGAGAAGGGCACGATCGTGACCAGGGTCTGGGCCGAGTTGTCGGGCGAGAGGACCGTCTGCAGGAACTCCTTCGCCGCCACCTTGAGCTGGGCGAGCTTGGTGCCAGGTGACGAGGTCGAGTTCCAGCCCATGGAGCCCGATACGTCCAGCACCAGCGTGATCTCGAGCTTCGGCGCAGCCTGCACCGCGCCGGAATTGACCACGACATTCATCCGGCTGATCCCCATCATCCTGAGGAAGATGGTGTCGAGCGGCTCGACCGCGGTCGCGACGACCGACCGGCCGCCGGCCAGATCGGTAACCTCGGTCGCGAGCTGCATTCCGTTGGGCGTGTAGTTCCGCGAGACCATGTAGGCCGAGACCAGCTGCCTGGCCTGCTCGTTCACGCTCAACTGGGAATCGGGGTCGTAGAGCTGGTTGCCGTTGGTCGCGGCGAGAACGCCGCGGTCTAGGGCATCCTGGAGATCTGCCCGCGCCAGCTCGTAACGCTGGTAATCGACGGCCATGCCGCCGACCAGCAGGAGCAGCACAAAGAGGATGAGGACAAAGATCGTGATGCCGCCGGAATCGTCGCGCTTGAATGACCTCAACAACCGCTCGCGAATTGCCGGTTCGCCGACGGCCCGACCGGGCCTGGATGTGGAAAACATAACGCTCACTCCACCACACTACGCAAAAGCCACCGTGCCTAATTCTTAACCAAATTCGATAATAATTCAATTGTTGGTTGAGAAGTATTGGAGAGAAACCAATGCAACAGCGCTCGGAGGCGTCGCAAATTGACGCAATAATTAGCAAAATGCACGAGGTTACACGCGCTTAACGCGATCAACCGGTGCGTGTGGAGGCCGAATTGAGCGGCGCCACCGCACCGCCGTATCGCCGCCGCAATCGGTCGCCCGGGCGCCGGTGCCGGGTGCCGGGGCGAATCACCCGACCCAGGTCCAGCGGGTCATGTGCCTCCCGCCGATCCGGTCTCGCTGGCCAGCAGCGCCGCGAGGCCTTCGCGGTAGGTTGGATAGGCGAGCCGCACTCCCAGCTCGGCCTTCATGCGCGCGTTCGAAACCCGTTTCGACTCGGCGTAGAACGACCGCGCCATCGGCGTCATTTCCGCTTCTTCATAGGGAATTTCGGGGGGCGCCGGCAGGCCGAGGAGCGCCGCCGCGTGGGCGATGACCTCCTCGGGCGGCGCGGCCTCGTCGTCGCACACATTGTAGATGGCGCCCGGGTGGGGCCGGGCGATCGAAGCCTGAAGCACGTTGGCGATGTCGTCGACATGGATCCGGCTGAATACCTGTCCCGGCTTGACGATCCGTCGCGCGGTGCCGTCGCGGACCTTCGCGAAAGGGCCGCGGCCCGGGCCGTAGATTCCGGCGAGCCTGAAGACATGCACCGGCAGTCCCTCATCATGCCAGTAGCCGAGCCAGGCGCGCTCGGCGGCCAAACGCCAGCGGCCGCGCTCGGTCGCGGGAGTGCATTCAGAGCCTTCGTCGACCCAGTCGCCGCCGCGATCGCCATAGACCCCTGTGGTCGAGAGGTAGCCGACCCAGTCGAACCGCTCGGCCCGCGCCGCGAGCGAGCCCGCGCAGTGGTGCAGCACCGGGTCGCCGCTTGCATCGGGTCCGGCCGAGACCAGAAGGTGCGTCGCCCGGTCGAGCAGCGGCCCCGGCCGCACCGGAGGCCACAGGACCGCCTCGGCCCCGGTGGCCCGGATCGCCGCGGCTTTCTCCTCGGACCGGGTCGTTCCGATCACCTGCCAGCCTTGCGCAAGGAGCCGGCGCGCCAGCGCCTGTGCCGAGTAGCCGTGGCCGAAACTGAGCAGGACCGGTGTTTTTCCCATGGTCGCGCGGTGTCCTCTCGGATAGATCGGTGCGCCGGAGGATAGATGCTGATGCGCGCTTTGCGAACAGGGATTTCCGCGCTGATGCTGCTGCTGGCCGCGAGTCCGGCCGGCGCGGTGGACAGTTACGAGGCCTGCCTCGATCTGGTGGGCAAGGACCCGCGGGCGGCCGAGCGCGAGGCGCTGGCCTGGGAGCAGGCCGGGGGAGGGGCCGCCGCCGGGCACTGCCGGGCGCTCTCGCTGGCAGCGCTGGGGGCCGACGGCAGCGCCGCGGCGCTGCTTGTGAAGATCGCGACAGGCGAGCGATCGCTGCCGGATGAGGTCAGGGCCGCTCTGCTGGTGGAGGCGGGCGAGCTTTATCTCGGCCTCGGCGAGGTCAAGGCGGCGGGCGAGGCCGCGGAGCGGGCGCTGTTGCTGTTGCCGCGCGGGCGCGGACCACTGGTGCTCTCGGCCAGAGTCAGGGCGGAAAGTCAGGATTGGGCAGGAGCGCTGGCGGAGCTGAACGCGGCGCTGGCCGAAGGTGCGCCGGACGGCGAGACCCTGGCGCTGAGGGGCGCCGCGAAGCTGAGGCTTGGCGACAGGGTGGGCGCGCGGGCCGACCTGATCTGGGCGACGGAGATCGCGCCAGAAGTGGCGGCGGTCTGGCTCGAGCGCGGGACACTGGAGGCGGCCGGCGGCGACCGCAGCGCCGCCCGCGCCGCCTGGCTGAAGGCGATCGACCTCGATCGGGACGGGCCGGTTGCCGCGGCCGCCCGGCTCAGGCTGCAGAAGATGGAGGCGGGGACGGAGTAATCTCGGCGAGGCCGAGCCGCCATTCCTCGTTGACCGCGGGGTCCGGGTCGGCGCGCATGAGCGCCCGGAAACGGGCCGCCGGAACCAGCCGCGACAGCGCCCAGACCGCATGGGCACGGACCAGCGGGTCGCCGTCGGCGGCACCGCGTTCCGCCACGGCGGCGAGCTCGGGCAAGCCGGAATTGCCGATTGCCACCATGACGTTGCGCAGGAACCGCCCGCGCCCGGTGCGCTTGACCGGCGAGCCGGCGAAGCGGGCGCGGAACGCCGCGTCATCAAGCTCGGCGAGCTCGGCCAGAAGCGGGGCATCCGCCCCCTCGCGCGGGGCGTAGGCGGCGTTGGCGGCGGCGGCGAACTTGTTCCAGGGGCAGACCGCCAGGCAGTCGTCGCAGCCATAGATCCGGTTGCCGATCAGAGGTCGCATCGCCCGGGGGATCGCGCCCTTGAGCTCGATGGTCAGATACGAGATGCAGCGCCGGGCATCGAGCTGGTAGGGGGCCGGGAAGGCGGCGGTCGGGCAGATGTCGAGGCAGCGCCGGCAGGCGCCGCAGTGATCGCCGTGGGGCGTGTCAGCCATCAGGTCGAGCGTGGTGAAGATGGCGCCGAGGAAGAACCAGGAGCCAAGTTGCCGCGAGACAAGATTGGTGTGCTTGCCCTGCCAGCCGAGCCCCGCTGCCGCCGCCAGCGGCTTTTCCATGACCGGCGCCGTGTCTACGAAGACCTTGATCTCACAAGGCGTACCTTCCGCTTCGGCGCGCTCGATCAGCCAGCGGCCGAGCCGCTTGAGCCGCTTCTTGACCGTGTCGTGGTAGTCCTGGCCCTGGGCATAGACGCTGATGGCGCCACGGTCCGGCTGGGACAGCACCGCCATCGGGTCGCATGCCGGCGTGTAGGGCTCGGCCAGCATGATGACCGCGCGCGCCGCCGGCCAAAGCGCCCCGGGACTGCTGCGCCAGGCGAGACGCTCGGCGAGCCAGCCCATGTCGCCGTGCCGGCCATCGGCGATCCAGCTTCGGAGGCGCTCGCCGGCGGTGCCGACCGCATCGGGCCGGGTCACGGCCAGACCGGCAAAGCCGAGCCCGCGCGCCTCGGCTTCGAGGGCGGAACGGAGCGATTGGGCGGGTCTGGCGTCGGGGGGCGGGGTCACGGCAAAGCTTCCGGCACGGCGGATCGGATGGTGTCTGGCTGACCGCGTTATCGCCCAGCCGCGCGGGCAGCGGAAGGGCCGGCGCTGGGGCTCACATCCCGTCACCGCCATTGCCGCCTTCGGGGTGCTCGAGAGCCTCATCTGGCCTGCTCGGACCGGCCGGCGCGGCGGCGCAGGCGGCGAGCGCAATCGTCAGCAGCAACAGGATGACGGCCTTGGTTCGCATCGGCTCCTCACCGGCTTGGCTGGAGAATAGCCGCATTTCGGGACCGGGTGCCACGGGACCGGGTGCCACGGTGCGAAGGACCGGATCACCGCGAATGACCCGGCAAGTCGGGCAGAATATTAGAAATCGAGGTCGGCGTAGTGCCCGACCGCCGGAATGCCGGGCAGGTGGTCGGCCAGCAGGCTACGGAAGCAAGGGCGCGACTTCATCACCGAATACCAGTCGCGCACCGAGGGATACTCCTCCCAGGGCACGTCGCCCACATAGTCAAGGCAGCTCAGATGGGCCGCGGCAGTGATGTCGGCGATCGACATGCGCGGGCCGGTCAACCAGTTGTGGCCCTCGAGCAGGTAGGTCACGTAGTCAAGATGCACCCGGATGTTCTGGCTGCCGGCCTTGAGGCGGGCGCCGTCCGGATAGCCGAGGCGGGCGATCCGCTTGGTCACCCGCTCAAACACCAGGTTCTCGGTGACCTCGCGGTTGAACTTGTCGTCGAACCATCCGACGAGGCGTCGCACCTCGGCGCTCTGGAGCGGGTTCTTCGGCAGCAGCGGAGGCTCGGGGACCGTCTCCTCGAGAAACTCGAAGATCGCGGTCGACTCGGCCAGGGCCTGGCCTTCGCGGGTGATCAGCACCGGCACCTGGCCGGCGGGGTTCAGCCGCAGGAAATCCAGCCGGCCTTCCCAGGGACGCTCCTCGATCAACTCGACCTCGAGGCGCTTCTCGGCCAGCACCAAGCGGATCTTTCGACAGTAAGGCGACAGCGGGAGGTGATAAAGACGGAACATTTTTCGTTCCTTCGTCTTGTTGCTCTGCTCACCTCCTGAATGCACAAGCGTGCCCGGCGATGCAAGCGCGGATCGCGAAACATGGTGCCGGGGTGGCTGGAAAGCCGGGATTTCAGGCAATCCGGCCGAATTCGAACCGCAATGAGCTACTGCAGGCCGCCGAGCAGGTCGCGCAGGACCTGGGCGCCGTCGAGGATGATGCCCGAGCGGACGTGGCGGGTCTCGTCCATGATCCCTGTAACGGTCGGCTGGTCGAGATAACCGGTCGCGCCATAGCCTCGGCTGCGCTGGTAGCCTTCGATGGCCCAGCGGGTCGTGGCGTCGAAGAAACCATCCTGCGAGCCCGGCGAAAATCCCAGATAGGCCAGCCGCTGCTCGACCGACAGTCGGTCGTTGCGGGTCAGCCGGAGCGCCTCCTCGGTCGCAGCGGGGTCTGCCGGCGCGCCGCCGCTGACGGGGCCGCCCTCGAGCGCAGCGATCCGGGCCTCGGCCTGGGGTTGCCAGATGCCGGTGGTGTAGCGCCGCAGGTAGTCGCGGTAGTCCACCGCCCGGTCGTAGCGCTGGACCTGGCGCCAGAGCGCTAGTTCCTGCGCCGCCGGGAAGTCGGTGCCGCGCTCGGCCATGCGGCTCAGCGCGGCGCGCGCCTCGCCGGCATGGAGGCCGTCAGTATAACGCTCGAGATAGGCGCGGTAGCCATCACCCGTGCCGAGCGCGCCGGTGCGTGCCCAGTAGTCATGGTCGCGCTGCGCGTCCGCGTTGCCGCTCCCCGTGCCGGGGCGGCTTGCCGACGCGGCCTGATCGCGCAGCCGGGCGAGCTGCTCGGCTGTCAGGTAACCGGTCTCGACCAGGTCGTTGGCCCGCTGCCAGAGCCGGATCGCGGTGCGCGTACCGGGACCGAAGACGCCATCGACGCCGCGGGGGTCGTGGCCGAGCAGGCTCAGGCTCTCCTGTACCTCGCGACGCTGGCCGACCGAGAGTCGGAGCGCATCCTCGATCTGGGCGTCGGTCAGTCCGGGGGTGCCGGTACCCCCGCCGGAGATCGGACCTCGGCCCGCGGGCACGAGTGCAAGTGTTGCATCGGCCCCACCTGCGACCCAGGTCGGGCCCCGCAGGCCCCGCGCCACCTCCAGCGCCCGCCGATCGGGTTCAAGGAACCGGCGCACCACTTCGTCGGCGAAGGGCGTGCCGCCCGTATCGCGCCGCCGGAGCGCCCGGCCGGGCGCGGCGGCCGAAACCACCAGGAGCCGTGTGCCGGGATCGAATTCGGCCATGCCGGGTTCGGCGAAGCGGCGCGGCGGGAAGCCGTCGAGCTGGGCCACATCGAGGAACACCACGGCCTTGCCCGGCTTGGCGCCCGCCAGGCGCAGCACCAGGTTCAGCGGAACGCCGCCCATCATGGCCTCGACAAGCGTATCGTTGCCCTGCTCGACGGGGGCAAGATAGGTCACGCCCTCGCTGCGGATCGCGTGGCCGGAGTAGAAGACCACCACGCGGTCGGCCTGGCCCACGCGGTTCTGGAACTGGGCCAGCC
>CAVOYU010000010.1:0-174752 GCA_963700775.1 uncultured Pseudomonadota bacterium
TCGGTTGCAGTCATTGTGTCCTGGCCTCCTTCCTGGCCAGGCCAGTTTACATTGACTGAACCGATCCTCCTAGTGGGCATTTCTAATTGTCATCGATGGGTAATTATAATTGTCGTCGGCCAGACTCAACCCCAACACCTCCTTGATGATGCCAATCACCGGCTCAACCGTGGACTTGCGCAGGCCGTAGATGGCTTTGCCCAATCTCAGTCTGAAGCTTGTAGGCCATCTTGACGATCGGGCTAGCTTCATCAGGCGGTGGTTCAGGCGTTTGGGCAAAACGTTCTTGCCAACTCTTGTGATGTGGCTCACGCCCGGTGGCGATGAAGGGCTCAATCTGCCGGGCTTCCAAGTCTTGGATGTTCTGGGGGGCAAAGTAGATCTTGTCCAAGGCGGCGGCTTTGGGTTGGCCGATCTCAGGCGGGATGGCATCGACCGTGGGAATGGCTTCATACGTATCGACCGGATGATTGGACAAGCGTGTTGCCCACGACAAACAAGTTCTCCTGCTCCACGGCGACCTGGACATTGTAATGCTGGTCAAAGCCGGCATTGGTGCTATTCTTCATAATATGGGAGTCTGGATCAGTAAAGTTGTATTGATCCTTGTCCCGTGGCCCGGTCTGCTGGGGCGGCTTGGGTTCTGGCCCTCGTGGTTTGCGCCCACTCTCTTGGGCCTTCTCTGCCCGCGCCCGCAGCTTGGCCTCGTAGTCAGCCACCTCGACCTGGTCACGTTCTTCGGCCCGCGCTTCCAAGATAGCCTTGGCCTCCGCCAGGTTCACCAAGCGCTCTTGCCGAAAGGCCACCTCGGTGTCGATAACCAAGCCCTGGGGGCAACTCGGCTTGCATCGGTTTGCTCACCCAACGCCAACAACTCCTCCACTTCCTGCTGCAAGTGCACTTCCAGTTTCAGCAACCGCCCATAACTGACCGCTTTGCTCTTGGAGGCATCGGCATGCATCTTGCTCCCATCCAGACTGATATTGCCCAACGGTCAGATACCCCATCTCGTGCGCAATCAGCAAGACCTGAGCAAACACCAGCTTGATCTCGGCCAGAAACTGCTTGCGAAACCAGGCCATGGTCGAATGATCCGGATGCAGCCCCCCCGCCATGAAGCGAAAGGGGATGATCTCATAGGTCGCCTGCTCAATCTTGCGGGAACTAAACATCCCGGTGGCGTAGGCATACAGCAACAGCGCCAACAGCACCTTGGGATCAATCGGCTCGCCGCCCGTCGCCGCATAGTAGGCGTAAAAAGCACTCAAATCCAGCATCGCCACGATGGTCACAATAAAGCGGGCCAAATGATCAGCCGGCAGGCAATCATCGATCGTCAACCTTTGCTGACCGGATTGTTCATAATCAACCGTTTTGAATTTGCGGGCCATAAGCGTGTTCTCCTGCCAAGTAAATCAGATTTGCTGAATGGCCGCAATTTTACTGTAAATCGAGTTCGGAGGGAAGCCGCCCTCTCTCCGACAGGCTGCTAGGAGTAGGGATAGCGGTCGCAGCGGGCCAAAGTGTGAACGAGGAGTATATTGGCCCAAGGGTCCGTAAAAGAATTAGTTCCGGCATTTCACCGGGAAAACACGGGGTTTTGCGGGAAGTTATATTTTTACGGACCCTTGGAGTTGCGTAGATTTGGGCCATCGAGCCATATTCCGTTTCCTTGGTCAGCCGTCGCGACGCAGTGGTAGTGAGCTATGGTCGAGGAAATGTTTGCCCTAGCGTTTCCTTCCCATTATCAGATCATGGAGTAGGTGGAGTGTTCGTTGGATGTCCTCCCCCCCCACATGTCAGGGATGCCAGTAAAATGTTCCTTCTCTACTCGTCAAACTCCTCGCATCTCCCTGCTTTCGGGCGTTATCGTCCAGCACCTGGTCGCAGCGCTGCGTGCAGCGCATCACCTGCACCGTCCAACGATAAAGTCGATCCCCAAAACCGACGCTCGACAGGGAAAAGTTGGGAGGCACCGTACTGATGTCTCTTTGCGCCAGAATTCGGCCACGCTGCCGGCCTGGTCGTAGGGAATGCGAACGACATAGTAGTCATCCGCAGCAAGGCGCCCCGCGTCCTCCCAACGTAGCTCGACGCGCGCGTTCCATCCGGTAAAGGACTCGCCATCCGCCGGTGCGATCAACCTGGGGGCGCCACGTAGTAAAGGGCGGGCCAAAGTTGCGGTCGCCGCTGACGGTAGAATAGGCGTATTGGTTGGTGCTTGCGTCGGTGTGTCGATTGGTAGCGCAGTAGGCGTGTCATCCGGACGGCGCGTTCGAGTAGCCGTCGACGTCGGGGTGACTGTAAACGTCCGGGTCGGCGTAGGGACCGGGGTAGTGGTTGATGTAGGGGACAAGTCACCGCTTCCCGCGTCTGAGAAGGCGCAGTGGCAGGACTCGAAGGAGTGGTCGTAGCAGTCACCGTCGCCGTTGTTGTCGGCACAGGCTTGGCATCAATATTCCGCCCCAACGCCACGCCCGCCACGAACGAGGCAACGACCAGAAGCCCGAGAAGCACAGCAAGGATGGGGGGACGCCTGCGCAGCAGAGACTTGTCCAGTCTCATGAGCGGCTGGCCAACAATCGAGGCAGTCTGCCTGGGAGGAGGTATAGCCCGATCCAGCATCTCGATCATTTCCGCGACCTCGGGACGTCGCCTGGGGCTCTTGACCATAGCCGTCAAGATGACCGCTTCCAACTCGTGAGTAATCTGAGCGCCATGGTACGAAGGTCGAGTTGGGGTTTGATTGAGAATGGCGTTGATAATGCTCTCCGTGACGTTGCCCTCAAAGGGCAGCCGACCGGTGACCATTTTGTACAGCAACACGCCAAGGGCATACACGTCCACAGGACGTTGGTCGCGCGTCTGATCCGGTTGGACCTCGCCCTTCGCCAGCCGCACGCGCTCCGGAGCTACGTAGGGCAGGGAGCCGGCGTCAAGACTGCTCTGTTTTCCCCCCCGGCCACGCCAAAGTCGATCAGCACGGGCTCTAGCGATCCACCGTCGGCAGGCTGGTGACGAAAGAGCACGTTCTCTGGCTTGAGGTCGAGGTGGGAGATGCCCTTGGAGTGAAGATAGTCCAAGGCCTGATCCTACCTGATATCCGATCTCAACCGCCTCTTTCTGCCCAGTTTGCCCTTTTGGTGGATATAGTCTTCGAGGGTATTTCCCTCCAGGTACTCCATCGTGCAGAACCCGGGCGCCCCGTCCACGCCCGTTGCCCGAGCGATGTACGGGTTCCTGCCCCGCCCCTCGAATTCGGGAATGGGGTAGATGCGAATGATGTTGGGATGTTTCAGGCGGCGCAGCATCTCGACTTCGTTGCTGAGCGCTTTATTGTGGAACTGCTGGGCAGACGGCCCCATCGACGGCTCTTCATCCCCCGTGCGAGCCACTTTGAGCGCGACGCGGTACTGACCATCGGCCTCGGTTTCTGGTACAGCGACGTACACGCGCGCCATCCCATCCCGTCCCTGCGGAAGCTCTTTGACTATCTGTACGGACCGACTGTACTGCCCACTGAGATGTCTGGCATTGTCCTCTCTCTGCAGCATCTTGCATATGAGACTCGGCGAACTCGTGAGCGGCCCCGTTGGCCTCGTCAAGCCTGGTTTTGGAGCTGGGTCCCTGGCTATTCATACTGCCCGAGACATCAATCACAAGGACAACCTCATACCCGAATGTTTTCTTTACCAAGCTCCAAGTCCCACACAAGAGGCCGTCGACTAGCCCGAAAGTTCGCTGGCCTGAGGCCCACAAACCGCTGGCCACTCGGTGGCCGAAACACTTGCACAGAGCTTGACTGCTGGGAGATTGGTTGCGTCTACTCGATTGATCTCAACTCGCCCTACCGACGGACCTTTGGCCGAGGTCGGCAACACGGCACGGCAAACAGCCAAAGAAGCGACACTCACCGACAAGACGACCTTTGTAGAGCGAGGGGACCAAATCACGGATTCTTTCCTCCTTTAGGCTTCTCGATACGCACTCTCTGCCACCCGCTTGCCTTTGCCAGGTGCTGCTTGCTGTTGGTCTCTAGCACAGCGATGTGGTGCGTTTGAGGCAGCGTTTTGCCAGAACAAGATTTGTACGCTACGCAACATCTGATGTGGCCGACTTTGCAGTGCCCACATGGTCCAGTTACCTGGAACTGTACGAATCCGAAGAATATCAAAGTGGAAAGATCTGATTGATGGACTTTATTCTACCAAATCCGAACCCAGATGTCAAACGTTCCCTGTCTCTACCGATAACTTGACCCCATCTGGACCTGCCGGTATAATACATCTATCCAGATCAGGAGTGACCCGCCAGCAATGCGAGATCGCCGCTATGTAGAGGACCTGAGCATCGAAGAATTGGAGCAAGTGCTGCTCATCCGGCGCAGGGAAGAGCGCCTGGCCCGTCTGCGGCGAATGGGCGCTGCCAGGCACACCAGCCGCACAGTCGTCGTCGACGACGTGGACCCGCGCTACCTTGGCGAGACAAGCAGCGATCGACAGCACTATGCCCAAGATGCATACGTAGCCGCGGCAGAACCGGCACAAAAGACACAAGGAAAGACGTGGCGCGAGCGCATCTTGATGGGCATCGAAGGCGCTGCCCTGCTCGCGTTGATCGGCGTGATCGCCAGCCTCGTGGTCACGGTGCGCAACCTGAACCAGGACTGGCGCGACCAACAGGCAAAGACAGCGCTTCCAACGCCGACGCCGACAGCCTTGATTCGCGCCGCGGTCCTGCCCGGCGGGCACAGGCCGCCGGCGACCAGCGGCGGCGAAGCGCAGCCGCTCGGGCCCGTGCTCAGGCTCACAATCCCCACACCGGGGCCGAGGTCGCCGACCCGGTTGATCATTCCCAGCATCGACGTCGACGTCCAGGTGGTCGAGGGAGACGACTGGGAACAGCTCAAAAAAGGCGCGGGACACCACATCGGATCGGCGAACCCAGGAGAACGAGGAAACTGTTTTATCTCGGGGCACAATGACATCTATGGCGAGATCTTTCGCTACCTGCCCGAGGTCAAGATCGGAGACGAGATCACTGCTATATGCCGGAGAGCAGCCTTATTCCTATGTGGTACGCGCGACGCGCATCGTTGAGCCGGACGACGTCAGCGTCATGTACCCAACCAGCGCGCCGATCTTGACGCTCTTGACCTGCTACCCATACATGATCGATACACAACGATTCGTCGTCATCGCAGAATTGATCAGATAATCACGCGGATGAACTACATCCGCCGGAGGTTCACACATGTCCAAACGGAAAAAGAAATCCAGCCGCTCGCCCTCCCAGGCGCAACGCAGCATTGCTCGCCAGCAGCAGCCAGGCTCTATCCAGCGCCACAGCGGATCAGGCGGATCCATCCGACTTGCAAGAATACGAGTACGTCGCCAAGGATCTTGAAACGGGTCACCATATTGGCCGCGGCAATGTTTGCCCTGTTGTTTGCGCTCTCGTTCTTTATCGGCTAGATGGGCGCATGCGAACGCTTTGTGAAAAAAAACAGAGGCCGGGATTGCTCCCGGCCTCTGTTATACATCAAGGGTACGTCAGTCCAGGTCGGGTTGGATCAAACCATAGTCGCCAGCGCGCCGTCGATAGACGACATTTATCTGAGCCTCGTCCACGTTGAAAAACACAAAAAAGTCGTGCCCCAGCAGTTCCATCTGCTCAACAGCCTCTTTGGGGTCCATCGGCACGACGCGAAAGCGCTTGACGCGCACAATGTTGCCGGACTCGTCCTCGTCCTCATACTCTTCTTCATCGACCATGACCTCGGGCAGCGCCTCGGCCTCAGCTTCGCTCTGCTGCGCCCGCCGAAGGACGCCCCGCCGTTTCCTCTTGTATCGGTCCATTTGGCGTTTCATCTTGTCCATCACCATATCGACCGACGTAAAGATATCTCCTGAGCGTTCCTCCGCCCGAAGCATCATCCCTTTGCCACGAACGGTCAACTGGGCTACCTGGCGATCTTCGGAACTGCGCGTTTTTTCGGTGCTCAATTCCATTCGCGCATCCGTAATCGTCGACAAGTAGCGATCGAGCTTGTTCACCTTGTCTTCCACGTACTCGTGCAAACGATCTGTCACCTGGAGGTTCTTGCCCTGTACAATCAACTGCATGGCTAAACTCCTTTCTCAATAAATCGACAGGCCATCCCCATCGACGGCCAACGTCGTCAAATCGTTGTGCTCGGCCCCATCTCTGGGCGTCTGCCGCCCTCGAGGACGAGGGCCAGAGCGTTTCCGAGTGATATCTGCCCTACGTATCTTGCGTCGGCACAGCGCGGGCCACCGTCAGCGCCCACACAGACCGCGCGCCCCCTTGTGCGAGAGCACGACCGCACGCGCCAAGGGTTGCCCCGGTAGTGCACACGTCGTCAACCAATAGTACGCGCGCCCCCTGTATGCCGGTCCCGGCGCAGGTAAACGCATCCTTGACATTTCGGCTTCGCTCCCGCGCGCTGAGTCGGGTTTGGGACTCGGTATAACGACTGCGGCGCAGACAATCGCGGTAGACGGGCATTCCCAGCGCCGATCCCATGCGCTGTGCCAACAACGCCGCCTGATTGTAGCCTCGCTCCCTGATGCGGCGAACGTGCAGAGGAACAGGAACGATCACGTCGGCGTCAAGAGGCGTCTCTTGCCAATAAGAGACGAGAAAATCGCCCAGGGGCGCCGCCAGATCGCGCACATAGCTGTACTTGAACTGGTGAATCGCGCCGCGCAAGGCCCCATCAAAAACCGCCACAGAACGAATGCCATCCACGGAGGGCGGCTCTAACGCGCACTCGCGACAGGTACCCGCTGCCGCTTGCGGCCGGCCGCAGCGAGGACACAAGGGCGGTCGTATGCGCAGGACGCTGTCACGACACGCAAAACAGTACATTTCGCCCGCCCGCCCGCACCCCACACAAAACGGTGGATAGAAAAGGTCCAATAGACCACGGCCAAGTTTGTGCGCCCAATCCCCGATCGTCACTCGACTGCCGCCTGTACGCTGGAAAAAGACATTGTATCAGACGTCTATCCGAAACCCAAGCCTCCGCCCTCGAGGTCAGCAAGGCTGCCGACCTAGAACAGCGATCCCAGAGCATCCATAAGCGCCAGGCCAGCCGGCCCCAGGAGCACAATCAGGATGGCTGGAAAGATGAGAAACGCCAGAGGAAACGCCATCTTGAGCGGCGCCCGCTGCGCCTCTTGCTCGGCCCGCTGCCTTCGCCGGACGCGCATCTGGTCGGATTGGACCCTGAGGATGCGGGCCATGCTGACGCCCAGATCGGTCGCCTGGATCACCGCAGCCGCAAAGGTCGTCACGTCGGGCACCTCGATGCGATTGGCCATCCCTTGCAGCGCCTCGCGGCGCGCCCGGCCCAACCGGGTCTCCTGCAAATAGCGAGCAAGCGCTCGCGACAACTCGTTGTCAGACTTGTCGACCACGCGCTGGACGGCCTGATCGAGCCCCAATCCAGCCTCCACGCAGATCGTCAGCAGGTCAAGCGTATCGGGCAGTTGTTTGACGATCTCTCTCTGGCGACGCCGGATCCTGCTCACCAGCCAGAGCACGGGCAAATAAAAGCCCAGGATCGTCACCACCACAGTAAAGATGAATGCGCCGGTTGAGCGGCGCCTTGCCGACCAGCATCAAACCCAAGAATCAGCCCCCCCAGCACGATCATGGTCACAAACCGGATCACCATAAAGTTCGCCGGGGTCATGTTCCCTGGGTTGTCGGCCAAGTTCGAGCCGGTGGCGGGTCTTTTCCAGCGCCCTGGCTGGCGCCAACTGGGTCACAAAACCGGAAACCGAATCGATGAGCGGGTAAATGATCCGCTCGGAAAAAGAGGCCGAGAGCTCGATCTCTTGGAGAGATACGGGCTCATCCAGCGCGGTGTACTCGGTCAAGCGATCCTCGATGGTGGACGCGCCCCCTTGTCGGCGACGACGACGGGCGACAAGCACCAGCGCCACAAGGATCACCAGAAACAGGATCGCGAGGAACCCGATCAGCACTAACGTCAGTGGCGGCATACCAATCGCCTCCTCAACAAGAGCAACCCCCTCCAGACCAGCCGCAGGCTAGACTTCGATCCTGATAATCTTGCGAATGATAATAAAGCCCAGGACAATGATGATAAAGGCCACACCAAACATGATCCAACCGCATGGCGTGGTAAACATGGGCTCCATGTACTCGCGGCTCATCAGCGAGATCACCACGGTCAGGATAAAGGGCAAAGCGGACAACAAATAGCCGGTAAACTCGCCCTGCGCGGTGAGCGTCTTGATCTCTCCCTGAATCCGCACCCGCTCGCGAATGGTAGAGCTGATCGTATCCAATATCTCGGCCAGGTTGCCGCCCACCTCGTGCTGCACACTCACCGCCGTGACCAACAGATCCAGGTCCTGGCTGGGCACGCGGCGCAGCATGTTGTCCAGAGCATTCTCTAGCGATATCCCCAGGCCAACCTCTAGCACGACCCGGTGGAACTCTTCCGAGATGGGAGCCGGCATGTTGCTGGCCACCGTCTCCATCGCGATCGGCATGCTAAATCCGGCGCGCAGGCTGTTGACGATCAAGTTGATCGCATCGCCAAGCTGATCGTTGAACTTGCCAAGTCGCCGCGACTTTGTGACGTTGACAACGATTCGCGGCAAAAAGAACCCGATTACAAAGCCACTGATCGCAAAATAGTTCCGAAAGATCAGGTACGCGACCGCCGTCAGCACCACGATACTCAGCAGGCTTAGCAACAGGTACTCGGTCACGGTAAGCTTGATGCTCGCCTGAGCGAGCTGGCTGGCGATCCTGGCGCCAAATGAGCGCCTCTCGATCGACCCGATCCAGGCCCTCTGTTAGCCGCGACAGCCGCTTGGCTTCTTCTTCGATCTCTTCTGTAGTGAACTCTGGCTCGCCCCCCGCCACAAACTGGTCCAGACGCTCCTCGATCGTGGCCTCTTGAGCTCTCCACTTAGCAGCGCCAGGATCAAGGCAACAATCGCCAACGCACCCACGACGACGAGGACTAGTACCAGGGGATCCATTTATCGCTGCCTCTCACCGAACAAGATTGCTTGACCTGAAACCGCCACGAGCAAAGGACCGGAGCGTCTTGTACCTAAAAGCGGCTAATACCGGAGGCGCTCACCCAGCCCAAAGATGCTTGCCGGCAAGCGAATGCCCGCAGCATCGATCTCATCCATAAACTTGGGGCGAACGCCGGTCGGCTTGAGCCGGCCGATCACCTTGCCCCCCTCCATGCCCGTCTGCTCGAACCGAAAGATGTCCTGCATGACAATGATGTCGCCTTCCATGCCCTGCACTTCGGTGATAAATGTCACCTTGCGCGACCCGTCACGAAAGCGTTCCGTATGTACAATCAGGTCGATGGCCGACGCGATCTGTTCTCGGATCGCGCGCACGGGCATGTCCATCCCGGCCATCAGGAACATGGTCTCCAGGCGCGCGAGCGTATCACGCGGACTGTTCGAGTGCGCCGTCGTCAACGACCCCTCATGCCCCGTGTTCATCGCCTGCAGCATGTCCAGCGCCTCGCCCGCCCGGCACTCGCCGACAATGATCCGGTCAGGCCGCATGCGCAACGAGTTGATCACCAGATCGCGAATGGTCACCTCTCCCGTGCCCTCGACATTAGGCGGGCGCGCCTCCAACGTCACCACGTGCTCCTGGCGCAACTGGAGTTCAGCCGCATTCTCGATGGTAACGATGCGCTCATCGGCCGGAATATAGCCGGACAGCACGTTCAGGAACGTGGTTTTCCCCGAGCCGGTTCCCCCGGAAACAACCATATTGATCCTGGCAATGACGCACGCCTTGAGAAAATCCATCCCCTCGGCAGTGATCGTGCCCATGTCGATCAACTGTTCGACAGAAAGAGGCGTCACAAAAAACTTGCGGATCGTGATCGTTGGGCCATTCAAGCACAAGGGTGGAATAATGGCATTTACACGCGATCCATCCAACAGGCGAGCGTGTACATAGGGAGAACTCTCATCGATGCGCCGCCCCAAAGGCTGCACAATGCGATCGATGATCTGCATCACGTGGTCGTTGTCCTTGAACACTACATCAGTTTTGACCAGCTTGCCATTGCGCTCGACATAGACCCTGTCCGGCCCATTGACCATGATCTCGGTGACAGACTCGTCGTTCAAAAAGGGCTGAATCGGACCGAGGCCGAGAATGTCGGCCACCACACTTTCAAATAGACGCGCACGCTCGGCGCGCCCCAGAAAGACATTTTCCTCGGCCAGGATGCGGTCAAACAAGGTCTCAATGGTTGCCCGTACCTCGCCCGTCTTGGTCATATCCAGGTCGGGATCGAGCTCGGCGATCAACTGGTTTTGCACGCGCGTCTTGATGTCGGCATAAGCATCTCGGGCGGGCGTCGATGGCCTGCGAGGACGCAACCCACCCAACCGTGTATCCGTTCCACCTGCTCGCTCAGCCGGTCGCTGGCTCTTTTCGATTCGCTTCAAAAGAGACATCGCCTACTCCTTGGGCTCTAGTACCTCGACCAACTGCTGAACCAAAGCGCCTGTGTTCTGGATCAGCGGCAGACGCTTGTCAACGTTGGAAGCAATCATATAAGGCATGCCGTGGTTTACAGAGTGCAGCACGACGCGATCTTCGAGCGGAATGTCAGCAAATACCTCATGCTTGAGGTGATTCTCGATCACGCGCGCACTCAACCCGGTACGCGCATCCGACTTGTTGAGCACCAGCAGCACCTGATCGCGCGGATACCCCAGAGCATCAACCAGTTCCAAAAAGTACCGGACGCTGGTAATAGAGGGCAGATCAGGTGTGACAATCAAGACAATCCGGTCGGACAGGTCAAATATGCTCAACTCCAGGTCTTGAATCCTGGAACCCATATCGACGATGACGTAATCAAACATCTGCTTGAGCTTGCCGAGCACCGCGCGCAAGTGATCCGCGTGGACAACGTCTGCCATTTCCGGCTTGGGAGGAGCCAGGAGCGCTTTGAGCCCGGTCCGCTCGTCTCGCACCATCGCGCTCTCGATTAGGTCCACATCCAGGTCGTCGATGTTGTTCACCACATCCACGATGCTCCGGCTGGCGCGCAGGTCCAGCATGATCTTGACGTCGCCAAACTGGAGCCGGCAGTCGACCATCGCCACGCGCAGTCCCAACGAGCTGTCCATTTGAGCCATCGCGGAAGCCACATTGACGGCCAGCGTCGTGCAGCCTACTCCGCCCTTGGGACTGTAAAACGCCAGCAACTTGCCCCCGCTGCTTGATGCGGCCCGCTTCACTTCCGGCGCCACGTCCTGCGCGGCCGGCTGGGCAGTGGTCCGCGCGTGAGCCGACATCTCGTACACCCGGCGGACCGTGGAGATCATTTCGTCCATCGTAAAAGGCTTGGTCAGAAAATCGCGCGCTCCGGCCAACATGGAACGTCGCAAATAGTCTGCCTCGCCCTGCACCGACATCATGACCACCTGGGCAAAGGGGACCTCGCGGGTGATCAATTCACTGGCCGAGATGCCGTCCAGGCCCGGCATATTGATGTCCATCAGGACGACGTGCGGTTGGTGCTGTCGGGCCTGTTCAACCGCCTGCTCGCCACTCGCGGCCGTGCCCACCACTTCCATATCCGGCTCAAAGTAGAGCATCTTTTTGAGGCTTTCCCGGGTTTCGGTAATGTCGTCGACAATCAGCACCCGGATGGTCTCTCGCTCAGCGCTCATGGACTGTTATTCCCCCGTAACTGGCGAAACCGCTCGCGACTGTGCTTCTTCAAGAAGACGCTCTTCAAACTCGCTCGAGGTCGGCGCGTGCGGCAGCTTGGGCGGCACGCTGACCTGGAACCGGTCGAGCATGTACTGGAGTGTGACCGCTTCTGGCTGCGCATAGATGTCCTGATCCACAGCCGAGCGCATCACCAGGTCAATAGCGGCATCGTTCTCCATCGCCCACTTGAGCACCAGGGCATCCTGTGGGCTGACGATCAAGGTCACCGACGTCAGCTCGATCATGGCCCGCGCCACGTCCGAGGCAGGAGGAGGCGGAGCCCCCTCTTCTGCGGGCGTCTCGCTCGACGCAGCAACGGGGATTACTTCGGCCAGATCCTCCCACAGATCGACATCGAGCACCAACGCGTTCTGGACGGTATACTGGGACACCAGGCGCGGGATCTGTTCGCCTTCAGGCTGTGGATCGGCCAGGACAGGATCCCCGCCAAAAAACTTGACCGGCTGTTTGATTTGCCAATCCTCGTCCACTTCGACCATAGACAGGGACACAAGCACGTCCACGCGATCGTTGCGATGAATGGCGTTGGCGACAGCCGCCATCTTGCGCACCGGCAGGGCAAAGGCCACCTTGCCCTTGGGAATCGCCAGGGCCATCTCGGACCCCTCTCCCATAGAGAGGTCAGCAAGCTGGGACATACTCACGGGGCGCTGCGCGGGGATGTCGACGCGGGCCACCTGCCCGACCACCTCGGACAATTTGAGGGCCGGATCCGAAGGAAAATCCCGGTCGTCCAGTCGCCACTCGCGCACCTCTATCGCGTCGGGCGGCACGCGCATGCCGCGCGGCACCGTTTGCAGGGCGACCACGACAAACCCGGTCTGGGGCGCCGGCGTCGCCTGCAAGATCGGAATCAAAGGCCTCTCGGTCGCTGCGCCTTCCCCACTCCCGTCACTGCTGCCGATCAGGCTCCCCCCTCTGAAACGCCACAGCGCGATCAAACCAACCACCAAGAGCATCACCAGTATGATAAATACAAGCAGGAACGTGCGTCGGCGTCTCATAGACATCCTCCTAACCTACAAGTTTGGGGCAACAATCGCTCGTACGGTTACTCTCATAATATACCACTTCTCTGGAAAAAGTCAAGGAGCAATATTATGTAGAGATAAAGCCGAGGAGAAGAAAAAAAACAGGGTGGGAGGGCAGAACCCAAGCTTTGCCCCCCCACCTGCTTGATGCTAGCCAACCAATCCCGGATGGATTCTATCGGCAATTTGCTGCAGCATTTGGTTCAACTCGTCCGCGGTCTGGGCATAAAAGTACTCACCCTCGGCGATTTCGGCGACCCGTGTCAAAAGGTCACCGTCCGCATTGATGCCCAATCCAACAGTATAGATCTTTATATTCTCTTCTGCAGCTTTTTGGGCATAATAGATCACACAGTCCTTAGCGCGGTCCACATCGCGGTCGCCCGTGGGGTGTGGCCATAGAGTTTCATCCCTATAGCACACATTTCCAGGCCAGCGGTTGGGAATGCCATCGGTCAGCAAGATCATAAACTTGAGCGCGGAGGGTCTCCCATAGTCCGCGGATGTGAGCACCTCCTGACCCTTGGCGATGCCGCTGGCAATGTTGGTCCACACTGCTCCCCCATAGCCCGGATCCATGTCCTCTATGCCGCCCAGGATGCTCCCAACCCTGTCGTTTCTTGGATCTCCGGGGTGATCAAAACACCAGGTCCATGCGGCGTCCGGACCGGTTTCGGGATCCCAGATGCCATCTTCTTGCGGCATTTCTCCTGGGATCTTGGAACAGTGCAGTTCGCGGTCAATGGTCGCACTTGTATTGTACGAGACAAAACCAACCTGATCCACGCGAGCGCGCATGCGGCGTACAAAGCCCTTGGCCGCCTCTTTGGCCGCGCGAATCGGCTGTGCGTCATCCAGCATGTCGTCCTGGGTGTTGTCACAGACGACCGGCTCGCCCACTTCGGGCACTCGCAGCCCATAGATAGGATTGCACGCTTCACAGGCCAGGCCACTCCGCCCGCCAGTGTCGGGCGGCCCCCCGGACGGTTCGTCGCGGTCGTGCACGCCATTGCCATTCTTGTCTACCCAGTAGCTCTGATACGCTTCAAGACGGACCCGATCCCACTCGAGCGTGGTCTCTTGGATAAAGGCGGGCGCACGATCGTCAGCATTGCTAAAAGAGTCAGGATTGGTGGTGAGCAGGAGCTTGTCCACGCGAAAGCCAGTGCCCCCTCCCCAAAGGTTGATCTCGTGCGCGCCCTGATTGAACTGGACCTCGCCCAACCGAATCCACTTCCACTGGTACTGATCGCCCCGTGTTCCGCCCTCTCGTGGGGCATAGCAGGATACAAGCTGCCCGCCGCTGCCCAAGCCTGTGCGGCAGTCTCCATCGTCGGTCTGACCAAACATCGTCCGGTCGCTGCTTCCCCGCTTGTCGCCATCCACGCCCCAATGCACTTGACACCCATCCACATGGCTTGGATAGCCCGGAGGCGGCGGATTGAGCCGTCTGGAAGGCGAAGGCCATGGGCCGCACTGAGCCCTCATCCACACATACCAGGTCCGTGACGCAGGGATGTCAAACCCATAATCCAGCCGAGGCGCCTCACTGAGATCGTTGAACGAATGCCCGGGAATGGTATAGAGCCAGGGAAGATGCATCAGATGTGCGCCGCGATAGTCATCATCCTGGTAGGCGCTGCAATCGACGTCGTCCTCAAGAGGTGGCCCCACCTTGGGATCGCAGTCAAAACGATGACCGGAGGCCTGAGAGTCCTCTACCCGCTGCAGCATCCAAAACGTTCGGTTTGTCTCGGTGTACGCCGCGCGGTGATAGTCATTTGCACCGCCCTCTACTGAGGTCGATCCGGAGAACCATTCCGCCTCGGCCACCAGGATGTCGTGCCCCTCGTACTGGATCGGGTCCTGCTCTTCACAATACTCGTGCGGCAGAGGCAGCGCCAATCGCTGACCGGCCGGGTACGCTCGATCAGTGCTCGGAATGTAACAGCCATAGCACTCGGGGCTGGGGTTTTCATAGTTCTCTGTGAAACAGTTGTGGCAGTACGTGTCATCGTTCATAGACGCCGACGCGTCGTACACGATCACCACGTCGAGCATCGGGGCGCCTTCGGCAGTTGCTTCTGCCTCGATAGCCACCGTACTAAAGTCAAACTGAGGAAACAAGTTGGCGACGAGCATAAACGTCAAAGGCACCTGGATCGTTCCCTTGACCTGGATCTTGTCGACAGGAAGCTGCACGGCCTTGACTACACCTCCTGAAATCATCCGGATCGCCGCTTTGCCCCGCGAGCCCGTCCACGGCTCATCGGGCGGAGGATTGGATGGCTCCTTGACCCAGATAATCTCGAGCTCGACGTCATTGGGGCCATATCCGTTCTCTGCCAGATATTGAAGAGCGCGACGGGCGGCGAGCCCTTCATCAGGCAACTCTTCAGCGGCCGCCAGGGCCGCAGCATCACAGGCGCGCCCCAGCCGGATGCGCTCAGTGTACATGCGCGCCAGATCTATGGCAAACCCGACAATGATCATCAAGCCGATAGCCGCCGCCGAAAGGATGATCAGGCTTTGCCCACTCTGCTCACGCCCCAGCCGTCGAGCAACCTGCCTTACTTTCTGCCACATCGTTTACTCTCCCCAGCCCACATCAGTCGCCTTCAATCTGCTGCCTCACATACGGCACAGACACGCGCATCGTCGAACGGTCATAGAGCACAAACATCTCTGGAAAATACCGCTGCGCCAACGGCTCAATCGGCGAATACAGCGCCAGATTATGCTGATAGAAGGTTTCAACAATCACCACGTCGTGCGTGCTGCCGAATTTGTCCTCCGGCACGGTGAAACTCTGCCCACTTGGCCGTGTCAATCTGACTCCCGAGCGTGATCACCTTGCCCTCAGTCACAAAAGGCACGTTCCCCAGCGAATGCGTTGTTGCCGTTATGGTCAGCGTCGTGGCCCCTGTGTGGGTCACCGCCACTGGGACATAAAACCGCGTAATGATAATGCCCGTGTTGGCAGCCTCGAGGGCGCCTGTATCGGGATTCACCTGGCTCTCGGTACGTACCGGCAGTTGGTGGCTAAATGCCTCCAGCGCCCTCTGGGCGACCTCATCATCCTCTGCACCCCTGCTGGCCAGGCGCGCCCCCTCTCGGGTAGCGTTGGTCAACACCAACTGGGCGCGCAGCAGCAGCGCCAGTTCCACCAACCCCATAACAAGCAACAGCAATATCGGAAGCACCAAGACAAACTCGAGGTAACTCTGCCCTCGTGCCTCGTGCCTGTTTGATCAGGTCCACTCTATTCCGCATACTCTCCTCCCCGGTCCAGGCCAAGGACCGGATAAACGCGCTAGCAGGTGCGGCTACCTGACTCTGGCGCCATCCGCGGCGTCCACCAGAACGGGCGCCGATGGCTGTTCCCCTTGAGCGGAACCGATCACGCTCCACACCACTCGTCCATCGTCCATCCGCAGCCGCGCGCCGACATCCACGACAGGATGGCTGCGCAACAAATCCCCCCACCGCCATTCAGCCAGGCATTCAGCGCCTGATGGCTGTCCACCTGCCACCGATCAGCCGCCACAACCGGGAGAGGATAGGGAGACAACGACTCTCGAATCGGCGTGATCCCCTCGGGATGGACATTCAGCACATAGACTCTCTGTGTGCTTGGCGAAAAGAACGAGAACGTCCAATCCACCGGTCCGGAAAGGTCGTCCAAAGTCGCAAAAGGCCAACTTGCGACCACGGACGTGAGACCCGCATCCGGCTGCCACTCTAGAGCTGCCTGTGCGGCGAGATCGTACAGCGAACGCGCAGAGTGAGGCGTCTGCGGCAAGAGCCAGGTCTCGACCTCCTGCGCCAAGCCCACCGGTGTAGCTGCCGGCGGTTCTACCATGATTTGCGCAGGCGGCGATGGGCGCGACAGGATATAGGTCAAAGCGGCAAATACAAGCACGACGCCAACAGCCAATCCCCACAGCACAGCCAGTTGGCCCTTGGTCACGGCCCACTCGCAGATCGAGAACTTGTCTTACCGCCCACAAGTGCCCTGTTGAACACCACCGGGAGGTAGACAGAATGATATTGGTTGTCATTCGTGTACACCACGTCCCAGGCGTACGATTGGTCGGCAGGGACAAACTCTCTCCGGCGGTGCATCACAGCGTGCAGCACGTGCGTCCGGCCGCCATCTGTCGAGTCCAGCGCCACGGCCGGCCAGGCCAGGATGCGATCGCTGTTCAACACCTGCAGGGTCCGGGACACCCAACTCGCGCGCGCGCCGTCCAAATTGGAGGGATCGACGCCCGAACGATAGGTCGCGTACGAAACCCGGTACGGATGTTGGCTGTCCACCTGGTGCTCGCTGGGCAGCTCACCCAACAGCTCCAGTTCGGCGCTCGCCGCGGAGAGCTTGGGCGCCTCCCACTGGTGCCAGACCACGTGCGGCGTGCGCCCCACCATATCAAGCGCCGGTCGCAGGCCGGCATAGTATTCCGCCGTATCGGTAGCGCTGGTCGCGGTAAAGGGCAGCACGGCCCAGCGATCCACAGACGCTCCTCCCGGCCACCAGTCCTTGTGGGGAAGGGTGCCCGTATACACGCGATAGGCCAGGGAATAGGTGTACACTGTACCATACAAGGGCAGCGTCTGCGAGTAGGCCAGCCGCTCCCACATGACATAGGCCCAGCCCTCCCCCACGCCAATCGACGGGAAACCGTCGACCTGGTTGGGAGCGGCCAGAGAGGTGGCGGCCGCCTGGCTGATCTGCTTGCCCCACGGCTCTCCCCTGCGGCCACCAGCTTGATCCCACTGCCCGCAGCGCTGGTGCTGTTGCCGCGCAGCCGGAAATAGATGCCCGCCGTACCTCGCGCGCCGGCGCAGCGCTGGACATTTTCATCCCACGTCACGTACACGTGCTTGCCGTCGACGGCAATGGCCGGATTGTCCTGCGTGTATCCACAAGCCGCACTTCCACCGGACACCTGCTCGGGCCGGGTGCTCCATGCTCCCCCGACTCGGCTGTTGTACCACACCGTACCAGCGCCAAGGCGCTCGCAGCCTTCGACGAGCTGTCCGCCCCGGGCTGACCCCTCAACGCGCCTCGAACCGCTCCAGCCAGGCAAGGTGCGGCGTCGGGTCGATCCCCTGTTCCGCGACCCAGCCGCGGTCGAAATAGCTGCCGAGATAGCGCTCGCCCGGATCGCAGATCAGCGTGACCACGCTGCCCTGCCGGCCCGCCGCCTGCATCTCTGCGATCAGCGTCAGCGCGCCCCAGACATTGGTTCCGGTCGAGCCGCCGCATTTCCGGCCCAGCACCCGCTCGAGCCACCAGACCGTGGCGATCGAGGCCGCGTCCGGCACCCGCATCATGCGATCGATCACACTGGGCTGGAACGAGGGCTCGACGCGCGGGCGGCCGATCCCCTCGATCCGCGATCCGACTTCCGAGCGCAGCCCCCGGTCGCCGCTGCGGTAGAAATCGAAGAACACCGAATGCTCCGGATCCACCACGCAGAGGCGCGTCCGCCGGAACAGCTCCGGCCGGTAGCGGATGTAGCGCCCGATGGTTGCCGAGGTGCCGCCCGTGCCGGCGCTCATCACCACCCAGTCCGGCACCGGCTCGGGCTCGCAGGCCATCTGGGCGAACAGGCTCTCGGCAATGTTGTTGTTGCCGCGCCAGTCGGTGGCCCGCTCGGCGAAGGTGAACTGGTCCATGTAGAGCCCGCCCAGCTCCGACGCCAGCGCCGCCGCGGTGTCGTAGATCGCCGCCGGCGCCACCTTGCGGCATTCGCCGCCCTGGAATTCGATCTGTGCGATCTTCGCCGCCGCGGTGCTCTCGGGCACCACGGCGATGAACGGGAGCCCGAGGAGGCGCGCGAAGTAGGCTTCCGAGATCGCCGTGCTGCCCGACGAGGCCTCGATGATCGGCGTGCCGCGCCCGATCCGGCCGTTGCACAGCCCGTAGAGGAACAGCGAGCGCGCCAGCCGGTGCTTCAAGCTGCCCGAGGGATGGGTCGATTCATCCTTGAGGTAGAGCGGCACCTCCCCGGCGCCGGGCAGGTCGAGCCGGATCAGGTGGGTGTCGGCCGAGCGGTTGTAGTCGGCCGAGATCCTGTTCATGGCCTCGCAGACCCAGTCGCGGTCCGCCTGCGGATGCTCCGCCCCGGCGCTGTGATCGGTCTTCGTCCCGGCCCTCACAGTGCCGCCACTCCCGCCGGCGTCCGGATCGTGGCCGCCAGCCGCACCGGCCCCACGCCGGGCGTGAACTCCACCGGACCCTTCACCGCGCCCAGCGCCTGGTTCGCCGCCGCCGCGTGGATCCCAGCGATCTCCAGCCGCTCGAGCTTCAGCCCCTGGTCAGGCAGCCGTTTCGCCGGATGCAGCCCCGCAGTCCAGCGGATCGTCAGGGGCCAGGCGCCGTCCAGCGGCAGGACGGCGGCTTCGGGGAGCATCACCTGCCAGCGCAGGTCATCCCGGGCAAAGTTCTCCGGGGGGGCATGGGGCGCTGGCGGGACGATCGCGGCGAGATCGTCGGCCGCCACTGCCCAGGTCAGCAGGCAGGGACCCTGCGCCAGCCGAGACTGCACGCCCCCGTCGTCAAAGCCGAACCAGCGCGGCCGTTCCGGCCGGGTGCCGCCCGGCTCGACCGCAATCACCTCGAGATAGCAGTTCCCGAGCCCCCAGAGCGCATTGTGCGTCCCCATCGCCAGATGACGCCCGCCACCCGCCGGTGCCACGCCGAGGCGCGCCTGCACCCATTCGGTTCCCTCGTTCAGGCTCGTCGCCGCCACTACCAGATGGTCCAGCCTGATCCCCGTCATGGCATCCTCCCGTTCCCGCGCACGGTCCTGCCGCCGCCCGACTCGCCCCGTCAGGGTAAGCCGCCGGCGCCAGATGCCAACAGGCAGTTTTCCCGCGCCCCCGGCGCGCAAACTCGCCGGCATAAGACAAGGCCCGGCGCCGCAGGGCGGGATCCATCCCGCCAGTCAGGGAGAATCTCCCCGTGTGCGGGCGTCTGCCCACTCCTTACGACGGAACCCACCCCCGGCCCCGCCGGAGACGAGTCGGGGGCCGCTAGTTGGCAGCGACGAGGAAGCCTTCCTCGATGCCGATCTCGAACTCGTCATAGGTCAGCGAGCCATCGCCGTTGAGATCGACCGCGGCGATGGCCTCGGGTGTCGTCTTCGGCATCCCGGCCGTGACCTCCTCGACACTCAGCGTGCTATCGCCATTGGTGTCGAACGCCTTGAACTTGTCCTCCTGCGCCAAGGCCGCAGGTTCAAGGGGCGCACGCGACGGGCTCCGCACGCCGGTCTGGGTCTAGCACATCCTGGTCTATCTCGGCACCCTGGTCGGCATGGCCGGCCCGTTCGGGATGATCCGGGCCCACGACATGCGCGACTGGCACCAGCGCCAGCGGCTCTGCCATGCGCATCCGGCGCACCGGGCGCCGATGTTGAAGGACGCCTTCTAGCAGATGCACTGCGAACTCGAGCTTGCCCGCCCGCCCCGTTTCGAGATCGAGTCCCGGATCGCCGACGACCGGTTCTACCGCTTCCTCGATCGCACCTGGATGTGGCAGCAGCTTCCCCCGGCGATTGTGCTCTTCGCGCTCGGCGGCTGGGGCTGGGTGTTCTGGGGCATCTGCCTGCGGGTCGCGGTCAGCCTCACCGGCCACTGGCTGGTCGGCCACCTCGCCCATCGCCGCGGACCGATGGACTGGGAGATCGAGGGCCTGCCGGTGCAGGGCCACAACGTGCCGCGGGTCGGGCTCGTCACCTTCGGCGAGTGCTGGCACAACAACCACCACGCCTTCCCCGACTCGGCGCTGCTGGGCACCGAGCCCGGCCAGGCCGACCCCGGCTTCTGGCTGATCCGGACACTGGAGTGGCTGGGCCTCGCCCGCGACGTGAAGACCCCCGCCACCGCCCGCCACCGCGACGGGCTGCGCCGGGTTGCCAGTCCCGCCGCGCCGTCCCCACCGGCTCGGGCCTGACTCTCCGCGGCGCGGTCCGTCGATGCGAGCACCGGCCGGCTCAGCGCATCCGCCTTGCGTCCGAACGGCCGCCGCCGGCTCACCCCTTCCGGCGCCTGTCCCGCATCGCCAGCAAGCGCAGCCGCAGCGCGTTGATCTTGATGAACCCCGCCGCATCCTTCTGGTCGTAGGCGCCGCGGTCGTCCTCGAAGGTCACGTGCTGCTCGGAGTAGAGCGAGTCCTCGGACCAGCGCCCGACGACGCTCGCCTGTCCCTTGTAGAGCTTCACCCGGACCGTGCCGTTGACATGCTCCTGGCTGCGGTCGATCAGCGCCTGCAGCATCTCGCGCTCGGGGGCGAACCAGTAGCCGTTGTAGATCAGCTCGGCGTATTTCGGCATCAGCTCATCCTTGAGATGCGCCGCGCCCCGGTCCAGCGTGATCGACTCGATGCCCCGGTGCCCCGCCAGCAGCACGGTGCCGCCCGGCGTCTCGTAGATGCCTCGGGACTTCATGCCCACATAGCGCCCCTCGACCAGATCGAGCCGCCCGACCCCATGCCTGCCGCCGATCTCGTTGAGCGACGTCAGCAGGCTGGCCGGGCTGAGCTTCTGGCCGTCGAGGCTGACCGCGTCGCCCTTCTCGAAGCCGATCTCGATGAACTCCGGCTGGTCCGGCGCCTGCTCCGGATCGACCGTGCGCTGGTAGACATAATCCGGCGCCGGCTGGCTCGGGTCCTCCAGCACCTTGCCCTCGGACGAGGTGTGCAGGAGGTTGGCGTCGACCGAGAACGGCGCCTCGCCGCGCTTGTCCTGCGGCACCGGCACCTGGTGCTGCATCGCCCATTCGATCAGCCTGGTGCGCGAGGTCAGGTCCCAGTCCCGCCAGGGGGCGATCACCCGGATGTCGGGCTCCAGCGCATAGGCCGCGAGTTCGAAGCGCACCTGGTCGTTGCCCTTGCCGGTGGCCCCGTGCGCGATGGCGTCGGCGCCCTCCTTGCGGGCGATCTCGACCAGATGCTTCGAGATCAATGGCCGGGCGATCGAGGTGCCGAGCAGGTACTGCCCCTCGTAGAGCGCGTTCGCGCGGAACATCGGGAACACGAAATCGCGGACAAACTCCTCGCGCAGGTCCTCCACATAGATCGCCGAGGCTCCCATCATCTCGGCCTTCCTGCGCGCCGGCTCCAGCTCGCCTCCCTGGCCGAGATCGGCGGTGAAGGTCACCACCTCGCAATTGTACTGGACCTTCAGCCACTTGAGGATGATCGAGGTATCGAGCCCGCCGGAATAGGCAAGGACGACTTTCTTCGGGTTGGACATGGGGCTCCTCCGCAACGCCGCTCGGGCCGCGTCATAGGGAGAATTGGCCGGCGCGGCAAGATGGCCGCGCAGGCCCGGTTGCCGCGGCGGGCCGGGCTGGTCGCTTACTCCCGCCCGGCCGCAGCCGGTCGGACGAAGCCCTCGATCCGTTCGATGTGCTGGACCTGGAAGAAGGCGTTGTTGCCCGGAGGAACGCCGACGAACAGGTTGCCATGCCGCTTCAGGAAGCCGGTGAAGGCCGCGCCGGTGACATGGGCCCGGAATGCCTGCTCGTCCTTGTATATCTCGACGAAGACGATGGTCTCCGGCTCGCTTGGCGGCAGCGAATCCGGGCCGCCGGAATGGACCAGATAGGCCCAGGTGTCCGGCTCCTGCGCCCGAACGGTTTCGGCCAGCGCCCGCAGCGCCGCCAACGCCTCGGCCAGCTTCCCGTCCCTTACGTACCAGGTGGCAATGATCGAATACATGCTTCGGCCTCCCATGCTGTTCCGGGCCGGGCCGTAATCGCGATCATACATCGCTTGCGGCCCGCATCCAGTTTATCGTTATTTATCGGATATTTATATATCCTCTCACGCGTTTCAGGCCGACTCCGCCGCCGCCCGGAACCGCCGGGCGATCACCGCCCCGTCCTTCTCCGGCAGCGCCCACGGCTCGTCGGTGAGCGCGATCTTCGCCACCGCAAATGTCGGGCCGGGTGTCCGGAACATCAGCTCGGCCAGGGCGTCGAGCTGATCCATCGCGGTCACGTCGAGGGTCCGGCCGATCCCGGCGCCCCGAGCGATGCCGCAAAGATCGGTGCCGAGCCCGGTCAGCCCCGGCTGGCGCCCGGTCTCGCCGAAATGCTCGTTGTCCAGCACCAGGATGCCGAGATTTGCCGGCGCCTGCGACGCCACCACCGCCAGCGCCCCGATCCCCATCATGATCTCGCCGTCGCCGGTCATGCACAGCACGCGCCGTTTGGGCCGGGCCAGCGCCAGCCCAAGCGCCGTCGGCACCGCGAGCCCCATCCCGCCCCAGGAATAGAGATAGTCGTCCGAGCCCCCGGCCGCGAAGCAGTCCCAGGTGGGGCTCCCGAGCCCGGGGACCACAAGCGCGCCCTCGCGCCGCGCGAGCAGCGCCGCCGTCAGTTCGCGACGCTTCAGATAATTGGACCCGCTCATTTTCCGAACCGCGTCATTTCCCGAACCCCTTCGCCCCGATCACCCTCTGGCCGACCATCACGGCCACGGCGAAATCGCCATTGAAGGCAAGATCGGCGGCGGCGGCGAAGGTCTCGCCCACCTCAGCGGCCCGGTCGATCGGGAAGCACTTCACCCCCATCGCCTCCATCACCTTCGGCGTCGCCTGACCCATCGGCACCTGCCAGGGATTGAACTCGCCCCACTGGCCCCGCATAGTGATCAGCATCAGGCAGGGCGCGCGCAGTGTCCCGGCATAGCCCAGCGCATTGATGCAGTTGCCCACCCCCGAGGACTGCATCGCCAGCATGCCTCGCTTGCCGCCGAGCCATAGGCCGGCGAGGACGCCGATCCCCTCCTCTTCGGTGGTCAGCGTGACGATCCGGCTGTCCCGGTCCGCCTCGCAGAGCTTCAGCAGCCGCGTCAGCCCGCCGTCGGGCACCGTCGCGACCGTGCCGATGCCGCGCGCCTTCATGGCGGCGAAGACCTCTTCGGACCAGTGGTGGGTGGTCATTCCCCCTCCCCTCGGATTGCGGAGGCGACGCTAGCGGGGCGACTTCAAGGCCGCAAGCCGGGCCGTGCGATCCATCACGCTGCGGATCAGCCCCGCGCCACCTCAGCCGGCGCCGGGCCGGCAAGCGGTTGCGGGCTTCCGGGCCAGGACCCACGCGCCGACATCGCGCCACACCCGCGCGGCCTGCAGGTCGCGGAACAGCAGGTGCCAGCCATTCGGGTACTCGATCGCCTCGCGCGGACCCGCCAGCCGCCCGTAGACCCGGCGCACACGGTCATTCGGCGCGATCTCGTCCCGGTCGCCCAGCAGCAGCAGCGACGGCATCCGCACCCGCTCCGCCGACGCCGCGGCCAAGTCGGTGATGCGCACCAGTCCATAGAGCTCGCGGGCACTCGGCGGGCGCAGGTAGTGCGGGTCGTGGGCAAGCTGGCGCAGCAGCGGAATGTTGTCGGTGGCCTGGATCTCGACAATCCCCTCGCCGGTGAACCGTTTCTCGGGCACGAAGACCGCGGCGGTCCAAGCCGCGACCCGATGGACAGGGTTCATCTCCTCGCCGCCCCAGATCGCCGGGGCCGCCAGCACCAGCCCGTCGGCGTCCATCCCGCGCGCCGCCGCCGCCAGCGCCACGCCGCCGCCCATCGAATGGCCGACGACAGTCAGCGGCAGGCATGGACGCAGCGCACGCACCCGAGCCGCGACAGCCACCAGATCGGCCACCAGCGCCTCGGCCCCCGGCCACCGGCCGAAGGACGGGTTGCGCCCGAAGCCGCGCTGGTCAAAGGCGTAGGTCGCGATGCCCTGCGCCGCCCAGGACTCCGCCGCCGCCTCGAAGGTGCTGAGGCCGTAGTCGCCGAAACCGTGAACGCCCAGGATCACCGCCTTAGGCGCCGACGGGGCCGCGGGTTCCCAGATGGACAGGGCCAGGGCGGTGCCGTCCGCCCCGGCGATGTGAGGCACCGGCTCAGGCCCTGGCGGAGCGGCGAGAGGACCGCCCACGGCCGCGCAGCCGGCAACCGCCAGCAGGGCAAGCCAGGCAACGGCCGCGCCCCTCATCCGAGCAGCCTCGCGACTTCGGCCCGCAGCCACGGGAGCGCCTCCGCCGCGAACCACGGGTTCTTCTTGAGCCAGCCGGTATTGCGCCAGCTCGGATGCGGCAGCGGCATGAGCGCAGGCCCGTACTCCCGCCAGCCGCGCACGGTCTCGGTCACACCTGCGCCTCGCCGGTCGCCCAGATGCCAGCGCTGCGCATACTGTCCGACCAGCAGGGTCAGCCCGACCCTCGGCAGTCCCGCCAGCACCTGAGCCCGCCAGGTCTTGGCGCAGACAGGCGGCGGCGGCAGATCCGACCCCTTGGCGTCATAGCCCGGAAAGCAGAACGCCATGGGGACCACTGCGATCCGGCGCTGGTCGTAGAAGGTCTCGCGGTCGATCCCCATCCAGTCGCGCAGCCGGTCGCCGGACGGGTCGTCGAACGGCAGACCGCTTGCATGGACCCGCGCGCCCGGCGCCTGGCCGGCGATCAGGATGCGCGCGCTCGTCGACACCCGCAGCACCGGGCGCGGCGCGTGCGCCGTCGCGGTCGCCGCGAATCGCCCGGCGCAGATGCGGCAGGCAGCGATCCGGTCCAGCAACTCGGCAGGAGAATGATCCATTCTCCGGAGAATAGCGCCCTGCCTGTCCTCCGCAATCCGGTCCCGCCAACCGGGACGGCGCCCGGTCAGAGCGCTTCCGGAGCGTGGAACTGACTCTGGTATATCAGATTCCAGGCTTCCGAATCCCGTTTGCTCTTGCTAACGAGGATGTCGACCAATAGGCCATGGATCGCTCCGGCACGGAGCCGGGGAAGCCGCGAAGACGGCGAGGAAAACGACCAAAGGGAGGGCGGAACGCGACCGATGCGGCTGGTCCTGATTTCGGTGACGCTCTATGTCTACTGGCTGCTGCTGTCCGGCCATTACACCCCGTTCCTGATGGCGGCGGGGGCCGTCAGTTCGATTGCCGTTGTCGGCTTCAGCCTCGCCAAGGGCATCACCGACGAGGAAGGCTTTCCGATCGAGAAGCTGCCCCGCGCCCTGGTCTACTGGCCCTGGCTCGGCTGGCAGATGGTCCTGTCGGCCCTGAAGGTGACCCGGCTCATCCTCGACCCGCGATTGCCGATCTCGCCCACCATGGTGAAGGTCGCCGCGCTGCAGGATTCGGCGGTCGGCCTGACGACCTATGCCAACTCGATCACCCTGACTCCCGGCACGATCTCGGTCGAGGTCTCCGAGCGTGGCAAGGCGATCTGGGTCCACGCCATCACCCGCGAGAATGCCGAGGGCTTCGCCGACGACGAGATGAACCGCCGGGTCGCCTGGATGGACGGCGCCGAAAGTGCGGTGGCACCGGGGGTGAAGCCGTGATGTTCGCGATCGCCATAATCGCGGTGCTGGTGGGTCTCGCTCTCGCGGTGGTGCGCATCCTCGCCGGTCCGACCGCCTTCGACCGGCTGCTGGCGGCGAACAACATCGGCACTTCGGCAATCATGCTGCTGGCGCTTTTCGGCTTCATGACCGGCCGGCCGGAGTTCCTCGACATCGGCATCACCTATGTGCTCCTGAATATGATCGGCACGCTCGCCGTGCTGAAATTCTTCCGCTACGGCGCACTCGGCCACGCCCAGGATCCCGAGCGCGAAGGGGATCTGCGCTGATGGGCGCGATCCTCGACATCCTGAGCTGGGCGGCCTTCCTCGGGGGATCGTTCTTCTATGTGGTCGGCGCGGTGGGGTTGAACCGAATGCCGGACGTCTTCACCCGGATGCACGCCGTATCGGTCTCCGAGTCCCTCGGCGTCGGCCTGATGGTGCTGGGAATGATGCTGCAGGCCGGCCTGACGTTGGTGACGGTCAAGCTGGTCATCATCCTGCTGGCGCTCTGGGCAACCGGCGCGGTCGCCACTCATGCGCTGGCCCGCGCGGCGCTGCATGACGGCGAGAAGCCGCTGCTGGCGGATGCCGACGGCCGGCTGGTTCCGACCGACCCGGTGAGCCTGTTCCCTGAGCTCGGCGTGCGCCTCGCGGCGCCGCTGGTCTCCGAAAGCGTCGAGGCCGAGGCCGCGCCGGTGCGGACTGACGAAACCGGTCCTGACGGCCCCGCCGCCGGCGCCGGGAACGGCAGCGGCGACAACGGCGGCACCTAGCATGGAACAGCTGATCAACATGGTGCTGCTGACGCTGCTCGCGCTGGTGACCATCGGCATCATCCGTGTGCGCAACCTGTTCGCGGTGGTCGTGCTGGCCGGCGCCTACAGCTTCCTGATGGCGAGCGTGATGATCGTGCTCGACGCGGTCGACGTGGCCATGACCGAGGCCTCGGTGGGCGCCGGCATATCAACCGTGCTGGTGCTCGGAGCGCTCTACCTGACCAAGACCGAGGAGGCGCCGCCGCGGTACTCCGTCTGGCTCCCGATCACGGTCGCCATCGGCACCGGCATCATGCTGATCTGGGGAACCTGGAGCCTGCCGCCCTTCGGGCTCGCCGATACGCCGATGAACACCGGCGTCGGCCTGGAATACCTCAGACGCGACTATGCCGAGACCCATATCCCGAATGTGGTGACCTCGGTGCTGGCGTCCTACCGCGGCTACGACACGCTGGGCGAGACCACGGTGATCTTCACCGCCGGGCTGGGCGTCCTGCTGCTGCTCCGCCGCTTCCGGCGGCAGGACTAGGGGGTCGGCCATGCGTCTCGACACGATCCTGCGCGTCATCTCCAAGCTGATGATTCCGTTCATCTTCCTGTTCGCGCTATATGTTCAATTCCACGGCGACTACGGACCCGGCGGCGGCTTCCAGGCCGGCGTGATCATCGCGGCGGGCGTGGTGCTCTACGCCATCATCTACGGCATCGAGGCGGCGCAGCGGGCCGTGCCTAAACCGCTGGTCGAGTTCCTGGTGCCGCTCGGCGTTCTGGTCTATGCGGGTATCGGCGTCTGGGGCCTGCTGCTCGGCGACAACTATCTGGAATACAACGATCTCGCCCACGGCGACCAGCCGCACGGGCAGGAGCGCGGCGTCTTCTGGGTCGAGATCGGCGTGCTCATCACCGTGGCCAGCACGATGATCACCATCTTCTACGCCTTCGCCGGGAGGGGCCGGCGGTGACCCTGATCGAAACCATCCTGTCGCACTACAACTATGCGATCACCATCTTCCTGATGGTCGCGGGTCTCTACATCGTCGTCGCCCGGTCGAACATGATCAAGACCCTGATCGGCCTCGGCGTGTTCCAGACTTCGGTCTACCTGCTCTACCTCAGCCCGGGAAAGATCCTCGGCGCCACGCCTCCGATCCTCGACGAGGACTTCCGGCTCTATTCCAACCCGCTGCCTCACGTCCTGATCCTCACCGCAATCGTCGTCGGCGTCGCCACCCTGGCGCTCGGCCTCGCCCTGGTCGTGCGCATCAACGAGTCCTACGGCACGATCGAGGAGGACGAGATCATGGACGTCGTCGACCGGGACGATCACGCCGAATGAGCGCGGGCCCGATCCATCTCCAAGAGCACCTGCCGGCGCTGCAGGTCGTCGTGCCGCTGCTCGGCGCGGTGATCTCGGCCCTGGTCCGCAACGGCAGGGCCGCCTGGCTGGTGGCGGTGACCGTCTGCTGGGCGATGCCGTTCATCGCCTTCGGGCTACTCGGCCAGGTGGTGGCGGGCGGGCCGATTTCCTATGCCATCGGCGCCTGGCCGCCGCCGGTCGGGATCGAGTATCGGATCGACCAGGCGAACGCGTTCTTGCTGGTCCTGGTCTCGATCATGGCTGCTCTGGTGATGACCTACGCTCCCCGCTCGGTGGCGGACGAGATCCAACCCGAGCGGCGGGGATGGTATTACGCCACCTTCCTGCTCTGCCTCACCGGGCTGCTCGGAATGGCTATCACCGGCGATGCCTTCAACATCTTCGTTTTCATGGAAGTGTCCTCGCTCGCGACCTACATCCTGATCGCCATGGGCCGCGACCGCAGGTCGCTCGTCTCCGCCTATCAGTACCTGGTGCTGGGAACGATCGGGGCGACGTTCTATGTGATCGGCGTCGGCATCCTGTTCACCCTGACCGGTACGCTGAACCTCTACGACATCGCCCAGAAACTCGCTGCCGTGACAGATGTCCGGGCGACCATCGCGGCGCTGGCCTTCATCGGCGTCGGCCTGGCGCTCAAGCTGGCACTGTTCCCGCTCCACCTCTGGCTTCCGAACGCCTATGCTTTCGCTCCCTCGACCGCGACCGCCTTCGTCGCCTCGACCGCCACCAAGGTCGCGGTCTACCTGCTGCTGCGAATGCTGTTCTCGGTGTTCGGAGCAGGATTGACCTTTGGCGAGACGCCTGCCGCGACGGTGGTGTTGCTGCTCGCGGTGATCGCGATGATCGGGCCATCGCTGGTGGCGATATTCCAGCCGAACGTGAAGCGGATGCTGGCCTACTCGTCGGTGGCGCAGATCGGCTACATCATGCTCGGCATCGCGCTGGTCAGCCAGACCGGGCTCACCGGCGGCATCAGCCACCTGTTCAACCACGCGGTCATCAAGGGCTGCCTGTTCCTGGCCATCGGCTGCGTCGTTTACGCGACCGGGATCACCAAGATCGAGCAGATGGCGGGGATCGGGCGCACCATGCCCCTGACCATGGGCGCCTTCGTGCTGGCCGGACTCGGCCTGATCGGGGTGCCGGGGACCGCGGGCTTCGTGTCGAAGTGGTACCTGATCCAGGGCGCGGTCGAGCAGGGACTGTGGTGGCTTGCGGCCGTGATCGTGTTCTCCTCGCTGCTCGCCGTCGTCTATGTGGGGCGGGTGATCGAGATCGCCTGGTTCCGCGCTCCGGCAGGGGCCGCGGTTAAACCGCGCATTCCGCCCGTCGAGATGCTGGCGGTCACTTGGGTGCTGGCGGCGGCGACGGTCTATTTCGGCTTCGATACCCGGATCACCGCCGGCGTCGCGAGCCAGGCCGCCGAACTCCTGCTGGCGGGGTACAGATGAGCGGGATCGCAAGCGAGACCCTGGTCCTGCTGGCCCTCGGCCTGCCCGCCCTCGGCGTGCTCGGCATCGCGGCAGCGGGCCGGTTCCCGAACCTCCGCGAGGCCGTGACCCTGACTGCGGCCGGCGCGACCTTCGTCACGGTCATGACCCTGCTCGACCGGGTCCTTGCCGGCGAGCGGCCGGTGGCCGGCGGCTGGCAGATCTTCAGCGGCCTCGAGATCGGCTTTCTGGTCGAGCCGCTGGGGATGCTGTTCGCGACCATCGCCTCTACGCTGTGGATCGTGAACTCGATCTACTCGATCGGCTACATGCGCGGGAACAACGAGCCGCGGCAGACGCCGTTCTACATTTGCTTCGCGGTCGCCATCGCGTCGGCGATCGGCGTCGCCTTCGCGTCGAACCTGCTGACGCTGTTCCTGTTCTACGAGGTCCTGACCGTCTCGACCTACCCGCTGGTCACCCACAAGGGCAACGACGAGGCGAAGGCCAAGGGGCGGATCTACCTACTGTTGCTGATGGGCACCTCGATGGTGCTGCTGCTGCCCGCCATCATCTGGACTGGCGTTGCGGCGGGAACGGTGAGCTTCGCGCCCGGCGGCATCCTGGCCGCGGCGGGGCTCTCGACCGCGGCGGTCTCGGCCCTGCTCGCGCTCTACATCTTCGGCATCGGCAAGGCAGCCGTGATGCCGGTGCATTTCTGGCTGCCCGCGGCGATGGTCGCCCCGACACCGGTGTCGGCGCTGCTGCATGCGGTGGCGGTGGTGAAGGCCGGCGTCTTCAGCGTCGTCAAGGTGGTGGTCTATGTCTTCGGGATCGACTTCCTAGCGACCTCCGGCGCCGGGGATTGGCTGACCTACGCCGCCGGATTCACCGTCATCACCGCCTCGGTGGTCGCGCTGATGCAGGACAACCTGAAGAAGCGGCTCGCCTACTCGACCATCAGCCAGCTCTCCTACGTGGTCCTGGCGACTGCGATCCTGACGCCGATCTCGGTGATCGGGGCGGCGATGCACATCGCGGCCCATGCGGTCTCGAAGATCACGCTCTTCTTCGCCGCCGGCTCGATCTACACGGCTGCGCATCTGACCGAGGTGAGCCAGCTCGACGGCATCGGGCGGCGGATGCCCTGGACCATGGGCGCCTTCGCGATCGGCGCGCTGAGCATGATCGGCGTACCACCGACCGCGGGCTTCCTGTCGAAATGGTTTATGCTCTCGGGCGGCATGGCGGCGCAGAACTGGGTTGCCGTCGGCGTAATCTTCCTGTCGACCTGCCTCAACGCCAGCTATTTCCTGCCGATCATCTACAAGGCGTTCTTCCGCGCCCCGCCGATCGCCACGCCCGAGCATCACGAACATGGCGAGGGACCAATCCCCGTCGTGCTGGCGCTGACGATCACGGCGCTGGGGACGCTGGCGATGTTCTTCTTCCCCGAGATTCCCTATTCGCTGTCCGAGGCGCTGGTCGGCCAGGAGGCCGCAGCACCCACGGCGGCCCAGGATGCGGCGGTCCCGGCGGCGGTTCAGGAGGTGGCGCAATGACCGAGAAGCAGGAACCCGATCACTGGCTTGCGCGGCCAGAGACGATCCGCAAGCTCTGGATGCTCCTGGCCGGGGCGCTCGCGATCGACGTGCTGGCGCAGTTTGTCTTTCCCGTGCATGGGCATTTCGGCCTCGACGGCGTCTTCGGCTTCGGCGCCTGGTACGGGTTCGCCGCCTGCGTCGTTCTCGTGGTGATCGCAAAGGCGCTGTCGATCTTCGTCAAGCGGCCGGACACGTACTACGATGACTGAGATGGCATTCCCTCCCGGCGCGATCCTGATCCTTGCGGGCCTCGTTCTGCCGCTGCTGACGCTCCCCGTCCGCAAGATGCTGGTCCTGGTGGCGCCGGTCCTGACCCTGGCCGCAGTCTGGGCGGTGCCGGATGGCGTCGTGTGGTCGACGAGCTATCTCGGCATGGACCTCCAACCGGTGAAGGCCGACGCCCTGTCGCGCATGTTCGCCACCGTTTTCGCCATCATGGCCTTCGGCGGCGGCCTATTCGCCCTGAACCAGAAGAGCGTGCTCGAGCTCTCGGCGGCGATGATCTATGCCGGCAGCGCCATCGGCGTCGCCTTCGCGGGCGACCTGGTGACGGTGTTCATCTTCTGGGAGGTGATGGCCATCGGCTCGACGCTCGTGGTCTGGTCCGGCGGCGCAGTCGCCCGCAACGCCGGCCTGCGCTACGCGGTGATCCACTTCCTCGGCGGAGTCTGTCTGATGGCCGGCATCGCCGGCGAGATTGCCGCCACCGGCTCGACCGATTTCCGCGCCATGCAGCCGGACAGCATCGCCCGCTGGCTGATGCTGGCGGGCTTCGTGCTGAACACCGGCGCGCCGCCGTTGCACGCGTGGCTGCCCGACGCCTACCCGAAGGCCTCCTACTCCGGCACGGTGTTCCTCTCGGCCTTCACCACCAAGACCGCGGTCTATACCCTGATCCGGGGTTTTCCGGGCGCCGACATCCTGGTCTGGCTCGGCATGTTCATGATCTTCTACGGGATTATCTACGCCATCAACGACAACGACACCCGCCGCAAGCTCAGCTACTCGATCATCAACCAGGTCGGATTCATGGTCTGCATGACCGGCGTCGGCACGCCGCTGGCGCTGGCCGGCGCGGCGGCACACGCCTTCGTGCACATCCTCTACAAGGCGCTGCTGCTGATGTCGGCCGGATCGGTGCTCTACGTCACCGGCAAGACCAAGTTCACCGATCTCGGCGGGTTGTTCCGCACCATGCCGCGCACCGCGATCTGCTGCATTATCGGGGCGCTCTCGATTTCCGCCGTCCCGCTGACCTCCGGCTTTCCGGCAAAGTCGCTGATGGCGAGCGCCGCGGCCGAGGCGCATCTCGCGACCATCTGGTACCTGTTCATCGCCGCGGCGGCAGGCGTGCTATTTGTCGGCATCAAACTGCCCTGGTACATCTTCTTCCAGAAGGACAGCGGCCAGCGGCCGCCCGAGCCGCCGCTGAACATGCGGCTCGCGATGTACCTGATGGCGGTGCTGTGCATCGGCTTCGGCATCTTCCCCGGCCTGCTTTACGGTTTCCTGCCCGAGCCGCTGGATTTCCAGCCCTATACCGGGGCCCGGGTGACCGAGACCATGCAGCTCCTGACCTCCTCGGCAGCCGCCTTTTTCCTGGCGCTGCCGATGATCAAGCGGACGCTGACGATCTCGCTCGATGTCGACTGGTTCTGGCGCCGCGCCGGGCGGCTCTTCGCCGCCGAGTTCGAGACCCAGTGGCTGCGCGCCTGCGGGGCGTTCGGCGGCAGGGCCTATCGCTCGGCAGCGCGATTCATCGACGGGCTCTACAGGACGCACGGCCCCGAGGGGGCACTGGCCCGGACCCGCCCCTCCGGCTCGATGGCGCTCTGGATGACCATATTGCTGGCGGTGTTCCTGCTGCTATCGTTCCTCTGACGCCATGGGCCGGCGGTGGCAGATCCTCGCGGTCCTGACCTTCGCCCGGACCGCGATGGGTTTCCAATTCCAGTCGGTGACCGCGGCCTCCGCCGATCTTTCCGGCGCACTGAGCCTCAGCAACACCGCCATCGGCTTGCTGATCGGGGTCTACCAGTTCCCCGGCATCCTGCTGGCGGTGCCGGGCGGCTGGGTCGGGCAGCGCTTCGGCGACAAGCAGGCGGTGCTGACCGGGCTCGCCATGATGGCCGCCGGCGCCATCCTGTCGGTGGCAGGCGGCGAATGGACTGCCCTGCTCGCCGGCCGGATCCTGTCCGGTGTCGGCGCCGTGCTGCTGAACGTGCTGCTGACCAAGATGGTCGCCGACTGGTTCTCGCCCCGGGACCTGCCAACCGCGATGGGCCTGCTGATCGTGAGCTGGCCGCTCGGGATCGCGCTGGCCATGGTGACGATCCCGGCCGCCAGTGCCGCCGCAGGCTGGCAACCGTCCTTCCTCGCCACGGGCATCGCCGCGCTCGCCTGCCTGGCCCTGGTCTGGCAGGTCTACGAGCCAGCCGGCGAGATCGAGCGCGCATCGGTCAGCCTGGGCCTGCCCCGGCGCGAGCTGGTGCTGGCGGTGCTGGTCGGGCTGGTCTGGGCGCTCTACAATGTAGGCCTGATCGGGCTCCTTTCCTTTGGCCCCGCCTTCATGATCGCGGGCGGCAGCGACCCGATCGCCGCGCAGGCGACGGTCAGCGCGGTGAGCTGGCTGATCCTGCCGACCCTGGCCGTGGCCGGCTGGACAACGGTGCGGACCGGGCGCCCCGACCTGATCCTCGTTCTCGGCGTCGTGGCCACAGCCGCGTTGATCCTCCTGCTGCCGTTCGCCGGCGGGTCGGTGCTGCTGTTCGGCGCCATCGGTTTCATGTTCGGCATTCCGGGCCCGGTGATCGTGACCCTGCCGGTGCGCGCCGTATCGGCTGCGCGGCGCGGAATCGGGTTCGGCATCTTCTATGCGTTGAACTATTCCGGCATGGCCGTCACCGGGCCGATCGGCGGCTGGCTTCTCGATACCACTGGGTCGGCGACGGCGCCGATCTGGTTCTCCGGGCTCGCACTGCTCACGTCGCTCGTTCCGCTCGGCATGTTTCACCTGATGTCTCGCCGGACGCCGGTCGCGAATTGAGCGGTCGGGATTGCACTTCCTGCAAAGCTTGGCGATAATCCGTTGGCGAAGCGAGGGAATCTCCGATGATCGATCATGCCGACTGGGCCATGAGGCTGGACCGCGATCGGCCGGTTCTGGTGACCGGTGCCGCGGGGTTCATCGGGTTCTTTCTCGCCGAGAAGCTGCTGCGCGCGGGCCTGCCCGTCGTCGGCATCGACAATCTCAACGATTATTACGACCCGAAACTGAAGCAGGCGCGGCTCGACCTCCTGAGCCAGTACCCGCGTTTCACATTCCGGAGACTCGACCTGGCCGACCGCGACGGCCTCGCGGCGCTGTTCGACCAGCATGGCTTCCGCAGTGTGGTCAACCTGGCCGCGCAGGCGGGTGTGCGCTACTCGATCGAGAACCCGCACGCCTATGCGTCGTCGAACCTGACCGGCTTCCTCAACCTTCTCGAGGAGTGCCGCCGCAACCCGGTCGACCACCTCGTCTACGCCTCGTCGAGCTCGGTCTATGGCGGCAACCGCAAGCTGCCCTTCTCGGTCCATGACAGCGTCGACCACCCGGTCAGCTTCTACGCCGCGACCAAGAAAGCGAACGAGCTGATGGCGCACAGCTACAGCCATCTCTACGGCATCCCGGCGACCGGCCTGCGATTCTTCACCGTTTATGGCCCATGGGGCCGGCCAGACATGGCGATCTTCAAGTTCACCAAAGCCATCCTCGACGGCACTCCGATCCAGGTCTTCAACCACGGCGAGATGCAGCGCGACTTCACCTATGTCGACGACATCATCGAGGGCGTCGCACGGCTAATCCCGGCAAGCCCCACCCCTGACCCGGCATTCGACGCCGAGCATCCCGATCCTGGCCGGAGCTGGGCGCCGCACCGGATCTACAACATCGGCAACTCCCGCCCGGAGAAACTGATGGACATGGTGGCCGCGCTCGAGGAACTGCTCGGCCGCGAGGCGGTGAAGGAGTTCGTCGACATGCAGCCGGGCGACGTGACGGCGACCTTCGCCGAGGTCACCGATCTCGAGGACGCGGTCGGATTCCGGCCCGCCACCCCCCTGCGCGACGGGTTGGAGCGCTTCGTCGCCTGGTACCGGGACTACTATCGCGTCTGAGCCTCAGATCTTCGGCTGCCGCCGCAGCGCAAGGCGCCCCTGCGCCCGGGCGACGGCAATGCCGCTCAGCGTGATCAGCCCGATCCCCGTCCAGCTCAGCGCATCCGGAAGGGTGCCGAACATCACCAGCCCAATCAGCACCGCCGCAACGATCTCGGCATAGGTGAAAGGGGCAAGGTCCGAGGCCGGCGCCCTGGCCAGCGCCAGGATCATCATCGTCTGGCTGGCCGCACTCGCCAGCGCCATCAGGGCAATGATGCCGAAGTCGCCGAGATCCGGCGTCGACCAGACGAACGGTAGCGAGCCGAGCAGAACCATCGAGGCGATCAGCGCCCCCCACATGGAGATGACCGAGGGGTCGGCCAGCACCCCGAGCTTGCGGTTCAGCAGCATCTGCAGTGCGACCAGCACTCCGGTGCCAAGCACGAACAGCGCATGGATGTCGAGGCCGCCGAAATCGGGGCGCATCACCAGCAGCACGCCGGCGAAGCCGCCGAAGACGCCGACCCAACCCATCGCGGTGACCCGCTCGCCCAGTACCGAGGGCGCCATCAGCGTCATCAGGAACGGGTAGACGTAGAGGATGGCGATGGCATCGGCCAGGGCGAGCCCCATGACCCCGAACATGAAGCAGAGATTCCCGGCCACCTGCAGCAGCCCCCGCAGCACCTGGATCCCGATCCTCGGCGGCCGGAACGCCCGCCGCCCCACCCGCGCCAGCGCGAACGGCAGGATCACCAGGAAATAGCCGGTGAAGCGGAACCAGCCGATCAGCATCGGCGACATGGTGTCGGTCAGCGTCTTCATCAGCGCCCCGGTCAGTGCCGCAAGGCACATCGCGGCCACGATCAGGAGGATGCCGCTGCGCGCTTCGATAGCCTCATCCATGCCGGGCGTATGGGCCATGGGGTTCCTTCTTCTGGCGGCGGCATCGGCCGGACGGCCGCAGGAAACGCGACGCCGGCCCATCGCGGCGCACACGCGAACTCTTGATTGCCGGCGGCGTCAACGCAACAATTGATTCGCCGCGAACGATAAGAGACCCGACGCATGACCCCGTCGCCCGACATCGAGGCTCCAGACATTCGGGCGCCCGACATCCGGCCACCCGGGATCGCACCGGACGAATACGCCGGGCGCCGCCGCCGCGCCGCTGCACTGGCTGCGGAGGCGGGTCTCGCGGGCCTGTTGGTCTGCTCCCGTGGCGGCGGCACTCTCGATCGTTATGGCGATGTGTTCTATCTGACCGGCCATTACACCTCGTTCCCCTACATCCCCGACCTCCCCGGCGCCTGGTCCGCGCGGGCCCACGCCTTTGCGCTGGTGTCGGCCGATGGCGGCTGCCGGCTGGTGACAGACGGGGCCGAGGACGGCCGCACCGCCATGCCCGAAGGCGAGATCATCCGCGGCGACGACGTGATCGCCTGCGTGGCGGACGGGATGCGGTGCCTGCGGCTCTCGGCGGGCGAGGTGGGCCTGGTCGGTGGCGACGTTCTGCCGGTGGCCGTCCACACTGCGATTTCGGAGCGCCTGTCCGGCATCCGGTGGCGCGATGCCCAGCCGATCCTCGCAGGGCTGCGCGCTGTGAAGTCGCCGGCCGAGATCGCGCTCCTGCGCCGCGCCTCCGCCCTCGGCTCGCGGGCGACCGAGGCGATGATGCGGGCGGCCCTGCCCGGCGCCAGTCATGGCGACGTGGTGGCAGCCGGGATGGATATCCTCGCCCCCGCCGGCGCCGCGCTCTACAACAGCTTCATGGCCTCGGGGCGCGGCGGCGACGATCCTGTGCTCAACCGCCGGAACTTCCCTACCTGGGGGTCGCCCGAGAAGCTGGAGGAGGGCCAGTGGTTCCGGGTCGGCCTCTCCGGCGTTCTCGACGGCTACTATTTCGACCACTCCCGGTCGAAGCCGATCGGCCCGCCCACCAACCGGCAGGTCGAGCTGTTCGAGGCCGCCATCGAGATCGTCGAATCGGCCATCGCGGCAATCCGGCCCGGAGCGACGGCCGAACAGGTGGCTGCCGCCGGCCTCGCCCGGCAGGCGGCGCTAGGCTACCCGAATGACGGGGTCTTCTCCGGCCTCGGCCACGGGGTCGGCCTCGGCTGGGATTCGCCCTGGCTCGCGCCCGGTGACACCACAGTCATCGCGCCCGGCATGGTGCTCTGTGTCGAGCGGACGATCCGCAAGGACGGCTATCTGGGCGATTTCGAGGAGACTGTCATCGTCACGGAAGACGGCTGCGAGAAGATCACTGATGCGAAGGTCAGATGGTGGTAGCGGGGCCGGTGGCTCTCCGAGCAAGCGACGCCGGCACGGTCATTCGAGCCCCAGCCGCTCGGCCACCCGCTGGCGCGCGAGCCCGGCGTCCTGGTCCTCGATGTGCAACAACCCGCAGAGCTTCCGGATCAGCGCGTTCTCGTGCATCTCGCGCACCCCGTCCGCGTAGACGACCTCCCAGAGCGCCTCGACCACGCCGATGCGCTCGTCAAAGGGTACGGCATCCTTCACGGCACGGGTGAAACGCACGAGGTCCACCGCGCTCGCCTGCGCCGCCTCGCCCTCCGCGCGCAGCGCGGCGACGTCCTGCGCGGACAGTCCATAGCGCGAAGCCAGCGCCCGGTCGATCTGCACGCGCTCCGCGTCCCCGTAGTCGCCGTCGGCGCGTGCCGTCTCGACCAGCAGCGCGGCAAGCGCCGTCCGGGCGTCCTCCGAGGCGATGGATCCCCCCGCCTCGACCGCAAGAAGCATCCGCATGAATCTCAACATTCCTGCAATATAACCAGCCAGCCCATCGGATCGAGCGACAATGTCGCGGCACTTCACCTTGCCATCGTCCGGCATTTCAGGCTTTACATCGCACACTCCGCTCCCCAACCGGCGGAGCCGCACCTGCGACACGAGGCCCGGATGACAAGCGCCAAGCCTGAGACCGTCACCATCGGCCCAGTCCGTGTCGGCAACGACCTGCCCTTCGTGCTGATCTCGGGTCCCTGCCAGGCCGAGAGCGTGCAGCATTCCCTCGACATCGCCAGTACCCTGTCCGGACTCTGCGCCGCGCGCGGCATCGGGCTGATCTTCAAGGCCTCGTACGACAAGGCCAACCGCACCTCGCTCGGCGGCAAACGCGGGCTCGGCATGGAGGCGGGGCTCGAATGTCTCGCCGAGGTGCGCCGGCAGGTCGGCTGCCCGGTCCTGACCGACGTGCACGAGCCCGGCCACTGCGCGCCCGCAGCCGCGGCCGTGGACGTGCTGCAGATCCCGGCGTTCCTCTGCCGCCAGACCGACCTACTGATTGCGGCGGGCGCCACCGGCAAGGCGGTCAACATCAAGAAGGGCCAGTTCCTGGCGCCTTGGGACATGGCCAACGTCGCCGCCAAGGTTGCCTCGACGGGAAACCGGAAAATCACACTGTGCGAACGGGGTACGACCTTCGGCTACAACACGCTGGTAACCGATTTCCGCAGCCTGCCGACAATGGCGCAGACCGGCTGGCCGGTGATCTTCGACGCAACCCATTCGGTGCAGCAGCCGGGCGGACTCGGGGGCGCCTCGGGCGGGCAGCGGGAATTCGCGCCTGTCCTGGCGCGCGCCGCGGCCGCCGTAGGTGTGGCTGGCTTCTTCATCGAGACCCATCCGGACCCGGAGAATGCTCCCTCGGACGGGCCGAACATGATCCCGCTCGACCGCATGGGCGAGTTGCTGGACACACTCATCGACTTCGACAGGGTCGCCAAGGCGCGGCCGGTAATCCTCGACTGACCTCACACATCCCGGAGTTTCCCTGATGGCCTTTCCCAAGCCGCTGACGACCGTGACCCAGAACGACTGGGACAGCCTCAGCCTGCCGATGGTGAAGCCGACGGGCTTCCGCGAGTACGACGCCCGCTGGCGTTTTCCCGAGGAGATCAACCTGCTCGGAATCCAGGCGCTTGGCCTCGGCCTGGCGACCCAGCTTCACGAGGCGGGCCTGCCGCCGGTGGTCGTCGTCGGCAACGACTTCCGCTCCTACTCGCTCTCGATCAAGCAGGCTCTTACCATCGGCCTGATGATGGGCGGCGCCGAGGTGCGCGACATCGGACCGGCGGTGAGCCCGATGGCCTATTTCGCCCAGTTCGACCTCGACGCCCAGGCCGTGGCGATGGTGACGGCGAGCCACAATCCGAACGGCTGGACCGGGGTCAAGATGGGCATGCAGCGCCCGTTGACCCACGGGCCGGACGAGATGGGCCGGTTGAAGCAGATCGTCCTCGAGGGGCTAGGCCAGCCCCGCGACGGCGGCCGCTTCGTTCGCGTTGAGGGCATGCGGGCGCGCTACATCGACGACCTGGTGGGCGACTTTCGGCTGTCACGTCCCCTGAAGGTGGTCTGCGCAACCGGTAACGGCACCGCAGGCGCCTTCGCGCCCGAGGTCCTGACGCGGATCGGCGCCGAAGTGGTGCCGCTCCACAACGAGCTCGACTACAACTTCCCCAACTACAACCCGAACCCCGAGGCGATGGAGATGCTGCATGACATGGCGGATGCCGTGCGTGCCTCCGGCGCCGATCTCGCGCTCGGCTTCGACGGCGACGGCGACCGCTGCGGTGTGGTCGACGACGAGGGCGAGGAGATTTTTGCCGACAAGATGGGGGTGATCCTCGCCCGCGACCTGGTGCGGCTCTATCCGGGCGCAACCTTCGTCGCCGACGTGAAATCGACCGGCCTCTTCGCCTCCGACCCGGCGCTGATCGCCGCCGGAGCCAAGGCCGACTACTGGAAAACCGGCCACAGCTACATGAAGCGACGCGTGCATGAGCTTGGTGCGCTAGCCGGATTCGAAAAATCCGGCCACTATTTCCTAGCCGGCCCGATCGGGCGCGGCTACGATTGCGGCATGCGGGTCGCAGTCGAGGTCTGCAAGCTGATGGACCGCAATCCGGGCAAGTCGCTCTCGGATCTGCGCCGCGCCCTGCCCCGGACCTGGGCGACCCCGACCATGTCGCCCTGGTGCGCCGACGAGGAGAAGTACGGGGTCATCGATCGGCTGGTCGCCCGGCTCGTGGCGATGGGTGAGGCGGGCGAGAACCTGGGGCCGCTGAAGATCGACCGGGTGATCACGGTCAACGGCGCCCGGGTGATGCTTGAAGGCGGTGCCTGGGCGCTGGTGCGCGCCTCGTCCAACACGCCCAATCTGGTCGTGGTCTGCGAGAGCCCGACCTCCGAGGCCGAGCTTCGCGAGGTGTTCGGCGCTCTCGACGCGGTAATCCGTGCCGAGCCTTCGGTCGGCGATTACGATCAGACCTTCTGATCCCGAGACATCAAGGCCGGATCCGCCGGGGAACGGCGTGGGTCTTGGCTCAGCAGCGCCGGCCGCCGATCACGCCCGCGAAAGAACCTTGGACTTCTCGACCAGCGCCCTGAGATAGCGCCCGAATTCCGGCCCGAGGTCCGGCCGGTCGAGAGCGAAGGCGACTGTCGCCTCGAGGAAGCCGGATTTCGAGCCGCAATCGAACCGCTTGCCCTGGAACCGGTAGCCATGCACCGGGGCTCCCGCGGCCGCCTGCTCGTTGATCGCGTCGGTAAGCTGAATCTCACCGCCGCGTCCGAATTTCATCCGGCCGAGCAAGGTCATCACCTCGGACGACAGGATATACCTGCCGATCACCGCGACGTTCGAGGGCGCAACCTCGGGCGCCGGCTTCTCGACCAGGCCGGATGCCCGGATCAGTGGACCGGACTCGCTCCTGATCTCGAGGGCGCCGTAGTTGCGGATCTGATCGCGGGAGACGTCCATCGCGGCGACCATGCAGCCCTCGCCGCCGGCCGCTTCGTATGCATCGACCATCTGCTTCAGGCAGGGCGTATCGGCGGCGATCACGTCGTCCGGCAGCAGCACGGCAAAGGGCTCGTCGCCAACCAGGCCGCGCGCGCACCAGACCGCGTGGCCGAGGCCCAGAGCCTCCTGCTGACGGACATAGGCGATCGCGCCGGACGGCATGGTCGCATTGTGCACCTCGGCCAGAAGATCCTCCTTGCCTTTCTGCTCGAGTTCGCGCTCGAGCAGCGGCGCACGGTCAAAATAATCCTCGAGCGCGCTCTTCCCCCGCGCGGTCACGAAGATGAACTCCTCGATCCCGGCGGCGCGCGCCTCGTCGATGGCATACTGGATCAGCGGCCGGTCGACCAGCGGCAGCATCTCCTTCGGCATTGACTTCGTGGCTGGCAGAAACCGGGTGCCAAGTCCGGCAACCGGAAAAACGGCCGTGCGAATTTTCTTGCTCAAGTCACCCTCCAGCACAGTCCCGCTCCGGCGGAGCGGGACAAGCTACCCTTGCGCAGTATAGCATATAAATTTCCGTTAGGGCGGGATTAAGGCGTGCTCAGACGGTGCCGCGCTCGGTAAGCACCCGCTCGATACGTGGCACGTCTTCCGGGTTGTTCAGCTCCCAGAAATGAGCGCCGCGGGCGTCGACCTCGACGCAATCGACCTCGCCGCCATTCTCCATGAATCGCAGCTGCTCGAGCCCCTCCCAGCGCTCGAGCGGGCCGGGCGTCATGCGGGGATAGGCCCGCAGCGCGGCCGGCCGGTAGGCGTAGACGCCAACATGGTGAAAGACCGGGCAAACCTCGTCCGACCGAAGCGCGCGTCCGGTATAGGGCAGCACTTCCTTCGAGAAGTAGAGCGCGCGGCCCCGGGCGTCGAAGACGGCGGTCGTCGCGCCCACCCGGCCGGCGCGGCGGTCGGCCAGAAAGCTCTCCATCGCCTGGGCGTCGCAGCGCAGCACCGGCGTGGCGACGCCGATTTCGGGCTGATTCCTCATCGCCGCGACCAGCGCCTCGACGAACCAGGGCGGCGTCAGCGGCGCATCGCCCTGAAGGTTGACGACGATCTCGATCCCGTCGCCGAGGCCGGCGAGCGCCTCGGCGCAGCGCTCGGTGCCGTTGGCGCAGTCCGGCGAAGTCATCGCCACCTCGGCGCCGAAACCCTGTGCCTCCGCTTCGATCCGCGCGTCGTCGGTGGCAACGACCACCCTGTCGATCCCGGAGACCAGGCAGGCCGCGTCCCAGGTGCGCCGGATCAGGCTCCGGCTCTCACCCGTCGCGCCCTGGAGCGGTGCCAGGGATTTGCCGGGAAAGCGGGTCGAACCGTAACGCGACGGGATGATGACGCAGACGCTCATACGCCTGCTCCCGGCCCGGTCGCCGCGGCCGCGGCGGGAACGAGCTCGACACCCGGCGCCAGTGCAAGGAAGAACGGGTTCTCGAAACCGCTCTTGCCGTATCCGAGGGGCCGGTGGTCGTCAAAGCGCAGCACCCTGCCCCCGGCCGCCAGCAGCACAGCCTGCCCCGCCGCGGTGTCCCACTCCATGGTCCGGCCGAGCCGCGGGTAGAGATCAGCCTCGCCGGCGGCGATCAAGCAGAACTTCAGCGACGAACCGGCGCTGCGGAAATCGGCGACCCGGTAGCGGGCGATATAGTCATCGGTCGCCTTGTCCCGGTGCGATTTCGAGGCGACCACCACAAGCGCGTCGTTGTCGGGCCGGCGCACCCGGATCGGCTTCGCCGAGCCGGCGACCGGCGCGCCATCCGCCCCGATCTCCTCCTCCACCGCGCCACCTCCGGCGAGGCTGCGGAACATCCGGCCCCGGGCAGGGGCATAGACCACGCCCATGACCGGCACACCGTCCTCGATCAGGGCGATGTTCACGGTGAACTCGCCGTTGCGGCTGAGAAATTCCTTGGTCCCGTCCAGCGGATCGACGAGGAAGAACCGCTTGTGCCCGGTCCCGGCATGGCTCGCGGCGCATTCCTCGGTCACCGCGTGAATTTCCGGGAAGGCCGCTCTCAGGCCTTCGCCGATCAGCCGGTCGGCAGCCAGGTCCGCCTCGGTCACGGGGCTCGCATCCGCCTTGGCGCGAGTGCCGAAATCCTCGCGGCCATAGACATCGAGAATTGCTCCGCCGGCCACCAGCGCGAGGTCGCGGATCACGGCTTCGATTTCGGTGGCTCTATCGGTCATCGATGGCAACTCCGGCAGCAAGCGGCAGGTTTCCCGCCTCTTAGGCGGAACCGTTGGCAAAGGGAAGGGGCGCGGGGTTCCGCCCGAAGGTTCGTCCGATGCGGGCCGGGTTGTCTGCCCACCGCCACCCGAGTAAAGAGAGCCGGATTTGCCCACCCCCCTTGCCGACCGCTCCGGGAGCCGCCGATGCCCGTCACCCTGTCCCACGACCAGCCGGATTTCGAGGCCCGGTTCACGGCGCTGCTGGACGCCAAGCGCGAGGCCAGCGTCGATGTCGATGCTGTGGTCGCCGGGATCATCGCCGATGTCCGGCAGCGCGGCCTCGACGCGGTGATCGATCTGACGCGCCGCTTCGACAGGGTGGCCCTGACCGCGGAAACGCTCGCCTTCTCGCCGACGGAGATCGACACCGCCGTCGCCTCGGTTCCCCCGGCCGAGCGGGCGGCGCTGGAGCTGGCCGCGGAGCGCATCCGCGCCTATCACGAGCGGCAGCTCCCCCAGGATGCCGATTGGGAGGATGATGCCGGCATCCGCCTCGGCTGGCGCTGGACGGCGGTGGACGCGGCCGGGCTTTACGTCCCCGGCGGGCTCGCGAGCTATCCGTCCTCGGTGCTGATGAACGCGATCCCGGCCCAGGTCGCCGGCGTGCGTCGGCTGGTGATTTGCGCCCCGGCGCCAGACGGCAAACTCAACCCGCTGGTGCTGCTGGCGGCGCGGCTTTCCGGCATTGAGACCGTCTACCGGGTCGGTGGCGCCCAGGCGATTGCGGCCATGGCTTACGGCGCCGGGCCGATCCGGCCGGTGGACAAGATCACCGGCCCCGGCAACGCCTATGTTGCGGCGGCGAAGCGCCAGGTCTTCGGCAAGGTCGGCATCGACATGATCGCTGGGCCGTCCGAGATCCTGGTGATCGCCGACCGTGACAACGATCCGGACTGGGTCGCCATTGATCTGATGAGCCAGGCCGAGCACGACGCCTCGGCGCAGTCGATCCTGGTCACCGACGACGCCGCCTTCGGCGTCCAGGTCAGCCGCGCGGTCGAGCGCCTGCTGCAGCGGCTGGAGCGCGCCGAGATCGCCGGCGAGAGCTGGCGAGAGTTCGGCGCGGTGATCGTCGCCCGCGACCTAGAGCAGGCGGCGGAGCTCTCGAACCGGGTCGCGCCGGAGCATCTCGAGCTTTGCGTCGCCGACCCGGAAGCGCTGCTGCCGCGCATCCGGCATGCCGGCGCCATCTTCCTCGGCGCCCATACGCCCGAGGCGATCGGCGACTATGTCGGCGGCCCTAACCACGTTCTGCCGACTGCCCGTTCGGCACGGTTTTCCTCCGGCCTCTCGGTGCTCGACTTCATGAAGCGCACCACGCTCGCGCGGGTCTCGCCGCGCGGCATGGCGGCGATCGGCCCTGCCGCCGAGACGCTGGCGATCTCCGAGGGGCTCGAGGCTCACGCGCTCTCGGTCCGCCGACGCCTGGACGCGCTGGAGGGCGGCGCATGAACGCGTTTGCCGAGACCGACCGGCTGGCGAAGGTCCACCTCAACGAGGATCGCGCCCGTGCCCGCACGCCCGAGATCCAGCAGGAGCTCGACGTCGCCATCTACGACCTGATCGAGCGGAACTCCTTCCGCGTCGCCCAGCGCGAGGGCGGGCCGGCGCCGCGCGGTCCCTATGATCTCGGCATCGGCATGGTCGACCGGATGCTGGTGATGGAGGTGGCGACCGGAAGCGGCGAGCCGGTTGCGGCGCTGCATCTGTCGCTCTCGCCACTCCGCGGCGTGATCAAAGACTATTTCGCCATCTGCGAAAGCTACTACGACGCGGTCAAGCGCCTGCCACCCTCGCGGATCGAAGCCATCGACATGGGCCGGCGCGGCATCCACGACGAGGGCGCACGCATCCTGACCGAGCGGCTGGAGGGCAAGGTCGAGACCGACCACGACACCGCCCGGCGGCTCTTCACGGTGATCTGCGCCCTGCAGTTCCGGGGCTGACCTTGGTCCAGTCCCGCCCAGGATCGGTACTGTTCTGCTGCGACCACAACGCCGTCCGCTCACCGATGGCCGAGGGGCTGATGAAGCTCATGCACGGCAAGGAGGTGTTCGTGCAGTCGGCGGGGGTACACCACGACATGGAGGTCGATCCCTTCATGGTCGAAGTGGCGCGCGAGATCGGCATCGACCTCTCGCGCCACCGCGCCAAGAGCCTCGGCGAGATGGAGCAATGGGGCGACGACATGGGCTCCTACGACGTAGTCATCGCGCTCTCGCCCGCGTCCCAGCGCCGGGCGCTGGAGCTAACCCGGCACTATTCGATCGACGTCACCTACTGGCCGACCCTCGACCCGACCGGCATCGGCGAGACCCGCGAGCAGAAGCTCGACGCCTACCGCCAGACCCGAGACCAGCTTCGCCGGGCGATCATCGCGACATTCGGCCCCGGCGAGGGCGACGCCGGTCAAGACGCTTGAAATGCCTCGCGTTCCGCTGCATGTTCCGCCGCAGTCCGGCGCCCCGGCACCGCGTGGCGCTGTTGCCCGTTTCACGGAGTTGGCATGGCCAAGGAAGAGACGCTTGAATTTCCCGGGGTCGTGACCGAGCTGCTGCCCAACGCGACTTTCCGGGTCAAGCTCGAGAACGGCCATGAGATCATCGCCCACACCGCCGGCAAGATGCGCAAGAACCGCATCCGCGTGCTGGCCGGCGACAAGGTGCAAGTCGAGATGACGCCCTACGACCTGACCAAGGGGCGCATCACCTACCGCTTCAAGTAACCGCGATGCCCGCCGGCCGGGAGATGCGCGCGCCTGCGGCTGCCGGCGCGGCGGATGACGCTGTCGGCACGCCCCGGCTGGTGCTCGGCTCGGCCTCACCGCGGCGCCGCGCGCTGCTGGCGCAGATCGGCGTGGTGCCCGACAAGGTGCGCGGCGCCGAGATCGACGAGACCCCCAGGAAGCGCGAGCTGCCGCGAGCCTATGTCGAGCGGATGGCCCGCGAGAAGGCGGCGGCCATCCCGGCTGGCCCGGACGAGCTCGTGCTCGCGGCCGACACCGAGGTCTCGGTCGGACGCCGCATCCTCGGCAAGCCGAGCAGCGAGGCCGAGGCTGTGGAATTCCTGCTGCTGCTCTCGGGCCGGCGACACCGGGTAACGACGGCCGTCTGCCTCCGGCGCAGCGAGCGGGTCTGGCTGCGCCTCGTCGAGACGCGCGTCCGCTTCAAGCGCCTCTCGGACGCCGAGATCTCGGCCTATGTCCGCTCCGGCGAGTGGCGCGGCAAGGCGGGCGGCTACGCGATCCAGGGACTCGCCGCAGCCTTCATCCCGGAGATTCACGGCAGCTACACCAACGTTGTCGGCCTGCCCCTTCCAGAGACGGCGGCACTGCTGCAGGGGGCGGGCTACCCGGTCAGCTACGAAGCGGCAGGCAGGTGATGGCGACGCTGGTCATCGGGAAACTCAGGGGTCAAGAGATGGCCGCGCTGGTCGAGGACCGCGTGGTCGACTGGGTGTTCGGACCCACGCGGGGACCGGTGCCGGAAGCGGTCTACAAGGCGAAGGTCGATCGCACGCTCCCGAGCGCCGGCGCGGCCTTCGTCAGCCTGGACGACGGGCAGCGGGGCTATCTGCGCGACGCGAAGGGTCTCGCCCCCGGCGACGTTGTCCTGGTCGAGGTGACCGCTATCCCCGAGCCGGGGAAGGCGGCGCCGGTCACCCGGCGGGTGCTATACCGCCAGCGCTACACCATCCACACGCCCGGCGCGCCCGGCATCAACGTTGCCCGAGGGATCGACGATCCCGCGGAGCGTGCGCGGCTGACGAGGGTCGTGGAGGGCCGCGTCGCGGCCATGGAGGACTGGCTTGCGCGCATGGAGGACATGCGCGACCCTGATGACGTGGCCCGGGTCCGCCGGGTGCTGGAGGCGCTGCGGAGCGGCGGCACGATCATTCGGACCGCGGCTCGGGGGCAGTCGTCCGATCGCATCGGGCGCGACCTCGAGCTTGCCGTCGCCGCCCGGCTCGCGGCCGAGGACGATCTGGCGGATCCCGACGCCCGGCACGGGGCGGTCGCGATGGCGCCGCTGCCACGGGAATACGGTCTTAGGGAATGGGGCGACCGGGCCGACCGGGTCGTGGTCGGCCCCGGCGACTTCGACACACTGCCGCTGATCGAGGCGCACAGAATGTCGCCCTTCGCCGAGCGGATCGAGAAGGTGAAGGACGATCCGTTCGACCACTACGGCATCTGGGACGAGATCGAGCGGCTGAAGTCGCCCCGGGTCGACCTGCCCTCGGGCGGCTGGATGGCGGTCGAGCCGACCCGGGCCATGGTCACCGTCGACGTCAACACGGCGGGCGAGTTCTCGGGCGGCGCGGCGCTGACAGCCAACCTGGAAGCGGCCAGGGAGCTGCCGCGCCAGCTTCGCCTTCGCGGTCACGGCGGCCAGGTCGTGGTCGATTTCGCGCCGCTGCCGAAGAAGGACCGCCGCCGGATCGAGGACGCGCTGAAGACCTCGTTCCGGCGCGATCCAGTTGAGACCACGCTGGCGGGCTGGACGCCGCTCGGCAATTTCGAGCTGCAGCGCAAGCGCGAGCGCCGCCCGCTGGCCGAACTGCTCGGCTGACGCAGCCTCAGACGAAGACGAAATCGCTCTCGTCGACCTGCGAAATTTGGATGCCGGACAGCAGAAGCGTCGAGCCGCCGGCCGAGATCTCCGCCCCGGTGGTGCCGGCGGCGATGTCGAAATCGTCGAACAGGAAGCCCGAGCCCGAGAAGTCGAGCAGGTCGAGCCCGTTCTGGAAGTCGGTGATGCTGTCGTCGCCCCAGCCGAGGTCGAACACGAAGTGGTCCGCCCCGCCACCGCCGGTGAAGGTGTTGTCGAGGACGTTGCCGACGATCCGGTCGGCACCCGAGCCGCCCACTGCGGCCTCGATCCAAGTGCCATAGGCGATGGCGATGTTGTTCTGGATGCCGATCGAGCTGAAGCCGCCCGGATTGAGGTCGATCACCACGCCCGTACTCGCCCCGGCGGCCGAGAAGGTGTCGAACCCGCCCGCATCCCAGATCGTGTCGATCAGATTCTGCGAGGTCGAGAACTGGTAGACGTCGTCGCCGGTCGCGTGCGCGGTGTTGGCGCCATAGAGATACTGCAGCGAAGCGATGTCGTAGACTTGGTAGTCGACCGGGTTCCAGCTCGAATTGGGGAAGTCCGTGTAGGACATCACCGTGTACTGGGCGCTGTCGAACGCCGGGTCGAGATAGGGGCCGTCGCTGCCGCCGCCGCCGGCGTCGTAGTCGCCCGGATGTTTCATTCCCAGGGCGTGGCCGAGCTCGTGCGCGATGATGGTGCGCGCCCAATCGGCCGAGCCGGTCTCCGAGATCGACGGCGTGCTGTCGTAGCGGCTGTTGAACCAGACATCGCCCGCCCTGCTGCCGGTGCTGCCCGAGGGCGAGGCGAAATAGGCATAGGCGCCGATCCCGGCATCCATGAAATAGGCGCCGAAGGTCAGATTGGCCTCGGCCGCCGATCCGACCTGGACGAAGTCAACATTTGCGAAATCCTCGACCTCGGCGAGGATCTGCTGGATCGCGGTGACCTGGGCCGATGTGAGCTGGGTGAAGGGCACCGAGCCCGCCGTGTAGTCGGTATATGGCAGGGTCGAGCTGTTGTAGTAGGACGGGAAGCCGGTCAGGATCGAGAAGGTGATCGTGACCGGCGCGGTCGAGGGCTGGGCGTCAGGCCAGAAATAGTAGGCCTCGCCGCCCACCGCCGGCACCAGCGCTTGGACGTAGTCGGGCTGGTCGGTCAGGTTCTCGGCCATGTCCTGGACACCGATCGAGAAGGTCTCCGTGTAGCTGTTGTCCTCGCTGTCGGTGACACGAACGGTCACGTTGTGCGTGTCCTGGAGCTCGTAATCGATCTGGCTGCCATCGGCGACCTCGAGCCGGTTGCCGTTGAGCACGAAGCGTCCGCCCGCATTGTCGAGCAGCGTGTAGGTGAAGGTCTCGCCGGAATCCGGGTCGATCGCGCTCAGCTGCCCGACCAGCGTGCCGAACGCCGCGCCCTCGGCCACCGTGTTCGACGACAGAAGCAGATCGGTCGGCGCCTGGTTCACCGGCTCCGGCACATCGTTCACGGAGATGACGAAGGTCTGGGAGTGACTGGCGCCGAAGCTGTCGGTTACCTGCACCGTCACGCTGTGCGAGGCCTGGGTCTCGTGGTCGAGGGAAGCGCCGTCGCGCAGCACCAGTTGGCCTGCGACGATCTGGAATTTCTGGTCGGGATCGGAGGTGATCTCATAGGTCCAGATGTCGTCGGCGTCCGGATCGTCGGTCCCGAGGGTGCCGATTACCGTGCGCGCGTCACTGTTCTCGTCAATTGCCGTGTGGGATAGAGTCACCGCAGTCGGCGCGATGTTCACGTTCTCGGTCAGATCGCGCAGATTGATGGTGATCGTCTCGGAGTAAACGTTGCCGCGCCTGTCGGTGACCTGGACGAGGATGTCGTGGGCTGGCTGCGCCTCGTAATCAAGCTCGGCGCCATTCGTCACGATCAGCCGGTTGCCGCTGGTGATCGCAAAGCGCCCGTCCGCATCGTCGAGCAGGGTGAAGGTGAAGCGCTCCTTGCGGTCGGAATCGATGGCTCCGAGTCTGCCGACGACGGTGCCGCCGGAACTGTTCTCGTCGATCTCCGAATTGCTGAGGGTGATATCCGTGGGCGCAGTCCCCGCGCTGCTGATGCGCCGGGGTATCTTGCCGCCGCCGATGAGGATCGACTCCAGGCTTGTGTCGAGGGTAAGCAGGTCGATACCGGTTGTCGTGCTTTCGCCGCCGCCGCCCTTGCGCGAGAACCAGCCCCCGAGCAGCACCGGACCATCGGATTCGCCCTTGGCATCCGGCGTTTCAAATGCCTCCGGCCCGCCATCAATTCTGTGCAGCCATTTGAATCGCTTCACGTCCGCCCCTCCAATGCCCGCCGGCATCAAATCCCCCAAGGCTGAAAGTATTATGATGTTCATACTTAATCCAGTTTTTTTGGTTTTTATTATACGTTTTCGCCTAATAGGCGAATTTATTATTTTACTTTACCCAAATAGTTGCTGAACTCCGCCGGCAATCCGCTTCCGGGCACAGCGCGGCTGGTCCCACCGGATCACGGCGGGTGTTGCCTGCAGGAGCCGCCGGACTAAGATGGCGACCGCAGCTTCCGGCCCGTCCTTGGCCACCCGAGCAAGAGTGCATCCGATGCCCGACGATCGCCAGAAATCCGAGCGACAGACCACTTCCTGTCCGATCTGCAGCAAGCCTCGCAGCGACGCATGGCGGCCGTTCTGCTCGCAGCGCTGTGCTGACGTTGACCTCGGGCGCTGGCTGGGCGGACGCTATGTCATCGCCGGGGAGCCGGACTCCGCGAATGACCCACCGGAGCGGGAAAGCGGGCCCGAGAACTGACCGGAGACAGTGGCCGGCGGCATGTCCTCGGCCCGTCTTTCCGCCCGGCGACGCCTGTCGCTCTCGGCACTCGCGACGAGATCCGCTGCCGCCCGGGCGCGGCCTTTCGACCGGGCGAACCGCTCGCTCTGGGCTTGGATTTCCGCGCCCAGTGCAGCTGCCCGTTCGTCCGCAGCGCGGGCCCGGGAGGCGAGTCGCCCGCGCCAGCGCGCAAGCGCGGCAAGATCGCCGGGACCGGCGTCAAGTGGAGAAGCCGCCGCCCGTGCCCTGGCCAGATAGCCGGCCGCGGCGGACCTGCACGCCGCTGCCTCCGACGCCAGCGCCGCTAGGCGGAGCCGATCCGCATCGGCGATCGCGCCGAGCAGTGTGGCCAGCCGGTCGAGCCGGTCCCCGCTCATGCCGGCACCACCCCTGCTTCACCCATGGCGCGCTCCCGCCTTCCGGCGCATGCTGTCGGCGAAGACAATCGCCGCCGCAACCGCCCGGTAGTGCTCGGGCCGGATCTCCTGGCCGATCTCGACCAGCGCGTGCAGCGAGCGGGCCGCCGGCGGGTCCGCGTGCACCGGCACGCCCGCCGCCTCGGCGCGGGCACGGATCGCCTGCGCGATCTCGTCGACGCCCTTGGCAATGCAGACCGGCGCCGCGCTTCCCCCACGCTTCCACTTCAGTGCGACGGCGAAGTGGGTCGGATTGGCGATCACCACATCGGCCTCGGGTACTGCCAGGAGCATGCGGTTGTTGGCGATCTGCCTGGCGCGGTCGCGCCGCTGGGCGCGCATATGGGGGTCGCCTTCCGCCTGCTTGCTCTCCTCCTTCAGCTCCTCGTGCGACATCCGCATCCGCCGCAGGTGATCGAAGCGCTGCCACACTAGGTCGAAGGCGGCGATGAAGGCCGCGACCAGGATCACGCCGGTCAGGATCAGGCCGAAGACGTGGAACAGCAGGTCGCCCGCCAGCCGGGCGTCGAGGCGGGCGTAGGCCGCCAGGCGGCCGGCCTCGCCGGCCACCGCGAACGCCAGCACGACGCCAAGCGCCGTGAGTTTCACCGCGCTCTTCGCGAACTCGACCAGACCCCGCGGACCGAATTTGTTGCGCGCATTCTCGACTGGCGAGATCCGCGAAAGCTTCGGCCGGATCCGGCCCGGGGCGACGACGATGGCGCGCTGCGCGGCGAGCAGCGTCAGGATCACTGCCGCGGGCGAGGCGATCAGCACGATGACCGGCGGCCCGATCCGGCCCGCGAGCTCCGCCATCGCTGCTCCGGCGCCGCTTCCGGTCAGCAGCCGACCGAGCGCATCCGGGCGGACGAGGAAGGGAACGAACGTGGTGCCCAGCCGCTCCGCCGCCCAGCCGCCGCCGAGCGCCGCCGCCGCACCGAAGCCGAGATAGGCCGCGAGCGTCTGCGCATCGGGCGACCGCGGCAGGTCGCCCTGCTCGCGCGCCTGCTCGAGCCGGCGCGGAGTCGCCTCGTGCGCGCGTTCCGAGGCGCCGTCCTCCTTGGCGCTCATCGCAGGCCTCCGAGCGGATCGGCCAGCACCGCTCCAGCGGATGCGGCCCAGCGCGCGAAGATCTCGGGCAGCGCGATCCAGAGCACCCCCAGCCCGAGCCCGATCAGCAGCGGTGCGCCGACTAGGGCCACCAGCATTTGCGGCATCGCACGGCTGAGCGCGCCAAGCGCCAGGTTGTAGGCAAAGGAAATTGCGACGAACGGAAGCGCGAGCGACAGTGCCAGCGCGAACATGGCCGCACCCTGGGACGTCGCCCAATCCGCGAGGTCGCCGCCCGCCGGCATCACCCCGAACGGCAGTACCGCGTACAGCCCGGCCAGGGTGGCGACCAGGCGGACATGGAGCCCGGCCAGCAGCAGCAACACGATGCCGCCAAGCCCGAGCAGCGTCGCGATGGTCGGCTCCGGTTCTGGCGCGACCCCGGCGCCGAACATTTGGGAGATCGACAGATGCTGGGCGGCGATCGCCCCGGCAATCTGCAGCGTCAGGACCAGGAACCGGAAGGCAAGCCCGATCACCAGTCCCGCCGCGGCCTCCGCGAGCAGCACCAGCCCGAGCCCGCCAGGCGTGTCCGGCGCGGTCCCTGCAGCCGGTGCGACGACCGGCGCCACCAGGGCGGTCAGCGCCAGCGCGCAGGCGAGCCGAATCCGGACCGGCACCGCCCGCTCGCCGAGCCCGGGCACCAGGAAGAGCGCCGCGCCGGTGCGCAGGAACACCCCGGCTCCGACATGGAGCCAGGCGCCGGCGACGACGAAGAGCGGGGCGAGGGCGTCCATCCCCGGTGCTCACGCGGTGCCGAACAGGGCGAGACGGGTACGGTTGCCGATCTCCTCGAAGGCCAGCACGGGATTCTGGATGCCCTTGGCGTCCAGAACCTCGCGCAGGAAGCGCCGACGGCGCGCCGAGGTGGCGATCGCCGGGTAGATCCCGTCGCGCGCCGCCGCGCCGACCAGACCCGCGACCGACCGGCCGAGCCGGTTGAACTCGTCTGGCGGCAGAACCACGTCGGGCCGGCCGTTGTCGTCGTGCTCGTGCTCGGCGAACAGCGTCTCCCATTGGGCCCCGAGCTGCACCAGCGGCAGCTTGCCCTGGGCGTCGCAGAGCCGGGCGACGATGTGAAAGGCGATGCGCCGGCGCGCATGCTCCACGATCTGCTCCGCTGGCAGCCCGGCGCCGCGGCCCTCGGCGGCCGCCTCGAGGATCAGCGGCAGGTTCCTGACCGAGACTCGCTCCTCCAGCATCAGCCGCAGCACCGTCTGCAGCAGGTCGTGCGGAACCTTGTCGGGCACGAACTCGTCGAGCAGCCGCCGGTTGGCCTCGGCCCGCGCCGGATCCGACGGTCTGGTGAACTCGTTCAGCAGGCTCTGCAGCGCACGACGGGTGAAGAGACGGCCGAAATTGACCTTCACCGTTTCGAGCAGGTGGGTGGCGATCACCTCGCCGGGTGCGATCACCGGAAGACCGAGCGTTGCCGCCTCCTCCTGAAGGGCCCGCGGAATCCAGCGGGCGGGCGCGCCGTAGACCGGCTCGGCCACATCCTCGCCCGGAAGGTCGAGCGGCAGTTCCTCCCGCGTCAGCACCAGAACGTGACCGGGGCGCAGCACGGCGCGGGCGACCTCGATTCCCTGAATGTGGATCGCGTAGTGGCCGTGTGGGACCATGGGATCGTCGGTCAGACGAACCTCGGGCATCACGAAGCCGAATTCGGTGGCGACGTGGCGGCGCATGTTGACGATCCGCTTCTCCAACCCCGCCGCAGGATCCAGAACGGCGCCGATCAGGTCCGGGGCGAATCGGACATGGATCTCGTCGATGTCGAGGAGATCGCCGAGCGACCGCCGCTGCGGAGCGCCGCCGTGCTCGCCGGGCTCAGGCGGTGCGGCGTCGATCTCGGCGTCCGCACGGGCGGCAGCGAGACGGGCCGCGATCACCGCCGCTCCGGCGAGCAGGGCGGCGCCCAGCATGAAGGGCACGAAGGGCAGGCCCGGCATCAGCGCGAACAGCGCCATCAGCCCGGCAACGGTGCCGAGCGCGCCCGGGTAGCCGCCGAGTTGATGGAGCAGCGCCCGATCGGCCGATCCGGCTACTCCCCCCTTCGACAGCAGCAGCGCCGCGGCGATCGAGGTGATGACGCTCGGGATCTGACTGACCAGCCCGTCGCCGACCGTCAGCACCGAATAGGTCTCGACGGCGGCCGAGACGCTCATCCCGTGTACCCCGATCCCCATGGCGAGGCCGACGATCAGGTTCAGCGCGGTGATCAGCAGCCCGGCGACCGCATCGCCCTTGACGAACTTCGCGGCGCCGTCCAGCGATCCGAAGAAGGTGGTTTCCTCCTGTTCGATGCGGCGGCGCTCCTTCGCTTCCTGGTGGGTTATGGCACCCGCCGCGACATCCGAGTCGATCGCGAGCTGCTTGCCCGGCATGCCGTCGAGCGCGAAGCGCGCACCGACCTCGGCCATACGCCCTGCGCCCTTGGTGATCACCATGAAGTTGACGATCAGCAGCACGGCGAAGACGACGAGCCCCAGATAGACGCTGCCGCCCATGATGAACATGGCGAAGCCCTCGATCACCCCACCGGCGGCGCCCGGGCCGGAATGGCCCTCGCCGATGATCAGCTTGGTCGAGGACACGTTGAGCGACAGCCGCAGCATCAGCGAAGCGAGCAGGATGGTCGGGAAGGCCGAGAAATCCAGCGGGCGTTCGATGAACAGCGTAACCGTGAAGATCAGGATCGCCAGCGCGAAGGAGACCGAGAGTCCGATGTCGGAAACCACGCGCCTGACCACGCGCCAGGCGGGCGCGATCCGCCGGATCAGCGTCGCCGTGCTGGTCGATGGGCTGACCCGCGAGGATGCCGGCGGAAACCCGGTCTGGGAGCCGCGCCCGGCCGAGGAACTGAAGGCGCTGCGCGACCTGGTGATCGCGGCGGTCGGCTACGACGAGGCGCGCGGCGACCTGGTGACCGTCGAGAGCATGGCGTTCGAGCCCGATGCCGTCGCCGGTGCCCTGGTCGAAATCGAATTGGTGGATGCGCCTGGCGGAGCGCAACGCAATGACGCTGATCCAGATCGGTGCGCTGGTATTGGTCTGCCTGCTATTGGGGCTCAAGGTCATCCGGCCGCTGCTGTCGCAATCCCCCATCATGGCCTATGCGCCGGATGGCCACGCCGAGCTTGCGGATGCCTACCCCGCCCAGACCGGCGCCGCGGCAGCGCTTCCCGCGCCGGGCCGGGCGGACGACGGGGCGGAACACGCGGAGGCCCGGATCAGCGACGGCGAGGCGCTGCGCCTCGCGATCGCCGCGCAGCCCGAGCGTAGCGTCGCCATGCTGCGTGCATGGCTGGCCGAAGGCGAGGCTGCGTGATGTCCGGAAAGCTCGCCCTCGAGAGATTCGGCGGTGCGGCGCCCGATCACGCCGACGATCCGGATCCCGCCGCGCCCGGATCCGGCGATCCACGGGGTCATCGCGATCCCGTGCTCGCGGAGATCGGGCCGCCGCCGGCCGAGCCCGACCCCGAGGCCGAGCAGGCGGCGGCGCTGGCCCGGATCGCGACCGCGCTCGAGCGGATCATGACTGATCAAGGCACACTCAGAGACCGGTGCATCGCCGACGTTTCCGCCGCCCTGGGCGCGGCGGCCGAGACGTTGCTCCCCCGTCTCGCCCGGGACGGCTTCGCCCGGATAGTAACCGACACGGCCGAGGCGATCGCCGGTCAGGGCCATTGGCCGACCCTGGTCCTACGCGTCGCCCCCAGCGACCTCGATCCGGTCACCGGGGCTGTCGATCCGCCCGCGGCCGGAGCCGCCCTCCGGATCGTCCCGGACAGCGGACTGGCCTCTGGCGAGGCCCGGTTCGAATGGACCGACGGCGGCGCCGAGATCGACCTCGCCGCGATCGTCGCCGAGGCGCGGGAGACTTTTCGACAGCGGCTCGCCGCCGCTTGCAAGGAGCAGAAACCATGAGCAAGCCCGACGACGCAGCGCCCACCACCAAACCCGGCGACGCCGGCAGCACCGACGAGCCGCCGCTGATCGAACAGCGCGACACGACCGAACAGGGGCGCTACCGCCGCGCCATATTTTCGGTCCCGGTCGAGGTGGTGGTCGCCGTCGGTCATGCGAAGCCCGCCATCGGCGAGCTGCTCGCGCTCCGCCGCGACATGGTCCTGCCGTTGACCAGCCGGATGGACGACCCGGTCGAGATCATGATCGGCGACCGCGTGATTGCCCGAGGCGAGCTCGAGGAGCTCGGCGATGATTCCGGGCACCTAGGCGTGCGGCTGACCGAGGTGGTCGATGTCAGCGACCTGTTCTAGTGGCGGCCATCACCGGCTGGCCTCCCGCCTCCGCCTGCGACACCGACCCTGGCCCGGCCTTTTCCTGCTTGCCGCAGCCGCGCTGCTGCCGGGCGTCGCCGCCGCGCAGTCGGTGACGGTCGACCTCGGCGATGGGACCACCGTCACCGGGCGCGCGGTTCAGCTCTTCCTGCTGCTCACCGTCCTCAGCCTCGCGCCCGGCATCGCCATCATGGTCACCTGCTTCCCGTTCATGGTGACGGTGCTCTCGCTGCTCCGCCAGGGCATCGGGCTGCAGCAGGCCCCGCCCAACATGCTGATCGTGGCCCTGGCGATGTTCCTGACCTGGTTCGTGATGGAGCCGGTCTTCACCGAGGCCTGGAGCCAGGGGCTCCGCCCGATGCTCGACGGCGAGATCACCGAGGCACAGGCATGGGAGCGCGGCATGGCGCCGTTCCGGCTCTTCATGGAAGGCCGCGTCGCCCCGGGCGTCGTCGCCGAACTGGCCGCCGCCGCACCGGCCGCACCTGGCGCCGAGCCCGTCGCCGAGGGGTCGCCGCCGCCGCTGTCGCTGCTGGTCCCGGCCTTCCTGCTGTCCGAGCTCGCCCGCGGATTCGAGGTCGGCTTCGCGATCTTCCTGCCCTTCCTGGTCATCGACCTGGTCGTCGCCTCGATCTTGATGTCGATGGGCATGATGATGGTGCCGCCGGTGGTGGTCTCGCTGCCGCTGAAGCTCGCCTTCTTCGTCATCGCCGACGGCTGGACGCTGCTGGCGGGAGCACTTGTGCGGAGCTACGGCTGAGGCCGCCGGCGGTTCAGGCGGCCCGCGCCGCCTCCTCGAACAGGATCGCATGGCGCGCCGCCAGCCGCTCGGGCGCATCGTCGTAGCCACCTCCGGCCACGCCTACCAGCGGCACACCCGCAGCCCGCACCGCCCCGATCACCAACGCATCCCGGGCCCGGATTCCCGCCTCGCTCAGCCCAAGCCGCCCCAGCCGGTCGCCGGCCCAGACATCGACCCCGGCATTGTAGAATACCAGCCGCGGCCGCGCCGCCGCCAGCGCCTGGGCGACCCCGTGCCGCAGCGCTTGCAGGTAGTCGTCGTCGCCGGTTCCGTCCGGCAGGCCGATATCGAGATCGGAGGCGGCCTTGCGGGCCGGGAAGTTCTTCTCCGCATGGATCGAGAAGGTGAAGACCCGCGGGTCGCCGGCAAAGATGCGCGCCGTGCCATCGCCCTGGTGCACGTCGGCGTCGATCACCAGCATCGGCCCCGCGACACCCTGGGCCAGCAGGTTCCGGGCGGCCACCGCCACATCATTGAAGACGCAGTATCCCGCCCCCGTGTCCGGCCCCGCGTGATGCGAGCCGCCGGCCGAATTGCAGGCGATGCCATGTTCCAGCGCCAGCCAGGCGGCAAGCAGCGTGCCCGCCGAGGAGAGCCGCGCACGCCGGGCCACCCGCTCGGTCCCCGGCAGGCCGATGCGGCGGATCTCTCGCGCGTCCAGCGTCTGGCCCAACACCCGCCCGACATAGCCGGGGTCATGTGCCAGCGCGATCTGCGCGGCGCTTGCCGGTGCCGGTGCCGGATAGGCTCCGGGCGACAGCAGGCCGCGCGCGACCAGCGCCTCGCGCAGATAGCCGTATTTCGACATCGGGAAGGGATGGCCCGGCTTCAGCGGCGCGACATAGTCCGGATGGTGGACGATGGGCAGCATGGGCCGGGGAATCTCCGGGGCATCTCCGGCGCTCGGCCGCGCCGGAGCCCGATGCGTGAGCGCGTCAGCGGGCGTCCCCGACCAGCCGCCAGATCGCCGGAAAGCCGAGCACTGCGGCCGCGAGCTTCAGTGCATCGATCCAGAGGAAGGGGAACAGTCCCCACGCGATCGCCTTCTCCAGCCCGAAGCCGCTGAACTCGGCGATCGCCGGCACCAGCGGGAAGCCGAAGCCTAGCCACAGCACGCCCGGCACGTAAAGCACCGCGAGGCCGATCGCCATGGCCAGCGCGGTCCAGAGCATCGAGCGGTCCCAGCCCCGCTCCGCCAGCCAGCCGACGATCCCCGCCGCCGCCACGAAGCCGAGCAGGTAGCCGCCCGTTGCGCCCAGCATGTAGGGGAGCCCGATGCCCTTTTCCGGGGTGCCGGCAAAGACCGGCTCGCCCGCCGCGCCCAATGCCAGATAGGCCAGCAGCGTCGCCATCGCCATGCGGCTGCCATAGGCCATGCCGATCGACATCACCACCAGAACCTGCAGGGTCACCGGTACCGGTTCGATCGCAATCCTGAACTTGGCCGAGATCCACAATGCCGCCACACCGGCCACGATCATCGCCGCGCGCTTCAGCCACAGCCCGGCGCCCGCGCCGGGGACAATCAGGTCGCCGAGAACCTTCCGGGAAACATTGGCCGTCATCAGGGAACTCCTTGCCTTGCAGCCGCGATGGCCCGCCAGCGGGGCGGCCGCCCGCATGCGATGCGGGGTTCCCCGGACTTATGCAGCACCCCCGCCGAGCCGTGCAAGCGCTATCGCTCCCAAGCGCCAGGGGGCATCAGGTAGACGGCATGTTCATTACCAACTTTCAGGCTCCGGCCTACGAAACCTCAATCCGGCGAGACGCGGGCCGAATCGGACGGAATCACGTGAATTGGTGCCCCGGCAAAGCCCGGCCTTGTTCCGGGCCGGTGCGGTCGTTAAGATTCCCGGTCAGTACAGAACGCAAACGGAGCCGGATGCGTGGCGGCTCTCTTCGGCAGGTGGGGCAAGAAGGGCCGCGGCGGTCAGAACGCGGTCGAGCTTGCGCTCGACTTCTCGAGCGAAGCGATCACCCTCTACGATCGCGCCCCTGGCAAGGGCTGGCGAAAATTCGCATCCGCCGAGCTCGACGATCCTGAGTTCCCGGTCATCATCAACCTTTTGCGGTCGGAAGCCGAGTCTCGCGCCGGGCACCGGCCGGTCCAGCTCTGGCTGCCGAGCGACCAGATCCTGCGGCAGACTGCGGCAATCGACGACACCGATAGCGCAGCGCGCCGGCGCGCGGCCTTCGACCATGTGACCCGCAACACCGCCCACCGGTCCGAGGATCTGGCAATCGCCGTTTCGTCACCCGACGGCGCCCGCGAGGTTGTGATCCTGGCGACTTTCGCCGCAACCTGGCGCGAGGCCCGGCAATACGCCTCGCGCTGGGGCTTCGTTCCGGGCACGGTGTCGACCCGCCACCATGCCGGTGAGTTTGGCGCAGACGGGCCGGTATTCCGGCTGCTCAACGGATCCGAGCCCGCGCGCCGGCCGATCATCGGGCGGCGGACCGCAATTCTGCTCGGTGGGGCGGCAGCGGCGGCCGCCGCCGTGCTTGCCTGGATTTTCGTTCCTTCGGACCCGGCCCCCGGCCCCGAACCGCTTGTCGTCTCGCAGGCAACGGTCGCGGGCGCTCCCGAACCCGGCGACAGCGTGCCGATTCCGGCCGCGCCGTCCGAGGAAAATCTTGCCTCGTATCAGGCGCTGGAGCCCGCCGAAGGCGAGTTGGGCCGGCAGGCCCAGGACATGCAGGCCACTGATCCCGAAACCGGCGTTACCCGCGGACATGACACATTGGCTCAGGAGATCGAGGCCAGCGAGACCGGTACGCCGGCGGCGTTCCCAACCCTGGCCGAGCCGACCTCGATCGCAACGACCGCGCCCGCCAGTCCCCAGTCGCCCGAGATCGCTGCCCTATCCGGCCTCAGCGCCGACCCGCCCGACGGCCGCCCGGCGGGCGCGTCGGGCGCGCCCTCCGCGCCGGTCGCCGGCACTGACACCGCGAGGGCACCCGCGGCGAGGGTGCCCTCGCTGCCGGAGCCGAGCCACGGTCCGCCGCCGCCCGAACTGGCCGCCCTGGATGCGGCGAAGCAGGGCGACCTGATCAGCCGCCACCAGGGCGTCGTCACTGCCCCGAACCCGATGACGCCGGCGTCGCTCAAACGACCTGCCTTGCTGGCGGCGAAGCCGCTACAGATCCCCGTGCGGTTCGATCCCGACCCTGTCGTGGCCTGGTTCGGCCCGCTGCCCGAACCGGGCGCGCCGGTCCAGGTCGCCGCGATCTGGCCGCTGGGCGATGCGGCCGGCATGGCGCAGCCGGGCTATGTCGAGGATGCTCCGCCCCTGGTCCCGGCAGCGGTTCCGCCGCCGCCGCCGGCGGTCAGCGCGCCGGAACCGCCAGCCCCGAACCCTGCCCCGGCGACCCAACAGATTGCGGCGCAGGTTCCCGCGACCGCGCCCGCTGCGATCACGGCCCCGGCCGCGGAAAGCCGGACGTCGCCCAGGCCTCTGACACCGCGGGGCATCGTCGCACCCGCCACGCCGGCCGCGCTGCCCGCAACCGCCGCGCCCGCCGCCGTCACGCCGGCCGGCTCCGCCGCGGAAGCTGAATCCGCCCCGGAAGCCGAAGCCGAAGCCGCACCGGCACGGCCGATCAACGTGCCGGTCCCGCTTCCTCCGGTGCGCCCGGCCGGAGCCGAACCCCCGGAGGAAGCGGGTCCGGCGATCGCCGCCGCTTCGGATTCGGAGTCGCCGCTGGCGAAGATTCTGCCGCCGCCGCGCCCCGCCCAGCTGAACCGCCCGGAAGCTGAGACCCTACGATCGCCCGGCGACGCACCGGTGCCGGCGCCGGATACGGCCTCTACGGACAAGGACCCGAAAGGCGCCGGCGCGATCGTGCCCGAAACCGCGAGCACGCCGGAGACGGCACCACCGGGCGCCGCTGCGCTGTCGGCGGACGGGGCCGCGCCCGAACCGGACACCCCGGCGCCGCAGCCGGCGGGCAGCCGGCTCGCCGCTCTGGAGGCGCCGAAGCCGCTGCGTCGCCCGGCGCAGCCGAAGTTCCCGAGCCAAGTGGCCGCCCCCGGCGCCGCCCTCCCGAAGCTCACGGCTCCGGTGGCGGGGTCGGTTCGCTCGGCAGCGACCGAGCCAGGTTTGCCGCTCGGCCAGACGGCCCTCATCGGCGTGGTGCACGTGGACGGCAGCAGCAAGGCGCTGCTCCGGCTACCGGACGGACGCTACCGCTCGGTGGTGGTCGGTGACGTCATCGAGGGCTGGCGCGTCAGCACGATCGGCGCCGATGCCATGCGGATCAGCCGCAGCGGCGAGGTGCGCACCCTGGCCCTGATCAGCCGCTAGTCCGAGCCGCCGGTCTGCCTGGCGCGCCAGGCCTCCCAATCCGCGGGCGTATCGAGATCGGTCGCCGCGGCAGTGCCCGACAAGGTCACGTCGACAACGAACTCGGGGTAGTCCTGGACCAGTGTTCGGGCGCCCCGGTCGCCCTCGAGCGCCCGCAGCGGCTCGAAGAAGCGGCGCCCGAACAGCACCGGATGCCCCGGCTGGCCGCCCTCGGCGACCGCGCGCACGATGGCCCGGCCCTCGGCCGGATCGAAGGCCGCGATCAACCGGTCGAAATCCGCCGCGCATAGCTCCGGCATGTCGGCGAGCACGATCAGGACCGCGTCGATATCGGGCCGCAGGGAGGCCACCCCGGCACCGATCGAGGTTCCCATGCCCTCGGCGGCACGCGGGTTGGTGACGGTCCGCGCCCCGGTGCCGGACACCGCCACAAGCCGCCCGCCCGGCTCCGGCGGCAGCACGACTACGGTCTCATCGACCGCGCTCCGAGCCAGCAGGTCCAGCATGTGGCGCAGCAGCGGCTTGCCGCCCACCGGCTCCATCAGCTTGTCGCGCCCTCCCATCCGGCTCGACTGACCGGCCGCCAGCAGCAGCGCGGAGACCACCGGGCGCCGCGCCGCTTCGGCACCCCCCGCCCGCGGCTCCGGCCGGGACGGGATCTCCTTCAGCAGCCCGCCGACCGCCATGGCGGCGATCTCCTCCGCCGCCGGATCGAGCCCGCAGGCGACCCGCTCCAGCACCCAATCGGCGCCGTTGAGCTTTGGCGAGCGGGCGCATCCCGGCAGGCCGATCACCGGCCGCCCGCCGAGGTCGCCGAGGAACAGCAGGTTCCCCGGATCGACCGGCATCCCGAAGCGCGTCAGCCGACCGCCCGCCGCCACGACCGCCGCCGGCCCGACATCGTTACGGTCCGACGTCGCCGAGCCGGTCAGGATCAGCACTATCTCGCCCTGGGCCGACGCCAGAGCCTCGGCCAGTTCGCCGGTTCGGTGCGGCGCCACCGCCTCGGAGACGAGCTCGATCCCGAGCGCGGCCAACCGTGCCTTCACAGCGTCGGCGCCCTTCGCGACCATCTTCTCGGCCATACCGGGCGTCCGTGTCAGGATCAGCCCGGCGCTGCGCCGCGCGAGCGGCTTCACCGCCACCGGCACCGACCCGGCCAGCAGCGCCTCGGCCGCCGTCACTGCCGCCTCGGGGGCTGCGTAGGGGATGATCTTCACCGTCGCAAGTATCTGCCTCGGCCCCACCCGGGCAAAGTCCGGCAGGGTGGCCACGGTCACCGCCTCATCGATGGCGTTCAGCCGGTTGATCAACAAGGTATCGAGCCGCAGCACCCCCGCACCCACGGCATAGAGGTTCACCCGCCCCGTGAACGGCGCCGAGACGGTCAGGCCCTGCACCGCCGCGTCCGGCGCCAGCGCCGCGCCGATCCGCGCTGCCGCCTGGTCCTCGGGCACGTCGCCGGCCTCGAGCCGCGCGACCGTCACCTCGTCCTGCCCCTCCGCCCTCAGAGCTGCGATGTCGGCCGCACCTAGCACCCGCCCCTTCTTCAGCTTGCGCGCGGTGAGCCCCACCGAATGGGCGAGGATCGCGCCCTCCGCCTCGGCCAGCGAGACGGGCCCGAACTTCATGTCAGCTTACCCGGCCGGGTCGCCGGCCGCCGCAGCCGCTCGGTTATCTGGGCGAGAATGGCGACGGCGATCTCGGCTGGCGACTTCGCTCCGATGTCGAGGCCGATCGGCGCGTCGATGCGGGCGATCGCACCGTCGCCGAACCCCGACTCCTTCAGCCGCGCCACCCGCTTGGCATGGGTCCGGGTCGAGCCGAGCGCGCCAATGTAGAAGGCCGGGCTCTTGAGCGCCGCGCGCAGCGCCGGATCGTCGAGCTTCGGGTCGTGGGTCAGCGTAACCACCGCAGTCCGGATATCGAGCCCGTGCGCCGCCAACGCCGCGTCCGGCCAGTCATGCACGAGCTTGCCGCCCGGGAAGCGCGCGGGCGAAGCGAAAGCCTCGCGCGGGTCGATCAGCGTCACGTCGTAGCCAGCCGCCCCCGCCATCACCAGGAGTGGCTGGGCGATGTGCACCGCCCCGACCACGGCAAGCCGCAAGGGCGGGTTGTGCACGGCGACGAAGCGCGCCGGCGCCGCCTCGTCGAAGCCGGACCGGTCGCCTTCGAACCGCGCCGGGTCCGCATCGTAGCCGACGATTTCGTGGGTCCAACCATCCGTGTCGGTCACCACGGCCACGGCGCGACGCGCCGACCGCGCTGCGATCAGATCGTCCAGCAGCTCCGGCGCGACGCCCTTGCCCTTGCCGACCGGCTCGACCATCACCCGGATGCGCCCGCCGCAGGCCAGTCCCACCGCGAAGGCCTCGTCGTCGCTGACCCCGAACTCCAGGATCCGGCAGCGCCCGTCCGCCAGCGCGTCCAGCGCCTCGACGACAACTGCTCCCTCGACGCAGCCCCCCGACACCGAGCCGGCGATCTCGCTGTCGCCGGATATGGCGAGCTGCGAGCCCACCGGCCGCGGCGCCGAGCCCCAGGTCTCGACCACGGTGGCCAGCGCCGCCCCCCGCCCGGCGCGATGCCACGCGCGGGCGGTCTCGGGAATGCGGTCATGCTCGGCGATGCTCATTGTGTATCTCCGGCGGGGCTCCGCCCCATGAATTGGCCCACGAAGTCGCCGGAGGCAAGGTCCGAGCCTCGGCCCGTACGGAGGCATTCACGCGCAAATTGGATAGCGCCAAGAAAAGGGAGCACATGGATGTGCAGCCAAGACGCTCGGACTGTCTCCGCGCAGGACCCTGTTCCACCCCTTCAGAGCGGACTACGGGTCGAAATCGACCATATAGGGGCTTCCGCTTGAACGCGCGCCTATTGCGGCTGTGGCTCCATCCCGCCTTCGCCGCCGAGGTCGGGGCGTTTCGGCTTGCCGGCCTTCGGCACCGCCGAGTGGCCGCCGCCTTCGCCGGTGACCGGCGGGACGCCGTCGTCGTCCGAGCGATTGAGCTTCTGGCCCGACAGCACCTGCTGGATCTCGGCGCCAGTCAGGGTCTCGTACTCCAAGAGGCCCTTGGCCAGCCGCTCCAGATCCTCGCGCTTATCTGTCAGGACCCGCTTGGCGGTCTTGTAGCCCTCGTCGACCAGCCGGCGCACCTCCTCGTCGATGATCTGCTGGGTATCCGGCGAGATCTCCTTCGGCCCCTGATAGGCGCCGAGGAAGCTGTCGCGCTCGTTGGCGTAGTCGATGGTGCCAAGCTTTTCCGACATACCGAACTGGGTAACCATCGCCCGGGCGATCCGGGTGACCTGCATAATGTCCGAGGCGGCGCCGTTGGTGACCTTCTCCGGGCCGAACACCAGTTCCTCGGCGACCCGCCCGCCCATCGCCATGGCGATCTTCGAGGTGAGTTGGCGGATGGTCTGACTCAGATGATCGCGCTCCGGCAGGCTGAGCACAAGGCCGAGCGCCCGGCCGCGCGGGATGATCGTTGCCTTGTGGATCGGGTCGTGGTCAGGGACATTGAGTCCGACCACCGCATGGCCTGCCTCGTGATAGGCGGTCAGCGCCTTTTCCTCGTCGGTCATAATCATCGAGCGCCGCTCGGAGCCCATCATGACCCGGTCCTTGGCGTGCTCGAAGTCCTCCATGGTCACGAGCCGCTTGTCCGAGCGCGCCGCCTTCAGCGCCGCCTCGTTCACGAGGTTGGCGAGGTCGGCGCCCGAGAAGCCGGGCGTGCCGCGGGCGATCACCTTGAGGTCCACATTCGGCGCCAGCGGCACCTTGCGGGCGTGGACGGCGAGGATCTTCTCGCGGCCGCGCAGGTCCGGGTTCGGCACGGTGACCTGGCGGTCGAAGCGGCCCGGGCGCAGCAGCGCCGGGTCGAGCACGTCGGGCCGGTTGGTAGCGGCGATCAGGATCACGCCCTCATTGGCCTCGAAGCCGTCCATCTCGACCAGAAGCTGGTTCAGCGTCTGCTCGCGCTCGTCATTGCCGCCGCCATAGCCGACGCCGCGATGACGCCCAACGGCGTCGATTTCGTCGATGAAGACGATGCAGGGAGCGTTCTTCTTGGCCTGGTCGAACATGTCGCGCACGCGGCTGGCGCCTACGCCCACGAACATCTCGACGAAGTCCGAGCCCGAGATAGTGAAGAAGGGCACGCCCGCCTCGCCGGCGATCGCGCGGGCAAGCAGCGTCTTGCCGGTGCCCGGAGGGCCGACCAGCAGCGCGCCCTTCGGGATCTTGCCGCCGAGGCGCGAGTATTTCTGCGGGTCGCGCAGAAACTCGACGATCTCCTCGAGCTCCTCCTTGGCCTCGTCGATGCCGGCGACGTCGTCGAAGGTGACCTTGCCGGAGCGCTCGGTCAGCAGCTTGGCCTTGGACTTGCCGAAGCCCATCGCCCCGCGCCCGCCGGCCTGCATGCGGTTGAGGAAGAACAGCCAGATGCCGAAGACGATCATCATCGGCAGCCAGAAGCTGAGGGTGGAGATCAGCCCGCCGCGCTCCTGCGGCTCGACCCGGATCGCCACACCGGCGGTGCGAAGCTCGTCGACGATATCGGTGTCGCGCGGCTGGATTGTGGTGAAGCGTGTGCCGCTGTTCATGCGGCCGGAAATCTTCTCGCCGTCGATCACAACTTCGGCGACTTCCTTGCGGTCGACGCTGTTCAGGAAGTCCGAGAACGGCATCGAGGTCCCGGTGTTGCTTCCGCCGCCCTCCTGGAAGACGCTGAACAGCGTCACCAGCAACAGGATCAGGATTGCCCAGAACGCAAGGTTTTTCGCGTTGCCCAATGTCTCGTCTCCGCTGTCACCGCAGGGGCGGCGCATCGCGCCATCCTACCTCACTAGATAAGCCCTGTCGTGGGTAAGTTAAGAGGAAGGGCCGGCCGCCGCGTGCAGAACATAGGCTGGGGCGGCCCCGGCGCGCAACCCTTCGGCAGGCAGAATCTCGACCGGGTCCGCCCCGCCGGCGCCTTCCGTCCGGTACCCGGCGAGGGGCGCGGAAACGAGGACCGGTGCCTCTCCCCCGGAGCAGCGCCAAAGGGCCGGCGTCGTCTGCCGCACCACGGCGGGCGCCGCCTGCCACGCGGCGGGCGGATGCCAGGCGCCGCTCCGGGCCACGGCCTTCAGCGCGGAGATCCCGGCCTCGCCCAGCGCCCCCACAATGGCCTCTGCCGGCCAGCCGCCGCGCGGGCGCAGAACCCAGCGCCCGTCCCAGGTGACGCTGCCATCCTCCGGCGCCACCGGCCCGGCACAGGCATCGGGCTCGCGGCAGACCAGCACCGGGCCGCCCGTCCGGCGGCGGATCACGCAGCCGGCGAGCGTCGCATCCGCGTCCGCTCCCGCGAGCATGCGCCCGAGCAGCGCCGCCAGCGCCCGGTAGCGCGGCGGATAGGCGGCCCCGGAGAGGCGCTGGAGCGTATCCGCCAGCAGGCGAAGCGCGGTGTCGGCCTCATCGGCCGCAAGCTCCGCCGGATCGAGCCGGACCTCTCCCAGTCCGCCCCAGCACCGCGCCCTGTCCGCGAGCCTGGCCATCGCCCGCTCCAGCACCCGGCGCTGGCGCTGCAGCCGGAGCGCGGTTTCCGCCAGCCCCCCCGCATCGATCCCGAGCGGCGCCAGCGTCGCCAGGGCGGCACGGGCCTTGACGCGGTCGTAGCCCGGATTCTCGTTGGTCGGATCCTCGGCCCAGGAAAAACCCTCGGCGAGCAGGAATCCGCGCAGATCCGCGCGACGGACCCCGAGCAGGGGTCTGAGCCAGCGGGTCCCGCGCCAGCAGAGATCGGCCTGCATCCCGGACAGCCCCTCGACGCCCGAGCCGCGCGCGAGGCGCATCAGCACCGTCTCTGCCTGATCGTCGAGGGTATGGCCGAGCAGCACCGACGCCAGCCCCAGCCTCGCCGCCCAGGCGGACAGCAGCTCGAGCCGCGCCTCCCGGGCGGCAGCGGAGAGATTGCCGGCGGCGGCGGCCAGATCGCCCGCAGGCAGCGTTTCGTGGGGAATCCCGAGCTCGGCACATTGCCCGGCGACGCCCGCCGCCTCTGCGGCGCTCTCCGGGCGCAGCCCGTGGTCGACCGTGGCGGCGGCAAGGCGCCAGCCACGGTCCCTGGTCCAGCGCGCGGCGATCAGGAGAAGCGCGGTCGAGTCGCCGCCGCCTGACACCGCGACGCCGATGATGCCGGGTCCGATCCCCGCAGTCAGTCGGTCGAGCTCGGCCCAGACCGCCGCGACCGGGCTTTCGGCCACGGGTCTAGCTGCAGTTCAGCGTCCTCGACTCGGCATCCGCCGCGTCGAGCACGTCGGACGGGCCGCTGGGGAACTGGTGGCGCACCTCGCGGAGCGTCAGGCAGGCCTCGCTGGCCTGGCCGAGCCGGCCGAGGGTCACCCCCAGGCGGTAGAGATTGTTCGGCGCGCTGGGGCCGGTGCGGTTGCGGCTGTAGCCGTCGAGGAAACTCCGCGCCGCGGCCTGGAACGAGCCACGGATGAACTGGCTCTCGCCCAGCCAGTAATACGCCTCGCCCTCGAGCGGACTGCTCGGATAGGCATTCAGGAACTGCCGCAGCCGGTCCTCGCCCTGGTCGAAGCGGCCCTGCTTGACGTCGTCGATGGCCCGGTCCAGATCGCCGCGCTCGCTGACCGACACCTCCGGCGCCGCCGCCACCTGGGTGTTGGCGCCCTGCTGGATACCACCGAGGGGCGTGACCGCCGGAATCTTCGAGGTGTCGCCGCCCTCCAGCTCGGTCAGGCGGAACTCGATATCGCCGAACCGCTGCGCCGCGTCCTCGGCGACCCGGCGCTGCTCGAACTGGATCTGCTCGAGCTGGCCCGTCAGCTTCTGGATCTCGGCCTCGAGCCGGTCGAGCCGGATCATCGCCTCGCCGCTGGATGCGCCGCCGCCCGTGGACTTTGCCGGAGCGCCCCCGAGCCTGGCGCGGATATCGGCCAGCTCGGCATCGATGATGCTGAGCCGGTATTGCAAATCCTCGCTGGAGCCGGCGCCGGTCCAGGTCTGGGCATTGGCGGGCAGAGCCACCGCCAGAGCGCCGGCCAGGCAGACAACGGCCAGTCCGGTCCGCAAATCGATCAGCCCGCGCATCAGGTCATCCTCCCGGTATCCGGCGGGCAGAGCTTCGCTCCGCCCGCCATCGTTTGCATCACGGTCCGACGCGGACCCGGCCCGGCCGGTACCGCCCGGCGCGAGCCGCCTATCAGCTCGACGGCGCGCCGATCACGGCGGTCACCCCGCGACGGTTCTGCGACCAGCAGCTCTCGTCCGAGCAGAGCGCCGCCGGGCGCTCCTTGCCGTAGCTCACCGACTCGAGCCGGTTGCCGTCGACACCCTGGGTGACGAGGTAGGCGCGCACCGAATTCGCCCGCCGCGCGCCCAGCGCCAGGTTGTACTCGCGCGTGCCACGCTCGTCCGCATGGCCCTCGATTGTGGCCGTGGTGCCCGGATTGGCGTTCAGCCACTGCGCCTGCTGCGAGAGCGTGAACTGCGCCTCCGAGGTCAAGTCGTAGCGGTCGGTCTCGAAGAACACCCGGTCGCCGACCACGAGGTTGAAATACTCGATGCTGTTCGGCGCCGGCTGGCCGGCGTTCGCGCCGGCGCCACCCGCCCCCGCCGCTGCCGATGGATCGACCGCCGGATCCGAATCGGAGCATGCGGCCAGAAGCGCCACCGCCCCGAGAATCGCGAATGTGAGCTTTCTCATTTCCTGTTCTCTCCTTGCCTCTCCGGCCTTGTCCCAGCCGCTTGCTGCGCCCCGCGCGCAGTATTCATGCGGTCCGGGCTGTCTGCAAGGCCGCCACCCGGCGGCCCCGTTGCTGTGTCACTTGCGGACCGGCGACCAGGCCGGGTCCGAGGCGGCGTTCGGGGTCTGTACGACCCGGAGGTTCCGCCCGGTGATGTCGATGCTCATGAGCTGCGCCCGGCCCTGCTGACCCGGGCTCTCGCGGAAGAAGGCGATCACGCGCCCGTTCGGCGAGAAGGTCGGCCCCTCGTCGAGGAAGCTCGAACTCAGGAGCCGCTCGTCTGTGCCGTCGGTCCGCATCACGCCGATGTGGAACCGTCCGCCCAGGATCTTGGTGAAGGCGATGGTGTCGCCCCGCGGCGACCAGACCGGCGTGCCGTAGTTGCCCTGGCCGAAGCTGATCCGCTGCGCCGGCCCGCCATTGGCGGGCATCACGTAGAGCTGCTGGCTGCCGCCGCGGTCGGATTCGAACACGATCTGGCTGCCGTCCGGCGAGAACGAGGCCGAGGTCTCGATCGCGGGACTGTTGGTCAGCCGGCGCACCTGCCGGTCGGCGAGCCGCATCGCGTAAAGGTCGGTGTTGCCTTCCTGGCTGAGCGACATCACCACCTGGCTGCCATCCGGCGAGAAGCGTGGCGCGAAGGTCATGCCGGGGAAACTCCCCAGTCGCTCGCGCTGGCCGGTGTCGAGGTTCAGCAGATAGACCTGCGGCGTGCCGCTCTCGTAGGAGATGTAGAGGATCGACTGGTCGTTCGGCGCGAAGCGGGGCGTCAGCACCAGCCCCTCGGCGCCAGGCAGGTAGCGCAGGTTGGCGCCGTCCTGGTCCATGATGGCGAGGCGCTTCCGGCGGTCTCCCTTGGGCCCGGTCTCGTCGACGAAGACGATGCGGCTGTCGAAATACGGTCCCTCTCCGGTCAGCTTGGTGTAGACCCCGTCGGCGACCTTGTGCGCGACCCGGCGCCAGTCGTTCGGGTCTGCGAGGAGCTGGAGGCCCTGGATCTGCTGCTCGGCGTCGGTGTCGAACACCCGGAACTGCACGTTCAGCCGCCCGTCGGTCGCCTGGATCACCCTACCCGTCACCAGCGCATCGGCGTTGATCGCCCGCCAGTCGGCATAGACCGGCGGCGCGTCGAAGGCGACCTGCTGCGAGATGAAGGCGGCGCGCGGGATCAGCTTGAACAGGCCCGAGCGCTCGAGATCGGCCTCGATGACGCCGACCATGTCGTTGGCCACCTGGGCCAAGGCCGGGCTGTCGGTCTGGAACGGCAGCACGGCGACCGGCGTCGGCTCGAAGGCCGCCCCCGAGACCACGATCTCGGTCGGCGTCTGCGCCTCGGCGACCGGTGTGCCGAGCATCATCGCCGCCAGCAGCATGATCCCCCCGGAAAGCCGCCTTGCGACCGCGGCCCTGATGTTATGCGTCATGACTGAAACCCGATCTCTTCCGGTGTGAAGGTGACGTGGATTACCTGCCAGCTCGCGTATTTGTCGCGAGGCAGCTTGGTGAACTCGCCGGCATTCTCCGCCCGGCGCAGCGCCCGGTTGCCGGCGCGGAACAGCGCGTCCTGTGTGGCCGGATCGCCGCCGCTGGCGCGCAGAAGCTGCGGCTGGCCGATGATCTTCGCGTTCTCGCCGAGCTGAATCTCGACGGTGACCCGGAGCGTCCGATCCGAGCGGTTTCCGTTGAACACGAAATAGCGCTTGATGCCAAGCCTCAGTGCGTCCTTCTCGCCGTTCGACAGCGCCGCGGCGAAGGCCGAGGCCGAGCCGCCGGCGGGTTTCGGCTCCTTGGCCGGCTCCGGCTTGGCGGCGGCGGTCTCCTGGCTCGTATCCGGTTTCGGTTCCTTCTCCGGCTTTTCCGCGGTCTCGACCGGCTTCTGCGCCGAGGAGGCCTGCGCAGCCTTGGCGAGTTCGGCCGGCTTGGCGACCGGCAGCCGCGCCTCCTGCGGCGCAGGGGCGAGCGGCGCGTCGGGCTGGACCTCGGTCAGTGTGTCGGGCTCGGGCTCCGGCTTCTCGGGCTTCTCCGGCTCGGGCTGCGGCGTCTCGGCGACCACCGGCTCGGGTTCGGGCGCGGCGACTGGCGCCGGCGCCGGCGACAGCGACGGCGCCGAGGCCAGCGCCTGCAGCGGCTCGGTGGCGGGCGGGCTCTCGGGCTCCGCCGCCTGGTGCTTCAGCGGGTCGGGCGAGGGGATCTCGGCGATCGAGGGCCTGGGCGCCTCGGTCGGCACGTCGGTCGGCGGCGGCGGCAGCCGGATCGCCGCCACGTCGGGCGGGCTGTCGTCGGGCTTCTCCGCCCGGCGGAGGCGTGGCATCGGCGGCGCGCTGACGGTCACGTCGGGCTTCTTGACGTCCAGCGCCTGCACGTCGCTCTCGGATTGCGGCGACAGCTCAGCCGGGCCCTGGTTCGGCACCACCGGCGCAGTCGAGACGGCGGCATCGAAATTGGCGCCGTCGATCAGCTCGACCTCGGTCACCGCCAGCGGATAGGGATCGCGGTCGGCGAAGAGGTCCACGCCGAACAACACCAGGGCAAGAATGCCCAGATGCATGCCCCCCGAAATCGTCGCGCCCTTCCGCATTTCCCCGGTCCGTCCCGGCCCGTCCGCGGGCCGATCAGTCCTAATTCTGTCGCGCCGGCTCGGCCTGATCCGTCACCAGCCCGATGTTTCGAAACCCGCCCGCGCTCAATGCGCCCATTATCTGCATCACCATGCCGTAATCCAGCGCCCGGTCGGCGCGCAGGAACACCTTGTCGGTCTCGCGCTCGGCCTGGATCGCCGCGAGCTTCGGGATCAGCTCCCCGGCCGGCACCTCGGTCTTCTGAATGTACACCCGGCCCTCGGCGTCGAGGTTGATGGTCAGCGGCTCCTCCTGCTCGGTCGGCAGCGGCTTCGCCTCAGTCTTCGGCAGCTCCAGCGGCACGCCGACGGTCAGGAGCGGCGCCGCGACCATGAAGATGATCAGCAGCACCAGCATCACGTCGACCATCGGGGTCACGTTGATGTCGGCCATCGGCCGCAGCGCCGTGCGGCGACGGCGGGCGCCGGCCCGGCTCTGCTGGCCTCCCGACTGACGCATCACGCCCATTATTTCGCTCCACTCTGCCTGTCGATCTGCCGCCCGAGGATGGTCGAGAACTCGTCGGCGAAATTCTCCAGCGCACCGGTCAGGCCCTCGGCGTCGGAGGAGAGGCGGTTATAGGCGACGACCGCCGGAATGGCGGCCAGCAGGCCCAGCGCGGTCGCCAGCAGTGCCTCGGCGATGCCGGGGGCGACCACGGCCAGGTTGGTGTTCTGCTGCACGGCGATCGACTCGAACGCGTGCTTGATCCCCCAGACAGTGCCGAAGAGCCCCACGAAAGGCGTCACTGCGCCAACGGTGGCGAGGAACGACAGCCGGCGGTTCGCCTCCTCGCTCTCTCGCGCGATCGCCACGTTCATGGCGCGGTCGACGCGGGCCTGGGTGCCGGGGATCAGCCCGCCCTCCTGCCTCAGCGACTTTCGCCACTCGGTCATGCCGGCGGTGAAAACCCGCTCGATCGGGGTCTTCGGCCGCTGGCCGACCCGCTCGAAGAGCTCGTCGAGCGGCTGGCCGGACCAGAACTGGTCCTCGAACAGCGTCGACTTACCCTTCAGCGTCCGGAACAGCATCACCTTCTCGAAGATGATCGCCCAGGACCAGAACGAGGCGCCGACCAGCATGATCATCACCGCCTGCACGACCCATGTCGCGCGCAGGAACATCGCCAGCACCGAGAAGTCGATCGCCGCCGCCTCGGGCGCCGCCAGGGCGCCCTCCGTGCCTGCAAGCTGCGCGACCGCCGCCAGCGCGGCGGCCGTCAATCCGAGTGGATCCATCCTAACTGCCCTGCTCTCGCGCCTCGTCCGCGTGCCGGCCTGCCCTTGCTACGCCACCCATACGCGGGGGTCGGGCTTTCTTGTCCGTGCCGGCGCACGAACCCATTTATGCGCGATATCCCTGAAAAATGCGAGACATTCAATCCCGCAATTGCGAACAGGCCGGTTCGTTACGGATAATTAACGCAAACGCTCTCGAATCTGCTCCGGCAGACGCCGCGGGCGGCCGTCGACGCCCATGCAGGCGACGGTCACCAGGGCGGAGAACAGCAACGTCTCTTCCCGCCGCACCTCCTGCCCCATCTCGATCGAGGCGCCGCGCAGCCCGGCGACCCGTGTCGTCACCTCGAGCAGATCGTCGAAACGCGCCGGCGCGACGAACTCCGCCGTCAGGCGCCTGACCACGAAGACCGCGCCCTCGTCCCGCTTCAGCGCCCCCTGGTCGATGCCGGCGTCCCGCAGCAGTTCCGACCGCCCGCGCTCGATGAACCGGAGGTAGTTGGCATAGTAGACGACGCCCGCGAGGTCGGTGTCCTCGTAGTAGACGCGCACCGGAAGCCGGTGGACCGCTCCGGCTTCACTCACCATCGTCCTCGAACAGCTCCTGCTGCTGTGCGCCCCTGGGCGGCTTCAGGCCCAGATGCCGCCAGGCGCCCTGCGTTAGCATCCGCCCGCGCGGGGTGCGGGCGACCAGGCCGGCCTGCATCAGGAAGGGCTCGATCACTTCCTCGATGGCGTCGCGGGCCTCGCTGAGGACCGCGCACATGGTCTCTACCCCGACCGGCCCGCCGCCATAGTGCTCGGCGATCGCCGATAGGTAGCGCCGGTCGGCGCTGTCGAGGCCCAGATGGTCCACCCCCAGGCGCTCCAGCGCCCGGTCGGCGAGCTTGCGGGTAACCTGGCCCCCGGTCTCGACGAGAGCGAAGTCGGCCACCCGGCGCAGCAGCCGCCCGGCGACCCGGGGCGTGCCGCGGGCGCGGCGCGCGATCTCGTTGACCCCGTCCGGGGCCGCTTCCAGCCCCATCATCCGGGCGGCACGGCTGACGATCAGCGACAGCTGGTCGTCGCTATAGAACTCGAGCCGCGTCGGGATGCCGAAGCGATCGCGCAAGGGCGTCGTCAGCAGGCCGAGCCGCGTGGTCGCCCCGATCAGGGTGAAGGGCGAGAGATCGATGCGGACGGTGCGGGCCGCCGGCCCCTCGCCGATTACCAGGTCGAGCTCGAAATCCTCCATCGCCGGGTAGAGGATCTCCTCGACCACCGGGCTGAGGCGGTGGATCTCGTCGATGAACAGCACGTCGCGCGGCTCGAGGTTGGTCAGCACCGCGGCGAGGTCGCCGGCCTTGGCGATCACCGGACCCGACGTCATGCGGAAGTTCACCCCGAGCTCGCGCGCCACGATCTGCGCCAAGGTGGTCTTGCCCAGACCCGGCGGCCCGTAGAGCAGCAGGTGATCCATCGCCTGCCCGCGGCGGCGGGCGGCCTCGATGAACACCTTGAGATTGGCCCGCGCCTCCTCCTGGCCGATGAAGTCGTCGAGGGACTGCGGGCGCAGCGTCCGCTCCTCGGCGTCCCGGGACTGGGCCTCGCCGCGGAGCATGGGATCGGGGTCGGTCATGGTCATAGACTAGAGGTTCCGCCCGAGCGATTTCAACGCCGCCTTGATCAGCACTGCCGATCCCTCGCCCCCCTCCTCCGCCGCCTCGGCCACCGCCCGGGCGGCCTGCATGCGGTCGTAGCCGAGATTGACCAGCGCCGAGAGCGCGTCCGCCGTGGCCTCGGCGTCGTCCGGCAGCGCCACCGGCGCAACGGGCTTCTCTGAGGCCGCCACCGGCCCAGCGGCGGCGGCCGCGCGCTTGCCCTGGGCGCCGAGCGCCATGACGGTCGGAGCCTTGTCCTTGAGTTCGGTCACGATGCGAGTGGCGAGTTTCGGCCCGACTCCCGGCGCCGAACGCACCGCGCCGACATCGCCTAGAGCGAGCGCCCGGCTGACCCCGTCCGGCCCCAGCGCGCCGAGGATCGCCAGCGACACCCGGGCGCCGACCCCCTGCACCGTGGTGAGCAAGCGATACCACTCGCGCTCGGCCACTGTGCGAAAGCCGATCAGCTGCATATAGTCCTCGCGCACCACCATCTCGGTATAGAGCGCCGCCACCTCGCCCGGCCCCGGCATGGCGCGCAGGGTGGGCGGCGCGCAATGGATCAGGTAGCCGACACCGGCGGCCTCGATCAGCACGTGGTCGTCGGCGACGTAGTCCACCCGGCCGGTGATCTTGCCGATCATCGCGCCGCCTCCAGCGCCTTCGCCATCCGGCTGCCGACCCCGGCATTCCAGGCGTGGCAGAGGGCGACCGCCAGCGCGTCGGCTGAATCCGCGCAGTCGAAGCCGACCCCGGGCAGCAGCCGGCGGACCATGTGTTGAACCTGGATTTTGTCTGCGTGTCCAACACCCACAATCGCTTTCTTAACGGCGTTCGGAGCGTATTCGGCCACCGGGATGCCCTGCTGTGCCGGGACCAGAAGCGAGATCGCCCGGGCCTGTCCGAGCTTCAGGGTGCCGGCCGCGTCCTTGTTGACGAAGGTGTGCTCGACCGCCGCCTGATCCGGCCGGTGTTCCAGCACCACGCGCTCGATCTCGACATGCAGCCGCACCAGCCGCCCGGCCAGGTCGCCCTCGCCGCTGGTGCAGACGCCGTTGGCCACGTGGGTGATTCGGCTCCCTGCGACATCGACGACGCCCCAGCCGGTGCGCCGGAGGCCCGGATCGAAGCCGATCACCCGCATTTTTGCTATCCTCTGCCCGACGCGGTTTCTTTCACGGCTAGCACGAAAGGAGAACAAACACCAGCCCGCAGAACCGCACCTGTCGGAATCCTGCTTTGCCGCGTCGTTTTTTGTGCGCCGCACAAGAGTTGCGAAAACTGCATGACGGTCATGCACTTGCTGCAATTGTTTATCACAGGTTTTCCACCTATCTCCTTGTCACAACGGGAAAGCGAGAAATGGCCCGCTCCCAGAGATCAGGAGATACCGACATGGCCACCACCATCATGAACACCGCGACTGCACCCTTTGGCGCGATCACCGTCCACCGCATTGTCAGCACTCTGACCGCCGCGGTCGACGCGTTCCGCGCCTGGAACGAGACCCGCCGCACGGTTGCCGCGCTGCGCCAGTTGAGCCCGACCCAGCTCGACGACATCGGGCTCACGGTCGCCGACGTCGAGGGGCTTGGCGCCCGCTTCTGAGCCGCGCCGCTCCCATACGGTCCCGAACGGACCGAGGCCAGGGCCGCCCCACCTCCCGGGCGGCCCTTTGCTTTTGAGGCCGGGCGATCAGCGCCGCCGCAGCAGAAGGCTTGCCCATTCGCCGAGTTCGACCCGGTCCTCGCGCCGGAAGCCGTGGCCGGAATAGACCGCCTCGACCCCCCGCGCCTGCGACCGCAGCAGCCCCGAGAGGATCGCCAGGCCGCCCGGCGCCAGATGCGCCGCCATCTCCGGCGCCATGCGCTTCAGCGGTGCCGCGAGGATGTTGGCAAAGATCAGGCCATAAGGCGCGCGGGCGCGCACGAGCGGGTTGCGGAACCCGGCCGCGCGGGCAGTGGCGATCCAGGGCTCCAGCCGGTTGACGCGCACATTCTCGGCCGCAGTCCAGACCGCCACCGGATCGATGTCGGTGGCGAGGCAGGGCACCCGCCAGGCCCGCGCCGCGGCCATCGCCAGCACGCCGGTGCCGCAGCCGATATCCGCCACCCGTAGCGGGACCAGCCCCTGCCGCACCAGCCGCTCGAGCAGCAGCAGGCAGCCGCGCGTGGTGCCGTGGTGCCCGGTGCCGAAGGCCATTGCCGCCTCGATCCTGAGCCCGATGCGGTTGACCGGGATCCGGTCCTCGTCATGGCCGCCATAGAGGATGAAGCGCCCGGCCTCGACCGGGGTGAGCTCGCGTCGGACCTGGGCGAGCCAGTCACGGTCCTCGACCCGGCTGACCGCGAAGTCCAGCGCGCCGTGGATCGCCGCCAGCAGGGCGAGCCCCGCCGCGTCCGGCTTCTCGGTGAAGTAGCCGCCGACCTCGTGGCGCCCGGAGCCGTCCTCGATCTCCATCACGCCGACGCCGGTCGGCGCCGGGTCGAGCAGCTCCATCGCGTCGGCGAGAAGTTGCGCCGCCGGTTGCCCCGGCAAGGTCGTGAGTGCCGTCCAGGTCGCCATGAAGCCGCCCCGCCATCCGCGTCGCGCCCGTCCCTACAGTATGGAGAAGGCGGCCGCCAGTAGGGCGGGATTCATCCCGCCACGACCCGGCGCAAGGAAGGCGGCGCGGCAATCATCGCCGGCGCGGGCGCCCGTTCAATGGTCGACGAAGAACTTGTTCACGATGCGCCACTGTCCGTCGATCTTCGCCATCTGGAACTCGTCGAGGAAGACCCCGCCGAAGTCGAAGACGACGCCGGCGGCCACCTCGCTGAAGATGTCGACCGACAGGATCTTCCCCTCGCCGAGCGGCAGCGGCTTGTGGCCCTCGCTGGTCCAGCGGTCGATCACCGAGCGGATCGGCTCGGACGAAAGCACGCGCTCGCCGTCCGGCCCCTTCCGGTAGCCCATCAGGTTCGCGACCTCGACCGCGAAGGCACGCTCGAGCCGGGCGCGGTCCTTGGTCCTGTAACCCTCGTAGTAGTCGAAGACGGTGGCGTGGATCGCTTCGTAGTCGGTCAATTTCTAACCCCATGCACTGATTTCTAGCGCGGAGGGCGGGATGCATCCCGCCAGGGCACCGAACCGCGACGGTAGCGGGCGAACCCCGCCTTGTCGCCGAATCCTCACACCCCCGTCCCAACCGGGCAGCACACCCCCACGCCGCCGCCGCCGCAGTAGCCGCCGGGGTTCTTGGCCAGATATTGCTGGTGGTAGTCCTCGGCGAAATAGAATTCAGGCGCCGGGATGATCTCGGTGGTGATGCGGCCATAGCCGGCCTTGGAGAGCCGCTTCTGGAACATGTCACGGGTCTCGCGCGCCAGCCGCTCCTGCTCCGGCCCGTAGGTGTAGATGCCGGAGCGGTACTGGGTGCCCACGTCGTTGCCCTGGCGCATGCCCTGGGTGGGGTCGTGATTCTCCCAGAACTCCTTCAGCAGCCGCGCGTAGCCGATCTGCGCCGGCTCGTAGACCACCCGGACCACCTCGTTGTGGCCGGTGAGACCCGAGCAGACCTCGTGATAGGTCGCGTTCGGGGTCACGCCGCCCGCATAGCCGGTCATGGTGATCCAGACCCCGGGCAGCTTCCAGAACCGCCGCTCGACGCCCCAGAAGCAGCCCATGCCGAACAGCGCGAAGGCGCTGCCCTCCGGGTATGGGCCGGCCAGCGGGCGGCCGCTCACGAAGTGCTCTGTGGCGGTCTGAACCGGCTCGGCGCGGCCGGGCAGCGCGGTCGCGGCCGAGGGCAGTCGGGTCTTCAGGAAGCCGAACATCGGTATGCCTCGCGGGTCTAGGCTTGCCCATGGAACAGGATGGCGACAACTATGGGGCGGATTTCCGACTCAGCAAGCCCGCTGCTTCCGCGTGCCTGGGAATCCTTCCACTCGGGCTCCCCGCAGGTTAATTTTCGCGAACATGTCGGGAACAAAGCCTTTCGCCCCCGGCTCCGGATGGTTATGCTCGTTGCCATGAGCGGGATGGAACTCGACGAAAGCGCGGACTTCGAAGCCTGGGAGCGGCGGCCGCTTTCCGAGCGCGCCCGCCCGCCCGCCCCCTATCTCGACAAGCTGAACCCGGACCAGCGCGCCGCGGTCGAGGCGCTGGACGGGCCGGTGCTGGTTCTGGCGGGCGCGGGCACCGGCAAGACCCGGGTGCTGACCACCCGGCTCGCCCATCTGATCCACTCCGGCCGCGCCTATCCCTCGCAGGTTCTGGCCGTGACCTTCACCAACAAGGCCGCCCGCGAGATGAAGGAGCGCATCGGCGAGCTGGTCGGCGGCATGGTCGAGGGCATGCCCTGGCTCGGCACCTTCCACGCCATCTGCGTGAAGATCCTGCGCCGCCATGCCGAGCTGGCCGGGCTGAAACCCAGCTTCACCATCCTCGACACCGATGACCAGATCCGGCTGATCAAGCAGATCCTGAGCGCCGAGGACATCGACGACAAGCGCTGGCCGGCGCGGCTTTTCGCTTCGATGATCGACCGCTGGAAGAACCGCGCCCAGGCGCCCGGCCGGGTGCCGCCAGACGAGTGCGGCTTCGGCAACGGCCGGGGAGCCGAGCTCTACGCCCAGTACCAGGAGCGGCTGAAGGTCCTGAACGCGGTCGATTTCGGCGACCTGATCCTGCACACGGTGCAGATCTTCCAGCGACACCCGGACGTGCTGGCCGACTACCAGAAGCGGCTCCGCTACATCCTGGTCGACGAGTACCAGGATACCAACGTCGCCCAGTATCTGTGGCTCAGGCTGCTGGCGGCGGGCCACCGCAACATCTGCTGCGTCGGCGACGACGACCAGTCGATCTACGGCTGGCGCGGAGCGGAGGTGGGCAACATCCTGCGCTTCGAGAAGGATTTCGAGGGGGCTCGGGTGATCCGGCTCGAGCAGAACTACCGCTCGACGCCGCATATCCTCGGCGCCGCCTCGGGCGTGATCTCGGCCAACCGCGACCGGCTCGGCAAGACCCTCTGGACCGACCGGGACGGCGGCGAGAAGGTGCGGCTGATCGGCCACTGGGACGGCGACGAGGAGGCGCGTTGGATCGGCGAGGAAGTCGAGGCCTACAGTCAAGGGACGCGGGGCCACGAGCCGGTCGGCCTCGACGGCATCGCGATCCTGGTCCGCGCCTCGTTCCAGATGCGCGCGTTCGAGGACCGGTTCCTGACCATCGGGCTCCCCTACCGCGTCATCGGCGGCCCGCGCTTCTACGAGCGCATGGAGATCCGCGACGCCATGGCCTATTTCCGGGTCGCGGTCAGCCCCGACGACGGACTCGCCTTCGAACGGATCGTCAACACGCCGAAGCGCGGCCTCGGCGACAAGGCGCTGCAGGCGATCAACCGGATCGCCCGCGAGAACGGAGTGAGCCTGCTGGAAGGCGCCCGGCTCGCCGCCGAGGCGGGTGAGGGCATGACCAGGAAGGCCGCCCAGGCCGTGACCGGGCTGATCGCCGGTTTCGACCGCTGGAACCGCGAGCTAAACGCGGCCGGCGCCGACCATGTGGAGATCGCCGGGCGGATGCTGGACGAGGCGGGCTACACCGCCATGTGGCAGGCCGACAAGTCGCCGGAGGCGCCGGGGCGCCTCGAGAACCTGAAGGAACTGGTGCAGGCGCTGGAGGAGTTCGAGAATCTCCAGGGCTTCCTCGAGCATGTCAGCCTGATCATGGACAACGAGTCCGACGACGGCGGCGAGAAGGTCTCGATCATGACCCTGCACGGCGCCAAGGGGCTGGAGTTCCCTGTGGTGTTCCTGCCGGGCTGGGAGGATGGCCTCTTTCCCTCGCAGCGCTCAATGGACGAGAACGGCATGAAGGGGCTCGAGGAGGAGCGGCGGCTGGCCTATGTGGGCCTGACCCGGGCGCGGGCGCATCTGACCGTCAGCTTCGCCGCCAACCGTCACATCTACGGCCGCTGGCAGTCTTCGATGCCCTCGCGCTTCATCGACGAGCTGCCGCCCGACCATGTGGAGGTGCTGACCCCGCCCGGCCTCTATGGCGGCGGTCACGGCGGTGCCACGGCGGGACCCGCCGCGTCGCCGGGCTCGGTGCTCGAGGAACGCGCCGCGGCGGCCTCGAGCTACAACTCGCCCGGCTGGCGGCGCATGGCGGCGCGGCGCGGCGAGCACGGGCTCTCGCAGCCGCGCGAGGCCCGGAACCTCACCGTCGACGCCCAGGCGGCCACCCGCTTTGCCATCGGCACGAGGGTCTTCCACCAGAAATTCGGCTATGGCCGCATCGCCGCGATCGAGGGCGACAAGCTGACGGTCGCCTTCGAGAAGGCCGGCGAGAAGCGGGTGGTGGCCTCCTACGTGACCGAAGCGGGAGCGAATGGCGGAGCGGCCAGCGACGTGCCGTTCTGAGTGTGACGCGCGGCACGCACTCAGAACGTCAGTCGCGCATTCAGAAGTCCAGCCGTCCCACGCCGGTTCGACGCCAAGGGCGACGCCCTTGTCCCACTCGGGATCGAAGAAGGCCCGGGTCGCGAATACGGCCAGGAAGTTGCCGATCGCGGCACCGCCCAGGATGTCGGCCGGATAGTGCTCGCCGGCCTCGACGCGGGCCCAGCCAGTGGTCAGTGCAAGCCCAGCGAGCGCGGTATCGGTGGCGAGGCGGGCCGTCCGCGAGCGATTGTAGACGGAAAGCGTCTCGATGGACATCCGCGCGGCGGCGGATGCCAGGCTGGCGTGGCCCGAAGGAAAGCTCCGGTCGTCCTGGCCCAGCGGACGACCACGCCCCGCCGCCTGCTTCAGCCCCTCGGTGACGCCCCAGGTCGCGGCCAGCGCCCCCGCTCCCACGGTGAATCCCCGCGCTTTGACGTCAACGCCGCCGGCGCCCGGCGGCGCCATCAGGCCTGCAGCGACATAGGTCCCGACCGCCGCGGCACGCAGCCATTCGCTGGCATCAGCGGCATTGCCGCGCGACCCAAAGAGCGGCGTCTCACGGTTCGCCCAGTCGGCGACATTGTCATCAGCCCCGCCGATCTGCAGGGCCAGCGCTGCCGCCGCAGGCGCCCAGGTAAAGGGGTCGCCCGCGGCTTCGACGACGGCCGCTCCAATTCGGCCCCAGCCCGGCGAAAGGGTCGCGTGCGCGCCCCAGACAGGATCGCCGGGATCTCCGGCGCACCCGGCAACGAGGAACGCCGCCGCTGCGGCCAGCCGGCTGAGCGCCGGGCGCATGGTGGGAATGAACGGTACGGACCCCTGCATGACAACTTCCTTTGCGTTCCGGAGCGTGACCGGAGGGCGCGGCTGTCAGACTAGCAAGTTCGGTGGCACGGAGATGCGGCAGGTCGCCGCGCCCGGCGCGCTGATCGCCCGTGCGGCAACCGGGCCCCGCATCCGCTTGACATCCCCCCGGCGCCCGCCAACTCTCCGGCCCCATGTATGATTTCCGGCCAGTCGGCTACGTGATCGGGAGGCTCTGCATGGTGCTCGGCGCGTCCATGCTGCTGCCGGTTCTGCTCGACTATGCCGACAATGACGGCAATGCTGGGGGCTTCGCCCTCGCCGCCTTCCTTTCCCTGGCCGCCGGCCTCGCGCTGATGATGGCCACGCGGCAGCGCGACGCCAGCGGGCTGAGCCGGCCCCAGGCGTTCCTGCTGACCGTGCTCGTCTGGGTGGTGCTGCCGGTCTTCGGCGCCCTGCCCTTCGTCTTCGGCGCCCCCGGCGCCGGCTTCACCGACGCCTATTTCGAGGCAATGTCCGGGCTGACCACCACCGGGGCCACGGTCTTCACCGGCCTGACCGACGCGCCGCGCGGCATGCTGCTCTGGCGCGGACTGCTGCAATGGTACGGCGGGGTCGGCATCGTCATCTTCGCCATCGTCTTCCTGCCGGTCATGCGGATCGGCGGCATGCAGTTCTTTCGCTCGGAATCCTTTGACATCTCCGGCGACATCACCCCGCGCGCGACCGAGATGGCGGGCTCGCTGACCCAGGTCTACCTGGCGATCAGCCTCGGCTGCGCGCTCGCCTACAGCGCGGCCGGGATGAACGGCTTCGATGCGGTGGTCCACGCGATGACCACCGTCTCGACCGGCGGCTTCGGCAACTACGACGACGGGTTTGAGACCTTCACTCCGTCCGCGCATTATGTGGGCGTCGTCTTCATGTGGCTGGGCGCGCTTCCCTTCCTGCGCTTCATCCAGCTTGCGCGCGGCCATCCGGGCGGACTGTTCGCGGACACCCAGGTGCAGGCCTTTTTCGCAATCATCTTCACGGTGACTGCGGCGATCGTCGTCTGGCTGGTGATCCACGATCACCACCTGTTCCCGCAGGCAGTGCGCGAGGCACTGTTCAATGTCACCTCAGTCATGACCGGCACCGGCTACGCCTCGGATCCCTACCACCGCTGGGGCGCGCTGCCGGTGGCGCTGTTCTTCGTGATCCCGCTGATCGGCGGTTGCACCGGCTCGACCGCCTGCTCGGCCAAGGTTTTCCGCTACCAGATCCTGTTCGCCGCGCTGGTGGTGCAGATCCGGCGCATCCACGCGCCGCATGGCGTGTTCCCGCTGCGCTACCAGGGCCGCCAGGTCGAGCCCGAGGTGGTGTCCTCGGTCATGGGCTACTTCTTCGTCTTCGTCTGCTGCCTGTCGGTCTGGGCGATCCTGCTGTCGCTCTTGGGGCTTGACACCATGACCGCGATCTCGGCCTCGGTAGCTTCGATCGCCAATGTCGGGCCGGGGCTCGGCGAGATCGTTGGCCCGTCCGGCAGCTACGCCACCCTGCCTGACACGGCGAAATGGCTGCTGTCGCTCGGAATGCTCTTGGGGCGGCTAGAGTTCCTCAGCGTGCTGGTGCTGTTCATGCCGGTGTTCTGGCAGCGCTGAGTGGCGCCGGTCAGGGCGCCAAGGATCCGATATGTGCCGCCAGGTCGGCGAAATCCGCCTCGGTCAGGTTCAGGAACTCCGGCATCTTCTGGTGTGGGACCGAGAGCCACTCGCGGATGTGCTCCTCGGTGAGGTCGGGTCGCGCCGCGATGTCGGCGAAGGCCGGGCCGGTGGCGCCGCCCTTCTGGCCGGGAGCGACGACATGGCATGAGGCGCACCAACGGCCGGCCAGCAGGCGCCCCCGGACGGCGTCCCCGCCCGCCTCGCCGGCGGGCGCCTCGTCGGACTGGCCATCCGGCCATTCGCCGCCCTCAGGCGGAAACGGCTCGTCGATCGTCCAGCCTCGGATCAGCTCGGGCACGTCGCTCTCCGAGAAGCCGGACTGAAGCTCTGGGCTGGCGACGAAGGCAGCGAGGTCGGCGATATCCTCGCCGCTGAGCTCGATCTCGTAGCCGAACTCCATCGACTGCAGGATCGTCATCGCCCCGGCCCCGCGCCACATCCGCGCCGCGAAGCCCAAGGGGTCGATGGCGTCCTCGTCGGTGCCCGCATCGAGCGCCGGTCCGGCCTTGCCGCCGACGCCGTTGATCGAGTGGCAGACCACGCAGCCCTTGGAGGTGAAGAGGAGCCGGCCCTGCTCGGCATCAGGCACCGGCAGCACGATCCGTGTCGGCGGGGCGTCCTGGGCAGCCGCCACGCTGGCGGAAAGGGTCATCGCGGCGGCGAGCAGATCAAGGCGTATGGTCATCCGGGGGGTCCTCCTTCTCGGCTCAGCCTAGCACCGGGGCAGCGGGGCGGGGGATGTGGCGCAATGACTCGGGGCGGGTGGGAACGGCGCCACGCGGGGCGGGCAGTGCGCATGAATGCGCACCCTACGGCGCCTTACATGCGGCAGCAGAGCCGGTAGGCGTCGAGCACCGCCGCAGGGATCGTCCGGCTGCTGACCGCGTCGCCGATGCGGTAGAGTTCGAAACCTGCACCGGCGCGGGGCTGCGGCCGGCCGGCGAGAAGCGCGTCGACGTCGGTCACGCCGTCATTGGCGGACGGCCCCTTCAGTCCGTGGAACAGCCCGTCGGCCGGCTCGGTGCCGTGCTCGATGACGATCTGGTCGGCGGTGCGGCTGTGCTCGGCGCCGGTCAGCTCGTTGGCGAAGGTCGCGGTCAGTCGGTTGCCGTCGCGGGCGACCTGGAGGATGCGCTCCTCGAGGACGACCGCCACCCCGCGCTGGGCGAAATGCTTGCGGAAGATCACCCGGTCGGCATAGGGCGCTTCGGACGCCACCCGGTCGTCGCGGGTGACCAGGGTCACCTGCGCGCCGGCCACCGCGAGATGGTCGGCATAGGCCGCGGCCGCCTGCCGCCCGGTGCCGTCCCAGACCAGCACCTCGCGACCTGGCTGGGCGCCGCCTGTCAGCAGGTCCCAGCCGCCGGTACAGTGCTCGACGCCCGGCAGCCAGCCGGTGTCGGGCGTGCCACCGGTGGCGACGATCACCACCTCGGGGTCGCAGGCCAGCACGTCCGCCGCCTCGGCGAAGGTCGAGGTGCGGAGCTCGGCGCCGAGCCGCGCCAGCTCGGCGGCGCGCCAGTCGACGACGCCGATCAGGTCGCGCCGCCAGGTGGCGGCGGCAGCGACCAGCACCTGGCCGCCGAGCCGGGGCGCCGCCTCGAAGAGCGTCACGCGGTGGCCCCGCTCGGCCGCCACCCGGGCGGCCTCGAGCCCCGCCGGACCGCCGCCGACCACAACCACCCGGCGGCCGGGTGCGGCGCTCGGCTCGATCACCTGCGGCAGGTCGATCTCGCGGCCGGTGACGGGATTGTGCACGCAGGCCGGCCGCTTGTGCATGCAGTGCGAGGCGCCGAGGCAGGGGCGGATGCGCTCCTCCTGCCCGGCGACGATCTTGTTGACGATCTGCGGGTCGGCGATATGCGCCCGTGTCATCGCCGCCATGTCGAGCAACCCCGCCCGGACGGCGTGGCGCGCGGTCGACACGTCGGTGATGCGGGCGGCGTGGAAGACCGGCAGCCCGACCTGGCGCCGGAAGTTGCCGACCGGGTTCAGCCATGGCGCGAGCGGCATCGACATGCCGGGCATGCACTGCTCGGTCAGCCCGATCTCTGTGTCGATCCGCCCGAAATTGGCGTTGAAGAAGTCGACTGCCCCCTCACGCTCGAGGATCTTCGCGAAGGCCAGCGCGTCCGCCGCGCTCAACCCCTCCGGGTTGTCGTCGTCGATCGAGAGCCGGATGCCGAGGACGAAGCGGTCCGAGACCCGGCGGCGCATCTCCTCGTAGACCATCAGCGCGAAGCGGGCGCGGTTCTCCAGCGAGCCGCCGAACGCGTCGATCCGGTTATTGGTGTCGGGGCCGAGGAACTGGCCGATCAGGTGGCCCGCCGCCATAGTCTCGATGCCGTCGAGCCCGCCCGCCTCGCAGCGCACCGCCGCATCGCCGAAGGCGCGCACGACGCGGGCGATGTCGTGGCGGTCCATCTCGCGGGCGAAGCAGCGGTGCAGAGTCTCGCGGCTCCGCGAGGGCGCGATGGTCGGCAGCCAGTGGCCGAGCGAATCGTCGCCGCGTCGGCCGAGATGAGTGATCTGGCACATCAGCGCGCAGCCATGCCGGTGGATGCGGGCCGAGAACTCGGTCAGGTAGGGAACGATGGCGTCGGTCGAGACGTCGAGTTGCTCGAAGACGTTGGGGCTGTCCGGGGCGACGTTGGACGACCCGCCGAACATGGTCAGCGCCAGCCCGCCCTTCGCTTTCTCCTCGTGGTAGCGCTGGAACCGCTCGCCGGGCATCAGCCGGTCATGAGTGCCGCAGGCATGGGCCGTGCTCATGATCCGGTTCTTCAGCGTCAGCCCGCGGATGGTGAGGGGCCGCAGCAGCGGATCCGACGCCGCCGGTTCCCGTTCCGCAATTGTCATGGTGCCCGCTCCCGCCAGAAGGCCAGCCCGCCGCCGCGCCCATATTGGCCGGAAACGCGACGCTGTAAACCGCTTCGCCACCAGATTGGGGCTTGCCGGGACCCGCAATTCCGTTCATCCGGCGTTGCAAGGAACGGCTGCGGATGTGCCGTCAAGACAAAGGCCCCCGGCCTTCTCGGGCCGGGGGCCTAAAAACGACACCACCTACGCGCACACATGCACATCCGGAGAACACGCGACGCGCGAGTTCGTTTCAGAACAATACTCCGCAAAGTTGCGCAAGCGCGGTCATATGGTCCGGAATGTGGCAAAACAGGCACACTCCGGAGAAGTCGTCAGGGGCACGGGAAGGCCTCCTGAAGGGCGCGAGCGACGAGGACGGATGCCAGCAGCCGCAACCGCTCCGGGTTGCTTCTCAGGAACTTCACGGCCACGTCCTTGATCTGGGCTTGGGTGACATCCTGTGGCGACCTCCACCAACTCCCCGCAAACGGATCCTCGCAACTGAAGCTGTCGGCGACTCCGGTGACATAGGCCCGGCACTGCGCATCCTTCTGGAAGAAAACCGGGTCGGTCAGGTTGGCACCGCACTCGTCGAGCAGCATCGACCCGCTGTAGAAGCCCGCGGAAGCAGGCCCGGCCGCTCCCGCGCCGAGGCCGGCTGCCAGCACGATGGCCGCGATGTTCCGCATTATCAGGCCCCCCGGACATGTTTGCCGGCGGGCAGGATAGCGCGGCCTGCGGCGCGCGTTCCATATCGTTCTTAGATTGGCGCGGCCGCAGCACGGCCGAATGACGACGAGACATGGGGCCACCGGATCGCGCCGGATCGCCTACACCGAGACGATGGTAACGCCGATCAGGAGCAGGACGATTGCAAAGGGATAGAGAAGGTAGTGCATCTTCGTTTTCCAATTCCTGGCGCTCATGCTGCCGATGCAAACAGTTGCAGTGACGCACATCAGAAATACTAATGAAGCATTAGCATAAATAAATCTGTGAGTATTCTTACAGAAGGAGCGACGATATCCTGATGCAGGCTGGCCGGAAGCGCGCCGTCCGCGAACCAATGATCCGCGGCGCCGGGCACAGTCCCCGGAACCGAAAGCGCGGATGCGGATTTTGCTGGTACGCCCTACGGGAATCGAACCCGTGTTTCCGCCGTGAAAGGGCGGCGTCCTAGACCGCTAGACGAAGGGCGCGCAGTGGTCGGGCGCTCGGGTCCGGTTACTGGTACGCCCTACGGGAATCGAACCCGTGTTTTCGCCGTGAGAGGGCGATGTCCTGACCGCTAGACGAAGGGCGCATGGTCGCGGCAGTAGATAGCCGCTCGTCCCGCCGCACGCAAGACCGCTTTTTCAGGCCGGGGCGGCGATGTCGTCGACCCTCAACTTGGGCTTCCGCCGGCCGCCCCAATCGTCGATCTCGAGCCTGCCCGCAAGGTGCATCGGCCGTCGCGCGGCGGCGGCGGCATCCAGAATCTCGGCCAGCCCCTTCTCGGCCGCGCGGAAGGCGATCGCCGCCAGGGCCGGCCCGGCGCCGGCCGAGAGCCTGAGCTGGCAGTGCCCATTACCGACGATGCGGACGCCCGAGACCAGCACCGAGCCGAAGGCCAGCCGCGGCGCCGGGTTGGCCTGCCCGAAGGGTCCCGCCGCCTCGAGCTGGCCGACGAGTTCGATGGTGGCGCCGCCGGGCGCCAATGCGCCGTCGACATGGAGGTCGGCCGGCCCCTCAGTTCCGGCCCCCTGCGCCGCCAGCCGGGCCGAGAGAGCCGCCATGGCGTCGCCGACCCGGCCCTCGGCCACGGTCAGCCCCGCCGCCATGCGGTGGCCGCCGCCCTTCATCAGCAGCCCCTCCCGGGCCAGCGCCGCCACCGCAGAGCCGATGTCCACCCCTGGCACGGAGCGGCCCGACCCCTTGCCCTCGCCCGCATCGAGGCCGATCACAACGGCGGGGCGGTTGAAGCGGTCCTTAAGCCGGCTGGCGACGATGCCGACGACGCCCGGATGCCAGCCCGCCCCCGCGGCCCAGACCAGCGGCGCCGCCGGGTCGCGTTCCTCGACCTGAGCGGCTGCGGCTTCAAGCACCACCGCCTCGATCTCCTGGCGCTCGCGGTTGAGCCGGTTCAGCTCCTCGGCCAGGGCGGCGGCCTCGTGCGGATCGGCGGTGGTCAGCAGCCGCTGGCCGAGATCCGCCTGCCCGACCCGGCCGCCGGCATTGATCCGGGGGCCGAGCGCGAAGCCGAGGTCCCAGGAGGTCGGCGGCGCGGTCAGCCCGGCCACATCCGCCAGCGCCGCCAGCCCTGGCCGCGCACGCCGGGCGAGCACCGCCAGCCCCTGGCGCACGAAGGCCCGGTTGAGCCCGATCAGCGGCGCCACATCGGCGACCGTGGCGACCGCCACCAGGTCGAGAAGGTCCAGCAGGTCGGGCTCGGCGCGACCGGCGAACCAGCCCCGGCGGCGCAGCTCGCGGCTGGTGGCGACCAGGAGCAGCAGCACGACCCCGGCGGCGCAGAGCTGGCCGAGGCCGGAATCGTCGTCCTGCCGGTTCGGGTTCACCACCGCGACCGCTTCCGGCAGGGTCTCCTGCGCCAGATGGTGGTCGGCGACGATCACGTCCGCGCCCGCGGCCCGGGCGGCGGCCAGCGGCTCGAAGCTGAGCGTGCCGCAGTCGACGCAGAGGATCAGGTCATGAGCGCGCGCCAGCACCTCCATGGCGGAAACGTTCGGGCCGTAGCCTTCGTCGATCCGGTCGGGGATGTAGGGGGTCGCGTTCAGCCCGAGCTGGCCGAGCCAGCCTCGGAGTAGGGCCACCGAGGCGGCACCGTCCACATCGTAGTCGCCGAAGATCGCGATCCGCTGACCCTTCACAACCGCGTCGGCCAGACGAGCCGCGGCCGCATCCATCCCGGCCAGCGTGCTCGGGTCGGGCATCATCGCGCGGAGCGTCGGGTTCAGGAACTCCGCCGCGCCATCCGGCGTCACCCCGCGGGCCGCCAGCACCCGGCCGACGATCTCGGGCAGCGCCTGAGCCTGGGCGATGGCGAGCCCGATCCGCTCGACCTCGGCAGCCGGCCCGACCCAGCGCCGGCCGGTCGCGGAACGTTCGACACCGAGGAAGAGGGGCCCCGCCACCCGGTCAGAAATGCTTCGTGCGGTAAATGAGCCGCCTGACCGACCCGGTGCGCGAACGCATCAGCAGGGTCTCGGTCTCCAGATACTCGCCGACCCGCCGGCAGCCGCGCAGGATCGAGCCGTTGGTGACTCCGGTGGCCGAGAACAGCACGTCGGCGCGGATCATGTCGTCGCGGTTGTACTTGGCGTCCAGGTCCTCGATCCCGGCCTTGCGCGCCCGCCCGACTTCGTCGTCGTTGCGAAACATCAGCCGGCCCTGGATCTGGCCGCCCATGCATTTCAGCGCTGCGGCGGCCAGCACCCCCTCGGGCGCACCGCCCGAGCCCATATACATGTCGATCCCGGTCTCCTCCGGCTGCGAGCAGTGCATCACCCCGGCCACGTCACCATCGGTGATCAGACGGATCGCGGCTCCTGTCTTGCGCACCTCGGCGATCAGCTCCGCGTGGCGCGGGCGCTCGAGGATGCAGACAGTCACATCCACCGCGGTTCCGCCCTTGGCCTTGGCAAAGACGGCGATCCGCTCGGCCGGCGTCATGTCGAGATCCACCAGCCCCGCCGGATAGCCAGGCCCGATGGCGAGCTTGTCCATGTAGACGTCGGGGGCATGCAGCATGGAATGCCGCGGCCCCATCGCCACCACGGTCAGCGCGTTCGGCATCGCCTTGGCGGTCAGCGTCGTGCCCTCCAGCGGATCGAGGGCGATGTCGACCTCCTCGCCGGTGCCGTTGCCAACCTCCTCGCCGATGAACAGCATCGGTGCCTCGTCGCGCTCGCCCTCGCCGATCACCACCGTGCCCTTTATGTCGAGCATGTTTAGCTGGCTCCGCATCGCCTCGACCGCGGCGGCATCGGCGGCCTTCTCGTCGCCGCGCCCGATCAGCCGCGAGGCGGCGATGGCGGCCGCCTCGGAGACCCGGGCGAGCCCGAGGCTCAGCATCCGGTCGTGGAAGGAAACATCGTTGTCGGCGGTCATGATCGGGCCCCTCAGGCATGCACAGATTCACTCAGGCGGGAGAATGCCTTAACCGGGCGGGCCGGCGCAAGCGGCAGGCTCCCGGCTCGCAGCCCCCGGAACCGCATCGCCCTGCCAACTGCGGCTCCTGGAAATTGCGACAGTCGACGCTGGCGGGCGCCCTGTAACGCCGCAGAGCGATCGGCATGGAAAACCGGTCCCGTCCCGATCATCGGGATCGCATTCGCGAACGCCGCCTTTGCAGCCGCGTGCCGCATCGGCCACGACCAACCGCACAATCGGATCCCGGTCGATCGGATCAATGGGGCGGATGGTCCGCGGCGGCGGGCCGCGGATGCAGCCGGGTCGCGACCAGGACGCCGCCGATGATCAGCACGGCGCCGACGCCTTGATAGGGGTGAAGTTCGTGGCCCAGCACGGCAACGGACTCGACCGCCACGAAGACCGGCACGAGATAGGCAAAGAGGGAGGCAGACGACGCGCCGAGTTCGTCGGTGCCGAAGTTGAGCAGGTGGAGATAGACCGCGCCCATACTGACGCCGACGAAGAGGATCGAACCCCACACCTGCCAAGAGTAGTCGAACAGCCGCGCCGTGCCAGATTCGTAAGCGACGAACACGGGCAGCAGCACGAGAACGCCGATGGTGAAGATCACGAACAGGCCTTCCTCGGGCTTGGGGTGCTGATCCCACTTCTTGAGGAGAACGAGATAGAGCCCGCGGCAGGCATTGGACGCAATCATCAACAGGAAGGCGAGATGCGGGTTGAAGTCGATGAGATTCGAAATGTTGCCGCAGAACGCGAACACCAAGGCGCCGGCGAGCGCGACTGCGACGCCGAGGTACTGAACGGGCCGCAGCCGCTCGCCGAGCAGAAGTGCCGAAAACAGGATCGTCAGCAACGGAACACTGGTGTAGCCGGCGCCGAGATCGATCAGGTCGTCCGAGCGCAGCGCGAGATAGACCAGCCAGGGGCAGATGACGACCCCGACGACGGCGAGTGTAAGCATGCGGGGCCAGCCGCGACGGAACAAGCGGATTGGGTTACCGCGCCTCTTCAGAACGAAGGGCAGGATGCAAAGGCCGGCGATCAGGCAGCGCCAAAAGGTCAGAACGACCGGAGGGACCTCGTTGACCGCCATATTGCCGAACAAGAAATTCTCGGCGCTGATCAGCATGGCCAGGAACAAGGCAAAGCACGCAACGGCGATTCTATTCTTGCCCATCGCGGCATAAGAGCACGGGCCGCCAGCGAAGCGAGGCCTTTGCGGCCTCGCGCTTGTCCTGACATCGCCGATATGGGCTCAGGATCCGGTCGTCGCCCCGGCAAGGCCGGCGCCGGCGCGCGCCTCAGACCTCCTCGATCCGGATCGCCACCGGGGCAATCATGCTGACCGGCAGCGCGGCGATGGCGGCCACTGCCGCGTCGATGGCGTCGCGCGGCGCGTCGTGGGTTTCGATCACCACCGGCACCGGGTCGCCCTGGCCGTATTGCCGCATCCGGTAGATCGAAACGCCCTCCGCGCCCAGCGCCGCCGCGATCTGTGCCAGTGCGCCCGGCCGGTCGGCCAGCATGAAACGCAGGTAGTAGGGCGAGTGCTCGTCGCCGTGCTGGAGCCGGGGCGCCGCGACGAGACCCGCCGCAGGCCGCCCGAAGGCGGGCCGCACGATTCCGCGAGCGGCGTCGATCACGTCGGCGATGATCGCCGAGGCGGTCGGCCCCTGCCCCGCGCCGGGGCCGGAGAACACGCATTTTCCGACGAAGTCACCCTCGGCCACCACGGCGTTGGTCACGCCCTTTAGGGCGCCGATCTCGGTGGTCTCGGCCACCATGCAGGGCCGCACCCGCTGCTCGAGCCCGGTCTCATGCATGCGCGCCACGGCGAGGAGCTTGATCGAGTAGCCCATGTCGCGGGCGGTCTCGATGTCGGCCAGCGTCACCCGCTCGATCCCCTCGGTTACCACGCCGTCGAAATCGACCCGCGTGCCGAATGCCAGCGCGGCGAGGACGGCGAGCTTGTGGGCGGCGTCGATGCCGCCGACATCGAAGCTGGGATCGGTCTCGGCATAGCCGAGCCGCTGGGCCTCAGTGAGCACATCGCCATAATCGGCCTTCCGCTTCTCCATCTCCGAGAGGATGAAGTTGCAGGTGCCGTTCATCACGCCGTAGACCCGGCTCAGCCGGTTCGCCGCCAGCCCCTCGCCCACCGCCTTGATGACCGGGATGCCGCCCGCGACCGCCGCCTCAAAGCTGAGCGCGACGCCCGCCTTCTCGGCGGCGTCGGCGAGTTCGTTGCCGTGGTGGGCCATGAGCGCCTTGTTGGCGGTGACCACATGCTTGCCATGGGCCAGCGCCTGGCTGACCAGCGCCCGCGCCGGCCCGTCCGATCCACCGATCACCTCGACCACGCAGTCGACATCGGCGCGATGGGCGAGGCGTGTGGCGTCGTCCTCCCAAGCATAGCCGGCAAGGTCGACGCCGCGGTTGCGGCCCCGGTTCATCGCCGAGATGGCGGCGATCTCGACCGGCCGGCCGGCCTTGGACGCCAGCATGTCCCCATGGGCCTGGACGATCTTCACCACCCCGGCGCCCACCGTGCCGAGCCCGGCGATGCCGAGGCGGAAGGGCGTGCTCATATCAAACTCCGTTTTTGGGTTGCCTCATTGACGCCACGCGGGCGGCCCGGTCAAGGGTCGATGTCTCCAGCCGGCGCTGCAATCTGTTACAAAATCCCGATGACGCTCACGATCAGGCCTTGCCACGCCACCGACCTGGAGGCGCCGAAAGCGCTGATCCACGACGTCATCGACGCCAGCTACGCCGCGCATTTTCCGCCTCGGGCGACCACGTTCTTTAAGGCCTTCCACGGCGCCGTGGAGTTCGCGGAGCGCGCGCGAGCCGGAGCCGTCCTGGTCGCCCAGGATTGCGGAATGCTGGTCGCGGCCGGGAGCCTGACAGATGGCGAAACCTTCGCAGTCTCGGTCGACCCAGCCCGCCAGGGCGAGGGCCTCTGCCGGGCATGATGGAACGGCCGGAGGATGCCGCGCGCGGTGCGGGCAAGTCACAGTCGGTCCTCAGCGTGTCGCTGCCATCGCGGCGGAGCTACGAACGACTAGCCTACCAAATCGTGGAGACGCGCTCCCGCAATCTCGGGGGCCGCGAGCGGCTGGATCTCTGGAAGGCCCGGAAAGGCATTTCGCCGATACGGACCGTTAGACCTCAGCCTCCTGGTCGCGCGCTACCACGGGCGACTCTCGCAGCAATCGGCCTAGGCGCGGCGCAGCCCGGCGTCGCCCTTCGTGGAGGAGGACCGATGGGCAGGCGACGTCCGGAACGTATCGACCAGCTTCTCGACGACCTAGGCGGATCGCGGCGGCAGTCCCATGCCTATTCGCGCGTACGCCCGGATTGAGTCAACCGGGTTCTGGCGGCCGGACTCAGCACCGGCGCATCCAGCTCTGCCGCCCGACGCTCGGCATCGCGCGCCGCCTGGCCCAGATCTGCTGCCGTCGCCATGCCGATGGCCGCATCGGGGACGCCGGGACTGCCGATCGGCGGGGCATCGGGCGTGTCCACCAGTGCCGGCCAAGGCGCGGTCTCGACATCCGGGGATTCGGGCAGGTCATAGCTGCTGAACAGCCGCGCCGTGCCGCAGCCGGCGGTCAGCGTGAGGGATGTCAGTGCCGCAATGCACAAGAAAGCTTTCATGCGCGACGTGTTGCCCCGTTGTGCTAGACTTGCATCTGCCCCAGATGCAGGCGTAGCGCAGCATAGCGCGCCCGGCTTCCGCAGGCCAGCACCGTCCCGCCGGGGCGAAAGGCCGGGCCGGGTGGTCGCGCGGACGATGGGCCAGGAGGACGACCATGACCGGTTCGGCAACCAGTTCGGGGTCCAACCCGTCAGGCAGCCCGGAGGGCGCCGTCGATGCCGAGGAAATGCAGCAGCTCGCTGACCGGGTCGCGCGGCTGGTCGAGCGCAGCCAGAAGGTCTGGGCCGACTCGCTCGACCGCAGTGTCGACGATCTCGCGACCCTGAAGCCGGATCCGCTGAACGCGCTGCCGGCGATGTCGCGCCTGGCGCATGCCTATCTGGACCAGCCGCAGAAGCTCGCCGAGGCGGCGCTGGATTTCTGGACCCAGCAGGCCGATCTCTGGACCCGGATCATGAAGCGTACGCTTGGCGAGGAGGATGAGGGTCCGGTGATCCGCCCCGACAAGGGTGACCGCCGTTTCCAGGACGAGCAATGGGAGCAGAACCCGTTCTTCGACTACCTGAAGCAGTCATACCTGCTCACCGGCAAATGGCTGCAGGACCGGCTGCGGGACGCTGACGATATCGACGCGCGGGACCGGCGGAAGCTCGAATTCCTGACCAAGAACTTCATCGAGGCGCTCTCGCCCACCAACTACGCCGCCACCAACCCCGCGGTGCTGAAGGCCACCTTGGAGGAGAAGGGCGAGAACCTGCTGCGCGGGCTCGAGAACATGATCCGCGACCTCGAGCGGGGCCACGGTCAGCTGGCGATCCGGCAGACCGACCTCGAGGCCTTCAAGGTCGGCGAGAACATGGCCACGACGCCCGGCAAGGTGATCTTCCAGAACAAGGTGATGCAGCTGATCCAGTACGCGCCCTCGACCGCGCAGGTCTATGCCCGGCCGCTGCTGATCGTGCCGCCTTGGATCAACAAGTTCTATATCTTGGACCTGAACGAGAAGAAGTCGCTGATCCGCTGGCTGGTCGGCCAGGGCCACACGGTCTTCGTGCTGTCCTGGGTCAACCCCGGCGAAGGCCAGCGCGCCGAGAGCTGGGCCACCTATATGGAGAAGGGTCCGCTGACCGCGATCGGCAAGGTGCTTGAGGAGACCGGGGCCGACAAGGTGAATCTGGTCGGCTACTGCATCGGCGGCACCATGACCGGAACCACACTGGCCTGGATGGCGGCGAAGGGCGACGACCGGGTTGCAAGCGCGACCTTCTTCACCACCCAGCTCGACTTCTCGGATGCGGGCGACCTGCAGACCTTCGTCGACGACGAGGTGATCGAGATGATCGAATCGAAAGTGGCCGAGCGCGGCTTCCTCGCTGCCGAGAACATGGCCGCCGCCTTCAACTCGCTCCGCTCCACCGACCTGATCTGGAGCTTCGTGATCAACAATTACCTGCTGGGGAAGGAGAACTTCCCCTTCGACCTGCTCTACTGGAACGCTGACTCCACCCACATGCCCGGCAAGGTCCACGTCTTCTACCTGGACGAGTTCTACAACCGGAACACCCTGGCGCGGGGAGAAATGGAGATCGGCGGTATCCGGCTGGACCTTGGCAGGATCAAGGTGCCCGCCTATCACGTCGCCACCATCGAGGACCACATCGCGCCCGCCCCCAGCGCCTACCGCGCCGCGAAGCTGCTCGGGTCGCGCAGCCAGCGCTTCGTACTCACCGGGTCCGGGCACATCGCCGGCGTCGTCAACCCGCCGGCGGCGCAGAAGTATCAATATTGGACCAAGGCCGGTGTCAGGGAGCCGGCGCTCGCCGAGTGGCGCGAGGGCACCGAGGAGACCGCCGGCTCATGGTGGCCGGATTGGGATGCGTGGTTGGCGAAGCTGTCAAAAGGCCGCAAGGTCGCCGCGCGGAAGCCCGGCGCGGTGCTGGGGCAGATCGAGGATGCGCCCGGCACCTATGTGAAGGTGCGCTTCGACGCCGGCTGACGCCCGTCCGTCCGGCCTCTTTCCGAGACTGTCGCATTCGCGCGAGAAAACCGCTACAATCGACCACAGGGAAGCGAATTTCTTGCTTGCGGGGGTGACTGGACATGGGCTTGGGAGACTACGCTTCCGGCGCGCTGCGCCGGCCAATTCGTTGTGCGGTGCCGCTGCTCGCGGGGCTGTTGATCTCAGGACTGCTCGGCGTGGCTGCAGCCCCGGCTGAACCGCGCGGCTGCGACAACACCGGCTGGGACAAGCCCTGCACCGTGCAGGGCGGAGTCTATCGCGCCCTGGTGCCGGAGGGGGACGGACCGTTCCCGGCGATGATCTATCTCTACGGCTCCGGCGGGCAGGCGGTGAACGTCACCAGCCACCCGCTGTTCGACGCCGCGGTGGTCCAGCGCGGCTATGCGCTGATCGTGCCGGCGGCCCTCGGCCTTGAATACGGCAGGGACCGCTGGGATACCGGCTGGGGCCTGCGCAACGAGCCCGGCCGCCAGCGCGACGAGGTGCAGTTCGTCCATCGCGTGATCGCCGACGCCGAACGGCGCTTCGGCCTAGACCGCGAGCGCATCGTCCTTGTGGGTCAATCCCGGGGCGCCTTTCTTATCTGGGAGATCGCCTGCCACGATCCGGAGACCGCCGCCGCCTTCGCGGTTCATGCCGGCGGATATCTCGGCGCGCTGCCGAAGAACTGCGTGCGGCCGGTCCGTTTCCTCGCCAGCCACGGGCTCGCCGATCCGATCGTACCGTTCGCCGGCCCGCCGATCGTCTCCGGCGGCGTCGCCATGGCGCCGTCGGCAGGAAGCCTCGACCTGCTGGCCCGCACAAATCGCTGCCAGGGGCCGGAGGCGCAGGACGCCGAGCTGATGTCCGGAATGATGCGGCAGCGTTGGACCGGCTGCACCGCCGGCAGCTCGCTCGACCTGCTGCTCCACGAGGGCGGACACAACATGCCGCCGGAATGGTTCGGGGCCGTCCTCGACTGGTTCGAGGAGACACCGGCCGAAGCGGAGCCGGTCAAGCCGGTGAGCCGCGTCGCCGGCGCCCGCAGCGGCGAACAATTCAAGGGGCTGCCCGAGGGCAAGAAGCTGCTTTCGGCGAGCGAGAGCGGCGTGAAGCGGGTCCAGGTGCCGCCCGCCGGATCGAAAAAGCTCACCCAGTAGGGTTTCGGGCCGGCCGCTCCGCCAGGCCGGTCTCATCCCATCCGGTTGGTCGGATTGCCGATGATGTCCATGAATTCCTTCCGCGTGCGGTGATCCTGGCGGAAGATCCCCAGCATGGTCGAGGTGACCATGCTGACCCCGGGCTTGTGCACGCCGCGGGTCGACATGCAGTGGTGCTCGCCCTCCAGCACCACGGCGACGCCCTTGGGCTGCAGCACCTCCATCAGGGTGTTGGCGATCTGCGCGGTCATCTTCTCCTGCACCTGCATGCGCTTGGCATAGGCGTCGACAACCCGGGCCAGCTTCGAGATGCCGACCACCCGATCGGTCGGGATGTAGCCCACATGGGCCTTGCCGATGATCGGCGCCAAGTGATGCTCGCAATAGCTCTCGAACCGGATGTCGCGCAGCACAACCATCTCGTCATAGCCCTCGACCTCCTCGAAGGTCCGCTGCAGCATCGCCACCGGATCCTCCTCGTAGCCGCGGAACCACTGGCGGTAGGCACGGACCACCCGGCCCGGAGTGTCCGTCAGGCCTTCGCGGTCGGGGTCGTCGCCGGCCCAGCGCAAGAGCGTGCGTACCGCCTCCTCCGCCTCGGCCGCGGTGGGGCGTTCGATCGGCTGTAAATCGCGCTCGATGCACGCCTTCGGGTCGATCCGGTTCATGCGTCACCTCCCTGTGACTGTCACTACCGCGCCGAGCCCCCCGCCCCTTCGCATCCGTCCACCCCGGACCTGCGCCCCCACACTAGCAAACCAATAAGGTTAACGGCAGGTAAAGATAGCCTGACAATGGATGAATGACAGGCGCCTCAGACTGCCGCAAGGGCTCGGGCGAGATCGTCGCGCAGATCGACCGGGTCCTCGAGCCCGACCGAGAGCCTGACCAGACCGGGCGTGATTCCGAGCCTGAGCCGCGCCTCCTCTGTCAGCCGCTGGTGCGTAGTGGTGGTCGGATGGGTGACCAGGCTCTTTGCGTCGCCGAGATTGTTCGAGATCCGGATCAGCTTCAGCGCGTTCAGGAACCGGAACGCGCCGGCCTGCCCCCCCGCCACCTCGAAGGACAGCATGGTGCCCGGCCGCTCCATCTGGCTCAGGGCCAGGTTGTGCTGCGGATGGCTCGGCAGGCCGGGATAGATTACCCGCCCGAGCTTTTCCTCGCCACTCATCCACTGGGCCAGCGCTTCGGCGCCGTCGGTCTGGGCGTGACAGCGGAGCGCAAGGGTCTCGAGCCCCTTCAGCATCACCCAGGCATTGAACGGGCTCATCGCCGGGCCGGTATGCTTGACGTACGGCTCGACCTCGTCGCGGATGAACTTCTCGTGCCCGAGAACGACGCCGCCGAGGCAGCGCCCCTGGCCGTCGATATGCTTGGTCGCCGAGTAGACGACGATATCGGCCCCCAGCGCCAGCGGGCGCTGGAACATCGGGGTGGCGAAGACGTTGTCGATCACCAGCCGTGCTCCCGCCTCGTGGGCGATCGCAGCGACGCCGGCGATGTCGATTATCTCGAGCGTCGGATTCGAAGGTGTCTCCAGGAAGCAGGCCTTTGTCTCGGGCCGCATCGCCTTGCGCCACTGGTCGAGATCGGTGCCGTCGACCAGCGTCATCGCAATGCCGAAGCGCGGGCAGAGCGTCTCGACGATGTAGAGGCAGGACCCGAACAGCGCGCGGGCCGCCACCACGTGGTCGCCAGCCTTGAGCTGGCACATCAGCGCGGCGTTCACGGCAGCCATGCCGCTCGCGGTGGCGAATGCCGCCTCGGCGCCCTCCAGCGCGGCGATGCGGTCCTCAAAGATCGCGACGGTCGGGTTACCGTAGCGGGCGTAGATGAAGCCCTCTTCGCCCTCCGGGATTTCGCCCTTGAACCTGCCCTCGGCGGCCTCGGCATTGGGGTAGACGAAGCCCTGGGTGAGGTAGATCGCCTCCGAAGTCTCGCCGAAGTGGCTGCGCCGCTGGCCCTCGTGGACGAGGCGCGTGCGGGGACGGTAGCTCGTGTCGCTCATGCGTTTATGCCGGGGAATCCGGCCCTCTCGACCATGAGCCGGAACGGAAGGGCCAGCCCCGCTGGCCACGACCTCTTTAGCGGATTGTTTTACGTGGCCCGCAAGCCGGCCCGACAAATCGCCACGTGAGCCGCGAATACGCCTTTTGTCACGGATCGTCAATCTCGCCAGTTCAGATGCGCGTTAACGTCATGAGCGAATCCGGCGGCGACCAGAAGGTCCCGCCAGTCGGTCTGCGCCAGGGCGATCGCATCGTAGAGCCGGTCCATCCGCCCTGCGCTAACCATCAGGGCGGCGCACTGGACCCGCGCGGAAACGCCCCTCGAGGCACCGGGCAGGCCTGGACCGCAAATCTCGGCAAGCAGTCGCACCACCTCGTCCTGCTCGCCTGCACGGAACAGGCGCCGGATATGGCCGCGAACAAGGGGCGTGAGCTCTTCCATTGATCCAGTCCAGGTGAGCCAGTGGCCGGCATGCATCCCGTAATCCGATGCAGGCCATTCTTGCCATTCCTGATCTACCGCTACATTGACGGCTTCGCACCCGCTGCCTGCAAGGATCCCTCGCATGTCCGCATCGATCGACCTCTACTACTGGCCCACCCCGAACGGCTACAAGATCTCCATCGCGCTCGAGGAGATGAGCTTGCCCTACGAGGTCAGATGGATCGACATCGGGCGGGGCGCCCAGTTCGAGGCGGAGTTCCTCGCCATCGCCCCGAACAACCGGATGCCGGCGATCGTCGATCCGGACGGGCCGGACGGCAGGCCGGTCTCGATCTTCGAGTCCGGTGCCATCCTGCAGTACCTCGCCCGCAAGAGCGGCAAGTTCCATGGCACCAACGAGCGCGAGCGGATCGAGATTGACCAATGGCTGTTCTGGCAGATGGCCGGTGTCGGGCCGATGGCGGGTCAGGCGCATCATTTCCTCAACTACGCCGACGTCGCGGTCGACTACGCCAAGCAGCGCTACACCGACGAGGTCAACCGGCTCTACGGCGTGCTCAACCGGCGCCTCGCCGGGCGCGACTTCGTCGCCGGGCCGTACTCGATCGCCGACATGGCGATCTGGCCCTGGGCCTGGGGCTGGGAGCGGCAGAACCAGGACATCGCCGATTTCCCGCACATGAAATCCTGGCTCGACCGCATGTGGGATCGCCCGGCGGTGAAGGCGGGCTGGAGCCTTGGCCAGGAACGGCGGCGCAATCTCGCGACCGATCCGGAGGCCAAGAAGATCCTGTTCGGCCAGCGGGCGCGCTGAGCCCCGGAGGATATCGGACTGGCACAAAAGAGGGCGCCCGGGGAGAGACTCCGGACGCCCAGTCTGAGAGGTATCACAAGAAGCACACGTGACAGTCAGTGGAAGCGGTCCAACCCTCGGTCTGGCAATCGGGACCGGGCCGCTTCCGGGGACGGAGTCGCCATAGCCGAGTCGGTGCCGCCCCGGATGTGACGATTCTCACAGTGCCATGGATTCCACTCGCAGGCCCGACGCCGGGGTCACCTCTGAGTAGCACTCCAGGAAGATCGGATCAGGAGGAATGGGGAGCCGGGCGCCGCTCATCCGGGCGGTGCGGAGTCGCTTTCCCCCCTCCCGCGGACGAGAGGGGGGAAAACGCACTGACACAAAGCGCACTGGATGAGGGACATAAGCAAATGGCTGTTTCGGCCCACAACCCCAAGGCGGACTGGCTCACAACCCTAGGGTGAGCGGACCATATCACGCTTCTACCGATTCGCTAAGTTGCGAGTCGAAACCACACTGGTAACGAAGGAAAAATTGTTAACGTTGCCTTGATTGCAACATCCCACCGGCTTACCGCAGGATCAGCCGGAAGGCTGCGGAGGCGAGCCAGCCCGCCATCAGCGCCACCAGGATCGACAGCATTCCGTAGATCGCGCCGTGCTCCTGGGCCATGACATAGATCCACCGCTCGAGTCCGACCTTCCGGACTTCTATAGAGGATTCAAATACATCTATGACATTCTTGTTACGCAACAGGAATACACGCGCACTGTAGTCACCTTCGACCAGATTGGCCGGCAACCGGATTCTGGTCTCGAACAGCGTCTCGTCGATTACCTTAACCGCCCCCCGCAACTCCACGTAAAGTCCGGCATTGCGGCGCAGCCGGATGGCCGCCTGGCGGTACTCCTCCGGGTACTCAAAATCGCGCGGAGTGCCGATCAGCCGTACGATCTGGTCGAGCCCCACCTTGTAGCGCAGGTCGTCGGTCCAGCTGATCACGTCGCGGAAAGGCCCCGTCGTCGCGACCGCGTAGAAGCTCGGCGCCGCGTCGACCTGCACCCCCGGACCGTTGACCCAGATCCCGAACCGGCGATCCTTCTTGCGCACGATCACCGGCTGCGAGGGCCCGGTCACCGCGACGATGATGTCGGGCGGCCAGGTCTTCGGTCGCGGCGCCTCGCGCGCGATGGCGCCGTAGATGAAGATCTCCGACCCGCTGAAATCGGTGGTGATCGAGACGTGGGTCTGGCTGAGCCCGGCGATGATCCGCTCCTCGGCCGCGGCCGCGGCCTGCCCCCAGAGGGTCACTGCAAGGATCACCAGCCAGCGGGTCAATGTGCCGACCTCCCGCCGAGCGCGAAGAATTCGTCCGGGGTGCGCACCAGGTCGTAGCCGAGCTTGGCGCAGACCAGAAGCACCAGCAGCGCCAGCAGCACCCTCAACTGCTCGGCCCTGAGCTTGGGCCCGAGCCTTGCGCCGATCTGCGCCCCGACCACCCCACCCAGCAGAAGCAGAAGCGCCAGGATCGCGTCGACGGTCTGGTTCAGGATCGCGTGCATCAGCGTCGTGGCGCCGGTCACGAACATGATCTGGAACAGCGAGGTGCCGACGACCACCGTCGTCGCCATACCGAGAAGGTAGATCATGGCCGGAACCATGATGAAGCCGCCGCCGACCCCCATGATCGCCGCCAGCACGCCGACCAGAGCTCCCACCAGAAAGGGCGGGATCGCCGAGATGTAGAGGTTCGAGGCCCGGAACCGCATCTTGAACGGCAGGCCGTGGCTCCAGTGGTGGGCGCGGCGGCGCGGCGCCCGCCCGCTCTTGGTCCGCCTGAGCGCATTGAGGCTCTCGACGAACATCAGGGCGCCAACGATGCCGAGAAAGACCACATAGCAGAGCGAGACCAGCAGCTCGACCTGGCCGATCCGGCGCAGCATGGCGAAGAGCTGCACCCCGACCGCCGACCCGACGAGGCCGCCCGACAGAAGCACCAGCCCCATCTTGAAGTCGACCGTCTTGCGCTTCCAGTGCGCCAGCACGCCCGAGAACGAGGAGGCCACGATCTGGTTCGCCTCGGTCGCAACCGCCACCGCGGGCGGGATGCCGATCAGGATCAGCAGCGGCGTCATCAGGAATCCGCCACCGACTCCGAACAACCCAGACAGAAACCCCACGCCCCCGCCCAGACCGAGCAGAAGAAACGCGTTCACAGATACTTCGGCGATGGGCAGGTAGACGTTCATTCTCGACCCGTCGCGGCGCGTGCACCGGTCTAACGTCCCGGTTTCGGATAATCCAGCACCACGTCCCGCCGGGCCGTGGTGCCAGACGTGCCGATAGTGCGCGCAGCAGGGCGTCAATGGCGCCGGGCAGACCCCGGAGCGATCGCGGCACCCGCGTCATCGCCCTGCCCGCACGACGAGGTTGAACGGATCGACCGGATCGCGGAACAGGCCGACCGCGATCTGGAGGCCGACCAGGACCACCAGCAGTCCCAGCGCAACGCGCATGTGCTCCGCCCGCAGCCGCGACGCGAACCGCGCCCCCACCTGGGCGCCGATCACGCCGCCGAGCAGCAGCACCAGCGCAAGCACCGCGTCGACAGTCCGGCTCGTGTAGGCATGCATCAGCGTTGTCGCCGCGGTCACGAACATGATCTGGAACAGCGAAGTGCCGACGACGACATTGGTCGCCATGCCGAGGATGTAGATCATCGCCGGAATCATGATGAACCCGCCGCCCACCCCCATGATCGCCGCCAGCAGCCCAACCAGGGCACCGACCAAGAGCGGCGGGATCGCCGAGATATAGAGGTTCGAGGCCCGGAACCGCATCCTGAACGGCAGGTGATGCACCCACATGTGCCGCCGCCGCCGGGGCGGGCCGCCGCGCTGCGAGCGCCGTAGCGACCTAATGCCCTCGAACAGCATCAGTCCGCCGATGCCGCCGAGGAATACCACGTAGCAGAGCGAGACGAAGAGCTCGACCTGGCCAAGCCGCCGCAGCGCGTCGAAGATCTGCACACCGGCCGCCGATCCGACGAGGCCGCCCGCCAGCAGCACCAGGCCCATCTTGTAGTCGACGGTGCCGCGGCGCCAGTGGGTCAGCACGCCGGAGAAGGATGCGCCCGCGACCTGGTTCGCTCCGGTGGCAACCGCGACCGCGGGCGGAACACCGATCAGGATCAGGAGCGGCGTGATCAGGAAGCCGCCACCGACCCCGAACAGGCCCGAAAGGACGCCGACCCCGCCGCCTATGGCGACGAGGAGATAGACATTCACCGAGATCTCGGCGATCGGGAGGTAGATGTTCATCCTGGTCCTGCCGGCAGCGCACCCCGCATTACCGGCGCTGCAATCCGATTGCCAGAGCTACGACGTCGCGATCCGGCCGCGCGGGTCAGTTCCGGCCGCGGCGGCGGCGATAGAACCGGAAGGCGCCGGCCAGGAGGACGGCAATCAGCCCAACCGGAGCGATCCAGCGCGTGTCGTGGCGAAAGTAGGCGAGGCCCATCCGCTCCCGGACCTCGGTCAGCCCGTCGTCGATGCGCTTCTCCCAGTCGCCGTCGTATCTCTCGCGGGCGGTCAGCAGCACCTCGATCGCCTCGGGACCCAGGTCGAGCCGGTTCAGCGCGTCGCCGAGATGCACCGCCGCCGTCTCCAGCAGGTGGTCGTTCACCTCCGCCTCGCGCCGCTCCAGTATGTAGCGCAGCCACGGCACGGCCCGGTCGGGAGTGTCCTCGCGCAGGTAGATCTTGGCGAGATTGATGACCATCCCAGCGGACATGTCGCCGACCTCGCCGCCATAGCCGTCGAGGGGCCGATCGTAGTCGAGGAAGTTCGCCGCTCCGAATTCGTAGAGCCGGCGAATATGGGCATAGTCCCGGTCGACCCAATAGTAGTAGTTGATCGCGGACGCGGTGATCTGGTCGTCGCGGCGCTCGAAATCCTCGATAGCCCGGAACATCGCCTTGGCTTTCTGCCGGTCGGTCAGGGCGTCGTTCCGCCAGATCGCATCGAAGTCCTCGATGCTGCCGATCCGGAGCTCCAGCTCGACCTCGTCCCACCAGCCGGGGCGCGGGCAGCAATCGGGGAAATCGGCGATGCGGATCGTGTCCCGCGGGTCGGGAGCCTGTGCCCCGACCGGCCCGGAGAGCACGACAAGCCCGCTGGACGCAGCTGCCGCGAACCTCGCGAGAAAGCTGAGCACCCGCATCTCGCCTCGCCTCAACGGTCGTCCAGCGAACCGCCGGTGCCGGTCTTCCGCAGCTCCTCCGCTTCGACAACGTCGAGCGCTCGGCGCGCCGCCGCACCGACCGCCTGCCGCCCGGCCTCGTCGAGCTCCTGATCGGCGCGGGCGCCGGGGATGCGCACAGTGACCTCGCGATGGGCGAACTTGATGCCCTCGCGTTCGAACAGCTCCCGGACCTCGGCGAAGACGCGCTTGCGGATCACCCACTGGTCGCCCGGCCGGGTCATGAATTTGACCCGCACGATCATCGCCGAGTCGTCCATCTGGATCACGCCCTGGCTCTTCAGCGGCTGCATGAATTTAGCGCCGATCTCCGGGTCTTCCAGCAGTCGCTCGCCGAGCTTTTTCACAAGCTTGCGTACCCGCTCAACATCCGTGTCGTAGGTCAGGCGCAACGGCAGCTTCATCATCACCCAGTCGCGCGAGAAGTTGGTCAGATGCTGGATCTCGCCGAAGGGGATGGTGTGCAGCATCCCCAGATGGTGGCGTAGCTGGAACGAGCGCAGCGAGATCTTCTCGACCGTGCCCTTGACGCCCCCGACATCGATGTACTCGCCCTTGCGGAAGGCATCGTCCAGCAGGAAGAAGGCGCCCGACAGGATGTCGCGCACCAGCGTCTGGCTGCCGAAGCCGATGGCCAGGCCGACAATGCCGGCACCGGCGAACAGCGGCGCCACGTTGGCGCCGAGCTGCATTGCCACGATCAGGGCGAGCGCGGTCAGGATCACGATCAGGATGAAGTTCCTGACCAGCGGCAGCAGGGTCGCAAGCCGCGAGGCCCCGCCGGCGCCGCCCTCGTCGCCGGGCGTCAGCTCGATGTCGCCGCCCTCGTCCTCGATCTTGTTGTCGAGCCATATGCGGGCGGCCTGAAACACGGCATAGCCGATGAAGCCCACCTGCAGCAGGTCAATGGCGGTCTCGACGACTGCATGCCGGGAGAAGAAGTCGAAGCCGCCCCAAAGCAGCGCCAGGGCATAGAGCGCCGCCCCGAGCGCGACCAGCGAGGCGAGCCGGCGGGCCAGGTCCTCCATGCTCCGCATCCCGCGCACTGGCGCGGTGAACTCCCCGCCTGCGAGCAAGATCCGCTCGTCGTCGCCGCCCTCGTCGTCGGTCTCTACTTTGGCGCCGGCTTGCGGCGCCGCCTCGACCGCTGCATCCGTGCCCCGCGGCTGGTCCGGCGCGACCTCCGCGGCTTCGGCGTTCAGCAACCGGATGCGGCGCTGCCGGTCGAAGCCGCGCTCGATGACGTAGATTCCCGCCGCGTAAACGAAGAGCCCGGCAATCACGGTAATGAACGGCACCAACAGCCGTGCCGGACCGGTCTCCACCCCCATGATCAGCCGGAAGCAGAGATCGGCCCAGGTCACGACCAGATAGGTGGCCCCGGCTGGCGCCCAGAGTGCCGCTCCGACGCGCGCCAGCCACGTCGCCTCACCGGGCGTCCGGCCATCGAGGATCGCGGACGAGACCGTGCGCCGGTTGGCGCTGATGGCGCCAAGGAACAGCCCGACGGTCACCGACATAAGCAATACCGTGACGACCACATAGGCTTCGCGCGGAAGGCCGAGCAGCTTCATCCACGAGCAGAACACCGCCGCCACGATTCCGAAGCTGCTCGCGACCGTCAGCCAGCGGTAGAGCCGGCGGGCATCGGGATCCCCAATCCGCGGCAGGCGGTAGCGAGTCAGGAAGGGCGCCACGATCATGCGCCAGATCGTATCGACCAGCATCACCGCGCTCCAGGTGCCGAAGACGGCAATCGCGGTCAGCACAGTCGCCTCGTGCTCCTGGTAGAAGAACAGACCGACCGTTGCCGCGACCAGGATTGTCAATCCGATCGCCAATCCGGTGACCACGACCCGGTAGAGCAGCACCGGGAGCCTGCCAGCATAGCCGCCGCCGGCCCTCGCCTGCATTCGGATGAACGACGGCCGGGCAACAAATTGCACGAAGAAGGCCGTGAACGCCTGGCCGACCACCAGCAAGAGGCTGGCGAAAACCGCAACACCAAGAAAGAAGATGCCGCGACCGGTCGGGCTGGCGGCCGCTAGGGCCGTCGAAATCTCGTCGAAGGCGCCGGGCGCGCGCTCGGCCAGGCCGATGAGCCTGGTGCGGAACAGCGAGATCGACTTCTGCACCGTCCCGATCATCGGATCGCCGCCGCCGGCTTCGAGCCGGGCATAGTCCGCCGGTCCCGGCTGGGCCCCGGCAGGATATTCCGGCAGCGACTGTTGCGGCGACGCTCCGGCGCCCGCCGGCTGGGTTCCGAAAAGTTTGCCGTAGTCCGGTAGCTGGGCCTGTGCCGGAGCACCAGACAGCACCAGCAGCACAAGGCAGGCGACCGCCGCCCGCGCGGACCCCGCCCAGGACCGCGTCAGCCATCCCTTCCCCTTCGGCCCGTCCACGTCGGCCATCTGCGCTCCATGGCTGCTCGATCATGGACAGGATATGCGATCCGGCAGGCAAATGACCACCGCTCGCAACAAGTTGCCGGAAAGTGAGCACCTGCGACAAATTTCTCCGTTTAGATGCGTGAAATCCGATCAGCACTTGCTGAGCGGCAAAAGATGAGGCATTTCTTAACGCTGTTCGGCGGGGCTGAGATGGGGGACAGAATGACTGGCATGTTGCCAGGCCTCGGCCGCGGCCGCGAGTTTCGTACTCTGCTCTACAGCCATGACACGTTCGGGCTCGGTCATCTGCGGCGCTCGCGCACCATAGCCACGGCACTGATCGAGGCGGACCCGGACTGCACCGCCCTGATCGTGACCGGCTCGCCGATCGCCGGCCGGTTCGACTTCCCCGAGCGGGTCGACCATGTGCGCCTTCCGGGCGTGGTCAAGCTGCCGGACGCCAGCTACACGTCGTCGAACCTCCGGATGGACATCGACGAGATGGTGTCGCTGCGCGGCGCGATCATCGCAACCACCGATCGCGAGTTCCAGCCGGACCTGCTGATCATCGACAAGGAGCCCTGGGGTTTCCGCCACGAGATGGCCGATACCCTGAAGGCTGCCCGCGCCCGCGGGGCGCGCATCGTGCTCGGCATCCGAGACGTTCTCGACGACGAGGACGCGCTCGCCCGGGAATGGGAGCGCAAGGGCGCCATCGAGGCGATCGAGCGGTTCTATGACGAGATCTGGATCTACGGCATCCCGCAGATCTGCCGCCCGCTCGCCGGGCTCGGCCTTTCGGCGCGCATGGAGCAGCAGGCCTTCTACACCGGCTACCTCCGCCGCGAGATGCCGGACTGGCCGGTGGCTTCCGGCAACGACCAGCCCACGGAGCCCTATATCCTGGTCACCACCGGCGGCGGGGGCGATGGCACCGCGCTGGTCGACTGGGTGCTGCGCGCCTACGAGGCCGACCCGACGCTGAAGCCGCATGCACTGATCATCTATGGCCCTTTCATGAAGGCGCCCGACCGGCAGGCATTCGAAACCAGGGTCGCAGCGCTGAGCGGCCGGGTTACCGCCCTCGGCTTCCATGCCCGGCTCGAGCGGCTGCTGGCCGAAGCCACCGGGGTGGTCGCCATGGGCGGCTACAACACCTTCTGCGAGATCCTGTCGATGGACAAGCCGGCCATCATCGCGCCGCGCACCCGGCCCCGCCGCGAGCAGGTGATCCGCGCCGCAGCCGCGGAGCAACTGGGCCTGGTGCGGATGCTGGCGCCGGATCGCGACGGCAGCGGCGCGCAGGTGATGGCTGACGCGATCCGCGCCCTGCCTGGCCAGCGCCGGCCCTCCGAGACCCGGATCCCCGGCCTGCTCGCCGGCCTGCAGACCATCGCCGAGCGGGTCACGGCCCCCGCACCGCTGATCGCCGCCGCAGGGGAATAGCCGATGGCGGGGTCGCTGGCGGTGGTCCTCAAGGGCTATCCGCGGCTGTCGGAGACGTTCATCGCCCAGGAACTGCGCGCCCTCGAAAGCCGCGGCCACCGCTTCGACATCTGGTCGCTGCGTCATCCCTATGACGACCGCATCCACCCGATCCACGAGGAGATCTTGGCTCCGCGGCACTACCTGCCGGAGTATCTCTACCAGGAGCCGCTCCGGGTGCTACGCTCGGTCCTCCGCGCGGCGCGCGACCAGCGTTTCTGGACCGTGGCCCGCATCTGGCTCCGCGACTTTCGCCGCGATTTCACCCTGAACCGTATCCGAAGGCTCGGCCAGGCCTGCGTGCTGGCGGTCGAGCTGCCCGAGGACACCCGCTTCCTCTACGCCCATTTCCTGCACACCCCGGCCTCGGTGACCCGCTATGCGGCGCTGATGCGCGGCATCGGCTGGGGGTTCTCGGCCCATGCCAAGGACATCTGGACCATCCCCGATTGGGAGAAACGCGAGAAGATCGCCGACTGCAGCTTCGGCGTCACCTGCACCGGCACGGGCGCCGAGCATCTGAAGGACCTTGACGACGGCGGCGGCAAGATCGACCTCGTCTATCACGGCCTCGACCTCCGGCGCTTCCCGCCACCGCCGGAGATCCGCCATGCTTCGAACCGCTTTACCATCCTGTCGGTGGGGCGGCTGGTGCCCAAGAAGGGCTATGGCGACCTTATGGAGGCCCTGAGCCAGCTTCCGCGCAATCTGGACTGGCGCTTCATCCATATCGGCGGCGGCGAGTTGAGGAAGGGTATCGAGATGCGCGCCCGCCGGCTCGAGATCGACGACCGGATCGAGTGGCGCGGCAAGCGCGCACAGCAGGATGTGATCGCGGCGCTGCGCTCCTCGGATCTCTTTGTGCTGCCCTCGGTCATCGCCGATGACGGCGACCGTGACGGCTTGCCGAACGTGCTGATGGAGGCCGCAAGCCAGAAGCTGCCGATCCTGTCGACAGGAATCTCGGCGATCCCCGAGTTCATCACCAATGGCGAGCACGGAACCCTGGTGCCGCCAGGCGATGCCCGGGCGCTGGCGCGCGCGATCACCGAACTCGCCGCCCAGCCGGAGCGCCGGGCGGCGATGGCGGATGCCGCCTACAGGCGCTTGCGCGCCGGCTTCGGCATGGAGGCCGGGATCGAGGTCATCGACCGGCGGCTGCGGGCCGCCCTGGCCGAGGCATGACCGCAGGCCCGCGCATCGCCTTTCATGCCCCGATGAAGGCCCCGGACCATCCGAACCCCTCGGGCGACAGGCTGATCGCGCGGCTGACGCTGGCGGCGCTGGCGCGCGCCGGGTTCGACGCAACTTGCGTCTCCCGGCTGCGCACGCTGGAGATGACGGGAGACGCGTCGGCGCAGGCGTGGATCCGGGCCGAGGCAGAGGCCGAGGCATCGCGGCTGATCGGCGATTTCGCCGCCAGCCCGCCGGCTCTCTGGTTCACCTATCACTGCTATTACAAGGCGCCGGACCTCATCGGACCGGCGGTGAGCACGGCGCTGGGCATCCCCTACGCGATCTCCGAGGCATCGGTATCGCCGCGCCGCCGTGACGGTCCATGGGCCGGCTTCGCCACGCTTTCCGACGCCGCCATCACCCGGGCCGACAGGCTGTTCTGGACCACCGCCCGCGACCGCCCGGGCCTCGAGTCAGCGGGTCATGGCGCGAAGCTTGTTCATCTGCCGGCCTTCCTCGATCCCGGCCCGGCAACCGCGCCGCACGCCGCCGGCACCACGCTGCATCTGCTGGCAGTGGCCATGATGCGCCCGGGCGACAAGCTCGAGAGCTACCGCCGCCTCGCCGCCGGCCTGGCGAAGCTTGGTGGCGACTGGCGTCTGACCGTCATCGGACACGGCGCGGCGCAGGCCGAAGTGCTGGCGCTCCTCGCCCCGTTCGCTGACCGCGTGACCCATATCGGTAGCGTCACCGACCCGACCCTGATCCGACCGCATTACGAGGCGGCGGACCTGCTGGTCTGGCCCGGCGTCAACGAGGGCGTCGGCATGGCCTGGCTCGAGGCGCAGGCCGCCGGCCTGCCCGTGGTGGCCGAGGACGGCCCCGCCGCGCGGGCGCTGGTCGGCGGCGGCTGGCTCGCACCTCCGGACGACGCCGCCGCCTTTGCCGCCGCCATCGCCGGTGCCGCCGGCAACCGCGCGGGCCTGTCCCTTGCCGCCCGCGACCACGTCGAGAGGCATCACAGTCTCGACGCCGCCGCCGCGACCCTGAAGTCCAGCCTCTCTGAGCTCATCCCGTGACCCGGATCGCCCTCATGCGCCATTTCCCCACCAGCTGGAACCAGGCGCGCCGGCTGCAGGGGCAGACCGACATCTCGCTGACAGACGCCGCCCGGCACGCGCTCGAAGGCCTCGCAATCCCCGCCCCCTGGAACCAGGCGAGGTTGGTCGCCTCGACGCTGATGCGTGCCGACGAGACCGCCCGCATCCTCGCCCGCGGCCGCGCGGTCGAGAGCGACACCCGGCTGGTCGAGGTGGACTACGGCGCCTGGGAGGGCCGGCGCGGTGCCGACCTGCTGGCCGACCCGTCCTCGGGCTACTCCCATGTGGAGAACTGGGGCTGGCACCACCGCCCGCCCGAGGGCGAGAGCCCCTGGGACGCCTGGCAGCGGGTTCGGCCGGCGCTGGCCGAGATCGCCGTGGCTGGGGCCCCTGCGCTGCTGATCGTACACCGGGCGCTGATGCGTGTGGTGCTCGCGCGGGCCTGGGGCTGGGACTTCGACCGCCCGGAACCATTCAAGATCAGGCGCGGCCGCATCTACCCGATGACCCTCGCGCCGGACGGCGCCCCTTCCGACCCCGGCGAGCCCGTCCGCCTGGTGCCGTTCCCTTGACCCGGGTCGCCTTCCTCTGCTGCCACCTGACCGGCACGGGCCACCTGGTCCGCACCCTCTCCCTCGCCCGCGCCACAGCGGCTGCAAGTGCCGAAGTGATGGTGATCAGCGGCGGACGGGCGCTGGCGCATGTGGACACGGCCGGACTGCGACTCATGCAGCTTCCCCCGGTCCACGTACCAGATTTCGACTTCTCGACCCTGCGCCGGCCGGACGGAACTCCCGCAGATCCGTCCTACATGGCCGCCCGGCGCGATACGCTGATCGAGGCGATCCGCGACTTCCGACCCGACGCTCTCGTCACCGAGACATTCCCCCTCGGGCGGCGCATCCTGGCGGCAGAGTTCGAGGCTGCCATCGCCGCCGCCCGCGAGGTCAGGCCGGGCTCGGCGGTCCTGGCCTCGGTCCGCGACATTCCTGAACCGCCGAGCAGGCGCGGCAAACTCGACGAGGCCGCCGGCCGTCTGCGCCGCCACTATGACGCGGTGCTGGTCCATGGAGACAAAGGCTTCCTGCCGCTGTCGGCTACCTGGCCGCTGCCCGGCGACCTCGCGCGGACGATCCGGCACACAGGCTACGTCGCTGAGCCCGGCCCGCCCAGCTGCGGCCCCGCCGGCGAGACCGTCCTGGTCTCGGTCGGCGGCGGCGTGCTCGGCCGCCGCCTTCTGACGTTGGCGGCTGGGGCAGCCGCACGGTCGCAGCAGCCCTGGCATCTTCTTGCCGGGGGGTCGGATGCGCCGGAACTGGCGGGAGAGCTATCGTCCCGGTTTGTGTCGCCCAACCTCGTCATCGAGCCCGCCCGACCCGACTACCGCGCCCTGCTCGCGACCGCCGCCTGTTCGGTCAGCCTCGCGGGCTACAACACGGTCATGGATCTTGCCGGCTGCGATACTCCCGCCATCGTCGTTCCCTTCGACGAGCACGGCGAGCGCGAACAGGTGATCCGGGCGGAACGGCTGGCGGGGCTGCCCGGTTTCGCGGTAGTGAGGCTTGCCGACCTGACCCCGGAGTGCCTCGCCGCCGCGGCCAGGGCCGCCGCCGAAGGCCAGCGCCGTCCGCCGATGCCCATCGCCCGCGACGGCGCGGCCCGCGCCGCCGCGACGATACTGGAGCTTGCCGCGAAATGACCGAGCGCCGCCGCATCCACGATGTCGAGGGGCTGAGCGAACGGCTGCAGACGATCACCAACCGCGCCCGGGTCGACCTGCGCTACCTGCACGACGAGCGCACCCGCGAGCACATCATCGCCGCCACTCGCGATTGCTCCCGAATTCTCGACATCGGCGCCGGGATGCGGGGACATCTGGGCGCTCTCGCGGGCCGGGTCGAGACGCTCGACCTCAACGATATCGACGCCGAGGCCGAGAACCTGACCCGGCCCGATATCCTGGGCGATGCCTGCCAGCCCTTCCCGGATTGGATGGCGGGCCGCTACGACGCGGTGATCGCGCTCGCGATCCTCGAGCATGTCTACGACCCGCCCGCAGCAGTCGCAAACTTCCGCGCCGCGCTGAAGCCGGGCGGCAGGCTGTTCCTCTATGTTCCCTGGATGTGGCGCTACCACGCGCCGCGAAACCTGGTGTTCCAGGACTACCAGCGGCTCAGCCGCGACGGCATGGCCTATCTGCTGCGCGACTTCGACGAGGTGACGCTCTACCCGCTCCGCGGCAAGTACTCCGCCATCCTCAACATGCTGAAATTCTGGAAGCCCGCGGTCGAACGCCGGTTCGGCGGCCGGGTCAACCGTCTGCTCGACCGAAGGGTCTCGGGCTGGCGCAACACCGTGCAGGCCAGCGGCTTCTTCGCCGAGGCGTTGAAACCGCCGGATTGACCCGCAAGCCCCGCCATCGCATGGTCCGCGCCAGACCACGAAGGAAGTGCCGATGTCCCGTAGTCACGACCTCTATCCGCGCCCCGAGAACATCCACTGGGGCTACCATGACGCCAGCCTGCCGCCGGTGCTCCGCATCGACTCCGGCGATACAGTAAATCTCACGGCATGGCCCGCGGCCGACGCCCGTTCACTGCCGCCGGACCGCTCGCTGGTGCAGGCCGATCATCTGAAGGCGATCGAGACCTGCGTGCAAGGCCAGGCAACCCACATGCTCACAGGCCCGGTCTTCGTCGAAGGCGCCAGGCCCGGCGACGTGCTGCAAGTCGACATCCTCGACATCAGGCTCAACGAGCGCTGGGGCTACACCGCGATCCGGCCGCTGCGCGGCACGCTGCCCGATGAGTTCGACCGCTTCGCAATCATGCATGCCCTGATCAACGCCGAGGCGATGACCGCCCGCCTCCCCTGGGGCACCGACATCCCGCTCTCGCCGTTCTTCGGCATCATCGCGGTGGCGCCCCCGCCCCACTGGGGGCGGGTGCCCTCGATCCAGCCGCGGAAGTTCGGCGGCAACATGGATAACAAGGAGTTGGTGGCCGGGACGACGCTCTATTTGCCGGTCTTCGCCGAGGGTGCGTTGTTCTCGGCCGGCGACGGTCACGCGGTGCAGGGCGACGGCGAGGTCTGCATCACCGCGCTGGAGACAGGACTGAAGGGCAGCTTCCGACTGACCGTGCGCAACGACCTGGGCTACGATTACCCCTTCGCCGAGAGCCCGACGCACCTGATCTCCATCGGCATGCACGAGGACCTCGACGAGGCGGCGCGGATCGCCGTGCGCCAGATGATCGGCCATGTCTGCCGGCGGACCAACCTCAGCCGCGAGCAGGCCTACATGCTGTGTTCGATCCAAGGCGACCTGCACGTGACCCAGACCGTCGACGGCGAGAAGGGCTGCCACATGATGCTGGCGAAGGCGGTGCTTTGACCGCCACGCGGAGCGCTTGAATGAAATGACGCTGGTTTCGGTGGTCGTACCGGCCTTCAACGCGGCCCGGACGTTGTCGGAAACGCTCGACAGCGTCCGCGCTCAGGACTGGAGCGACCTCGAGATCGTCGTCGTCGATGATGGCTCGACCGATGCGACCGCCGCGATCGCTCGGCAACATGCTGCCGGCGACCCGCGGATCCGGGTGATCTCCCAGCCGAACGGCGGGGCATCGAGGGCACGGAACCACGGCATCGAAACCACCCGGGCCGCCTATGTCGCGCCCTGCGACGCCGACGACATCTGGCATCCGGAGAAGATATCGCGCCTGATGCACCGGATGCAGGAGCTGGGGCCGGAGACCGGCTACGTCTATTCGCTGTCCCGCAAGATCGACGCCAACAGCCGGATCACCGGCCAGGCCGGGTTTCCGGGCTACGAGGGCGCGGTCTACCTGAGGTCGCTGGTCCTGAATTTTGTCGGCAATGGTAGCGCGATCCTCGCGCGACGCGCGGCGCTCGAAGGTGTCGCCGGCTACGCGACCGCGCTCGGGAACTGGGAGGACTGGCACCTGCAGACCGTGATTGCCCGGCACTGGAAGGTGGGCTGCGTGCCGCATTTTCTGACCGGATACCGGGTAGCTGGACAGGGAAAGTCCGCGAACGAACTTCACATGCTGACGATTGCGCAGGAAGCGACGCGACTGGTCTTCGAGGCCTGTCCCGAGACCCCACGCCAGGTGCGCGACGCCGCGATGGCGGCGCGAAGCGCCCGTCTTGCGGTGAAGAAGCTGCGCCTGCGCATGTTCGGTGGCGCGGCACGGGATCTGGCGCGCGCGATCAGTCTGTCGCCGCGAATCGCGCTGGAAGTCGCCTGGCTCACCTTGTCGGCCAGAATCGCCGCGGCGGGACAGACAGGGCGCGGCCTCCGGGGTTGGCCAGAGCCGGGCCCGCAGTTCTTCGCCGTCGGTCCCGAGACGCCGGTTGGCACGCCGGACCGCCCGGTGCTGCATCGGCTGGTCGGCGAATTCGGTAGAACTCGAGGACGCGTTCTTTTCGGCTAACGCGGCCTCCCGCGCGGGCGAGCAGGCTTCGAACCATGGCACCTCGCGATCGATCTCGGGTGCAGGGAACTGACGGGCGAATCAGGCCGCGATGAGCGGACGCGCCGCCCCCCGGCACCACGATCGCGAGTTCGGCGCCCGGATGCGCCGGGACAGGACGGTCGTTTTTTTCGACGCCTGACCCACAATCTCCGCAATTCCGCGCTATGCACCGGCCGACAGGTCCATGGTCCTAACGTTTGTCCGGCTGCCCGCAGCACTGACAGATGCCCGGGAGAGCAGAGGGGGAGCGCGCATGGCAGCAACAGATCGGCCCGGCGCCAGCAAGGCCGGCGGCAAGGAGCGGCAGGCATGAAGGTCGCGGTCATCGGAGCGCGCGGGATCCCGAATGTCGAGGGAGGCGCAGAGAAGAACGCCGAGCAGTTGTTCCCGCTGGTCGCGGAACGGCACGACGTCACCCTCTACGCGATCCGCAGCTACACCACGGTTCCGTCGTACAGGAATATCAGGATTGTCACCTCTCCCCTGTTCCGCCTGTTCGGCACCGAGAAGCTGCCCTGCTACATCTATGCGACCCTGCGCTCGTTCTGGGAGCGCCCGGACATCATCCACTGCCAAGGCCTCGGTTCGGCGGTGTTCCTGGCTCTCTATAAGCTGGCGGCCCGCAGGGTCGTGGTCCGCTATGGTTCGATCGACTACAAGATGGCGAAATGGTCGCCGATTGGGCGCTTCGGGTTCTGGATCAGCGAGTGGCAGCTGCGCTTCGCGGACGCGGTGATCGCCGTGACCCCGGCGCTTAAGGAGAGCCTGGTCAGCCGCGGGTTCCGAGTCCGCATTGAGGTCATCCCCAACGCGCTCGATCCGATCGAGGGAATTTCCGGCAACGCCGACAAGGTGATGGCCGAGCACGGGCTCGTGGACGGGTCGTTTGTCCTCGGCATCGGCCGGCTGACCGCCCAGAAGGATTTCGCTACCCTGATCCGCGCCTTCCAAATGTCGCGCGCGCGAGGCGAATGCCGGTTCGGCAAGCTGGTGATCGTGGGCGGCGACGACGGCAGCGGCTACCATCAGGAGCTGCTGGCCGAGGCCGGCGACGACGTCATCTTCACCGGCCGCCTGCCCCGGCCGGAGGTGCAGGCGCTGCTCACCCGCTGCGGCGCCTACGTGAATAGCTCGGTCCACGAGGGCATGTCGAACGCCGTGCTCGAGGCCGTCTCCGCCGGCTGCCCGGTGCTGCTCAGCGACATTGTCGAGAATCGCGACCTGCCGGTTGGCGCGCATCATTTCTTCCGCACCGGCGACGCCGCTGCCCTGTCCGGCGCCCTTTACGAGGCATCCAGGCGGCCGGCGGACTTCGTGGTCTCGCAGGCGCCGTTCATTACCTGGGACCAGGTCGGGGCGCGGACCCTCGCGCTCTACGACTCGCTGTTCGAGCGCCGGGGTGCCGCGGGGTCAGCTCCCAAACGCGAGACCGAGTCGCCCGCGGCGAGCGACGATTCTAACCCGGCCGTTAAGATTTAACCGAATGCCAATTTGACATGAGAGGCCGCCCGGCCGATTAGGCTCTAGATAAAGGCATTTGTTAGAATCAGCCGGCAAATCATTGATTCTCTTGCCGGAGAGCGGCCCATCTTCCGCCACACTCTGTCTCGGCGGGAGAAGGAAACAGACCGCCACACCTTGCGATTGCAAAGCCTGTTCGTTTCGTTCCGCTATTAACAATCTTACACTTGGAAATGGTCAGTTCGCCGCCTAGACCGTTGAATACCCGATCGGCTCCATGCACGATTGTCCGACAAGAAAAGAAAATCTTCGAGGACGTGATGCCCATGGGCATCGAGTAGGTGGTTCCAGATTATTCCGTTTCGACCCCCGCGGGTGCTTTGCTGCATCCTTGGCAAGTAGTCCCGCGCTGCATGGGGTTTTGTGGGTCGGAAGATCGGTTGCGGCGGGCCAGTGCGGGCCCGTTCGGAAATCGGTCTGATGTCGGCGGCCGCCGCCCAAAGGGGTGAAGGGCGACCGGGCTTCCGCCGACGCCGTGCCTGTCGCGTGTTCATGGGTAATTAGTGAATCCAAGGCACCAACGAACTGAAGCTGTGCGAGGGAAGAAAATGACACTGAGTTTCGAGGGAGCGGAAGGTTTCGGCGCCGAAGCAACCGGCGGCCGTGGCGGACAGATCATCAGGGTTACGAATTCGAACGACTCCGGCGAGGGAAGCCTGCGCTGGGCGATCGAGAATTTCTCCGGCCCGCGTATTATCGTCTTCGATGTGGCCGAGGTAAATCTGACCAGAGCAACATCACGGTGAAGGACGGGGATGTCACCATCGCCGGCCAGACGGCTGGCGGGGTTGAGGTCACTGGCGGGACGCTAAAGTTTCGCGACGGCAACGTGATCATGCGGGGCATGATCTTCCGGCCCGGCGATGGCTCCGTCGGCGAGGACCCCGACAATGCGCGACGGACTTCAGTCAGGAACCAGCGGGCAAGGTCGTCAGCGATCTGATGTTCGACCATAACTCGTTCGAATGGGCGGTCGACGAAAACATCGACTTCTACAAGCAGGTCGTCGACGTCACCTTTTCGAACAACATCGTCGCACAGGGTCTTCATCGGCAGCATCCACCCCAAGGGCGACCACAGCATGGGGATGCTCATCAGCGGCGGACACGGATGCCGTGCCGACGCGAATTACGATCGAGCAGCAATCTGTTCGCCTTCAACTACTGGAGGAACCCGTGGGTGAAGCACGGGCAGGAAATCGAGTTTACCAACAACTACATCTATGGCGTCGGCGACCAATCCACCTACGCACTGACTTTCGGCAATCACGTCAGCGATTCACCTGCATTGCCGATGAGTGTCAACATCATCGGCAACTACTACGAAGCCGCGTCATATACCGAGAATCAGAGTGCTGCGCCGATCACACTTCACCAATAAGGCGGAAGCCGAGTACTACCTGTCCGGAAAACGAGTTCTGATTCGAATGGCAACAAGATCGCAGCCGGATACCGTTTGACCGGCTCGGGCGAGATCGTGAACAGCACGGACTTTAGGAGCGGCCTCACCCTCATTTCCGCCTCTGAGGTGAGAGACTATGTCCTGGCGAATGTCGGCGCGAACCCGAGCAATCGCGATGCCACCGACGCTAACATAATCGACCTCGTCCGCGAGCACAGTGGTTCAATTGTCGATAGCGTATCGGAGGCCGGAGGCTGGCCGAACCGCTCCGAAGTTCACGCCGCCCACGGACACGGACAAGGACGGCATGCCTGACTGGTTCGAGGACCAGTATGGCTTCAACAAGACGAAGTTCGATTCCAACGGCGACAGCGACGGCGACGGCTACACGAACATCGAGGAATACATCAACGGCCTGATCGACGGCTTCAACCTGAACGGCACTGGCGGGACCGGCGGGACCGGTGGGACCGGCGGCACTGGCGGGACCGGCGGCACTGGCGGGACCGGCGGCACTGGCGGGACCGGCGGCACTGGCGGGACCGGCGGCACCGAGACACCAACTCCGACCCCAGATCCGTCACGGAGCGGTTCGCTGCGCATCATCGACTCGGACACCGACAAGGCCGTGGCGGTGGTCACTTCGGGCGGGACGCTCGACGCGGGTCTTCTCGACGATGCATCTCTCGCAATCGAGTATGTCCCGAATGGAATCAGCTTCCGCAGCGTGAAGCTGGATTTCGAGGACGGGCTGGCGACCAAGATCGAGAACGCCAAACCCTATGCCCTCTTCGGCGACAAGTGGGGAGACTTCGGGGCATCGACCATCGGCGACCTGTTCCCGGAACCCGGTGACTACAAGATCAAGCTCACCTTCTACTCGGAGAAAAACGGACAGGGCTCGGTGCTCGGCACCGAGGTGATCAACTTCAGCGTCGCAGGGACGAACGCGCCCACCGCGCTGACCGATCCCGAGCCGCCGGTTTTTGCCGATCCGGCCCCGGCCAGCGCCAAGACCACTCTGCCCGACGACGGTTCGAACGAGCCGGAGAAGTCCGGCTTCATGAAGAGCATTAACGTCGGGGGCGGCGAGTATGTCGCCAAGGACGGCACCGTCTTCGAGGCGGACACCGGCATTGACGATGGCTGGATGAACACGCGCAGCCGCAGCGGCGTGAGTGTCGAAGGAACCGACGACGACGCTCTCTACATCGATTACGGCTACGGGAACTTCTCCTACGACATCGCGGTGCCGAACGAGGGCGATTACCAGGTGACGCTGTTCCTCACCGAGCCGTGGGCCCGGAAATCCGGCCAGCGTGTCTTCGATGTGGAACTCGAGGGATCGGCGTTCGGCAGCCTGAACGACATCGACCTGTTCGGCACGACCGGCACGAAGTGGAAGGCGCTCACCCTGACCGAGACGGTTCATGTCAGTGACGGCGTGCTCGATATCGACCTCGCCGGGTCGATCAACTACGGCATCGTCAGCGGGATCTCGGTGCTCGAGCTCCTCGGCTGACCATTCACGAATCGCGCCGGGCGGTGCATTCCGCCCGGCGCCGCGTCCCGAACGCCCGGGCCCGCCGGATCGAACGCAGTTCGGATCGTTCGTGCCGGCCAGGCCGACAAATGTCAGCGATATCCGACCGCGAGATGCCGGCAAGCCGGGCTGCGATCCCGCTCAGCGCCGCCGAGGCTCTGGGACTGCACGGGATCGGCCCGCGGGACCATCCTTCGAAGCATAGCCCCGCCGGAGCGCCCGGATCGACCGCCGGCGAGCGGCCGGGGCAATACCGGGCCGGCTCGCCTTCCGGTTCAGCCGCCCTCTCTGGGCGAAACCGGATCCGGGCTGGCGCGGTGCCACCGAACTGCCGTCCGGATGATGCTTGCCAGCGAGGATGCCGGAAAGATCCCCTTCCCCAGGATCTCCGCCGCTGCCGCCGGGTCGGCCACGAGATAGGGCGGATCCCCGGCCCGCCGGCCTGCCAGGTCGTGCGGCACCTCGGTCCCGGCTTCGACGGCGACCGCGTCGATCACCTCGCGCACCGAATATCCGCGCCCGGTCCCCAGATTCACCTGGAACGAGGCGCTCCCGGCGAGCAGCCGGTCGAGGGCGCGGATATGGGCCTGGGCGAGATCGCCGACATGGACATAGTCGCGTACCGCAGTCCCGTCCGGCGTCGGGTAATCCGTGCCGAACAGGGTCAGCCGCGGTCGGCGGCCAAGCGCCGCGTCGATCGCGAGCGGCACGAGATGCGTCTCCTCGCGCCGGCACTCGCCGATCTCGGCCTCCGGATCCGCCCCTGCCGCGTTGAAGTAGCGCAGCGCCGCGTGCCGGAGGCCGTAGGCGCGGTCATAATCCTCGAGCAGCCGTTCGGCCATCAGCTTCGCGGCGCCATAGGGATTGATCGGCGCCTTCGGCTCGTCCTCGCGGATCGGAATGCGCGACGGAACCCCGTAGATCGCGCAGGTCGACGAGAACACCAGAGCGCCGATCCCCGCGGCGCAGCAGGCATCGGCGAGCGTCATTGTCCCCAGGACGTTGGTCGCATAGTACCAAGCCGGCTCCCGCATCGACTCGCCGACCAGCGCCAGAGCGGCGAAATGCATCGCCGCCACCGGGCGGTGCAGCCGGATCACCTCGGCCACGCGCTCCGGATCGCGGACATCGCCGCGCTCGAGCGGTCCCCACTTCACCGCCCACTCGTTGCCGGTGGACAGGTTGTCGTAGACGACCGGCCGGTAGCCCGCCCGCGCCAGTGCCTTGCAGGCATGCGAGCCGATATAGCCAGCTCCGCCGGTGACAAGTACCGTGCGATTCGGGTCAGTCATGCGGTCACTCCCCTGTCTGGCGCACGGCCATGCGCGCCTTCGCTGCCGTCGGTACGATCGGCGGATCCGTCATCCGGGAAAACGCTGCCCATCAGTATCTGCATCTGCCCACGGATCCGAAATCTCACTGTGCAGTGGGTTGCAGCCACAACTGATGCTGGGGCCACGGCCGAAAACGGGCCGGGATCCAGGCATGGCGAACCGATCATGGCGGTAGATTTACATCAATTCGGTGCCACGCATACCGCCTCGATCAATTAAACTGACCGATAATCTTCTACTAATACGAACAATCTCACCAATCTTCATTGCTCCAAACCCCACCGCCTGAGGCTCCATCCGTCCCTTATTCATTCTGGGGCGCTCCGGCACAATTGCAAACAAAATCCGCGCGTGGCTGACTGACCGCACCTGGCGAGCAGAAGCGGGCAAACCGTCCCCGACCCCGTCCCCGGCTCAGTAGGGGAGCCCGACGTAATTCTCGGCCAGCGCCGTCATCGCCGCCCGCGACGAGAGCAGATAGTCCAGCTCAGCCTGCTGCATGCGCCGCCCGAACCCACCCTGATCCGGGAACCGGTGCAGCAGGCCGGTCATCCACCAGGAGAACCGCTCCGCCTTCCAGATCCGCGCCAGCGCGCGGGCCGAGAACCCGGTCAGCCCCGCCTCGTCCCCCCGCCGGAAATAGGCGATCAGCGCGTCCGAGAGGTAGCGCACATCCGAGGCGGCGAGATTCAGCCCCTTCGCGCCAGTCGGCGGCACGATATGCGCGGCATCGCCGGCCAGGAACAGCCGCCCCCATCGCATCGGCTCGACAACATAGGAGCGCAGCGGCGCGATGCTCTTCTCGATCGAGGGGCCGGTCACCAGCCGGTCCGCTACGGTGGCCGGAAGGCGGCGCTTCAGCTCGCCCCAGAACCGGTCGTCCGGCCAGTCCGCGATCCGGTCGTCCAGCGGGCACTGAACGTAGTAGCGGCTGAGGCTGCGCGTGCGCATGGAGCAGAGCGCGAAGCCGCGCTCGTGGCTGGCGTAGATCAGTTCCTCGCCGGCCGGCGGCGTCCGCGACAGGACACCAAGCCAGCCGAAGGGGTATACCCGCTCGAACTCCCGCAGCCGGTCGCCCGGTATCGATTTCCGGCTGACTCCATGGGAGCCATCGCAGCCGATCACGAATTCGCAGTCGAGCCGGCAGTCCTCGCCGCCCGCCCGCCAGGTCAGCGCCGGCGCCTCGGTGTCGGCGCCGTGGATCGTCACATCCTCTGCCTCGTGGATCACCGCCCCCCCGGCCGCGTCGCGGGCGTCGTAGAGGTCGCGGGTGATCTCGGTTTGGCCGTAGATCACCACGCCGTGGCCGGTCAGGCCCGCGAGATCGATTCGGTGCAGGGATCCGTCATGGCTGATGCTGAAGCCGTCATGGGTCTCGCCCTCGGCGTCCATCCGCGCGCCGACCCCGGCATCGCGGAGCAGGCTGGCCGCCCCCCGCTCCAGCACCCCGGCCCGGATCCGGCCCAGAACATAGCCCCGCGACCGCCGTTCGAGGACGACGCTCGCGATGCCGCTGCGATCAAGTAGCTGCGACAGGAGAAGGCCGGACGGCCCGCCACCGATGATCCCGACCTGCGTGCGCATCCGCGCGCTCTCCCTGTCCCCGCGCTGCGGTCTGCCCGACGGCTGCCGAACGGGCGCAATCGAACGTGCGGCTCCGCCCGGAAGGTGGAGGATCGAAAACCCGCTGGCAAGCGCGCCGGAGGGTCTGGCCGCCTTCTGGCGGCGCCGGGACTCTGGCCCCCGTCCCCCCGTGAGCGTCAGGACAAGCCTGTCGCCGCAGCTGGCAGCCTGATGTCGAATTCGGCGCGCAGCTCGGCGTCGACCCCGGGCGGGATATGCGAGGGTTTCTTGGTGGCGAGGATCTCGCGCGCCCGGTCGCGGGCCCGCGCGCGCACGTCCAGGCCGCCGGACGCCTCCCATTCGGTCGGCGTCCGCCGGTCCGAGACATCGGGATAGAGGAAGTCGCTCTGCATCCGCTCCAGCGTCTGCGCCTGGCCGAGGAAGTGGCCCGCGCTGCAGGCCACGGCGCCGATTTCCGCCGGCGAGAGGGTCTCGTCATCGACCACCACCGGCCCCAGCGAGCGCAGTACAGCGCCCAGCATGTCGTTGTCGATCACGTAGCTCTCGAAGGCGACGCCCATCAGGCCGGCTTGCATGCCGGCGGCCTGGGTGATCAGGTTCGACCCCGCCTGGGCGGCCAGGGTCACGCTCATCGCCTTCTCGAAACCGCTCTGGGCATCCGGCGTCTTGGCATCCGTCGCCCCTGCGATGCAGGAGTTCGGAAGCCCGTAGAACCGCGCCATCTGGGTCGCGGCGGCCATCAGCAGCGCCTGCTCGCCACCGCCTCCGCTCATCCCGCCGGTGCGCAGGTCGGTGACCATCGGCCGGGGCCCGAAGACTGCCTTGACCTCGGGGTTGGCGAGCCAGGCGATCACCATCCCCGCCAGGGTCTCCGCCACGGTCTGCGCTAGGCAGCCGGCGATGGTGACCGGGCTCGAGGCGCCGAGCTGGCCGAAGGTGTTGCAATGTACCGGGACTCCGAGCCGCGCCGCCGCGACCAGCACTTCCACCGCCTCGGCTGAGAACCGCAGGGGCGGGGTCACGTGGTTTATGTTCAGCGACAGGAACGGCCGCGCCTGGAACGCCTCGGCCGACCCGGCGAGCCGGAAGCACATCTCGGCGACCGGCGCCACATGGGCGGGATCGCTGATGCTGGTCATCACGTGCTTCGCGGTGCCGGCGAGGCTGGCATAGGCGGTGTTCACGTCCAGGCTCAGCGCATCCGGCATGTCGCGGGCGACCAGCGAGCGGCTGAAGAAATGGATGTCCGGCAGCGCATCGACCAGCCGCGCCGCGTCGTGGAGGTCGCCGAGCGTCGAGTCGCGGTAGCGCCCGGTCTCGAGGTCGATCACGCTCGGCGCGGCACCGCCCGAGCCGGCATGCACGCGGGCGCCGCCGAGCTCCAACTCGTGGCCAGGCGTCCGGCCATGCAGGGTGAACTCCCGCGCCAGCGCCGCGATCGCCTCCTCGACCAGCGCCCGCGGGAAGATGAGCCGGCCCGCAGCCGTCAGCCGCCCGCCCCGGGCCGCCACGAGCTCCACTGCGACGGGCGGCGCCTCCGACATGCCGGTGCAGCACAACAGCTCCAGCGCCGCGCCATCGATGCGCGCGAGGTCGCGCTCGGTCAGCGGTGCGTAGCGTCCGCCCGCGACCCCGGCGGTGACCGGACGGCGGCGCACTGGCGGCGTGGCAGACCGCCCGCTCCGCCCGCGCCGCCCCTCAGGCGCCGCATCGGCCGTCTCGCCGCTCTTGGCGTCGTCGGATCGGTTCGCCATCGGCGGTCTCCAGGTTCGGGCGCGGGAGGCGCTGCGCACGCCCGATCATCGCCCCGCGCAATTCAGTCGACAAACGAGTAATCGGCCGAATATGCATAGCGAAATCACCACCCATGGAGAGAGGAACGAGTGCATGCCGGCCAGCCGCCCGCGCCTTCCCCTGACCGCGCTCCGGACCTTCGAGGCGGCGGCGCGGCACGAGAGCTTCAAGGCCGCGGCCGAAGAGCTCGGGCTCAGCCCGACCACGGTCAGCAATCAGATCCGCGGCCTCGAACGCGACTGGGGCTGCAAGCTGTTCGAGCGCCGGACTCGGCAGGTGGTGCTGACCGACACCGGCCGCTCGCTCTCCCGCGTGGTGCACGATGCCTTCGCCGCGATCCGGGCCGAGATCGAGGCGCGCGTCGGCCCCGCCCGCACCCCGGTCACCCTGGCCGCCGGACCGATCTTCGCCGCCCGCTGGCTGAGCCCGCGGCTGACGCGCTTCCACCGGATAGCGCCGGAGGTCGAGCTGATCCTCCATCACGGCGCGCGCATCACCGGCGCCGCCGCCATGACCACGGACCTTGCCGTCGACTGGGGCGAGGGTGCCTGGAGCGGCCTCGACGCGCGGAAACTGTTCGAGATCCGCTATGCCCCGGTGCTGAGTCCGGCCCTGGCTGCCGAGCGCAGCGGCCTCGCCGACCCCGCCGACCTGGCGCGATTTCCGGTCATCCACCAGCACGACCGGACCGAGTGGGCCGCCTGGCTTGCGCTGGCCGGCGTGCCGGGACTGCGCTTCGCCGAGGAGACCGTCATCACCGACTCGAACGTCGTCACCCAGGCGGCCATCGACGGTCAGGGCGTGGCACTGGGGATCTTTCCCTTCCTCGCCCGCGAGGTGGCCGCGGGGCTCCTGATCAGACCCTTCGACGCCGAGCTTGCCCCGAGCCGCGCCTACTTCCTGCTGACTCGCCCCGGCGCGCGGAAATCGCGCGCCACCGCAACGGTCTGCGACTGGCTGGAGCGCGAGGCAGCGACACCGTGAGTGCCACTCTCGGCTAGCCAGCGATGAACCGCACCATATGCGCCGCGACCTGGTCGGGCGCCTCCAGCAAGATGGCGTGCTTCACATGTGGCAATACGACCAACTCGGCGTCCGGCAACGCCGCGGCGATGCCTCGATTGAGGCGCGGATTGCAGCCGCCGTCGTTCTCCCCGGTCAGCACCAGAGACCGCGCCGTCACCTCGTGCAGCCAGGGCATCATCTCGGTCCCCGCATAGATCCGGAACACGTTCAGGAACACCCCCGGATCGGTCCCGATCACCTGGTCGAGCCGGCGCTTGATGATCTCCGGGCGGGTCCCGATGAAATCGTCCGTGAACCACCGGTCGGCGAGGGTGCCGAGAACCTCCGGAATGCCGCGCTCCTCCATCGCCCGGACGACGCCCCAGACCTTGGCGCTGTCGTCCTCGGTGCGCCCGGCGGCCGTCGACAGCAGCCCCAGCGACAGCACCCGTTCCGGGTGCGTGCGCGCATAGGCCGGCCCGATCATGCCGCCGAGCGAATGGCCGGCCACATGCACCCGCTCGAAACCGCTCCGTTCGCGCACCCGCTCGAGATCGGCGACCAGCTCGTCGAGGCCGAATTCGGCGTCCGGCAGCGGCGAGGCGCCATGGCCGCGCAGGTCGTAGGTCACCACGGTGAAATGCGGCGTCAACAGCGGCACCATGAAGCGCCAGCCGTCGCGTGCGGCGCCGATGCCATGGACCAGGATGAGCGGCGGCCCCGAGCCCTCGACCGACGTGGCGCAATCGATGGGGGTCGTCATCCTGCCCCCCTCACCCGGGCGCCTTGTCGACGCTGAGCTGGCCGCCCGAGCCCCAGTCCTCCCGGTCGACCTCGGTAATGATAACATGCAGCCCTTCCGGTTTTCCGCCGCAGGTGCGGACGAAGCCGTCCGTCAGTTCGCGTACCAGCGCGCGCTTCTGGTCGCGACTGCGGCCCTTGAACATCTCGACACGTATGATCGGCATCTACTCCCCCGGCTGGTCTGGTTTGCAGGCTCGCGGCCTATTCCGCCGCCTCGGCGCCGGTTCGCACGGGCGCGGCGAAGTGCGGCATCACATCCTCGGCGAAGTGCTGGATGCAGTCCATGGTCTCGGCCTGGCTGGCACCGAAATTCACGTTCAGGATCACCCGATCGACACCGGCCTCGGCATAGGGGCCAAGCTTGTCGACCATCTCGGCCGGGGTGCAGATGAGCAGGCTATCGGCCAGTTCCCCGATTGTCTGTTTCCGCGGCAGTGGAGCGATCATCCCGCCCTCGACGATTCCCGGCCCGGTGAACACGTTGTCGAAGCGGCTGTAGTAGTCGTGCGCCGCCTCGATCTTCGCCCGGCGGTCGGCGGCGTCCCTGGCCACGAAGGCGACCCGGGAAAGCGACAGCGTCAGCCCGCGCCCCCCGTCGCCCCGCTCGGCCTTGCCGCGCCGGAAGGCGGCCACCTGGTCCAGCATCATCTGGTGGTCGCCCGCCAGCGGTGTGGTCTGGATATGGAAGCCGCGCTTGGCGCAGGCATGGATGCCGTCCGGCACCATCACCGCCATCATGATCGGCGGCCCGCCCGGCCGCACCGGGCGGGGCATGACCGTCAGCGGGTCGAACTTGTAGTATGGCCCGTCCCACGACACCTCCTCGCGGGTCAGCAGCGCGTTCAGCACGTCGAGCGACTCGTTGAACCTGTCGCGGCTGGTCTCCAGCGGCACCCCCAGGCGCTGCATCTCGTAGGCGAAGGCGCCGCGCCCGACCCCCAGCATCAGCCGCCCGCCGGTGAAGATGTCGGCGGCGATCACCTCGCCGGCAAAGATGCGCATGTCGTGCAGCGGCAGCACCACGACGCTGGTCAGGATCTTCAGCCGCTCGGTCGCATCGGCGATCTTGACCGCGAACTGCAACGGCGCCGGCATCAGCAGGATGTTGATCAGATGGTGCTCGGTGAGCGAGACCGCGTCATAGCCCAGGCGGTCCGCCAGCACCGCCTGCTCCAGCATGTCCCGGTAGAGCCGGTCGCCGCCGTAGCTCTTGTCCGGGTAATAGGCCGAGAGCTGGATGCTGAAGTCCATGGAATCCTCCGTGACACCGGCGGGATGGCCGGCAGCCGCCACAGAAAACCGGCAAACGGACTGAATCTGCAAACAAAATCTTTCGAACCCGGGTCTCCCCGTGGCTTCACCGGCCGGGGCGCGCCGGGCCGCCACGCGGATCGGACCGTCCCCGGGCCGCACGCGCCTGCCGGCCGGCGGGCCGATCGCCAGTTCCAGCCCTTGCCCCCCGGCGGAAACTGCGCATTCTTGGCGCCGGCGCTTTGAAAAGGGGAGACAGACCGATGGCGGATCGCTGGAAGATCACCTGGCTCGGACATGCCTCGTTCCGGATCGAGGTCGGGAACCAGGTGCTGCTGCTCGATCCCTGGCTGAAGGGAAACCCGAGCTTCGACGAGGCGAACCGCGCCGCGGCGATCGCGGGCGCGACCCATATTCTGGTGACCCACGGCCATGGCGACCATGCGGCGGACGCGCCGGGCATCTCGGCCGAGACCGGGGCGCCGGTGGTCGGGATCTACGACTGGGTGACCTGGGTCAGCGCCCGGCACGGGCTGACGGGCGGCATCGGCATGAACAAGGGCGGCACGGTGACGCTCGGCAACGTGGCGGTAACCATGGTCAACGCGGTTCATTCCTCATCGGTCACCGGGGAGGGCGGGGTGCCCACTTATGCGGGCTGTGAGTTCGGGCTACATGATCGCCCATGGCGGCCGCACGCTCTACGTCGCCGGCGACACCGACGTGATGGCGGATATGGGCATCTTCGCCGAGCTGCACGCGCCGGACTATGCCATCCTGCCGATCGGCGGTCACTTCACCATGGATGCGAGGCGGGCGGCCTTTGCGGCGAAGAAGTTCTTCGACTTCAAGGTCGTGATCCCCAGTCACTACCGCACCTTCCCGCTGCTGGCGCAGTCTGCCGACGAGTTCCGCGCCCTGATGGCCCCGGCTCGCGTCGATGCGCCGGAGGTGATGGGCGTGGTGCTCTTGGAGTGAGGCGCGCAGGGCCTTTCCGGCCCCCCATACGCAGCACCCCAACTCGCCCGAGGCGCCGGCCGGTGTCCGGGCCAGGTCAGGCCCGGACCGGTCATCAGATCTTCACCTCGTTCGAATAGGCTGAATAGCCAGCATCATTCGCCGCCTTCACACGGTACTTGAAGGTGCCACTGCCGGGACTGTCCGTGTAGGTCGTGACATCCGCAGCTACCGTCTTGATAACATCAAAGTCACAGGTCTTGCTGTTGCGCTTTCCGGTTTCCAGACAGCGCTCGACAACGAAGCCCGTCTCGTTTCCGGAATTGTCCGACCAGCTCAATACGACGCCGGTGACAACCTTGTCCTTGCCTCGCCCCGAGCTTTGAACCGACGCAGTCAGATTCGTCGGCGCGGCGGGAGGCTGGGTGTCCGGCGGCGCGTTGATCGTGACCGTGATCGAGTCGGAACCTCCAAGGCCCCCGCCGTCGGCAACTGAAGCGGTGATTGTGTGGGTTCCGAGGCTCAGCGCTAAGGTCGAGAAACTGCCGCCAGAGCCAATGGTGCCGTCTATGCTCGAGCTCCAAGCCAGCGATCCGGTCAAGTCACCATCCTCGGCATCGCTCGCGGTGCCGGAAAACGCGACTGATGCGCCTTGCGTAAAGCTCGCTCCGCTGGATGGCGCGGTGATCGACGCAGATGGCGGAGCGTTCGGTGTGGCCGGATCGCTGAGCCGGACCTCCTTGCTCACGGTATTGGTTGCACCGTCATCGTCGGTTACGGTCAGTGTTACAGTAGCCGGATCTGGACCATCCGCGGGGAAAGTGACGATAATTTCGTGACCGGGCAAGACCGGCAAACCGAGTGCGGATCCGCCGTCGAAATCCCACACCCATGATGTGACGGTGCCGTCGCTATCCGTCGACGTGTCGGTGAATTTGCACTGATTTTCGACCAGCCCTCCGCACGGATTGAAATCTACGATAAACGAGGCTACCGGCGGCACGTTGGGTGCCGGCTCGGCCACGCTGACCGATTTGGTTTCGGTATCGATGCCGCCGCCGTCGTCCGTGACTGTCAGCGTCACCTCATACGTTCCCGTGCCCGGATAGGTGTGGGACGGATCGGCGTTCGTCGATGTTCCGCCATCGCCGAAGTCCCAAGCCCACGAGTCGACAGTGCCGTCCGCGTCCGAGGACGAATCGATGAAGTTCGCCGTCAGGCCGGACGTCGTGAAGCTGAAACCGGCCGTCGGCGGGATGTTCACGCCCGCCGGGCTGACAGTGATCGTGTGCGACTGGCTGTCGGTCGCACCTTCGTTATCGGTGACGGTTAGAGTGACGGTATAAGTACCGCCTCCGTCGTAGGTGAAATCCGGATTCTGCTGGTCGGGCTCGTCGCCGCTGCCAGCGCCGCCAAAATTCCAACTCCACGACACCACGCCGCCATCAACATCGATCGAGGTGTCGGTAAAGCTGCAGGCGAGGTCATTGCAGACGAAGGTGAAGCCCGCGACGGGAAGCTTGTTCCCCCCGACCACCGGCGCAGGCGCGCCCATGGAGATTTCGAAGTCGAACGCCCCCCCTGCCCCTGATTGGTTTGGTCGGTTGCCGGGTAGACCCGGAACCGGTAGCTGCCGGTGCTCTGCGGGATGAAATGCACCAGTTCGGCGCGTCCCGCGCCGCCACACTCGCCAGCGGACGGGCAGAGGCTTTCGGATATCTCGCCGCTACCGGGGGTTACCGGAGACCAACTCCCGGGAACTCAACTCGCGTTCGAGCACCAGCTCGAGATCCGGGGACCAGTAGGTGACTTCGCCGATGCAGGTGCCCAGGAACACGAAAACGCATTCCTGCACGACCTCACCTTCGATCGTGGCGGTGCCGGCGATCGGAAGGCCCAGTAGGTCGGAGGTAACCGTGAACTGGTGCGTCCAGGTGCCGTTGTCCGCGACGCTCTCGCCGGAAAGCCGGGTGTAGCCCGGATAGGCGTTCGGCACATACGCCAGGGAGCCTGCCGCCTCGGCGATGGCGCTGTAGGCGTCGATCACACCATGCCCGTATTCGCTATCGAGTCCGGGCGCCCCCCGATCCTCGGCCGTGGCAGCCAGGATCTGGCGGACCTTCTCATGCGGCAGCCCGCCCGCATCGGCACTGCCGAGCGACGGGTTGGCCTCCAGCATCAGCGCGATGACACCGCTCACAAAGGGCGCCGACATCGATGTGCCGCTGGCTACCCCATAGGCGTTCGGGCTGGATCCGATATAGGACGACAGAACCGCCGAACCTGGCGCCGCAATGTCAGGCTTGATCCGGATGAAGGCGCCGTTGGCGTCGATCACCGGGCCGCGGCTGGAAAAGCTGTTCAGGTAGAGCCCGTCATCCTGCCAGTTGGCCGCCGGGTTGCCAGACCATTCAGCGATCGACCCGACGGTGATCGCATTCTCGGCGACTCCGGGACTACCGATGGTGCTCGGCACGGCACCCGAGTTGCCTGCCGAGATGACCAAGATCTTCGGCTCGGTCTGGCCGCCGCAAAGGGAGACGCCGGAAAATCCGGGAATCGATGGCGCATAGTCCGGATCGGCGATGCAGTTTGCGGCCACGCTCATCGGATCGTTGCCATCGGTCGAGCCGCCGCCGAGACTCATCGAGATGATGTCGACGTCGCTGCGCGCTGCGCACCACTCCATGCCCTCGAGGACCAGCGCATCGTCGCCCTGCCCCTGGTTGTTCAGCACCTTGGCCACAACGAGATCGGCGGCAGGCGCGACACCGATCGCCTCGGCGGCAAAGCTGGTAGATCCGAGCCCGTCGCCGGCGACAATCCCCGAGACATGGGTTCCGTGGCCCTGATCGTCATAGGGATTGGCGTGACCGGCGACCGCGTCATGGAAATGGATCGCGCTCAGCGGTCCTTCGCCCGGGCCTTTGGTATCCAGAATCTCGTGCCCCGGCGTGATCCCGGTATCGATGACGCAGACCGTCACACCGGTCCCGTCGAAGCCGAAATCGAGTCGCGCGCTCGTGGCGCCCATGTCGGCATTCGAGGGAATGTCGAAAGCCTCGACCGTCATCACCTCAGAAATGCGAAACAGGCCGTTCGCCCGCGACATGCCGCGGATTTGCCCCGCCGTCAGCGATGCCTGAAAGCCGTTGATCACCGAGAACTCTCGCGTTACCGCGAACGGCCCCGCCGCCGCCTGGCCGCGGGCGACCGCATTCGGCCCGCCGAAGACCACGATCACGTCGAACCTTTCGCCCGGCTGCCCTGCCGCGAGCTTCGCACCGAGCGTGTCCTCGACGCGATCGGCATCGGCGTCGCCGCGATTTACGCCCAGCGCCAGTCCCGGCGGCGACGAAGGTCCGGTGCCCGGCCGATCCTCCTTTGGGGCCGAGACGGCTGGCGCCGCCATGAGCAACGCCAGGCAGAGGGCGCCAGCTAGGCTGGTGGCAGTATTCAGCGATGGCGCCCGGCCAAAGGCCTGGCGGCACAAGAGTCCACGGAATTTCGCGATTGCGATATAAGCACGCGCCATTTTCGGTCCCCCAACCCGGCGTAATACTTTGGCGCTGCTCGGAACCTCACGCGTCGTTTCTATGGCGGAAAATCTGGAAAACAGTACCAGATATGGCATTCGACGCAAAGCATTCGGTCAAGCATGTGCGGCAATTTCCGCTGATTTTAGAAACTTTCGGCACGAATTCCCGCCGAATAGTCCCTTTCTGCCACCAATCTGGAAACACCGATCCGTTTGTAGCCGCCAATCCGGCACCGATCTCACGTCAAGCCTTCCAGAAACCGGTGCAGGTGAGCGATGCGGCGGTCCACCCAGGCGGGCGCCTTCGCGCCGGTCTCTTGGCACAGCCATACGGTCCGCATCCCCAGCGTCTTCGGCACCTCGAGGTTCCGCGCATCGTCCTCGATCATCGCGGCGCGCCGCGGATCGACGGCGGCAAGGATGACGATCCGGTCATAGGCGACGCGGTGCGGCTTCGGCACCAGGCCCTTGTCCTCGATCGCGTAGACACCGTCGAAGGCACCGGACAATCCGCGCGCCGCGAGCACCCGGGTGGCGTGGGCGCGAGAGCCGTTGGTATGCACGAGCTTGCGGCCGGGCAGCCTGCCGATCGCCTCGATGAGCGTCTTGTCGAGAGTCAGCGCCGAGAGATCGATGGCGTGGACCTCGTCGAGGAAGTGCCCCGCATCGACCCCGTGTTCGTCCATCAGCCCACCGAGCGTGGTGCCGTAGCGCTCCCAGTAGCTCCGGCGCAGCCGGTCGGCCTCGGCCCGGCCGACGCCGAGCTCGCGCATGATGAAACCGGTCATGCGGGAGTTGATCTGATCGAAAAGACGCGCAGATGGGTGATAGAGAGTGTTGTCGAGGTCGAATATCCAGGTCTCGACGTGATCAAACATCGGCGGGTCGGCTCCAGGGCGGCGTGCTCGCCGGGTGTAGCGGATTCTCCGGGTGGGAGGGAAGCGGAGATGGCGGAAGCGGAAATGTGGTCCGGCGCGATGGGCCGGAGTTGGGCGGAGAACGCCGCGGCTATGGACCGCCAGCTCGAACCGGTCAGCACCGTCGCCCTCGCGGCGCTGGAGCCCCAGCCGGGCGAGCGGATCCTCGACCTCGGCTGCGGCGCCGGGGCGACGACCGCCGCGCTCGCTGCCGCGGTCGGGCCGCAGGGAGGGGTGACGGGGGTCGACATCTCGGCCGACCAGATCGCCGCGGCGCGCGCTCGGCCCGGCTGCGAGAGGGCCGAGTTCATCGTCGGCGACGCCCAGAGCTGGCCCTTTGCACCGGCTTCCCATGATGCGCTGTTCTCGCGCTTCGGCGGCATGTTCTTCGGCGACCCGCCGACGGCCTATGCCAATCTCCGCCGGGCGCTGAAGCCCGGGGGGCGGGTCGTGCTGGCCGTATGGCGGGCGATGAAGCTCAATCCCTGGGCATTGGTTCCGGCATCCGTGGCGGCCGAACTGCTGGGGCCGGTCGCCCCGCCGCCGCCCGGCACGCCTGGGCCGTTCGCCTGGGCCGAGCCGGACTACTTCGCCCCGATCCTCGAAGGCGCCGGCTTCACCGGCACCACCTGGGCCGAGGCGCCGGTGATGCTGCAGGTCGGCGTGCCGGGCGACGCGCCGGCGGTCGAGCGGGCCGCGGCCATGCTGATGCGGATCGGCCCCCTGGCCCGGCGCCTGACCGATCAGCCGCCGGCGGTCCTGGCGACCGCGGCCAGGCAGCTGACCCGGGTCCTGGAGCCCCATGTCAGCGACGGCTGGGTCCGCATGCCGGGCGTGATCTGGCTGATCCGCGCGCGCGCCTGACGGAACGGACTACTCGCCAGGTGACGCCGCAGGCTCCCCAGAGGCGACGGCACCGGAATCGACCGGCTCGAACTCCAGCGCCACGCCGTTGATGCAATAGCGCAGGCCCGTGGGCTTCGGGCCGTCCTCGAACACATGGCCGAGATGGGCGTCGCAGCGGGCACAGTGGACCTCGGTGCGGGTCATGAACCAGCTCCGGTCGGTGCTGGTGCCGACCGCACCCTCGACGGCCGGCTGCCAGAAGCTCGGCCACCCAGTGCCGGAGTTGAACTTGTGCGCCTGGTCGAACACCCCGGTGCCGCAGCAGACGCACCGGAATAGCCCGGCTTCCTTCGGAAAATGGTCGTGGGTGAAGGGCCGCTCGGTGCCGTGGCGACGGGTCACGCGGTAGGCCTCGGGCGAAAGCATCTCGCGCCACTCTGCATCGCTGCGCGTCACCTTCCCGGTCATCAGGCTTCCTTCCTGCACTTGTTTGGGCATCAGTCACACTCACGTAACCATGATGTGCTCCAATATAGCGCGGATGGGCTTTCTGCCGAGAGGGGCGGCTCTCACGGAGGTGCGAGCATGGGTTTCTTCCTGAATGCGAAGTATCGGGCGAGGTTTGCGGACGGCGAGTCGGACGTTCAGCGATGCCAGCAACTCCGCTACCTGGCGTTCATCTCCGGGCGCGGACTCGCCCGTGCGGCGGAGGCGCCGGAGACCGACAGCGACGCCTTCGATACGGTCTGCCGGCATGTAATGATCGAGGAGGCGCGCAGCGGTCAGCTGGTCTGCTGCTTCCGCATGCTGCCGCTGGAAAGCGGGGCCGAGATCGGACGGAGCTACTCGGCGCAGTTCTATGGCCTCAGCAAGCTTGCGCGCTTTCCGGGGCGGATGGTCGAGTTGGGGCGTTTCTGCGTCCATCCGGCCCATTGCGATCCGGCGATCCTGAGGCTTGCCTGGAGCACCATGAGCCGCTTCGTCGAGGACAAGGGGGTCGAGCTGATCTTCGGCTGCTCGTCCTTCCACGGTGTCGATGCCGATGCCTACATGGACGCCTTCGCGCTGCTGAAGGACAAGCATCTGGCGCCGAAACGCTGGCTGCCGCGCGTGAAGGCGCCGAAGGTGTTCCGCTTCGCCCGGCTGCTGCGACTGGCGCGGCCGGACCTCAGGTTGGCGCTGAGGCGCATGCCGCCGCTGCTGCGCTCCTATCTGGCGATGGGCGGTTGGGTCTCGGACCACGCGGTGATCGATCCGGATCTGAACACGCTGCATGTGTTCACCGGGGTCGAGGTGAGGCGGGTGCCGACGAAACGGGCGGGGATCCTGCGCCGGGCAAGGACCTGAGCCGCGCCGGGGCGCTTGCCCGGCGGCGCGGCGGCGCTAAGCTGGCCGCGACCCGCCGAAGCCGACCCGGGACGCAACGATGCCCGACCAGACGAACCCCTTCGACCCCGCCGCTGTCTCCGCCGAGACGGCGGCCTTCAACGAATGGCTGGCCGGCACGCTCGCCGCGCTGCCGCCAACCCATACCGTGCCCCCCGAAATCACCCGCAAGGCCAGGGCCGAAGGGCGAGGCGTGTTCCCCAGCGCCGGCCCGGCGAAAGGTTCGGATTGGCAGGAGATCCCAGGGGCGCCGGGCGGGCCCGGGCGGGTCAGGGTCAGCCTGCCGGACGGCGCGCCGCGCGGCACCTACCTCCATATCCATGGCGGCGGCTGGACCCTCGGTACGCCCGACCTCTACGATGTGCACAACCAGCGGATCGCGGCGGCGACCGGCTGCCGGGTAGTCGCGGTCCAGTACCGGCTGGCGCCCGAACACCCGTGGCCCGCCTGCGGCGACGACTGCGAGGCTGCAGCGCTCTGGGCGCTCGGCGAATACGACGGGCCGATGGTGATCGGCGGCGAGTCCGCTGGGGCGCATCTGTGCGCGGTAACGCTGCTGCGGCTCCGCGCCCGCGGCCTGGCCCGGCGGATCGCCGGCGCGGTCCTGAACTACGGCGCCTATGACATGCGGATGACCCCCTCGATGGCGAACTGGGGGGCGAGGAACCTGGTGCTCTCGACCCCGACCGTCGACTGGTTCGTCACCAACCTGCTGCCGCGGGGCGGCCGCTCCGATCCCGCCGTTTCGCCGCTGCTGGCGGATCTCGCCGGGCTGGTGCCGGCGCTGTTCCAGGTCGGCACCTCGGACCCGCTGCTCGACGACACGCTGTTCATGTCGCGGCGCTGGGAGGCGGCGGGAAACCGGGCCGATCTGGCCATATATCCGGGCGGCGTGCACGCCTTCGACATGTTTGACCTCGAGATCGCTCGGGCGAGCTGGGCGCGGCAGGACCGCTTCGTCACGGCTTGCCTTGCCGCCTGACCCTCAGTCGCCGAGCGCGACCCCCTCGCGCCGCGGGTCGGCCCCGCCCTCGATGGTCCCGTCCGGCAGCACGCGCAGGATGTGCAGGCCCGACGTCATCTCGGCCTCGCCCACGACATGCCCCATCGCCGCCAGCGCCTCGCCGAGCGCAGGCGGGAAGGCGCCAGTCTCCAGCACCAGCTCGGCGCCGTTCCGGTCCGAGACATGGCCGAGCGCCGCGGCCGCCGCCGGGTCGGCGCCGAAGTCGAGCATCGCGACCAGCGCGCCCGCCACATATTCCGGGATCCGCGAGCCGCCCGGCGAGCCGAGCAGGATGTAGGGCTGGTCGGGGAATTCCAGCCGGTAAACGATGGTGGGCGACATCGACGAGCGCGGGCGCTTACCGGGCGCCACCGCATTCGCCACCAGTTTTCCCTCGGGCGAGACCGGCAGGAAGGAGAAATCCGTCAGCTGGTTGTTGAGCAGGAACCCGCCCGCCATGCGTCCCGAACCGAAGGCGGTCTCGATGCTCGCGGTGACGGCGATGGCGAGCCCGTCGCCGTCGATCACCGAGAGGTGGGTGGTGCCGGGCAGTCCGGGCTGGCTGTCCGGCGCCATCAGCTGCCCCTCGCGCCAGGGTGGGCTGCCGGGTTCGGCGGGGACGGTCGAGGCCTCGAAGCCGTGGATCAGCCGCGCCCGCTCCGTCAGGTAGCCGGGATCGAGCATCCCCTTCACCGGCACGAAGTCGGAATCCGCCAGGTACTGCGCCCGGTCCGCATAGGCAAGCCGCGAGGCCTCGGCGAAGAGATGCCAGAGCCGGGCACCGTCCAGCGTCAGGTCGTCGGGCTTGAACCGGTCGATGAGACCGAGGATCTGGCCGACCGTGGTGGCGCCGGACGAGGGCGGCCCCATGCCGCACACCAGATAGGCCGCGCGGTACTCGATGCAGACCGCCGGGCGCTCCTTCACTTCGTAGGCGGCGAGGTCGGCGGGGGCCAGGGCGCCGGGGCGCGGCTGGGTCCGCGCGGCGGCGGCAACGGCCTCGGCCAGCGGGCCGGTGTAGAAGGCGTCGGCGCCATCGCGGGCCAACATCTGGAGCGTATCCGCGAGCGCCGGGTTCTTCAGCACCGCCCCCTCGGCCAGCGGGGCGCCGCCAGGCAGGAACAGCGCGCCGGAATCGGCTGCTTCGAGCCGCTCGCGGTACTCGACGACCGATGCGGCGAGGCGCGGGCTGACCGGGAAGCCGTCGCGGGCGAGCCGGATCGCGGGGGCAAAGAGATCGGCCCAGGGCAGCTTGCCGTGGCGGGCGTGGAGCAGCGCCAGCAGCCGCGCCTCGCCCGGCACGCCGACCGAATGCCCGCTCGCCACCGCCTCGAGGAACGGCAGCGGCTCGCCGTTCTCGGCCAGGAACATCCCCGGCACCGCCCCGGCGGGCGCGGTTTCGCGGGCATCGAAGCTGGTAAGCCCGGCGGCCGAGTGGACCAGCGCGAAGGCGCCGCCGCCGATCCCGCTCGACTGCGGCTCGACCACGTTCAGGACCAGGAGCGCGGCAATCGCGGCGTCAGCCGCCGAGCCGCCCTTGCGCATCACTTCGCGCCCCGCCTCGGCGGCAGCCGGATGAGCGGCTGCGATCATGTGGCGCTCGGCAGTGGCGAGCGGCTTCGGGGCAAACCCGCTGGCCGCCTCCGGATCGGCCCGGGTCTGCGCCAGCGCGCTCGGTGTGACCAGGAGCAGGGCAAGGATGACGGTGATCATGCGCATGTACAGCCTCCGGTCCCAGATGGCACCCGCGATCCTGCCGCAGCGAGGTCCACACCCGCAAGCGGTGCAATCGATCAGGTAAAGCGCAGGACGAGGGCGTCGCGTGCGGCTGCACCGGCGATTCCATCGGGCACCTGTCCGGCTTCACGCTGGAAAGCCATCAGCGCCGCCTCGGTGCGCGGCCCGAAATCGCCGTCGAGGGCGCCGGGCGGGAAGCCCCGGGCGGCGAGGGCGCGCTGCAGCAGCAGAACTTCCGAGCCCTCGTCGCCCCGGCGCAGCACCCCCTGCGCCGCAACCAGCGCCACCCGCGCGGCGGCGGTGCGCAGCCGGCGGTCGGCAAGGCCGGTCAGCCCGCCGTTGACGATCCGGGTCACCATCTCGGCATTGTCCGCGTCGGCCCAATCGAGCGCGCTCCGCCCCAAACGGCGGCGGCGGGCCAGAAAGGCCGCCGCGATCCGCCAGGCGGCCGCGGGCTCTGCGGCGAGTTCCGGCTCGGCCTCCAGACCGATGCCGAGCAGGCTGCCGAAGCGGCGGTAGTTCGCCCGGCCGGTGAGCTGCAACCAGCCGCGCCCGCGATAGCGGTAGCCGTCGCCCGGCCGGTCGTTGCCCATGCGGCCACCATAGACGAACTCCGCCAGCCGCGCCGGGTCGCGCAGGAGCGGCAGCGCGATGGACCGGTTCGGGAACCGGCCCGGCCACACCGCCATCAGCCGCTCGGGCGTGGTGTAGTGAAGCGCCTCGGCACTGCGAGTGAAGCCGAGGGATTCATGGGCGCACTGGCCGATCAGGTGCGCCGCTCGGAGCGGCGTCGCCAGCGCCGGGTCGGAGGGGTCGAGACGGCCCAGCGCCGCGGCCGCACCGGCAGGCGCGCCGGGGGCCGCCGCCTGGACGGCTGCCTGAAGGTTCATGGATATCTCCCGGGGGACGGACGCGCAGCGGCGCCGCCCGGGCAGTCTCGGTCAGGATGGTGAAGGGGCCGTTAATCTCGCGCTCAGCCGCCGGTTACGCTCATGTGCCGCCCGACCTGGCCGTGGACTTCCTGACGCGAGTAGTCGAAGTCGTGGCCCTTGGGCTTGCGCGTGATCGCCTCGCGGATCGCGGCCTTCAGAACAGCGTCGTCGGCGCCCGCGCGCATCACCTTGCGCAGATCGGCGTCGTCGTCTTGGCCGAGGCACATGTAGAGCTGGCCGGTGCAGGTCAGCCGCACCCTGTTGCAGCTCTCGCAGAAATTGTGGGTCAGCGGCGTGATGAAGCCGATCCGCTGGCCGGTCTCCTCGACCCGGAAGTAGCGCGCCGGTCCGCCGGTGCGGTAGTCGGTCTCGGTCAGCGTCCAGCGGGCGGCGAGGTCCTGGCGGAGCTGGCTCAGCGGGTAGTACTGGTCCAGCCGGTCCTCCTCGCCCATCTCGCCCATCGGCATGACCTCGATGAAGGTCAGGTCCATGCCGAACTGGTCGCACCACTCGACGAGGCGGTGGATCTCGGCGTCATTGGTGCCCTTAAGCGCGACGGTGTTGATCTTGACCCTCAGCCCCGCCTTCTGCGCCGCCTCGATGCCCTCAAGCACCTGGGCGAGCCGGCCCCAGCGGGTAATGCGGCGGAACTTGTCGTCGTCCAGCGTGTCGAGCGAGACATTGATGCGGCGCACGCCCGCGGCGGCAAGCTGCGGCGCGAAGCGCGCGAGTTGCGAGCCGTTCGTGGTCAGCGTCAACTCCTCGATCGCGCCCGAGCCGAGATGGCGGCCCATGCGCTCGAAGAACCACATGATGTTCTTGCGCACGAGGGGCTCGCCGCCGGTGATCCGTAGCTTACGGACACCGAGCTCGACGAAGCTGGTGCAGAGCCGGTCCAGCTCTTCAAGCGTCAGCAGATCGCGCTTCGGCAGGAACTCCATGTGCTCCGCCATGCAGTAGACGCAGCGGAAGTCGCAGCGGTCGGTCACCGACACGCGCAGATAGGTGATCGCGCGGGCAAAGGGGTCGATCAGCTGTGGGGCAGCGTTCTGGGCGGTGTCGGCGGGCATCGGTCCTCCCTTGTGGCCGACAATCTAGGGTGTTTGGGCCCCGGCGGCAATCTTGCCCGTCCCCGCGATGTGGATTTGGCGTTGACAGGGCGGGCGCGCGGGTCATCGTCTTGCGGCCGAAGACCAGTTGGAGAGGACACCGAACATGATTCTCTACGGCCGCAATCTTTCGCCATTCGCCCGCCGGGTCGCGGTTTGGTGCGCGCTCCAGGGCCGCAAGGTCGAGCGCCGGCAGATCACCGTCGCCGGGGCAGATTTCGAGGAGATTAAGCGGCACAACCCGGTCGGCCGCGTGCCGGTGCTGATCCTCGACGACGGGAGCCACCTGATCGAGAGCTTCGCGATCTGCGACTGGCTCGACGAGACGGCGCCCGCAGGCAAGCGGCTGATCCCCGCCAGCGGCCCGGCGCGCCGGGAGTGCCTGCAGCGTCTGGCCCTCGGCCAGTCGACGGCCGAGAAGGCGGTGGCGATGGTCTACGAGCGCAACCGGCGGCCGCCGGAATTCCACTGGCAGGATTGGCAGCAGCGCGTCGCCGGCCAGACCCAGGGCGGGCTGGCCGAGCTCGACCGGGTCGTGCCTGCGGACGGCTGGTCCGCGCCCGGTGGCCCGGACGGCGGCGATATCGCCGCGATCTGCGCCTACCAGTTCGTCGAGGTCACCAACCCCTGGTTGCTCGAGCCGGGCTACCCCCGCCTCGCGGCCCTGGCCGAACGCGGCATGAAGCTCGACGCCGTCGCCTCGACCCTGCCGCCGCCCCCCTGACCGGGAGAGACCGATGCCTGGCCGCCAGTTCCGCCCCGTCGACGCCACGAAGGTGCCGCGCTTCGCCGACATCGCCACCTTCCTTCGGGTGCCGCGCCACGCGATCGACGCGCAAATCGATATCGGGCTGGTGGGGGTGCCCTTCGACCTCGGGCTCAACTACCGCTCCGGCCCGCGCGACGCTCCGGCGGCGGTGCGCGCCGCCTCGCGTCTGATCCGGCTCGCCCATCCGGTCAGCGGGCTGAAGCCCTATGATCTCTGCAACGTGGCGGATCTCGGCGACGCGCCGGTGAACCCGATGTCGAAGGACCGCTCGCTGGAAATGATCCAGCAGTTCTACGAGGAGATCGATGCCGCCGGCATCCGCCCGATCTCGGTCGGCGGTGACCATACGGTACCGCTGCCGGTCCTGCGCGCGCTGGCGAAGGACCGGCCCGTGGGCATTCTGCAGATCGACAGCCACGCCGACATCCTCGACGAGCTCTGCGGCGACCGGGTCAACCATGCCACCATCATGCGCCGCGGCCACGAGGAGGGGCTGATCGACCCGCACCGCGTGGTCCAGATCGGGCTCCGCGGCAGCCGTTTTGGCGACGACGATCTCGCCTACGGGCTGGAGGCTGGCTACCGCTGCATTACCTTCGACGAATACGAGGAGATGGGCCGTGCCGCCGCCATCGACGAAATCCTGCGGGTGCTAGGCGACGGGCCGGTCTACATCACCCTCGACGTGGACGGGCTCGACCCCAGCTACTGCCCGGGCACGCCAGTACCCGAGATCGGCGGGCTGACGCCGCGCGACGTCCAGGTGATGCTGCGGGCGCTGTCCGGGCATGACGTGGTGGGGGCGGACATCTGCGAGGTGGCGCCCTGCTACGACCCGACCGGGATTACCGCCGTGACTGCAGCCAACATGATGTTCGAGATGCTGTGCCTGGTGGCGCAGTCTGTGGATAGGGCGCGAGGCTAGAGACTGGGCGGACGGCCGTTCGGCTCCTTAGCGGAACGTTTTAGCAGGCGAACAAGTCGGAGTGAGCGGATGGCCGGAAGCCTGATGATCCTGAACGGCCCGAATCTGAACCTGCTGGGCGAGCGCGAGCCGGAGATCTATGGCAGGACGACGCTAGCGGGGATCGAGCGGAGCTGCCAGGCTTTCGCCGACGTGCTCGGCGCGCGGCTCGATTTCCGCCAGTCCAACCACGAAGGCGTCCTCGTGGACTGGATCCAGGAGGCCCGGCATGCCACCGACGCACTGATCATCAACCCGGCCGGGTGCTCCTTTTATTCCGTTCCGATCCTCGATGCGCTGAAAATCTACGGCCGTCCGGTCATCGAAGTGCACGTCTCGAACATCCATGCCCGCGACGAAGCTCATCGGCACTCGGTGATCTCGGCTGCGGCGACGGCGGTGATCTGCGGGGCCGGGGCCTACGGGTATATCCTCGGCATGCAGGCGGCGATGCGCATGATCGACGGGATCGCGCAGGACCTCCCGGATCCGATCCGGATCGGGCCGGTCTGAAAGCCGCTCCTCCTGCCCGGAAACTCGGCGGACGGCCCGCGGGCCTGAACCTTGTGGACCCGGTGCGGGCCGCCCGATAAATTCGGCCCAACCGGAGAATCCCATGCCCCTCGGAACCGCCGATGCAATTCCCGCCACCATGGCCGCCGTGCTGCTGACCGGCCATGGCGGCATCGAGAAGCTAGAATACCGCGAGGACGTGCCGGTGCCGACGCCGGGGCCGGGCGAGGTGCTGATCCGGGTCGGCGCGGCCGGCATGAACAACACCGACATCAACACCCGCACCGGCTGGTATTCGAAGGCGGTGACGGGCGCGACCGAGGCGGGCGGTGCGGCGGGCTTCGCCGGCGTCGATGACGCGGGCGCCACCTGGTCCGGCGCGGCGCTGAGCTTCCCACGCATCCAGGGTGCGGATTGCTGCGGCCGGATTGTTGCCGTCGGCGAAGGGATCGACGCCGCGCGGATCGGCCAGCGGGTGCTGGTGCGTCCGATGCAGCGCGCGGGCGTGCGCGACCGGCCCTACGTCACGGTCACCCTCGGCTCCGAGTTCGACGGCGCCTTTGCGCAATTCATGAAGGCCGACGCATCGGAGGCCTGGCCGGTCGACTGCGCCTGGAGCGACGCCGAGCTCGCCTCGATCCCGTGCGCCTGGTCCACCGCAGAGAACCTGCTGCACCGCGCCGCGTGTGGCGCCGAGAAGGTGCTGATCACCGGCGCATCCGGTGGTGTCGGTTCGGCCGCGGTGCAGCTCGCCCGGCGCCGCGGAGCCGAGGTCATCGCGGTGGCCGGCCGCGACAAGGCCGACGAGGTCCGAGCGCTCGGCGCAGACCGGGTCGTCCCGCGCGACTCCGACCCCGTCGCCGAGCTCGGGCGCGACGCGATCGATCTGGTGATAGACGTGGTCGGCGGGAAGGGCTTCCCTTGGCTTCTCGACGTGCTGAGGCTCGGCGGGCGCTACGCCACGGCGGGGGCGATCGCCGGGCCGATCGTTGAGCTCGACCTCAGGACCCTGTACCTCAAGGACCTGACGCTGATCGGCTGCACGTTCCAGGAGGACGAGGTGTTCGACAACCTGGTCGGCTACATCGAGCGCGGCGAGATCCGCCCGCTGGTGGCCCGAACCTACCCTCTCCGCGAGATCGGCGAGGCACAGCGTGATTTTCTCGCCAAGCGGCACACCGGCAAGCTGGTGCTGATCCCGCCAGGATAGCCGAATTTCAGCGCCTCCGGCGGCGCATGCGCCCGCCCGCCCTGATCAGGCGGGCGTGAACAGGTGCTTCTTCACGTCCGGGTTCTCCTTCCGCCACATCACATTGTCGAGGAAGTAGTGGTGGACATTGAAGAAGACGAAGAACATCACCACGAAGGTCGTCGGTCCGAAGACCTGCGTTTCCGAGGCGGCGGCCGCCAAAAGGAGTGGCGTCGCATGGAACCCGATAACGCCCAGGGTGGTGCCGATGACGATGAAGCGGATCAGCCGCCAGACGTGGCGCGGCAGCGAGATCGTCATCCCGGGCACCCCGAAGCTGGCGATGTCCGCCCCGACCTCGGCCCGGGCCTTGTTCAGCTGGTAGCGCCAGACGACCGCCAGGTACTGGATCGAATGGAACGTCGGCACCAGGAGGAACAGCACCGGATCGAGGTAGATCGCGTAGATCCACACATAGACTGACGTCACATACGCCAGAAGCCCATTGAAGGGCAGCCGCCAGCCGTTGCCGATTCCTTTCGCGACCACCGAGGCCAGCGCGATCAGGGTCGATGCGGATGCGAGGAACATGACCGCCGGAAGCGACCATTCCGGCAGCGGAATCGCATAGGCAGCCAGGCCCTGATAGGTGCTTTCCTCGGCAACCTGGTTGATGAACACCCAGCCGAGCAGCCAGATCATGTAGGCATTGAATTTCAGCCGGGCCTTCTCACGGTCGTCGAAGAAGCACCGCTTCAGGACGCACTCGACCATCAGGATCCCGTAGCCCTGCTTGACGTAGTGCCAGCCGACGGTCAGCGCCAGCAGGTTGGCGGTCACCCGGAACAGGTCCAGGCTTTGCAGGGCGAGGCAGGTCAGGAAGAAGGCGATCATCGACGCCGGCACCAAGACTCCCGAGACCAGATACCGGAGCCGCAAGGCGGGCGGATAATCCTGGCTCAGAAGCTTGTCGCGAAACCGGCTGTAGAAGATCTGATAGGAATGCGCGAAATGCGGCTGGGTGATCAGCTGCCCCGCCACGAACAACGCCACCGTGACGGCCGGCCTGATCTCCGCCGGCGCCAGCAGGATCACCGGGAAGATGATCAGCAGCGACCCTCCGCCGAGGCAGAGGAAGTCGATCATCGGGCCAAAGAGATGCATCCTCGCCGACGCCTTTGGCACGGCGCGGTCTTGCTCGATTACCGCTGCAGTCGTCATCGATTCCGGTTCCCACTCCTTTGGCGCGCGCCTTTCCCAATGGCGCATCCCCAATGCTCCGCAACGGATGATACCACAGTGCAATTGGTTTATCTATATACCGAAACCCCTTGAACAGTTGAGATAATCTCTGAGACGCCTGATGCGTGCCGAAGCAACTCCCGATGGCAAGACCTCAACGGTGCGGTCGGGCAGGAGTCGCGTCCTTTCAGCGGCTTCGGCGTCGTTCTTCCGATGGCGCGCTCTGTGTTTGCCGGACCTGCCCATCAGGCACCATCTCGGTCCCGTCGCTGATGATGTTGCGTGGCACTGCGGGCTGGTTTAGCGTCGGCGCGCAAACTGGGGTCCGGGTATCTTGCCATGAACGAGGTCACACGGGCGGGCGACTGGGACGCGCTCTGCGGCGCGTTCCACTGGCGGATACCGGCGCGCTACAACATCGCCTGGGACATGTGCGAGAAATGGGCGGTGGCCGAGCCGGATCGGCTGGCGTTGGTCTATCTGAGGCCCGACTGGGAGATCCGGAACTACAGCTACGCCCAGCTCTCGCGCGCCTCGAACCGCTTCGCCAACGCGCTCGTCGAGCACGGGGTCAAGCGCGGTGACCGGGTGGCGGTGCTGCTTCCGCAGGTGCCGGAGACGATCCTCGCCCACCTCGCCATCTACAAGCTCGGCGCCATCGCGCTGCCGCTCTTCACGCTCTTTGGTGAGGAGGGGTTGGAGTACCGGCTTTCGAACTCGGGCTCGAAGGCGCTGGTGACCGACGAGGCGAACCTGCCGAAAATCACGGCGATCCGCGAGCGGTTGCCGGCGCTCGGGACCGTGTTCTCGATCGACCGGCCGGGACCAGGGACGTGGGGCTTCTGGCAGGAGCTCGGCAAGGCGCAGGACGGGTTCGAGATGGCCGATACGAGGCCAGATGACCCGGCCTTCATCTGCTACACCTCGGGCACCACCGGCCCGCCCAAGGGAGCGCTGCACGGGCACCGTGTGCTGCTCGGCCACCTGCCGGGCGTGCAGGTGACCCACGAGTTCTTCCCGCAGCCCGGCGACCGGATGTGGACCCCCGCCGACTGGGCCTGGATGGGCGGTCTCTGCAATGTCGCCATGCCCAGCTTGCGCTTCGGCGTTCCGCTGGTCGCGCACCGGATGGAAAAGTTCGACCCGGAGAAGGCCTTCGAGCTAATGGGCCGGATGGAGGTGCGAAACACCTTCCTGCCGCCGACCGCGCTGAAGCTGATGCGCGGGGTGGCGCGGCCGGAGCGCTTCGACGTCAGGCTCCGCTCTGTCGGCTCGGGCGGCGAGAGCCTGGGCGCCGGAGTGCTGGAATGGGGCAAGGTGGCGCTGGGGCTGACCATCAACGAGTTCTATGGCCAGACCGAGTGCAACCTCGTCGTCGGCAACTGCGCCTCGATCATGGACGTGCGGCCGGGCTCGATGGGCAAGGCCTTCCCCGGCTCGGACGTCGTCGTCCTCGACAGCGAGGGCAACCTGCTGCCGCCCGGTCAGGCCGGCGAGATCGCGGTGCGGCGCGGCGACGCGGCGATGTTCCTCGAATACTGGGACAGCCCGGAGAAGACCGCCGAGAAATTCTCGGGCGACTGGATGCGCACCGGCGACGAGGGTGTGATGGACGCCGAGGGCTATTTCTGGTTCGCCTCGCGCACCGACGACGTGATCACCTCATCGGGCTACCGGATCGGACCGAGCGAGATCGAGAATTGCCTTACCGGGCACCCGGCCGTGGCCATGGCCGCCTGCGTCGGCATCCCCGATCCCGTGCGCACCGAGATCGTGAAGGCCTATGTCACGCTGGCCCCCGGCACGACCGGCTCCGAGGCGCTGGCGTCCGAGCTGATCGCCCATGTGCGCACGCGGCTCAGCCCGCATGTGGCGCCGCGCCGCGTCGAGTTCATCGACCGGATGCCGGTGACCGCAACCGGCAAGATCATGCGGCGCGAGCTCAGGGCACGCGACCTGGCGCGGGAGGAAACGGAATGAAGCTGGAAGGGGGTTGCCTCTGCGGCGCGTTGCGCTACGCCTTCGAGGGCACGCCCGGCGCCGCCGGCTGGTGCCATTGCCGGATGTGCCAGCGCTCCTCCGGAGCGCCGGCGCAGGCCTATGTGCAGCTTTGCGCCGCAGGCTTCCGCTATGTGGCCGGGGAGCCCGCCGTCTACCGGTCCTCCGAACACGGCGAGCGCCGCTTCTGCGCTGTCTGCGGCAGCCAGATCGAGTTCCGAGACGGCCGGGAGGCCGGCTTCGTGTCGCTCAACAGCGGCACTCTCGACGATCCCTCAGCAACGCCGCCCGACCGCCATATCTGGGCTTCGAGCGAGCTGCCCTGGTTCGGCGACGCCCCGCGCCTGCCGCGGTTCGCCGAGGACGGGTAGGGCGAACGTCGGAGAACAACCGCCCGCGGCCGCGGCAGGGAAATTCACGGCCTCTTGCTCGACTCCCGTATCAGGAAATTGTGCCAACCGCCTGCCTGCGCTATACTGTCCCCCAAGGGCGCATTGGATTGGAGGGGGACCTATGCGGGGGATGAGACTTCGGCTTGCCGTGCTGGCGCTGGCCGGCCTGGCAGTATCAGGCTGCATGCAAGGGACGGCTTCAGAGCCGGAAAAGCTGGCCTACACGGTTGCCAGCGCCGAGAACGAATACGAGATCCGCAACTATGGCGCCCAGGCGGTGGCGCAGTATACCGCGCGCGGCAATTACGGCCGTTCGGTCGAGGAAGGCTACATCAAGCTCGAGCGTTACTTCCTCGGCGAGAACGTAGTGCCCGAGGCGATGCCGATGACCGTACCGGTCATGGTGCGCGACGATCAGTCCGGCGGCTGGACGACCATCTTCATGCTGCCGGCCGAGTACCGCGCCGAGAGCGCGCCCGAGCCGACCGACCGGCGCGTGCGCGTCGTCGAGCTGCCGCCGCGCAAGGTCGCCGCGATCCGCTTTCCGGGCAAGCTCAACGAGACGGTGATGCGCGAGCAGGCCGCCAAGCTCGACTTCTGGCTGGCGTCCCGCGGCATTTCGCACAAGGGCGACTACACCCTGGCGAACTACGCCGCGGCTTGGGTTCCCTCGGCCTGGCGCGAGAACGAGGTCATCGTCACCCTGAACTGAGGGCGGCGGCGCACGGACCCGAGCGATGAACTCCGGGCCTAGGCCCGGTGTTCTGGCTTGCTGTAAAGATGCTGCCGGTTCAGCTTCCGGGCGTCGTGAATGCCTGTGCAAACCGCACGGGCCTCGGCGGCGGCAGCGGAGGCATGCCCTTGCGCTTCAGCTCCACATGGAGATTGCCCAGGAGGCCGCTGCGCTCGCCGATCATCCTGTGCCCATCAACGATGCGGTAGCTGATCCGCTCGGTGCCGTAGGCGAAGCGCAGGTTGCCCTTGTCGTCGATATGACCGACGCGGCGAAAGGCCGTCGCCGGCTGCGCCCAGGGCTCGTAGGGGGCGTGCATCTCGACAAACTCGACGCGGCCGTCCTTCTCGATCTTGTTGATCAGCAGCGAATGGCACCAGACGTCGTTCCAGGCCCCTTCGCCCCAGGAGCCGAGGAACATCCGGTACTCGTCTGGCACGTCCTCCGACGGCCGCACGATACTGACGTCGGTGAAGAGGTCGACCGTATAGCAGCCGTCGTCATTCACCGGAGCAACGGTCGCGGTCTCGACCTTTTCCTTCTTACCCAGGCCAAGGCACCCGGAAACAAGCACGCAAGCAACCAAGAGCAGAATACTCCGCATGGTTGAACCTTTCTCGTCCGACTAAATCCCCCCGTGTGTCCAGCGCAATCTACTCCACTGTAACTGATTTGGCGAGATTTCTTGGTTGGTCGACATCGGTGCCCTTGGCTACACCCGTATGATACGCCAGAAGCTGGGCCGGCACCGAGTAAAGTATGGGCGCCGCGAGCTGCGAGCAGGCGGGCATCCGCAGGGTTTTCCAGGCCCCTTCGCCGCCTGCCGCCGCACCCTCCCGGTCGGTGACCAGCACCACGCGTCCGGCGCGGGCCATCACTTCCTGCATGTTGGACACGGTCTTCTCGAACAGCTCGTCCTTCGGCGCGATCACCACCACCGGGACATCCTCGTCGATCAGCGCGATCGGACCGTGCTTGAGCTCGCCCGAGGCATAGCCCTCGGCGTGGATATAGCTGATCTCCTTGACCTTGAGCGCCCCCTCGAGGGCGATCGGAAACATCTGGCCGCGGCCGAAGAACAGCACGTCCCGCGCATTGGCGAGATCATGCGCGACCGCGGCGATCGCGGCCTCCTCGGCCAAGGCATCGGCGACCAGGCGCGGCAGCTCAAGCAACCCGTGGATCAACTCGCGCTCGCGTCCCGCGTCGATCCGCCCGCGTTGCCGGGCGGCGAGGATCGCCGTGCAGGCGAGCGTCAGCAGCTGGCAGGTGAAGGCCTTTGTCGAGGCGACACCGATCTCGCGCCCCGCGAGCGTCGGCAGCACCAGGTCGACCTCGCGGGCAATCGCGCTTTCGGGCACGTTGATCAGGCCGACGGTGGTCTTGACCCGTCCCGAGACGGTGCGGAGCGCCCCCAGCGTGTCGGCCGTCTCGCCCGACTGGCTGATGAGGATCGCCGCCTCGGTTCCGGCCAGCGGCGGTTCGCGGTAGCGGTACTCCGAGGCGATGTCGACCTCGACCGGAATCCCGGCGAGCTGTTCGAACCAGTATTTCGCCACCATCCCAGCATAGGCGGCGGTGCCACAGCCGATCAGCAGCAGCCGGCTGAACCCCGCCCAGTCCAGCGCCTCGGCCGGCGAGCTGATCCGAGAGCGGTCGGCGGCCACATAGCGCGACAGCACGTGGTTCAGTACCGTCGGCTGCTCGTGGATCTCCTTCAGCATGAAGTGACGGTGGCTGCCCTTGTCCGCGAGGGTCGAGTCCACCGAAACCGTGCGCAACCGCCGCTCGACACTGTTGCCGTCCCGATCGAAGATCCGCGCACCCGAGCGGGTCACCACCGCCCAGTCTCCGTCTTCCAGATAGGTGATCCGTGGCGTCATCGGCGACAGCGCCAGCGCGTCCGAGCCCACGAACATCTCGTCCTCGCCCCAGCCGATCGCCAGCGGCGAGCCGTCGCGCGCGGCGATCATCAGGTTCGGCTCGTCCTTGAACAGGAACGCCAGCGCGAAGGCGCCCTCAAGCTTTGGCAGTGTGGCCGCCACCGCCTCGGCCGGCGCGCGGCCCTGCACCATCTCGCGGGCAACGAGCTGGGCCACGACCTCGGTGTCAGTCTCGGTCTCGCAGGCGATGCCGCTGGCCTCGAGCTCGGCCCGCAACTCGCGGAAGTTCTCGATGATGCCATTATGGACTACATGCACCGGCCCCGCCGCGTGGGGATGGGCGTTGGCGACGTTCGGCGCCCCGTGGGTCGCCCAGCGGATATGGCCGATCCCCGCGGTGCCCGCGGCGGGATCCTGGGACACCAGCTTGATCAACTCGCCGAGCTTGCCAACCGCCCGGCGCCGGATCGGCAGACCGTTCTGCAGCGTTGTCAGCCCGGCGCTGTCATAGCCGCGATACTCGAGCCGCTTCAGCGCGTCGAGGATGCGTGGCGCCGCTTCGAGCTGGCCAAGGACACCGATGATTCCGCACATGACCCGTTCTCCCGCCCGTTCACATTCCCGCCCGCATCTCCCGCCCGATCCGGTCAGTCCTTCGTCTTGGCGGTCTGCGCCTTCAGTCGCTGCCGGAGGCGCGAGGCGACGCCCTCGCGGTTGGTCTGTGGTGTCCGCGACAGGGCCAGCGCATCCGCCGGCACGTCCCTGGTCACCACCGTCCCGGTGCCGACATAGGCGCCGGCGCCGACGCTCACCGGCGCGACCAGCGAGGTGTGGACCCCGATGAAGGCGCCGTCGCCGATCTCGGTCCGGTGCTTGGCGAAGCCGTCATAGTTGCAGGTCACCGTCCCGGCGCCAAGGTTGGCCTTCGCGCCCACGGTCGCATCGCCCACATAGGACAGATGGCTCGCCTTGGCCCCGGCCTCGAAGCGGGCGTTCTTCACCTCGACGAAGTTGCCGATCTTGGCGCCGGGGCCGATGTCCGCGCCGGGCCGCAGCCGGGCGAAGGGGCCAATCACCGCCCCCGGGCCGATGCGGCAGCGTTCGAAATGGCAGAAACCGAGTATCTTTGCCCCGTCGGCGATCTCGACCCCCGGCAGGCAGACCACGTTCGGTCCGATGGTCACGTCCCGGCCGACCTTCGTGTCCCAGGCCAGAAATACGGTCTCGGGCGCGGTGAGGGTGGCGCCGCCCAGCATCGCGGCGCGGCGGGCGCCTGCCTGGAAGGCGGCCTCGGCCTCGGTGAGCTGCACCCGGTCGTTGATCCCCCGCGTCTCCGCCTCGGCGCAGCGGACGACCCGGGCGCTCAACCCGCGGGCGCGGGCAAGCCCGACCGCATCGGTGAGATAGTACTCGCCCTTGGCGTTGTCGTTTCCGATCTCCGCCAGAAGGCCCGACAGAGCCGCCCGATCCGCCGCCAGAACGCCCGAATTGCAGAGTCTGATCTCCAGCTCCTCTGCGCTGGCATCCCGCGCCTCGACGATCCGTTCCAGCGCGTCGGCGGGCCCGGTCACCATGCGGCCATAGCCGCCCGGCTCCGCCGCCTCGAAGCCGAGCGCGACCAGATCGGCCCCGCACGCCCGGGCCGCCTTCATCCGGCCCAGGGTCCCGGCCGAGATGAAAGGCGTATCGCCGAACAGAACGAACACGTCGCCCTCGAACCCCGCCAGCGCCGCCTCCGCCATCCTGACCGCGTGGCCGGTACCGAGCGGCTCGGCCTGGACGCATACGGATACACTGGGCGCGACCTCGCGCGCCGCCGACGCCACTGCATCGGCGCCCGGGCCAACGACCACGGCGAGTCGTTCCGGCGCGAGCGACAGCGCGGCCCGCATCGCGTGATGGAGCATCGGCGCGCCGCCGACCGGGTGCAGGACCTTCGGCAGGTCCGAGCACATCCGGATTCCCCTTCCGGCGGCGAGGATGACCGCGGCGTTCGGCCGCGCATGGGTGTTCGTGCCTGTCATGCCTGCCCTATATCGAGCGCAGGCCGCGAGAAAAAGAGCGACCTGCCCCAGAATCTGTCTCCGCAGATCGTTTGCAAGCTGTTAACGAGGGGCCGCGGCCAAAAAAATCTGGCACCCGGACATCCGGGGCCGCCGAGGCGGCCGCGGAAACCCGGAGGATATGCGCGGGCATGCGGGGTGCGATCTTCGATCTTGACGGCACACTGGCCGATACCGCCGCCGACCTGCTGGCGGCGGCGAACGACGTGCTGGCGCCCCAGGGCCTGCCGCTGCTCGAGCTTTCCCGCGACCGCGCCTATGCCGGGCGCGGAGGCCGCTCGATGATCCGCCGATCCCTGTCCTTCGCCGGCACGCCGCCGGACGCGGTCGAAGCCGATGCGGTCGCCGATGCGCTCTATCCGGGCCTGATCCGCGCCTACGAGGCGCGGCTGCACCAGCACACCTGCCTCTATGACGGCGTCCCGGCCTGTCTCGATGCCCTCGCCGCGGCGGGCTGGAAGCTCGGCGTCTGCACCAACAAGCCGGAGCGGCTGGCGGTCGACCTGCTGCGGAGCCTCGGCGTGCTCGACCGCTTCGGCGCGGTGCTGGGGGCCGACACCCTCCCCGTGCGCAAGCCCGACCCGGCCCATCTGGCCGAGACCGCGCGCCGCGCCGGCGCCCGACCCGACCGCTGCGTCATGCTGGGCGACACCCTGACCGACCTCGAGACCGCGCGGGCAGCGGGCGTACCCTGCGTCCTGGTCAGCTTCGGCTTCGCCGCCGAACCCCTCGACGAGCTGGCTCCCGAGGCGGTCGTCCACCATTTCGACGAGGTCCACCCACTGCTCGAACGCCTCTGCCCCGGCCGCGCCGAAACCGCTTGACGCTCGCGCCGGCACCCGCGTATAGCAGGCGCCGCAGTGGGCGGTTAGCTCAGTTGGTAGAGCACAGTGTTCACATCGCTGGGGTCACTGGTTCGAGCCCAGTACCGCCCACCACGCAGTCCCTCAGATCCGGCGCTTTTCCCGTGACTACGAATGTCGTCGATATTTCGGGGGGTTAGCAGGCAGCTGAGCCGCCGAATTTCGATTTTCCGGGGTCGCGAGACGGGAATTCCGGCCAGGACACGGTCATTTGCTCAGTTCGGCATTTTCCGTGACCCCACCCGGTCGACGCACCGATCGATGACGCTCGAATGGGTACGACGGTGCGCTCGCACCGCCGCAGCATGCTAATGTCGATTGGAAGCTCTTGCCGCGCTCAGCCGGCTCACGCGAGGCCGAGGGCGATACGCTGGTCCTTCCAGCGGGCCGGCAACTCATCGATCCGCTTGAGGGTGGTCACCGTCAGCCCGACCGGTTGCCGCCCCTCGACGATCGCGGTGACGATGTCGGGGGCAAGGAAGGCAAGCGGCAACGTTCGTGCCACGTGCCGATGGTCGAGATCGAGGTCGCGGGCGAGCGCCCGGATCGAGGGGAAGGTGCCGTCGCGCAGCTTCTGCATCCAGTCATGGGCATCGGCGAGGAGCCGGACGAGCGCCGGGTCTGGCTGGGCGCGCTCGACCTCGCCCAGCACCAGCTTCGTCTCGACCCCGCGCTTGCGCAGCAGGAGCGGTCGCGTCGTGGTGATGCGTTGCGCATCGCCGTCCGGATCGACCGGGGATCCGATTTCCCCGGCCAGCGCAGTGCGCCCGACCGAGAGGGTCAATGCGTCCTCGGCGATCTCGATCCTGGCCTCGAGCCGCATGAGCAGGTCGCGGAACGACGATCCGTCCGACATCACCCACCTGGACGGCCAGAGCGCATCGATCCGCGCCCGCAGGTGCTCGTGTTCGGCGGCCGAGCCGGCACCTGGCGAGATTAGGCCCGAGCAGCTCTCGCTCGCGAAGCAGCTCGGTCAGCGCCTCCCGCACCGCCCGCTCGACCGGCTCGGCCGGCAGCCGCCAGGCATCCGGGTGATCGGCAGCGAGCCCGGTCATGAGCCGGTTCGAGATGTAGTAGCGGTAGCGGATCCGGGCCGGCCCCTTGGAGGCGTGGCTCGGGGTAAGCGGCCGGCCGGCCGCATCGAACAGCATCCCGGCGAGAGGGCTCGCGGTCACGGCATGCTGCGAGAGGCGCCGGGCGGTCCTCTGGCGATCGAGGCGCTGCTGCACCGCCTCCCAGCTCTCCCGGGTCGACGATCGGCGCATGCTGGCCGGGGAAGCGTTCGCCCTTGTGCTGCACCTCGCCGATATAGAGCGGGTTGCGCAGGAGGACGACCAGGGCGCCGCGGGTAAACGGCCGACGCCCGATCTGCCGGCCGGTCCGGGTCGTGCGCGTCTTCGAGACGATGCCTGCGCGATCGAGCTCGGTCTTCAGGGGCCGGATCGACCCGAGCGCGAGATAGCGATCGTAGATCTGGCGCACCGTCTCGGCCTCCGTCTCGTTGACCACGAGCTTGCGGTCGATCGCGTCGTAGCCGAGCGGGACGGGGCCGCCCATCCACATGCCGCGCTGCTTCGAGGCGGCGATCTTGTCGCGGATCCGCTCGGCCGTCACCTCGCGCTCGAACTGGGCGAAGGAGAGCAGCATGTTGAGGGTGAGCCGCCCCATCGAGGTCGAGGTGTTGAAGTGCTGGGTGACCGAGACGAAGGAGGCCCCGGCCTCGTCGAAGGTCTCGACGAGCTTGGCGAAGTCGGCGAGTGAGCGGGTGAGCCGGTCGACCTTGTAGACGACGACGATGTCGACCCGGCCGTCCCGGATGTCGGCGAGGAGCCGCTGCAGGGCCGGCCGCTCGAGCGTGCCACCCGAGAGGCCGCCGTCGTCGTAGGAGTCCGGGGACCAGCACCCAGCCCTCGGACTTCTGGCTCCGGATGAAGGCCTCGCAGGCCTCGCGCTGGGCATCGAGCGAGTTGAAGTCCTGCTCGAGCCCCTCCTCGGTCGACTTCCGGGTGTAGATCGCGCAGCGCAGCTGCCCCGCATGACCAGCAGACCCACCGGCTCTCGCCGCCTCACGCCGCGCCATCGCCGCCTCCCCGAAGCCCGAAGAAGGCCGGGCCGTTCCGACTCGTGCCCGTGATCGCCCGGGCTATCGCCTGAGAGCGAGCGCCAGCGCTGTCCCTCGAAGACGAAGCGCCCGTCTGCCTCGACCTCGACCCGCCAGGTGCGTCCCCCCCAGTCGCGCAGGAGCGTGGCGCCAGGCTTGAGGCGGATCGAGGTGGGCGCAAGCCCCCTGCCCTTCGCTCCGGCAACGTCCCTCTGCCCGAGCCGCCGGACCACTGCCGGGCTGAGCCCGCCGAGCGCACGGGTCTGCAGGTAATGAGCAAGGGCGAGGAGCCGGAGCCGAGGCGGTAGAGCCGGGGTTGGGGGCGCGCCGAAGTGGGCCTCCCACGCGGTGGCCAGGCCCTCGCCATCGAGGGCCTCGAGGCGAGCGAGCTCCGCGTCGAGGGTGGCGAGGCCACGGCGCGTCCTCGCGCCGCGACCTCTGTCCGTTCCAGCCTCAGGCCGCATCGCCCGCCCCGATCGCCTGGCGGCTTGCCCGGTAGACCGTCACGCCGCGTGCGTCCCGGTCGCGTGTCACCGCGTAGCCCTTCTTGCGCAGCCCGGTCAGCGCCGCCCGGACCGTATGCACCTGCCAGCCGAGGGCGTGGACAAGATCGTCGAGGCTCGCCCCACAGGGCCGGCTCAGGCATTCGACGAGCCGCGCCTGCTTGGTGCCGGGCTTGATCGCGGCGACACCGGGGCTTGCCGCCTGCGCCGCGGCCGCATGCGCGCCGGCCGGATCGTCCCTCTGGTGCTCCGGCTCCGGATCGAGGCCGAGCGCCGCGCGCCCGGCCGGGGCGATCCTGAGCGCGATGCCCCGCGCATCGTCATCCTGCCGCCAGGCCTGGTCGGGGATTGCGGCAGGGCATTCCTCGACGAGCGCGAGGCGCAGGAGCTTTGCGAGCGCCTTCTCGAGCGTCTTGCCGCGGGCGCGCACGGTCTCGGGTGGCGGCAGAACCATGCCATCGGCACGCTGCGCGGCGGCGGAGAGCAGGACGAGGTCGAGGTCGGTGAGCTTGGGGGACTTGGTCATCAGGTGGTCTCCTGTACCGGGGCCGCGCGCCGATCGCGCGGCCTCCCACCACCTGAAGCCGGGCCACCGGCCCGGTTATGCCTGGCAGGCGGGTCGGCCCCGCCAGTGTCGTCTCGCGAACAGGAACGCTTGCTTCGCTGGGGAAGTCCAGTCGGAAGATTCGCCCCGGTGCACTCTCCCCGGGCGCGCTCTTCCTGAGCGCGCCCTCGGCTCGGCGCTGAATCCGCCACGCAGATTACCGTCGGCGCCGCCCTCGTTCGGAGCGGGGTCGCCCGAGCGGGCGCCCGGTGACAGGGTCGCGGTTCACGAAGTCGCGGCCACGGAACTGCACCCATTCGAGGAACTGGGTCACGCTGTCGACCTGGTCGTCGTACCTGCCATTCGGGAAGACGAAGAGCTCGCGCCGGAACGCCTCGAACCAGGGCGCCTTGGTCGGGAAGACGACCCGGTCGGATTGCAGGATGTCGGTCTGGGCGAAGAATTGCTCCTCCTTCGAGCCCCTGACCTTTTTCGTGAAGAACTCATAGTTGCCTTCGGCGCGCAGCTGCTGGACCAGTGCGGGCCCGCTACTCGTGTCCTCGATCAGGATCATGTCGGCGCGCCAATGATCCCGCAGGCTGAGCGCCCGGGCCTTCAGGGCGGGAAAGTCGAGCCGGGCGCGGGAGACATCGAGCAGGTACCAGCGATCCTTCCAGCCCCAAGTGGTGCAGACCGAGAAGTCGCAGTTCGGCGTGTCCTTTACCGCGGTGTCCCAGCTCTGCACGACCCAGAGGATCTCCTCACGCTTGGGTGGGTGATCGACGAGCGTCATGCGCTCGAGCGCCAGATGCTCGCTCATGCCGGGCACCGCATCCTGCTGGTACTGGGCCGAGTAGGCATAGGAGCCGATCTCCCGCCGAATCCGGTCGAGCGCCTCCTTTGGCTCGCGTGCCGGGTTGAGCAGATCGCCAATCCGTCGCAGATGCCTGCGTCCGCCGTAGAGATCGAGCCGCTGCTCCTGCTCGGCGCTTGCGGGGAGGTTCAGATGGGTGAAGCTCCCCTTCTCGATCAGGTACCCCGCGAAGTCGTCCTCGTGGAGCCGCTGCTGGATGGCGATGATCCGGCCCCGCTGCTTGTCGTCGAGCCGGGAGAACAGCGTCTGTTCGTAGTATTCGCGCACCTCCTCGCGCTTGCGCTCCGAGCGGGCGTCCTGCGCCTTCATGAGATCATCGATGATGATGAGATCGGCGCCGAACCCGGTGACGGCCCCTCCGAGCGAGACGGCCTTGCGGCCACCGCCGCTCGTCGTCCGCATCTCGTCGGTCCGGTTCGCGCGCGGATCGACGCATGTCCCTGTAAACAGCTGCCGGTACATGTCGCTCTCGATCACCGCCCGGAAGTCCGCGGCGTGCCGGCGCGCGAGATCGTCGCCATAGCTCGCAACGATGATCTTGAGGCCGGGGTCATGCCCGAGGAGCCAGGCCGGCAGCGCCACCGAGGCGCAGACCGATTTTAGGTATCGAGGCGGCACGGTGATCAGCAGCCGCTGATCGCGGCCCTCGCCGACCTCCTGGAGCCGAAAGCACATCGCTTCGAGATAGGGGGCCTTCGACGAGCTCCCTGCCCGGATGCAGGATCCGGAACACCTCGGCCAGGAAAAAGTAGAAGTTCTGTCGCCGCAGGCTTCGGCGCGCGCTCTTTCAGTGCTCATCGTCTCGCTCCTCGTCATTGGGGTTCGTGCTCTCGCGGACCATCGCCGCGAACTCTGCAAGCATCTCGGCATCGTGCTTCTGGTCGTAAGCAGGCATGTCGTTGGCAGTGTCTGCACCCGCAGCCGATGCCGCCTGAAGCATCGGCATCAGCTTCGAGATCTGGCTGAAGGCACGCAGATCTCCGTCGAGAGATTTGCGCAGGAGCCCTAGGAACATTGCCTGGATTGCCGGCACCTTGCGCTTGCGTCCGTTCTCGGTGATTGGGACCAATCGGTAGAGCGTCTCCTCGAGGATGGTGTGGACGTTCTTGCGGCCCCTGGGTCGGCCCTTCGGGTTACCGGATTGGCCGGGCTTGAAACGTGTCTGCTTCGGCGGCCGGCCGAAGCCGACCTCGTAGTTCTCGGAATTGTTGCCTCGCTCAGACATGGCCCGCCTCCTTCGTTTCGGCGGCGTCGGCTTGCGCCTTCGTCCACACCTGTTCACGCTCCGCGAATCTCTGCCCGGTCTCCCCGTGGACCGCCACCTTGCCGGTCAATGCCTGCCAGCGCCGGATGGCGACGTCGACGTAAGCCGGGTCGAGCTCGATAGCCCGGGCGCGCCGGGCGGTCTTCTCGGCCGCGAGCACGGTCGTGCCCGACCCGAGGAAGGCATCGAGCACGATCTCGCCCCGGCGCGAGCAGTCCTTGATCGCGTCGGCGACGAGGGAGGTCGGCTTCACCGTCGGATGGGCGGCGAGGTCGGCGTCCCGGCCCTTCCGGAACGTGTTGACGCCGGCATAGTCCCAGACATTGGTCCGGTAGCGTCCGTGCCGTCCGAGTTCGACCGTGTTAACGTGCGGCGCCGTCCCCGACTTGAACACGCAGACGAGCTCGTGCTTCGACCGGTAGAGGCTCCCCATCCCGGCATTCGACTTGTTCCAGACGCAGAGGTTCTGGAGCCCGAGCCCGGCATTCTCGCCTGCAGTCAGGAGTTCGAGGAGATGGCGCCAGTCCATGCAGGCGTAGAGGAGCGCGCCGTCGACCGCGACGGCCGCCATGTTCGCGAGCACCTTCTGGAGGAACTCGGTGAACTGCAGGCGGGACATCTCGCCGACACCCATGGCAAACTCGCGGTGCTTCACGGCGCCGAGCCCGCAGACATGGCCGTCGACGGGGACGTTGTAGGGCGGGTCGGTGAAGACGAGCCGCGCCCGGTCCTTGCCCATGAGGCGGACGTAGCTCAGAGGATCGAGCGCATCGCCGCAGAGGACCCGGTGCTCGCCGAGGATCCAGAGATCTCCAGGCGCGCTAACCGCCGGACCGCCGATGGCCACGTCGAGCGTCGCATCCGCGGGAGCGAGCGCATCCATTTTGGTCTCGCCCTCGATCAGGATGTCGATCTCGGCGGTCTCGAAGCCGATGACGCCGATGTCGAAGTCGAGGCCCTCGGTGAGATCGATCTCGACGAGCGCGCCGAGCTCGATCCGGAGCATCTCCTCGTCCCAGCCCGCGAGCTCGGCGAGCCGGTTGTCGGCGATCACATAGGCCCGCTTCTCCGCGTCAGTGAGATGGTCGAGCCGAATCACCGGCACCGTCTCCAACCCGAGGCGCCGCGCCGCCGCGAGCCGGCCATGGCCGGCGACGACGCCCCCCTCGGCGTCGATCAGGATCGGGTTCACGAAGCCGAAGGTCCGGATCGAGGCGGCGATCCTGGCGATCTGCCGCTCCGAATGGGTGCGCGCGTTGTTGGCGTAGGGCGTGAGGTCCGAGACGGGGCGGTAGGTCACCGACAGCTCCGACAGGAGGTGCCGGCACGGCGGTTGCGGCGCCCGGCTCTTCGACCGGGCGCTGCGCGACTTTTCCGGGCGTGCCCGGTGCATTTGCGGGGGAGTGGACATCTGCTCCATCTCGCGTCTCCTTGCATGAGCGCCTCGGCGCTCGGAGTTGAACGATGGATCCGGAAGGGTTGAGGGAGATAGGACAGGTCCCACCCCGGGTCTTCCGGACCCGGTGTACCTCCCGAATTCCTCAAGTGAGTGATGCACTATGGCGCATCGTAGGATGACGCGAAGGTATCGGCACGGCGACATACGACTTGCCGACCCGATGCAGATGGGAACGGCTTCGCGCCGTGCAAGAGTAGGTTTGGAAAAAAGTTGCAGCCGGCATCATCTTGAATATCTACAGAGTCGATAAATACCGCCGCGCTGCTGGTGATTCAACTCTTGATTGTTTCAAACTCCGCTGAAACAGATCGTTTGTACATGCTGCGTACCAATCGTTAGTCACCGAAGGTGTGAACCGCGCCGGGTTTGTCGGAGGCTCCAAGCCTTGAGAGGATGGAGCCATGACAAGGAAGACACTGACGCGGTATTCACCGGAAGTGCGCGCGCGTGCCGTGCGGATGGTGCAGGAGCATCGAGGCGAGCATGCCTCGGAATGGGCGGCGCTCGGCTCGATCGCGGCGAAGATCGGGTGCACGGCGGAGACGTTGCGGGGCTGGGTCCGCCAGGCGGAGCGCGATCAGGGCCTCAGAGCGGGCACGACGAGCGAGGAGCGTGAACGTCTCAAGGTGCTGGAGCGGGAGAACCGTGAGTTGCGCCGGGCCAATGAGATCCTGCGCAAGGCCAGCGCGTATTTTGCCCAGGCGGAGCTCGACCGCCGGTCCAAGCCATGATCGCCTTCATCGATGATCATCGGGACGTCTACGGGGTCGAGCCGATCTGCCGCGTGCTGCCGATCGCCCCGTCGACGTACTACCTCCATGTCGCCCGCCGGGTCGATCCCGGGCGGGCCTCGGCCCGGGCGCGGCGCGACGCAGTGTTGCGCGAGGAGATCAAGCGGGTGTGGGAGGAGAACTTCCGGGTCTACGGGGTCCGCAAGATGTGGCGACAGCTGAAGCGGGAGGGCGTCGAGGTGGCGCGCTGCACGGTGGCCCGGCTGATGTCGGCAATGGGCCTCGAGGGGGCGGTGCGCGGCAAGCCCGTGCGCACGACGGTCTCGGACAGCTCGGCCCCGTGCCCGCGCGACAAGGTGAACCGCCAGTTCCGGGCCCCGGCGCCGAACGTGCTCTGGGTGAGCGACTTCACCTACGTCTCGACCTGGGCCGGGTTCGTCTATGCCGCCTTCGTCATCGACGCCTTCGCCAACCGCATTGTCGGCTGGCGCGTGTCGCGCTCGGCGAAGACCGAGCTCGTGCTCGATGCCCTCGAACAGGCGCTCTGGGCCCGGCAGCCCGGGCGCCAGGGCGGGCTCGTGCACCACAGCGACCGCGGCGTGCAGTACCTCTCGATCCGCTACACCGAGCGCCTGGCCGAGGCCGGGATCGAGCCCTCGGTCGGCAGCGTCGGCGACAGCTACGACAATGCGCTCGCCGAGACCATCAACGGCCTCTACAAGACCGAGGTGATCCATCGGCGCGGTCCCTGGCGGAGCCTGGAAGCCGTGGAACTCGCCACGCTCGAGTGGGTCGACTGGTTCAACAACCGCCGCCTCCTCGAGCCGATCGGCAACATCCCGCCGGCCGAAGCCGAGGCACGCTTCTATGCCCAATCCCGAGAGCTCGCTATGGTGGCGTGCACTCAAACCAACCAGCCTCCGGGAAATCCGGCGCGGTTCACCGGCGCGCTAAAATTTTTGGAATGAGTGCACCTGTGCCAGAATGATGACTAGGACGAAATGCAGGCGCTGCACAGCGAGGGCGGGCGTAGCGTAGTGCGCCGCCTCCTCGGAGCAGCCGAGGTGGTAATGTGCGCGAGCGAGGCGGCTCAGGAACAAATACGCCAGCGGATCGTTTGGGCTAAGCTGAGAGGTCGTCACCCCAGAATCTCCAACAGCTCAACGGACGTGACCAAGCTTGGCGCGCAACACGATTAACGTGTGTCAATCAGCGATGTTTCTAGCATTGCGAGAAATTTGACACTATAATGGTCATTCTTTCGCGGATGCACACTGGATGGCGACTTATGGGCCGAGGGAGCCTCGTTTGGTCGCTTTGGCGCATACAGTAGGGGTTGGTAGGTTGAGTATTGGGCCCGTTTCCGGCGTCGCATGCGGGTTTGGCAGATGGTGACACTCGTGCGACACAGCCTCGCTCTTTCAGCTTTTTTCTTTGCGGTCGTCGTTGCCGGAACGGCAATGGCAGCTTCGGAGGAAAGTGTTGGCGAAGCTTTGGCTGTCATAGATCAGGCTTCAACGAGCGGAGTGGTCGGGGAGCGCACGCTTGCTGTCGGCATGCAAGTTTATCTGCGCGAAAGGGTGAAGACGGATTCAGGTGGCCAAGCGCAGTTGCTCTTTGGCGACGGCACTCGCATGGTTGTTGGCCCGAACTCCGAAATGCTCCTCGACGAGTTTGTTTTCCGTGCGGGTGCGAAGGAAAATCAGTTTACGGTACGCGCTCTAAATGGGGCCTTTCGATTCATTACGGGCGAAGCTCAGAAGGACGCCTATTTGATTTATACCCCATCTGCGACAATTGGCGTGCGCGGTACGATTTTTGATTTTTCCGTCACGCCGGGAGAGACCAATCTCCTGTTGCTGCATGGCGGTGCGACAGTATGTGGCAACGATGGAAAATGCACACTGGCAGACGTGGATGATTGAGTGCGTGTCGTTTGGCGCTGGTTTGCAGAGAAGCGGGCCTTTGACTCGGCGGCCGCGATTTTGCCGATGGGTTCGAGCGGACGGCGATTGCTGAACCAATTGTTTCTGTCAAACGCTCTACCCGGACATAATCGTGCCCGACCGAGATTGGCTGCCCTCCGATTCGAACACTTATCCTTGAGACTGACACAGCGTATTTGAGTTGGCCCACAAGCAACTTGCGGACTCAGCCTGCGGCGGCGAACCCGAGTTGCCGGGCATCGGAAATCTGAAAGTCCTCACACCTCTCCAGCACGCAATCCAAGTAGCGTAGTAGCTTGGGGTCAACGCCTACGGCGAGTTCGCGGCAATCGGCAAGAACGTCCTGAGCGTCCCCAGCACTCGCCTCGGCCAGAATCCCGAACAGTGCGTCGTATCGGCTTCTCAATCTTTCAAATGCCCTCGAAGCCTTAACCGACTCGCCGCCAACGAGGATCATCACTGGGACTCGATCAGACTTCCCCTTGAGCTGAATGCTTCCTGCATCGAGAAATGCGAAACCAGGTGCCTGCGCTGCGGTGGATTCGCAGATAACCAGATCATATCCGACCTCCTTGCAGGCAGATTCTGCCCGCGCCGCGACGTTGACTGCATCACCGATCGCTGAATAGTTGAACCGCTCGGATGATCCGACATTTCCGACGCAGGCTGGCCCGGTGTTGATCCCGACCCCAATCTCGATTGCCGCATCACGTGCGACGGCTTCAGGGAGCGCAAACGTCTTGCTCTCGTTCATTTCCCGTACCGCCTCGCGCATCTTCAATGCGGCGGCGCACGCGCGCTGCGCATGATCGCTCTGGCGCAGCGGTGCGTTCCAGAAGGCCATAACGGAGTCTCCGATGAATTTGTCGATCACGCCACCTTCCTCGGCGATCGCATCACCAAGCCTGCCCAGCAGACGATTCAAGAAAGACACCAATTCGCTGGGTGTGAGTCGTTCGCTCAGCGATGTGAAATTTCGGACATCGGTAAAAAGGACAGTTAATTCGCAATTCTCACCACCGAGTTCGACCTGGCTGTGATTGCGCTCTATTTCTTTCAGGACCGACGGGTGTACGTAGTGGCTGAAAGCGGTGCGGATACCCCGCTTCTCCCTATCCGTTACGATGTAGCGGAACGCCGTGGCGGCGAACCAGACGACAAGCCCGCCCGCGAGCGGAAAGCTGAAATCAATCAGAATTCCCATGTATCGGAAGGCGTACCACGATCCAAACGCAATCAGCGACGAGATCGCGGCGCCGAGGACAAAGGCGATTCTCGCACCGCCATATGTGGTCGTGAGACCGACCGTCAAGCAGCCAACGAACAACGCCAGCAACTCCAAGGCGCGCGTCCAGTCGAGCTTGAGCAGAAATTGGCCATTGATAATCTGCTCCATCGCTTGCGCGTGTATCTCGACGCCCGGCACCGAATAGCCAAGCGCCGTCTTGTGAATATCGAAGAGACCAGCCGCCGATGTGCCGATCAGGATGATCCTGCCTTCAAGCTCCGGTGCGAGGGCACTCAATCGGGCATTGTCGAAGACCTCTGCAGCGCTCAGGTAGCGACTGGGGACAGGGACCGTGTAGTAAACATTGAACTCTCCATCGGGCCCGGTCGGCACTTCGAATGCGCCAATGCGCACCGATTGTACGTCACCGGTCGCTTGGTCCGCGTTCACGACGTAGGTTTGCGCACCCTGAGCAACTCTCAACGCCTCGCCGATCAGGCTGGGGAATAACTGCCTGCCGTCGGACCAGAGAATTGGAACCTCTCTTACGATGCTGGCTGAATTGTCATTGCTTAGATTTACAGACCCTATACCTGCTGCCGCCTCCGCGAGGACGGGCAACAACCATGCGCCACCGCGCAGGCGCGTGATTGAGCTGGCTGGGTCCTCGCCAGTGTAAGCAAAACCGGCCTTCACTGGCGGTTGCTCCAAGCGCTCCGCCGATGTGCCGAAAGCCAGAACAACATTCCCGCGCCGTAGCGCATCAGCGAATATCAAGTCATTGTCGGGAAGGTCCGCCGATGGTCCGGTCTCATCGAGCCCCAACCTGGCTCGGAGTTCGGAGTCGCCGAGTATGCGGGCGGGCGACATTCGATCAGGCTCGATAAACAAAAAATCGAAAACGACTGCCGCAGCACCCGCCGCATGGAGACGGTCGACTAACTCGGCGACGCGGTCGCGGGGCCAAGGCCACTGCCCAAGTTGAGCGAGTGATCGCTCGTCAATATCGATGATCTTTACAGGTGCGTCGAGATATGGGCGCGGATGCGTGCGTTGCAGCAGATCGAAGGTCGTTTTGCGGGCCTGATTTACTACGAAGGGATCAGCAACACGAATTGCGGCCAGTCCGGCAATGAGAGCTACGCCAACCGCCAAAATTCCGAGGTGATGCAAGAACGATCGGCCTGAACGATCCTGACCCCCGCTTCCTTTTTTTTCAAACCTCAATCTCTTATTCAACACCAAGGTCACGTTCCCGCATTACTCTTGTGGTTGCAAACGGCTCTATTGCCTTTGACTTACACAAAATCTCGATTGTGCATTCGCGGGCTATTGAGTTCCGCTGCTCGAATTCGATCCACCACCTTTGCCGACGCCTGCAGCGACCCCGATCACGCCGCCAAGAACCACAACCCCGAGTCCCACGGCAACAGCTCCCGCGGCTATGCCCCCTGCTGCGATCCCGGCGGGCGCAAGAGCGCCAGGTGCTACCGCCGCCGGCGCCGCCGCGACCGCCGTTGGCGCGCCAAGCGCGGAACCTCCCGAGGCCCACGGCAATCCGAAAGCAAACGCGCAGTCCCGATCTCGGTCATCTTCGATGCGGAATGGCTCGAGCAGGCTTTGCTGACGGCCGAGATAGGGAAAGATCTTTCCCTGCTCGGGTGTAAACGCCTCAGTAGGCACGACTTCGGCGCTCTCGCCTCGTTTCGCCTTAACTAGCTTGCAGCGATTTTCTAGTCTTTTGCGATCGCTATCTTTGTTAGAGGAAGCTGATTCGCTACTCTGCGCTGTCGCCATCTGTGCCGGAACCACAAGAGCGGCACTGACGGCCAATGTCCAACAAAACCGAAGAAGTCTCGCGGTCCACCGTAACGTCGAACGATTCTTGGCCCGCCGCCCGATTTCCGTCGATGAGACCTGATCCAGCATACAGAATTGTCGTTCCAGCCAGACTGACAAAACGCGCCCCCCTCGCCTTTTCCGCGAGCGCACTTTTTCAGTGTAGCCTTAACCTGGATTGGTTGCCAGAAGCTTCTCCGGCGGTCGCGAACGGTCGCGAAACCCCGATATCCAAGCGCGCTCAATCGAGCGCGTCTTCTGCTCCGCAATTCACGTTTCTACAGAACAAATACATTGGATCCGGGCGGCCAACGCGTAGCTATCGGTTGCATCACCCGTCGCGAAGGCCCAGCGGGACGGCACTGTAGAATAGGCGTGGGAGGTCTTGCTGCCAATGCTTCAGGACGGCGTGACCTGCCCGTAGATTGACAGGAAGAGCTGCGGAAGGATCTGGCTGATTACTCGGTTCCAGCTCGTAACCGGCTGCTCTGTGATGAAGAGAATATCGTTCGCATGGATCTGGAACTGGGTTGCTGCGGCGAGATTGGATGCATTCTCCGCATCGAGATGGTAGGCGGTCAAGCCGCCAGCCTTCTGCGGGTCCGTCTCTGCGCGCAACAAATAGATTTCCCCATAGTCGGCAAATGTCGTCTTTATTCCGCCGATTGCCTCATTGAACAGAAGATTGGCCAGGCTCATCGTGCGTTCAAATGGCAACGGTACCTGTGTCGTTTTGCTTACCTCGCCGGCGACGAATGCATAAGGCTGTTCGACCGCACCATGCTTGAGCCGCTGTTCGAAGAGCTCACGCTCTTCGGCAAGGAGCGTTTTGGCATCCGCCTCCGCATCGCTTTTCAGCTGGCGCCGGGCGTCCTCCATACTCAGCAACTCGTTGCGCAAAGTCAGCTGTTCCTGGAAATAGCGCTGAGCCTCTGCCTCGCGATACCGGCTTCCTACATAAATGCTGTCGCCGTCACGGAGCACCAAACGGCGCAACTCTGGGTCAGCGAGATAGCGCACGAGCCCAACCTGATAGCGCGCACCGTCCCGAAAAATCTGTATCTCTGTCACGCTCGGATCGTCCGCGGTGATGCCCCCGGCAAGGTCGATTGCTTCCTGCAAGTGAAGTGGCTGCAAGGTGATCGGCACCAGCGTTGGCCCACCAACCAATCCGCCGACCGAGACCCGCTGGGAGTGAAACTCGGCGATCTCGAGCGAGAATGATGGATCGATTCCCGCAGCGACCAGCGCACGAAAAATTTCTCTTTCCGCATCCCGGAGCGTCTTGCCGCCTATGGCGATCCGACCAGCATCAGGCACTGCGATCGAACCGTCGTCCTGCACCGTATAGCCCGTCCGCTTCGACTGCGCTGCGATCAGCCCAGGCAGACCCTCGACGCTGGTCGCCTGCTGGCTGACGGCAAGGAGAACGACATCGCCGACGCCGATCCGGTAAGGCTCCGACGGGTTGGCCGGCGGCAACCTGTCTGCGATTGCGTCGGGTCGAACTCGACGCTCTTGCGGTCGGGGCCGGAAGCGGCGGCAGACCGGGCACTCCGTAGGAAGCGATAGCGACCGACTTCGCGGCATCGGGCTGGAAGGCCATAGGGAGCCGGGCGGGAACATAGGTGTCTAGATTGGCTGCGGCAGCGGTCTCGTAGGTGAGCGGAATGACGCGAACCTGGTAGTCTGTGCCATAAGATCCGCCAAATGCAGGCTGCTCCGTGACTTGAGGCGAGGTGTAGATGACACCGCAACCAGCCACGCCAATCATTGAGATGAACGTCAGTAACGCTCGCAATCGCATGGACCTGCCCCCGGCGAACTAGCTCGCAATGTCGCTCCTAAGCTTCCAGCAGCCTAACTCGTATCCGAAAGCAGCACCCGATAGATTGCAAAACCGCAATGGCCGTCGTTCCGCCCCCCGCTATCGCACTCTCAATTCACACGATCCAACGCTCTGGCGCAAGGCGTTCCAACCAGGACGTCGGGATTTTTGCACATTGCGCGGGGGCTCCTTGATCTCTGGAGGACCCTGCCGCCTCGCATCTATGGAGCCAACGGCACGGTTCGACTCAGAGGCACTCGGCCCCGGCTCACCCGCGTCGCATGAGGAGGAAATTCTTCCGCAACCCCTCTTGCTGACGTTAGAAGGGTATTTGGCGTTGACTCCGCCAAACAAGATTGACGCGATGGCAGGGGGGAGCCTTGCTCCAGCAGTCCCTGAAGACAGTTGAGGGCGTCACCGCTCCGAGGCGGGCATTTTTTTGCCTCGCCGTCGCATTGGTGCACTGCCTGCCGATTGCCAGCGGCGCCGAGGTTCCGGTACCCCCTTCCCGTCCGAGTTCTGAATCTCTACGGCATGACCGGGATGATCGATATGCCGAGTGCAGAGATGCAACCGGACGCGCAGGTTTCATTCACGTCGAGCTATTTCGGCGGCTATCTGCGCAACACACTTACGGCACAAGCGATGCCATGGTTCGAGGTCGGCTTTCGATACTCGGTGCTTGATGACTTTCTCTCCGGGCCAGGTGACACGACGCTCTACGACCGGAGCCTGGACCTGAAGCTGCGTTTGATCGAAGAAGGTCCTGGATGGCCCGCGCTGGCTCTCGGCTTTCAAGACTTTCTCGGCACGGGGGTTTACTCGGGAGAGTACTTTGCCGCGACCAAGAGCTTCCTCGATGGTGACCTGAAGCTAAATGCTGGTGTCGGCTGGGGTCGCTTTGCAGGACGGAGCGGGCTCGATAACCCTCTGTGCCAAAACAACAACCGGTTCTGTGATCGATCAAACTCATCGGACCAAGGCGGCACGGTCAATTTCGGACAGTTCTTCTCGGGACCGGAAATGGGCGTCTTCGGCGGCGCCGAGTGGCAGACCCCAATCAACGACCTGGCCCTAAAGATCGAGTATAGCGACGATCCCTACACGCAAGAGCGTCAGTCGGGTTCCTTTGATCCAAAAACCGGAATCAATATCGGAGCTGAATACCGGCCGCTTCATGGCGTCGAGCTCGGCGCCTACTATATGTATGGCGCCGAGATCGGCGTGCGCCTGTCACTGAGCGGAAATCCGTTTCAACCTCTTGCCGAGACTGATGGCGAGCCAGCGGCCAAATCCATCCCGTCGCGACCGAGACCGGACAACACGGCTGGTAGCGCCGATATATGGCGAGATCCGCGGACAGGTTACCGTCACTCCTGTCACGACCAGGTTCGCTGCGAGCGAATTCACTGACGTGACGGTCGAGAACCGCGACGACAACCTGCGCTGGGCAACCGCTACACTCCCTCCCTCGGCCGGCTACGACTGCCCGGATCAACAGGCGAAGGCGATCGACGCAGAGTTTGGAATGATCGACGCGGTGACTTTCCGCCTGGCCGGCGGCGAGCCAGTCTGTACGGTTGCCCTGCGACCCGAAGCTCAGCTGGCAATCCGCGATGCCATAACATCGACAGCAACCTATCCGACCGACTGGTATGACGATCCGGTGAGGCGAGAAAAGATTGTCGAAGCGCTGACGAATGAGTTGGACCCAGCCGCAATCGGTCTTTTCGGCATCGAGCTACGACCGGTCCGTGTTGCGGTCTACATCGAGAACAAGCGCTTCCACTCGATGCCCCGCGCAATTGGGCGTACGGCACGCGCGCTTGCCAGAACGATGCCCCCCTCGGTCGAGTTATTCGAGATCATCCCGGTCGAGGACAGCCTGCCTGTGGTAAGTGTGATACTTGAGCGATCCAAGATCGAGGACCAGGTGGGTCGCCCGGACGCGGCATGGTCGGCCTGGTTGTCGGCGCAGGTCGATGATGCGACGCCACCCTCATGGGGCGAGACCGGTGCACTCGAACAGTTTCCCCGCACCTACTGGGCGTTTGGTCCGTTCACGCCAATCAGTCTGTTTGACCCTGATCAGCCGATTCGCTTTGACCTGTCCGTCGTCGCAGAGGGCGGCCTCGAATTCCTGCCGGGTCTGAGTGCAAACGCAGCCGTCTCGAAGCGCGTGACCGGCAATCTCGATGATATTGAACGAGACAGCGACTCGGATCTCCCGCATGTGCGCTCCGACATTGCGGAGTATCTCAAGCAAGGCGACCCGGGCATTCAGCGCCTTTCCCTCGATTATGTGACCAAGCTGGACGACAGCATTTACGGACGCGTCTCCGGCGGGCTTCTGGAGTGGATGTATGGCGGTGTCAGCGGTGAGGTGCTCTGGAAGCCAGCAGATCAGAGCTGGGGCCTTGGTGCAGACATCAACTGGGTGCAGCAACGCGACTTCGACCAGCGCTTCGGGTTCAGGGACTATGACGTCGTGACGGGGCACGCCAGCCTCTACTGGGACACTGGCTGGAAGGGTGTCAGCGCGCAGATCGATGCCGGGCGATATCTCGCCGAAGACTGGGGCGGAACGTTCACCTTGAAGCGTCGATTTTCCAACGGATGGGAATTTGGCGCCTACGCCACCTTTACCAATGTCTCGTATAGCGAGTTTGGTGAAGGTAGCTTCGACAAGGGGCTTTTCCTCACAATTCCGTTCGACTGGGCGCTCCCGTTTGAAGGCCGCTCGGAATACAAAGCCGTAATCGGATCGCTGACCCGCGACGGTGGTCAGAAGTTGTGGATATCGAACCGGCTTTATCCGATCGTCGAGGATATGGATGAAGGCGGGTTGCGCCAGAGCTGGCAGGATTTCTGGAAATGAGCCGATCGGGGCGCAGCCTTTGCCAGAATGCCGCTCTGGCCCTCGCGACCTTGTGCGCACCCGGACTTTCTGCCTGCTCGAGTGCCGGACCGACCGTTTTCGAGCGTCTTGGCACCTTGACCACCACATCGATCGCCGGCTCCGGAGAGGCAACATCGCCCGAACTGACCCGAGCCGAGCTTGATCGGATTCCATCCGCGACGATCGCCGTGTCGTCGAGCGGCGGCCCTCGTGCCTATCTGGTCCCATTGGCAGACAATGGTGGCTATCTGGACTATCGCGACGCGAACGGAAATTCGGTCGTCATGCTCGGCGGGGCGGTCTCGGGGCTCGAGACTGCGGGGTATGATCTCGATGGCGTCCAGTATGACCCGCAGGACCCGATCGCGCATCCGACGCCACTCGGTCAATGGCCGGTCGAGGTGTGGCGTGAGTACCAGTTTTCAGTGCGTCATGCCGGCAGCTATGGGCTATCGCTGCACTGTATTTTCCGGCCGCAGGGGCCTGAGACCATCGTGATTGCGGAGATCGGGTTCACCCTTGTACGGGTGGAAGAGCGCTGCCGGAATGCCGTGCGTCAGATTACCAACACCCATTGGGTCGATGCGTCCTCTGGTTTCATCTGGAAGTCCGAGCAATGGCTGGGTCCAAAAATCGGCTCGGTCACGATCGAGATAGTTCGGCCCTACGGCGGATAGGAGCGTCGGGTGTCGGTAAGCGGGCCTTCTCGAGGCGTTGCCGAATTTTCTCGGGGAACCGGAGTATGGGTGCGGGCGACCCTGCCACCAGGCGCGACCGCGCAAGCTCACGAGGGGTGCGGGCAGGGGCGACGCGTATTCTAAAGAACAACCCATTTGCACGGGGTAGATGCCGACCCGTCGAGATGGTTTCGTGCCGCGACGGTTACCTCAAGGCCCTGCAGCAGATGGATCAGGGAGCGGCACACTCTCGTTCGACAACTGTCTCCACCACCTCTTCGACCGTGCGGCTGCCCGCCGTATCGGTGCGAGCTGTCTCCATCTCGCGCATGATTCGGGTCACGAGGTAAGGACTGCCATCTTCGGACTGCATCTGATGTTTTGCGGCCATGCAATCCGCTTTGCGAGATGAGACCGGATCCGCTCGATAGTTTTCGTAATAGAATTCCAGCACGGTCATGATTGTATCCTCCCTCTGCTGCGTGTTCAACGCGTAGAATTCCTCCACAACAAGGCTTGTGGCACCGGTCACAGCGCTGAACCAGGCAAGACATGCGAGCGCCAGCGGAAGGAACAACCGCCGGACACGCATCTCAAGCGCGGCCGGTTCCGATTTCCTCCACATCGAGGCTGCGATCTCAATCGGACGGCGCATCAACGCGAGCAGCCAGAGACAGCGAGACCACCTTTCCGGCAAAAGGGCTGCGCCGACCTCGTAGACGCTTGTCTCCGCTGAAGCGCCGGTGCCATCGACCATTCCCGTGATCTCCTGTTGAAGAAAGGTTCCCTTGACCGGGTACTCTGGACGGATCCCAGTGGGTCACTCCTTTGCCGAAATCGACAACGCACCCCTAACACTTAGGCGCGCGCACGACCGCAACAGTAGCTTAGTCTCGCACGCCAGGGAACGGACCGAGATAGCTTGCCCGGTGCTCGATCTGAAAGAGGTGGTTGTAGAGCTGGGCAACCCACTGCTTGCCGTCGGTCGTCTGTTCGAGATAGCGCAGCGCCGTGCCGATATAGGGCTGCACCTGCGACCAGAAGAATTCCGGATACTTCTCGACCAGGTCAATGGGGCTGTCATACCCCAATTGACGGGCAATTCCCGTTTCAGCGAACTCGTGGAAAAGACCATTGATCTTGCGGTGATAGAAGGGGTCGGCCATCTGTCCGATCAGATCGGCCGCCCGCACGAGCGCTGGTTCGCCATCGGTATCGGCGAAGCGCGACTTCCTGGGGCACAGGGAAGCGGGTGAAATCGATGGCCCGGGCGATCCGTTCTTCGTCGATGAATTCCGATGCTGCAAAACGCTCGCGTGCATAGAGCATGCCGCGGTCAACGTGGTAGGGTGCAAGGACCGCATCCGATGCTCCACGCGGTGGCGTGAAGGTCTCCCCGGCCGCGTTGATCACCACCTTGTCACTGCGATCGCCCTTGCAGACGCCCCGCGCATATCCGATGTCGTGGATCAGTAGAGCAATCGTATAGTGAACCCAGTCCTCTGGCTGAACCGCGTGGGAGATCAGGCGACCGCGCATGATCTGCTGGCCGACAAGTGTCACCATCATGGTGTGTTCGGCATTGTGGTAAAGGGCATCAGAATTGCCAAGCCGCTCGAGCACGAGACGTGCCGCGCCACCGATGAATGCGGCATACTCCTTTCTGCGCTCTGAAAAATGCTGCAGGTAAAGCTCCGAAAGATAGTTCGAGAACGCAGCCGCGACGACAGAGGTCGGATTGAACATCGGCACTTTCCTTCCCAGCGGAACCCAAGGCTAGCCAGTCCGTCGAAAATTGCCAAAGGCAATCTGTGGCAGTGTTCTGCAATCGCTTGCAGCTCGCGCCGGCACGGCCGGCCGCCAGAGATTCTGGCTCTGGGGCGCGTGGGTGATGCGGCTGAGCCCTACCAGTGCGCGATCAGATGGCGCGATGCGCAGGCCGGATGTCTCATCGGCGTATACGCCGGAGCAACAAGTCCCGCGCCGCCGATTCTTCCTTGGGAAAGGTCAATTCGGTAAGGTCGCCAGGTTTTCCCTCGCCTTGTCGGCAACGGTGGTCGCACTGGTGGTAACTTCGCCACCCGCTGCAACGCGGGTTCCTTGCGCATCGCCGCCAAGGTCAATGGCGGCCTGGTAATGCTGCCGCGCGAGATCGTACTGACCGAGATTGTGGTAGGCGACACCGAGGTTCAGCTGAGCAAATGGGTCGTCCGGATTCTCGGCGAGAATGGCCTCGTACCGATCGCGCGCAGCGGGATAGTCCTGTGCCACCATGGCCTCCCAGGCTTTTTCCTGCGCCGGGTCCGCACCGGTCGCACAACCACCAACCAATAGGGCCAGTATCGCCATGCCACGAACCATGATCGATTGCATGATCAGCTCCCGATTGATCCATCGTGTCGGTAGTTGTCCGTTCACCATCTAACCGAGCCGGGGAGAAGTATCAGGACATTTCTCCGGACGCTAACACGCCCAGGAGCCCGCTGCCAACCGGATTGGCCAGGCGCTTCACATGGCGCGGGGTTGATCCTGGAGCCTCGGCATGGAGGGCATGACCCGCTCGGATCACGGCGCTCGGCGTCCCGACGAGATCACCCTATCTTTCGCGGGTGGGATACGGGCGGCGCCCCGACGATCTCAACTCTCGGGAGTCTTGGATCCATGCGTCAGCCGGTTCCCCGGTTCGTTCTGGAACGAGAACCTGACGCTGGATGAATAGGCTTCGATGCAGGTCGCGGACAGAGCAGACGCGGCGATGATGCTGCCATCCGAAAGCGTGAAACTGTCGATTGACGTGAGCGTTGCTCCTTCGGGGATGGTTGGACCATCCTTGGTCCAGGCATCGACCCAGCCACCGGCCGGTGTCCGAAACGATGCAAAGCCTTCCTCGCTATGGACTGCCACGGATCCGACCGGCAGGCTGATCCGCTCGGTCAGCTGAAGGGCTTCGGCGTCGACCGAATCGAGCGCGGTGACGGTTGCGACATCGGCACTTGTCCAGGTCGTTGCACCGGAACTGTCTGCCGTCCAGGACTCGATGCTGCCGTTGAGAATCGCAAACGTGGCCATGACCCCAAGTGCGATCGAACCGGCTGTCATCTCGAGCCAGTCAACAGAGATGGACCCGTCATTTCCCCGCAGGAATCCGCGCTCGCGTTTCATTGACCTCTCCTCTCCCAGAGCGCCCCCGAGACCGGGGGGGGGCAATTCGACCGCCCAGCAACACCAGCGGCCGGCACTCTGCGCATGACGGATCACGAGTGACCTCATGCACAGTTTCAGTCTGAGACGGGAGTATGTCCTAAAGAGACCGACAATTTGTCATAAATATGAACGCAATGTAGGGGATACTTCGATAGAAACATTAACAACCCTTGGTTGCGGGCTTTATCCCGAGCCGGGCCGAGCGATTGTCGCGGATGTCGGTGCAGGGTGCGGCAATTCCGTCGCACCACGAA
>CAVOYU010000011.1:0-245913 GCA_963700775.1 uncultured Pseudomonadota bacterium
GACGAATCGCCGCCGTGCCGGTATCCTTGGCGCTGTCGTTCACCGGGTGACCATTCACGGTGTGACCATTCACGGTGTGACCATTCACGGTGTGACCATTCACGGTACGGCCATGCACGGTGCGGCCATTCACGGCGTTGTCCCTCCGGCCGGCGCCGGATCGAACGGCGCCGCGGCATAGGTCATCCGGATGCCGGCCTCGAGGGGGATCGAGGGCCGCCAGCCGAGCGCGGTCAGGCGGGTCACATCGAGGAGCTTTCGCGGCGTCCCGTCCGGCCGCCCGGGATCGGTGACGACGCGGCCCTCGAGGCCAACCACCCGCATGATCAGCGACGCCAGCTCGGCGATGCTGAGATCGCTGCCGCTGCCGATGTTGATCGGCAGGGCGTCGGAATAGTGCTGCATCACATGCACCAGCGCATCGGCACAGTCGTCCACATGCAGGAACTCGCGCCGCGGCCGGCCCGAGCCCCAGATGACCAGCTCGCGCGCGCCGCGCGCCCGGGCCTCATGGGCCTTGCGCAACAGGGCGGGAAGCACATGGCTGCTCTCGAGGTCGTAATTGTCGCCGGGCCCGTAGAGGTTGGTCGGCATCGCCGCGATGAAGTCGCAGCCGAACTCCCGGCGATAGGCCTGGCAGAGCTTGATGCCGGCGATCTTGGCAATGGCGTAGAACTCGTTGGTCGGCTCCAGCGGCCCTTCCAGCAGCGCCTGCTCCGGGATCGGCTGCGGTGCCAGACGCGGGTAGATGCAGGAGGATCCGAGGAACAGCAGCTTCTCGACGCCGCGCGCCTGCGCCGCGCCGAGGATGTTGGTGGCGATCAGCAGATTGTTGCGCAGGAACCCGACCGGCTGGCGTTGATTGGCAACAATGCCGCCGACCTTGGCGGCAGCGAGAAACACCGCATCCGGCCGCGCAGCCGCCACCCAGGCGGCAACCGCGCCCGGGTCCTCGAGATCGAGCTCGCGGCGATCCGCCGCCAGGAGCGTGCAGTTCTCGCGCGCGAGGCGGCGCATGAGCGCCGCGCCGACCATGCCGCGATGACCGGCGACCCAGACCCGTTTGCCCGCAAGCGCATAGGCGAGGTCAGCCATGCCGGGTCTCGCGCAGCGCGTCCGGTGCGGCGGCGAGCCGCGCCAGATCGGCCTCGACCATCTCCGCGACCAGCGCCTCGAAGGAGGTCCGCGCCGTCCAGCCGAGCCGGTCGCGGGCCTTCGCGGCGTCGCCGCGCAGGTGGTCGACCTCGGTCGGCCGGAAATAGCGCCGGTCGATCCGGACCACAGGATCGTCGCGACCGGCGATCAGGCCGATCTCGTCGAGGCCCGCGCCCTGCCAGACGATGCGGGCGCCGGCCTCGGCGAAGGCGCGCTCGATGAAATCGCGCACGCTGTGGGAGACACCGGTCGCCAGCACGTAGTCGTCCGGCGCGTCCTCCTGGACCATGCGCCACATGCCCTCGACGAAGTCACGGGCATGGCCCCAGTCGCGCCGCGCATCGAGATTGCCGATGAAGAGGGTCTCCTGCAGACCCAGCATGATCGCTGCGACGGCCCGGGTGATCTTGCGGGTCACGAAGGTCTCGCCGCGGATCGGACTTTCGTGGTTGAAGAGGATGCCGTTCGAGGCATGGAGGCCATAGGCCTCGCGGTAGTTGACGGTGGTCCAGTAGGCGTAGAGCTTGGCCGCGGCGTAGGGTGAGCGCGGGCGAAACGGGGTGGTTTCGCTCTGCGGATCCTGGTGGGCGTTCCCGAACAGCTCGGAGGTCGAGGCCTGGTAGAACCTCGCCGTGCCGGCCAGCCCGAGAAGCCGGATGGCTTCGAGCAGGCGCAACGTGCCGAGGGCATCGGCATTCGCGGTGTATTCCGGTGTCTCGAAACTCACCTGAACATGGCTCTGAGCGGCGAGGTTGTAGATCTCGTCGGGCCGGGTTTCCTGGATGATGCGGATCAGATTGGTGGCATCGGTCATGTCGCCATAATGGAGGAAGAGACGGGCCTCGGCGTCGTGCGGGTCGGCATAGAGGTGGTCGATGCGCTCGGTGTTGAAGCTCGAGGCGCGCCGCTTGATCCCGTGCACAAGGTAACCCTTGGCGAGCAGGAGTTCGGCGAGGTAGGCGCCATCCTGGCCGGTGATGCCGGTGATCAGTGCGACCCTTCCGACCAGATCCTTGCCCGCCAAATCCTTGCCCGCCAAATCCTTACCCAACATGTCCGCCAGCTCCGCCCCGGCCCGTGACCGGTCGGCACCGGACCGGGGTCGCGAACGACCCGGCGCCGATCATTTTCGCGGTGCCAGGCAGCAATGCCCGGAGCAGCCCGGCGCCGGTCATTCCGCCGATCATTTCGCCGCTCATTCCGCCGGTCCGATCGCCGGGTGCGGCCTGAGTCCGCGGCACAGGGCGGCAACAAGATGAGGTCGTCCCTGCCAGTAGAGCCCGGCGATCAGAAGGAATGTCCCGGCGACAACGAGATCGCCGCAATCGAGCACATCCAGCAGGGTGTAGACACCGATCATGGCGCAGCTCAGCCCCGCGAGGATCAGCACCGTGAGGCTCGGCGACGCACCGGCGTCGACCAGGAGATGATGAATGTGCCTGCGGTCGGGCATCATCGGGCCCGCCCCGGCCCGCAGCCGGGTCGCGACCACGGCGCACAGGTCGAGCAGGGGCAAGGCGACGAAAAACAGCGCTGCGACCGGCGAGAGCACACGATTGCCTTCCATGATCAGCACATAGACGAGGAAGAAGCCAAGGAATCGCGCGCCGCTGTCGCCGAGAAAACAGCGCAGAAATGATCCGAGCAACCCGAGATTGGCGAGCAGGATCACCGCGCTGGCGACCACGACCGCGAAGGCATGCGGCGCGAAGCCACTGGTCTGGGCATGGGCGAGATGGAACAGGCCGATGCTTACAAGCGCAATCAGAAACTGGCTCAGTGCAAGCCCGTCGAGACCGTCCATCATGTTGTAGGCGTTGGTCAGCGCGACATAGATGAAGATCGTGAAGGGTGCCGCCAGAAGACCGAGATGGAGGAACCGTCCGTCGACCGAGCCCAGGCTTTCGATAACATTGCCGGTGATCACGGTGAAGGCCAAGGCAATGACGCCATCGATGACGAGGCGCTGACGCGACGACAAGCCGGACTGGTCGTCGAAGGCATGGACGGTCGCCACGATGCCAAGGAGTGCAAGGATGTCACCGGCGGATGCGCCGGTCTCGGTGCGCACGAGCATGCCGGTCCAGACGCCGCAGAGGATCGCGAGCCCGCCGGTGAGGGGCATGGGGCGCGGATGTCGCTTCCGGCTGCCATCAGGAATGTCGATGAGGCCGAGGAGGGGCGCCACAAGATTGAGCAGCGTCAGCGCGATCAGTGTTCCGACGAGAACAGCCACAATCAGCCAGCTGCGAACCGCGAGCGCATGTCCGACGGGCTCCAGGATCAGTGTCAAGCCAACCGGAATGCTCGCCGTCATGGCCGCCTGCCTATTGCCACATCACGGCGACAGCTGTTCCCGAAGCTGGCGGTCGTCGCGTCCAGACGGTGCCGGCCCATGGTCGGCCCTGGCCGCACTGTCGATGGCGGGGCGCATGATCACGGATTGGCGCCGGCTCGCCCCAACCGCCCTGGCCAGCGGCGGCATCTCGAAGTTGGTTCCGGTTCCTGTCCATATCTCGACTGGCGGCGTCTTGACTGGCGGCGTCTCGATTGGCGGTGTCTCGATTGGCGGCATCTTGATCGGCGGCGTCTTGATCTGCGGCGTCTTGATCTGCGGCGTCTTGATCTGCGGCGTCTTGATCGGGGATGCGACCCGCGCATGCTACCGCAGTTCGGGTGACCCAACCGGGCCTCCGGAATTGTGGCTCCAACCACGCGACCCGCTTTCGGGGCCTGCGGCGAACGCTGCCGGGCGATCAGTCGCGCCCGGCCCCGCCCGCCGGTGCCAGGCTCGCGGCCGAGACCGCGATTGCCCTGTCGGCACCCAGAATCTGCAACAGCACGCGCGCGCGCCCCGCACCATCGAGATGCAGGAGCCGGCCGATTTGCCCCGCGAGGGGGCCGTCAAGCAACTGGACCGCCTGGCCGGCAACCAGCATCCGGCTGAGATCCAGCACACCCGCCGGATCCGAGGCGGCGATCATTCCCTCGATCAACCCACGCGGCGCCGGGAGCGGCCCGGTGCCGTCGGTGACGAAATGCGACACGCCAAAGGTGCCGGTCACGGAACGCCAGCGATCGCGCGACAGATCCAGGGCGACGAAGAGATACCGGGGGAACAGCGCGCGCTCGACCTGCCGGCTCCGCCGGGCATGGCGCACGGTCTTGCGCAATTTCGGCAGGAAGATCCGGAACCCCTGATTCACAAGGTTGGAACCGGCGAAGATCTCCTTGCGCGGCTTGCTCTGAACCACATACCACCGGGTTTCGGATGGCAAATCGTCCATCGGGACTTCGGAAGCCCGACGCGTCAGTATGCCCGGCTCATAACGCACCTTGCGCTCCCATGAACATAAGCGGGACCGTGGCATCTGAGGAGGTTCTCTGCAGACGGTCTATCGTCACATGTCACGCCCGGGCGCCGCGGATCAGGCGCGGGTCTCGTGCCGGGTTCGCGCGCAACCGACTGATCGCCGCGGGATCGATACCAACCCCGGACCGCGGCGCAACGACCGCTCATTGTTCCAGAGTGACCATGATCATGCATCGACGAACTCGTCAAACGGATCGTGACGCGGAGCCGGGGCAAGCTGTCCAATCCAATGCATCGATGAACATGTGATCGTACTCCCCCTGACAACCGGTCCTGACAAACGGTTACTCACGCAATCGACGCAACGTGCGAGTCTCGGGCGCCATCGCTCTGGGCACCGTAGAATCGGGTGTTGCCGTTCCTCCAACCTCCTCAACTGAGCAGGAAAATGCAACGGTAAACCGAGGTTTCGCCTAGATAAATGGCCAGCGTCCGGCAAGCGATCGCGAAATCTGTCCATGTGGCAGCCGGCCGTCGCAGCGTCGAGGGATGGCGCACGCGCGTTCAGAGGCGTTCGGCCGTTCCGGAAAGTCCGGAGGAAGGATATCTCCATCCGGGTCGCGCGCGCCCGAATAAACTTTGGCCGGATGGCGATGCTGGCCAGCATCGACACCTCACCCTCACCCGGACGGCCCCGGTGGAAATGTGTTTCGTCTTGCTCGTCTCGCACCCGCAAAAGAAGGCAAGGGCGCCTGGTTCCTTGCGATTGCGCCAATTCTGATCCATTCTTCCCCGTCCTGCCGGGCCGTGGCAATGCCGCCATCGCTGCGGGATCTTGAGTTCACGCGCAGGGATCCTTCCGCTTTCTCGAGGAGGCTGGCGCTTGGTGATGGGAACCGGATTTGGTGTTGAGCCGCCCTCTGACGGGCTGGCGCGGGACCACTGCAGGGATCGTGAGAAGATCGGATAGAGTGCGTGAATATCCTGCCGCAAAAGCCGTCCAGAGAACCGATTGACCCCTCACGCCACTTCCGCGAGGCCGCCTCCTCTGGCGACGGGCCTGAATGGCGCGATCACGACGCCGATGATTTCAACCTGGCGAATATTCTGAGGACGCTCTGGCTCCGCAAAGGGACCATCCTCGCGGCAGCAGTTCTCGGGATCGGCGGGGCAGCCTGGCACGTCGAGAGACAAACGCCGCTGTTCACTTCCAGCGCCCAGGTCGTGCTCAAAACGAGTCAGGAAAGCGTCATCGATTTGCAGGGAGTGGCGCCGCAACTCTCCCTCGATTATGGCAGCATCAACACCGAGGTCCGGGTGCTCCAATCGCGCGAACTGATGTCCCGCGTCGCGGATGCGCTGTCGCTGCAGCAGGATCCCGAATTCAATCCCTCGCTCCGCCCTCCGCCGGACGATCTGGATTGGGTTGGTATCGACACCGTGATGAAATGGCTCGGCCGGGTGCGGGAAGCGCGCCCCGCACCAGCACCGCTCGCGCCGGCCGCAGCCCGTGAGACCGCGACCGATGTTCTGGCGTCAAAGGTTAGTGTCTCGCATTTGACCGATAGCTACGCCTATGAAATCAGGGTGGTCACCACCGCGCCCCAGAAATCCGCTGAAATCGCGAACAAGATCGCCGAGCTATATGTCGATGGTCAGCGCGAAGCAAAGCTTGAGGCAATGGCGGACGCGATGGCGTGGCTCGGCAACCGGGCGGTGGACCTGAAGGTCGAACTCGAGGCAGCGGAAAGCGATATCGAAAGCTTTCTCGCGGCTGCGCATCTCGTGAACCCGGAGACCCTGACCGCGAACACGTTGCGCTTGAAGACCATGCGCGACCGCCTCGAGGAACAGAACGGCGTGGCGGACGACCTCGATCGCCGGATCGGACGACTTGAGGAGTTGCGAGGCCGGGAGGATTTTGCTGGCCTGGCGGCTGTCATCAGCGATCCGATTGTCAGACGCGAAGCGCGCGACCTGGCAAACTCGCTGGCAAGCTCGGCAGCGGGTTCCGCGGCGCTCCCCCAGTTCGACGCCTTGTTCGATGCCTTCGTCGGAGATTTGCGGAGGGACGCCCGGGAGGCGCGCGATCAGGCTGTCGAGATCTCGAAGGCATTGGCTACTCTCGGGACCGAGATCGACGCGCAATCGGCCGACCTGGTCAAGTTGCGCCAGCTGAAACGTGAAGCAGAGGCGGCACGGCTGATCTACGAGTCGTTTCTCAATCGTCTGAAGGAGCTCTCCGTTCAGCAGGGAATTCAACAGGCCGATTCGCGTGTGCTCTCCACCGCGCGGATTCCCGGGTCTCCCTCGTCTCCCCAGAAGACCCAGACAATCTTTAGGGGTGGAATCATCGGGCTTGTCCTCGGCATTGCTCTGGTGTTCATCCAGAATGCCTTGCGCAATACGTTCCGCGCCCCCGAAGAGCTGGAGGCGAGCACTGGTCTGACCGTGATCGGGGTCATACCGGATGGTCCGGTGCAGCGGCCAAATGCACTCTTGCGGCTGATCGGCGACAAACCGGCCTCGAGCCTCGCGGAATCGGTCCGAAACCTCCGCACCGCTATCAATCTTTCCAATGTGGACGCGGTCCCGCAAGTCGTGGTCGTCACCTCATCGGTGCCGAATGAGGGGAAAAGCATCCTTGCATCCATGCTTGCGGCAACCTCGGGAATGGCCGGCAAGAAAGTCCTGCTTGTGGATGCCGATCTGCGTCGCCGCATTCTGCGACGCTATTTCAAGGTCGGATCAGAATCCGGGCTGATCGATTTTCTTGCGGGCAACAAGTCCATTGACGAGGTGATATTTCGTGAGGACAAGCTTGGGCTGGACCTGTTGATCGCGGATGATGGACGGGTGACCCCTGCGGATTTCTTTGAATCGAACCAGTTTGCCAACTTCATCGCGGCGATGCGCGAGCGCTACGATTTGATCGTGCTCGACACACCGCCAGTGCTGGCGGTTCCGGACGCGCGAATTGTTGCCCAGCACGCGGATGCGATTGTCTATGCCGTCAGATGGAACAAGACCACCCGTCGAATGGTACAAACCGGCCTCGACCTGCTCCGCCAGGTAAATCTTAAAGTCACAGGCCTTGCCCTCACCCGGATCAATCCCAAACGAATGGATCTTTATGGCTATTATGGATACGGATATCGCGGCGGCAGCCTGAAAAAGTATTATTCAAATTGATGCGACGCACCCTTAAATTTAATGTATATTTTTCAATGCTACAATTATACACTGCTTTCTAAGTTGTTATTTAAGTATTATTAAATTGCGCGGCGGGCGAGTTGGTTATGTTTATGGATGCGTCAGCAACATCAAAAAAACTTGGGACTGCCGCCGCAGTGTGGAACAAAACTGGATGCGAGCGGCATCCGATCATTGTGGGTCGTACCCAGTGTCGGCCAAGTCGCTCGTGCGGTGGTGCGGGGTGAATGTGACGACGCTGCGCCCAGCGGTGTTTCAAGAGCTATCAATTGTTCGCTCCGCAGCTTTGCCCGACATCGCATTGAGCTTGGCGAAGGCGTTCTCGATCGGGTTGAAAGCAGAGCGGTACGGCGGGAGGTAGAGGAGTTCAGCGCCGCTGCCTCGATCTTCGCGCAGGCTTGGCACTTTGTGGCAGGAGAGGTTGTCCATGATGCCAAGATCGCCGCGGCTGAGTTCGGGCACGGGTACGTCCACTGCCCACATATCGAAGGCGTCCTGATCGATCGGGCCGCTGAGCACCAAGGGGGCGAGCATCCCGTGCGGGCCCAGCCTGGCGCCGAAGATCGTGGCTTTCCGGTGGCCACGGGAAATGCCAGTTCGAAGCCGCTGGTCATACGATGCGCGACCGTGGGTCCGGACCATGTTCATCTTGGCCCAGGTCCGATCGATGACAATCAGCCGCTCCGGATCGAGCTCGGATTGCGCGTCAACCTGCGCCTGTCGACTGGACACCGTCCAGCGGGTCTGGCCACGCATCGCCCTGATGCCACTCCAGCCCCCCGAGCAGCCTGTGCCCGCCGAGCGCACCACAACATGCATCCCCGCCTCACGGTGGCAGGCCCCATCCGCCACGGCGGCCAGGTCACGAACCCGAAGGCCAAGGGAAAGGTTTCCGCCATGCCCGCCGGCCCGCTTCGCCAGCGGATGCCGGACATGGACACTACCCAATCCTTCCGAATCCTGATGCGATTGGCCCAGAAAATTCTCCGGGCGATAGGTCAAGAAACGCGCGTTTCCCGTTTGCTACACGGTAAGCGAAACATCGACATGTCAGTTTACAGGCCGTCGCGAAATTTCTTTGCGCTGACTGGATCGGGGCAGAAAAGTTCAATTGCAGCAATCCTTTACGTGGCGCACCCCGGAAACTGGGGAGTGCCGAGATGCGCCACGAACTTCACACTCAGTCAATGTCTTCCGAGTTACTCTCGACGGGCAAATCCGCAGAAGGGTCTGTCGGAAAACGCTCTACTCTTAGCAAAATACCGCTTCGCCGCAATAAAAAAGTCGTTGCCTTCGGAGCAAGCATTCACGGCAACGCATTCCCCGTCCGCCGCACTGAATTTGCCGCGCCGAAGAGATCTTCCGAACGCGCTCATCGAGCTATGCTCGTACGTTCCCATAGCATCTTCCTCTCGTAAGGGCTTATTCAGCCCTGTCACATTTGCCGGTTGGCGGAGTTGGCGCCGCAGCCTTTGCATCGAGGTCGGCGCTTAGGGTCACCCGGGCAAAGACCAGTTCTGCCGTGTCTCGCTGCCGCTCATTATTTGCAAGCTCACTGCGCCCGTGGAACACCACGCTCGACGCTATATCGCCGGCCCGGGCACCGTTCAGATGGAAGGCCCGCCTCGCAATGACGGCCCCCTCCGCCGCCGCGAGTTCGAGCGATCAATCGACTGACTGTCGCGGAGGGGAGCGGTTCACGCCAAGCGTTCTCCTTCCGATCTTCAGTACCTCTCGGATGGCCTCGTTGACGAGATTGTTTGAGCGCGCGCGTATGGAGCTGCGTCCCGGTCGACTTGCAATATCGGCGCTCCTTGCTGAGGGCGGTCGGCTCAGGGAAACTGCCAGGCGGCGGCGATCTCGGTTCCCGGCGTGTTCATGCGGTGGGTCGCCCAGCCAAAGAGCGACAGCGGCGCCAGCAGTGCGTGCAGCGCCAAGCGCTGACGGCGGCCGAGGCGGCTGAAGGCGACGTCGTGGTTGAAAGCGAGGAGTGCGTTGATGAACGCGGTGCTACACCATGCCGGGCGCCCTACGAGCGCCTCAAGCTCGGCGAGCGTATAGCCGCGGCGCACATGGCCCCATTCGGCGAATAGCTCGGCCTCGTCACGGGCTATGAACCTAAACAGCGACCAGTAGGGATAGCGCCAGCGGGTGCGGTCCGGCGTGCTTACCAGCAGCCAGCCGCCCGGCCGAAGGACGCGAAGCAACTCGGCGGCGGCGACGTGGTCCTCCTCTATATGCTCGAGCAGATCGAACATGGTCACCATATCGAAGCTGGCATTGGCGAAGGGCATTTTCCTCGCATCGCCGGCGACGAAGCGCACGTTGGGGAGGCAGTTGAGGTCAGACTCGGCATAGGAGGGATCGAGGTCAAGGTTCACCACCTGAGCATGCGGATAGAGCATGGAGGTGAGCCCGCTCCTGCCGCCGCCGACCTCGAGGATCTCGCGCATCGGGGCGTCGGGGGCGATCCGGTGGATCGCACGCATCTTGTCGCGGAAGTAGAGCCCGTCGGTAAGGGGACCGGGGAAGGGGTTCCGAGCCAGGAAGAGACCGAGATCGGCCTTGTGCAGGCAGCGGATCATTTCCGGTTGCTCCCTTCGCCGAGGTGAGGCGGCCCGGGCCGAGCGAGCCGGCGGAGGGCATCGAATGGCCCCATCGCGCAGCCCAGCACCTGCATGAAGATCATGTGCACGCCTTTCCAATCGCCCCGGCCTGTCAGCCTTGCCAGCTGGCGGAGATAGTGGATCGGAATTATGACGACAGGACGCAATAGATGCGCGACGCGATGGTCCTGACTGAACTGCACCATCAGGGCGACGACGTGGCCGCGAAGATAGGCGCGCATCTGTCTGTTGACCTCTTGCCGGTTCGGCCGGTGATAGTGGTGAACCACGGCGGCCGGATCGTAGAAGCAGTGTAGTCCGGCTCGCAGCAGGCGGAACCAAAGCTCGCTGTCCTCGCTACAACCGGCGGCTCCGGCGCCAAGCCGCGGATCGAAGAGTCCAACTGTGGCAAAGGCGCTGCGCCTGATCGCCATGTTGGCGCCGGCGCCGATGGCCCAGACCGGGGGTGACTTCCACCATTGCTGCCGCAGGAATTTGGCGTCGAAACGCCGTCGAGCGAAGCCGTTGTTGAGCCCGCCGGACGTGAACTCGAACAGGCAGGCACCCTCGCCGGAGAGATCGGCCGGAAGCACCGCCCCGGTGACGCAGGCGACCAGCGGGTCGGCGAAAGGGACGGCGAGCCGGGCGATCCAGTCGGCGGTGACCTCGACGTCGTCGTCGGTAAAGGCGATCACATCGCCGCTGGTGGCCTCGACACCGGTGTTGCGGGCATGGCTCAGGCCCGGGCGCGGCTCGGCGATATAGCGAAGACCGGGGCGGCTGGCCACGATCCCGCGGATCTGCCCGGCATGCGGGGCGTTGTCGATGACAACGATTTCCGCGGGCGCCGGATCGCAACGCGAGAGCGAGACGAGACATCGCTCGAGGCTTGCCGGTCGGTCGCGGGTGCAGACGACGACGGAAATCCGCGGCGGCGGCATGGGTCCTGCAAACGACGGAGGGTCGGCGGACCCATCCCTGGCCGACCATGCCGCTGCATCCGCCGCCAGAGCCGCAACGGCACTGCCCGGCACCGGTAGCTCCGGACCGACGAAAATGCGGTCGCCTATCGGCCGGCCCGCCCGCCAGAACACCACATAGACAGCGCACTCACCCGCCCCGGCCGCGATCGTCCTGTCGCCGCGATCCAGGTCGACGTGGCGGATGCCGCAGGGCGCCAGGTCCGCCGCGCCGGCGAAGTGGGCTGGAGCGGTCACGCGGCCCGCCGCCGGATCGCTGCCGAGCGCCAAACGGACCGGCGGTATTCGCCCGCGAGGCCAACGAGGCCACCCCATATCTCGCGCAGGATCATGCCAGCGGGAGTTGGCTCGCGCCCCAGCATGCGACGGACCAGCCGTTTCGCCTGCCAGCGAAACCACCAGGCGATGAGCCACAGGAATCGACCTCGCAGACTTGGGTCGCTGCCAATCGACTTGGTCACGAACGCCATCATGCCGAGGCCCCATGTGTAATACTGGCGCCGAAGCTGCTCCAGCTCGCGCCGGTGCTCATGATAGACGACCACCTGCGGCTCGTAGACCAGCATCGCCCCTCCGCGCAGCACGCGGTAGAAGATATCGAGGTCGCCGCCACCGGGCAGCGGCCTGCCCGTATCGAGTGCCTCGTCAAACCCGCCGAGCCCGAGCACCGGCTTGCGGCGTAGGCTCATATTCGCCCCGGCGCCAAATTTGCCGGCGCCGCAGGGATGGAGCGGGTCGCCAAAGCGTGCAGCGCCGAAGCGCAGCGACCGGAAGCCGCGCTGGAATCCTCCGGCGCGTTCGAACAGGATCTGTGCCTCCGTCTCGAGTGCCATCGGCAGTACGAGGCCGGTAATGCAGTCGGCGTCCGGATTCTCGGCCCAGGCCCGCCGAAGGCCCTTCAGCCACATGCGATCGACGGTCACGTCGTCGTCGAGGAAGGCGATGACCTCGCCTGATGCCTCGGCGAGGGCGCGGCTGCGGGCGAAGTTGAGGCCGACCAGGGGCTCGGCAACGTAGCGTACCCCGCGCGCCGTACAGACCTCCCGCATCCGGTCGCCCGCGGGGGCGTTCTCAACCACCAGCACCTCGACCGCGTCATCGTCCCTGACCGCCTCTAGGGAAGCAAGCAGGCGGTCTACCCATTCCCAGCGATCCTTTGAGCAGATCGCCACGGTGATCGTCGGTGGCTCCGCTTGCCGGCCGCCGGCAGCAAACTCGTCGCGCAGCCGGCCGGCCGTGGCGGCGATCCTGGTCTCGCGGTCGACCAGTGCCGCCGGAGCGCAAGCTCCGTCCGACCCCATCTCGCCGACGTCGACCAGCCGAAAACCGACGATCCGGTCCTGGTCGCGGAACACGATACCGAGCCCTCCGGCGCCTTCGGGGATCGGCAGCCGCTCCGGCAGATCGGCAATGTCGAGTTGCACCAGCTCGTAACGCATTGGCGATCTGCCCCCCGGATGCCGCTCAGACCGCAAACTGCTCGGCGGCGACCATTCGCGCGAAGAGGCCGCCGCGGGCGAGGAGTTCCTGGGGAGAACCTTGCTCGACAAGCCGGCCTCGGTCCAGAACGACGACGGAGTTGGCCGACATAATCCCCGCCATGCGGTGGGCGATGACCAGCACGGTTCGGCCGGACGATGCCTGCACAATCGTGTCGCGCACAAGTGCGGCCGCGAAATTGTCGAGTGAATTGGTAGCCTCGTCGAGGATCAGCACACCGGGATCGCGCACCAGGGCGCGCGCGAGCGCGATGCGCTGGCGCTGGCCGCCTGAAAACCGGCTGCCGCGATCGCCGACGCGGGTGTCGAGTTCGTCCGGCAACGCTTCGATGAAGGTCATTGCGCCGGACATCCTGGCCGCCGATTCGATATCGGCATCGCTGGCGCCGGGCCGGCCATAGGCGATGTTCTCGCGGAGCGTGGTGTTGAAGAGATAGATGTCCTGCGGAACCGCCGCGATCTGCGCGCGCCAGCCCGCCAGGTCGAACTCCGGCAGCGGCACGGAATCCACCAGGACCTCTCCCGCCGTCGGATCGAATTGCCGGCAGACCAGGTTCGCGATGGTCGATTTTCCGGCGCCGGACGACCCGACGAGCGCCGTCGTTGCGCGGGCCCTGATCTCGAAGCTGAGCTCGCTGAGTGCATCGCAAGTCGCCGAGCCGTAGCGGTGCCGGACGCCGCTGAAGCGGATCGACTCTCGTGGCGCGGCGGCGGGTCGATCCCCATCGGCCAGCGGCGTCGCGTCGGGACCTTCAAGCAGTTCGGCAACAAGATCGAGCGCGCCGGAGAGATTAAGTAGGCCGAGCCGCGCCTGCACCAGGCCTATCGCGTGCGGGCGAAGACGTTGCAGCAGCGCGAGGCAGATCGCGAGCCCCAGGAAGCCATCGGATCCGGCGCCCAGGATCAGGATTCCGAGGAACACCGCGAACAGCAATCCCAGCACCGGCGAGGGCAGGGCATTGATCAGATCGAGCTTCAGGAACTTGCGACGCACCCGTTCGGACGCTTCGGTGAAGCGGCGGCTCTCCCGCTCTTCCTGGCCGAACAGGCGGATCGTGCTGAGGCCGCCTAGCCCTTCGGTCATCCGGCCAGCGAGAGCGGTATTGGCGGCGACCGTCTCATCGCCGATTCGTTTCGCGCCGGTCGTCAGCAGCTGTACGGTCGCCATGATCAGCCCGACACCAGCCGCCACGATCAGCGTCACCTGCCACGATATCAATAGCATCACGGTGAAGAAAACCAGCGCCCCGCAGCCATGGGTAACCAGGCTGGCGATCAGCCGCACGCCTTCGGCGACGCGCCAGGTCTCGGTCCCGAGCGCGTTCAACAGCATCCCCGGCGGCCTCGAGTCGATGTAGCCGTGGTTCGCACGGACGATGGTGCGGAAGGTTCGCTCGCGCAGCGAATGGCCAATCTGGCCCGAAACCCAGGCGAAGGCTGCGGAGCTGGCATATCCCATAACGCTGCGCAGCAGGATGCAGAACACGATCGTGGCGATGAGCAGCGACTTCTGGTACGGCCCGTCGAATAGGCCGGAGATCATGTAGATCAGCTTGAAGACACCGTCCGGCTCGCCTGAAGACGGGGCGAGGCCGCCATCACCGGTCGCCAGCGAAATCAGCAACGGCACCAGCAGCGAGATGCCGAGGCCCTCAAAAAGGAATGAAAGAATGTTGAGCGCGATCACGCCCGGCAACAACCATGGGTGGCCGCGCATGATCCTGAGGAGCCTCGAGACGATGGCGGAGAGCTGCGACATCGACAGCGCGTGGGCCGCACGGCGCAGCGGGCCGGGTTCTCGGCGACCTTGCTCCGCCTGTGACATCCCGGTTGAACTCTCGATCGTCATCAGTGTCTTATACCGCGACGGCAGCGGGGAAGCGAGCGGGTGCATGCAGGATGCCATCCGCTATCGCCATCCGAGATTGTTCTGACTGGCGGAGGGCGGGAGGAAATGGGAGAGCGACGCGGCCGCCATCGGAGCCTGCACATTGCACTGTTTCCCTGGGGTGGCGTCGTCGACGATTTCCTCGGTCCGATCGGCATCAGCCGATATGCTTTCGCGACTGAGATGAGTGGCGGCTGGCTGTTCGGCTTCGCCGAGGCGCTGCGCGGTCAGGACCTTCACATGTCGGTCTTCTGCTTCTCGGCCGACGTGACCCGGCCGGAGCGCCTGGTGAATCCGGCGACTGGCATGGCCTGCATCTTTTTGCCGCCGTCACGCCTCTACCGCGCCCTGCGCCGCTGGCCCGGCGACGCCGACGATCCTGGCCGGCCAAAAATGCCGCCGCAATTCTCGGTGATCCAGGAGCTGGTCCGATATGCAGCGACGCCGGATTCGACGGCAGCAGCGGTTCTCGGCGAGGGCTGCAACGCGATCCTCGTGCAGGAGATCGAGAACCCCCAATTCGACCGGCTATCGCGGATCGGACAACGGCTCGGTATCCCGGTCTTCGCCACTTTTCAGGGAGCACCTCCGGCCGGCAATTCAGTCGAGCGCCGGATCCGGAGCCGGTCGACGTGCGCGGCCGCCGGCTTCGTCGTCGCTTCGGCTCCAGAGGCGGAACGTCTCGCCGTCGCCTACGGCATCGAGGCGGCACGGATCGCCCGTATCCCCAATCCGCTCGACCTGTCGACGTGGGCTCCCGAAGCGCGCGCGGCCTGCCGGGCTTACCTCGGCCTCCCGGCCGCTGCGACCATCTTCATCTGCCACGGGCGCATAGATCTCCATCGCAAGGGCCTCGACGTTCTGCTCGAAGCATGGCGCCGCCTCGTCGAACGTCGGCCCGGACCGGACCTGCGCCTGCATCTGATCGGTTCCGGACAGGACGACGCGGCGCTCGCGGCGATGATCGAAGCCCGGCCAGTGCCGGGACTGCGCTGGGTTCGACGCTATATCAACGACCGCGCGGAGATGCGCCGCGAGCTCTCGTCGGCGGACGTCTATGTGATGGCATCCCGGCATGAGGGCTTCCCCGTCGCACCGCTCGAGGCTATGGCGTGCGGGCTCCCTGTCATCGCCGCAGACGCCCAGGGAATTCCCGACATTTTTCCCGGCGGCGAACGCGATGGCGGTGTCGTCGTTCCGCGCGGCGATGCCGAGGCACTCGCTGCCGCGATGGACCGTGCTGCAACTGACCCGGCTCTGCGTGCGCGGCTTGCGGCGCAGGCGCAGGATCGAGTTGCCGGCTCATTTTCCTTGGCAGCGGTTGGCAAGTCGCTCGCAAATTTTGTTTGTAATTGCGCCGAAAGGCCCCAGAATTATTAAGTGGTAATTGGAACCTCAGGTGACGGGGGTTGAAATGACGAGGATACGGGAAGTGAACGCATCGATCATCGGATCCATCTGGACTGGATCCATGCATTATTCCTTAATTTTAAAAAGAGAATATAGTATAGATACGATGTAAATTGGTCAACATGAGCTGTCTCCCGTACAATGATCCCTTACTGGTTTCGGCGGTAGTTCCAGCATTCAATGCGGCCGCAACCATTGAGGCGACGATATTGAGCATCCGCAGGCAGACGCATGCCCGGATGGAGATCATCATCGTAGATGACGGATCCACCGATCGCACTGGCGAGATTGCGCGCGCGCATGCCGCGGAGGACGACCGCATCCGTATCATCGAAATTCCGAATGGCGGCGTCGCCGCGGCGCGGAACGCTGGTATACGGGAGGCGCGCGCCGATCTGATCGCGCCGATCGACGCCGACGATCTCTGGCACCCGCACAAGATCGCCCGGCAGCTAGAGGTCATGCGCCGTGGCGGCCCGTCGATCGGGTATGTTTATACGGGTTTCAACCAGGTCGACATGGACGATTGCGTAATCAGGAGCGCGGCCTTCGAAGGCTGCTCGGGGCAGGTATTCCTGCGGTCGATCTTCGTGAATTTCGTTGGCAATGGCAGTTCGCTGCTGATACGGCGGGAAGCGCTCGAGCAGATCGGTGGCTACAGTTCCGAACTGCATCGCTGTGGCCTGCAGGGCGCCGAGGACTGGCTGTTGCAGATCCTGATCGCCCGGAGATGGGAGGTCGGAGTTGTTCCTGCGCGTCTGGTCGGCTACCGGCAAACGCCCGGCGCGATGTCATCCGGCCGCCTGCGGATGCTTCTCTCGGAGCACATGGTCTACGACCTAGTTGAGCGTGCTCATCCGGAAACACCGAGCTGGGTTCTCGACTTGGCCCGATCGAGCTGCCAGGCTCGGCTCGCGATCAAGCACGCGCGCCAGATGGATGTTGCGGAATCCGTCGCACAGCTCGTCTCCGCGATGGCTCATTCGATGCCGGGCGCCGTGGCTGAGTTAAGCGATCACATCGCTCAGGTCATGCGCCGCCGGCGACAGTGGATCGGCCGGCACTTCGCCGCCGCGGGTCGTTCGGGCGCCGATCCAGCCATCCGGTTCTTCGATACGGATCCGGATACAGGATTCGAACTGCGGAGCAGCCGCTACTTCCGGCGCATGATGGATCGCGTGACGGAGGCCGACCGCGTTTTCCAGCTTGTAACCGGTGATCGCGCAGCGTCCGTTTTAGATTGCAACCTTTCGACTAGTGGGCCACAGACCGGGAATTAGGTCGAGGAACCGCAAGAGTTAAGTGACTCGCCGGTTGACCCAGGCCGGGGCGCTGGTCCCGGTCACGTGACAGAGTCAGACAGTCGTCTGGCCCAGCGCCGTCGGTCCCTCGAAGTTGCGCACGTCGTCCTCGATCATCGCTGCCCGGGAGGGAACGATGGCAGCGAGTGCGACGACCTGGCCGAAGGCGGCCGCCGTCGGCTTCGACACCAGATCGTCGTCTTCAATGGCATAGACAGCGGCGGCGGCGGCACTGCCGCGCTGGTCCGCTTCGCTGCGGCATCAGAACCGCACGATGCGGGGTGACGCCAGGGACGTGCCGGCGCCAGGCTTTGTCCCAGTGTGTCAAGTGTTGTTTCTCCGTGCGCGCCCGGTCCGGCGTGGGCCGGCGCGCACTTGTCACGGATCTGGCGTGTGCCAAGGCGCCTTGGCCCGGAAGGCCAATCACGGCGGTGGTGGTGACGCCTTGCTCGGGGCCCTTCGAGCGCGGCTCTGGCTGAGGCGGTTGCTGTCGCCGTTCATCTCGAGGATGCTGACGTGGTGGGTCAACGCCTTTGCATTTCGCCGGAAGCTGATAATCTCTGGCACCCGGTTGAAGCACCGAGGCCAAGCTGCGGAGCAAAGCACAAATGCGCAAGGTTCGATTCGAAAAGGGCGAAACGATCTTTTCGCAAGGCGACCCGAGCGCTGAATGCTACAAGATCATCTCCGGCGCGGTGGAAATTCGCCTGAGCGACCCCAACAATCCGGACCGGAACCAGAATGAGACGGTCGCAATCTGCGGCGCGGGCGAGATCATCGGCGAGATGGGCGTTATCGAGAATGCTCCTCGATCGGCCTCGGCTGTAGCGATCGAGCCGACAACCTGCAAGAGCTTCACCTCCGATGAGATCATCAGCCTTCTGGTCGACGACCCGCGGGAAGCGCTGGCCTATGTCCGCACGCTAATCCAGCGCATCCGCCACACCAACAGCAAGCTCTTCTTTCCCTCGAGCCCGCACCAGTAGGTGAACGGCTGCGCCGCCTGTTTCAATTCGGCCGCGTCGACATCTGATCGTCACTCTACTCGGACCGGCGTGTATTCGGAGCCGGGACCTGGGCGAGGAAACTTGGATGGATCGTGAAAGCAGCCTACCGTACTACAGCGCACTCGATGGTGCGCTTCTCGGGGCCTTCTTCATAAGCTACAGTGTGTTTGCCCTCGTTCAACTCAACAACCTGTTCAATGGACGCTTCATTCTGTTCGCCGTTTTGGCTGCCTGCGCTGCCCTGATAGCCAGAGGCTTTGTGCTCTATGATTACTCTGAAATCTGTGCGGGCGGCCGGAGTGCTATCATTTGTGGCGGGCAAGGTCGGGGACTGGCGGCTTTGGGCATGATTTGGGTCTATGTCTCTGGCGCCATGTTTGTGCTCTTTGGGGTGGCGCAGGGTATCCGCATCCTCCGACGATGATGACGGCGACCAATACAGTTTCCATCATGGATCAGCCTGTTTGCAGCACAATCGCGAACGTGTTCTGACAATCGCCATTCACGAATTCGGGCCGGAGCTGCCATTTCGATACCGAGTGGACTGCTCCCGTTAAACTCATCGGCTGCCGGCGCGCTAGTTTCGCAGAATACCTGGACCAAGAGATGGAGCCGCTATGAGCTGGAGTCCCTGTCCCGATCCCGTCCCGGGCGACGCCGCATCGGTCGATGCGATCGACACCGTCATCGTGCCACGCGCTGTCGATCTGGGTGAGATGACCGTCCGCCGCGCCCTGCCATCGACGAAAGGCCAGATGATCGGGCCATTCATCTTTTTCGACCAGATGGGACCGGCAGAATTCCTCACCGACGAGGGCATCGATGTCAGGCCGCACCCGCATATCAACCTCGCGACGCTGACCTATCTGTTCGAGGGGGAGATCCGGCACCGCAATTCTCTGGGCACGGATCTCGCTATTCAGCCGGGCGCCGTCAACTGGATGCGAGCGGGGTCGGGCATTGTCCACTCCGAACGCACATCGGACGAACGCAGGCGCAAGGGGCAGAGGTTGTTCGGTTTGCAGACCTGGCTCGCGCTACCGAGCAGCGCCGAGGAGTCCGATCCGGCCTTCATCCACTACGGTGAGAAGGAGCTTCCGATCGTCAGTGATACAGGGCTCACGATGCGATTGATTTCGGGTCGTGCCCACGGCGCCGTATCGCCGCTCGAAAGCCTGTCCGAAACGCTCTACGCCGACGTGCAGCTTCAAGCCGGAACACGGTTCGAAGTCGAAGCGCTCTATGTCGAGCGTGCACTCTACACAATCTCGGGATCGATCGAGGTGAGCGGCCATAGCTTTGACCCTGGCCAGCTTCTGATCCTCAATTCGGGCGAGGCGGTCACCGTAAAGGCCACGGCCGACGCCCGTTTCATGGTCTTCGGTGGCGAACCGATGGAGGGACCGCGCTATATCTGGTGGAATTTTGTGTCGTCGCGCCGCGAGCGCATCGAAGCGGCGAAGGACGAATGGCGCAAGGGGCGCTTCGACACGGTACCGGGCGACGAAGTCGACTTCATTCCACTGCCCGATTTAACGGGAGCGCCGAGGGCGATCTCGCCTTGGTCATTGCGCGGCTGAATGCCACAAGGGGAACTGGGGATGATCAACACCATCAGAGGCTTGCACCATGTGACCGCGATATCTGGCCCGCCGCAGGAAAATCTTGATTTCATGATAGGCACGTTGCGCCAGCGGCTCGTGAAGCGCACCGTGAACTTCGACGCTCCTGATACCTACCACCTTTACTATGGCGATTGGTTCGGCTCTCCCGGTACGATCATGACGTATTTTCCGTTCGTCGATGCCGGACCGGGACGGGCCGGCAGTGGCATGGCATCCTCGGTGGCCTTCGCAGTGCCTCAGGGGGGGCTGGATGCTTGGATCGATCATTTCGCTTTGGCTGCGATGGATTTCGAAGGGCCGCAAGAGCGGTTCGGCGAGCGCTTTATTGCCATCCGTGCGCCCGACGGACTGTGCATCGAGATGATCGAGACCGAGCGCGCGGCGGCGAGCGGGGTCGAAGGCTGCTCCGATGATGGGTTCCACTCGGTCACGCTGGAGAGCGCAAAACCTGAACGGACTGCGCGGTTGCTGGTGGATACTTTTGGCTACGTCGATGCCGGCGAGATGAGCGATGGCGAAGCGAAGCGACACCGGTTTGTTTCAGCTTCCGGAGATCGCGGGGCCGTCGTCGATCTTTTGATCCCGCCGAAGGCGACCCTCGGACACATGGGCGCGGGCACGATCCACCATGTCGCGTTCCGGGCTGAAGACGACGCCGATCAGCTCGAATGGCGCGAACGTCTGGGAGTTGCCGGCTACGATGTGACGCCGGTAGTCGACCGGCAGTATTTCAACGCCATCTATTTCAGGGAGCCCGGTGGCGTTCTTTTTGAAATTGCCACCGACCCTCCAGGTTTCGCGACGGACGAGCTGGTTGAAACGCTCGGAGAAAGCCTCAAATTGCCACCCAAGTACGAGGCCAACCGTGAGCAGATCGAGCGCGCTCTGCCTGAGATCCGCATTCCGGCATGATCGATCCGCACGGCAACTCGGCGATCGAGGAGCGCGGCGCGCCCCTTTCACGCGCGAGGCAGACTGTCATACTCCTGCACGGGCGCGGCGCGTCTTCCGACGATATGTTCGGTCTCAGCGAGGACATTGGCATCCCCGAGATCGCCTATGTTGCGCCGACAGCGGCGGGCAACTCGTGGTGGCCAATGAGCTTTCTTGCACCCCATGTTGCGATCGAACCATACCTCAAGTCTGCCCTCTCGGTTGTCGAGCGCTGCGTTGCGCGCGTGGCAGAGGTGGGCGGAACGGCAGAAAATGTCACCGTTCTCGGGTTCAGCCAGGGCGCCTGTCTCGCATTGGAGTACGCGGCCCGGACGACCCATGCCATGAGAGCGGCAATTGGTTTCTCCGGAGGCCTCGTTGGCACCGCCGACAAGAGCGGAATGCCGACCAATGTCTTGTATGGGTTTGCGCCAAAGCAATTCGACTATCAGCTGAGACCTGAAGGATTGCGCGTGTTCATTGGCTGCCACGAGCGCGATCCGCATATACCAATGGCCCGGGTTCATACCTCTGCCGAGGTGTTTACTAAGCTCGGTGCCGAGGTGAAGTTGCACGTCTATCCCGGCGCGGGGCACGGCATCGTCGAGGAGGAAATTCGCTACCTGCGCGCGCTTCTGAATCAGTGAGCCAATCAGCGGTGCCATGATAATGGGACGTTACCTGCTGCGCTGGCGTTGCGACAATCCGCTCATGGAGATGCTGTCCGGCTTGGAGGCGATGGTTGGGGAGGGTATGCGGGCGCGGATCCGGCAGCGACGCCCGCGGCCGTCGAACTGCTGGCATCTCGACGAGGTGTTCGTCCGGCTCTGTCAACTTAATGGCAGCGAACGCAATAGCTTGGCGCCGTGGAATTCAGGCCGCTGCGACTTCGCGCCATCCACCGCGAACCTGATGGCACATACCAGGCGATGAAGACCACATTGGCCCAGAGGGTCAAAGTCAATTCGAAGTCAACGGATCGAACACAAGCATGCACTCCGTGAACGCTTGCAAACTTGCCCTGATCAGTGAAAATGGTTCGCTGATCCCGCGAATTATTTCCCTGCTCCGGTGCGTAGGGAATATGTCAGATAACCCATTCAAATCACATTGCAATCTCAAACGTCAGTCCGCACCAGAAGCTCAGATTCGAAGAAAATCGCTGTAAATTCCCGGTTATCAGGGAAATCCGCGATATCAAGCATAGTTCGCTCCGGACTGCGAGCACCACCACTTCCTTCTAAATCAACGCCTTAGCACCTGCGTTTCTCCGGTGAGACATGCAGGTGAGACATTTTCATGGGCGTTCCCACGTACCTGTCACTGTCACGGCACGGCTTTTTCTACCTTCGCTGGCCACTCCCCTTGGGGCTCTGTGAGCCCGGCAAAGCGTCAGACATCAAGGTGTCGCTGCGCACGCGGGAGAGACGAGAGGCATTGCGCCTGTCTCGGTATCTCACGTACGTAGCAGACACCCTCAGCAGCCGAGCGGCGGGTCACGTCCGTCAAGGTGGTGGAGAATCTGAGGTGGTCCACTGAGGTCATCGCTCAGGCAGCCTGTGGTGCAATGCTGAGAAGCGGGTCGGTCTCAGCGGCATCTATGCGCGAGAAGGCTTCGACCTGCATGTAGCGGTGCTGGCCGAGCCATTCGTCGTTCTGCTCGAAGAGCACAGCGCCGATGAGGCGGATGATCGCCGCCTCGTTGGGGAAGATCCCGACGACGTCGGCCCGGCGCTTGACCTCCTTGTTCAACCGTTCGAGCGGGTTGGTCGAGTGCAGCTTGGTGCGGTGCTGCGCCGGGAACGCCATGTAGGCGAGGACGTCGTGCTCGCTCTCGTCCATGAGGCCCGCGAGCTTGGGCCAGCGGGCGCGGAGCTGGTCGGCGACGTGGCGCCAGGTGGCGCCGGCGCTGTCACGATCGGGCTGGTTGAAGGCCTGCCGGATTGCCGCCGCGACGACCGTGTGCTGACCCTTCGGCACATGCGCGAGGGCGTTCCTGATCCAGTGTGGCGAGGATGGACAACGCGTCGGCGCCGGCATCGACGCCGAGGTTGCTGTCAGGCTGATGCGCCTGCGTCGCCCGGGATCGCCAAGGGCATGACCAGGCCGACGCCCATGCCCTGCTTCGCGCTGATGGCGCCGAAGCTGGGAGAGCCATTTGTGTCCGCGCGGACGCGGCGTCGCCGAGAGGCCGGATGCCGACGCGAGCGCGGCGCCAGCGCCGGGGAGAAGGCAGGCACAATTCTGCGCCGACCCGGCGCCTCGATCCTGGAACCACAGCTCAAGCGGTGCCGGGTGCGAGCCTCTCGCGGATCGCATGCCAAGGTGTTCGCCGGGCTCGAGGCGCGGGACATCGATGCGATCATCCCGACCAAGGCCGAGCCGATCCGGTCCAAGGTTGCGCTGCGGCGCTTCCGCTATGACGCGAAGCACGAACATGTGAAATGTCCGCGTGAAGATCCTGCGACGCAACAATGCTCGGATCGACCATGGCAGGTTCTTCGCCTCAAAGGCGCGGGACTGCAAGGGTTGCGATCTGGCGTCGATCTGCCTCTCCCGTCCCGCGTCACCAAGGCACTGGTGATCGTGCACGACTATCCGGCGCTGTTGCGCGCGCGCCGCCGCCGCGAGCAGTGGGGCGACGTGGAGAACGATCTCTATCGGCGCCATCGCTGGCGTTCGGAGGGCTTCCATGGCGAGGCCAAGACCTGGCATGGCCTCGCCAGGGCGGTGCGGCGCGGCCTCGACAACATGCGCATCCAGTCCTACCGCACGGCTGCCGCGATCAACCTCAAGCGGCTCGCGGCCGCTGTTCTGGTGCTGTCCGCTTCCCGCACGCAGGCAGCGCTGCCAGGTGGCAGAACTCGAACGGCCGCGACGCGGCGTGGACTACCGGCGGCGCAGGGGCCTCGAAGCCGCGGTGTGGGCATCGGAGATCACCAGCTTTACGCCATCGAGACCGCGCCCCTTGAGGCCGCGCAGGAACTCGGTCCAGAAGGTCTCCGCCTCCGAGGGGCCGAGCCCGAGGCCGTTCGCCATCGGGCTCGAACCGATGGCGCCTCGATGGCTCACTCTCGCGCCGGCCGTCGGTGTTGACCGCAACGGCGATTATGGCCGCCACCGAGACGATCCGCCCGCCCTGGCGCACCTTGAGGTAGGTCGCGTCGAGCCAGAGGTGAGGGGCGAGCGCGCCACCGGTCCGAGCGCCGCGCCGAACGCCACGCGCCGGTCAGCGGGCGCTCGAGGAAGTCGTTCACCCTCTCGTCGATGTCCTTGCACAGCTTCGACACCGTGCTCTTGGAGATGCCGCTCAGCCCCATGGCCTGCACCAGTTCGTCCACCCGCCGGGTCGACACACCGCCGATCCACGCCTCTTGTATGACCGCCACCAGGGCCTTCTCCGAGGTCCGCCGCGGCTCCAGGAAGCCGGGGAAGTACGACCCCTGGCGCAGCTTCGGAACCCGCAGGTTCAGCGAGCCCAGCCGGGTCTTGAGCTCCCGGTCACGGTAGCCATTGCGCCAGGTCAGCCGGCCATCTCCGCGCTCGTAGCGCCCGGCACCGACCAGACCCTCCACGTCGTGCTCCATCAGGAGCTGCAGCACGGCTTCCGCGACCGCCCGAAGGAAATCGCCATCATCCTGCTTCTGCAAGAGCTCGATCAGGGGCATGCTGGTCTCGGTCATCGGGGTCTCCGTCGGTCCGTGGTTGAAGTCGCCAAACTCCACCATAACCGATGCCCTCGATGGCCACCCCCCGCTACACCGCCGGCTGGCGCGGAATCTCCGCCACGTCCTCGGACACTAACGACCGGGCAGACGAGCCTGACAATGTCTTCCTCGCAGGAGTACCCAGCTTCACAGTATCGGCACCATTCCGACTCGCACGTCGCGGAGCAGAGCTGCGGCTCGTGCTCCAGGGTGCCGCTGCATCTCGCCCGAAGCCCGATGCGCAACTCATCCAGACCGTGATCGAGGCGCGCCACTGGGTTGCGGAATATCTCGATCCCGCGCTCGACCTAAGCCTTGGTGATCTGGCCGGGCGCGACAATGTCGATCAAGGCGATCTCTCTCGCGCTCTCCAGCTCGCCTTTCTCGCGCCCGACATCGTCGAGCGCATCCTGGACGGCACCCAGCCGGCCGCGCTCACTGCCCAGCAGCTGAAGCGGGTCGGTGATTTACCGCTCGTCTGGGACGAACAGCGCTACTTCATCGACTGAGCGCAACGTCAGCCCTCTTCGTCGCGGCCACCACGGTCCGACGCCAGAACCCCGTGCCTCAACTCTTGGCAGCTCCCGAGCATCTGGATGAACCGCGCCGGGTTTGTCGGAGGCTCCAAGCCTTGAGAGGATGGAGCCATGACAAGGAAGACACTGACGCGGTATTCACCGGAAGTGCGCGCGCGTGCCGTGCGGATGGTGCAGGAGCATCGAGGCGAGCATGCCTCGGAATGGGCGGCGCTCGGCTCGATCGCGGCGAAGATCGGGTGCACGGCGGAGACGTTGCGGGGCTGGGTCCGCCAGGCGGAGCGCGATCAGGGCCTCAGAGCGGGCACGACGAGCGAGGAGCGTGAACGTCTCAAGGTGCTGGAGCGGGAGAACCGTGAGTTGCGCCGGGCCAATGAGATCCTGCGCAAGGCCAGCGCGTATTTTGCCCAGGCGGAGCTCGACCGCCGGTCCAAGCCATGATCGCCTTCATCGATGATCATCGGGACGTCTACGGGGTCGAGCCGATCTGCCGCGTGCTGCCGATCGCCCCGTCGACGTACTACCTCCATGTCGCCCGCCGGGTCGATCCCGGGCGGGCCTCGGCCCGGGCGCGGCGCGACGCAGTGTTGCGCGAGGAGATCAAGCGGGTGTGGGAGGAGAACTTCCGGGTCTACGGGGTCCGCAAGATGTGGCGACAGCTGAAGCGGGAGGGCGTCGAGGTGGCGCGCTGCACGGTGGCCCGGCTGATGTCGGCAATGGGCCTCGAGGGGGCGGTGCGCGGCAAGCCCGTGCGCACGACGGTCTCGGACAGCTCGGCCCCGTGCCCGCGCGACAAGGTGAACCGCCAGTTCCGGGCCCCGGCGCCGAACGTGCTCTGGGTGAGCGACTTCACCTACGTCTCGACCTGGGCCGGGTTCGTCTATGCCGCCTTCGTCATCGACGCCTTCGCCAACCGCATTGTCGGCTGGCGCGTGTCGCGCTCGGCGAAGACCGAGCTCGTGCTCGATGCCCTCGAACAGGCGCTCTGGGCCCGGCAGCCCGGGCGCCAGGGCGGGCTCGTGCACCACAGCGACCGCGGCGTGCAGTACCTCTCGATCCGCTACACCGAGCGCCTGGCCGAGGCCGGGATCGAGCCCTCGGTCGGCAGCGTCGGCGACAGCTACGACAATGCGCTCGCCGAGACCATCAACGGCCTCTACAAGACCGAGGTGATCCATCGGCGCGGTCCCTGGCGGAGCCTGGAAGCCGTGGAACTCGCCACGCTCGAGTGGGTCGACTGGTTCAACAACCGCCGCCTCCTCGAGCCGATCGGCAACATCCCGCCGGCCGAAGCCGAGGCACGCTTCTATGCCCAATCCCGAGAGCTCGCTATGGTGGCGTGCCTCAAACCAACCAGCCTCCGGGAAATCCGGGGCGGTTCAGGATTTTATTTTGGACGCCAGCAGAGCAGAATTCGAGGGACGTGCCGGAGAGCGGCGGAATCCCTGCTCTCCGACTAAGATAGTGACACTATGCGCTGCTATCCGCGGCACAAGCCGCTGAAACCACGCCACTATTCCAGAGACGCCAGAATCCCACCAATCTGGCAGGACTGTGTGGTAGGCCCGGCAGGACTCGAACCTGCAACCAAACCGTTATGAGCGGTCTGCTCTGACCAGTTGAGCTACGGGCCCAGCCTCTGGCTGCTTACGTCCGCCCCCGGGCGGGGTCAACGGCCAAAGCCCGGTTTGCAAGTGCCCGCGCTTGCGCTAAAGCGTGGCGGACCTGCAGGAGCCCCGCCATGACCGACCGCCCGAACGCGCTGACCTACAAGGATGCCGGTGTCGACATCGAGGCCGGCGACGCCCTCGTCCAGCGCATCAAGCCCGCCGCCAGATCGACCGACCGGCCCGGCGTGATGGGCGGGCTCGGCGGCTTCGGCGGGCTCTTCGACCTCAGGGCCGCGGGCTTCGCCGACCCGGTGATCGTCGCCGCCACCGACGGCGTCGGCACCAAGCTGCGCATCGCCATCGACACCGGGCTGGTCGACACGGTCGGCATCGACCTCGTCGCCATGTGCGTCAACGACCTCGTCTGCCAGGGTGCCGAACCGCTGCTGTTCCTGGACTACTTCGCCACCGGCAAGCTCTCCGTCGAGGAAGGCGCCCGGGTCATCGAGGGCATCGCCGAGGGCTGCCGCCAGGCCGGCTGCGCGCTGATCGGCGGCGAGACCGCCGAGATGCCCGGCATGTACGCGGCCGGCGATTTCGACCTCGCCGGCTTCGCCGTCGGCGCCATGGAGCGGGGCGCGGCGCTGCCCATTGCCACCCGTCCCGGCGACGTGCTGCTGGGGCTCGCCTCCTCCGGAGTCCACTCCAACGGCTACTCGCTGGTCCGCCGCATCGTCGTCGACAGCGGTCTCGACTGGGAGGCCCCCTGCCCGTTCGGCGAAGGGTCCCTCGGTGAAGCCCTTGGCGGAACCCTCGGCCAGGCGCTGCTCGCCCCGACCCGAATCTATGTGAAGCCTGCCCTTGCCGCGATCCGCTCGGGCGGTGTGCGCGCCCTCGCCCACATCACCGGCGGCGGGCTGACCGAGAACCTGCCCCGCGTCCTCGGCGGCGACACCGTGGCGTCGATCGAGCTCGATGCCTGGACGCCGCCACCGGTGTTCCGTTGGCTGACCGGCCAGGCGGGGCTCGGCGAATCCGAGGCGCTCCGCACCTTCAACTGCGGCATCGGCATGGTGCTGGTGGTCGATCCGGAGGCTGCCGAGCGGATCGCCACCCTTCTCGGTGCGGCCGGCGAGACCGTCTCCCGCATCGGCTACCTCATCGAGGGGGATGGCCCGGCGGTTCGCTATATCGGCGGGCTCGGATGAGCCTGCCCGCCGTCGCCATCCTGATCTCGGGCACCGGCTCGAACATGGTGGCGCTGGTCCGCGCCATGCAGGCGGGCGAGGTGCCGGCGAGGCCCGCCCTCGTGCTCTCCGACCGGCCCGATGCGGCCGGCCTAGGCAAGGCGGTGGCCCTCGGCGTGCCGACGGCGGTCGTCGACCACCGCGATCACCGGGACCACCGCGAAGGCTTCGATGCGGCGGTCGACGCGGCGCTCCGCGACGTGGATGCCGACCTCGTCGCCTGCGCCGGCTTCATGCGGATCATGACCCCGGTCCTGACCGATGCCTGGGCCGGGCGGATGCTGAACATCCACCCCTCGCTCCTGCCCCTGTTCCCGGGGCTCGACACCCACACCCGAGCGCTCGCGGCCGGAGTCTGCGTTCACGGCGCGACTGTGCACGAGGTCATCGGAGAGCTCGATTCCGGCCCGATCCTCGGCCAGGCCGCGGTCCCGGTGCTTGCCGCCGACACCGCGGACACGCTGGCGGCCCGGGTGCTCGCCCAGGAGCACCGCCTCTATCCCAGGGTGCTGGCCTATTTCGCGCGCGATCCGGCCGCGGCGCGCCGGGACCGGATCGCGATCTTCCCCGGAGATCGCTGACCGCCTATCGTGGCGGCTGCCACATCGTCGCAGGGTCCGTCGCCGTCTCGGAGTCCGGCCCGGAAATGCAGGAGGACTGCGGATGGACTCTGGCCTGGCGCTTCACGTCTTTAGCGCGCTCTTCGCCATCATGAACCCGATCGCCAACATGGGTATCCTGCTTTCGCTGACCGCGGGCATGGACGCGGCCCGCCAGCGCCGGGTCGCGCTGGTCTCGGCGACTGCGGCGGCGGTCGGCTGCGCGCTCTCGGTCGTCGCCGGCACGGCGATCCTCGCCTTCTTCGGCATCGACACCAATTCCTTCCGTGTCGCCGGCGGCGTGCTGGTGTTCCTGATCGCGCTCTCGATGATCCATGGCGAGCAGTCGAGTTCGCATTACGGCTCGGCGCGCGAGAAGGGCCAGCCGGCCGGAAGCGGCGACGACCCCTCGGTCTTCCCGCTTGCTGTGCCGATCCTGGTCGGGCCGGGGACGATCTCGACCCTGGTGGTCTTCGCCAACCACGCCGAGACCTGGCCCCAGAAGACGGGCCTCTGGGCCGGGGTCGCCGCCGCCCTGATGGTGCTCGGCGCGGTTTTCGTGGCCGCGCCCACGCTCGTGCGCATCATGGGGCCGACCGCCGAGCGCATCGTCACCCGGGTGATGGGGATGCTGCTCGCGGCGATCGGAGTCGGGATGTGGGCGCAGGGGATGCGCGGGCTGCTGCCGGGCCTCGGCTGAGCGCCTCCCGGCGCGCGCCGCGCGCCCGGTCAGCCTCAGCCGACGATCTCGGTGCCCGAGAAGAAATAGGCGATCTCGATCGCCGCGTTCTCGTCCGAGTCCGAGCCATGCACCGAGTTCTCGCCCATCGAGAGGGCGAACTCCTTGCGGATCGTGCCCGCGTCCGCATTGGCCGGGTTGGTCGCGCCCATCACCCGCCGGTTGGCGGCGACCGCGTCCTCGCCCTCCAGCACCTGTACGACCACCGGGGCCGAGCACATGAAGTCGGTCAGCTCGCCATAGAACGGCCGCGCCGCATGCACCTCGTAGAACTTCTCCGCCTGGGCCTTGGTCATGTGGATGCGCTTCTGCGCCACGATGCGCAGGCCGGCGGCCTCGAGCTTGGCGTTGATCGCTCCGGTCAGGTTGCGGTTGGTCGCATCGGGCTTGATGATCGAGAAGGTGCGGGTTACGGCCATGTTCGTGGTCCCTCGTCTGGGTTGCGGGGCGGCGCCCGGCGCGCGCCCCGAAAATCGGCGGGCGCGGGATAGCATGGAAGAGCGGGGGATGAAAGCGCCATTCTGCCGCCGGAACCAGGCCAGCAAAGGTGCTCTGACACATGTACTTCGACGACCTCCCCGTGGGCTTCACCTTCGAGACCGCCAGCCGCACCCTGACCGAGGAGGACATCATCGGCTTCGCCCGACAGTGGGATCCGCAGTATTTTCACACCGACCCCGAGGCCGCGAAGGCCTCGCCCTATGGCGGGCTGATCGCCAGCGGGTTCCATACCCTGCTGACCGCCTTCGCGCTGGATCTCGGAGCCGATGTGTGGACCGAGGCCTCGATGGGCTCGCCCGGGTTCGACAACTTGCGCTGGATCCGGCCGGTCCGTCCCGGCGACACGCTCAGGGTCAAGGTCGAGGTCACCAGCTCCACGCCCTCGCAGTCGCGCGGCGACCGCGGCCGCACCAGCTTCCAGCACTGGGTCCTGAACCAGGACGACGAGGTGGTGATGTCCTATCTCGCCATGGTGATCCTGGCCCGGCGGCCCGCCTGACTCCGCTCCACCTAGACGTCGGCTGCGGCCTCTGCTAGGCGCGGGGCGCCATGCTGACCATCCGCGACCTCAGCTTCTCGATCGCCGGGAAGCCTCTGTTCCAGAGCGCCTCCGCCCAGATCCCGGCGGGCGCACGGATCGGAATTGTCGGACGCAACGGCAGTGGCAAGACCACGCTTTTCCGGCTGATCCGGGGCGAGCTCAGCCCCGACGCGGGCGAAATCACGCTGCCGTCCCGCGCCCGCATCGGCGGCGTGGCGCAGGAGGCGCCGGGAGACGCCCGCACCCTGGTCGAGACCGTGCTCGCCGCCGACACCGAGCGCGCGGCGCTCCTGGCCGAGGCCGAGACCGCGGCCGACCCCCACCGCATCGCCGAGATCCAGACCCGGCTCGTCGACATCAGCGCCCATTCGGCCGAGGCCCGCGCCGCGTCGATCCTCTCGGGGCTCGGCTTCGATCACCCGGCCCAGGCTCGGCCCACCTCCGAGTTCTCGGGCGGCTGGCGCATGCGGGTAGCGCTTGCCGCCGTGCTGTTCTCCGCTCCCGACCTGCTGCTGCTGGACGAGCCGACCAACTATCTCGACCTCGAAGGCGCCATCTGGCTCGAGGGCTTCCTCGCCCGCTATCCCCACAGCATGCTGATCATCAGCCACGACCGCGGCCTCCTGAACCGGGCGGTCGGCGGGATCCTGCACCTGCATGACAGGCGGCTCGCGCTCTATTCCGGCGGCTACGACGCCTTCGACCGGGTACGGCGCGAGAAGCTGGCGCTGCAGGCGGCTATGGCGAAGAAGCAGGAGGCCGAGCGCGCCCACATGCAGACCTTCGTAGACCGCTTCCGGTACAAGGCGTCGAAGGCGAGACAGGCCCAGTCGCGGCTTAAGATGCTGGAGCGGCTCGAGCCGATCGCCGCCGCCGTCGAGAACTCGGTGCCGCCCATTGTGCTGCCTCAGCCGGAGGAGTTGGCGCCGCCCCTGATGACCTTCGAGGATGCCAGCGCCGGCTATGGCGGACGCACGGTGCTCACGCAGATCGGTCTCCGGATCGATCAGGACGACCGCATCGCGCTCCTCGGCGCCAACGGTCAGGGCAAGTCGACCATGGCCAAGCTGATCGCCGGGCGGCTGGAGCCGATGAGCGGCGCGCGCAAGGCCTCGCGCAAACTCCGCATCGGCTATTTCGCCCAGCATCAGGCCGAAGAGCTGATCCCCGCCGAGACGCCGATCGACCACATCCGCCGGCTGCGGCCGGAGGCCACGCACCAGACGCTCCGCGCCATTCTCGCCAATGGCGGCACCACCGCCGCCATCGCTGAGACCCTGGTCGCGAACATCTCCGGCGGCCAGAAGGCGCGGCTCCTGCTGACCCTGGCCGCCCTCGACGCGCCACATCTCCTTATCCTCGACGAACCCACCAACCACCTCGACATCGAGAGCCGCGAGGCGCTGGTGATGGCGCTCAACGACTATACCGGCGCGGTGATCCTGATCACCCATGACGCCCATCTGATCGAGCTGGTGGCCGACCGGCTCTGGCTGGTGCGCGGCGGCCGGGTCACCCCCTGGGAGGACGACCTTGCCGCTTACCGCAAGCTGCTTCTCTCGGGCGACGACGGCGAGGCCGGCGGCGGCGGCCAGCCCGGCCAGAAGAAGCTCCAGCGCCGCGGCGCCGCCGAGGAGCGCCGGGCGCTCGCGTCGCTCCGCGCCGAGGTCCGCGCCTGCGAGGAGCGGCTGGAGAAGATCGCCGAGATGCTGGCCCGCCTAGACGCCCGCCTCGCCGACCCGACGCTCTACGATCGCACGCCCCGCGAGATCGAGGCTCTGCACGCCAAGCGCGGCGAGATCCTCGCCGCCCAGCAGCGCGCCGAAGCCCTTTGGCTCGCCGCCGAGGAAGCCCTCGAGGCCGCGCGGACGGCTTGACCGGAAAGGCGCCGCGCGCGAAGACGGTCCATGCTGAACGAAGCCATCACCGTTTTCGTCGCGCTGTTCGTGGTCATCGACCCGATAGGCCTCGGCCCGATCTTCGTGGCCCTCACCCAGGGCGCCGGCGCCGCGGAGCGACGGCGGATCGCGGTGACCGGCGTGGCGGTGGCGGCCGGCATCCTCACGGTCTTCGGCCTGGCAGGCGAGTCGATCCTGGTCTTCCTCGGCATCTCCTTCGCGGCCTTCCGGATCGCCGGCGGCCTGCTCCTGTTCCTGATCGCCCTCGACATGGTGTTCGAGCGCCGCGCCCAGCGCCGCGAGTCGAAGGCCGGCGAGGAGGAGCGGGCGCCAGCCCACGACCCCTCGGTGTTTCCGCTCGCCATACCGCTGGTCTCCGGCCCCGGCTCGATCGCCACCATGATCCTCCTGGTCGGCCGCCATCAGGGCGATCTCGGCGGGCAGGCGATGGTCTTCGGCGTGCTCTATGTCCTTCTCGGGCTGGTGCTCTGCTCGTTCTTCCTCGGCGGCATGATCGAGCGCCTGCTGCGGCGCACCGGAGTGCTGGTGGTCTCGCGGCTGCTCGGCATGCTGCTGGCGGCGCTCTCGGTACAGTTCGTGCTCGACGGCCTGTCGGACTTCGGAGTGCTCGCCGGTCACTGATCCGGCCTTCGGGACTTGCGGCGCGCCGCCCGCGCACCCATCCTCTGGAGGCAATCCCGTCAACCCAGCCGCAAGGATCGCCCATGATCCCCGACGATCCCGACGCCCAGGCCCGGTTCTTCTACCTTGCCGCCCTGCTGATCTTCGTCGCCAGCGGCGTGTTCTACCGCTACCGCGGCCGGCTCTCCTCGGCCCTGCAGCACGCCGCCATCTGGCTCCTGATCATTCTCGGCTTGACGCTGGCCTACGGCTTCAAGGACCGGCTCACGGCGGCCCTCTACCCGGACGCCGCCCGGCAGTCGGGAGGCGAGACCATCGCGCTCAGCCGCGCCAGCGACGGCCATTTCTACGCCCGGGTGACGGTCAACGGAATCGAGATCCGGTTCATGATCGATACCGGCGCGAGCAGCCTGGTGCTAAGCCAGCAAGACGCACAGCGGATCGGCATCGACACCGCCAGACTCAGCTACGTGCTGCCGAGCAACACCGCCAACGGCCAGGTCATGGGCGCCGGCGTGGTGCTCGACCGGGTCGAACTCGGCGGCTTTGTCGATCGCGACGTGCGGGCGGTGGTGAATGGCGGCCAGATGAACGGCTCGCTACTGGGCATGGCTTATCTCGACCGTTTCCGCAGCTTCACCGTCGAAGGCGACAGCTTCCTGCTGACGCGCTAACCCCGCCGAACATCCGGCCGGCGGGTCCTTGAATCGCCATGCCGGGAGCGTGCCGCGGCAGTTGCCGGCGGCAGCTACTGGTTGGTCGGGGCCACGCTGGCGCCGTTGGTGTTGTTGTTCGAACTGGTCGAGCCGAGCGCCCCGACCAGCAGCGCGCCGAGGATCACCACGCCGCCGACGACAATCGGCAGGACCGGGACCGCCGAATTGTCCAGCGCCCGGCCAGCCGTCGGGCCAGGTGTCGGCTTGCCGGTGCCCGCCGGTGTCTCGGACGCCGCGGGCACGATGGCGGGTGCGAGCGCCAGCCAGGCCGCCGCCAGGATTGCCGGGAATTTCATGTTCTGCCTCCTCAACATTTCGCGATGCGCCGGCACATGTCCGGCATCCGGATTCGTTATCCCCCGATCCGGTTCAGGTTCTCCTGCGCCACATCTGCCACGGTCGTCCGGCGTCGAGCAGTGTTGCCGTCCTGCGCGACCTCGGCGATCGGCAGGTTCTTCCCGGACGCGATGGCCACCTCGTAGTGCTTCGCTGCCATGGCCATGTCGCCAAGCTGCTCGTAGGCGACGCCAATGTTCAGATTTGCGTAGGCGTTGCTCGGATCCTCGGCAAGGATGCTCTCGTACTGGCTGCGCGCCGCCGCGAAATCCTGCGCGACGATGCTGTTCCAGGCATCCTTCTCGGCCTGGCTCTCGGCCGCACAGCCCGCCAGAAGCAACCCCGCCAGGAGGGGTGCCGTCCAGTTTCTTGCCTGCATCTGTGGTCTCCCATCCTTCGGCGCCCCGAAGCTGCGCCCGTCCCCGCCGGCCGTTCCCTCCGGCCGCTCGGGAAGCCCCGTCGCTTCCCATCGGACTCACCGCCTCAAGAGTGACGCCCGACCGTGACAGCGATACTTAAGTCTAGATGCAAAGTCGTGCCAGTCAAAGCACGATCTTTACCTATTTCTTGCGCAACTTCGTTGCGCTTCGCCTGGCGCCGGCCTGATCCTGCGGGCGACCGCGCGGACGGTTTGCGGCCTTCTCGGCGGGCGGCCGCGAGCCGAGCTGGTCCGCCAGAACCCGCGGGCGCACCTCCTCCACCGCGCCCGGCGCCAGATCGCCGAGCTGGAACGGCCCGTAGCTGATGCGGATGAGCCGGTTCACCGTCAGGCCAACCGATTCCAGCGCGCGCCGGATCTCGCGGTTCCGCCCCTCGCGCAGCCCCACGGTCAGCCAGGCGTTGGCGCCCTGCTGCCGGTCCACGGTCACCGTCATCGGCTGGAACCGCTCGCCGTCGATGGTGATGCCCCGGCCGAGCGGCGCCAGCGTCTCCGCGGTCGGGGAGCCATGCACCCGCACCCGGTATTTGCGCATCCAACCGGTCGAGGGCAGTTCCAGCCGCCGCTTCAGCTCACCGTCATTGGTCAACAGCAGCAGCCCCTCGGAATTAAGGTCCAGCCGACCGATCGAGACCACCCTCGGCAATTCTGGCGGCAGCCGCTCGAACACGGTCGGGCGCCCCTGCTCGTCGCGCGCCGTCGTCACCAGCCCGGACGGCTTGTGATAGCGCCAGAGACGCGCCTGCTCGGGGTCGGCCAGCGGCTTGCCGTCGACCAGCACCTTGTCGCGCAGGGTGACGTTGACGGCAGGGCTGGTCAGCACCTTGCCGTTCAGCTTCACCCGGCCAGCCTCGATCATCCGCTCGGCCTCGCGGCGCGAGGCGACCCCGGCGCGGGCCAGCCGTTTGGCGATCCGCTCGCCCTCAGGTTTGTCCTCGGTCATGGCACCCGTCTATCCCGCCGGGCCCGGCGGCGGAAGGGGCTTGCCGGCGCGGCTCACCCGGCGATAGTTGGCCGATGACCGCATTCACCTCCCACATGGCCCGTGCGCTGGCCGAGGCCGAAGGCGCCGCCGCCCGCGGTGAGAGCCCGATCGGCGCCGTGGTCGTCGGCCCGGACGGCGAGACCCTCGCCGCCGACGGCAACCGGGTGCGCGCGCTCGCCGACCCGACCGCCCATGCCGAACTGCTGGCGCTCCGCGCCGCCGCCCGCCGCCTCGGCTCCGAGCGGCTTACGGGCTGCGATCTATACGTGACGCTGGAGCCCTGCCCGATGTGCGCCGGCGCGATCTCGCTCGCCCGCATCCGCCGCCTTTATTACGGCGCCCCCGACCCCAAGGGCGGCGGCGTCGACCACGGGGCGCGGGTGTTCGAGCATCCGACCTGCCATCACCGGCCCGAGGTCTATGGCGGCATCGCCGAGGCGGAGTGCGCCGCCCTCCTGCGGCAATTCTTCCGCGAGCGGCGGGATTGAGCGGCGGCGCGGACCGGCCTACCCTGAACTCCATGGAACGGATCGAGACGGACATCCTCGTCGCCGGCGGCGGCATCGCTGGGCTCGCCGCCACGGCGCGGCTGGCGGCGGCGGGATTCGCCGTGACCTGTGTCGACCCGGCTCCGGCCGAGGCGAAGGGAACCGACCTGCGCACCACCGCCTTCCTGGAGCCGGCCGTCGCCACGCTGGAGCGCGGCGGCGTCTGGGCCGGGATGGAGCCGCACGCCGCGCCGCTCTGGACCATGCGGCTCGTCGATGCAGGCGGCGTCGCCCGCGAGGTGCGCGAGACCGCGGACTTCCAGGCCCGCGAGATGATGGACCGGCCCTTCGGCTGGAACGTCCCGAACATCGCCGCCCGCGCGGCGCTGCTCGAGGCGCTGGCCCGGCAGCCGAGCGCGCGGCTGGTCAACGGGGCGACGGTCGCCGGCGTCCTCTCGCGGAGCGCCGAGGCGCTGGCGCGACTCTCGGACGGGCGGCAGGTTCTGGCGCGGCTGGTGGTCGCCGCCGATGGGCGCGATTCGCCGCTGCGCGAGGCGGCGGGGATCCGGGCGCGCCGCTGGCATTACGGCCAGAAGGCGCTGGTCTTCGCTGTGACCCATCCGAACCCGCATGACGGCGTCTCGACCGAGATTCACCGCAGCGGCGGGCCGCTGACGCTGGTGCCGATGCCGGACCACGGCGGGCGGCCCTGCTCCTCGGTGGTCTGGATGGTGCCGGGGCCGCGGGCGGCGGAGCTCGCCAGGCTGGGCGACACGGTGCTGGCGGCCGAGCTGACCGCCGAGACCATGGGCCTGTTCGGTCCGCTGGAGATTGCCGGTCCCCGTGCCGTGTGGCCGATCATCGGCCAGATCGCCGCCTGCCTGACCGCCGGGCGGCTGGCGCTGGTGGCCGAGGCCGCCCATGTGATCCCGCCGATCGGGGCGCAGGGGTTGAACATGAGCCTCGCCGACATCGAGACACTGGCCGGCCTCGCCGAGGCGGCGCGGGCGGATGGCCACGACATCGGGGCGCCGGAGCTCCTCGCCGCCTACCAGCGCCGCCGCTATCCGGAGATGGCGGCCCGCGTCGCCGGGATCGATGCCCTCAACCGCGCCGCCCAGGCCGAGGCGCAGCCGCTGCGCGACCTCCGCCGGGCCGGGCTGAAGGCGATCCACGACGTGGCGCCGCTCAGGCATCTGGCGATGCGCTGGGGGCTGGGGGTGCGGTGACGGGGCCTGCTCAACATTGAGAAGGGGTCTAAGCCATTGATTTCACTCAATGCGTTGTTTGAGCGCGTTTTATGGTTAACGCGCGGTCAATGCGCCGGGGCCGATCGGGCGCCGCCAATCGGGTCTGCCAGACCGGCTCCCATCGACGGTCACGCTGGACCGACCAACTCCGGGTGAATATTGGTCGCCCGGTTGGGCGATGTCGGGCGCGGGTTCAGCGCCAAATGCGTGCGTCGGCGACCGAAAGCCGCCGAACTGATTCCTTCGGGCGCCGGGCGGATGCCACGCGACAGTGCCTCGCGGCAGTCAGCCGGCCGGTTCATCGCCTCCCGGACGACCGCCGGCCGGTTCGCGTTGCATCGCTGCCGCCGCGATCGCGCGTCTCTCGGCGCTTCCAAGCGCGCCATCCCTGTCCGCATCGGCGTCGCCGGCGTCGACGAGCACGCGCGGAGTCGAGAATTCGATGCCGTTGTCCGAGAACGCCTGCTTGATCCTGGTGTAGGCGTCGCGGCGGATCAGGAACTGTTCTCCCGGTTTCGAGGTGAACTTGACGCCGATCACGAAGCCGAGGTCGTCGACACGCACCACGCCCTGGCTTTTGACCGGCTCGATGAAGTTTTGGCCATACTGCTCGTTCTCCAGCATCTCCTGACCAATCTTCTTGATCAGTTTCCTGACCCTTTCGAGGTCGGTATCGTGGGGCACGTGGAGTTCGAACTTCACCTTCACCCAGTCGCGGCTGTGGTTCTGAACGGTGCCCAGGCTGCCGAACGGAATGGTGTAGACCGCGCCACGGTGGTGACGCAGGCGCACCGAACGCAGCGAGATATTCTCGACCACGCCCTTGCCCGGACCTGCGACGATGTATTCGCCGACGCGGAAGGCGTCCTCATAGAGATAGAGCGCCCCCGAGATCACATCCTTGACCATGGTCTGGGCGCCGAATCCGACCGCGAGGCCGACGACACCGGCACCGGCAAGAAGCGGGCCGATGTTGACACCCATCGCGGTCAGCGCGGTCATGATCGCGACCGAACCGATCGTGATCTTGGCGACTGTCCGGAGTACCGGCACGAGCGTTTCGAGCCGCGAGCCCTGCTGGCCCATCCCCTCGCCGCTGACGTCCTCGCTCTCATCCGGCGCGGCCGGTGCGTGCATGTCGATCAGCGCCTCGACGCCCCTCCAGATCGACCAGCCGACGACGAGGGCCGCGAGCGCGCTTACGAGGGAGGGGATGAACCTTCCCGCAAATCCCTCCCCCGTGCGGGTGAACGGATCCACGTTCCAGGCGATCAGGATCAGCGCCGTAGCTCCGATCAGGATGGCGCCATGGCTCAGCGCCCTCATCGCGGCCGCCGTACCGATCCTGTCGGCCACGTCGGATTCGTGCCCGAACTCGATCGGCGCCGGCGCCGGCGGCGCCTCCAGGCCATCCGCTTCCGCCTTTGCGACCGCCTCGCCGTGCCTGGCAGCGGCAATGCGGGCAGCCTCGGCGGCCTCCTCCTGAGCTCGCTTGCGGGCAGCCTCCCCCTCGACTTTCAGGCGTTCGGCCCACTCGGTGAAAAGCGCATTGCAGGCGCCAACCATGAACGGGGCGAGAACCAGGATCAGGAAGGAATAGGAAGAGGATTCCGCCGCCTCGGCGCCTTTCGCGACCAGTACGGCCGAAACCCGGGCAAGGTTGTTTATCAGCGCGAAAAGCGCATAGAGCACATGCCAGCCGCCAGCAAACAGCGCGACTCCACGGCTGAGAGAGCCGTCGGAATGCTGGAAGGTTTCTCGGATCACCCTGGCGACGGGGCGGCGGATCACGAATAAGAACGTAAACACCGCCACGAGTATCATTCCGATGCCCAGCAACGCCGGAAGTTTCGCTGCCGCACCCGCCTGGACGACGTCGACGAGAAACCGGCTTGCCGAGGTCAGGATCGCGATTGCGGTCAGGACAGCGAAGGTCGCGCGCCGGATGAATGCGCCGTCCGTGTCCGAGAGCGGCACCATGCGTCGCCGCGCATCGAGAGAACCGGCAAGGAACTCGAGCACGTTGAAGTAGACGCGGGCGCTGAATACTGACCAGCCGATCGCGCCAACGACGCCCCAAACCGCCGGCGCCCGGTTTAAGAACAGATTCGCGCCGATTCTCGCGAAAAGGTAGAACAGAAACAGGGCCAACGCCCTGCCGGCGGCCCAGCGCAACGCGGCCTTGAGGCGAACCGAAAACAGCGCGTCGGCGCTCTCGCCAGGTCGCGGCTGGAAACGCGGCATCAGCATCGTCATGACGACGCGCTCAAGCGCATAGGCACCGATCAGGACAAAGGCAACCGAAAGCAGCGCGGTCGCTCCACCGTCGTTCGTTGCCACCTTCACAGCGTCCCACCATCGGCCGAGCGCGGCGGGAAGGTCGGGCGAAGCCTCCAACACGGCGCGGATCTCGCTCTCGACGAGCGTCGCCGGACTCGCTTCCTGCGCGGCCGACGCGGTTTCGATCTTGAGGTCCGCTCCCGAAAGATCGAGCGCCTCCAGGACGTCGTCGCGCTGCGCCGGGTCCATGTCGGGGGGCAGAGTTATGATGATGGCACCGTCAGCCATTGCTTCTCCCTTTCTCGGTCGCCGAACAGCTGGCCGGACCTACACTCTACGTCACTATCGCATTTTGCTATCCGAGCGCATCGATCATTTCTACAACTCGCCTGCGGGCGGTCGGGGTTGGCGGAACCGGTTTGTCAGGGGGGGCGAGAGCGCTCGTGTCGCCAGCAAACCGGTTGCCGCCGTCAGTCGGGGTCACAAGCATGTCTTCCCGGCCGGTCGGAGGTGGGTCGGCCTGCGGGCGGCAGTCCGGCGCTCGGGCTTGGCGGTCGGCGAGCGTCTCTCTGCTCCGGCCACACACGAAGGCTGCAAAGGGCCGACCTGAGGTTGGCGCCGGCGTTCGGCGGAATCGCTAACCCCGTCGTCGCTCGTGCATCCCCCCGCCAGTCCAGGAAGTGGCCCCGAGAAGATGAAATCCCAAGAATGGCGGGACCCAGATTGATGCGCGAATCAAAACGATTGATTCGTTGAACCAAGCTGAAAATTCATGGCATCTTTATCCTGACTGAAGAAATCTCTCGCGTTCTTGGCGTGACTGCAGGAAGCAAGAGTGACGCACAGGTCGCAATCGCATGCTCCCAACGTTCCTCGTCATCGGCGCCCAGAAAGCGGGATCGTCCTTTATTGCGCGGCTGCTCGCGCAGCACCCGGACATTTATATGTGCGAGCGCGAGATCCATTTCTTCAACCTTCAGGAGAACTACCGCAAGGGCCTCGACCACTACCGAACCTACTTCAAAGCTGAAGGCGCGAAGCTGGTCGGAGAAAAGACGCCGAATTACTTCTGGACCACGGAGCACGACCGTCCGTCGCGATTTGGCAACCACCTCGCTGGCATCGAGACCCGCATCCACGCCTCCATTCCGCAGGCAAAGCTGATCGTGTGTCTGCGCGACCCGGCGGCGAGGTTCCTCTCCGCCTTCAACCACTACCGGCGCCACGGCCAGATTCCATCAAGCTGGATGGTGGCGGACGCCCTGAGGTGCGAGAATCGGGCGATCGCCGACCAGTTCGGGCTGCTCGAGATGGGGTACTATGCGCAGCACCTCGAGAGCTTCTACAGACATTTCGATTCTGATCGGCTGCTCGTGCTCTTCTTCGAGGAGGACGTAGCGGGCAGCGAGACGGCCCTGGTCGGCAAGCTCTGCCGGTTCCTTGAAATCGACGCGTCGTTGATACTCTCGGTGCCACCGTGGAGAAACGCGTTCACTGAAAGCAGCCTGCTACAGTCCCGCTTCAAGTATCTGACCCCGCTGCCGCGATCCCGGCTGGTCCGGAAGGTCGCAAACCATCGTTTCTGGGATCGCTTACCCGGTCCGCGGATCACCAAGCGGAAGGCGACGGAGGCCGACCTCGATGCGTTGCGCGAGCACTATGCTCCGCACAATCAACGACTCGGCGCGCTGCTCGGGCGATCATTGCCATGGCAGCAAAGCCGGTCCGCGAATGAAGTATCGCTGGCGACCCTCCAGGAATAGAAGCTGCCCCGCGCCGGGCCGTTGCAGACTTCTTCGTTTGGCCCCGGGTTTGGCCCCGGCCGCCCTGCGTGACGATTCATCAATCGGGAAAACCTGACGCTTGCCCGGTCGTCACCAACGCGGGAACTCGGGCGCTCGCGGACGGTCGTGCCGGCGGCGGCAGCGGGTCGGGGTACCCGGGCGGCTCCGCCCGACCGGCGGGAGGCGGCGAGCCGCGCCGTCCACGCAAAAAAACAGGGGCTTGCGCCCCCGAGTTCCGTGTTCAGACCGTGCTTTTTTACCTATCCTGCCCGATGGTTTTTCGCCTGCGGCCTGATCCCTGAATTTCGTCCGTCCCGGGGCGGCTCACCTGCCGCCGCCCCGCCGTTGCTGCCGGTCAGCTGCAACCGCTGGTCCCCCCGCAGGTGTTGCACTTCATGCAGGTGCCGTTGCGCACCAGGGTGAAGTTGCCGCACTCGCCGCAGGGGTCGCCCTCGTAGCCCTTCATCCGCGCCTCGACGACCCGGCCCATCACCGCGCTCGCCACCGAGCCGACCGCGGTGGCGGTCGCCGTCGAGGCGCCGACCGTCTCCACCGCCATGGTCGCCACCGCCCCGGACCGGCCGCCGAAGCCGCCGTTCAGCACCACCAGCTCGTTCGGCAGCCGCTTCCGCAGATAGCCGGTCGAGGAGAACTGCTTGATCATTGCGATCGCCGGCTCGGCCATGTCCCGCTTGGCGGGGCGGACATTCGACCGGCCCTCGTCCTCGCCGCCGCCGACATCGTCGAAATGGGTGCCCTCGGGCTCCACATGGGCGAGGTCGGTGCGGTCGAGATACGAGATCGCCAGCTCGCGGAAGATGTAGTCGAGGATCGAGGTGGCGTTCTTGATCGAGTCGTTGCCCTGCACCATGCCCGCCGGCTCGAAGCGGGTGAAGGTGAAGGCCTCGACGAACTGCTCCAGCGGCACGCCGTATTGCAGGCCCATCGATACGGCGATGGCGAAGCTGTCCATCATCGCCCGGAAGGCCGAACCCTCCTTGTGCATGTCGATGAAGATCTCGCCGAGGCTGCCGTCCTCGTACTCGCCGGTGCGCAGATAGACCTTGTGGCCGCCGACCACCGCCTTCTGGGTGTAGCCGCGCCGCCGGTCCTGCAGCTTCTCGCGCTTGCCGCGGACCTCCTTGACGATGATCTTCTCGACGATCCTCTCGGCCAGGATCGCCGCCCGCTCGGCCGGCGCCGCCTCGATGATCTCGTCCTCGTCCTCGGCATCGAGCAGCGCCGACGCAAGCGGCTGGCTGAGCTTGGACCCGTCGCGGTAGAGCGCGTTGGCCTTCACGCCGAGCCGCCACGAGAGCATGTAGGCCGCCTTGCAGTCCTCCACCGTGGCGTCGTTCGGCATGTTGATGGTCTTCGAGATCGCCCCCGAGATGAAACTCTGGGCGGCGGCCATCATGCGGATGTGGCTGTCGACCGAGAGGAACCGCTTGCCGATCCGGCCGCAGGGGTTGGCGCAGTCGAAGACCGGCAGGTGCTCGGGCTTCAGGCCCGGCGCGCCCTCGAGGGTCATGGTGCCGCAAACGAAGGTGTTGGCGGCCTCGATCTCGCGGGCCTTGAAGCCGATCTCGCGCAGCAGGTCGAAGCCCGGCTGCGCCATTGTCTTCTCGTCCAGGCCCAGCACGTCGGCGCAGAAATCGGCGCCCAGCGTCCACTGGTTGAAGACGAAGCGGATGTCGAAGGCGGTCCCGAGCGCGGCCTCGACCTTCTCCAGCTGGGCCTCGCCGAAACCCTTCGCCGCCAGCTTCTCGAGGTTGATCCCCGGAGCGCCCGACAAGGTGCCGTGGCCGACCGCATAATCGATGATGCCGCGGACGGTGTCGTCGTCGTAGCCTAGGGTCTCCAGCGCCTTCGGCACCGCGCGGTTGATGATCTTGAAGTAGCCGCCGCCGGCCAGCTTCTTGAACTTCACCAGCGCGAAGTCGGGCTCGATGCCGGTGGTGTCGCAGTCCATCACCAGCCCGATGGTGCCCGTGGGCGCGATCACGGTGGACTGGGCGTTGCGGTAGCCATGCTTCTCGCCCAGTTCGAGCGCCAGGTCCCACGAGGCCCGGGCGCGCTCGATCATAAGCGCGTCCGGGCAGTTGGCCGCGTCGAGCGGCACAGGGAGGGTCTGGATCTTCTCGTAGCCGGCGGTCTCGCCATAGGCGGCGCGGCGGTGATTGCGGATCACGCGGAGCATGTGCTCGGCGTTCTTCTTGTAGCCGGGGAAGGCGCCGAGCTCCGCGGCCATCCCGGCCGAGGTGGCGTAGGAGACGCCGGTCAGGATCGCGCTGAGCGCCCCGCCGATCGCGCGGCCCGCGTCAGAGTCGTAGCCGAGGCCGAGCGACATCAGCAGCCCGCCGATATTGGCGTATCCGAGGCCGAGAGTACGGTACTCGTAGGAAAGCCGGGCGATCTCCGGGCTCGGGAACTGGGCCATGGTGACCGAAATTTCGAGCGTCACGGTCCAGAGCCTGACCGCATGCTCGTAGGCGGCGATATCGAACACGCCGTCCTTCAGGAACGTCAGCAGGTTCAGCGACGCCAGGTTGCAGGCGGTGTCGTCGAGGAACATGTACTCGGAGCACGGGTTCGAGGCGCGGATCGGGCCCGAGGCCGGGCAGGTGTGCCAGTCGTTGATGGTGTCGTGGAACTGCACGCCGGGGTCGGCGCAGGCCCATGCCGCGTGGCCGATCTGGTCCCACAGGTCGCGGGCCTTGAGCGTCTTGGCGAGCTTGCCGTCGGTGCGCCGGTAGAGGTTCCAGTCCGCGTCCTCGGCGACCGCCTTCAGGTAGGCGTCCGTCACCCGGACCGAATTGTTCGAATTCTGGCCCGAGACGGTGAGATAGGCCTCCGAGTCCCAGTCGGTGTCATAGGTCGGGAACTCGATCGAGGTGATCCCCTGGCCGGCGTATTGCAGGATCCGCTTGACGTAGCCCTCCGGGATCGCCGCCTGGCGGGCCGCCCGGATCGCCGCCTTCAGCGCCGGGTTGGCTCGCGGGTCCAGCGCATCCGCCTCGGCCCCGTCCCAGCTCCGGATCGCCGCGAAGATCTCGTTCAGCATCCGCTCGTGCAGCTTCGAGCCGGCGACCAGGCTGGCGACCTTCTGCTCCTCCTTGACCTTCCAGTTGACGAAGGCCTCGATGTCCGGGTGATCCATGTCGCAGATCACCATCTTGGCGGCGCGCCGGGTGGTGCCCCCTGACTTGATCGCGCCGGCCGCGCGGTCGCCGATCTTCAGGAAGCTCATCAGGCCGGAGGACTTGCCGCCGCCGCCCAGCGGCTCGTTCTCGCCGCGCAGCAGCGAGAAGTTGGTGCCGGTGCCCGAGCCGTACTTGAACAGCCGCGCCTCGCGGGTCCAGAGGTCCATGATCCCGCCGTCGTTGACGAGGTCGTCGCGCACCGACTGGATGAAGCAGGCATGGGGCTGCGGATGCTCGTAGGCGGAGTCCGACTTGACCAGCTCGCCGGACTTGAAATCGACATAGAAGTGGCCCTGGCTCGGCCCGTCGATGCCATAGGCCCAGTGCAGCCCGGTGTTGAACCACTGGGGCGAATTCGGCGCCGCCATCTGGCGCGCCAGCATGTAGCACATCTCGTCGAAGTAGCGGCGCGCATCACCCTCGGAGGAGAAGTATCCGGCCTTCCAGCCCCAGTAGGTCCAGGCTCCGGCGAGGCGGTCGAACACCTGCCGCGCGCTGGTCTCGCCGCCGAAGCGCTCGGCTTCCGGCAGCTTCGCCAGCGCCTTATGGTCAGGCTCCGAGCGCCACAGGAAGGACGGGACACCCTTCTCCTTCACTCTCTTCAGCCGTGTCGCGACGCCGGCCTTGCGGAAGTATTTCTGCGCCAGCACGTCGGCCGCGACCTGGCTCCAGGCCTGCGGCACGTCGAAGTCCTCGAGCCGGAAGACCACGGAGCCATCCGGATTGCGGATCTCCGATGTCGCCTGCCGGAAGGCAATGGCGGCATAGGGTGACTTGCCCTCGTCAGTAAACCGGCGTTCGATCTTCATCGCTCGTGTGTCCCTCGTTCCCGCCGCCCCTGCGGCAACTCCTGTCCCTCCGGCGGACAGCTCCGCCGGCCCGGAGGTTGACCCTCCGGTTGGCTCCAATTTTTCGACCTGATGGGCGCCTGCTTCCGGCTCCCCCCGCAGCATCAGGGGCGTGGCACCATATGTTGTGGTTCGCGTCCCTGCGGCTACCACTTTATGACGCATCTGTGGCGGGTCAACAAAAAAATTGCCCGACTGAACCAGATTTTGGGGGTTGACTGAATCGTTGTACTAATGGTTGCGGCATGAGTGCCCGTCACCGGCGGGTCAGGCCACCGGGAGCGCGCCCGTTTCGGCCTCGCGATCAGCCGCCGGAGGGGCACCCGTCCCGGGTCCAGGCGCGAAGCGCCGCCCGGTCGCGCGCGCCGAATTCCGGGTCCGCCGGACCGCGCAGATAGCCGCGCGCCCAGAGCATGTCGCGGACATACTCCGCCCCGTCCGGCTCCTGATCGATCCAGACCTGCCAGCCGATCTCGGCGGCCTCCGCCCGGCCGAGCCGGCAATGCGCCAACGCGCGCAGGCGATAGGCTTCGGAGTGCGCCGCGACGGCCTCCGGATCGGCGAGAACATGGTCGTAGTCCTCCGCCGCCCCCTCGTCGTTCCCGATCGCCGTGCGCAGCCGCGCCCGGGCGAATCGGAGATCGGTGTTCTTCGGCGCACGCAGCAGTGCCAGGCTGTAGTCTGCCATCGCGCCCTTCGCGTTGCCCGCCTCCTCCAGCGCCCGGCCCCGCGCCAGCAGGATGTCCGGGGCGCTGGTATCGAGCTTCAGCGCGGTGCGGAAATCGCCCATCGCGCCGTCGGTCTCGCCGAGCACCAGCCGCGCCATGCCGCGCTTACCGAGCAGCACCGCGAGGCGGTCGGTCGGCAGCCGGCCGCTGTTGATCGCGCCGGTGCAGGCCTCGACGGCGGCCGCGGCGGCTTCGATGGCTGCCCCCGGGTCGCCGACGCCGGTGCCGTCGCCGCTTTCGCCGCTCTCCTCGCAGATCCGCTCAAGATCGCCGATCGGAGTGCCGGAGAGATCGGTCGCGCCCGGCTCGACAGCCCAGCGATCGAGCCTTGCCGCCGCCTGGTAATCCTGCACCGCGGCCTCGACCTCGCCCGCCTGCTCGAGCCCCTGGGCGAGCTGCCGGTGCGCCTCGGCGAGCTGGCGGTTCAACTCGGCCTCGCGTGCCGCCGCCACCTCGGCGGGATCCGGAGGCTCGGCGCCGGGCGGCACGCAGCCGGCGAGCAGCGCGACGGCGGCGGCGGCCAGATGGGCACGGCATGCGCGGGACAGGCGGCTGTCGCGGATCAAGCCCGGCACCTCCAGGCCCGGCGCGACGGGGACGGGTCGGAGCCTGCGCGCCAATGGCACGGGCGGGCCTCGCACAAGGAGGGCCCCTCGCGAACAGCGGGGGCCTGCATCGGGAGGCCGCCGGCGGCATCGTTCATGCGGTTCTCCGTTCAGGCAGCTGCGTTCCGGCGCGGATTCGGCGAAGCCTAACAGATCATTCAGCCGCGCGGGAGACCGGTCCGCCCGCTCGCCCGGCGGGACCAGAGAGTGCGGGCTCCGTGTGAACGGGCGCGGCCCCGGCCACATCTTCCGACGCTCAAATCCCGCTGGCTGGTCAAACCGGTAGACCCGCGTGCCGCGGCGGACATCTTGTGGCGGCCATTAACCGAACGCGTCAAAGTTCCGCCCAATAATTGACACACTGACGCGGTCAAATCTCATTTACCCAAATGACTTTGGTCGCCGCGATCAGCAAGACAAAATCTCTAATTTTCTATTGCCTATCTCCGAAAACTTTGTACAATTTGCCAAATACAAAAATGTAACGTGCCGACGCTTCTGCAAGGGTTACCGGATGCGCGAATATCCGGGAAGTTTACACAATATCCGGCGATTTCTTCGCAGCGCCGACAAGAGGATCGGGAGCGTTTTATTGTTCCGTGGCACGCAACTGACGGCAGGGCGCGAACTGCACGAACCAGGATGCTATCTCTGGCCGATGGTCTGCCATGGCCTCGGAGCAGCCGGCTTGCTCACGCTCACGACCCTTTCAATCCCATGCCGCGAGCGCGCGTCATGACCGGCGAGGCGCTCACCACCCGCCGGCGCAACCTCTACGTCAAGGCGTGCGATGCGCTGGACCGCAACGCTCACGAGTTCCCGCTCGCGGCTCAGGACCTGTTCCTGCAGTGGCTCTGGTTCGTGACACCGGTGCCGCGGAGCCGGATCGGCTTCGGAGCCGGGCCGCTGACATGGGCCCGGCAGCTTGCGCACCGGCGCCTGAAGCGCGACCTGCACATCGCGCTCCTGCAGCTCGACAGATCGCAGACCAGGCTCGCGCCGATCACCGCCTGGGCGATCAACAATGGCAGCCGCAGGTGCACCGCCTCCGTCAACGAGGGCCTCGAGCGCGCGGACATCATCTGGATATACACCCAGGACCCGTTGCAGGATCGCGAGGCTCGGGAGCTCGAAGACCGGATCGCCGCGTGCGCGCGGCCCGGCACGCCCGTGATCAACCCCCCGTCCATTTACAGCGCCTACCACCGCGCCGATGCGTTCGAGCGGCTTCGGGAAGTGGGAGTGAGCGTCCCCAAGCACTGTCTCACCAAGGCGGACGAAGGCGTCACGCAGGTCGTCTACAAGCTGCTGGATCGCCAGGGGCAGGCAAAGGTCGGCACGATCTATGACGGCCCGCGCGAGGGCTACAGGGCGTTCGAGTTCGTGGATTCGCGCGACGAGAGCGGCATGTACAAGCGCTACCGCGCTCATTACCTCGCCGGCGCGACACGACCGAGCGAAGCCTTCGCGGGTCCGGTCTGGAACGTGTGCTGCCGCACGACCACGAGCGTCGAGTACTATTTCGAGCTGACCGAGAACGAGCGGGACCAGATCAGGCTGATCGGCGAGACCTTCGGGCTGCACTACTTTGCCGTGGACTTCCTGCGCCGCGCCGGGGACGGCCGGCCCTTCTTCCTCGACGTCAACGTTTATCCGACGATCCGTTCGCCGCGCAGATTCGTCCGCACCACCGGGGACTACGGCTTCTGGCATACGTTCGATGCCCGCCGCCGGCGCGGCATCCCCGAACCGAACCGCTGTTCCGCCTGGGATGATTTCGACCGCGCGATGGTCGCCTTCGCCGAGGGCGCGGGAGTGCAGAGCGAGGTCGCCCCTGCTCGCAATATGCGTGCGACCGGATAACCGCGAGAAGGGCCGTTAGCGACCTCCGGGCAGTTCCTATGACTCGCGCGCGCGGGTCAGGCGGCGTGTCTTCTCCTCCCGGCCAACCGGGACGAAGCCCATCTTCTGGTACAGCGCCAGCGCACGGGGATGATCCAGCGTATTGGTGTTGACCGTCATCCGCCCGGCGCCCAGCCGGTCCCAGCCCATCTGGATCGCGGTGCCGAGGAACCAGCCGGAGAGGCCCCGGCCCACCGCCTGTGGCACCAGGCCGAAATAGGCGAGGTCGCAGCGTCCGGTCTCGCGGGTGTCGAGCACGAAGAAGCCGCCGGGCCAGCCTTCCAGCATCAGGCTGAAGAGCTCGACCTTGGGATCGGACAGGAAGCCTTCGAGTTCTGCCCGCGGGCGGCTCAGCCAGTCCGTCCACTCGTACTCGGCACCGACCGCGCGGTAGAGATAAAGGAAGTATTCCGTCGGCGGGTCGGCCGCCCCGATCAGAGCCAGCGAAAGGCCGGAGGGCACCTGCGGGATCGGCCCAGAAGGCCGCGCCGCCATCTCCAGGTGGGTCACGACGTAGTGGGCCACTTCGCCGGGTCGTTTCGGCGCCATGACCTTACCCGGTCTCCACCGCAAGGTCCGGATAGGCGCCCCACTCGACCCACGAGCCATCGTAGAGCGCGTTGCGCGTGTGCCCCATCCGGTGCAGCGCCAGGGTCAGGATCGCCGCGGTGACGCCGGAGCCGCAGGAGGTCACGACCGGCTGCTTCAGGTCCACTCCGGCGGCCTCGAAAGCGGCGCGGGTCTCGTCGACGGACTTCATGGTGCCATCCGGGTTCAGCAGGCTGGCGTAGTGCACGTTCTTCGAGCCGGGGATGTGCCCGGCGCGCAGCCCGGCGCGCGGCTCGGGCTCCTCGCCGCGGAAGCGGCCCGGCGCGCGGGCATCGACGATCTGCTCGCCGCGGAGCTTGGCCGCGCCGGCGATCTGGGTCACGTCGCGCACCATCGACGCGTTGCGCCGGCCGGTGAAGTGGCGCTCGCGCGGGTCCGGCTCCTCGTCGTCGACCGGCCGGCCCTCGGCCAGCCATTTCGGCAGGCCGCCGTCGAGCACCGCCACGTCCTGGTGGCCGAAGACCCGGAAGGTCCACCACACCCGCGCCGCCGAGAACAGTCCCTGCTGGTCGTAGACCACCACGCGGTGGCCGTCGCCGATGCCCATCCTGCGCACGCGCGAGACGAACTTCTCGACCGGCGGCAGCATGTGGGGCAGCGGGGAATGGGAATCCGCGATCTCGTCGATGTCGAAGAAGCGGGCACCGGGAATATGGGCCTTCCGGTATTCCTGATAGCCGTTCCGCTTGTCGCCGGGCAGGTAGTAGCTGGCGTCCAGGATCCGGACATCCGGTGCCGTCAGGCGCTCGGCCAGCCAGTCGGTCGAGACCAGCAGATTGGGGTCGCTCGTCGCCATGTGGATCTTCCCGGGTCGTTGCGATCCGAGAGTCGTAGAGGGCGCCGGAGCCGGAATCAACCGCCGCCGGCTCAGTTCACGGTCTCGGCGATCTGCAGCAACTCGAGCGGCGGGAACAGGTCCAGAGCCCGCGCCACCTCCATGTCGACGACGAAAGCGAAATCGGTCATCCGCGCGACCGGGGTCCGGACATCCGCATTGCGAGCCGTGGAGAGTGGCGGGCCGATGCTCGCGGCCGCCTTGGACGCCGCGGCGGTGCGTCCCGCCGGCCCGGACCTGACGCTGACGAACGTCTGCGTTGCGAGACCGGCGAACCGCGAGAGCACCGCCAGTCAGACCGGCCCACAGCGGTCCCGCCATGACCTCCGGCCCTGGCCGGGCTGGAGCTTCCTTTCCACGCCCGATCAACGAATGGCGCCCGGTCTTGCGGTGGTCTTGCGGTTGCGGGCGAACCGGGTAAGCTTGGCCTGCCGCGGCCGCTGTCGCGCGAGGCCCCGCAACAGGATTGACGCATGGCCCTGCCCCCTCCCGCCACGCCTGGCATGCGCCTGGATGACGTGGACACGCCCGCCCTGGTGCTGGATCTCGATGCCTTCGAGCGCAATCTCGGGCGCATGGCGGATGCGGCGCGCGAGGCCGACGTGCGTCTCCGGCCTCACGCCAAGACCCACAAGTGCCCGGTCATTGCCCGCAAGCAGGTGGCTCTGGGCGCTGTCGGGGTCTGCTGCCAGAAGGTTTCCGAGGCCGAGATCCTGGTCGAGGGCGGGGTCGAGGACGTGCTGGTGTCGAACCAGGTGGTCGGCCAGCGGAAGCTCGAACGGCTGGCGCTGCTCGCGCGCCGCGCCCGGATCGGGGTCTGTGTCGACGACGCGGGCAATGCGAAGGCGATCTCGGCGGCGGCGAAACAGTTCGGATCCGAGATCGAGGTGCTGGTGGAGATCGATGTCGGCGCGGGACGCTGCGGCGTCTCCTCCGCCGCCGAGGCGGTGCTGCTGGCCGAGGCGGTGAATGCGCTGCCCGGCCTCAGCTTCGGCGGGCTTCAGGCCTATCAGGGCAGGGCCCAGCACCTACCGAGCGCCGCCGAGCGCAAGGCGGCGATCGGTAAGGCGGCCGAGATCGCCCGCCAGGCGGTCGAGATGCTGGCGGGCGCCGGGCTCGAATGCCGCACCGTGGGCGGGGCCGGGACGGGAACCTTCGAGATCGAGGCGGCGAGCGGCATCTGGAACGAGCTGCAGGCCGGTTCCTACATCTTCATGGACGCCAGTTACGCCCAGAACCTCGGCGAGGACGGCAGGCCGGTCGCGACCTTCGAGCATGCGCTCTTCGTGCTGTCGACCGTGATGAGCCTGCCCGCGCCGAAGCGGGCGGTCCTCGACGCCGGACTGAAGGCGCTGGCGTTCGACAGCGGGCCGCCGCGGCTGCATGGGCGGGCCGGGCTGAGCTACGAGGGCGCCTCCGACGAGCATGGCAAGGTGGCGATCGGCGACGCCAACGAGAAGCTCGCCCTCGGCGACAAGCTGCTGCTGGTTCCCGGCCACTGCGACCCCACGGTCAACCTGCACGACTGGTATGTGGGCGTGCGCGGCATGGGCTGGGAGGGCGCCTTCGTCGAGGCGGTCTGGCCGGTCGCGGCGCGGGGCGCGGGGTTCTGAGGCGGCGGGCGTAGCTTCTCGGCCGCGGAGCAGGACGGCCTCACCGTTGCCGCCGGGGCAACGATCAGTTCACCGTCTCGGCAACCTGGAGAAGCTCGAGTGGCGGGAAGAGGTTGAGCTTCTTTGCGACGCCCATGTTGATGACGATCGCGAAATCGGTGATCCGTGCGACCGGCAGGTCGCCGGGCTTCGCGCCGCCGGTCAAGATCTTCACGGCCTGCTCGGCGGCGAGATGGCCGACGTCGTAGTCGCGCGCCGCGACCGACATCAGCGCCTGCGACTCGCGCACGAGCGGCTCGTATGGGCTCAGGACCGGCAGGCCGCTCTCGACCGCCGCTCCCGTGAATGCGTCGCGGTTGGCGTCGAGGAACGACGACGATCCGAGGTAGATGAATTCCACGCCGGCGGCCTTGAGCTCGGCGATGCCGGCGGGGATGTCCTCGACCCGGGGCTTGCCCTCGGCGTCGAGCGGCAGGGCTACGGCGGTGAGCTGGAAATCGGCACCGGCGGCGAGCGCGGATAGCTCGTCGCGCTTCAGCACCGAGTTCTGCTCGTTGGCATTGTAGAGCAGGCCGAGGTGATGAAAGCCGGGCATGTAGGCGCGGATGCTCTGGATGTTCACATCCTCGGGCACGCGGTTGTAGGTGCCGGTCACATTGGGGCGGCCGGTGTGGTCGAGGCTCTCGACGATGCGGCTGCCGACAGGGTTCGCGACCATCGTGAAGACGTGCGGGATGTCCCGGTTGAAGCTCGCATCGGCGAGGTCGTCGAGAGTCCCGGCGACGCCCTTTGTGACGCTGGTGCCGTAGGTGAGCACCAGATCGACCTTCGCGTCGCGGGCTTCGGCGCGGAGCACGGGCAGGACGGTCTTGTCGCGGTTTGCGTCGCGGATCAGGAGCTCGACGTCGATCCCGGATTTCAGACAGCCCGGCCTTGATCCCCTCGCAAACCTCGTCGCAGCCCGTCCAGAGGGCGACCATGATCTTCTGTTCCGCGGCGGATGAGGCGTCTGCAATCATCGCAACAATCGCCGCGGCAGCGAGCGTCGAACGCAACATCAGGGTAAGCCTCTGCTGACACCGCGCCGGGCACGACCGGCAGTGTCGACAATAGCATAGGCCAGCAGCCCCGCAAGCACGGCAAGACCGAGCAGCCGCAGGCTTCCCTCGGCGCCGATCCGGCCAAGGAGGACCGCGCTGGCGGCGAGGCCGACAATCGAGCCGGCGCGCTCGAGAACGCGGAGCAGGTCGGTGCCCGGACCCGTTCCGCCGGTGATCCGGAACGCAAGCGTGTAGAGTGGCGTCTCGACCAGGATCTGGCAGGCCCCGACGCCGGTGACGGCAACCGCGATCGCCCAGAACCCGCTCCAGTAGCCGAGCGAAATGAGCGAGGCGGCGATGCCGAGGGCGCCGATGACAATCAGCGCGAACGGCCCGACGCGGCTCTCGGTCAGACGGCCCGACAGCGGCGCGAGCAGCAGGGTCGCGAGGTTCCCGAGCATGATCACGCGCGCGATCTCCGCCGGGCCGCTGCCCAGATCCGCGAGCATGAGCGGCGCGAGATACCAGGTGAAGACGACCATCGTCGCATTCATCGGCACCGACACCCCGAGCAGCAGCGCGACGTAGCGCGGCGTGAGCCAGCGACGCGGCTCGGCGCGCGGCACTTCCCCCGCCTCGGGCGCTGCCACGCGATCGCCCGCGCGACCGCGCATGGAGGCGGCGCCCAAAATGACCGCGAGGACCGCAAGCGCCGCCCCCGCAAGGAACGCCGCGGCGAACCCGAAGCGGCCGGCGATCAGGCCGCCAAGCGCCGAGCCGGAGAAGAGACCGCCATAGATCACCATGAGAAAGCCGCCGACTGCCTTGGCGCTGTCCCGGTCGCCCGCAGCGCGGATGGCGTATTCCTGGCAAGCGACGGTGGCCACGGCATAGAAGACGGCCATCGCTCCCTGCCAGAGGGAGATGGCGATGATCCCGGTGCTGAGGCCCAGCCCCACCAGCGACAGGCCGGCGCAGGGCACGGCCACCAGGAAGAGACGGCGCGCGCCGAAGCGGGCGACCAGGGCGCTGCCGAACGGCGAGACGGCGCCAATGGCCGCAAGGTAGAGCACAAGCGGCGCCGCGGCCGCCAACTCGGGGCTGAGCCAGCCCGGCCGGGCCGCGCCGAGCGCGTAGAGCGGCATGAAGGCCGAGGCGATCTCGGTCGAAACCGAGAACAGGAACAGCGCCAGCCGGATGTCGTTGAAGTCGGAGAGACGGAGCCGGAGGGGCCGGCCCTCGGCAATCCGGACCTCGAGCCGCGCGCGCATCGCTTGGGACAGCGATGCCATGCGCGCCGCCAGATCCTCGGCGTGATCATTCAGTCGCGCCGATGTCCGGCCGAGGCCGGAGAGGCCCCCGGGGCGGATGCGGTGCAGGAAGTTGCCGGCCGACTGATCGCGCAGGAGACAAAGGACCCGGTCCAGCGGCTTGCCGACCGTGCCGATCGTCACCGCCAGCGCCAGTTCGAGGGCGACGAGCGTGGCGATCAGCGCCAGGACCATGACATCGAGGAAGACATCGCGCAGCCGCGTTCGGACAAAATGCGGGCTGATCGTCACGGTTATGGCGCCGACGAGGTTGTTGCCATCGAGGATCGGCAGCACGAAGTCGGCGCGCTCGGCCGAGACGACCGATCCGATGCCGGTTTGCGGAACGGGAGAGCTGGCCGGCGCGCGTTCGACCGTGGCAACTGGCCGGCCGGCGGCGTTGGCGATCGTGATGCGGTCGACCTCGCTGAACTTCTCGAGCGTGCCCTGCAGATAGGCATCCAGCCCGGCCATCGCGTCGATCGGGATGCCGAGCTCGAGCGCGCGCTGGAGCTCGGCACGCACGATCGTGCCGATCAGCCGCGTCCGGTTGGCGAGCTCCGGCGCGACGGCGCGGTCGAAGGCGGCGACCGCCGCGACGCCGACGGCAAGGACCGAGGCCGCCACGATCGCCGCAAGCATCAGGATCAGCCGCCCGCGGAGACCCTCGCGGTCGAGGCTCCGTTCCGGGCCGCTCATTGCGCATCCTCGGCCACGGCCGCGATCTTCCGCCCCGTGGCGCGGTAGCACGCCTCGGCCTCGTCGAGGAGACGGCGCAGCTCGTCCGTTTCACCGGCATCGGCCTCGGGCTCGATCGCCGCGGCGGCGGCGCTGCGCCAGGAGCGGCGCTCGAACGCGCTGATCTCGCCGTCGACCGCCTCGAATGTGCGGATCTGCCGCTTGAGCCCGAATCGCAGCAACGGCACCGCGAGCACCGCCGCGGCGAACAGGACCAGTATCGCCGCCAGTGCCAGCTCGGCCGTCATCGCACGAACGCGGGTGACGCTGCCGGTATCGGGATAGACGACCAGAACCCCGCCGGCCGTCTTGCCTTCCCGCCCGGCGATATCGATGCCGCTGACGAACCGGCCGGCGATCTCGCGGTGCCAGGGTGCGCCTTCCGCCTGTGCCCGGGCAAGAACGGCTTCGGCCGGGATGGCGGTGGCCGCGGGGTCGGTCGAGTGGACGATACTGCCGTCGGCGTCGAAGACATGGACCGCCAGGATTGCGTCGTCGGTCTGTCGCGCACGCTCGAGCAGCGCCTTGGCGTTGCGGACGGTCGAGATCGGCAGACCGATCCGCGCCGCTGCCTCGAACGGGGCGGCCGTGCGGCCCGCCAGCACCGCCAGCCGTTCGCCAACCAGGCCCGAGCTGATGACGCCGAACTGGAGGGTCGCGAGGCCCACGAAAACGCAGAGCACAGCCAGGTTGACCAGCGTGACCGCAACCCAGATGCGCCAGAACAGCGCCATGCTCCGTAATCCCTCATCGAACCGGCGGCACAGGGCCGAGCGATCACCCAGGAACTACACCATCAAATCGGGCGCCAATCAATCGCCGGACTGGCGGCTTCCCGGCGGCGGGCGATAAGGCTAGGGTCCGGCACAGCATGCCGGCGGGAGGGACATGATGCAGGCCGACCAGTTCGACTATGTGATCATCGGCGCCGGCTCGGCCGGCTGCGTGCTGGCGAACCGGCTGAGCGAGGACAGCCGGCGGCGGGTGCTGCTGCTGGAAGCCGGGGGCGAGGACAGCAATCCCTGGATCCACATCCCCGTCGGCTACTTCAAGACCGTCTGGGACAAGCGCTTCTCCTGGTGCTTCGAGACCGAGCCCGAGGCCGGCACCGCGAACCGGCGGATGCCCTGGCCGCGCGGGCGTGTGCTGGGCGGCACCAGCTCGATCAACGGCCTCGTCTACATCCGCGGCCAGGCGGCGGATTACGACCACTGGCGTCAGCTCGGGCTCACCGGCTGGGGATGGGACGACGTGCTGCCCTATTTCCGCAAGGCCGAGGACCAGGAGCGGGGCGCCGACGAGTTCCACGGCACCGGCGGACCTCTGGGCGTCTCGGACCTGAAGATGAAGCACCCGCTCTGCGAAGCCTTCATCGAGGCCGCGGTGCAAGCCGGCATCCCGCGCAACGACGACTTCAACGGGCCCGAGCAGGAGGGGGTGGGCTACTACCAGCTCACCAAGAGGAACGGATTTCGCTGCTCGACCGCCAGGGGATACCTGAAGCCGGCCCGGCGGCGGCCCAATCTGGCGATCCGCACCAATGCCCTCGTCGAGCGGATCGAGCTGGCCGAGGGCCGTGCCACCGGCGTGACCTACCGGCGGAACGGGCGCAGCGAGACGGTGCAGGCGAGCGCCGAGGTACTGCTGTGCGCCGGCGCCATCGGCTCGCCACATATCCTGCAGCTCTCCGGCATCGGGCCTGGCGAGGTGCTGCAGCGGGCCGGGATCGGGGTCCGCCACGAGCTGGCGGCGGTCGGGCGCGACCTGCAGGACCACCTGCAGGTGCGCATGTACTACCGCTGCACCGAGCCGATCACGCTCAACGACCAGCTCCGGAGCCTGGTCGGCAAGGCGAAGATCGCGGCCGAATTCGCCCTGACCCGAGGCGGGGCCATGTCGATCGGGGCTGGGCAGGTCGGGCTCTTCACCCGCTCGCGCCCCCATGTGGAGACGCCGGACATCCAGTTCCACTTCTTCCCGCTCTCGACCGACCGGCCGGGGCTCGGGATCAAGGGGCTGCACGCTTTCTCGGGCTTCACCTCCAGCGTCTGCCACCTGCGCCCCGAAAGCCGCGGTCGGATCGAGCTCAAGTCGCCGGATGCGGCGGCCCATCCGGGCATCTGGCCGAACTTCCTCGACGCCATCGAGGACCAGGAGGCGATCGTCGGCGGGGTGAAGGTCGCCCGCCGGATCGCCGCCGCACCGGCCATGGCGCGCTATGTCGCCAGGGAGGAGAGCATCGGCGCCGAGCACCAGTCGGACGCGGAGATCCTGCAACGCGCCCGCGAGATCGGCGCGACCATCTTCCACCCCTCCGGCACCTGCCGCATGGGCACGGACCCGGAGGCGGTGGTCGACGGGGCGCTGCGGGTCAACGGGATCAGGGGCCTCCGGGTGATCGACGCCTCGATCATGCCGACCCTGGTCTCGGGCAACACCAATGCGCCCACCATCATGATCGCCGAGAAGGCGGCGGAGATGATCCGGGCGGGGTGAGACGGCGCTCTACCGCGCGACGAGTGTCTCGAACACCGCGGCGATGTCGTCCCCGCCATGCCCGGCATCGGCCGCGCCGCGCAGATTGGCCATCACCGCCGCCGGAAGCCGGTTACCGATGCCTTTCTCGCGGCAGAGCGCCATCGTGCCCTCGAAGCCCTTCGCCCACGTCTCGATTGACGCATCGGCGGTCTTGTAGTCGCGGGCGCGAATCTTTTCGCCGCGCGCCATCATCTGGTTCAGCATCACCGGCGTGCGCGCTTTGACGACGTCGTTGTAGACCTCCAGCGAGAACCCGAGCCGGTCGACCATCGCCGCCCCTTGAAGGAAGGACAGCAGGACTCCGTAGGCATACGCGTACCAGACCCGGTCGAAGACCGGCGCGCCGCCGATCTCCGGGCTCAGATGCAGCGGGGCACCCATCGCCCTCAGCACGTTGCGGTTGGCGTCGAAAAGCTCCGCTGGGCCGGAATAGATGATCGTCGCTGCCCCCTCCAGCACGGTCGTCGGCAGACCGAGGATCGAGCCGTCGAGATAGCCCATCCCGAGCCGCCCGGCGCGGTCGGCCAGCTCGCGGCTCTCCTTCGGCGTCGTTGAGCTGAGCTGGACAAGGGTCCTTGCGCCACCGGGCGGCGACGCGCCGTGCAGCATCTCGTGCGTCACGGTGTGATCCGTCACGCAGATGATGACCAGCTCCGATGCGGCGAGTGCGTCCGTGACCGTTCCGGCGACGTCCGCGCCCTTTGCCGCCAGCGCAGCCGTCTTCTCCGGCGTGCGGTTCCAGACCGTTACCCGGTGTCCCGCCACTAGCAGCCTCTCGGCGAGCGCCGATCCCATCAGGCCGAGGCCGAGGAAGCTGACGCTGCATTGCTTTGTCGACATCACCGCTTCTCCCTTCTCTTGCGCTCCTTCGCCGCCTCTACCCCCAAATCGGCGAAGGGGCTCCGCGCCCGCTCAGACCGCCGGGCGGATGTTCTGGTTGAAGCGGAACATGTTCTGCGGGTCGTACCGCGCCTTGATCGCCGCCAGCCGGGCATAGTTCTTGCCGTAGGCGTCCTTCACCAGCGCCTCGCCGTCCTCGCCGTGGCCGGCGAAATTGAGGTAGAGCCGGCCCTCCTGCGAGAAACTCCGGGTTTCCTCCCAGGCCTTGCGGGTCCAGCCGATGTTCGCCTCGTCGTCCGCCGGGTCCGGCCAGACCGAATCGATCGAATACATCCAGCCCATCGACCGGTCGCCGATCGCCGTGGCCTCGGCCGGCACCGCCATCGTCGCCGCGCCCATGTTCCAGAGCGAGCTCAGCGTGTTGTCCGAGGGCGCCGCCGCGCCATTCTCCAGAGCGATGTCGATCATCGCGTCCGGCAGGTCGGCCATGTAGTGGCACTTCCAGTAGCAGCGATAGTCACCCTTGGGCATCAGCGCGTCGAACAGCTTCTGCACGTCGCAATAGGCCATCTGGCCGGAGAAGTCGGTGACCAGGCCGCCCTGCTCGCGCAGCGGCTGCATCACCCGCTCGCCCTCGCCGGCGTCCCCGGCCCAGACCGCGGCGATGGTGTAGCAGCGCTGGCCCCAGAACTTCTCAGGGTAGTCCGGGGTCCTGGCCACGGTCGAGAACTCGACCAGCGAGCCGATCTTCCCCTGCTTGTCGGCGAGGAAATCGCGCCAGAACCGGATCGGGCCGGGGCCGGCGGTGACCGGGTAGATCGGGGCGGCGAACATCACCGTCGGGCCGACCGGATGGAGCGCGAACTCGAAACCGACGACGACGCCGAAATTGCCGCCGCCGCCCCGGAGCGCCCAGTAGAGGTCGGGATGGCTGCCGGCGCTGGCGGTCACCCGCTCGCCCGCCGCGGTCACCACGTCGAAGGAGACCACGTTGTCGACGCAGAGGCCGTAGCGGCTCCTGAGCCAGCCGATGCCGCCGGCCAGCGTCAGCCCGGCGACGCCGGTGTCCGAGATCAGCCCGCCGGGGGTGGCGAGGCCGTGGGCCTGGGTCTCGCGGTCGACGTCGCCCCAGGTGGCGCCGCCCTCCACATGGGCGCGCCGCGCCGCGGGGTCGACCCGCACGGCGCGCATCCGGCAGAGGTCGATCATCAGCCCGCCATCGCAGACGCCGTGCCCGGCGACATTGTGCCCGCCGCCCTTGATGGCAACCGGCAGCCCGTGATCGCGGGCGAAGTTCACCGCGGCGATCACGTCGGCGGCCCCCTGCGGCTGCACGATCAGCGCCGGCCGGCGGTCGATCATGGCGTTCCAGACCGCGCGGGCATCGTCGTAGCCCGGCTCGCCGGGCAGCAGCACGGCACCGGAGAGGCCGGAGCGCAGGGCGCCGAGCGCCTCGGCGGACGACGCGGCGTCGAATTCCTTGGCCGATCGGATGTTCATGGCGTTTTTCCCCTCTCTTGTTCCTATCTAGAGAATCACGATCGCGGCGATGCAGATCGCCAGCGCGGCGTGCCGGTTCCGATGGCCGGCGCCGCGAAGCGGGAGCAGGGCGCGGTACGGCGCACTTCGCGTCGGCTTGCAGGGCGCTCGCGCCGAAGCCGGCGAGATCACCGTGGAGTATTCGGTCAGCAGATCGAAGCGGCGCATGGAAAACCTCGCTTTCGCTGTCTCGTCTATCAAGGTTCGGCCGCCAGCCGGACAGCCCTCGAATGACGGAACTCTAGATGCGCGGGTTTTCAATCGTGAGAGGCGGAACTACCATCAACGGGGCAAATCGGACATGCGGCCATGCGAAATGGGGGAGCAGCATGACAGATGCCAGAAAGCCGCTCGTCGCAATCCTGGCGGCGCGGGAAACTTCGCCTTCGGTGCTCTACGGGCTCTATGACGTGCTCTATTCGGTGGGCTCGGTGTTCCCGGACATGACCCTCGGCGAGCCGCGCGAGGATGCGCTCGATGTACGGATCGTCTCGGCCCAGCCGGGGCCATTCCGCTGCGCCGGCAACGTGATGGTCGAGCCGCACGCCCATATCGACGCGATCGACCGGGCGGATGTGGTCATCCTCTGCGACATGTATACGCCGGTGAACCAGCCGCCACACGGCAAGTATCCGGCCGAGATCGCCTGGCTGCAGCGGATGCACGCCGGCGGCGCCCTCGTCTGCTCGGTCTGCTCCGGCTCGCTGGTGCTGGCCGAGGCGGGGCTCCTGGACGGGCGCGAGGCGGCGGCGCACTGGGCCTATGACGATCTGTTCCGGCGCTGTTATCCGAAGGTGACAATGCGCGCGGGGGCCGTGCTGTGTCTCTCCGGGGTCGCCGAGGGCATCGTCACCGCCGGGGCGGTAACCGCCTGGCAGGATCTGGCGCTGTGGCTGATCGCCCGGCTCTGCGGTCAGCGGCAGGCGTCCGAGACCGCGAAGGTCTTCCTGCTGGCCGCCCATGCGGACGGGCAGCTCCCCTATGCGGCCATGGTCAAGCACCGGGACGCCGCGGACGCGGTGATCGGCGAGTGCCAGGGCTGGATCGCCGACAACTACACCATCGAGAATCCGGTCCAGCGGATGGCCGAGCGCTCGGGTCTCAACCCGCGCACATTCGCACGCCGCTTCCGGGCGGCGACGGGCTACCAGCCGATCGACTATGTGCAGGCACTCAGGGTCGAGGAGGCGAAGCAGATGCTGGAGATGACCGACACCGGCATCGACGACATCGCCGCGGAGGTCGGCTACGCGGACGCCGCCTCGTTCCGCCGGGTCTTCAAGAAGAAGGCCGGGCTGACCCCGGCCTCGTACCGGCGAAAGTTCCAGTCCATTGCCACGGCCGGCCGGGCGCTGCAGTAGATTTTTTCTTTCGCTTCCCCAAGGATCGGTCGATCGCCCCCGTCTCAGGGAGAGCATGCTGCAGGAAATGACCGACGAGGGGCTGGCGATCCGCGCAGCCAACGGGGACCGGGAGGCGTTCGCCGAGCTGGTCGAGCGCCATTACGGCCGCATCCTCTCGCTCGGCCGGCGCATGCTCGGCAGCCGGGCCGAGGCCGAGGACCTGGCGCAGGACGTCTGCATCGGGCTCGCCCGCAGGATCCGCTCGTTCCGGGGCGAGGCGCGGTTCACCACCTGGCTCTACCGGGTGGTGCTGAACGCGGGCCGCGACGCGCTCAGGCGCCGGGCCTCGCGGGGCGCGGTGCAGCAGGGCTACGCCGAGGTCGATCAGCTCCGGCGCGCCGGCGACGCGGCAAGGGCGGCGGAGGCCGAATGGCTGCGCGCGGCGCTGGACGGGCTCAAGGAGGACCTGCGCGAAACGGTGGTGCTGGTGCTGGACCAGGAGCTGACCCATGCGGAGGCGGGCGAGGTGCTGGGGGTGAGCGAGGGCACGGTGTCCTGGCGGCTGCACGAGGCGCGGAAGGCCCTGAAGGCCCGGGCCGCCGCCGGCGAGGATTTGGCGAGATGACCGACGAACTCCACAGGCTGAAGCAGGCGTTCGACGCCACCAGGGAACGGCCGGACCCGGCCTGCCGTCAGCGCGCCATCACGGCGGCGCTGCAGGCATTCGACGATGAAACCGCGCATGTCTCCCAAGGATCGGGGGCGACGGCGCGTCCGAAGGTCAGCGGGGCGGGATGGCTCGCCCGGATCTTCGGAGGACTGACGATGCAGATCCCGATGCCCAGACTGACCCCGGCGCTGATGGGCGGCGCCAGCCTGGCGGTGATCGTGGTGGCCGTGCTCGCCTCGCGCGACATGCCGCGCGGACCGGAACTGGCCGACGCCGACCGCACCGCGCTCGCGGCCCCCACCGGCGGCGGGCTGGCCGCGAACGGGCCGGCGGCCGCCAATGCCCTGTCGAAGGAAGGCAAGGACGACGCCCGCGCGCAGTCGCGGGGATTCGCCGCCACCGCCCCGTCTCGGACGCCCGGCGAGACCGACGGATACCGGGACCAGGCGCCCGCGGCCAGCGCACTCGAGTCGGAGGCTCTCTCCGCCCCGGCAGTCCCGCCCGTGCGTGTCCGCCGCGGCAGCGCCGCGGAGAGCTCCGTGGCAGGTGAGGTCGCCGGCGCCACCGGCGACATGCGCGCCGCGCAGCAGGCCGCCCCGGCGCAGGAGACGTTCGAGGCAGACGCCAAGGGCCGGATGGTCTTCGCGCCCGCCCCCGCCCCGGCCCCGGCGGACGCGCTGAAGCCCGCCGAGACCCGCGCCGCCGGGCAGATAGCCGGCGAGCAGCCAGTGCCCCCATCCTATGCGGAACAGGGGCGCGACAATTTCGCCGAGATCGAGACCAACCCGGTAAAGGTCACCGCCGAGGAGCCTGTCTCGACCTTCTCGATCGACGTCGACACCGCCTCCTACAGCTTCGTGCGGCGCTCGCTGATGCAGGGCGTGCTGCCCCAGAAGGATGCGGTCCGGGTCGAGGAGATGGTCAACTACTTCCCCTACGACTATGCGGGCCCCGCCGACCGCGAGACCCCGTTCCGGGCCGATGTGCAGATCGTGCCCACGCCCTGGAACGACGACACGATGCTGATGCGGATCGGCGTCAAGGGCTATGCGCTGGCCGAGGCCGAGAAGCCCAGGGCGAACCTGGTGTTCCTGATCGACAGCTCCGGATCGATGAACGCGCCCGACAAGCTGCCGCTGCTGCTGAACTCGTTCCGGCTGATGCTGGACGCCCTCGACCCGGACGACACGGTGGCGATCGTCACCTATGCCGGCGCCGCCGGGACGGTGCTGGAGCCGACCAGGGTGAGCGACAGCGGCAGGATCCTCGCCGCCCTCGACCGGCTCCAGGCCGGCGGCTCGACCGCGGGCGCCGAGGGGATCCGGCAGGCCTACCGGCTGGCGGAGGCGAATTTCGACCCGGAAGGCGTCAACCGGGTGATCCTGGCCACCGACGGCGACTTCAACGTGGGCATCACCGATATCGGCGAACTCCAGGGCTTCGTCGAGCGCAAGCGCGATACCGGGGTCTTCCTCTCGGTGCTGGGCTTCGGCCAGGGCAACCTGAACGACCGGCTCATGCAGGCGCTGGCCCAGAACGGCAACGGCCAGGCGGCTTATATCGACACGCTGAGCGAGGCGCGGAAGGCACTGGTCGAGGAGGCGGGCTCGGCGCTGTTCCCGATCGCCAAGGACGTGAAGATCCAGGTCGAGTTCAACCCCGCCGCCGTGGCCGAGTACCGGCTCATCGGCTACGAGACGCGAGCACTGGCCCGCGAGGACTTCAACAACGACAAGGTGGATGCGGGCGAGATCGGCTCGGGCCACACGGTGACGGCCCTCTACGAGATCACCCCCGTGGGCTCGGATGCCCGGCTGGTCGACCCGCTGCGCTACCAGCCGGCCACCGGGCCGGAGGCGAACCCGAACGAGTTCGGCTTCGTGAAGATCCGCTACAAGGCGCCCGATGGCGATGTCAGCCGGCTGATCGAGCGCCCGGTCACCCGCGCCGATGTCGCCGGGCTGGACGAGGGCCGGGCAATGGAGACCCGCTTCGCCGCCGCCGTGGCCGCCTTCGGCCAGCTCCTGCGCGGCGGGCGCTATCTGGGCGGTTTCGCCTATGACGACGCCGCGGCGCTTGCCCAGACCGCGAAGGGCGACGACCCCTTCGGCTACCGGGCCGAGTTCGTGAACCTGGTCCGGCTGGCGAAATCCGCCGCGGCCCTCGAGCCGCAGAAATAGCCCGAACCGCTCGACTGCCCTGAACCCCTACCCCTGCCCCTTTCCGCCTGTGAGAGGGGCATTTTCTTGCGCCGGCACGATCGTGGCCCGCGCGCCAACCGCGTTGGCTCAACCCAGAGATGAGCGGCGATCTCCATTATCAATGCAAAGTTTCAAAACACTAGACTCGCGGAATAATTTGAAAGGTCACCACCTGGTACGGGTTCTTTCATTGAGGAAGTTCTGCGGAGGCGCGATCGTTGCTGTTGGGGGAATATTGACCAGTCCGATGCGGCGCGAATCTCCTCCGAAGACGATGGAGAGACCGGCGCATGTAGGGAGATTAACATGCCGAGTTGGTTCGACAGCGTTGCGATTGGCCGGCGGATTCGCCACCGGAGATGGATGCTGGGCATGGCACGAGCTGACCTGGCGCAATCCGTGGGCATCAATGTCGATGTCCTCGAACATTTTGAGGTCGGCCTCGGCCTGATGGACGCGAGGCATCTCGAGGCGATCGCCGCAGTGCTCACGGTGCCGCTGGCCGACTTGTCACAGGGCGTTCCCGGCCAGTTTGCGCATCCGGGCACGCATCGGGAGTTCAGGATCCCGACCGCTTTGGGCTGAGGGTTCGGCGGTCGGCCGGGGTGGGGGCCCCGGGCAGCGGGGAGTTGGCAGTCCGGAGTGGGGTCCTGTGGGAGCCCGGACGCCGCTCCCCGCAAGTTCTCGACCGGCGCATCCCGATCCGCGCCGGCCGCAATCGGCTCACGGTGCGCGCGGCGTCGGGATATGGATGTCGGCTGCCAGCGCCGCCAGCGCTTCATGCACCCGGCGCCGCTCGGCCAGCAGATGGTTGTATTGCGCATCGCAGCCCGAGATCGGGCGGGGATAGCCGCTGATCTCGACATCGAGCGCGTCGCGTGCCGCCCTGAGGCTGAGGCGCGCGGCGTCGATGCTGGCGGCTGGGGACTGACAGCCCATCGGCACACTCCGGCATGACTTCCGCGCCGAACATACCGCACCGGCCGGCCTCCGGCAAACTCCCGCCGCCGATCACGGGTGCGATAATCGCCCGGACTCGCGACCCGGTCTGGACCAGGCGGCGCGATCGTGCTTTAGCGGAAGGGGCATCAGCCTCCGGGAGGAACGCCGCGCGTGGACAGCTTCGACTACGTGATCGTCGGAGCCGGATCGGCCGGTTCGGTGCTGGCCAGCCGGCTGACCGAGGACGGTACCGCGACCGTGGCCGTGCTCGAGGCGGGTCCGCGCGACTGGCATCCGTTCATCCACATCCCCGCGGGCTTCATCAAGACCTTCTACGACAAGCGCGTGAACTGGTGCTACGCGATGGAGCCCTCCGAGGGCACCGCCGGGCGCAGCGTCTACGCCCCGCGCGGCAAGACGCTGGGCGGGTCCAGCTCGATCAACGGCCACATCTACAACCGCGGCCAGCGGATGGACTACGACAACTGGGCCCAGCGCGGGAACCGAGGCTGGGGCTATGCCGACGTGCTGCCCTACTTCCGGCGGATGGAGCGCCGGATCGGCGACGGCGACGACAGCTACCGCGGCCGCGACGGCGCCCTGACGGTGACCGACATCGACTACCGCCACCCGCTGAGCGAAGCCTTCATCGCCGGGGCGGTGCAAGCGGGAATCCCGCTCAACCCGGACTACAACGGCGCCCGGCAGGAGGGGATCAACTACGCCCAGCGCACCATCGCAAATGGCCGCAGGGTCAGTGCGGCCACCGCCTTCCTGCGCCCGGCGATGAAGCGGCCGAACCTGACGGTGCTGACCCACGCCCACGCCACCGGGCTGATCCTGGAGGGCAGGCGGGCCGTGGGCGTGCGCTACCTGAAGGGCGGGCGCGGCGGCGCCCCGCGCGAGCTGCGGGCGCGGCGCGAGGTGATCCTCGCGGGTGGCACCTTCAACTCGCCGCAGCTGCTTCAGCTCTCGGGCATCGGCCCGGGCGAGCTGCTCAGGGGCCACGGCATCGAGGTCGTGCGCGAGATCGGGGGGGTGGGCGAGAACCTGCGCGACCATTACGCGCCACGCTTCACGGCGCGGGTCAGGAACATCGCCACCATCAACGAGCTGACCCGCGGCTGGCGGCTCGGGCGCGAGGTGGCGAACTGGATGCTGCGCCGCAAGGGGGTGTTGTCGCTCAGCCCGACCCAGGTCTACTGCTTCTGGCGCTCGGAGCCTTCGGTCGCGACCTCTGACATACAGATGACCTTTACCCCGGCAAGCTACAAGGAAGGCGTGCAGGGCCAGCTCGAGGACGAGCCGGGGATGACCGTCGCCTCGTGGCAGCAGCGCCCGGAGAGCAGCGGCCATGTGCGGATCCGGTCGGCCGACCCGTTCGAGCCGCCGCTGATCCAGCCGAACTACCTGGCCGAGGCCGAGGACCGCCGGGTGCTGCTGGCGGCGATGAAGCTGGCGCGCAGGCTGCTGGCGTCGGAGCCGCTCAAGCCCTACTTCGCCTACGAGGCCTATCCCGGCCCAGAGGTGCAGAGCGACGACGAGCTTCTGGCCGTGGCCAGGGAGCGCGGCACCACCACCTTCCATCCGATGGGCACCTGCCGCATGGGGCCGGCCAGCGATCCGGGCGCGGTGGTCGACGACCAGCTGAGAGTGCACGGGATCGAGGCGCTGAGGGTGATCGACGCCTCGATCATGCCGATGATGCTGTCGGCGAACCTGAACGCGGCCTCGCTGATGATCGGCGAGAAGGGCGCGGATCTGGTGCTGGGCCGCCCGGCGCCGGAGCCGGCGGCATTGCCGCAATAGAGACGGTATGCGCCCGGCCGCGGGCGGTATGAGGTCAATCGGGTGCGACGAACGCGTCGCCGTGGGGGAACTTCTCGACCACGCTTTCGGGCTGACCGAAGTGGGCGGCCAGGAGGTAGGCCGGATTGGCGGCAAGCCAGGCCGACAGATCGATCGACTGGTACTCTCCGGTGTTGAAGGCGATCAGGATCCTCGCCGTCTCGGACCCGACATTCTCGATCGAATGGCCGTAGCCCTGGGGGATGTACCCGACATCGCCCCGGTCCAGGGTCTCGGCGCGGAAGCGGCCGTTCGCGCCGAACATGGTCACGCTGATCCTGCCGCTGATCAGGTACTGCCATTCGTCCGCGTTCGGATGCCAGTGCAGCTCGCGGATCGCGCCCGGCTCGAGGTCGAGGACGACACCCGTCATCGTCGTCGCGACCGGGAACTCATCGGCGCTCACCCGCCACTCGCGCCCGCCCTTGTGCACCGAATGCGGCGACTGCGCGAGCAGCCGGTACTTGTGGGTCTCGGGCGGCGTGCGCAGGTTGCCCCGGATCGGCGCCGCTGGCTGCTCGGGCGGCACCCCGCCCTTGGCGAAATACACTTCGCTCTTCGGAAAGCTGTCGAAGGCCGCCTCCGGCAGGCCGAGGTTCTTGGCCAGGAGCGACTTCGGGACATGCCCGATCCAGTCGGTGATGCTGAAGGTGCCGAACTCCGAGAAATAGCCGTTGTCGAAGATCAGGATGAACTGGCAGGGCCGGTTTCCGAGGCACTGGATCGAGTGCCCGTGCCCGCGCGGGAAGTACCAGACGTCGCCGGGCTCGAAATCGTTCGTCTCGGAATCTCCGTCGGGCGAGATGATCGTCGTGCGGCAGCGCCCCTCGAGCACGAAGGCCCATTCGGCGGCGGTCGCGTGCCAGTGCAGCTCTCGGGCGACACCCGGCTCCAGCCGCATCGACACGCCGGCGATGCCGGTCGAGATCGGCAGCTGCACGACGGTCGCCTCCTTGCCGAAGTTGCCGCCATCCACGCGGCCTTCCGAGCGCTCGAGCTCGAACTTGAAGGTCGGCAGCTCCTTCTCCGACAGGGCCGGTTCCGGGACGTTGTTCCAGAACGGCCCGGACGGGAACCCGGCCGCGGCCGCGGGCAGTGCGGCGGTGCCGGCCACGCCGGCGATCGCAGCCGCCTGAAAGAACTCGCGCCTCGAGGAATTCGCCATGACGACTCCATTTCTGAAACAGCTTGAGCCCGGTCTTGCCCGTCCCGGCCTGCCGGGGAACGGTGAATGGTTCAGGCGCCGCCCCTCAGGCCAGCAGGAGCGACACCCGGCGGTTCTGCTTGCCCTTGTTTTCGATCTTGCCGAGCGCGACCCGGCCGATCTCGGCGGTCGAGGCCAGGTGAGTGCCGCCGCAGGGCTGGAGATCGACGGTGCCGTCGCCCGATCCGATCCGGACCAGCCGGACCCTGCCCTGCCCCACGGGCGGCATCACCGACATGGTCTTGACCAGCCCCGGATTGGCTGCGAGTTCGGCGTCCGTGATCCACTCGGTCGTCACCGGATGGCCCGCAGCCGCGAGCTCGTTGAGACGCCGCTCCAGCGCCTCCTTGTCCTCGGGCGGTTCCGGCATGTCGAAGTCGAGCCGGCCCTTGCCCTCGCCGACCGAGCCGCCGGTCACGGGCAGCGGGATCACGACCGAGAGGAGATGGAGCGCGGTGTGCGCCCGCATGCGGGCATAGCGCGTGTCCCAGTCGAGCCGCGCCGTCACCCGGGCGCCCGGCGGCGGAACCGCCGCTCCTTCGGCCGGGACATGCACGATCCCGCCCGGCGCGTCGCCCTTGACCGTGGTGGCGATCGGCGTCTCGCCGCCCTCCCAGGCGAGCACGCCGCGGTCGCCCGGCTGGCCGCCGCCGGTCGGGTAGAACATGGTGCGGTCGAGAACGATCCCGCCGCGGTCGTCGACCGCGGCCACCACGGCCTCGCATTCGCGAAGGTAGGCGTCATCGCGGAACAGGGCTTCGGTCATCGGATCCTCCTGGCCCGGGGCCTGTGCTCAGTCGTCGCCGGCCGCGTCGTGGCCCGACGGCCCAGAGCCCCGTTGCCGCCGCGCCCGGCCCGGCGGCGCATCTCCGGTCGGATCGGCCGCCGGCTTCCCATCGCCGCCGCCGCGCACCGCCTCGCCGATCGATCGCCCCAGCTCGCCGGCGTTCCGCAAGTGCAGGTCCCGCTGGGCGAAGGGGATCTCGATCCCGGCCTCGGCGAAGCGGCGGGCGATCTCGAAGTTGATGTCCGAGGTGACGCTCAGGATCCAGTTGATGTCCCGGAGCACGCCCCGGATCTCGAATTCGAGGGCATCCGCCCCGAAGCGGCGGAACAGCACGAAGGGTGCCGGGTAACGCAGCAACATTCTGTGCGCCTTGGCGATCTCGATCAGGATCTTCTCGACCTTGCGCGGGTCGGTGCCGTAGGCCACGCCGACCGGGACGATCAGCCGGCCGTTGAGGTTGTCATGGGTCCAGTTGGTGACCGGCCCCGAGATCAGCTCGGAATTCGGCACGATGAGCGCCGCCCGGTCGAAGGTCTCGATCTCGGTCGACCGGACGTTGACCTGCTTCACGTAGCCCGTGCCGGAGCTGAGTTCGACCCAGTCGCCCGCCTTGATGGGCCGCTCGATCAGCAGGATGATACCGGAGATGAAGTTATTGACGATGTTCTGAAGCCCGAAGCCGATGCCGACCGAAAGCGCGCCGGCGACGATGGCGACATTCGAGAGATCGAGCCCCGTGGTCGAGATCGCGATCAGCGCCGAGAGCACCACGCCGAGATAGAACACCCCGGCATTGACCGCGGCCCGGCCGCCGGCGTCTAGCCCGGTCACGGGCAGGACGGACCGGGCCAGGATGCGCTGCACCAGCCCGGTGAGCAGGTAGCCGATCGAGAACACCACGAGGAAGCTGAAGAAACTGAGCGGCGAGATCGTGGTCTCGCCGATCCGGAACCCCTGCGCGAAGAAGCGCCAGGCACTGCCGATATCGGCCGCATCGGCGCCCCAGATCAGCGCAAGGACCGGCACCGCGGCGCAGACCAGCAGAAACCCGACGATGACCGGGATGAGCTGCATGCGGCTCGGCATGCGGTCGGCCTCGCTGCCCTCGGGAGCGACGAAGCCCTCGACCGCTTCGTGGACCGCGTAGAACAGCAGCACGCCGATGCCGATGGCGGCGCCGGACATCACCACCGGATAGAACGCGAAGCGCGACGCGGCATAGTAGCCGATCGCCGCAAGCAGCGGCGCAGCAACCGCGATCGTCTGGGCGAGGATCTTCGCGCAGAGCCGCAGCATCGGCGTGACCGCGAAATCGCTGTGCAGGCTCGCGCGATTGGCGGCCTCCTCGTCGTCCGGCTGGGACGGCGCCGCCACGGGCGCCGCCGTCGGTGCCGCCGCGGGCGCGGTCTCTTCGCGGTCCGCGATGTAGCGCGAGTAACCCCAGACCGCCACGCCGCCGGCGGCCAGCAGACCGGTGTTCATGACCTGCAGCAACTCGATCGCGTGGCCCGATCTCTCGCCGTGGGCGACCAGCACGTGATCGAGCCCGACCACGGCGGCCAGCGCCATCAGCCAGTGATGCGCGGCGGCCGCCTCCGCGTCGCCGAGCGAGGACAGACGCAGGGCGGGCGTGTGAGGGGCGTAGTATGCGCCACCGAGCGCATAGGCGCCCGTGACCACGATGACCGTCAAGGTGAGCCCGTAGAGGAGAGAGCTGCCCTCCGGGCCGACGAGTCCGCTTTGCCAGACCGCGAACAGCAGCAGCTCGAGCGTCACCACCGGGATCAGCAGCCGGACCAGGGTCACGCCGATGCCGATCAGCACGCGCCGGCCCAGGCTGGTACCGCTCTCGACCGGGCGCATCAGCTTGGTGAGCGCCGCGCGCCGGATACCGACGATGAAGAACAGCGCGACGGCGATCAGCGCCACCGTGAGTGCGCCGCGCAGGAGAAAGGCGAGGTCGTCGCTACGCTGCCCGATCCGCTCCTTCATCTCGTCGACGATCAGCCCCATGCGGGTTCCGAACGTGTCGACCGCACGGCCGAAGACCCCGCGCTCGAAAATGCTCGGCCCGCGGGTCAGCAGCGCGCGGGTGAAGAGCTGGCGGCGCAGATCGGAAAGCCTTTCGAGCAGCGCCGCCGCCCTGGCATCCGCCTGGGCGAGCCGCTTCACCTCCGCATCGGCCGTGGCGATCCTGGCATCGAGCTGGGCGCGCTGGGCGGTAACCTCGGTAGGCTCCCCGTCCGACGCCTCGCCCAGCGCATCGCGCTGGCGGATCAGAGGTACCAGCCCCGAATTGGCCGCGTCGGCAAGCCGGGCGATCGAGCTGCGTTGGGCATCCAGCGCCGAGCGCATGGCATCGACCGCACCGGAGTCAAATTCGCCGCGGCCGATCACGTCCTCGATCTGGGCCGCCTCCGCGTCCCAGCGGCTGAGCCTCAGGGCGACGCTCTCCTCATCCGGCGGATCGCTGCGCTGACCCGGCCGCGGCAATGACTGGCCCGCGCTCGAAAGCGCGGTCTGGTCGGGCGCGGTCTGGACGGATGCATCCTGGGCTGCGGAAAACCCGGCCGGGCCTGCGAGGGGACCCAGCAGAAATGAGAGGACAGCGATGACTGCAAACAGCCGCATGGCTGCTTCCTTAGCGCAGCCCCGGATGGCCGGCCAGCAAAACCGGCGCCGGCCGGGCGTTCATGCCGGCTCGAACGCCGTCGGTACGGATCTGCCGGATCGCGGGTCCAGCCAGCCCGGGACCGGCAGGCCCTTTTCCTTGAGGAAGGTCGGGTTGAACATCTTGCGACTGGTAGCGGCGTGCCATAGTCGCAGAGCACGGTGACGATGGTATGCCCCGGCCCCAGGTCACGGGCGAGCCGGATCGCGCCCGCGACGTTGATGCCGGTCGAGCCGCCCATGCACAGCCCCTCCTCCTGCAGGAGGTCGAAGACGATCGGCAGCGCCTCCTCGTCGGGGATCTGGTAGGGGACGTCGATCGGCACGTCGTCGAGGTTGGCGGTGATCCGGCCCTGGCCGATGCCCTCGGTGATCGAGCGAGCCCTCGGCCTTCAGCTCGCCATGGGCGTAGTAGTGGTAGAGCGCCGCGCCCATCGGATCGGCGAGGCCGATCTTGACGTCGCGTCTTCCGCTCCGTGAGCGCCATCCCGACGCCCGCCAGCGTGCCGCCCGTGCCGACCGCGCAGATGAAGCCGTCGATCTTGCCGCCGGTCTGCTCCCAGATCTCGGGGCCGGTCGAGTCGATATGGGCCTGCGCGGTTGGCGACGTTGTCGAACTGGTTCGCCCAGATCGCGCCGTCAGGCTCGGTCGCGCCAGCTCCTCGGCCAGCCGGCCGGAATACGTGCACGTAGTTGTTGGGGTTGCTGTAGGGCACCGCCGGGACCTCGACGCAGGTCGGCGCCGCAGAGGCGCAGCATGTCCTTCTTCTCCTGGCTCTGGGTCTCGGGGATCACGATCACGGTCTTGAAGCCCATCGCGCGTTGCCGACCAGCGCCAGGCCGATGCCGGTGTTGCCCGCCGTGCCCTCGACGATGGTCCCGCCGGGGCGAAGCTGCCCCTTCGCCACCGCGTCCCGGATGATCGCAGAGCGCCGCCCGGTCCTTCACCGACTGGCCCGGGTTCAGGAACTCGGCCTTGCCGTAGATTTCGCAGCCGGTGATCTCGGACGCCTTCCTCGAGCCGGATCAGCGGAGTCTTGCCGACCGCGTCGGGGAGATCTTTGTAGACGCGCATTTTGCACGGTCCTCTGCTGCGGATTGCCGGAAACTACACCTAGCCCGGCGCAAGGCGGTCCTCAACCCCAGCCGGCCGGCAAATTCACCTGCTCCAGGCGGCACGCAACCGGTCGCGGTTGGCCGCGAGCCACAGCAACGAGACCAGGGCCGGGCCGGTATTCACGGCATTGGCGGCGATCGCCGCCATTGCCTCGTCGAACGGCAGGATGACCGACCGGATGTCCTCGCCCTCGTCCTCGAGGCCATGTACGCCGCCGGCTGCGGAAAGATCCGCCTCCCCCACAAAGGCGGTGATGCGCTCGGACGCGAATCCGGGCGTGGTATAGAAGTCGCCGATCCGCTCGAGCCGCCCGAGGCTCAGCCCCGCCTCTTCCTCTGCCTCGCGCCGGGCCGTCTCCTCCGTGTTCTCGTCCGAATCGATGAGGCCGGCCACGACCTCGATGCACCAGGGATTGGCGTCTCCGCGGGCCAGCGGTCCCGAGCGGACCTGCTCGATCACCAGCAGCCTGTCGCTCGCCGGATCATAGGGAAGCAGCGTCACCACGTCGCCCCAGGCGATGACCGAGCGCTGCACGGGCCGGGACCAGCCGCCCGAGAACCGCCGGTGGCGGAACGTGATCTCCTGGACTGCGATGAAGCTCGTATACGCCCTCGACATCGACAGGGTCTCGAAATCCGCCCGTCCCCGCCCGGTACGCAGCGTGCCCGATTCCGGCTCCTCGGCCAAGGCCCGGGCGCGCTGCCGGGCGCGGATCTTGATGCCGGGCCAGACGGTGTCGATCTCCGCGACCGGCGTCCGGCCGAAATGGTGCATGTACTCGCGCGTCGCCTCGATGGCCACGGCCGCGTGATCGCGGCACCAGGCATCGAAATCCCAATCGACCGCCGACGCCGTCGGCTTGTCGGTGCCACGAAAGTAGCGACACTCGACCGGGCCGCGGGCGGTCGCGACGGTGATCGGCATCAGCGCATACTCGGCCTCCTCGAAGAAGACCAGGCGGGCGACGTCGGCCTCTGTCGGCTGGTGGAAGATCACCCCTTCCGCCACGCGCCCCGGGGCCGGCAGCAGCACCGGATAGGCCTCGGTCGCCAGCCGCAGCGCGGCAAAGCCCGTCACGCGCGCGGGTTCGAGATGCGACGGATCGACCGGCCGGCCGAGAACCGCCTCGAGCAGGTCCCGGTCGCGCAGGCTGCCATAGAAGAATATCGAGTTCACGTGATGCCCCCGCTGCTGCCGGATCCTCGCGGCAGCCGAGGTCATACACGCTTCGCGCCGGGGCTCAACAGCCCCGGCGTGTTGCCAGACGCGATTCCGGAAAAAAGCCGCCGCGCGGAGAGGTCAGACCAGTTCCTCGTCGCCCTCGCGCGCGCGCCGCAGCTTGACAAGGCTCCAATGCGCGACTTCGCTGACGACCCCGGCCACGCCGGTCGCGGCGCACAGGAGGCCGATCAGGCGCGGATTGGCGATCGCCTCGACGACCGGCCCGGACTCCTGGCCGAGCACGCGCATGAACGCTTCGAAGTTGGCGATCACGTTGTGCGAGACATGGCCCGCCATCTTGTAGGTCAGGTACATCACGAAGGCCGCGGCCATGGACAGAATGCCGGTCCAGAGCCCGTTGGCGACCGAGATGACGATGCCCCATCCCTGCCGCTTCGCGAGATTCAGAAAGCCGACCAGCGCCCCCGCGATCGGTCCGATGACCACGATCTCGGGCGCAGCGTCGATCACTTCGAGTGCCTCGGGCCGGCCGAGCACCCAGTTCATCGCCCACGCGACCATGAGCGCGCAGATCAGTCTGTACACCAACATTTCGTCCCCCTTTCACCGGCCGGCCGGGACGCCGCCTGCCTGGAAAGGTTTAACTCTGAAATTTAACTCGCCCCTGTAACATATTGCCTTATTTAATCTGTTTTAAGCAAGGAGATTTGCGTGACGTCGGTTGTGCCGGCGTGGAAGCAGGCCGCGCAGGAAGTGAGATAAAACTCCCACATGCGCTTGAAACGAATGTCGAATCCAAGCTCGGCAATCTCCGACCAACGATCCGTGAATACCGCGTGCCATTCGCGCAGGGTCCGCGAATAACTCTCGCCGAACTCCATCGATCCGGCGAATCCCAGCCCTGCGGCCGCAATCTCGCGCCTCAGCGCCGAGGGCGACGGCAGCATGCCGCCGGGGAAGATGTACTTCTGGATAAAATCCGTGCTCCTCCTGTAATTCGCGAACAGCCGGTCGGCCACGGTGATGATCTGCAGCGAGGCGTGCCGTCCGGGCTTCAGGCAATCGCGGACCGCCTTGAAATAGGCAGGCCAGTATTTCTCGCCGACCGCCTCGAACATCTCGATCGAGGCGATGCCGTCGTACTGGCCGCGCTCGTCGCGGTAGTCGCGGATCACGATCTCGCCGCGCTCGGCGAGGCCGGCCTCGAACAGGCGCTTCTTCGCATAGTCGTGCTGCTCGTGGCTCAGCGTCAGCCCGGTGACCCGTGCGCCGCGCTCGCGAATCGCGTACTCCGCAAATCCGCCCCAGCCGCAGCCGATCTCCAGCACATGGTCGCCACGCTTCAGCCCCATGCGGTCGCAGATCGAGGCGTACTTGTTCTGCTGGGCGTCGCGCAGGGTTTCGCCCTGGCCGGAGAACAGCGCCGACGAATAGGTCATCGTCTCGTCGAGCCAGGTCCGGTAGAAGTCATTCCCCAGATCGTAGTGATAGGCGATGTTGCGCCGCGACCCGCGCCGGGTGTTCGAGCGCAGCCAGTGGCGCAGGCGCTCATAGGCGCGAATCAGTGCCGCTCCGGGGAAACTGCTGGCGACGCTGTCGTTGTTCAGCAGCAAGACGTCCATCAGCGCCTGCAGATCGGGCGTCGTCCACCAGCCCTCGAGATACATGTCGGAGAAGCCGAGGTCGCCCTCTCGCGCGAGCCGCGTGAAGAATTCCGCCGAAGCGACGTCGATCCGTCCGCTCGGCCCGGGCTGTTCGCCGGTCGCGACGAAGACCCGGCCGTCAGGGAGCGCGACCTCGATCGTTCCCGCTTCGAGACGCTTGATGATCGAGTAGAAGGTCTCGAACCACCGCGGGAGCTGCGTCTGACCCGCTGCACTGTACAATACCATGGCGTCCCCCCCGGGATGCCCTTCAGGATGCCCTTTTGGATCAATTCTAAGCAAGATTCGGCCCGCGGATGAAGCAAAATCGATCATCCGCGCCGTCACCGGTGGCCCCGAAAGGCCGACAGCGCCCGTGCCCGGCCCTCGGCGAGGCTGATCGCCGGTCTCGGGGAGGTTTGCTCCGGGGCCAGTCGCCAGGCCCTCGGTGCGGCCTCGAAGAAGGCCAGCGCGTCCGCATGGGGCCGGGTGCGCCCTTCGGCCAGGAACCGGTCGCGGTAACGTCCCGCGGGATCGAATTTTGCGGCCTGGGTGTCCGGGTTGAAGATGCGGAAATAGGGGGCCGCATCCGGCCCGGAACCGGCCACCCACTGCCAGCCCATCGCGTTCGACGCCGGATCCCAGTCGATCAGGCATTCGCGGAACCAGGCAGCGCCGACACGCCAGTCGGTCAGCAGGTTCTTGGTGAGATAGCTTGCCGCCACCATCCGGCAGCGGTTGTGCATGGTGCCGGTCACATACATTTCGCGCATCGCGGCATCGACCAGCGGCACGCCGGTCATGCCGCGGCGCCAGAGCTCCGCGTCCGGGTTGTCGGAGCGCCAGGGGAACGCATCCCAGCCCTCGCGCCAGTTCTCGGTCTCGATCCGCGGCGTGTGGTAGAGCAGGTGATAGGCGAATTCGCGCCAGGCCAGTTCCTTGAGGAAGCTCTCCGGCCCGCTGCCGCCCGACCGCTCCAGCGCGGCGCGTCCCGCGCGCCACGCCTGACCCGGCGAGATCTCGCCATAGGCAAGGTTCTCGGAGAGCCGCGAGGTCGCGGCCATGTCCGGGCGGTCGCGGTCCCCGGCGTACCGGTCGATGCGCGCGGCGGCGAATTCGGCGAGCCGCGCCCGAGCGGCGTCCTCGCCAACGGCGGCATGGCGGCCGACCACCGCGGCGCCGCGGCCCATGGCCGATGCGAGGCGCCAGTCTTCGAGCCTCTCTCCCGCCGGCCAGCGGCTGGGCGGCGAGAGAGACCCCGGGCTCGCCGTTGGCTCGCCCACCGCGCCCGTGCGGACCGCCTTCCAGAACGGCGTGAACACCCGGTAGAAGCCGCCACCCCCGGTCCTGACGGTCCAGGGCTCGAACAGGAGCGAGGCGTTGACGCTGGAGACATCCACGCCTTCGGCCCCGAGCGCCTCCTTGATGGCGCGGTCGCGGGCGATCGAGCCCGCATCGTAGAGCCGCGACCACACGACCCGGCGCGCGCCGGTTTCCGCGATCAGGGCGCGCAGTGCCGCCAGCGCGTCGCCACGGCGCAGGATCAGGCGGCTGCCACGGGTCTCCAGGTTCCTGGCGAGCGCGCGCAGGCTCTCGCCGAGGCGCCAAAGGGGGGCGGCGCCATACTGCGCCTCGATCAGCTGATCGAGCACGAAGACCGGGATCACCGGGCCGCGGACCGCGAGCGCCGCCTCCCAGCCCGGATGATCGCCAAGGCGCAGGTCCCGGCGGAGCCAGAGCAGGGTCGGCGGGGCATCGGGCGGGTTGTCCATGCCTCTTCTACGCACGGAGCCTCGGCTCGGATCAACCTGCCACCCCCCTCGCCGCTTCCAGCCGCCGCGCAAACCGCCTAGGATCGGCCGATGAGCGGCCTCGAGATTGAATCCCTGTCCTGGCGCTACGGCCGGAAGGAAGCGCTGCGCGACGTCTCGCTGACGGTTGCGCCGGGCGAATTCTGCGCGCTGCTGGGGCCGAATGGCGCCGGCAAGACGACCCTGTTCTCGCTGGCCACCCGGCTGTTCCACGCCCGCGAGGGGCGGATCGTCATCGACGGCGCCGATCTGGCGCGCAAGCCCGGCACGGCGCTGGCCAGGCTCGGGATCGTGTTCCAGCAGCCGACTCTGGACCTCGACCTCTCGGTCGCCCAGAACCTCAGCTATTTTGGGGCCCTGCACGGGCTGAGCCGGCGCCAGACCGCCGAGCGGGCGGAGGAGGCGCTGGAACTTCTCGGCCTCGCCGGCCGGCTGAGCGAGAAGGTGCGTGACCTGAATGGCGGCCACCGGAGGCGGATGGAGATCGCCCGCGCCCTCGTCCACCGGCCCCGGGTGCTGCTGCTCGACGAGCCGACCGTCGGCCTCGACGTCACGACGCGCCATGCGATCACCGATCATGTCCACGGGCTCTGCGAGCGGCTCGGCGTCGCGGTGCTCTGGGCGACCCACCTGGTCGACGAGGTGCGGGCCGCCGACCCCGTGGTGATCCTGCATGGCGGCGTCGTGCGCGAGCGCGGCTCCGCCGCCGATGTCATCGCGCGTGCGGGCGCCGCCGATCTGGCGGGCGCCTTCGGGTCGCTGACCGCGCGGCCGCAGGGACTTGCCGCCGAATGAACGCGGACGCCTATCTGCGCTGCCTGGCGGCGGTGGTCGCCCGCGACGCGGTGCGCTTCCTGCATCAGCGGGCGCGCCTGCTGGCCGCGCTGGTGCGCCCGCTGCTTTGGCTGGTGGTGTTCGCCGCCGGGTTCCGCTCGATCCTCGGCGTCTCGATCATCCCGCCCTACGAGACCTACATCACCTACGACGTCTACATCCTGCCGGGGCTGATCGGCATGGTGCAGCTCTTCAACGGCATGCAGTCGTCGCTGTCGATGGTCTACGACCGCGAGATGGGCTCGATGCGCCTGATGCTGACCAGCCCGCTGCCGCGCTGGTGGCTGCTGCTCTCGAAGCTCGCCGCCGGCTGCGCGCTGTCGATCCTGCAGGTCGGCGCCTTCCTCGCGATCGCCGCGGTCGTGGTCGGCGGGCACGAACCCGTGGGTTACCTGCTGGTGCTGCCCGTGCTGGTGCTGACCGGTCTGATGCTGGGAGCGCTGGGGCTGCTGCTGTCATCGACCATCCGGCAGCTCGAGAACTTCGCCGGGGTGATGAACTTCGTGATCTTTCCGATGTTCTTCCTGTCCTCGGCGCTCTATCCGCTGTGGCGCATGGCGGAGAGCTCGCGGACGCTCTACCACATCTGCGCGCTCAACCCCTTTACCCACGCCGTGGAGGCGATACGCTTCGCGCTCCACGGCCAGATGAACTGGGCCGCCCTCGGCTGGACCGCGCTGGCCCTGGCGGTGTTCTTCGGACTGGCGGTGCTGGGCTACGACGCGAAACGCGGCGCGATGGGGACGAAGGGATGAGACACCTGCTGGCGGCACTCTGCGCCCTCGGCCTGGCCGGACCGGCCATTGCCGCGGGCGACCTGGCGAAACGGGCGGAACGGCTCGATCCCCTGGAGCTCGATGCGGCGGAGGGGTTCTCGATCCGCGAATACACGATCGAGACCGGCGTCTACTACCGTTGGCGGATCGAGAGCGACGGGCGCGAGGAATACAAGCTGATGGCGCCGGAGCTGTTCCGCAATTCCTGGATCGACCAGGTCTCGATCGAGGAGAAAGAGGTCAAGCCCATGGGCCTCTACGCGGTCGAGTTCGACGATGAGGGAACCATCGACATCTGGTTCCTGCCCGTGCGCCCCGGCGACTACCGGTTCCACGTGGAAGGTCTGGAATCCCAGGGTTTCGAGGGCGTCATCCATGTTCGCTGAGCGCGGCCTCGCCGCGCTGGCGCTGACGCTCGCGGCGGCTCTCGCACCCCTGCCGGCGCCGGCGGGGAATCCGTCGGGCGAGCATGCCCGGCTCTGCGCCGAGATCGGCCGCCGCTACCAGGATGCCCGCAAGCCGCTGGACGGCCGCGAGATCAACTTCTTCCTGTTCGACGCCGCCGAACGCGGCTGCGATGCGCTGATCGGGACATTGCTCGACGATGGCGCCTCGGTGGCGGCGCGGGACCGGAACGGCAACACGGCGCTCGCGATCGCCGCGCGGATGGGGCATGGCGAGACGGCCGGGCTCCTGGTCGCGAAGGGTGCCGACATCGACTACCCGAACCTCGCCGGCTCGTCGCCGCTGCTGCGCGCCGTAGACGAGGGGCGGCGTCCGGCCGTCAAGATCCTGCTCGCGCTCGGGGCCGATCCGAATCTCGGCAACAAGAAGGGAGTCACGCCCCTGATCACCGCGGCCTTCAACGGCGATCGGCGGATGCTGGAGATGCTGATCGGGGCCGGCGCCGATCCGGATGCGGTCGACGGCTCCGGCAAGTCGGCGATCCTCTACGCCGCCGGGCGCGCCTATCCCAAGATGGTGCAGCGGCTCTTGGAGGCGGGCGTCGACCCCACGCGCACATATGGCCACAACCTCACCGCCCTGATGTGGGCCGCCGGCCACGCCAACGACGCGCCCGAGGACGAGGGGTTGGCGACCGTCGAGGCGCTGCTGGCCGCCGGCGCGCCCGTGGCCCCGGCCGACGACCGCGGCCGCACCGCGCTGATGATCGCCGCCGAGCGCGGCCATGCGGCGATCGCCAGGCGGCTGATCGAGGCGGGGGCCGACCGCGCGGCGCAGGACCTCAAGGGAAAGACCGCGGCCGACCTCGCCGCCGACGATGCGGTCCGGGCGGCGCTGGCGCAGTAGGGCTCAGAGCGTCGCGAGGTAGTGGGCGAGAGCCTCGATCCCCTGATCCTCGTAGGAGCGCATCAGCGAACTCATCGAGGGATCGTTCACCCGCACCTTCGCCTTGTACTCGATCATGGTGCGCCGCAGATAGGCTTCCTGCTGCCCGGCGACCCGCGGCAGGCGGCTGTCGCCCTGGTAGGTGTTGTGACACTGGGCGCATTCCCCGGCATGGGTCTGGACCTCGCCCTTGCTGGCTTTCTCGTCGTCCCTCTCGACCGGCAGGTTCGGCCAGGGTCTGCCGGCGAAGTACTTGGCCAGTTCCTTCATCTGCTCGCGCTCGAACTGCTCGGCGATCGGCTGCATGATCTCGTTTGTCCGGAGGCCGGACTTGTAGTCCTTGAGCTGGACGTAGAGGTAGTACTCCTGCTGGCCCCAGATGATCGGGTAGTCCGGCTCGACCGGCACACCGTTCTCGCCGTGGCAGGCGGCGCAGACTTCCAGCGTGGCCTCCAGATCGAAATCCCCGGCGATCCGCTGCTGGGCGGCCCCGCTGCCAGCGGCCAGGGCCCAGCCGATGATCGTTACTGCCACAAACCTGGTCACGCGCATTCCCGCCCGTCCCCTGTTCCGGAGGTTATGACGAAAGGGATGCCGCGCAGGCCGCGCGGCATCCCCGATTTCCGACTCAGCCTATCGCGCCGCCGATCAATCCGCCACGGTGAAGGCGATGATGTTGTTGCCGCGCTTGAAGTCGAGCTGCGCGTTGCCGCCGGCGGCGACCACGATGTACTGCTTGCCGTCGACCGTATAGGACGACGGCGGTGCGTTCACGCCGGCCCCGGCCTGGAACTTCCACAGGATCGCGCCGGTGGCCGAGTCATAGGCCTTGAACTGGCCGTTGCCCTCGCCGGTGAACACCAGCCCGCCGGCCGTCGCCAGGATGCCGCCGATCATCGGCTGCGGGCGTCTTGACCTGCCAGCGGATCTTGCCGGTGTTGTAGTCGACCGCGGTGACGTTGCCCCACTGCTCCTCGGACGGAATGACCTTGAAGGCGCCGCCGAGCCACAGCTTGCCCTCCGGATAGGGGGTCGCTCTCGACGTGGTAGGTCATCGGCTGGTGCAGGTTGATCGCATAGGTCAGACCCATGGTCGGGTCGACCGCCATCGGCGACCACTCGACGCCGCCATTGGCGCCCGGCAGCATGCGTGCACCCTCGGCCGTCGGCAGCACCCACATGTTCTCCTGCGGCACCATCGCCTCGGAGAAGCGGATCAGCGAGCAGTCGTCGGCGCGGTGGACGTAGACATGGCCGGTCTTGCCGCCATGCAGCACGCCCTTGACCAGATTGCCGCTGCCATCATCGACACGAACGAGGATCGGCGGCGACACCGCGTCCAGATCCCAGACGTCATGGGCGATATACTGGAAGTGGCAGATGTACTCGCCGGTATCCAGGTTCACAGCCACCAGGCTGTCGGTGTAGAGATTGTCGCCGGGACGGATCGATCCGTCGAGATCGGGCGACGGGTTGCCGACCACGAAGTAGACCCGGTTCGACTCGAGGTCGACCGCCGGGTTCTGCCAGACGCCGCCGCCGAGGGTCTTGTAGGGGTCGCCATTGGCCTTGTAGGCGGCCTTCTCGGCCGCGATGTCGCGCAGCATGTCGCGGCCCGTGGCATCGTGAGTTGCCCAGACGCCGCTCGAGTCCTCCGGCGTCGTGTCGAAGGTCCAGAGCAGGTCGCCGGTCTTGGCGTCATAGGCCTTGACGAAGCCGCGGATGCCGTACTCGCCGCCATTGGTCCCGATCAGGATCTTGCCGTTCACGGCGGTCGGCGCCATCGTCTCGGAATAGCCGAGCTCGGGGTCGGCAATCTGCTGCTCCCAGACCAGCTTGCCGGTCTTGGCGTCCAGCGCCACCAGCTTGGCGTCCAGGGTGCCCATGTAGACCATGTCGCCAAAGGCGGCGACGCCGCGGTTGTTCGGGCCGCAGCAATAGGTCGTCACCGGACCCATGTTGTGCTTGTAGTGCCAGAGCTGCGTGCCGGTCCGGGCGTCGAGCGCATAGACGTGGTTGAAGGCGGTGGTGACGTACATCACCCCGTTCACGACAATCGGCGTCGTCTCCATCGTGTCCACGACCTCGGTCTGGAAGATCCAGGCCGGGCGCAGCTTGGAGACGTTGTCAGCGTTGATCTGGCGCGAAGGGTAGTAGCGCGTCTGCTCGTAGTTCCCGTTGGTGTGCAGGAAGTTGTTGCCATCGCCGGCAGCCCGGCTCAGCAGGTCCTGCGAGACCGTCTGCATGTCGCCATAGAGGGTCGCCTTCTCGACTTCCTGGGCGACCGCCCCGGCGGAAATCGTCAGTGCCACCACGCCCGCAAGGCCGAGCGCCTTCCAATGTCTGATCATTTTTTGCTTCCTCCCTGAGGCGCCGACTCCGCCTCCGGTGCCGAGTGTAGGACATTCCCCGGAGCCACGGTAGTAACCGGATACTACAACCGACCGAACACGCCGGCCCCGCGGGGCGCCCGGATACACGAATCGCGTTGACAGCGAGCCGGGTCCCGAGGACGCTCCGCCGATGCTGACCCTGCTCCCGGCCCGTGCATGAGCACCCGTCCCCTGGCCGCGACGGCGCTGGCCTGCCTTGCCCTTGCGGCTGTGCCGGCGGAGGCCGCAGGCACCGGGCTGATCTTCGTCTCGAACGAGAAATCCAGCACCATCACGGTGCTGAACCCCGAGGGCGAGGTGATCGAGACGATCGAGTCCTGCGCCCGCCCGCGCGGCATGAGGTTCAGCGCCGACCGCACCCAGTTCTTCGTCGGTTGCGCCGATGACGATCTGATCGGGGTCTACGACGTCGCCACCCGCAAGCTCGTGCGCCGCATCCGCGACGTGGCGCGGCCCGAGACCTTCGACCTGCACCCCGACGGCCGGCACCTCTACATCTCGAACGAGGAGGACGCCGCCGCCACCGTGGTCGATGTCGAGACCGGCGAGCAGACCGGATTCTTCGAGACCGGCGAGGAGCCAGAGGGGGTGCAGGCCACGCCCGACGGCAGGCTGGTCTTCGTCGCCTCCGAGGCCGCCGACCTGGTCCATGTCATCGACGTCGCGAAGCAGGAGGTGATCGCCGACATCGTAGTCGACACCCGCCCGCGCCGCTTCGCCCTGAATGCGGATGCGACCGAGCTCTGGGTCTCGGCCGAACTCGCGGGCCGGATCAACATCATCGACATCGCGACCCTCAAGGTCATTGGCGACATCGAGTTCCTTCCGGCCGGATTCCGCCGGGAGCAGGTGACGCCGGTCGACGTCCTGATCACCCGCGACGGCACCCGCGCCTATGTGGCACTGGGGCGGGCGAACCATGTCGGCATCGTCGACGTGGCGGCGCGCAAGGTGACCGACTATCTGCTGGTCGGCCAGCGTGCCTGGGGGTTGGCGCTGAGCTCCGACGAGAAGACGCTTTATGTCGCGAACGGCCTCTCCGACGACATCTCGATCATCGATACGGAACGCCTGAAGGTGCTGAAGTCGGTGCCGGTCGGCATGGTGCCCTACGGGATCCTGATCGATGACCGCTAGGCGCGTCGCCGCCGCCCTGCTGATCTGGATGGCGGCGGGCTGGAACTTCGCCCTGACGGCCGAGAAACCCGTGGTCTCGGTGCTCTACCTCAGCCGCGCCGGCGACCCGGACTACGTAGCCGAGCGCAGCTATGCGGGCCTCGCGCTCCGCGACCCCAAGCCGGTCGTCGAGGGCGCACGGATCGCGATGAAGGAGAGCCGCATCCGCGGCCGGGCGCTGGGGCTTGAATTCCGGCTCGACGAACTCGAGCTCGCATCCGGGGCCGACGCGGTCGAGGCGGTTCGCGCCGCCGCGCCGAGGGCCGTGGTCCTGGACCTGCCGCTCGCCGATCTGGCCGCCATCACCGAGGCGCTGGGCGGCCGCGACGACCTAATCCTCTTCAACCCGCGCCATGCCGACGACGCACTCCGCGCCGAGGGCTGCGCTCCGGCCCTGCTGCACACGCTGCCGAGCCGCGCCATGCTTGCCGACGCGCTGGCCCAGTTCCTCGCCGTCCGGGGCTGGCGCGAGGTGCTCGTTCTGGCGGGCACCGACGCCGCCAGCGCCGCGGGCGCCGCCGCCTTCGACCGCGCGGCGCGGAAGTTCGGACTGGAGATCGTGGCAGCGAGGCAGTTCGAGCTGACGAACGACCCCCGCAAGCGCGACCTTGGCAATGTCGCCCTGCTGACCGGAGAGGCGGCCTACGAAGTGGTCTATCTCGCCGACGAGGTGGGAGAGTTCGGCCGCTATGTCCCCTATGCCACCTACCTGCCGCGCCCGGTGGTCGGATCCGAGGGGCTGACGCCGCTCGCCTGGCACTGGACCTGGGAGCGGCACGGCGCGCCGCAGCTCAACCAGCGCTTCGAGCAGCGGGCCGGGCGGCACATGACGCCGGCCGACTGGGCCGCCTGGGCGGCGGTGCGCGCCGTGGTCGAAGCGGTGACGCGGACCGGCTCAACCGACATCGCGACGCTCAGGAGTTTCATGCAGTCGGACGATTTCTCGCTCGACCTCTACAAGGGCGCTCCCGGAAGCTTCCGGGAGTGGGACGGTCAGCTGCGCCAGCCGATCCTGCTCGCGCTTCACAATGCCGTCGCCGCACGGGCGCCGTTCGACGAGTTCCTGCACCAAACGAACACGCTCGACACGCTCGGCACCGACCGGCCGGAGGCAGCCTGCTCCCGGCGCCAGAACGGCTGATCTGAACGGTCGATCAGGCGGAGATCCCGGCTTTCTCGCCTTGCGCCACTGCACGACGGCAGTGCAGAAGGGGCCGTGGGCCGCAGGCACGGCCCGGATTGCGGAACCGCCCAGCGCCACGGGAGCCCATCTCGACTTGAGCCGCCTCGCCCAGAACCTGAAGCTGCTGACCGAGCTCGCGGCGCTGTTCGGGACGCCTCTGGTCATGCTGGTGGCCTTCGCCGCCTTCGGCGCCACCGCGGCGGCGCAGTTCCGGGTCTTCGACGTGAACGCCGACTACCTGACCGGCGTCGGCGTCGCGCTGATCCTGCTCGCCTCCATCCATTTCTGGCCCGTCCCGGCCGAGCACCGAAAGGCGCTGACCCTGCTCTGGATGCTGCGCACGGGGGTGACGCTCGGGCTGATGCTGGCCTTCGAGTCGGTCTACCTGATCGATGCGCGGATGTACTACCTCTCCGGCCTGGCGCTGAACGATCCGCTGGCGACCATGGCCTATGGCGACGGCACCCAGATCGTCCGGGCGATCGTAGCCCTGCTGAAGGGCATCACCACCTCCTACAGCGCGATGAAGGTGATGTTCTCCTATGTCGGCCTGGTCGCCGTCTACGTGTTCTACCTCGCCTTCCGGACCTGCATCGGGACCGAGCGTATCGCGCTCCTCTATCTGCTCGGGCTGATGCCCAGCGTTCTGTTCTGGACCTCGATCCTCGGCAAGGACCCGATCGTTCTGCTCGGCATCGCGATCTACTGCTACGGCGCAGCCGGGATCTTCGTGCACCAGCGCTTGTCGATGCTGATGTTCGTCGCGCTCGGCCTCGCGATCGCCGCGTCGATCCGGATCTGGCTCGGCGTCGTGTTCCTGACACCGCTGATTGCAAGCTACGTCCTCGCCGGCCGCACCTCGCCGGCGATGAAGGCTCTGTTCCTGGCGGCGGCGATCCCGCTGTTCCTCTGGGCGCTCCAGAGCTTTTCGCAGAAGTTCGAGCTCGAGACCGCGCAGGATCTGGTGATGACCACCGACCGGCTTTCGGGCGCCTGGGCCCGAGGCGGATCGGCGCAGCAGATCGAACACGGCTTCACCTCGATCGGCTCGATGCTGGCCTTCGCGCCGATCGGGTCGTTCACGGCCCTGTTCCGGCCGCTGCCCTTCGAGATCCCGAACGCCTTCGGAATGCTCGCGGGGCTTGAGAATGCGGTGATCCTCTGGCTCTTCGCCTACGGCATCCTGCGGCGCGGGCTGAGCTGGCTCCGGCAGCCGGTGCTGCTCTGCGCGGTGCTGATCCTGCTGGTGTGGGGCACGGTCTACGGCTTCGCCTCGTACCAGAACCTCGGCACCGCCTTCCGGTTCCGCGCCCAGGTCGCCCCGATCCTGCTGATGCTCGGCATCTATCTGGCGGTCGGTGACAGAAGTCTCGATAGCGTGTGGGGAGCGAGGCGCCGGCAGCCGCGGCAGGCGGGACAGGACGGTCCGGAATGTGTGGAATCGCGGGACTGATCCGGCCCGCGGGCGGCGGTGCGGCATGCGATCTGGAAACGGCCGCGGGCCGGATGGCGGATCTGCTCGCGCACCGGGGTCCCGACGGCCGGGGCGTCTGGTGCGACCTTGAACGGGGCGCTGCGCTCTCGCACCGCCGCCTGTCGATCCAGGACCTGTCCGAGGCCGGAGCCCAGCCGATGCACTCGGCCTGCCGGCGCTATGTCATCGTCTACAACGGCGAAGTCTACAACGCACCCGGTCTCGCCGCCGAGCTGGCGGCGGCCGGGCACCGGTTCAAGGGCCATTCCGATACCGAGGTGCTTCTCGCCGCGATCGCGGAATGGGGGCTGGAGGCGGCGCTGAACCGCGCGGTCGGCATGTTCGCGATCGCCCTCTGGGACCGGGACCGGCGCGAGCTGACCCTGGTGCGCGACCGGCTGGGAATCAAGCCGCTCTACTGGTCCGAGGCCGGCGGCGGCCTTGCTTTCGCATCCGAACTGAAAGCGGTCCTCGCGGCATTCGATGGCCGTCCGGCGGTCGACCGGGAGGGGCTGGCGGCCTATCTCCGCTACGGCTGGATCCCGGCGCCGCTGACGATCCACCAGGGCATCCGCAAGCTCGAGCCCGGCACCATGCTGCGGATCCGTCCGGGCGGATCCGCGCGTCTTGAGCCGTTCTGGAGCCTCGCCGGGACGCTGGCGGGCATCGGTCCCGGCGAACGCATCGCCGACCCGGCTGAGGCCCGCGCTCTGATCGAGGCTACCCTGTCCGACGCCGTCCGGCTTCGGCTCCTCTCCGACGTGCCGGTCGGAGCGTTCCTCTCGGGCGGAATCGACAGCACCCTGATCACCGCCCTGATGCAGGAGGCGTCACCGGTACCGGTGCACAGTTACTCGATCGGCTCGCCGGACCGGGACTACGACGAGGCGCGCTTCGCCCGCGAGATCGCCCGGCGGCTCGGCACCCGGCATACGGAACTGACCGTCGACGAGACCGAATGCCTGAAGCTGGTGCCCGAGCTGACACGGACCTTCGACGAACCCTTCGCCGACAGCTCGCAACTTCCCACCATGGCGCTGAGCCGGCTGGCCCGCGCCCATGTCACCGTGGCGCTTTCCGGAGATGGCGGCGACGAGCTCTTTGCCGGCTACAACCGGCACCTCTGGTATGCGCGGCTCGAGCGTCTGGGAAAGCGGCTGCCGGGCTGGGCCTTGAAGGCTGGTGTCGGCGCGGCCGCGGCCCTGACGCCGGCGGCCCTCGACGCCATCGGGCGGCGGGTGGGGCTCGGCGGCACGGCTCGCCGCTTTCACAAGCTCGGCGCGATGCTCGGTGCGGCGGGGCCGGGTCCGGCACAGCGCGCCGCACTGACCCAGTGGGACTGCCTCGGCCCCGAGGCGGGGATTTCCGGCGGAGACGCCGGCGCCTGCGCCGATATCGAGGCGCTGGGCGGGTTCTCGGCCGTCGAGCGGATGCAGGCGCTGGACATCGTGACCTATCTCCCGGACGACATCCTGACCAAGGTCGATCGCGCCTCGATGGCCTGCGGGCTTGAGGTGCGGGTGCCGTTCCTGGATCACCGGGTGGTCCGGGCGGCGTTCCGGCTCGCGCCCGAACTCAAGCTCCGCGGCACGACGACGAAATGGGTCCTGCGCGAGATGCTGGCCGCACGTCTGCCGCGCGAGCTGTTCGAAAGGCAGAAGATGGGCTTCGCGGTGCCGCTGAGCGGCTGGCTCAGGAACGAGCTCCGCGACTGGGCCGGCGACCTGATCGCGGCGACCGATTGGCGCGGCCTCGGCATTGCCCCGGAGCCGGTCCGCGACGCCTGGCGGCGGCACCAGTCCGCCAGCGAAGACCACGCCGACCGGCTCTGGACGATCGTGATGCTTGCCGACTGGCACCGGCGGGAAACCGAGCTGCCGTCCGGCCGTGCCGGTCCCGGCTAATCGGCGGCCATCGCGTCCGCCGTACTGCGGATCACGTCGATGGTCTGGGCGATGTCGGCCTCGTCATGGGCCAGCGAGATATAAAGCTTGCTGTCACCCTTCAGAATGCCGCCCGCCCGCATCAGCTGGTTGAACCGCTTCAGCCGGTCCTGGTCGGCGCCGAGCACGTCGCGGTAGTTGCGCACCTGCGCCTTCGTGAACACCACGTCGAACAGGCAGGGCACGCCGACGACGCGCGCCGGAATGCCGACGCGGGCGAAGTTCTCCTCCAGCGCGGCCATGATCTTCCGGCCGGTGTCCTCGATCCGCGCGTAGGAACCGGGCCGGCGCAGGATCTCCATCGTCGCAAGGCCGGCGACCGAGGCCACCGGATTGCCGCTGAGCGTGCCGACCTGGTAGGTGAAACCGGCCTCGCCGACACGGTCCTTGTCGAAATGGGCCATCACCTCGTCGGACCCGGCGATCGCGGCCAGCGGGAAGCCGCCGCCGATCACCTTGCCGAGGGTGCAGAGGTCCGGCGTGACCCCGTAGACCTCCTGGGCGCCGCCATAGGCGAGGCGGAAGCCGGTGACCACCTCGTCGAAGATCAGCACGATACCGTGCTTCGCCGTCTCCTCGCGCAGCGCTTCCAGGAACCCGGGAACGGGCGGAATCAGGCGCTGGAACGGCTCCACGATCACGCCGGCGATCTCGTCCGCATACTCGGCGATGATCTGGCGGGCGAACTCGATGTCGTTGAAGGGCGCGATCAGGATGTTGTCGCGCACGGCCGCCGGGATGCCGGCGGAATCCGGGACCGCCATCGGGAAGTTCACCAGCTTCTTCGGCGCCAGGCTCATCAGCGAGGACTCGCTCATGCCGTGGTAGCCGCCCTCGAACTTCAGGATCTTGTCGCGGCCAGTATGGGCGCGCGCGAGGCGCATGGCGTACATGTCCGCCTCGGAGCCGGTCGAGACGAAGCGCACCTTTTCGGCGCAGGCCATGGCGTCGCAGATCACCTCGGCGAGCCGGATGCCCTCGGCGTTGTTGGCGAAGAAGGTCACGCCCTTCGCGAGCTGGCGCTCGACCGCCTCGATCACCTCCGGGTGGCCGTGGCCGACCAGCATCGGGCCGGAGCCGAGCAGGAAGTCGACGAACTCGGTGCCGTCTTCGTCCCAGACCCGGCCTCCCTTGCCCCGCGCGATCACCACGTCGGCGGCGAAGTTGCCGAAGCCGCCGGCAGGCAGCACCTGGCGGGCACGGGCAATCAGGTCACTCTTGATCTGGGGCGTCTCATCTCGGGCCATGGAGCATCCTCCGGAGGGGTATCGGGTCTTGAGCGTCCGCGCAGCATGGACTGCCCGCGCGGGCGCACGCAATCACGCAGGCGGCATCGGCATGACGCTTTCGGGCGACCGGGCGGGCCCGGTCACACCGCACCGACTGCCCGCAGCTGCGACGCCGCGACCGCCAGCTTGGCGACCGAAAGGCCGCCACCGGACTTCAGCTCGGCGATCAACCGGTCGATACGCCGCGCGGTCTCCGGATTGGCTTCCGCCCATTTGGCAACCCCGGCAGAACCGGGCTTGGTGCCCTTCATCGCCAGCGCCGCTGCGCCGATCGCCGATTGCTGGGCACGGACATCCGCCATCAGCCGGCCAAGCGCGATCCGCTCCCAGTGGTCTGCCGGCTTGATCCGGCGCGCCGTCGCGCGGAGCCAGTCGAGGTCGAACCGCGCGCCCGCGGCGAAGTAGTTCGCCGCCACGTCCGCGACCGGCCGGCCAAGCCGGGCGCCGACCTCGATCACGTCGATCGCCCCGCCCAGCAGCTCGGTCCCGGCCACCCGCGCGGCGAGCTCCTTCGGCGCCTTCGCCTTCACCAGTTCTGCGGTACGCTGCGCCAGGCGTTTCTTGGAGAAGGCCGTGATCATCTCGTCGGCGATGTCCGTGATCTGCTGCACGCCGGGCCGGTAAAGCTCGATCGCGTCGCCGATCGCGCTCTTGCCGCCGCCCTGCAGAAGCCGCAGCGCCTGCGAGGCGACGAGGTCCGTGAGCGCCAGATGCATCTCGGTCTGGGTCGCTGCCGGGACCTTGGTGTCGAGCGCGTTGATCGCCGAGGCGACCTCCGCCACCCTGAAGACCTCGCGGGCCACGATATAGCTGCGCACCACGTCGGGAACCGGCGCCCCGGTCTCCTCGCGGAGCCGATTGTAGAGCGACGGGCCGGCCTCGTTCACCATGGCGTTGGCGACGACGGTCGCGATGATCTCGCGCCGCAGCCGGTGGGATTTCAGCACATCCGCATATTTCGCCCGCACCGGCCCCGGCATGTAGTCGAGCAGGTAGCGCTCCGTGAACGGGTCGTCCGGCACATCCGATCGCACGAGCTCGGCAAAGATGTTGATCTTGGCATAGGCGACCAGAACCGAGATCTCCGGCCGGGTCAGGCCCTTGCCGGCCCGCCGGCGCTCGGCCAGATCCTCGTCGGTCGGCAGCAGCTCCACCACCCGGTCGAGCATGCCGCCCAATTCGAGAGCCCGCATGAACCGCCCGTGTTCCTCGATCATGCCCGGCGACCGGGCCTCGACCAGCGAGATCGCCAGGGTCTGGTGGTAGTTGGTCTTCAGCACCAGGGCCGAGACCTCGTCGGTCATCTTGGCAAGCAGCGTATTGCGCTGCTTCTCGGTCATGTCGCCGGCCCCGACCACGGCGCCGAGCGCGATCTTGATGTTGACCTCGTGGTCGGAGCAGTCCACCCCGGCGGAGTTGTCGACCGCGTCGGTGTTCAGCTTGACGCCCTGGTCCGACAGTTCGATCCGGGCCCGCTGGGTGATGCCGAGATTGGCGCCCTCGCCGATCACCCTTGCGCGCACCTCGGTGCCGTCGACCCGCAGGCCGTCGTTGGCCCGGTCTCCGGCGTCCGCATGGCTTTCGTGCGAGGCCTTGATGTAGGTGCCGATGCCGCCGAACCAGAGCAGGTCGGCCGGCGCCTTCAGCAGCGCATGCATCAGTTCGAACGGCGCCACCCGGTCCTGCTTCAGGCCGGCAAGCTCCCGGATCTCGGGGGTGAGCGGGATCGACTTCGCCGAGCGCGGGAAGACACCGCCGCCCTTCGAGATCAGCTTCTTGTCGTAATCCTGCCAGCTCGAGCGCGGCAGCGCGAACATGCGCTTGCGCTCGGCGAAGCTCTTGGCCCGGTCCGGGTTCGGATCGATGAAGATGTCGCGGTGATCGAAGGCCGCCACCAGCTTGATCTGCTCGCTCAGCAGCATGCCGTTGCCGAACACGTCGCCCGACATGTCGCCGACGCCGATGACCGTGAAGGGCTCGGTCTGGGTGTCGTGGCCAAGCTCGCGGAAGTGGCGCTTGACCGCCTCCCAGGCGCCCTTCGCCGTGATGCCCATGCCCTTGTGATCGTAGCCGTTCGAGCCGCCGGAGGCGAAGGCGTCGCCGAGCCAGAAGCCGTAATCCGCCGCCACCCCGTTGGCGATATCCGAGAAGGTCGCGGTACCCTTGTCGGCGGCGACGACGAGATACGGGTCGTCCTTGTCGCGCCGGATCACCGATTTCGGCGGCACCACCGTGGTGCCGTCGAGATTGTCGGTCACGTCCAGCAGCCCGTAGAGGAAGGTCTTGTAAGACCGGATCGCCTCGGCCTGGATCTCGTCCCGCGTGCCCCCGGCCGGGAGCTGCTTCGGCAGGAAGCCGCCCTTCGAGCCCACCGGCACGATCACCGCGTTTTTCACCTGCTGGGCCTTCACCAGCCCCAGTACCTCGGTGCGGTAGTCCTCCTTGCGGTCCGACCAGCGCAGGCCGCCGCGGGCGACCGGGCCGCCGCGCAGATGCACGCCCTCGACCCAGGTCGAGTAGACGAAGATCTCGCGCCAGGGCCGCGGCAATGGCAGCTCGTCGAGCTTCGAGCAGTCGAACTTGCACGAGATGTAGGCCTTCGGCCTCCCGTCCGCGCCCGGCTGGTAGTAGTTGGTCCGGAGGGTCGACTGGATCGCGTTGCGGAACCGGCGCAGGATCCGGTCCACGTCGAGGCTGGCGACCGCCTCGAGTTCGGCTTCGATCCGGTCCGAGATACTCGCCGCCTCGCGCTCGCGCGCCGCCGGATCATCGCCGGCCGGATCGAACAGCGCCCCGAACAATTCGACCAGCGCCCGTGCGACGGCCGGATTGTCGACCAGCGCATCTTCCATGTAGTCGACCGAATAGGGAATCCGTGCCTGGCGCAGGAACCGACTGTAGGCGCGCAGCAGCGAGGTCTCGCGCACGCTGAGGCCGGCGGCCAGCACCAGCCGGTTCAGCCGGTCGTCGTCCGCCTCCCCCGCCCAGACCGCCGCATAGGCTTCCTCGAGCTTCTCGCGCAGCTCGGCAAGCAGGATCTCGCTGCCATTGGCCGAGAGGATGTAGAAGTCGTGCATCCAGATCTCGTCGGTACCGCGGGCGATCGAATGAGGATGCTCCTCGAGGATGCGGAACCCCATATGCTCCAGCACCGGCAGGCAGTCCGAGAGCGGCACTGATGCGCCGAGCCGGTAGAGCATGAAACGCACGGAGGATTCGGGATCCTCCAGCCGGCGGTAGAATCTGAGCGCAAGGGGCGCGGATTCCGTCAACTCCTCCATCTTCTCGATGTCGGTGATCGCCATCGCCGGAGTGCAGACATCGCGGTAGCTGGCGGTGAAGCCCTTGCCGTAGACCGCATGCAGCCGGTTGCCCTCGTGCTCGCCCAGCCGTTCGGTCAGCACCTCGCGCAGCAGGTCGCTCCAGCTACGCACCGCGCCGACGATCTTCTCCTCGATCGCGGCCACGTCGTAGTCCTTCACGCTGCCGCGCGAGACCGCGATCACGAACTGCACCCGCGCCATCGCCTCGTCGCCAAAGGAGCCGAAGGAGGGGGTCCAGGCGGCAACCCGGCCGCCGAAGGTCCCGGCCAGGATGTCGCCCATCTTGACCCTGAGCTCGGTGTTGTAGCGCTCGCGCGGAACGTAGATCAGGCAGGACATGAAGCGGCCGAACCGGTCGGGGCGCACGAACAGCCGGGTACGCGGCCGGATCGTCAAGTGCAGCACGCCGATCGCATTGTTGTAGAGCTGATCGTCCGAGCTCTGGAACAACTCGTCCCGCGGATAGGTCTCCAGCACGTTGTTGAGCGCCTTGCCATCATGGCTCGCCGGCGCGAAGCCGGCGCGGGCGATGATCCGCTCGACCTTCTGGCGCAGGAGCGGGATCGAGCGCGGGCTGCGGTTGTAGGCCGCCGAGGTGAAGAGCCCGATGAACACGTGCTCGCCGACCACGCGCCCCTTGGCGTCGAACCGCTTCACGCCGATCAGGTCCAGATGGGTCGGCCGGTGCACCGTCGAGCGCCGGTTCGCCTTGATGATCAGCAGCGGCGAGCGGTCGGTCAGCGACGCGTCCATCTCCGGCGACCAGTCCGCGAAGTTGCCGTCCGAGTCGCGCAGCACCGTGTAGTCCGGGTCGCGCATGAGCCCCAGCCCCGAGCCCTCGACCACGTTCGGCCCCTGCTTCCGGCCGGCGCCGATCCGGTACTCGCGGTAGCCGAGGAAGGTGAAGTGATCGCCGCGCAGCCATTCGAGGAACTCGGCGACCTCCCCGGCGGCCGCCGCATCGCCCTTCGCCGCGCCCGCGCGGACCTCCCCAGTCACCTCCGACAGCTTGTCGAGTATCTCGCGCCAGTCGGTGACCGCGGCACGCACATCCGCAAGCACCTGAGCGAGGTTCGCCTCGACTGACGCAAGCATCGAGGCCTCGCCGATCTGGACGACCCGCGCCTGCATCACGGACTCGCGGAGCCCGCCTTCGGCCCCCCGCTCCAGCAGCGCCTTCCGCTGGCCCTTGGCGTCCCGGGTGACCGTCATCAGCGGGTGAATGAGGCTGTGGATGCCGATCCCCCGCTCCGTCAGCAATGACGTGACCGAGTCGACCAGGAAGGGCATGTCGTCGTTGACGATCTCGAGCACCGAGTGCGGGCTCTCCCAGCCATGCTCCGAGATGCTGGGGTTATAGAGCCGGACCTTGGGAGTACCCGGGGTACGCCTGGCGCCGAACTTCCAGAGCGCCAGCGCGGCGCCGTAGAGCTGCCCCGCGTCGACGCCGGCGAACTCGTCGGGCGAGACATTCGCGTAGAACTGGCCGAGCGCGCCGAGAAATTCCGCCAGCTCCGCCTTGCCCAGTCGCTCCGTCGCCAATGCGCGCACCGCGTCGAGCTGTTCCTTCAGACGGTCGGATTCCCCACTCGGCATGAATGTCCTCCCTGCTCACAAAATCCCGGCGCCGTCCCCCGCCGCCGCGCAGACGGCTGACTCGCGGCCGGACCGCGGAGCCATCACAGCACATCCGCGCGTGGGAGTCCTGCTCCCAATAGGTTTTTTTTGCGTAGCCCCGCTCGGACCGGTCAGTCCAAATCACCGGACAGGCGCCGCACGCTGGTTGCGGTCTGCTCGAATAGCAGCTTGCGCTCGGCATCGTCCGGCGGCGCCTTGCGGCGCAGCTCCTTGCCGAGATCGACCGCCCGCTGCACCGCGGGGCGCAGCTTGATCCGGTTGCGCCAGGAGGAAAGGTTCGGAAACGGATCGAGCGCGGCGCCGAGCGGCTTCGCGATCAGGACCCAGGGCCAGCAGATCATGTCGGCGATGGTGTAGTCGTCGCCAAGCATCCACTCCCGCCCCTCCAGCCTCCGCTCCAGCACCCCGAGGCAACGGTCGTACTCCCGGGCGTAGCGCGCACGGCCATAGCCGCCCGCGCCCTCGGGCGCATAGTTCACGAAATGGCTGAGCTGACCCGCCAGCGGACCCTGGTTGCCGACCTGCCAGAACAGCCATTCCATCGCCTGCTTCCGGCCGAGCGGCCCGGCGGGCAGGAACCGGCCGGCCTTCTCGGCCAGGTACCACATGATCGCCCCCGACTCGAACACCGGCACCGGGTCGCCTTCCACATCATGGTCGACGATCGCCGGCATCCGGTTGTTCGGGCTGATCGCCAGGAACTCCGGCCGGAACTGGTCGCCCTTGCCGATGTTGACCGGGATCATGCGGTAGGGCAGCTCCAACTCCTCGAGCAGGATCGCGACCTTCCAGCCGTTGGGGGTCGGCCAGTAGTAGAAATCGATCATGGCGCGCCTTCCTCCGCCGCAGCGCCGCTCTCGACCAGCCGGTCGATCTCGGCCCCCGAGAGGCCGGCCTCTGACAGCACCTCGCGGGTATGTTCGCCGAGGCCCGGCCCGCCACGGCGATGCGCCGCCGGGGTGGCCGAGAACCGCGCGGGGCTGCGCGCCTGGCGGAGCCGCCCGGCGCGCGGATGCTCGGTCTCGACGACGATGCCGTTGGCCACGACCTGCGGATGGCGGATCGTCTCGCGCCGCGTCAGCACCGGCGCGCAGGGCACGTCATGGGCATCGAGCCGCGCGATCCAGTCGGCGGTGGTCCGTTCGCGCAGCGCCTCCTGCGTCAGCTCCAGCCTCGCCGGCTTGTTCAGCTCCAGCCCCTCCGAGGTCGCGAAGCGCGGGTCGTCGACCCATTCCGGGCGCTCGCAGGCACGGGCGAGCTTCACCCAGTCCGCCCGCCGGAAGGCCGCGACCGAGATGAAGCCGTCGGCGGTCTCGTAGATCAGATCGATGAAGCTCTGGGCGGCTTCGGCCTCGGTCTCGTCGCCGATGAAGGTGTGCCCGCCCATGTCGGAGCTCCAGAGGAAGGCGATCACGGCGTCGAGCATCGACAGGCGGACATGCTGCCCCTGGCCGGTCCGCTCGCGGGCGAAGAGCGCCGCGCCGATCGCCTGGGCGATGGTCACGCCGGTCAGCTTGTCGGGCAGGATGGTACGCACCAGCGCCGGCCGGCGCTCGTCCGAGCCGGCCTGCACCGTGGTCAATCCCGACAGGGACTGGATCAGCGGATCGAACACCGGCTTGCCGGAGTAGGGCCCGGCCTCGCCGAAGCCGGTGATCGAGGCGTAGACGATGTCTGGCCTGAGCGACCGGGCATCCTCGTAGCCGATCCCGAGTCGCTCGACCACGCCAGGCCGGAAATTCTGTATCACCACGTCGGCCCCGGCCAGCAGCCGTTTCAGCGCCGCCATGCCCAGGTCATGCTTCAAGTCCAGCACAACCGAGCGCTTGTTCCGGTTGTTGTTCAGGAACGAGGCCGAAAATCCGCCGCGCCGGGTTGCCACATGGCGGCTGTGATCGCCGGTGCCGGGCGCCTCGATCTTGACGACGTCGGCGCCCTGATCGGCCAGGATCATGGCGCCGAGCGGTCCCGAGATCATGGTCGTCAGGTCGATCACCCGCACCCCCGCAAATGGCCCTGCCATCCCTGTCCTCCGCTATGCCGCCGCCGATTTTCCCAATGGAAGCGCGCCCGGCGCGAATAGCAACCCCGACGCGGGAAGCGGGCGCCGGAGTCCTGACAACCGGCGATCTGCCGGTGACGTGACCGCGTCCGCGTTGACCGCGGGGCCAAAGCTTGATTCAATGCAGACCGCGAAATCAGGGCACGACGGATATCCAGCGTTCCGATTTCCGGGCTCGAAGGATCAGCGGAGCAGAATTTGCCGGGGACGAGTGAGGTTGCGCAGCGCCGGATCGGCTACACCCTGTGGCCGAGCAATTTCGATCTGGTCGAGCCGGGATCTTTTCTCGATGAAGCCGAGGCGCTGGGGGTCGATAGCGTCGAGATCCCGTTCTTCGCGACCCGGCTGATCGCCGACGCCAGGCTGCTTGAGCCGGCGCTCGCGATCTTCGAGCGGCAGATGAGCGGACGGCGGCTCGGCTACACCACCCACGCCCTCCTCAGCATCAACCTCATGGATGATCCCGGGCAGCTCCCGGTGCACAATGACATGGCGCGGGCCTGCATCGAGCTGACCGCCCGGCTCGGCGCGCGCCAGATGGTGCTGCATTGCGGGCTCTCGGCCGACGCCGACGCCGATGCCCTGGAATCCGCCTATGCCCGCCAGCGCGATGCCCTCGCCGGTCTCGCCGAGTTCGCCGCGCGGCACGGGGTCACGATCTGCCTCGAGACGATTTGGAGCTTCGACGGCCGCGAAACCGCGCTGCCGACCAGGCTGGCGACCGAGATCCGGGCCGTCGGGCATGACGCCCTGCGGGCAACGCTTGATTACGCCCATGTGGCGCTGCAATGCGCGATCAAGGGCGCCGATCTGATGGCCGAGGTATCCGCCATCGCGCCGCTCTCGGTCCACCTGCATCTCAACGATTGCTTCGGCCAGGTGCGAAGTCACCCGGTCTCGCTGCCGGGCGAGGCTCTGGCCTATGGCAGCGGCGACCTTCACTTGCCGATCGGCTGGGGCTGCCTTCCCTGGGACCGGCTGCTGGCCGAGCCATCCTATCCCGGCAGCGTCGTGCTGAACGGCGAACTCCACCCGATGTACTGGTGCGCGCTCGGTGACGACGTGGCCGAGATGCGGCGCCTCGCGGGGATGATGGAGCGGCGCAACGCGCCGGACTGAGAACGGCTCAGTGCGCAGGGTCGCTCGAGGACAGTTCCGCCAGCGCCTGCGACAGCTCGCGCGTCGTCCGCTCCAGCCGCCTCCCGAGGATGCGCACCAGCTCGAGGGTGATCGCCGGGAACTCGCGCATCAGGTTCAGCACCACGTCGCGGTCCAGGCGCAACACCTCGAGGTCCGTCCGGGCCTCGATCGCGGTGGTGCGGCTCTGATCGCACAGCACGGCCATCTCGCCGAACAGCTCGCCCTTGCCAAGCGTCGCCACCGACTGCTCGGAACCGTCGCTCGGCACCATCACGTCGACCTCGCCGTTGATGACGATATAGGCCGCATCGCCGTCGTCGCCCTTCTCGAACAATCGCTCTCCGCCCCGGTAGGTGCGGGCCTCGCCCATCATCGCCACCACCTTGAGCTGCTTCGGATCGACATTCCTGAACAGCGGCATCTCCTGCATCACCTGCACGACCTGGTTCAGGCTCATGGTGCACGCCTCCGTGTCGCTTCAGTCCCCTCGGTGTCCTGGCCGCGGGCGGCGGCCGCGGTCACGAGCCGGGCGTTGCTGTCGGCATCGATCTCGATCACCGCGTCGGCGACCGCGTCTTCCGGATGCTCGGCCGCGAAAATCAGTGTCGCCTCAGGCAGGATCTCGCGGATGGATCGCCGGAGCTCGATGTCCGCCGTAGTCCTCCCGCCTCCGACGCCATCGAGGATGAGAACGCTCGGACGCTTGAGTAGCGCGCGCGCCAACGCGACCCGCCGCCGCGCCGTGGCGGAGAGGTTGGACCCGGCGTTTCCGGCCTGCGCGGCCAGGCCGATGCGGATCAGGTCGTCGCGCAGCCCGGCCGATCGGATTGCCGACTCCATCCGTTCGGCCAGCAGCTTCCAGGCCGACTTCCGGTCAAAGCGGCGCTTGGCGTTCAGGATGTTTTCCGCCACCGAGCGTCCGGGATTGAACCGCGCTTCATCGAAGAAGACGAAGCCCTCCCTTCCATGCAGATATGCCCTGGCCCGCTCCTGGCAGGCCAGCAGCCTGGCAATGCGCTCGTCGTCGAGAACATCGAGCCGGTCGCGGGTCTGCACGTAGCTCATCGCCAGGGCGAGAAGCGTCTCCCGCTGCTCGGCGGTGATCGCATCCGGGGCCATTCCGCGAAGAGTTTTCACCAGATCGGCCGCCGCTACGATATCGACCTTCGAATAGGCGGCGAAGCTCTCGAGGACCGGCGAGTTCTCCTCGACCGTCTCGACCAGGTCGGCGAATTCGTCGGCGATGTTGCGGCCGATCGCCTCGAGTTCGGTCCGCGCGCCACAGGCGTCGAGAGCCTCGGCAACCAGGGGCTGCCGGGCGAGGCCGCGCATGCCGTCGGCGGCGTCCTCCGGCAGGCCGAACAGGATATTGGCGAGCAGCGTGCCGTTGGTGTTGAACTTTCCGGCCACCCAGGGCTCCGCGATGTCCGCAAGCTCCTTCGCCGGCAGCGAAGCCGAAAGCTCGGCGCGCGCCGCCAGGATCGGACCCGTCCAGCGCTCGGCATCGCGCGGATCGATATGGCTGTCGAGGGCGCTCGCGACCAGATCGTCCGCGAGTCCGACGCGGTCGACAAGGTCCAGCAACCGGGCGTCGAGCTGCTCCGCCGTCTCGACCCCCGCCACGGCGTAGTCGATCCAGTCGCCATCCGGATCGGCGGTCATGTTGCCGGTCGCCTTCGCCTCGCGCAACATGCTGACGGCATCGGCCGTGGACTGATCGGCCACGTCGGGCGCACGTCTCAGCAGGCCGTAGACCAGGTTATCGCGGATCGAGCGCGAAATGATGCCCGGCTCCGCTCCGACGAAGGCCACCGTGGCGCCAACCTGGGGCATCGTCAGCTCGGACAATGTCTCGCCGGCGATGGTCACCCTGCCGGCTGCGGGCTCAAGCAAGCCGGCGATCATGCCGAGCAGGGTATCGCGCGCGCCGTTGCCGCCGCCCGTTACCGCCACCGTCAGGCCCTGCCGGATCACCAGCCGGGAAACCGTGAGCCCGCCGCTGCCCGGACCGCCCTCGACTCCGAAGAGCTCGATGTCGCCCCGCAGTGGCTCGCTGGCCTTCGAGAACACCCGCTCGGGCCCGAACAGGTCGTCGCCGACGAAGCTCTCGACCATGTATTCGTAGCGGCTGTTGAAATCGTTCCAGCGCTGGGCGTAGTTCAGGCACTCGCGCCACGGCCCGGCGACATCCTTGTACGCGGCGAGCACCGCCACCAGCGAGCCGAAGTCGAGGTCTCCGGTGATCACCATGTAGCCGCCGGCGGAGTAGAAAAAGAACGGCGTGAGCTGATTGAGAAAATTGTTCACGAACTTGATCATGAACTTGCGCTTGAACAGATCCATCCGGATGATCGTGTTCTGGTAGAGGCGGCCGGAGATCTGCGCCATGTGCCAGCGCGCGGTGTCGTTGGTATGGATCTCGCCGATATTGGTGACGCCTTCGCCGATCGTGTCGGCCAGCACCCGGGTATTGCTCGCCCGCATCCGGTTGAGCACGATCACCTTTTTCTGCAGCTTGGGCAGCAGGAACCCCTGCACCGGGTAAAGCGCGATCGCGGCCAGGCCCAGCCAGAAATCCTGCATGAAGATGAAGACCATGTAGACGCAGAGCAGCCCGCCCTGGAATGCCGGCGTTGCGATCACCTCGCCGATGAACCCGCCGAGCGGTTCCACCTCACCCAGCATCTGCTGAATGATCTGCCCCGGTTTGGCGGTGCGGAAACGCGAGATGCGGAATCGCATCACATGCTCGAACATCATGTAGCGCAGCCGGCGCAGCATCCGCTCGCCGGTGAGGCCGATCGAGTAGTTGATCAGAAACTTGAAGCCGTTGATCAGGACGATCAGGCCGAGAAACACGCAGCATAGCAGCAGCAGGTAGGGCACCTGCTGCAACTCGATACCCAGGATCTCGCGCGGGAAGTTCCGGCCGTTAATCGCATCGTTGACGATCCGCTTCGGGATCTCGAGCGAGACATAGACGAACGGGAACGACGCAACCGTCAATGCGAGGATTATCAGCTGCTCGCGCTTGGAGTGCCGCCAAACGAACTGAAAGAACTGCTTATCCATGCGTCCCCCTGGGCGCGCGAATGTTTCCTTAGATCGTGCTGGGTTGCAAGATCATTCCGCGAGCAGATGGACCGCGATGCGGCGCGTGTGCGGCCGGCTGCGGTGTTCCCAGAGATAGAGCCCCTGCCAGGTCCCGAGGGCGAGCCTTCCGTCCGCCACCGGCACCGACAGATGCACGCCGGAGAGAACCGTGCGGATATGGGCGGCCATGTCGTCCGGCCCCTCGAGGTGATGGCGGTAGCGCTCGGCCCCGCCCGGCGGAGCGAGGCTGGCGAAGGCGTCCTCGAGGTCGAGCCGGACGTCGGGGTCGGCGTTCTCCTGGATCGTGAGCGATGCCGAGGTGTGCTGGCAAAGCAGGGTCAGGAGGCCGGTCCGGGCACGCTGCCCGGCAAGCCAATCGGCGATTTGCGGCGTGATCGGGCAAAGGCCCGGGCCGCGGGTCTGGAAGCTCAGAATTTCGGTGATCTGGCGCATGCCCCCATGCTAGGGGAAGCGCGGGCTAGGAAGAAGAGGCGCGGGATGGAGTATGATCCGGACCTGCCGTGGCGGGACGTCAGGGGCGAGGGCTACAATGCCCATATCGGGCCGATCCGGTTCGCGCCGCTCGGCAACAGTCGCTGGTGCGCCACGCTGCTGCTCGACCTGCGTCACATCAATGTGGGAGGGGTCTGCCATGGCGGCGTCCTGCTGAGCCTCGCCGACGTTGCTATGGGTGCCTCGAGCTTCGCTTCCGCCGATGGTCACCCCTGTGCGACGATCCAGCTCGACGGGCATTTTCTCGCCGCCGCCAGGGCCGGTCAGCGGCTGGTCGCCGTGGCCACACAGCTCCGCCGGGTGCGCGAGCTGTCGTTCATGCAATGTGATATCTGGGCCGCGGGCCGGCAGGTCATGCGGGCCAGCGGAACCTGGAAGTATCTCGCCAGCCGCGCGCCGGGCGCGACCACCACCGGCGCGATCGTCTGAGCACGGCGCGGATGAATGGACGGCCCGGCGGGAAGGTTCAGGCCGAGAGGTCGGTGATCAGCCTCTCGACGTCGCCGCCCCTGCTCTCGAGCATGCCGCCGATCTCCTCGCGCTGCGTCACCAGCATCGAGACGCCTTCGATCACGATGTCGGCGATGACCACCCGGCCCGGGCTGTCGGTCACCAGCCAGTCGACCGCCACCGGCGCCTCGCCCTGGCGCGCGATCGTGGATTTCACCAGCATCCCCTTCTTTCCTGCGTCCACGACCCGGCCGATCTGGTAGAGTTCGGCCCCGGATGCCGTCCCGGAATATTCCTGGAACCGGGCGGCGTAGATCGCCGACACGAACTTGGAGAAGGCGCTCACATACCGCGTCTGCTGTTCGCCGCTCATCGACCGCCAGGCTACGCCGGCGGCGAACCGGGCGATCTCCGGCATCGCGGCCCGCCGCTCCATGATGTCGCGCAGGCGCGGCGCCTTCTCGGCTCCGCCCCCGGGAGCATTCACCAGCGCCACCACCTCGTCGATCGTGCTCTGGACATGCGCCGACGCCTCCGAGTCGGTCAGTGCGGCTGCCAGCGAAGGTGAAAAACCGGGCACGAGGCCAGCCAAGAGGCCCAGCGCCAATCCGTTCAGAAGTCCACGACGGTTCATCTGCATTCCCGTTCTCCCCTGACCCGTTCAGCCGCGGGTTAGTTCAGCGCCACCGCTCAGGCAATCACCGATCGCGACCGCAGGCCGGTCATTACGAAGATTTAACGCAGCCACCCCATTGCTTCCAGCGCCGGTATGTGGCGTGCTGGACCAGAGCATTTGCCTGCACAAACGGGCAAAATCGCGGCGGGGTGGCGAATCGCCAAGAATGATGTGCGATGTTGCCAAGTGGCAACGAACCACGATACTCGGTTGCGCAGAAGCGGGTCCGGGTCGCGCCCAATGACAAATTGCCTCGAAATTCTGCTCGGTTGCGGGATTTTCGTGCTATCTCATGAATGGGAACGAGGGTGAGTTGATGGTGCGCAGAATCGCCAATCAGGGAATCCGGGAACTGCGCGATGCCATGGCACGCTGCCGCTGGCATTTCATCACGGTCGCCCTGTTCAGCGTGTTCGTGAACCTGCTGATGCTCACCGGCCCGCTGTTCATGCTGCAGATCTACGACCGGGTACTGTCCAGCCGGTCCGAGGAGACACTTGTCGCGCTGCTGGTGCTGGTCACCGGGCTTTTCGCGATGATGGGCCTGCTGGAATTCGTCCGTGGCCGCGTGCTGGCGCGCGCCGGCGCCCGGTTCCAGAGCCTGCTCGACGAGCGCGTCATGACCGCCGTGCTGCGCCGCGCCGTGGCCCCGGCCGAACGGGCGCGCCCGAACACCGGGGCGCGCGACCTCGAGGCGGTGCGCACGCTCCTCGCCGGGCCGGCGCCCTTCGCGCTGTTCGACATGCCCTGGGTGCCGATCTTCCTGGCGGTGATCTTCGTCTTCCACCCGGTTCTCGGCTGGCTTTCTGTCGCGGGCGCCTTGATCCTGGTCTCGCTGACCGTGATGAACCAGATCCGGTCGGAGGAACCCCAGGCTGAAGCGCAGCGCGTCGCGTCCGAGTCCGACAACCTCGGCGAGTCGATGCGCCAGAATGCCGAGGCGATCCAGGGGCTCGGAATGCGCACCGCCGGGCTTTCGCGCTGGCTGAAGCTGCGGCAGGAGGCGCTCGGCTTCCAGATCGAGGCCTCGGACCGCACCGCCCGCTATGGCTCGGCTTCGAAGACGATGCGGTTCTATCTGCAGTCTTTGATGCTGGCGGCCGGCGCCTGGCTGGTGCTGCACCAGGAGATCTCGGCCGGCATGATGATCGCCGGGTCGATCATGCTGGGCCGCGCCCTCGCGCCGGTCGAGCAGGCGATCGCCCAGTGGTCGCTGGCGCAGCGCGCCGCAAAGGGGTGGCGGTCGCTCGGCGAGCTGCTGGACAAGACACCCGCCGAGCCCCGCAAGACCGCGCTGCCCGCGCCCAAGGGCTTCGTCGACGTACAGGCCATCAGTGCCGCGGCGCCGGGAGACAACGTGCCGCTGCTGCGCGGCGTCAGTTTCCAGGTCGAGCCCGGCACGGCGCTCGGCGTGATCGGCCCCTCGGGCGCCGGCAAGACCACCCTGGCCAAGGTCCTGACCGGGCTCTGGCGGCCGGCGGTCGGCAAGGTCCGCATCGACGGGGCGGCCACCGATCAGTGGCCGGAGGACGAGCTCGGCCGCCATGTCGGCTACCTGCCGCAGGAAATCGGCCTGATGAGCGGGTCCGTGGCCGAAAACATCGCCCGCCTGGACGAGCGGCGCGACGACGCCGAGGTGGTGACCGCCGCCAAGCGCGCCGGGGCGCACGAGCTGCTGCTGGCCCTGCCGCAGGGCTACGATACCCAGATCGGCGCCGGCGGCCAGCGGCTCTCCGGCGGCCAGCGCCAGCGCGTGGCGCTCGCCCGCGCGCTCTACCGAGATCCGCCGGTCCTGATCCTTGACGAGCCGAACGCCAATCTCGACGCCCCCGGCGAGCAGGCTCTGGTCGATGCGATCCGCGAGGCCAAGGCGCGAGGCCGCACGGTGATCGTGATGGCCCATCGGCCGAGCGCCATCGCGGCATGCGACCTGCTGCTGATGCTCGACAAGGGTGCGCAGGTCGATTTCGGCCCGCGCGACGAGGTGCTGCGCAAGCGCACGCGGAACTACCCGCAGCTGGTCAGCAACATGCAGGCCGCCGGCGGGGCCGCGGCCGCGGTCACCCAGGAGCAGGAGTGATGGCGATGCTGGACAGGCTGACCGGCCGGGCGGAATCTCTTCTCGCCACGTTGCGCGGTGTCCGGCCGCGCTTGACCCTGCCCGGAATCCTGAGCACCCCGGAAGCAACGGACACGGATCCGGCCGGCGACAAGTGGTCGGGCGCGAACTACATCCGCTTCGGCATGTTCTGCCTGGTGCTGCTGGTCGGCGGACTGGGCGGCTGGGCCGCGACCGCGAAGCTCAAGGGCGCGGTCATCGCCTCCGGTCATCTCCGGGTCGAGGCCCAGCGCCAGGTCGTCCAGCACCCGGACGGCGGCGTGGTCGGCGAGATCCTGGTGCGCGAGGGCGACCGGGTCGAGGCCGGCGCCGTGCTCATCCGGCTCGACGGCGTGAAGTTGCATTCCGAGCTCACGGTGCTCGAAAGCCAGCTCTGGGAGCTGATCGCCCGCCGCGGCCGCCTGGACGCCGAGCAGACCGACGCCGACGCGATCACCTTCGATCCCGAGATCATCGAGGCCGCCGCCGGCGACCCGTCGGTCAAGGGGCTGCTCGACGGCCAGCAGGCTCAGTTCGACGCCAGCCGCAGCACCCTCCAGCGCGAGATCGAGGTGCTGAAGGAGCAGCAGGTGCAGATTCGCGAGCAGATCATCGGCTCCGAGGCCGAGATCAGCGCGCTCGAACGGCAGAGCCAGCTGATCGAGAAGGAGCTCGTGGACCAGCGGGGCCTGCTCGCGAAGGGGCTCGCCCAGGCGACCCGGGTCCTTGCGCTCGAGCGCGAGGCGGCGAGCCTCGCCGGCGAGCGCGGGCAGCGCATGGCACAGACCGCGCAGCTCAAGGGCCAGATCGCCGAGATCGAGATCGAACAGCTCCGCCTGGCCGCCTCGCGTCGCGAGGAAGCGGTGACCACCCTGCGCGACATCGGTTTCCGCGAGCTCGAGCTGAAGGAGCGGAGGATCGCCCTCAAGGACCAGCTCTCGCGCCTCGATGTCCGCGCGCCCCTCGCCGGCATCGTCCTCGACATGACCGTCCACGCCCTCAAGTCCGTGGTCCGCGCCGCCGAGCCGATCCTGCACATCGTGCCGACCGACTTCGGACCTTGTCGTCGATGCCCAGGTCGAGCCGATCAACATCGACTCGGTGCAGCCCGGCCAGGAGGCGGTGCTGCGCTTCTCGGCCTTCAACACCCGCACGACGCCGGAGCTCGCGGGGACCGTCGCCAAGGTCTCGCCCGACGCCTTCGTCGACGAGCAGAGCAAGCGCTCGTTCTACCGCGCCGAGGTTGTGCTGCAGGAAGGCGAGATCGAGAAGCTGGGCGAGCTGGCCTTGGTCGCCGGCATGCCGGTGGAGGTGTTCATCCAGACCGGCGAGCGGACACCCTTCAACTATCTGGTCAAGCCGATCTCGGACTACTTCGTCCGCGCCGGCCGCGAGGAGTAGCGCCGGGCTCTTGACCCGGCCGCCGGCGGCACCAGTGTCAGCCGGGGCGGAGTCGGAGATACGCGCATGGACGGTGCCGAGAGGGTGGTCGAGATCCGGGTGCTGCCGGGAATCGACCGGATCCCCGCCGCCGACTGGGACGCCTGCGCCGCCCCCGAGACCGCCGATGGCGGGCGGCCCTCCTCGCCCTTCCTGACCCACCGCTTCCTGCTGGCGATCGAGGCCAGCGGCTCGGTCAGCGCCGCAGCCGGCTGGGCGCCGCAGCACCTCGTCGCCACGGTCGAGGGCGAGATCGCCGGCGCCATGCCGCTCTACCTCAAGGGCCACAGCCAGGGCGAGTACGTCTTCGATCACGCCTGGGCCAATGCCTGGGAGCGGGCGGGAGGCGACTACTACCCGAAACTCCAATCGGCGGTCCCCTTCACCCCGGCGACGGGCCCCCGGCTTCTGATCAGGCCGGAGGGTCCCGCCGGGCCCGACGAGGTCCGTGCGGCGCTCCTGCAGGGCGCGGCGCAGCTCACCGAGCGGCGCGGCCTCTCGTCGCTCCACATCACGTTCTGCACCGACGAGGAATGGGAGTTCGGGGCCCGCGCCGGGTTCCTGCAGCGCACCGACCAGCAGTTCCACTGGCGGAACGCCGGCTATGCCGGTTTCGACGCCTTCCTGGCCGCGCTGTCGTCCCGCAAGCGCAAGAACATCCGCAAGGAGCGGGCCGATGCGGCGGCCGGCGGGGTGACGATCCGGCAGGTCACCGGCGGCGAGATCCTCCCCGCGCACTGGGACGCCTTCTGGCGCTTCTACCAGGACACCGGCGGGCGGAAGTGGGGCCGCCCCTATCTGACCCGGTCGTTCTTCGACCTGATGCACGAAACCATGCGCGACGACATCCTGCTGGTGCTGGCCGAGCGCGACGGGCAACCGATCGCCGGCGCGCTCAACTTCATCGGCCGCGACACGCTCTACGGCCGCTACTGGGGCTGCATCGAGGATCACCCCTGCCTGCATTTCGAGTGCTGCTATTACCAGGCGATCGACTGGGCCATCGCCCATGGCCTCGCCCGCGTCGAGGCCGGCGCCCAGGGCCCCCACAAGCTCGCCCGCGGCTACGAGCCGGTGACCACCCGCTCGCTGCACTGGATCGCCGACCCCGGCTTCCGCCGGGCGGTGGCCGACTACCTGGTGCAGGAGCGCGCCGCCGTGGCGGCCGAGAACCGGGCCATGCTGGAGATGATGCCGTTCCGGAAGGGCGGGTGAGGCTCGCGGGGCCGCGCCCCATGCCGCCGATGCCCCGGCCCTGAGCCGGGGCACTGAGGAGTTCCGCACCGTGCCGTGAGGTCCCGGGTCAAGCCCGGGACGTCGCGGCGATGGAGCGCTTCAGATCTGGTCGACCAGCACCTCGCCCAGCGAGCAGGTCGCCTGGCCCGGCGCCTCCTCGAGGTTCAGCACCGTCACCACCCCGTCCTTCACCAGCGCCGAGAACCGCTTGCAGCGCACCCCGAGCCCGCGGGCCGAGGCGTCGAAGTCGAGGCCCATGCCCCTGGTCAGCTCGGCCAGCGAGTCGCCCAGCACCCGGATGCCCGCCTTGTCGGCCCCGGTCGCCTTGGCCCACTCGCCCATCACGAAGGGATCGTTGACCGAGATGCAGACGATCTGGTCGACGCCCTTCTTCGCCAGGTCCCTGGCCGCGCCCACGAAGCTCGGCATGTGGGTCTTGTGGCAGGTCGGCGTGAAGGCGCCGGGCACGCCGAACAGCGCCACCGTCTTGCCCTTGAACACGTCGGCGCTCGGCACCGGGGCCGGCCCCTTGTCGGTCAGTTCGAACAGCGTCGCGGCCGGCAGGCGGTCACCCACGGAAATCGTCATCGTCGTCCTCTCCCTCAGCGTTTTCTCTCAGCGGGCGCCCATGCGGATGGCGCCATCCAGGCGGATCACCTCGCCGTTCATATAGCCTGTCTCGGCGATGAAACAGGCGAGATCCGCAAATTCCTGCGGCTCGCCGAGCCGGACCGGAAACGGCACCTGGGCGGCAAGGCTCTGCTGCACGTCCTCGGGAAGTCCGCGCAGCATCGGCGTGCCGAAGATGCCGGGCGCGATGGCGGCAACCCGGATGCCGTCGCGGGCGAGATCGCGGGCCGCCGGAATGGTCAAGGCGGCGACGCCGCCCTTCGAGGCGGCATAGGCCGCCTGCCCCATCTGGCCCTCGAAGGCCGCGACCGAGGCGGTGTTGATCACCACCCCCCGGCAACCATCCTCGTCGAGCGGCGCCGCCTCGCGCATCGCCTGGGCCGCCATCGACATCACCCGCATGGTGCCGCAGAGGTTGATGGCGATCACCTTCTCGAACAGCGCCATGTCATGGGCACCCTTCGAGCCGGCGGTCTTCATCGCCGGCGCGATGCCGGCGCAGTTTATCGCGATCCGGGCGGCACCGTGGGCGGCGGCGGCCTGCGCCAGGGCCGCGGCGACGGAGGCGTCGCTGGTCACGTCGGTCTCGATGAACAGCATTCCGGTCTCGGCCGCGATCGCCGTACCACGGTCCACCTGCAGATCGAGGATCGCCACCGGTGCCCCCCGCGCCCTGAGCGCCCGCGCGCAGGCCTCGCCAAGGCCGCTGGCGCCGCCGGTCACGATCGCGGGAGTTTTCTCGCCGATGCGCATGAATCGCCTCCGTCCTGCGTTGAAGCTGATGGAACGCATAGCGCGGCGGCACCCGTTCGCCAAGCGGCGTGCCGCCGGAACGAAGGCAAACCATTCGGAGAAAACGGAAATGCGGGTCGTATCACTGGTTTCAGCCCTGGCAGTTGCCGCCGCGCTCGGCGCCTGCACCGACAACACCGTGCGCAAGACGGCCACCGGCGGCGCGGTCGGCGGCGGCATCGGCCTCCTCGCGGGGGCGATCTACGGCCACCCGCTCAAGAACGCGGCCCGCGGCGCCCTGGTCGGCGCCGCCGCCGGAGCTGCCGTCGGCGTGATCGACGACATGGCCGAAGGCAGGAGCGTCTGGGGCGGTGACTACGGCTACTGAGCGCCGCCGGCCGCGCGCCAGATCGTGATCCGGGTCTCGCCGTAGCTCCGGCTGTCCGCCGGTTCGAGCCACGGGAAGTCCGGCAGCGGATCGGCCGCGCCTCCCTCCAGCACCACCAGCGCGCCGGGCGCGATCCAGCCGCCCTCGCGGGCCGACGCCAGCGCCCTGACCCCGAGGTCGGATCCATAGGGCGGATCGGCGAAGATCAGGTCGAACGGCTCGCCCCGGCAGGGCCCGAGCCGGGTGACGTCGCGGCGCCAGATCTTGGTCTCGCCGATGACGCCGAGCGTCTCGATGTTCTCCCGGATTAGTGCGCGCGCCGAGGCGAAGTCATCGATGAACACTGCCCGCACCGCCCCCCGCGAAAGCGCCTCAAGCCCCAGCGCCCCGGTCCCGGCGAAGAGGTCGAGCACGCGGCGCCCCTCGGGCGGTGGCGGGTCGCCATAACGCCCGTGGGCCAGCAGGTTGAACAGCGCCTCGCGCACCCGGTCCGAGGTCGGGCGCAGATGCGCCTTGCCGCCGCCCGCCGCGCCGGGCGCCGCCAGCGGCCGCCCGCGGAACCGCCCGGCCACGATCCTCACGGCAGCGCCCTTCGGCGCGCTGCCCGGTCGTCACCGCGCGCCCGCGCGCCTTCATCGCCGCACAGGCGGGGATCGCTCGGCCCGCTCATGAGATCCCCCGCCTGCGCGGAGGAAGATGGTGGCAAGGTCATGGTTCGGGCTTCGTGCAAACCGCTTCCGCTACAGCACCTGGTCCAGCGCCCGGATCGCCTGCTGGATCTCGTCGGGCGAGGTGTAGTGCAGGAACGACAGCCGCAGCACTCCGTGCTCCGGGTCGATCCCCAGCGCCTGCACCAGCCGGTAGGCGTAGAAGTTGCCGCCCCCCGCCATCACACGGTGCTGCGCCAGATCGTGCGCCAGCTCCTCGCCCGGCCGGGCGTGATGGATGGCGATCGTCGGCGCCCGCCGCTCCGGGTCGCGCGGGCCGATCAGCCTTATGTCGTTGCGGCCCTTCAGGTAGTCCATCAGCGGCCGCATCAGCGCGACCTCCTGGGCCCGCATCAGGTCGTGCACCCGCCCGGCGCGGCGGTCGGCGGCGAGGTTGGTGCGGAAGTGATGCGCGTCGAACGCGTCGATATAGTCGGCGAGCCCGCCCATCGCCGCGATCTGGCCGTGGTCCGGCCCGGCGGGGGTGAACTTCTTGTGGATCTGGCCGGCATTGAAGAAATGCCCCTGGTTCGCCGCCCGCTCGGCCAGCGCGCGGCGGACCACCATCACCCCCTGGTGCGGTCCGTAGGTCTTGTAGCTGGAGAACAGGTAGATGTCCGCCCCCAGCGCGCTCACATCCGGCAGCCCGTGCGGGGCGTAGGAGACCCCGTCGACCACGCTGATTGCCCCCGCCGCCCGGACCCTGGCGCAGATCTCGGCCACCGGGTTGATCTCGGCGACGATGTTCGAGGCGTGCGGGAAGGCGACCAGCCGGGTGCGCTCGCTGAGCAGCCGGTCGAGGCCGGCCGGGTCCAGATGCCCGGTCTCCGGATCGACTTTCCACTCGCGCACCACGATCCCGGTCGAGGCCCAGCGCCGCCAGGCGCCGGAATTGGCCTCGTGATCCTGGTTCGTCACCACGATCTCGTCGCCCTCGGCCAGCAGCGGCCGCAGCGCATGGGCCATCACATAGGTGTTCTGGCTGGTCGAGGGGCCGAAATGCACCTCGTCCGGCTCGACGCAGAGGCAGGCGGCGATCCGCTCATAGGCCTCGTCCATCAGGGCGCCCGCGCGGCGCGAGGCCGGATAGGGCGCGTAGGGCTGCACCTTGGTCTTGAGGTAGAATTCGTGCAGCCGCCGCACGGTGGCACCCGCCGGGTACGAGCCGCCGGCATTTTCGAAGAAAGCCCAGCCCTGGAGCGTGGGCTCGGCGAAGGCCGGGAACTGGGAGCGGACGAAGTCGAGATCGAGCTGGGTCATCGGGGTCCGGGGCTATGACTGGGCAGGGTGCCCGTGCTTGCACGCACCGGCGCCCCCGCGTCAATGGGGTGCGGGGCGGGCGGGTGGCCCTGGCGCCCCGCATCGTCTCCGGGTGTGAGGGACGGGCGCGGCGATATCCGCGCACCCCGGGCGGCGGCGTCGCGGAGGAAGCGGCCGTTTTGCCGGAAATGCGAAGGTCCGATCTGATCCCGACGGTTGCCATGCGGGCAATGTCGGGAACGTGCCATGAACCAACATCGCTGCGCTTTTTTGGCGAAGACTGGGAAATCGGCGCATTGGTCAATTGCGGCGAAGCTCATTGGATCGGCGGAGGGGTCGCGCGAGCGATGGTGGGTGGTGCGCACGCCAGGCCTGCCACATCGGTCGCGATCAGGATTGTATCCGGTAGGTCTTTGCCGTCACCCGCCAAACGCCCTCGTGTTTCAGCATGGTCAGGACAGTGTCGAAACGCATCCCCGCCCAGTCGTCCTCGACATGTACGACTGCGATATCGCCGTGAATGGAGATGTTGCGGATCATCCACCATGCCTTTGCCGAAGTGTTGGCTTCCGCCTCACACATGCGGATGAAGTCATCGCGAGAGTTCCAGAGGAGCGCACCCTCGTAGTGACCGATCTCGCAAGATTTCTCGAAGAACACCCGCTCCAACTCGGCGCGGTCGCCCGATGTCATGGCGGTTGCGTAAGTGCGCACGATCTCGGTTATCGCAGCGACGTCGGCTGAATTGGTCATGGTGGTATGTCCTGTCTTGTCTGCGCTGGACTTCCTTGTTTGGGAGCGAAATTTGCGCTTCCCGCAATGACTGTGGCGCCGGTCAAGGAGCCGATCAAGCTACAATGCGCCGGTGCGGCAAGCCTAGGGGCGATGCAGAACCTGTGACCCGTGTCATTAGCGGTTCAGGGTGGTAGGGAACGCCGTTGATCAATGAGACTATGAGGAATTGCGTCAGATGTCCCCATTCGGGCAACAAAGCGCGTCGACAGGCAAGCCTCTACTCATTTCCCTCGGCCGACGCATTCGGGACGAGGGCGAGCTGCATGCAGCGAAGATTTGGTGCCAACGCCGCGCCGTCCTCGCCCTCCGGATAATAGTCGATGTCGCGAAATCCGAGTTTCTGGTAGAGCGCCGCCGGGCAGCGCCCGGCTGGCGGGCCGGCCAAGGGCCATGTCTCACGGGCGGAGCGCACCCGGCCGGCGGTCGATCCGGAAGCCGCCGATCCATGCCGGGGAGGGTGTACGCTCACACGCGCTCAGACCCACTGCTTTTGGGGTTTCTTTTGATATCAACAGCTTAACCCCCTGCTCAAGTTTGAGCAGGCGCCCTCAGCGGTTCACGTCGACCACCACCCGGCCCTGGACCTGGCCCTTCAGGATCGCGCGGCCGAGCCCCGGAAGCTCGGCGAGCCCTGCCTCCGACGTCATCGCCTCCAGCTTCGCCACCGGCAGGTCGCGGGCGATCCGGGCCCAGGCCCGCAGCCGGTTCTCGCGCGGCTGCATGACCGAGTCGATCCCCAGCAGGTTGACCCCCCGCAGCAGGAACGGGATCACCGTCGCCGGCAGCCCCGCGCCGCCGGCGAGGCCGACCGCCGCAACGGACGCGCCGTACTGCATCTGCCCCAGCACGCGGGCGAGCATCGCCCCGCCCACCGCGTCCACGCACCCGGCCCAGGTCTCCGACTCGAGGGGCCGCTTGACCGTCTCGGCCAGCTCCTCGCGCGGCACGATCCGGCTGGCGCCGAGCGCCTTCAGGTAGTCCGCCGTATCCGGCCGCCCGGTGACGCCGGCGACCTCATAGCCGAGCCGCGCCAGGATCGCCGTCGCGACCGAGCCGACCCCGCCCGCCGCCCCGGTCACCAGCACCGGCCCCGCCCCCGGCTTCAGCCCATGATCCTCCAGCGCCATCACGGCGAGCATGGCTGTGAACCCGGCGGTCCCCACAGCCATCGCCTGCCGCGCGGTCAGCCCCGCCGGCAACGGCACCAGCCACTCGCCCTTCACCCGCGCCTTCTGCGCGTATCCGCCCCACCAGGCCTCGCCGACCCGCCATCCGGTCAGCACCACCTTGTCGCCTGGCTTGTATGCGGCGCTCGCCGAGCTCTCGACCGTTCCCGCGAAGTCGATCCCCGGCACATGCGGATACTTCCGCACCAGCCCGCCGCCGCCCGTCAGGCAAAGCCCGTCCTTGTAGTTGAGCGTCGAGTATTCGACCGCGACGGTGACATCGCCCTCGGGCAGGTCGGAGACCTCGAGTGACTTGACCGACTGGCTGACGGTGCCGTCCTCGGCCTTGTCGACGACGAGCGCGTTGAATGGCATGGGATCCTCCCGGAAATGACCTGCGGAGCGCTGGGTGCGGAGCGTCCGGGCCTCTGCTAGCGCGGCGAAATTCAAATTGTCAAACAATTGAATGTTTGGCAAGCTGCCCCCGGCCGCCGCGGACGGTGGCCGCAGGAACCGGCGCAGGAAACGCAGGCAATGCCGAATCCGGACCAGCCACAGCCCGACGCATCGCCGCCGCAGAGCGCAGGCCACCAGATCGCCGAGGCGATCCGGAAGCTGATCCTGAACGGCAAGCTGGTGGTGGACGAGCGGCTGCCCGGCGAACAGGATCTTGCGGCGCGCTTCGGCGTCTCGCGCCCGACCGTGCGCGAGGCCCTGAAGCGCCTTGCCGCGCAGAACCTGATCCGCACCAGGCGCGGCGCGACCGGCGGCAACTTTGTCAACCGCATCACCTGGTCCGAGGCCCACGACCAGCTGGTCTCGACCGCCACCCTGCTGATGACCCTGGCCCCGATCGGCGCCGAAACCGTCACCGAGGCGCGTCTGGCGCTGCTCGGCGCCTGCGTCCCCCTCGCCGCGGCGCGGCGTGGCCCGGCCCACCTGAATGCCATGCGGGCCGAGGTTGCCGTGCAGCGCGACCCGGCGACCACCGACGAGGAGTTCTGCGCCTCGGACGTGCGCTTCCACCGCGCCATGGCCGACGCTGCCGACAACCCGCTGCTGTCGTTCCAGATGGCCGGCGTGATCGAGGCCACCCAGCCGCTCCTCAACATGATCACGTATCGCCGCCGCGACCGGGCCGCGATCGCGGGGCGGCACGAGGCGATCTGCGCATTCATCGAGGCCCGGGACGCCGAGGGCGTCCGGGCAGAGCTCCTGGCGCTGGCCGACTATGTCACCCGCCTCATCGACGAAGCGCAGACGCTGCGGGATGCGCGCGGGAGGGATCGGTGAGCCCGGCCGCGGGCACGCCCTATCTCGATCGGCCGCGCCTGCTGGCTCTGGGCGGGGTGATGCTGGGAACGGCCTCCGCCTGGGTCGCCCTCGCTGCGCTGCACGAGGGGGCGCCCGGCGCGGATGTGGGCTGGATCACGGCACTTTGCGGCGTCGCGGCCGGATCCGCCGTCTGGGGTTCGGTCGCGATCTGGACGCTGATGAGCGTTGCGATGATGCTGCCGACCGCCGCTCCCGCCATCGACATCTATGTCCGCCTCTCAGGGCGGCTCGAAGCGCGGCGCGCCGCGCATGTGGCGGGATTCGCTGGCGGTTACGTAGCTGCCTGGGCCGGCTTCGCGGCGCTCGCCGGAATCGCCCAGTCGGCGTTCGGCGCCGACCTCGCGCAGGTCGCGGAAACACTGCCGGCGGGGATTCCCGGCGGCGCAGTTCTGGTTCTGGCCGGGCTCTACCAGCTTACGCCGCTGAAGCAGGCCTGCCTGACCCTTTGCCGCAATCCGCTGGCCTTCTTCATGGCCCACTGGCGCGAGGGCATCGGCGGCGCGGCGCGCATGGGCCTGCATCACGGGCTGATCTGCATTGGCTGCTGCTGGGCTCTGATGGCATTGATGTTCGTCGCGGGCGCGATGAATCTCGCCTGGATGGCTGCCCTCGGGCTGGCGATGCTGCTGGAGAAGGCGGCCCCCGGAGCGGCGCGGGCGGGGCGGCTCGCGGGCGTCGCCATGGCGCTGGCGGGCGTGGCGTTGATGATATCCGGATACGAATTGGCATAGGGGAACAAACATGGCCGGGAAAGCCAAGGCGGCAGCGAAAGCCAAAACGCAGGCAAAGGCGCAGGATGACGGGATCGCGCCCTGGAGCATCAAGGGCGAGCTGATCCTCAATTGCAGCTGCACGGTGTTCTGCCCCTGCGTCGTCAGCCTCGGCGCGCATCCGCCGACCGAAGGTACCTGCAAGGCCTGGATGGGGGTCAGGATCGACAAGGGGAAATGGGGCCGGACCGATCTCTCCGGCCTCAATGTCGCGATGCTGATCGACATTCCCGGCATGATGGGCGAGGGCGACTGGAAGGCGGCCGGCTATTTCGACGACCGTGCCGACGACGCCCAGTTCGCCGCGCTCGAACGGATATTCACCGGCCAGGCCAAGGGCACCACCGGCTTGTTCAGGTTGCTCGTCAGCACCTATTTCGGCTCGTCCCGAGAGGCGGTGGTGTTCACCACCGAGGGCAATGTCCGTCACCTGACCGTCGGCCGGAAGATCTCCGGTGCGGTGGCGCCCGTCGAGGGCGCCGATCCGAAGCGCGAACTGATGGTAACCAACACCAAGTACTGGATGGGCCCGGACGTGACCGTGGCGCATGCGCTGCGCGGCAAGGTTCGCGATTTCGGTCGGGTCTGGAATCTTGACGGCCGATCGGCCGAGATCTGCCAGATCGAGTGGCAGGGACCCTGAGGGCGCGTGGATGGCTCCGGCAGCAATCAGGACGCCCGGATCCGGGCACAACCAGGGCCCCCCGCTCGACCCGATGCAGAGCTGGCGGCGGCACTGCTGGAAGGCGGCGAAGAAGCAGCTGTTCCGGCCGCTGCCGCTCGAGACCGTGCGCCGCCGGGTGGCGCGGGCAGCGGGGCTCGGCCTTGCCTACCGGCGCTACGAGTTGCTGGTGCTGGGCGGCGGCGAGATCGAGGCGATGCTGTTCGCCGGCGACACGCTGGTGGTGACCGCGCCCTTCGCCAGCCCGGCCGAAGGTCTGAGCGCCGCGGCAACCGCAAAGATCGCGTCCGTCACTGGATGCAAGCGCTTGCTCCTGGTCGGACCGCAGCGGCTCGACCCGGTCTGGGCCGAGCCTGGAGCGCTGTTCGAGTTGGCGATCCGGGTACCCTCCCGGCTGCTGCTCTCGGCGCCACCACTGAAGGCCGACCGCGATGCGCTGCGGAGCGGACTGTGCGGGCGCAAGGTTCCGGCGGGCTCGGTGGCACTGGTTGGCGACGGCGCCCACGGCCACTCCTGGGTCGCCGGAGCGCGGCTCGCCGGCCTCGTTCCGGGCTCCGAGTTCTTCAGCACCTGACCGCCTCCCGCCAACGCCGCTTTGCAACCGTTCCGTCGCTTGCTAATAAGCCGCGACTCGTCCCGGCGGGTGCGGAAGAGGGATGATCGGGGGGGATGATGAAGACGGAAAACGGCATGAAGCTCATCGCCGGCAACTCGAATCGTCCGCTGGCCGAGGCGATCGTGCGGCGCATCTCGGTTTACCGCGGCGACAGGGTGAGCCTCACCAATGCGCGGGTCGAGCGGTTCAACGATTCCGAGATATTCGTCGAGATCTACGACAATGTCCGAGGCGAGGATGTGTTCATCATCCAGTCGACCTCGAACCCCGCGAACGACAACCTTATGGAACTCCTGATCATGACCGACGCGATGAAACGCGCGTCGGCGAAGCGGATCACCGCGGTCGTTCCCTATTTCGGCTATGCCCGCCAGGACCGGAAGACCGCGGCGCGCACGCCGATCACGGCGAAGCTGGTCGCCAACCTGATCACCACCGCCGGGGTCAACCGGGTGCTGACCATGGATCTCCATGCCGGGCAGATCCAGGGTTTCTTCGACATCCCGACCGATAACCTTTATGCCGCGCCGGTCTTCGCCCTCGACATCCGCCACAACCTTGCGGGGCGCGAGGACATCACCGTGGTCTCACCCGATGTCGGTGGCGTGCTGCGCGCCCGCGGGCTCGCCAAGCGGATCGGAGCCGAACTCGCCATCGTCGACAAGCGCCGGGCGCGGGCCGGCGAGGTCGAGAGCATGACCATAATCGGCGAGGTCGAAGGCCGTACCTGTGTCCTGGTCGACGACATCTGCGACACCGCCGGCACGCTGTGCAAGGCGGCCGATCTGCTGAAGGAGCACGGCGCGCGGGAAGTCCACGCCTATATCAGCCACGGTGTTCTGAGCGGCCCCGCGATCGAGCGCGTATCGACTTCGGAGCTCTCCAGCCTGGTGATCACCGACTCGATCGAGCCGACCGACGCCGTGCGCTCGGCCAAGAAGATCCGCGTTGTGTCGGTGGCGCCCATGCTTGCCCAGGCGATCCTCAATGTCGGCAATGACACCTCGGTCTCCTCGCTCTTCGACGAGGACACCCTGGGGCCGATCTACGAGGCATTCTACCGCTTCGACTGAGACGCAAGGCGGTGTCTTTTGCGGACTTGCCCAGCCGGATCGCATCCACTATACAGCGCCGAGTTTTTCCCATGCGCCCGGAGTCGCCGCGATCCTCGCTGGATCCGGTTCAGCCTGCGGGCCTGAGAACGGGCAGCCGGAGCGCTGCCGAGGAGCCGAAGTATGAAAGCGGATATTCACCCCGAGTATCACGAGATCACCGTGAAGACGACGGATGGCACCGAGATGACCATGCGGTCGGCCTGGGGCAAGAAGGGTGATACCCTGCAGCTCGAGATCGATCCGAGCGCGCACCCGGCCTGGACCGGCGGCGGGCACCGGCTGGTCGACACCGGCGGGCGGGTCTCGAGGTTCAAGAAGAAGTTCGAGGGCTTCGGCTTCTGAGCCGAGATCTGACGCCAGTGTGACCGGAAAACGCGTCCGCTGGGCGCGTTTTTTGTCTCAGGACCAGTTTTCGGCGGGCTGATGGCGAATCGCACGCATGTCATCGTTCTCGGCAACGAGAAGGGCGGTTCAGGCAAGTCGACGACGGCCGTGCACCTTGTCGTAGCGCTGGCCCAGGGCGGCTTCCGCGTCGGGGCGCTCGACCTCGATCTGCGCCAGCAGAGCCTGTTCCGTTACCTCGAGAACCGCGAGGCGCAGAGCGCGCGGACCGGCTGCGGGCTACCGATGCCGCGCCGGCTCGGAATCACACCAAGTACGGCCGCGCTCCGCACCGAGGCCGCCGCAGAAGACCGGGCCCGGGTCGAGGCCGCACTGGCCGAGCTCTCCTCGGAATGCGATTTCGTTGTGATCGACACGCCTGGCGCGGTAACCGCGCTCTCCGAGGCGGCGCACGAGTTCGCGGACACGCTGATCACCCCGATCAACGACAGCATGATCGACTTCGACCTTCTGGGCCGGGTCGACCCGGAGACCGGAAAGGTCAAGGGGCCGTCGATCTATTCCGAGATGGTGTGGTCCGCACGCCAGCGGCGCGCCGCCAGGGGCCGCAAACCGGTCGACTGGGTAGTGCTTCGAAACCGGATGGCAATGCTCAATTCGCGCAACCGGCACCGGGTCGGCAAGGTCATGGAAGACCTCGCCCGGCGGATCGGCTTCCGGATCGTGCCGGGGTTCTCCGAGCGGGTGATCTTCCGTGAACTGTTTCTCCACGGCCTCACCCTGCTCGATCTCGATCCGGATGGGCCGATTGCGTTGACGATGAGCCATGTTGCCGCGCGACAGGAGGTGCGCGACATGGTAAAATCCCTTCATCTCCCGGCGCTCCAGCCTGTGGCCTCATCCTTGCCTTGATCTGCTGCATGCTTTGCCGAAACCAGCAACCGTGACCTCAGAGGGCGTTTCACCATGCGTATTGTAATGATCGGGACCGGCTATGTCGGCCTCGTTTCTGGCGTCTGCTTTTCCGACTTCGGCCACCAGGTGGTCTGCGTCGACAAGGACAGCGGCAAGATCGACCGGCTGAAGCGGGGCGAGATACCGATTTACGAGCCGGGACTGGACGTGCTGCTGGATAAGAATGTGCGGGCCGGCCGGCTTCGCTTCACGACCGACCTGGCCGAAGGGATGAAGGGCGCCGAGGCGGTTTTCATCGCCGTCGGCACCCCCACCCGGCGCGGCGACGGTCATGCGGACCTTACCTATGTCTATGCCGCCGCCGAGGAACTGGCCGAATATATCCGCGACTATGTCGTCGTGGTGACCAAGTCGACCGTGCCGGTCGGCACCAACCGCGAGGTAGCGCGCCGGATCAGGGCAAAGCGGCCGGACGCCCCGTTCGATGTCGCCTCCAATCCCGAGTTTCTGCGCGAAGGCTCGGCAATCGAGGACTTCATGCGTCCGGACCGGATCGTCGTCGGCGTCGAGAACGGCCGCGCCACCGAGGTGATGAGCGAGCTCTACCGCCCGCTGTTCCTGCGCGAAACCCCGATCGTGCAGACCGGCATCGAGTCGGCCGAGATGATCAAATACGCGGCCAATGCGTTTCTCGCGACCAAGATCACCTTCATCAACGAGATCGCCGATCTCTGCGAGAAGGTGGGGGCGGACGTACAGCAGGTGGCCAAGGGAATCGGTCTCGATGGCCGGATCGGGCCAAAGTTCCTGCATCCCGGACCCGGTTACGGCGGCTCCTGCTTCCCGAAGGACACCCGCGCGCTGGTGCAGACCGCCCAGCAGTTCAACACCGATGTCTCGGTGGTCTCCGCGGTGGTTGCCGCCAACGAGGCCCGGAAGCGCGCCATGGCGGAGAAGGTGATCGCCGCGGCCGGCGGCTCGGTCGCCGGGATGCAAATCGCGATTCTGGGCGTCACCTTCAAGCCGAATACCGACGACATGCGCGAAGCGCCGAGCCTGGCAATCGTCCCGCTGCTGCGCGAGGCGGGCGCAGAGGTGGTGCTGTGCGATCCTCAGGGGCGCAAGGAAGGCGAGGCGATGCTTGCACCGGCATCCTGGGCCGACGATCCCTACGTTGCAGCCAAGGGCGCAGACGTGCTGGTGGTGCTGACCGAGTGGAACGAGTTCCGCGGGCTGGATCTCAATCGGCTCCGGGACGAGATGCGCGGGGCCGTGATGGTCGACCTGCGCAATGTCTACCGTCCCTCCGAAGCGCGGGAGGCGGGCTTCAGCTACGTGTCGATTGGCCGCGTCTGATCCGGCAGCGCCGGTTCGATCGCCCTAGTTGACCGCCCGCTCCGCGGCGCATTCCCGCCCCGCCGCCCGCAGTCGTGCGCAGGCATCGGCGGCGTCGTCCGGCGCCAGCCCGACGGCGCGAACCCGGTACAGGATGCCCTCGCGGCCCCGGATCTGATCGATCACCGGGGCCGCACTGGCAAGCGTCTCGTCTTCGCCCAGGGTGATCTCGGTCACACGGGCGACAGCAACGGCGCGGCTCGCGAAGGCGCCGAGCTGCAAGGTGTAGGCTGGGCGGCGGACCGGGAACGGCATCTCCTCGGCATCGCCTTCGGCTTCGGCGACAGGACGCACCCGCGGCGCATCCGCATAGAGTGGCGCGAGTGGCGAGGTCGGTTCCGGCGTCGCCGCCACGGCCTTCGAGGTCAGAGCTTCCGCCAGCGCTTCGAACCCGGTCGCTTCGGTTCCCGGCCTTGGAACCGGAAGTGGCGCATCCGGGGTGGCGGCGCGCTGCGAGCGAGGCGCCACCATCGCGACCCGGGTGTCCGCACTGCCGAAACCCTTGTCGAGCAGTTCGGCCATGCGGGCGTTGCGCCAGCGCGACGAACGGCCACCGAGCAGCGCCGCGATGATCCGCTTGTCGCCACGATGCGCCGACGCCACGAGGTTGTATCCGGCGGCACGGGTGTACCCGGTCTTGATTCCGTCGGCACCCGAGTAGGAACTCAGCAGCCGGTTCGTGGTCCAGATCCGCTTGCCCGCCGCGCGATCCGACTTGCGGCTGAAGATGTTGTAGTATTCCGGGAAATCGAAGAACAGCTGCCGGCCGAGCCGTGCCATGTCGCGCGCGGTCGAATAGTGGCCGCTCGCCGTCAGCCCGGTGGCGTTGCGGAACGAGGTGTTCGGCATCCCGAGCTGCCGGGCCTTTGCCGTCATCAGCTTCGCGAAGGCACTCTCGCTGCCGCCCACCGCTTCCGCCAGCGCCACTGCGGCATCATTCGCCGACTTGATCGCCGAGGCGCGGATCAGGCTGCGGATGCTGACCTTCTGACCGGCCTTCAGATAGAGTTTCGAGGGTGGCTGGCTGGCTGCGTGGCGCGAAACGCGCACCGTCTGGTCGAGACTGATCTGACCGTGACGGACCGCCTCGAAAGTGAGGTAGAGCGTCATCATCTTCGTCAGGGACGCCGGATCCTGCTTCCGGTCGGCGTCCGATTCATAGAGTACGGTCCCATCACGCATATCCATCACGATCGCCGCATACTGCGCCGCAGCCGCGAACCGCGGTACGGCAGCGACAAACGCAACCACCGCACATGCAATGAGGATACCGAAGCGCCGTCTGGCGACTCGCATCACTGCCCACCTCGATCTTTCGCCCCGCCAATCGAAGTGCATAAGGAGCACTTGATCAGTCTAGTTGTACAAAAAACATCGTAACAGACTGCTACTCATTTGAGAATCGGAATTTCGGAAAATTGCGGATTTATCGGCAGCGATGTACCGGCCGGGGCGGATGCACGCAGTGGTTGATTGTGCAGTGCACCATTTTTTTCTTGACGCGCCGACCGTCGGCGTGGATATTGCATCGCAGTATCGGCACGCAGTCTTGCGGCCGACCGCCCTCACAACACACATGCAAACTCAGGAGATCCCAATGGCCAAATCCTCAACCAAGCAGGTCGAAACCATCGCCGCCGAGGCCCAGAAGACCATGGAAGAGGGCGTCGAGAAGCTGACCAAGGGCTTCGAGACCGCGTCGACCTTCGGCCAGGAGAACGTCGAAGCCGTTGTCACGTCTTCGAAAATCGCCGCGAAGGCCGCCGAGAGCCTCGGCGCCGAGCTGGCCGCCTACTCGAAGAAGACCTACGAGGATGGCATGGCCGCCGCGAAGGAGCTGACTTCGTGCAAGTCGGTCACCGAGTTCGTCGAGAAGCAGACAGCCTTCACCAAGGCCTCGTTCGAGGGCTTCGTTGCCGAGGCGACCAAGCTGAACGAAATGTATGCTGCGGCTGCGAAGGACGCCTTCGCTCCCCTGAACGCGCGCTTCTCGGCCGCGGTCGAAGTCACGAAGGACTATCGCGCCTGAGCACCGGCGACGCCGCGCGTTTTCTGCGGCACGAGAATCGGAAGGGGGCCCCGGCCCCCTTTTCTCTTTCCCCGCTTCTCATATATTCGCGATAGAATGCGTGCCGCTTCCAGTTCCGGACTTATGGGCGATATGACGCCAGACAGGCTTGGAATTTCCGACCCCTCCCGCTCCTGCCCCTCGGCTGGCCCGTTTCGCATGGGCGAGGGCGACGACGATCGCGGCGGCGGGAAGCATGGCACCGGCGTAAGCGTCAAGACCAAGCCGAAGACCAGGCGCCCCTCGCTCTACAAGGTGCTGATGCTGAATGACGACTACACTCCCATGGAGTTCGTCGTCTATGTCCTGCAGCGCTTCTTCGGCGTGAACCACGAGCGGGCGGTCGACATCATGCTCACCGTCCACAATAAGGGCGTCGCGGTCGTCGGCGTCTACCCGTTCGAGGTCGCCGAGACCAAGGTGACCCAGGTGATGGACTGCGCCAGGTCCAATCAGCACCCGCTCCAGTGCACGATGGAGAAGGAGTGAGCCAGAATTGATACGGTCTGGCACTTCTTCGCCTTGATCCCTCGATCGACAAGCCCAAGATAACAGATAGTGTAGTATGGTTTAGGGTGAGGCCGTGTCCGGCTGGGTTGCTGGTGCGGTGTGGGGTGAAAGGGAGACTTCCGATGCCGTCACTGACCGCGACGCTGGAAGACGCGATCCACCGCGCGATCGGCTTTGCCAATGCGCGACGGCACGAGCTCGCGACTCTCGAGCATCTGCTGCTGGCGCTGATCGACGAGCCGGACGCCGCGCGCGTCATGCGTGCGTGCTCGGTGGATCTGACAGAGCTCAAGCGCAGCCTGACCCGCTTCATCGACACCGAGCTCGAGACGCTGGTGTTCGATTCCGAGGGTGCCGAGGCGGCGCCCTCGACCGGGTTCCAGCGCGTGATCCAGCGCGCCGCGATCCACGTCCAGAGCTCGGGGCGGAACGAAGTCACCGGCGCCAATGTCCTGGTTGCGATCTTCAACGAGCGCGAGAGCCACGCCGCATTTTTCCTTCAGGAACAGGACATGACCCGCTACGACGCGGTCAACTATCTCAGCCACGGCGTCGCCAAGGATCCGGCCTTCGGCGAGACTCGCGCTGTGCGCGGCGCCGACGACCCGGAGCAGTCCGAGAAGGGCCGCGCCGACGACGCGAAGGGCGAGGAGACGAGCCTGAGCAAGTTCTGCACCGACCTCAACGCCAAGGCCCGGTCCGGCCGCGTCGATCCGCTGATCGGCCGCGAGCCTGAGGTCGAGCGCTGCATCCAGGTGTTGTGCCGCCGGCGCAAGAACAATCCCCTCCTGGTGGGTGACCCCGGCGTCGGCAAGACCGCCATCGCCGAGGGGCTCGCAAAGAAGATCGTCGACGGCGAAGTGCCGGACGTGCTCTCGGGCTCGACCATCTTCGCTCTCGACATGGGTGCGCTGCTTGCCGGAACCCGATATCGTGGTGACTTCGAGGAACGACTGAAGTCGGTTATTCGCGAACTCGAGGACCATCCGGACGCGATCCTGTTCATCGACGAGATCCACACGGTGATTGGCGCCGGCGCCACCACCGGGGGCGCGATGGACGCCTCGAACCTGCTGAAGCCGGCGCTGCAGTCGGGCACGCTCCGCTGCATGGGTTCGACGACCTACAACGAGTTCCGCCAGCACTTCGAGAAGGACCGCGCGCTGAGCCGCCGGTTCCAGAAGATCGATGTCAACGAACCGTCAGTCGATGACACGATCAAGATCCTGAAGGGCCTGAAACCCTTCTTCGAGGACCACCACGAGGTCAAGTACACTGCCGAGGCGATCAAGTCGGCGGTCGACCTCTCGTCGCGCTACATCAACGACCGCAAGCTGCCGGACAAGGCGATCGATGTGATCGACGAGGCCGGGGCGGCCCAGCACCTTCTGCCAGTCAACCGGCGGCGCAAGACCATCACGCCGAAGGAAATCGAGGCGGTGGTCGCGAAGATCGCCCGGATTCCTCCGAAGACCGTGTCGAAGAACGATGCCGAGACCCTGCGCGAGCTCGAGATCAACCTGAAGCGCGTCGTGTTCGGCCAGGAGGCCGCCATCGACGCGCTCGCCTCGGCGATCAAGTTGAGCCGGGCCGGCCTGCGCGAGCCCGAGAAGCCGATCGGCTGTTATCTCTTCGCGGGGCCGACCGGCGTCGGCAAGACCGAGGTCGCCAAGCAGCTCGCGAGCTGCATGGCAGTCGAGATGCTGCAATTCGACATGTCGGAGTACATGGAGAAGCACTCGGTCAGCCGGCTGATCGGCGCCCCTCCGGGATATGTCGGCTTCGATCAGGGCGGGCTCCTGACCGATGGGGTCGACCAACATCCGCATTGCGTGCTGCTGCTCGACGAGATCGAGAAGGCCCATCCCGACGTCTTCAACATCCTGCTGCAGATCATGGATCACGGGACCCTGACCGACCACAACGGCAAGAAGGTCAGTTTCCGGAACGTGATCCTGATCATGACCACCAATGCCGGCGCCCAGGAGCAGGCCAAGGCCGCCATCGGCTTCGGCCGCGACCGGCGCGAAGGCGAGGATCTCGCCGCGATCGAGCGCATGTTCACGCCCGAGTTCCGTAACCGGCTCGACGCCACCATTTCGTTTGGCCCGCTGCCGCGCGAGGTGATCCTGCAGGTGGTCGAGAAGTTCGTGCTGCAACTCGAGGCGCAGCTGATGGAGCGCAGCGTCTCGATCGAACTGACCCAACCGGCGACCGAGCTGCTGGCCGACCTCGGATATGACGACCGCATGGGCGCCCGGCCGCTGGCCCGGGTGATCCAGGAGCACATCAAGAAGCCTCTGGCCGAGGAGTTGCTGTTCGGCAAGCTCGCCAAGGGCGGCGTCGTCAAGGTCGTGGTCCGCGAGGGCAAGATCGCGCTCGAGATCGTTCCGCCCGACCAGCCGCGGCTGCCGCCGAAGAAGACCCCGTTGCTGACGGCGAACTAAGTCCCGCTTCGCGGCCCGGAACCGCGCCCTCCCGGAGTCACGTCCTCCGGGGGAACGGTGACGGATTACATCCTCCAGACGGCCGGTTTTGTGTTGCGCCCCTCATCCGGTTCTCCGACTGTGCGCCATCCCGCAGCATCGGGACAAAGGGGGCGACACGGCAATGGCATCCAGGGTTGTGGTGGTCGGCGGCGGACAGGCGGGCGCAGCGCTGGTTGCGAAACTGCGCAACGATGGCTTTTCAGGCGCCATCACCCTGATCGGCGCCGAGCCGGTACCGCCCTACCAGCGCCCGCCGCTGTCGAAGAAATACCTGCTGGGCGAGATGGCCGAGGAACGGCTCTATCTGAAGCCGGCCGCCTTCTACGCCGAACAGGAGATCCGCCTGATCACCGGCACAACGGCCACATCGATCGACCGCGAGCGGCGCGAGGTCGTCGCCGGGGACGAGCGCATTCCCTACGACTTTCTGGCCCTGACCACCGGCGCCCTGCCCCGGCTGCTGCCGGCCGCCATCGGCGGGACGCTCGCGGGGGTCTATCCGGTCCGGACCCTCGCGGATGTCGATGCGATGGCCCCGGAAGTCGTCGCGGGCCGCCGGGTCCTGATCGTTGGCGGCGGTTATATCGGGCTCGAGGCCGCTGCTGTCTGCGCGCTCAAGGGACTCAAGGTCACGCTGATCGAGCTCGCACCCCGCATCCTCCAGCGAGTCGCCTCTGCTGCGACCTCGGATGCGCTGCGCACGCTGCATCGAGCGCATGGCGTCGATGTCCGGGAAGGCACCGGGCTCGAGCGGCTGACCGGAGCGGGCCGGGTCGACGGCGCGGTCCTCACGGGGGGCGAAAGGCTGGAGACCGACTTCGCCATCATCGGTATCGGCATCACTCCGGACACGCGTCTGGCCGAGGCGGCCGGTCTGGCGATCGAGAACGGCATCCAGGTCGATGGCCGCTGCAGAAGCTCCGACCCGGCGATCTATGCCGCCGGCGACTGTGCCTCGTTTCCGTACAGGGGCGGGCGTATCCGGCTCGAGTCCGTGCAGAATGCCATCGACCAGGCGGAGCATGCCGCAGAGGTCATCATGGGCGGGGTCTCCGACTATTCGCCGATGCCATGGTTCTGGTCGGACCAGTACGACGCTCGCCTGCAGATCGCCGGGCTGGGCACGGGGCATGACCGCACGGTGACCCGCCCGGGGCACCGGCCGGGCGGTCAGTCGATCTGGTACTTCCGCGGATCCACGCTGCTCGCCGTCGACGCGATCAGCGACCCCAAGGCCTACATGCAGGGCAAGCGGTGGCTCGAGGCAGGCGTCTCGCCGGACCCGGCGGCGCTGGCGGATCCGGACGTGGAGCTCAGGACACTGGCCTGATCCGACTGCCGGGCGCCGGCGATGGCCGCCCGGCCGCTATGTCCAAACGCGAAGCAGGCGGTCTCGGGACAAGACCGCCTGCGACGCACACTTGGACGCAAACCACCACACACTCTGGCATGGCCTGCGGCTCTTTCGCGTCGAGGGAACTCCGGGGGGCGCGGGGCGCTGCGGGCCATGGACCGATGCTAGAGGCGCAGGTGATTCTTGGACTGTGACGATTGTTACCATTCCGGTTAATATGTTCATCTGGTAAGGCCTTAAACTGCAACGCGCGGATGCGGTCGCGCCAAATCGAGAGCGCCGGAATGCGGCGGCCGATCATGGTGGACGCCGAGGGTTGAGATTCTGGGCGATGGCGAGAAACGAGGCATTCAAATTCCCCGAGGGCAGCACGCTGGATCTCTGCGGGCCGGCAGGCTGCGCTGAACTCGCGAAATTCTGGACCGAGGCGCTTTACCCGGCCCGATCGCTCATCGTCAGTGAAGACGAGATCGACGACGACGTCTTCTTCATTCTCTCGGGCCGCGCCCGCGCGGCGACCTACACCGACACCGGGCGCGAGGTTCTGATGTCAGACCTTCCGCCGGGTGAGTCCTTCGGCATTTTTGCCGCGATCGACGGGCTGCCCCGCTCGACCAACGTCATCGCGGTTGAGGAGTCCCGGATCGCCCGTATGTCCGCCGCCCACTTCAACCAGGCCCTCTATAGCGAGCCTGCCGTTACCCGGGCATTCGTCCTCTATCTGGTCGAACGCATCCGCCATCTCTCGTCGCGGATGACGGCCGTGACCACCCGCAATGCCGAGCAGAGGCTGATCGCCGAGTTGCTGCACCTCGCCGAGGCCGGCATGACCGGGCCGGACACAGCGGTGATCACTTCGCTTCCGACGCAGCAGGAGCTCGCGATCCTGCTGTTCTCGCAACGGGAGTCGATCGGCCGGGACATGTCGAAGCTCAAGGACGCCGGGCTGATTGAACGCAAGGGCCGCACGCTCGAGATTCGCAGCGTCTCGCGCCTGAAGGCACGGCTCGGCGACTGAGCGTCTCGCCGCGGCTTCCGGCGCACGAAAGATTCCGTTAACCATCGGCGTGAAATCAAGGAGCTGGCGGCACTGCGGCGCGGAACGCCCCGCTGCGGGCCGGACAGGAGGGATGCGCCCGATGATTGCCGAGAAGATCGCCGTCATCGGACTCGGCTATGTCGGCCTCCCGGTCGCCGTCGCCTTCGCCGCGAAGGCCGAGCAGGTGACCGGCTATGACATCTCGCCTGAGCGCGTCGCCGCGCTCAGGCGCGGCGAGGACCGGACCGGCGAGGTGGCAGGGGGCGCGCTCGCCGCAAGCGGGATCAAGTTCACCCACGATCCCTCGGACCTGTCCGGTGCGACCTTCTTCGTGGTTACAGTGCCAACTCCGGTCGATGCCGAGAAACGGCCTGACTTCCGGCCATTGCGCGCCGCCTGCGCCGACATCGGCCCGGCGCTCCGGCCCGGATCGGTGGTGGTGTTCGAGTTCGACGGTCTATCCCGGCGCGACAGAAGAAATCTGCGGCCCGGCGCTGGAGGCCGCTTCCGGCCTCGCCCGCGGCCGCGACTTTGCCCTCGGCTACAGCCCCGAGCGGATCAACCCGGGCGACCGCGCCCGCCGGCTCGAGAACATCGTCAAGGTGGTCGCCGGGCAGGACAGCGCAACGCTCGACCGGATCGCCGCCGCCTACGGCGCCATCATTCCGGCGGGCGTCTTCCGGGCGGCCTCGATCAAGGTCGCGGAGGCCGCCAAGGTGATCGAGAACACCCAGCGCGACATCAACATCGCGCTGATGAACGAGCTGGCCCTGATCTTCGAGCGGCTGGGGCTCAGCACCCGCGACGTGTTGGCGGCGGCGCGCACCAAGTGGAACTTCCTGCCCTTCACTCCCGGCCTCGTGGGCGGTCACTGCATCGGGGTCGATCCATATTACCTGACAGCGAAGGCCGAGGCGGTAGGCTACCAGCCCCAGGTGATCCTCTCTGGCCGGAGAATCAACGACACAATGGGCGTCTTCGTCGCCCAGAAGGCGATCCGGCTGATGGCGGAAGCAGGAACCAATCTCGGCTCGGCGCGCGTTGGGCTGCTTGGCCTGACCTTCAAGGAGAACGTGCCCGACCTCCGGAACTCGCGCGCGCCCGACATCGTCGCCGAGCTTCGCGCCTTCGGCATTTCGCCCCTGGTGCATGACCCGATGGCGGATCCCGAGGATGCGCGGCGTTTGTTTGGAGTCACGGTTAACCCGCTTGAAACCTTTGCCGGGCTTGATGCTCTCGTGCTCGCGGTCGGCCATGCCGACTATCTGGCGGACCCCGGGCGCCTGCTGGCGATGCTCCGCCCGGGCGGAGTGCTGGTGGACGTGAAATCGGTCCTCGATCCCGCTTCGCTCCGCGCCGACATCCGGTACTGGAGCCTCTGAAGGGGATCGGACCGCCTGCGGGTAGGCGATGTTCCGGACGACCCCGATCGACGATCTGCTGATCATCTGCCCCCGGCGCCACGAGGATGCCCGCGGCTTCTTCTCCGAAACCTGGAGCCGCGATGCCTTCGCCGCGGCCGGCCTTCGGTTCGACTGGTGCCAGGACAATCACTCGCTGTCGCGCGAGGCCGGCACCTTGCGCGGCCTGCACTACCAGGCGCCGCCCGCGGCACAGGCGAAGCTGGTGCGCTGCATCCGCGGGCGCATCTGGGACGTGGCGGTGGACGCCCGCCGCGGTTCGCCGGCCTTCGGGCGCTGGTTCGGCATTGAACTCGGGCCCGAGGAGGGGATCCAGTTCTTGATCCCGTCTGGCTTCCTGCACGGGTTTCTGACGCTCGAACCCAACTCCGAGGTCCAGTACAAGGTAGACTGTGCCTATGCGCCCGGCTGCGACGGCTCGGTCGCCTGGGATGACCCCTACCTTGCGATCCCATGGCCCCTGCCATGCCCGCCGACATTGTCCGAACGGGACCGGGCGGCTCCCTGCTTCTGCGACTGGAATTCGCCATTCACGATCGGAGAGCATCAGTGAGAATCCTCGTGACCGGCGGCGCGGGATTCATCGGCTCGGCGGTGATCCGCCAGCTCATCCGCGAGACTGATGCCCAGATCGTCAACCTCGACAAGCTTACTTACGCCGGCACGCCCAATGCTCTCGAGGAGGCAGCCGCCAGCCCGCGCTATCGCGCTGTCCGAGGCGATATCTGCGACCGTGGCCTTCTGGCCGCCGTGTTCGAGGAGCACGCGCCCGACGCGGCCATCCACCTTGCCGCCGAGAGCCATGTCGACCGCTCGATCGATGGGCCTTCCGCGTTTCTGCAGACCAACGTCTTCGGAACCTTCGCCCTGCTGGAGGCAGCCCGATCCTGGCGCTCCGGGCGCCGGGGAGAGTTCCGGTTTCTCCATGTATCGACCGACGAGGTGTTCGGGTCGCTCGGACCTGCCGACCCCGCGTTCAGCGAGACCACGCCCTATTCCCCGAACAGCCCGTACTCGGCCTCCAAGGCCGCCTCCGACCATCTCGTCCGGGCCTGGGGTGAGACCTACGGGCTGCCGGTCCTCACAACCAACTGCTCGAACAATTACGGACCATGGCAATACCCCGAGAAGCTGATCCCTGTGATGGTGATCGCGGCCTTCGAGGGCAGGACGCTGCCTGTCTATGGCAGTGGCGGGAATGTCCGGGACTGGCTGCACGTGGAAGACCACGCACGGGCCTTGCGGCTCGTGTTAGAGCGTGGTCAGACCGGAAGCAGTTATGCGATCGGAGGGAATGCCGAACGCAGCAACATCGCGTTGGTGCAGCATATCTGCGCCGTCATGGACGCCCGTTTCCCGGACCGCCCGCCCCATTCCCGGCAGATCCGCCACGTCTCCGACCGGCCCGGCCATGACCTGCGCTACGCGGTCGATGCGGGCAAGATCCGGCGCGAACTCGGCTGGAGGCCGGAACGGGACTTCACAACCGGGATGGAGAACACCATCGACTGGTATCTCGCTCATTCCGGCTGGTGGCGCGCCATTCAGGCACGCGAGGGCTCCGGCGCGCGGCTGGGGCTGGCGGCAGGCTGAGATGCGGGTGCTCGTCATCGGCGGGACAGGTCAACTCGCCCGCGCACTGGCGCTGGCGCGGGCCGAGGATAGTGAGCTGACCTTTCTCGGCCGCGATGCATGCGACCTCGCGGACCCGCGCGGAATCGTGTCCGCCCTCGCTCAGCACCGGCCGGATGTTGTGGTAAATGCCGCCGCCTACACCGCCGTCGACAGGGCCGAGACCGAGCACGCCCTCGCCTTCCGGATCAACGCCACGGCGGTTGGCGCGATCGCGCGCGCTTGTGCCGCCAACGGTGCCGCTCTCGTGCATGTCTCGACCGACTATGTCTTCGATGGCGCCAGTCCACGCCCCTACCGCGAGACCGATCCGACCGGACCGCTCAATACCTATGGCGCCAGCAAGCTCGCCGGCGAACAGGCCGCGTGGGAAGGCTGCGCGCGCACGGTCATCCTGCGCACGTCCTGGGTCGTGTCGCCCTGGGGGCGCAACTTCCTGACCACCATGCTGAAGCTCGCAACAACGCGGCCGCGGATCCAGGTCGTTGCCGATCAGACCGGCAAGCCGACTTCCGCCCTCGATCTCGCCGGCGCCTGCCTCGCGGCGGCGAGGGCAGCCGCTGGCCAGCCGGCCGCTGCACGCGTCTGGGGCCTCTATCACTACGCGGGGGCCGATGTCTGTACCTGGGCCGACTTCGCCGAAGCCATCCTCACGGCGTCGAACCTCCGGTTCGGGTCACCGCTTCCCGTCGTCGAACGGGTCGGCACGGACGCCTACCCCACCATCGCACGGCGCCCGGAAAATTCGGTGCTCGACTGCGGGAAGTTCGAAACAGCATTCAGCCATCGCTGCATTCCCTGGCGGGCGGCTACGGACGCCATTCTGACGCAGATTGCCGCCGAAGCGGCGGAGCAGGACGGCGCTGCTCACTGAGCCGGAAAAGCCGTCGCCAATCCGGACCGGGCGGGCTATCATCTGTGACGGACGAGACGGCGGGGTGCGATGCAGGCGATCAGACAGCTATCCCGGTTCGGCGCGGTCGGCGTTGTCGCCACCGTTGTGCACGTCGCGGTCGGGCTGGGGCTGAACAAGGGGGCGGGCATGGACCCGTTCTGGGCCAATCTCGTCGCCTTCGCCTGCGCCCTCGGGGTCTCGTTCTACGGCCAGACCCGCCTGACCTTCCCGGACCGGGCGGCCAACAGCGCAGCCTTTGCACGCTTCGCGGTGGTCGCCGTCTCAGGGCTCGGGCTCAATCAGTGCATCGTCTGGACCGTGACCACGCTGGCCGGCGGTCCCTACGAGCTCGCGCTTGCCCTGATCATCGCCACCGTACCGGCTTTCACCTTCGTGATGCTCAAGTTCTGGGCGCTCCGGAACTAAACGCCGGGTCGCGTAGCGCCGGCCCCGCAAGGCGTCGACGCCCGCGTGTTCGGAGACCACGTAGACCGGGCGCCGCTTCACCTCGGTGAAGATCCGCGCCAGGTACTCGCCGATGACACCGAGGCCTATCAGCACAAGCCCGTTCATGAACAGCGTGACGACCAGCAGCGAGGCGTAGCCGGGGACATCGGCGCCGTAGATCAGCGTGCGCAGGGTGATGAGCAGGCCATAGATGCCGGCGGCTGCGGCGGCGACAAACCCTACGTAGCTCCAGACCTTCAGCGGGACGGCCGAGAACGAGACGATGCCATCTATCGCCAGGGCGAAGAGCCGGGGCCAGTTCTGCTTTGCGGTACCCGCGGCACGTTGTGGCCGTTCATACTCGATCACCGCCTGCCGAAAGCCAAGCCAGGCGAAGACGCCCTTCATGAATCGCGACCGTTCCGGCAGATTGGCCAACGCGTCCACCACCCGGCGGTCCATCAGCCGGAAATCGCCCACATTCTCCGGTATCTCGATGTTGCTCAGCCGTCCGATCAGACGGTAGAAGCCGTGCGCCGTCGTGCGTTTGACCCAGCTCTCGCCCTCACGGCTGGCGCGCCGGGCAAGAACCACGTCATAGCCCTCGCGCCATTTTGCGACCATCCGGGGCACGATCTCGGGCGGATCCTGAAGGTCGGCGTCCATGGGGATGACCGCCTGCCCGACCGCGAAGTCAAGGCCGGCACTGAGCGCGTTCTCCTTGCCGAAATTGCGCGACAATCCGATCAGCCGGAGGTGCGGGTTGCGCTCCCGCCAGGCCACCAGCCGCGCATATGTATCGTCGGTGCTGCCATCGTCGATGCAGAGGATCTCGTAGGCATCGGTCACCTTCTCGATCACCGGAACGACGCGGCCGAAGAACTGGTCCAGCCCGTCGCTCTCGTTCCACATCGGAACGACGATGCTGATCTCGACCGGATCGATCATTTCCGGTGTCATGTCCGGCCGGTCCCTTCGGCTTGCCTTGGCGCAGCGCTTGCCGGACAATCTGCGGGAGCCGGGCAGTTCTGGCAAGGGCGCTGGCGCGATCCAATCTGGCCATGCGCGCCAAGCTCCGGTACCTTTCCTGGGAAATGGGGGAGAATCCGATGGAGCGCCGGCTCGCTGCCATCCTTGCTGCGGACGTGGTTGGCTACTCCAGGCTCGTCCAGGTTGACGAAGCCACGACGCTGCTCCGGCTCAAGTCGATCTGGAACGAGGTGTTCGGAGCCCGCATCGCCGGGCATCGCGGCCGCATCTTCAAGATCATGGGAGACGGCGTTCTCGCCGAGTTCTCCAGCGTCGTCGACGCGGTGGAATGTGCCGCCGCGATCCAGCGCGACCTCCAGGAGCGCGCGGCCAGCGGCGACGGCCTTCCGATCGAGTTCCGCATCGGCGTGAATCTCGGGGACATCGTGATCGACGGCGACGACGTGCTCGGTGACGGGGTTAACCTCGCCGCCCGGCTGGAGGCCGCCGCGCCACCCGGCGGCATGCTGACCACGGACCACGTCCACAGCCAGGTCCGCGGCAAGGTCGGCATCACCTTCGTCGATGCGGGTGAGGTCACGCTCAAGAGCTTCGATGCACCGCTGCGCGTCTGGCGCTGGCAGTCGGACACCCGGGCGCGCACGCGCGAAGCGCCCGGGCGCGAGCGCCTCTCCATCGCCGTGCTGCCCTTCAACAACATGTCCGCGGACCCGGAGCAGGAATTTCTCGCCGACGGGATCAGCGAGGACATAATCACCGGCCTCTCAAAGATCCGCTGGTTCATGGTGATCGCGCGAAATTCGACCTTCACCTACAAGGACAAGGCAGTGGACGTGAAGCGCGTGGCCGAGGAGCTCGGAGTGCGCTACGTGCTCGAGGGCAGCGTTCGCAAGTCCGGCAACCGGATCCGGGTGACGGCGCAGCTGATCGACGCGACGACGGGCAGTCATGTGTGGGCCGAGCGCTACGACCGCGAACTGCACGATATCTTCGAGCTGCAGGACGAGATTACCCGCACCATCGTCGGCCGGGTCGAGCCGGAGATCGGCGCCGCCGAGCGCGAACGGATCGCCAGCCGCAGGACCGAAAGCCTCGACGCCTGGGAATGCTACCAGCGCGGCCTGCACAATATGTGGAACTACGGGCGCACGGAGCACGAGAAGGCACTTGAACAGCTGACGCAGGCAACCAAGCTTGACCCCAATTTCTCCACCGCGTCCGCCTATCTTGGCTACGCCTATTACGAGGGCGTGATCATGGGCTGGCCCGACGATCCCGACCACGATCTCGAACTGGGGAAGCAGGCTGCCCGCCAGGCCGTGCGAATCGACAGCAAGGACCCGGTCGGCTACTTCGCCATCGGCCGCATCCAGATGATGCAGGGTGAGCACGACGCATCGATCGCCTCGCTCCGGAAGGCGATCGACCTCAACCCCAGCTTCAGCCAGGCTTGGCATGGTCTCAGCATGGTCCTGACGCTCGCCGGCGAGCTCGACGAGGCGCGAGCCGCGGGTCTGGAGGTCGAGCGACTGAGCCCGCGCGATCCGATCCTCTGGGCGACGACCATCGTCCATGCGCTCGCCGACGTGCTCGACAACGACCCGGCCTCGGCGCTCGCCTGGGTGGAGAAGACGAAGCAGCTCCATCGCCACGCCGGCTACTGGGTTCCGGCCGTCACCGCCGCCGCAATGGCCCAGGCCGGGCGGATGGACGAGGCGCGAGCGGCGCTTGCCGAGGCGCGGCGTGAGCTGCCGAAGCTGTCGCTCGGCTATCTGGCCGATGCCCTGCCGACGCGACAGCCGGACGGACTGGCTCCCTATCTCGATGCCTTGCGGGCAGCCGGTCTGCCGGAGTGAGCCCGGCGCGGCGCGCGACTAATCGCCCGCCGGGTCGCGGCGGATCGTGATATCGCGGCGCGGAAACGGTATATCGACCCCGTTCGCTTTCAGCGCATCCCAGAGCGCCAGGTAAACCCCGCCGCGCACATTGGTCAGGCCGCCGGTCGGATCCCGGATCCAGAAACGCAGAATGAAGTCGATCGAGCTCTCGCCGAAGCCCGTGATGTGACAGACGGGCGCCGGGTTCGGCACCACCCGGGCGACCCCGGAAGCGGCCTCGACTGCCATCTTGCGGACCGCATGGGGGTCGGATGAGTAGCTGACGCCGAAGAAGATATCCAGCCGCACGAGTTCGCTGGAGTGGGTCCAGTTGACCACCTGGCCGGTGATCAGGTCCTCGTTCGGGATCAGGTACTCGCGCCCGTCTCGCGTCACCACCGAGACGTAGCGGGCGCCGAGTTCGTTGATCCAGCCGAAGGTGTCTCCGAGCGAGATCACGTCGCCGGGCTTGATCGACTTGTCGACCAGCAGGATCACGCCGCTCACCAGGTTCGACACGATCTTCTGCAGGCCGAAACCGAGGCCGAGGCCGACCGCACCGGAGAAGATCGTGAGGCTGGTCAGGTCGAAGCCGATCGACTGCAGCCCGATCACCACTGCGGCGCCGTAGACCAGCAACCGGAACAGCTTGTCGGTGAGCACCTTCATCGAGGGCGACATGTCCTCGATGCTCTCGATCCGGCGCTGCAGCAGGCCGCTGCTCCAGCTTGCGAGCGTGATCAGGATCGCGAGCGTGATCGCCGCCTTCACGATCAGCAGGAGTGACAGGTGCACGCCACCGAACTGGATCGCGATCCGGTCGAGCACGTCGGTCGCATGGGTCATCAGGCCCAGGATGTAGACCGTCACGATCGCCCAGGCGCTCCAGGCCGCGATCGTGCGCAGGAAGCGGTTCCGGATGAAGCGCGAGGTGATCGAGACGAACACCCATGCGGTTGCCAGACTGGCGATCAGAGCAATGATATGGCTGCGGCTCGGCCACGTGTTGACGCGGATGGTGAATACTGCCGCCCAGGCCAGGGCGATGAAAATGAGCGCACGGATATGCCGCGAGATGAGCACGAGGAACCGGAGCCGCGCCCGGGGGACGCTCTCCAGCCCGCGCATCCACTCCTCCATCCGCGGCTCCAGGCGCCGGTCGGCGAGGTGGGCGGCCAGAAAGGCAATGACCAGGATCGCAAACTGGTAAAGCCGCCAAGGCTGGACGAAGCCGGTCAGCGCGTTCTGGGTCGCGATCCAGAGTTGGTTCAGTTCGCTCGGCAGCGCGCTCGCATCCATCAGCAGCTCACCTCGACATCACGCGGCTGCCGAAACGGCGACGTTCGGCGCGGCTGCATCGCGCCCACGCTACTCCCCGACCTCCGGACCCTGCATCTATCTACCCTATTTGAACAATTGCGCCGAGTGAAACACTGCGAGCGGGTACCGGCGCGGCGACATCCGGCGGAGGCGATTGGTGGCGGGGGTGGGGATCGAACCCACGACCTCAGGATTATGAGTCCTGCGCTCTAACCAGCTGAGCTACCCAGCCACGGCTGCGCCTTGTAAGCACGGGTCCCGGTCGCGTCAAGCAGGCTGCCGACCACCCCGATCATATGCTGCGGGCCAGGAGGTCGATCCAGTTCCGGTAGCAGATCTTCTCGATCAGCGCCTCGCCGTAGCCCGCCTGGCGCATCGCCGCGACGAGGCGCGGCAGACCGGTCACGTCGCGGATCTCGATCGGCAAGGTGCAACCGTCGAAATCCGAGCCCAGAGCCACTCCTTCCTCGCCGAGATGCTCGACCAGATGATCGAGATGGCGAAGCATGGTCGCGATCGGGGTATCCGCGTCGTCGGCACAGTCGGCGCGCAGGAAGCCGACATTGAAATTCAACCCCACAACGCCGGCGGACTCGCGCACCGCCTTCAACTGGTCGTCGGTCAGATTGCGCGGGCAGTCCGACAGCGCGCGGGCATTCGAGTGGGTCGCGACCAGCGGCTTCTCCGATATCCGCGCCACATCCCAGAAGCCCCCGATGTTGAGATGCGAGAGATCGACCATGATTCCGAGCGCCCCGCACTCACGAACCAGCGCCTTGCCTGCATCCGTCAGCCCGGCATCCGGGTCGTGCGGCTCGCCCGCGTAGATCGGCGCACCGTGGCCGAAGGCGTTCGGCCGCGACCAGACCAGACCAAGCGAACGCAGGCCGGCGGCATGAAGGATCTCAAGCGCATCGAGACCGGTGTCGATGCACTCGGCTCCCTCGACATGCGGCAGGATCGCGAGGCGCTCCCGCGCCCGCGCATCCTCGATATCGGCGGCCGATGCGCAGAGCGCAAGGTCATCCGGCAACTCGGCCGCGAGCCGGCGCATGCGTGCGAACATGGAGAGGGTCAGGTCCAGCGCCGCCTGACGATCGACCTGGGCGTAGCGGCGCGAGTTGGTGCGGTCGAAGGCGACGAACTCGCCGTTCTGGATGTTCGGTGTGAACATCGCGAAGAAGCCGCCGGCCAAACCCGAAGCACGGGCCCGTGGCAGATCGATATCGAGTTCGACCGCGCCGCCGGCAAAGTCCAGTGGGGAGCCGTTCCGCGCGGCGCGCTCGAGCTTCAGGATGGTGTCGTTGTGCCCGTCAAAGACCTGAACCGTACCACTCATGATTCACTCCGCTTCCTCGGGCACATAGCCCATGCTCGCGCGCAGCAGACGGCGCGTATAGTCCTGCCGAGGCTCCATCCGCCGCATCGCTTCGACATCGAGCGTCTCGACGATCCTGCCGCCCTGCATCACCGCGATCTGCTGGCACATATGCGCGACGACCGCCAGGTCGTGGCTCACCAGCAGGAAGGTCAGCCCGCGCTGGGCGCGCAGGTCGGCGAGCAGGTTCAGCACCTCGGCCTGGACCGAGACGTCGAGCGCCGAGGTCGGCTCGTCGAGCAGCAGGATCTCGGGCTCGAGCATCAGCGCGCGCGCGATCGCCACGCGCTGGCGCTGGCCGCCCGAGAGCTGATGCGGATAGCGGAACCGGAAAGACGTGCCGAGGCCGACGGCGGCGAGGCCATGGTCGATCCGCTCCTCGATCCGGTCGAAGCCATGCAGCACCAGCGGCTCGGAAAGCGTTCGGTCGACCGTGTGCCGCGGGTGGAGCGAGGCATAAGGATCCTGGAACACCATCTGGACCGTGCGGTAGAAGCCGCGCTCGCGGCTGTGGCCAAGCTCAGCGCCGTTGATCGCGATGCCGCCGGTCCAGTCGCCGATCAGCCCGGCGATGGCGCGCAGGACCGTCGACTTGCCTGAGCCGGACTCGCCCACCAGCCCGAAGGACGCGCCCTTTGCCACCCGGAATGTCGCGCGGTCCACGGCGAGGTTGTGGGCCGTGCCCTCGCCGAAGGCGACCGAGAGCCCTTTGACGGAGATGGCGTCAGGCGAAGGCATCGACGCTCGGCTCCTCCAGCCAGGCCGGGTCGCGCTTCATCACCTCGAGCCGATGCGCCGGCTGGTCGAGGCGGGGCAGCGAGTTCAGCAGCGCCCGGGTATAGGGGTGCTTCGCCTCGTGCAGCGCGTCTGCCGGGCAGGTCTCGACGATCCGGCCGCCATACATGATCAGCACCCGGTCGCAGAAGGTGGCGACGAGGTTCAGGTCGTGGCTGATGAAGATCAGCCCCATGCCCCGTTCGCGCACCAGCCGGTCCATGATCTGCAAGACGCTCATCTGCACGGTGACGTCGAGCGCCGAGGTCGGCTCGTCGGCGATCAGCAGCGCCGGGTCGGGCGCCAGCATCATGGCGATCATGATGCGCTGGCCCATACCGCCCGAGACTTCGTGAGGGTAGAGCCTGGCCACCCGCTCCGGTGCCCGGATCTGCACCGCCTCCAGCATTTCGATCATGCGCGCCCGCGCCTCGCCCTTCGGCGCGTCGGTGTGCAGGCGATACGACTCCATGATCTGGTCACCGACGGTCATCACCGGGTTCAGCGAGAATTTCGGGTCCTGCATGACCATCGAGATCTTCTCGCCCCGGACCTGGCGCATTTCGCGCTCGGAAAGGGTCTGGAGCTCGGTGCCCTCGAACTCGATCCGCCGCGCCACGGACTCGCCCGGAGGCCGCACCAGGCGCAGGATCGAGCGCCCGGTCAGGGATTTCCCGGAGCCGGATTCGCCCACGATCCCGACCCGCTCGCGACCGACCGAGAAGGAAATACCCCGCACCGCCTCGACCACGCCACCACCACGCTTGGGGAACCGGACCCACAGATCCTCGACGCGCAGCATCTCGCTCACCGGCTGGCTCGCTTCGGATCCAGAACATCGCGCAGTCCATCGCCCAGTAGATTGAAGCCCAGAGAGACGATGAAGATCGCCATCCCCGGCATCGTCGCAACCCACCACTGGTCAAGGATGTAGCGCCGCCCGGCAGAGATCATCGCGCCCCATTCGGGCAGCGGCGGTTGGGCACCGAGGCCGAGGAATCCGAGCCCGGCGGCGGTCAGGATGACGCCGGCCATGTCGAGCGTCATCCGGATGATGATCGACGAGATGCAGAGCGGCCAGATGTGCCCGGTGATGATGCGCAGCGCCCCCGCTCCCTGGAGCTGGATCGCGGCGATGTAGTCCGCCTTGCGGATGGTCAGGGTCTCGGCACGGGCGATGCGGGCATAGGGAGGCCAGGCAGTGAGCGTGATCGCCAGGATCGCATTCTCGATCCCGGCGCCAAGCGCCGCGACGAATGCCAGCGCCAGCACCAGCCGCGGGAAGGCAAGGAAGATGTCGGTGATCCGCATGAGCACGAGGTCGACCCAGCCGCCCATGTATCCAGCCGCCGTTCCGACCAGGAGCCCGATCACCGGCGCGGTGACGGCCACCAGGGTGACGATCAGCAACGTCACCTTCGAGCCGTATACGATGCGGCTGTATATGTCGCGACCGAGATCGTCGGAGCCGAGGAGGAAGCCATTCTGGCCCGGCGGCGACAGCCGCCCGGCAAGGTCCTGCGCCACCGGATCATGGGTCGCGATCCAAGGTGCGGCAGCGGCCATGAGCAACAGCCCGACAATGATCAAGAATCCCAGCAATGCCAGCGGGTTTGATCTGAATACCGTCCATCCGAGATAGGCCTGTGCCAGCCGCGCCTGCCGCCGCGAGCGCGGCACATCGGTGGTCAGCCAGGCACGCCAGGATTCGCGCTCCGAGGTTGCTTCGCTCATCGGGCCCTCGGATCGACCAGCTTGTAGAGGATATCGGACAGCATGTTGAGCCCGACAAAGCAAAGACCGACGACCACGGTTCCACCCAGAACCGCGCTCATGTCGGCAGAGAGCAGCGCGATGGTGATGTATTGTCCGAGACCCGGCCAGGCGAAGATCGTCTCGGTCAGCACCGATCCCTCCAGCAGGTTGGCGTATGAAAGTGCGATCACCGTGATCAGGGGGATCAGCACGTTGCCGAGTGCATGGCGCCAGATCACTCCGCGCTCGCTCAGTCCCTTCACCCGGGCAGTCACCACATATTCCTTGCCCAGCTCCTCCAGCATGAAGCTGCGGGTCATGCGGCTGATATAGGCCATCGAGTAGTAGCCGAGGATCGAGGCGGGCAGGATGATGTGACTGACCGCGTTCCAGAAGATCGTCATGTCTCCGGCGATCAAGCTGTCGATCAGGATCATGCCTGTCACCCGCGGGACGATGTCCTCGTAGAAGATGTCGAGCCGCCCGGGGCCGCTCACCCAGTCGAGGTTGGCGTAGAAGATCAGGAGGCCAATCAGCCCGATCCAGAACACAGGCATCGAATAGCCGAAGAGCCCGAAGACCCGTACCAGGTGATCCGGAAGCCGCCCCTGGTTGACCGCTGCCATCACACCCATCGGCACACCGAAGATGACCCCGACCAGCGTACCGAGCGTCGCGAGCTCCAGCGTCGCCGGGAAGACGCGCGCGATGTCCTCGGATACCGGCCGTGCGGTCAGCAGCGAGGTGCCAAGATCCCCCGTCAGAACATCCCGGATGTAGAGCGCGAATTGCACCAGGATCGGCTTGTCGAGCCCCATCTCGTGATAGACGCGCTCGTAGACCTCGTGGCTGGCCCGCTCGCCAACCACCGCCAGCACCGGGTCGATCGGCATCACCCGGCCGATGACGAATGTCACCAACAACAGACCCAGCATGGTGATCGCCAGCGAGAAGACGGCCGTGGCAAGCCCCTTCAGCCGACGCAAGAGCGGCGCGGATGGTCCGCGCCGCTCCGTCTCTGTGATGGCGTCCGCCATGCTCCTACTTCGTTACCGTCCAGTAGTAGGCCGCAGTGATCGCCGCGCCGGTTACGAAGCCCTTGACGTTGCCGCGACGCCCGACCTGTTCGATCTTCTGGAACATCATGACGAAGGGCGCCGTCTGCTGGAACTCCCTCTGGATGTCGATATACATCTGACGGCGCTTGTCGGTGTCGGCCTCCTCGACTGCGGCCTGAGTAGCCTTGGTCATCTCGGGGATGTCCCAGGAGACGCGCCAGGCGAGCTTGCCGGTGAGCTGGGCCTCGTCCGAGTTGTCCGGGTTGCTGGCGAAAGTGTCGGCATTGGTGTGCGGATCCGGATAGTCCGGCCCCCAGGCCTCGAGCGCGATGTCGAAGGTGCGCGCGCGGTAGAGGCCCAGCACCTGCTTCCCGGTGCCCTGATTGATCGTCACCTTGATGCCGGCCTGCGCGAAGGTGTTCTGCAGCGACTGGGCGATCTGCAGACGGTCCTCGTCGGTCCGCACGTTGACCGTCGTCTCGAAGCCGTCGGGATAGCCTGCCTCGGCCAGAAGTGCCTTGGCCTTCTCGATGTCCAGCTTGAAAGGCCTGTCCTTCAGTTCGCCCAGATAGGTCAGCGGCAGGAAGGCCTGGTGCGGCACGTACGCGCCCTTCAGGAACGAGTCGGCCATGCCATCGTAGTCGACGAGGTATTTCAGCGCCTCGATCACCTTCGGATTCGACAGGATCGGGTTCTTCTGGCTGAGGCCCAGATACATGATCCGCCCGCGCAGATCGTTGTCGACGGCGAGGTCGGCGTTCTTCTCGATCGCCGCCACGTCCTCGGGGGTCAGGTTGCGCGCGATGTCGACGTCGCCCTTCTCCAGCAGCAGGCGCTGGGTGGTCGACTCGTCGATGTGGCGGACGATGATCCGCTTCATCGGCGCCTCGCCGCGCCAGAACGTCGGGTTGACCTCCAGCGTGTAGCTCTCGTTGGCCTTCCAGTTGACGAGCTTGTAGGCGCCCGAGCCGGCCGAGTTGGTCTTGAGCCAGCCGTTGCCCCAGTCGCCATCCGCCTCGTGGCTCTTCACCTCAACGGAATCAACGATGTAGGCGATCGTCGCCGTCAGGCAGTTCAGCACGAAGGAGGTGGCGTACTTCTTGTCGGTGGTCATCTGGAAGGTGCTGTCGTCCAGCGCCTTCAGCGTCTCGGCCATGTTGTCCTTGGTGAAGCCGAACTGGGTCACGATGAAGGACGGGGTCTTCTCCATGGCGACCGCGCGCTGCAGCGAGAACGCGACGTCATTGGCGGTGACCGGGTTGCCCGAGGTGAAGGTCAGGCCCGGCCGGATCTTGAAAGTGAAGACCTTGCCGTCGCCCGAGACCTCCCAGCTCTCGGCGATCTCGGGGACATAGCCCTTCGAGAGGTCGGCCGGGTCGAAGCTGACCAGCGAGCCGTAGAGGTTGTTGGCGATATCCGAGCCCGAGAACTCGAAGCTTTCCTGGGGATCCAGCGAGATCAGATCGTCGATCCGCGTCGCGATGACCAGTATATCCTTCGGGGTCTCGGCCAGAGCCGCAGGTAGCGGCAGGGCCAGCGCCGCAGCCAGCGTGGCCGCGGCGAGTTTACGCATCAATCCCATGAGATCTCCTCCTCTCTGCACCGTCCGCACCGGGTCATTGCGCCCGGCGTCGGGACGAAGGGCGGAACCCGCCGCTTCGTTGCATCTTGTATCTGCAGATCCGATATTGTCAGGCGACGGACCGAAACGCTACTGCGTCACGGCCATCGGCGCCGTCCATCACGGTCCGCTTGTCGGTCGTGGCACGGATAGAGGACCGGCCGCGTTGGCGGATCGTGGGAAGAATTTATCCTTGAGTCAAGAAACGTTGAGGGGACCCGCCGGGATCCACGCAAGCGCTGTCCGCTGGCATCGAGGCTCCGTCGAGCCTCAGAGCGAGGTTCCGACCATCGGCGGCGTGCTGCCGGGCGTGTTTGTCTGCACCCGACGCCAGCCGCCATCGGCCTCGCGGCAGGCGAGCCCGAAGCGGGTGACCCGCTCGCCGTCGACCATCAGTTCCTCGGTGAACTCGCGGCACCAGTGCTGACTCTCGCTCTTGTAGGTCCGGGTCGGCGTGATCGAGACCATGCTCGCCATCCTGTCATCGGCCAACGAGACCCGCGCGCCGCTCAGCGCGTGCTCGAGCGCGTCCTGCACCGCCTTGTCGGCCAGGGCGGCAATCTGCTGCTCGCGTTCCGCAAGCTCGCCCTCGACCCGCTGAGCCGACCAGTGGTTCCCCAGGACCACGATCGCAAGCGCCGCCGCCATCGGCCCGGCCCAGCGTACCACAACCCTGGCAACCGACGCGCGCTTCCGCGCCGCGAACCCTGATCGCACTGTCCGCGCCAGTTGCAGCGGTACCGGCTGATCGAGGTCCTCCGCAAAGGCCTCGCGTATCCGGTTGTCGACCTGTTCGAGGGCCGAGAGAATCTCCCGCGCCTCATCGTCGGAGAGCAGGTCGCGCCGCATCCTCGCAGCCTCGTCGGCTCCGACTTCGCGGTCGTGATAGGCCGACAACATCTCGAATGTCACATTGCCCATCGTCATTCACTCCTCTCGACAAGACCCCTCAGCACTTCCCGCGCTCTGGCGATCCGGCTCGTCACCGCCGCAACCGTTGCGCCGGTGATCTCGGCGGCCTCCTTGTAGCTGTGACCTTCCACTGCCACGAGGAGCAACGCCTCCCTCTGGTCGGCGGGAAGCTCGGCGATCGCCGCGCTCACCGTCTTGAACTCCAACCGGGCCACCGCCGCCCGCTCTCCGTCCAGCAACTCCTCCGAACCGTGCTGGATGATCCCGAGCTTCTCGCCCCTGACCGAGTTGTTGCGCATGTCGTTCCGGTGAAGGTTATGCGCAATCCGGTACATCCAACTGTCGAGCCGGGTTCCCGGCTGCCACTTGTCGAGATTGACAATGGCGCGCTCTACCGTGGCCTGGGCCAGGTCGTCGGCAGCCGCCGCGGACCTTGTGAGCGCCAGCGCGAACCGTCTCAGACGCGGTAGGAGGGCGATGATCTCCCTCTCGATCTGCGGCTCCACGCTGTAGTCCTTGCCAATCCCCTTCAAGCCTGTTTGAACGAATAACACCCGACTGGCGGTTTTCCTTCAAAAAAAATCTGATCGCCGGAAAGATTCAGGTGGCGGCGGTGTTATTGTCTTGATGAAACCTTCGCGGAAAATGCCTCGCATGCATCGCTACCGCATATCGCTGCGTCGTTTGGCTACGTCCACAGCTATGCTGTGCGTGCTGAGCGCGATGCCGCCTGTACTGGCGCCCGACGGTGGATTCTTCGAAACGCCACAAGCACATGCGCAGTGCTGTTTCACGCCCGATACGCCCGTACTGATGGCCAACGGAGCCGAACTTCCGATTGCCGGAATTCGTCCCGGCGACCGGGTGATCGGGCGCAGCGGCCAGGTCAACCGGGTGACCGGTATCCATGTCGTTCCCCTCGGAACGCGCGCATTGTACGGCATCAATCAGCACCGCCCCTTCTTCACCGCCGAGCATCCCTTCCTGACGCCCGGTGGCTGGCGCGCGGTCGACAGTACGGCCACCCGGCTTGAAACTCCGGGTCTGACGGTGGCAGAGCTGACGGCGGGTGACGTGCTGGTTACGGCGGCGGCGGTTTCGGGGGAGAGTTTCGGCGCCCTCGCGCTGTTGCCCGCCGTCAGTTTTGGGCAGGTGGTTCTGCAGCGGCTGATCGCTGCGAAGGGCGTGGCGACGGATGTCGTCTACAACCTGATGCTCGATGGCGATCACAGCTACGTCGCCAATGGGTTCGTCGTTCACAATAAGGGCGGTGGCGGTGGCGGCGGCGGTGGCGGCGGCGGCGGTGGCCAGGGTGGTGGTGGCGGGCAAGGTTCTGGCGGCGGCGGCGGCCAAGGTAGCGGCGGCGGCCAGGGCGGCGGTCAGGGCAACGCTGGCGGTCAAGGCGCCGGCCATGGCAAGGGCGGCGTTGCTGGCCAGGGCTCAGGGCCGGGGACGGGTCCGTCAACCGGAACGCCCGCAACCGGCCCAGCCGTCACCAATACCATTGCGACCGACGATGTTCCCGCAGCCGGAGAGGTCTCGGCGAACGACAATCCATCGGAGGCGACGGAAAGCTCGGAGCCGAGCCCGGCCGATGCAGCGCCCACGGCGAGCGGCCTATCAACCCAGGATCCGGCGGTCGCGGCCCAATCGGGCCAGGCCCCCTCGGAATTCAGTGGCAGCGCCAAGCCGGCCGGCCCGGATGTCAGCAAAACGCAGGAGAAGGACCTGATCTCCAGCGGGTGGCAGTGACGCCTAGCAGCTTGCGCCGGAGCGTCTCGGTGGCAACTGCTGGCGGAACAACCGGGGAGTGAGCCAGTTTGTGGAGCGGCAACCGATCGACGTATGCTTTGACCCAAACGCCCGTGAAGTAGCGGGCAGACTGTGTACAAACGTTGGCTTATGATCTGATTTTGCTTCATTAAATGGATTTGGTCGTGTTAATGTGCTCTTTGTTGTCCGCAGCGCTGCGTTCGTTCGGGTGGATGGAACCGGCGTGTCGATAGCAAGGGCGTATGGTAGCCGTGCGTATCCGATATCACCTCGTCGACCAGCAAAGTCGCTGCGACCGAAACGTCGCATGGACGGGTCTCTGAGGTCAGATATCGCCCAGTCACCAACTGCTTGTTCTGGGATCAGATCGCGTATTCCGTGCCTCTAGCTTGCGATACGGGGAGTGAGGGATGTTTCCGTGGTGGCACCGGCGTCGGCCGGTCAAGATCCTGACTCGGAGCACGGCCATTGCGCTGATGTCGCTGGCTGTGCCCTTCGGAATTCACGTCAACACTGTGGGTCATGTTGAATTCGCGGCGAACCCAGCCCGGGCCGCGAACGAAGATGGCGGCCGCGGGAATCGCCGCGGGGGGGGCAACAACGGCCTGGGCAACGGCGGCGAGGAGAGCCAGAACGAGAATACCGGTCAGGGAAATGACCCGAGCAACCCGGGCCGAGGTGGCGGTGGCGACGGTGGCGACGGGAGCGGAGGCGGCGCGGGCGGCGGCGGCTCCGGGGGGGCGGCTCGGGCGGCGGCGGCTCAGGGAGTGGCGGCTCCGGCGGTGGGTCTGGCGGCGGCGCCAGTGGCGGCGGTTCAGGCGGAGGCGGATCGAGCGGCGCGTCCGGCGGCGGCTCGGCCGGTGCGGGCGGCGGCGGTGACGCGGAGGGTCCCAGCACCGGCACGGCATCTGCAGTCGCGACTGCGGTTCCGGACGTCTCGGTCGCATCAGTGCAACTCGGAAGTACTTTCGGCGGCGATCCGTCTCCGGCCGGCCCTAGCCTTAGTGCGCGTGAGGAAAAGGACCTCATATCGCGGGGTTGGCAATGAAATCGATGAGGCTGATCACAGCCTTGACAGCCTTTGCCGTCGTAAACACGACGGCGCTTTCGGCCTCATCGGCCAGCGCGGTCGAGGAAACCGTGCAGTATGCACTCGAGAAGCTCACGAGTGGCATCCCTGCCGCGGCCGTGATCGAAGGTACCGAGGTCGTCGTGGTGCCGATCCGCACTTGGAAGAGCGTGAGCGGCCATTACTGCCGTAGATACGAGCTGACGGTAACCCAACCCGGAACGGCTCCGGACCGTTCTGAGGCGACCCGTTGCAGGGACAGCGATGGGATCTGGAAGAAAGTAAAGTCCGACTAAGGTGTTATCCTGAACCGGTACCGAGACGGAATTCTTCGTGCCGGTGTAAAGCCAAAGGCATTCGCTGCCCGCGAACATGACCTTTGGGTCGAATTGGCGTGGCCTCCTGCCCGACAATTGCGTGCACGGGTCTGGACCTAACCATCTAAGGGGAGTGACTAATGTTCATCAGGAAATGCATGGGGCCGCTCGCGCGGCTCGTGACCCAGACGTGTGCCATCGGACTGGTGGCAGCTTTGGTCCCGCTCGGCATCCACGCAACGGATGACGGCACCAGCTTCGGAATCTCGACTGCGAAGGCGGCTGGCAACGGCAATGGTGGCGGCAACGGCAATGGCGGCGGCAATGGCGGCGGCAATGGCAGCGGCAATGGCGGCGGCAATGGCGGCGGTCAGGGTGCCGGCGCAGACGCCGGTTCGGATTCCGGCTCGAGCGCTGGAGCCGAATCGGCCGGTCCCGGCAAGGGGCTCGGACGCAGCAATGCCCGAGGTCAAGACGTAGCCGAGGCGCCCAACGCCCACGGTAAGATGTCCTCGGCCCTTGGCCACGGCAACGCCGCTCACGCAAGTGCGCGCGCTCGCGCGAACGCGCTCGCGAATGCGCCCCATTCTGCGGTGGGCAGGGCCGCCACGTTTGGCGTCGCGGTCGAGGCGAACAACGCGGCCCAAGCGGCGCTGGACGACGCCGAGGCCGATCTCGCCGCCGCTCAGGAGGCCGCGGCGAACGCGGAGTTGGGTATCGAGGCGGCGCGAGAAGCGGTCGACATGGCGAACGCCGAGCTCGCGAGCGCGCTCGAAGCTCAGTCCCAGCTCGACACTGCCACGGCCACCGACGTTGACATCGCCAATGCCCAGGCGGCGGTCGACGCGGCTCAGGAGGCCGTCGACCTCGCCGATGCGGATCTCGCATCCGCCGAAGCGGCGGCGGAAACGGCGGCGGCCGATCTCGCCTCGGCCGCGGATGCGGCCGCCGCGGCGCAGGCCGCCGCGGACGAGGCTCAGGCGAACGAGCAGTCCGCGCTCGAAGGCGCCGTCAAGGATCCGACCCATCCCGGCATCGCCGATGCGCTGGCGGACCTCTTGGGCGTTGAACGGTACAGCGCCGACAACTGATCCGGGCGGCCCGACCGACGGAACAGAGACGGCCCGCCGGTTCGCCGGCGGGCCTTTCGCATGTCACCGGTTCAAGCCCGGTCCGCCCATCCCGCGCAAGGTCGACAAACTTCCGGCGCCGAGCGGAACTCGCGCCCGACAGATCCTTCCGGATGACAGGCGCGGATTCAGAGATCCGGCGGTATGCTCATCCGGGAACTCGCTCCAACAAGCGCCCATCGCGCAGCACCACTACCCGGCTGCCGAGCCGTGCTGCGTCCGCCGGATCGTGCGAGACCACCAGCGTCGCGAGACCCCGTTCCGCCGTCAGCCGGCGCACCAGGGCCGCCATCTCGTCGCGGGTTTCGATGTCGAGGGCGCCGAACGGCTCGTCGAGCAACATCACCGGCTTGTCGCGCACCAGCGACCGGGCCAGCGCCACCCGCTGGCGCTGGCCGCCCGAGAGTTGCGTGGGCAGCCGGCTCTCGAGTCCGGACAGGTCGATCTCGGCCAGCACCGCCCGCACCCGGTCCCGCTCCGCAGGGCTCGGCCGGCCGCGCGGGTCCAGGCCCAGCGCGATGTTCATGCCCACATCCAGGTGCTCGAACAGGTCGCCGGTCTGGAAGAGGGCCGAAACCGGGCGCCTGGCCGGCGGCAGGCCCAGAATCGAGGCGCCGTCCCAGGTGATCTCGCCCGAGAGCGGCACGAGGAAGCCGCAGATCAGGTCGATCAGCGTCGACTTGCCTGAGCCCGACGCCCCCGAAAGCGTGACCACCTCCCCGCGCCCGATCGACAGCGTGAATTCGTACACCGGGAGCCCGGGCCAGGCATAGCGCAGCCGCTCAATGGCGAGCATGACGCCCCCCGACGATCCGCTCGATGCCGGCGAAGAAGGCAAGGCTCAGCAGCAGCAGCGTCAGCGCGATCGCCGCCGCCTCGCCGCTCTGGTATCGTCCCGACCGCTCGTAGAGTAGCCAGGGCAGGGTGCGGAACGCATCCGAGCCGAACAGGGCGATAACGCCGAGGTCGCCGACCGACAGCGCGGCCGACAGCGCCGCGGCGAAGCCGAGCGCGCGCCGGGCCACCGGCAGGTCCACCAGCCGGAGCCGGGAAAGACCCGAGATGCCGAGACTGGCGCAGAGCCGGTCGTGCCGCGCCCCGCTCTCCGCCAGGCTGCCCTGCAACGCGCGAACGGCGAAGGGAAGCGACAGCAGTACGTTGGCGGCCAGCACCAGGACGGGCGCCATGATGAAAGTATCGGCGATGCCCCGAAGCAGCAGGAATGCGCCGAGGCCGAAGACGATCGCCGGCAGCGCGAGATAGGCTGCCGAGGCGAGGTCCAGGAACCCTGCGAGCCCGGCCAGCCGCGGCAGCCGGGTCGGCAGCACCATCGTCCGCCGCGCCTCGCAGATCGCCCAGGCGAGTGCGCAGGTGAGTGCCGCGGAGGCAAGCGCGATCGCCACCGAGGCACCGAGCGCCTGCCGGAAGGCCGGATCGAGCGGCAGCCGCAGGAGCTCTGGCCGTATTCCGCCAAGCAGGATCGCCGCCAGCGGCGCCGCCACGATCCCGGCGGCGAGCAGAGCGACGGCCGCGTCCGCGATCCGGGCGCCGCGCTCCCTCCGGTCCGGGCGGATCCGCCCGCCGAGCCCGGTCGCCCCGGCACCGGCGGTCCACTCCGCCGGATAGCGGGCAAGCAACAGCAGGATGCCGGCACAGATCGCGAGCTGAAGCAGGCTCAGCGCCACCGCTCGGTCGAGGTCGAAATCGAGCCGCGCGGCCTCGTAGATCGCGACCTCCAGCGTGCTCGCCTGCGGTCCGCCGCCCAGCATCAGCACCAGCGCAAACGAGGTAAAACAGAGCAGGAACACCAGTCCGCAAGCCCCCGGCGCCACCCGGCGGATGGCCGGCCACTCGACGAAGCGCCATACCTCGCGCTCGGCCAACCCGAGCTGTGCCGCCAGCCGCCAGCGCCCGTCGGGGATGCCCGCCAGTGCGGCGTGGAAGATCCGCGCGATCAGCGGGGCGTTGAAGAATACATGGGCGAGCAGCACACCCGGCAGCCCGTAGAGCACGCCGCCAGGGCCGGGCAGTCCCAGCGCCGACGCGGCGTCGGCGGCCCAGCCGGCGCGCCCCCAGACGGCGACAATGCCGGTCGCGGCCACGGTTGTGGGCATCACCAGCGCCAGCGAGGCAAGGAGATTCAGTGCCCGCGCACGCGCTGCACCGGCGCGCCGATGCACAGCCCGCGCCGCCGCGAGACCAAGCGCCGCCGAGAGCAGCGTCGACAGCGCGGCCTGCTCGAACGTGAAGAGCGTCACCCCCCGCAGATAGGGGTCGCGCAGAACGGCGCGCAGGTCCACGCCGCCCGCCTCGGCCGCGATTGCCGCGATTGCGGCCCCGGCCAGCCCCGCTGCCACCGTTGCTGCGGCCAGGCCGGGTACCAGGCGTGCGGCGTTCACTCGCCCATCACCGCCAGCCACTCGCCTATCCACGCCTTGCGGTTCGCCTGCGCCGCCCCGGCCGGGAAGGACAGGGTCCGCGCGGGCTTCACCACATGGCCAAAGGCGTCCGGCAGCTCGGCCTGCGGGTTCACCGGGAACATCCAGTTGGTGGTCGGGATCGCCGACTGCGCCGCCTCGTCGGTGAGGTAGGCGATGAAGCGCCGCGCCAGCTCCGGCTGCGTCGACGCGGCGGTCACCGCGGCCAGCTCCATCTGCAGATAGTGGCCCTCGTCGAACGGGGCCGCCCGGATGAAGCCCTCCTTGTCGACCACCTCGTGGTAGGCGGGCGAGGTGGTGTAAGAGAGCACCATGTCCGCCTCGCCCTCGAGGAACATCGAATAGCTCTCCCACCAGCCCTTGGTCACCGTCAGGATCTTCGGCTTCAGCCGGCGCCAGACCTCCGGCGCGCGGTCGCCGTATACCGCCCTGACCCACATCAAGAGGCCGAGCCCAGGGGTGGAGGACCGCGGGTCCTGGATCACAATCTTCAGGTCGTCCGGCGCATCCAACAGCGCCTCGAACGACACCGGCGGCGCGACCAGGCGGCGGCTGTCGTAGACGAAGGCGAAATGGCCCCAGTCAAAGGGCGCCAGCACCGGGTCGTCCCAGTCGACCGGCAGGGCGAGCCCGGTCAGATCGGCGCCGTGGGCCGCGAACAGGCCCGAGGCCAGCGCGTCGCCGGCCAGGTTCACGTCCAACCCCACCAGCACGTCCGCCCTGGTGGTCGCGCCCTCGAGCCTCACCCGGTTGAAGGCGCTGATCGAATCCTCGAGCCCGACGAACCGCAGGTCGCAGCCGCAAATCTCCTCGAAGCCCTTCTCGATGACCGGGCCCGGCCCCCATTCAGAGGCGAAGCTGTCATATGTGTAGACGGTGAGGACCGGCAGGTCGGCAGCGCCCGCGGGTGTCGAGAGCCCGAGCGCCAGGGCGGCGGCTGGAAGCAGGTGTCGGATCGTCATTGCGCGTCCCTTCATGCGGAACGGCGAAAGGTCTGGAGAGCGTGGCCACGGCGGCAGGTGCGCCAGGAGCCGGTTTCTCTTCCCTCCGCCAGTACTAACTGGGTCAGGTTCAACGGGTACATCTCAGCCCCTTCCGGAGCGCCCCGAGAGAACGCCTGTGAGAATATGGCCGCCAGCGCCGATTGCAAGGGCTGGCGTGCACGTCGCCGACGCGTCAGCTCTGTTCAGACGACGAGCAGATGAGCCATCGCCATCACAGCAATGCCGGAAACCAGCATGATATTGCCCAGAATGCCCAGCCAGCGGATCTGGAAATGATGCCGCGCCAGCGCCATGGGTGCTCCATCCGGGATGCGTCCGCCACGGACCACGTGGAGTTTGATCGCATCCTCGTCTCGCCGGATCCGGTAGGCGCGGATGACGGAGACCGCCTGGCAGACCCCCCAAGCGACGATGCAGCCGAAGCCGCCAACCATGAGCAGAAAGGCCAAAAGCTCGTCAGGCACGCATACCACTCCCGCAAAGGGGTCCTCTCGAAGATATTATACTCAAAATCGGCCCCCGAGTCTCGGCTCTGCCGCTAACCCGTTGTTAACCATAGACACCGAGGCTCCTCCCCGTGATTTTTGGGGGTTGGGATGCTGCGCCTCGGCCGGATAGTCCTGTTGCTGCTCGCTGGCTCCGGGGTCGGCCTACCGGCGGCAGGGTTTGCCCTGGCGGGCGCCTGGACCCAGGCCGAAGGCGAAGGGCTGGCCATCGTCACCATTGCTCGCCGCGCGGCCCCTGTCGCCGCCCTGGCCGGCGGCCCGGCGGACACCGACGGAAACATCAGCCAAGTCTATCTCGAATTCGGTGTCCTGGATGGTCTGACCATCGGCGCCAAGGCCTACTCCGAACTCTCGCTGTCCGATCCGGACCGGAGCGCGGCGTCTCTCGGCGGATTTCTGAGAAAGCGCGTCTGGCGGAGCCAACAGGGCGAGGTCGCCTCGGTGCAGGCAGGTTACGCGCAACCGATCGATGCTCTGATGGGCAGCGCCTACACCTATGCCGATCCCGGCGCGGTGCCGGAAGCACATGCCGCCGCGCTCTACGGTCGCGGCTGGGGCGGACTCTGGGGCAGCGCCTTCCTCTCGACCGGCGCGGCGTACCACTGGCGTGGGGAAGGGCAGGCAGACGAGATGCGGCTGGAGGCGACCGGCGGCTACGCCTGGGACCGGAGCTGGATGGGGATGCTGGGGCTGTTCGGGCTGGCGCCACTGGCGGACGGCACAGATGCCTCGCTGAAGGTCGCGCCCTCGATTGCCTACACCCTGTGGCCGACGAAGGTCCACCACTGGAAGCGTCCACATCCCGAGCTGAACCCGCCGACCATCCAGCTCGGGATCAGCTACGACCTCCTGAACCGCGGCGACGGCCTCGGAGTCTCGGTCAGCATCTGGCGGCGGTTCTGAGGCGCCATCAGCTCCCGACGCCCGGCAGGGCGCGTAGCCGGACGCCGTTGATCCGCCATTCACCGCCGATAAGCCGCATCTCGTAGTCGGCCTCGTGGAACTGGCCCTGCCGGTCCTGGAACAGCACGGTCTGCACCTGCCCCGACGGGATCGGGGTCAGCCCGAGCATCTCGAAATGCGAGGGCCGCCAGATCATCGGGTAACCGATCTCGACCATCCGGCCGAACACCTGAGGATTTTGGAAGATCGACTGGATCATCGGCGACGCGTGGGCATAGGCGACCTCGAGGTCGTTGGCCCGGAAGGCATCGAGCTGGGCGGCGATCACGGCGCGGATCGAATCCGCCGGCTCGCCGGCACGGGCCGCAGGCCCGGCCGCGACAACCAGGGCGAGAGCGAGAGCGAAGGCGGCGAGACGACGCATCGGGCATCCTCCCATGACTACCGGGAAGGATGGTGCGGCGGCCCCGCCGGTCAAGCGCCTCACATGTGGTCGCGCGGCACCTCGAACATCCAGCGCCGGCGGATCAGCTCGGTCTCGCCCTCGCGCGCGATCAGTTCGGCTTCGACCGCGTATCGCTCCGGCCCGCAGGTGAAGCGGATCTCCGAGCGGGTGGCGGCATGCCAGCCTTCGCGGGCGCGCTCGGCCTCGAAGACCAGGCGCCCGGTCGTGCCCGCCGGATCGGCGGGATCGACCTCCCAGACCTCGTCGCGGCTCTCGCGCTTGCGCATGCCGTGGACCGGGTTCTCGGTCCAACCGCTGCATTCCGAGATCACGTAGCGGACCCGCCCGGTCTGCAGGTCGTGCTCGACCCGGCGGACGCTGTGGCCCCGCTCGACCAGCCGGTACTTCGGCAGCGGATCCGGATCGGCCGGCAGCGGCGGCGGCGCCTCCTCCGCCCCATCCAGCAGCGGCAGCAAGAGCGTTGAATCCGCCCCGCAGCGTACGGTCGCCCTGACCGGGCGCGGCCCCGGCAGCACCAGCGGCCAATAGGCGGTCGACAGCGCCAGCCGCAACCGGTGCCCGGGCGCCAGCCGGTAGCCGGTCTCGTCCAGCGCCAGCGCAACCTTGTAGAAATCCCCCGGCACCGCCGCTTCCGGCGTCGCGTTGCCGTTGCGGTGGCAGAGGTTCAGGACCCCGCGGGCGATCAGGTTCGCGGTGCCGTCCGGATGCAGGTCGACCAGCCGTGCGATCAGGTTGCCCTGCGGCTGGTCGATCGCGACCGAGAGATGCAGCTTTGGCCGGCCGAGAATGTCGAGCGGCTCGTCCAGCGGCTCGGTGTCCCACACCAGCGACATGGCATCGTCGCTGCGCTGGTCGGCCGGCAGCTCGCCGTCCGGCTTCACGGTGAAGTACTCGCCCCCGGCGGCGCCGCAATGCTGGGGCGAGGCCACTGCCCTCTCGCCGCCCGACCCGCCGCCGAGCAGCCCGTCCGAGCCGAGCGTCAGCCGGCTGGTCTCGACCGAGGCCGAGGGCCATTCCGCCACCCCGACCCAGCGGCCGGGCTCTTCCGAGCGGTAACCGCCGGGGCGCGGGCCCTCGGAGAGATAGGCCCGGTAGGCCGGCCATTCCTCGACCCCCGTCGCCTCGCCGGCGAGCCAGCGCTTCCACCAGGCGACGGCCATGCCGGTGAAGTCCGCCCGCGGGCGCGGCCAGGCGAAGTGCGGGTATTTGTGGATCCAGGGGCCGGTCATCGCCTTGACCAGGGTCTTCGCGTTGGCGGCCACCGTCGCCGGCGCGTTGCGGTAGCCGTCGGCCCAGCCGGCGATGATGAAGACGGGGATCTCGATCGCCGACCAGTCCTCGCAGATCGAGCCGTGCTTCCAGTACTCGTCCCGCCGCTGGTGCCGGAGCCAGACCTCCAGCAGCATCGGCTCTGCCTCCAGCCGCCTGAGCCAGACCTCCCGCCACGAGTTGCCCAGCACCGCGGGGTCGGGCGGACGCGAGGCGTAGCTGAGCATTGTCCCGGCCCAGTAGACATTGGCCGAGAGCAGCGCACCGCCCTTGTAATGGATGTCGTCGTTGTAGCGGTCGGCGGTGGAGGAGAGCGAGATCACCGCCTTTAGCGCCGGCGGCCGCAGCGCCGCCACTTGCAGAGCGTTGAACCCACCCCAGGAGATCCCCATCATGCCCACATTGCCGTTCGACCAGGGCTGCGTCGAGATCCAGGCGATCACCTCGCAGGCATCCGAAAGTTCTTGCGGCGAGTACTCGTCATCGAACAGCCCGTCCGAATCGCCGTTGCCGCGGCTGTCGACCCGTACCCCGGCGATCCCCGCCTCGGCAAAGGCCGGATAGGTGCACTCGTCCCGCTCCGAGGTGCCGTCGCGGCGGCGATAGGGCAGGAACTCAAGCACCGCCGGGAACGGCCCCGGCCCGCCCGGCATCCAGATCCGTGCGGCCAGCCGCGTGCCGTCGGCCAGCGTGATCCAGACGGTCTCCTCGACCGTGTACCCCATGGTCACCTCTTTCCAGCCGACCGACTCGCGGAATATTGTCGGCACCGAGCATGCATGACAGAGGGCACCCATGTCGATTGAGATCACCGACCCGGAGGTGCTGGCCTTCATCGAGCGAACCGACGGCTTCTACCCGCCAGGGTCGTGGAACGGCACGCCGGATGAGAACCGGGAGCTCTACGACCGGATGGCGGCCGCGTTCCGCAAGCCGCGGCCCGCCTCGGTGACCACCGAGGATGGCACCGTTCCCGGTCCCGCAGGCGCCATCCCGATCCGCCGCTACCGCACCGCCAGCCCGGGGCCGGTAACGGTGGTCTACTACCATGGCGGCGGCTACCTGCTCGGCGGACTGGAAAGCCACGACGATGTTTGCGCCGAGATCTGCGACCGCACAGGCTGCCCCGTGGTCTCGGTGGACTACCGGCTTTGCCCGGAGCATGTTCATCCGGCGCACTACGAGGACGCGCTCTGGGCCGCGCGCGCCATCCTTCGCGACGGGCCGGTCGTCCTCGCCGGGGATAGCGCCGGCGGGAATCTCGCCGCGGCGGTTGCGCAGACGCTCCGGGGTGAGGATATCCGGGGGCAGGTGCTGATCTACCCCGGCCTCGGCGGCTACTATCTGAACCTTCCCTCGCTGACCGAGTGCGCCGACGCCCCGCTCCTGAAGGCGTCGGAGCTGGAATACTACAGGCGGGTTCGGGCGGGTGGCGATCCGCCAAACGGTGACCCGACATTCTCGCCGATGTCGGCCGAGGATTTCTCCGGGCTCGCACCCTGCTTCATCTCGGCGGCGGGCGTCGATCCGCATCGCGACGATGGCGTCGAGTATGTCCGACGCCTGATCGGTGCCGGGGTCGAAGCCTATTGCTCGGTCGAACCGCAACTCCCGCACGGTCATCTGCGGGCTCGGCACATGTCGCACCGGGCGCGCGAGGCCTTCGGCCGCATCGTCGGGGCAATCCGGGACTTCTCTACCCGGTAGGCTACCGCTCCGTGAACTTGAACTCGATGCGGCGGTTCCGCGCCAGCGCCTCCGGCGTGTCGCCTGTGTCGATCGGCTGATACTCGCCGAAGCCAATGGCCGCGAGCCGGTCGGGCGGAATCTGCTCCTGCTCGATCAGATACTTGACCACCGAAAGCGCGCGGCCCTGCGACAGTTCCCAGTTGTCCTGGTAGCGGCGCCCGCCGCCCAGCGGCACCTTGTCGGTATGTCCGTCCACCCGCAGGATCCAGGCCACGTCGTCGGGCACCTCGTCGATGATCTCGCGCAGCACCTCGCCGAGCTTCGCGAGTTCCGCCTGCCCTTCGGGCCCCAGCGTCGCCGAGCCGGGGGCGAACAGTACCTCGGACTGGAACACGAAACGGTCGCCGACGCGCTGGATGTCCTGCCGGCCGCCGAGCACCTGCTCCATCTTCTCGAAGAACACCGAACGGAAGCGGGCCAGCTCGCCCACCTTCTGGGCCAGCGCCTGGTTCAGCCGCTCGCCGAGCCTGGCGAGTTGTACCTGATTGTCGGCGTCTTTCTGTTCGGCCTCGCCCAGCAGCGCTTCGAGCCCCGCCAGCTGCTCGCGCAGCTCTCGGACCTGAGCGTTGAGAAGGGCTACGCGCTTTTGCTCCTCGACCGTCTGCTCCTTGGCCGCGGCAAGCTGTTCCTCCGCAATCTTCCGCAACGCAGCTTCGCGATCGAATTCCTCCGTGCCGCCCGCAAGCTGATCCTGGACCTGCTTCTTCGCGGCCTCGGCCGCCGCCAGGAGGATCAGCGTGTCCTCCGCCTCCTTTCGCGCCGCCTCCAGCGCCAGCGTCATCGCATCGAGTTCGGCGTCGCTGTTGGCGAGTTTCTCGCGCAGCGCCTTCGCCGCCGCCATCTCGGCCAGACGCGCGGTCTCCTCCTCGGTCAGTTTCGCTTCCGCCTGGCGCAGGGCGTTCTCGCGCTCGGTCAGCGACTCCTCGCGGGTGGCGCGCTCGTCCCGGAGCTGATCAATCAGCGCCAGCGCACCGGCCCGTTCGGCCGAGATCGTCGCCATTGCCTGCTCGCGCTCGCTGTCCTTCTTCTCGAGCTCGGCGATCATCGCCTCGACCGCCTCGCGCCGCGCCGCCGCAAGGCGGGCGGCTTCGGCGGCGGCGTCCACCTCGGTCCGCGCGCTTGCCAGCGCCGCCTGCAGGGCTTCGCGTTCGGTGACGCTGTCCGCAAGCGACTGCTCCAGCGCCTGCGATCTGGCAACCGCGGTGTCGCGCGACTTGACCAGCGCGGCCATCGCGGCGTTCAGCCGGTTGGCCTCGGCCTCGTTCGCATCGGCCCGCTGCGTCATCGCCGCCAGCGCTGATGTCAGCCGGCCGAGTTCGTCGCGCTGGCCTGCCAGGTTCGATTCGAGCTCCCCCACCTGCCCCTCGAGCTCGGCCGAGCGATTGCGCTCCAGCGACAGCACATCGGCCAAACCGGCAAGCTGGCGCGTCAGATCGTCGAGTTCCTTGGTCTGGCCGGTGATCTTCTCGTGCATCGTGAACTGGATGATCATGAAGATCGACAGCACGAACATCAGGATCATCAGCAGCGCGGTCATCGCGTCGACGAAGCCCGGCCACGTGTTGGTCTCGTGCCGGCCTCCGGATCGGCGTCCGAGGCCCATCAGCGCGCTCCGGGCGCCCGGGTGCGCGTGTCGATCAGATTGATCAGCGCCCTGATCTCGGCCCGCAACGCCGCCGTCGACTCGCGCCGCCCTGTGGCGAGTTCGCCCGCAATCTCGCGGAGCTGGGTATCGAGGTTCTGCAGGTGCCCCTTCATGTCTCCGTCCGTGCCGCCGCCCCGGAGCGCTCGCCCGGCACCGCCACGGTCGAATGCCTGAGCCAGCCCCTGCTGGCCGGCGGCGACCGCCTCGCTCGCGGCTTCGATCCGTTTCAGCACGGTCAACGTGGCATGGTCGCGGCCCGACTGCAGCTCACGCGCCTCGCGCATCTCATGGACGAGCTGGGCGACCAGCGAGCGCTCCTTGTCGATCTGGACCGCCATCTCGGCCACCACGTCGGCCGCGCGGCCAAGCCGCTTCTCGGCGTCGATGCGGGCCTCCTCCGCCTTCTTGGCGAAGCCGGTGGTCATCTCGAGCCCCTCGTCGATCCGCTCCAGGAGCGCAACGAGGCCGCCTTCCGGCCCCTCGCCCTCGGAGATCAGACCGAGGCGGGTAAAGGAGGAGAGCCATTCCTCGAGTTCCCGGTAGAACCGGTTCTGGCCATGGCTGGCGAACAGCTCCAGCATCCCGACCACGAGCGAGCCGGCGAGGCCGAGCAACGACGAGGCAAAGGCGGTTCCCATGCCGCCCAGCTGGCTTTCGAGACCGGCCATCAGGCGTGCGAACACGTCGCCCGACTGCTGGCCCTCCTGCGGGGCCAGCGAGCGGATGGTCTCGACCACCGCCGGCACCGTGACCGAAAGCCCCCAGAAGGTCCCGAGCAGGCCGAGAAAGATCAGCAGGCTGCCGATATAGCGCGTAATGTCGCGCATCTCGTCCAGCCGGTCGGCGATGCTGTCCAGGATCGAGCGCGTGCTCGATGCCGCCATCCGGCTCTGCACCTTGCCTTCGCGCACCATCGGCGCCATTGCCGCCAAGATGCGCGGGGCCTTGACGAATTCGTGCCCCTTGCGGCCGGCCTGAAGGTTCTTGAGCCAGCTCGTGGCGATGATCAGCTGGCCGACCTGCCAGAACGTGGCGGTGACGCCGAGCACGAACACGCCGATGATGATGCCGTTGAGATAGACATTGGCGTAGAAGATGGACTCGATCTGGCGCCCCAGCAGCGTCGCGGCCATTACGACCAGCACGAGCACGATCAGCATGAAAAGGATCTGTCGGGTCGGCTGGGAGAACTGGACCTGATAGCCGTCCTTCGGAGTCATCGGCCTGCCTCGCCTGTCGTTTTGCCGCAAGAATACGCAGAACTGGCATCTTTTCCAGTCGCAAGGACCATATTTTGTAGCCAACCTCTGAAATCGGTACGAACAGCACTGCGTCCTGTCGCGAACTGGACCTAACATGCGGCTCGCAGCCGCGCTAGACTTGCACGCAGCGCTTGGCGGCCTGTTCGCCGGCAGTCTCGTCTATGTGACCGAGTGGTCCGCGAGAGCGGCCGGAGCGCAATGTGTGCATCGTGGGATGGAGGAAATTTCCCTTGCTGATCGGGTGTCCGAAAGAGATCAAGAACCAGGAGTACAGGGTCGGGATGACCCCGGCAGCCGCTCGCGAAGCGGTGGCCCATGGGCACCGGGTCCTGATCGAGACCGGCGCCGGGGTTGGGGCGGGTTTCCCGGACGCCGACTACAGCGTTGCCGGCGCCGAACTGACGGACGGACCGGCGCAGATCTTCACCGAGGCCGAACTGATCGTGAAGGTGAAGGAGCCGCAGGCGGGAGAGCGTGCGCAGCTCCGCGACGGCCAGGTGCTGTTCACCTATCTGCATCTGGCGCCGGATCCCGAGCAGACCGGTGACCTGCTGAAGTCCGGCGTGACAGCCATCGCCTACGAGACCGTCACTGACGCCCGCGGCGGCCTGCCGCTCCTGGCGCCGATGTCCGAGGTGGCCGGGCGGCTGGCTCCGCAGGTCGGCTCCTGGGCGCTGCAGAAGGCCAATGGCGGGCGCGGCGTCCTGATGGGCGGCGTGCCCGGCGTCGGGCCGGCCGATGTGACTGTGATCGGCGGCGGCGTGGTCGGCACCTACGCGGCCCGGGTGGCGGCGGGGATGGGAGCCAAGGTCACCGTGCTCGACCTCTCGCTCGACCGGATGCGTTACCTCGACGATACCTTCGGCGGCCTTTTCGCTACCCGCTACGCCTCGCGCGCCGCGACCGAGGAGCTGGTGCACCAGGCCGACCTGGTGATCGGCGCCGTTCTGATCCCGGGCGCGGCGGCGCCGAAGCTGGTGTCGAGGAAGCAGCTCTCGGGCATGAAGCCGGGCGCCGCCATCGTCGATGTTGCGATCGATCAGGGCGGCTGCTTCGAGACATCGAAGGCGACGACCCACGATGACCCTATCTACATCGTCGACGGCATCGTCCACTACTGCGTCGCCAACATGCCGGGCGCGGTGGCCCGGTCATCGACCATCGCGCTCGGCAACGCGACGCTGCCCTTCATGCTGGCGCTGGCGGACAAGGGCTGGCGCCAGGCCTGCCGTGACGATGCGCATCTGCTGGCAGGCCTCAACACCCATGCCGGGCGGCTGACCAACTTCGCCGTCGGCCAGGCACTCGAGATCGACGTTCACTCGCCGAAGCTGGCGCTGAACATGTAGGGGAGAGACAGATGACCAAGGCCGAACCGGTCGTCCATGTGGACAACGACCATGTCCGGGTAACCGAGTGGCGTTTCGCGCCGGGCGCCGCCACCGGCTGGCACCGGCACGAGTTCGACTACGTGATCACCCCGGTGGTCGGAGGTGCGGTCGAGATCGTCGACGCCGCGGGCAAGCGCACCGCCTTCACCATGGAGCCGGGGAAGTCCTATTTCCGCTCCGCCGGGGTCGAACACGATGTGGTCAACGGGCCGGCAGGCAGCCTGAGCTTCGTCGAGGTCGAGCTGAAGAGCCGGCCGGGCTGACCGGCCGGAAGCGCGCCGGAGCTCGCGCCACCGGCATTGGCCCATCAGGTCCGGCAAGCGGGGTGTCGCCCGGCGAGCGGTCGAAGTGGGACCTTTCCGCGCGGAATCTTGCCGATCGTTAATGCCGCCGAAACGCGCTGCACAAACACCGGCGGTAAAGGGACGCCACCCTGCAGGAGGTCATATGGGAGGGGCTCAGGAGGCCCGGGCGAAACCGGACCCCTGAGCCGACCGCCGGCTCAGCCGGTCAGCGCTTTCCGGAAGCCCTCGTACAGGTGGCCGTTTGCGGCCACCACATCGCCGGTCTCCATCGGGTCGCCCTCGCCAAGCCCGCCGTAAAGCCCGCCCGCCTCGCGCAGGATGCAGAGCCCGGCGGCGATGTCCCAGGCGTTCAGCCCGCGTTCCCAGAAGCCGTCATAGCGCCCGGCCGCCACATAGGCGAGGTCGAGGGCGGCGGAACCGAAGCGCCTCAGCCCGGCGCAGTGGGGCATCAGCTTTGCAATGTCCCTGATCGTCGCCGGCAGGTCGCCGCTCCCGCCGAAGGGTACGCCGGTAGCGAACAGGGCGTCGGCGAACTCCCGCCTCCCCGAGACCCGGAGCCTGCGGTCGTTCAGCCAGGCGCCGCTGCCCTTCTCGGCCACGAACATCTCGTCCTTGACCGGATCGTAGATCACGCCCGCCACCGGCTCGCCCTTGTGCTCGAGACCGATCGAGACCGACCAGTGCGGCAGGCCGTGCAGGAAGTTGGTGGTGCCGTCGAGCGGATCGACGATCCAGCGCCGGGTCGGGTCCTTGCCCTCCGCGGGCTCGCTTTCCTCGCCGAGCCAGCCGTAATTCGGCCGCGCCTCCATCAGTTCGCGGCGGATCAGCTTCTCGGCCTTGCGGTCGGCATTGGTGACGAAGTCGCCCGGCCCCTTGACGCTGACCTGCAGGTTCTCGACCTCGCCGAAGTCGCGGACCAGTGAGCGGGCCGCCTTGCGGGCGGCCTTGATCATCACGTTGAGGTTGGCCGAGGGGGCGACCACGCGGCTCAGGCCCGGGTCACGTATTCGAAGGTCTCGGTCGAGACCACCACCGCCTCGCCGGAGCCGACGAAGGGCGGAACCATCACCCGGACGCCGTTATCGAGCATGGCGGGCTTGAACGAGTTGGCGGCAGTCTGGCCCTTCACCACCGGCTCGGTCTCGGTGATGGTGCAGGTGACCTTGTCGGGCAGCGTGACACTCAGCGCCTCGTCCTCGTAGTACTCGATGGTGACGGTCATGCCGTCCTGCAGGAAGGGCCGGCGGTCGCCGAGGAGGTCGGCGGCGAGTTCGATCTGCTCGAAGGTCTCGGAGTCCATGAATACCAGCATGCCGTCCTGCTCGTAGAGGAACTGCTGGTCCTTCTGTTCGAGGCGGACGCGCTCGACCTTGTCCTCCGAGCGGAACCGCTCGTTCAGCTTGCGCCCGTCGCGGAGGTTTTTCAGCTCGACCTGCGCGAAGGCGCCGCCCTTGCCGGGCTTCACATGGGCGGTCTTCACCGCCACCCAGAGCCCGCCGTCATGCTCGATGATGACGCCGGGGCGAATTTCGTTGCCGTTGATCTTGGCCATGGGGATTACCTTGGAAGGGCCCCGGGAGGGGGCGAGAATTCGCGCCGGTCTATACAGGCGGGCGGGAGGGGAGGCAAGCGGCCGGGCGGTGCCGGGCTGCCACGGCGGGGGTGCGCGAGGGCTGCTCAACTTTGAGCATGGAGTTAACATACTGAATCAAAACAATATTCAGAAAATGGGTGTTTGAGCAGGTGTGTGAGCAGGAGCCGGAAGGCGGGGGTGCGCCGGGGAAGAGCGAGGCCGCCACTGCCCGGACTCGTACATTCGGAACTCGTACATTCGGGACTCGTGCATCGCGTTCCCGGCGCGCGAGACCGGCGCCACCACGGCGCGCCATAGCGCACCCGATGAACGATCGCCGAAAGAATTAGATAATCTCAGTGCAGGCCTGTAGGATCATGTGGGGTGCACAAGATCGGACATGTCAGCGTGGTTGTTGGCCGCAGGGGGCACTGGCCTGTCCCCGGCCGCAGTCAACCATGCCTGGCGCGGAGCGGGGACCACGATGAAGGATACGATCAAATCGCTGCTGCGATCCTGCAATCTCGAACTTCGACGCGTCGACCGGCCGGCCGGGAACTCAGGGGTGCCGTCGGCATTCCATTGTTCCATGTCGGCGCTCCTTTCGAGTGTCCCGAAGTTGCGGATCGTGCAGGTCGGCGCGAATGACGGGGCCATCAACGATCCCCTTTACGGTTTCGTCCGGGAGAAGAAGGCGCGCACGAGCCTGATCCTGGTAGAGCCGCAGAAGCAGCTTCTGCCCTATCTGAAATCAAACTACAGCTTTCACGACGACGCCGAAGTCTTCAACGGCGCGATCGGCCCGGATTCCAGCCTCAGGCTGTTCTGCGTCAAAGAGGCGTTCTGGGACAAGCTTTCGGTTCCCTATGCGACGGGCTGGCCCGCGTACCGTGCGCCGACCGGCGTCACTTCCGCCGATCGCGGGCATGTGCGTGACTGGCTCGCCCAATATCTCGGCCGAGGCATCGACCCGGATTCCGCGATCGAGGAGTTCATGGTCCAGTCCCTGCCGCTGACCGCGCTGCTGGAACGCCACGGCTTCCCGGCTCGGATCGATGTCCTGCAGGTCGATGCCGAAGGTTTCGACGATCAGGTGATCTATGCCTCGGACATCGCGCGGACCCGGCCGCGGATCATCAATTTCGAAGCGATGAACATTCCCGAGAGCAGATATGCCGCTCTCGAGGCCCATCTGCTCGACCTCGGATACGAGCTCTTCCGACACCATCACGACGCCCTGGCCGTCCGCACGATCCTCTAGGCCCGGATGCGCTGAACTCCGCGAGCGAGGGGACAAGGGCCGGGCGTGCCTCCCTCATCCCTTTTCCAGCCGGTCCAGCGCTGCTCCTACCGCGGAGAAGACCGCCGCCGTACCGGAGTCGCCACCAAGCTCGCAGGTCCTGAGCGTCCCCGGCGCGAAGGCCGCGTCAACCGCATGGCGCAGCAGCGCCCCGGCCCGGCTGGCCTCGGCCACGCCCTTCTCGCGCCCGAGCCACTCGAGCATCATCGCGCCCGACAGGATCATCGCGGTCGGGTTGGCGATCCCCTTGCCGGCGATGTCCGGAGCCGAGCCGTGGCAAGGCTGGAACACCGCATGCTCGTCGCCGATGTCCGCCGACGGCGCATACCCCATCCCCCCGATCAGCCCGGCGCCGAGGTCCGAGAGGATGTCGCCGAACATGTTCTCGGTGATCAGCACGTCGAGGTCCCAGGGCCGGGTCACCATCATCAGCGCGCAGGCGTCGACATAGATGTGGTCCGCCCGGACCGCCGGGAACGCCTTGGCCCGCGCATCGAAGATCTCGCGGAACCAGGCGAAGGCCCGGAACACGTTCGCCTTGTCGACACAGCTGGCCCGCCCCTTGCCGCCCGCCTCCGCCCGTTGCGCCGCGAGGCGCAGGCCGAAATCGTGCAGCCGCTCGGAGGTGTGCCGGGTCAGCACCATGGTCTCGGTGGCGCGGTCCGGCGTGATCTCGCCCTTGCCGTGCGAGGCGAACAGTCCCTCGGTCGAACTCCCGGAGGATCACGAAGTCCATCTCCCTGGCCCGCGGATCGGCCAGGGCCACCGGCACACCGGGGACCGCCCTGATCGGCCGCACCCCGGCATATAGACCGAGCTCGAAGCGCAGGTCGAGTTGCGGCGCGATCTCGGTCCCGTCCGGATAGCGCACCGACGGCAGCCCCATGGCCGCCAGCAGGATCGCATCCGCCTTGCGCGCCGTCGCCATCGACCCGGCCGGCAGCGCCACCCCCTGGTCGCGGTAATGCGCCGCCCCGGCCGGGCAATGCTGCGGCGTCAGCGAAAATCCGCCGACGCGCGCCGTCGCCCTGGCCATCAGCCCCAGCGTCGGCTCGGTCACCTCGGCGCCGATGCCATCACCGGGAAAGACGGCGATGCGAAAATCCGCGGAGTTGGTCATGGCGGTCCCTCCCGTCGGGCTGGCGGGATGGTCATGCCATGCCGCCGAAAGATGATCGAGAACGGTTTAGATCGCGGCGCCGACAGGCATGCAACCGGAAGATGGAGTCGGCGGGTTTGCCGGCGCCGTCGACGCATGACCGCGCAGGTCCCCGGACCCCCGGGCTGCGGAAACCCTGCGATCGCCGCTGGCGCACGGTTTCCACTTGCGGAGCGGATCCGTTTTAATTTGGCACCAACCTGACTGCCGGGGCCTGCCTATATCGATGCAAAATAAAGAAATAATAGCCATTGTAGACCTATTCTGTGGCAGGCAATATTAACCATAGTCATCCGATATTTTAGTTTTAGGCTGAAACTTACGCAATCCATTGGAGTTTTGGCGTCACGTGGGTCAACTTTACATTGCATTGTATTAGATTCCCTGATATAGAAGTAGCTGTGGTGGAGTTGGTGGCTTAATTTGCCGGGGGCGTGTGATGTATCCTTCCCCAGAAGGCCTCGGGGCTCGTGTTGAGCCCGGGGTGACTAAGAAGTCGATTCGATCCTTCATGCCGGACGAGTCCGGCGGGATCACGATTTTCGTCCTGGTCCTGTTCACGCTGCTGCTGGTCATCGGCGGCATGGCCGTCGACTATCAGCGTTACGAGCTTGCGCGCGCGGACCTGCAGGACGCTCTCGATCGCGGCGTCCTCGCGGCGACGAACACCAATCAGACTTACGATACGTCGGGATCGCTGACGGCCGAGGAGCAGGCGGAGTCGCTGATCTCGGCCTACATGTCCTCGCGCAACTACCAGCCGGGCGGCTTCCGGCTTGCGACCGTGGTCACCCCGATGTCCGGTGGCCGGGCGATCACCGCGAGCGCGACCGAACCGCTCGAGACCATCTTCCTGCGTCTGCTCGGGATCACCACGATGAACGTCGCCGTGAATGCCGGCGCGATCCAGGCGATCCCGCAGCTCGAGATCACCCTCGTGCTCGACGTGTCGGGATCGATGGGATGGAACTCGACCTCGTCGCCGGGCACCAAGATCGCCCAGCTCAAGGTCGCGGCCAAGGAGTTCCTGCAGACGGTACTCACGGCCGACTCCGTGGACCGGACGCTGATCTCCATCGTTCCATTCTCGCAGCAGGTGAACCTGCCCCGCGCGATGGCGAACGTGTACAATCTCAATCGCAGGCACGACTATTCGAGCTGCTTCGACTATCGCGACCTGGATTTCGACTCGGCTGCGATGCCGACCCGGCCGGCGACCGCCTATCGCCAGGGCCAGCATTTCATCGAGACCGGCGCCGGCGGCTCGGGTCTGCGTGGCTGCCCGGCGACCCGGAATGCGATCACGCCGTTCTCGAACAACCTGACGGCGCTGAACGCAGCGGTCGACGCGCTGGGCACCGAGACCTTCACCGCCACCTACATGGGCATGAAGTGGGGCACCGCGCTGCTGGATCCGTCGTCGCGGCCGGTCGTCGACGCCATGATCGCCGCCGGGACGCTGTCGAACGAGTTCGCCGGCTGGCCCCATGCGTGGAACGACCCCTCGGTGCGCAAGATCACCGTGGTGATGTCGGATGGCCAGAACACCAAGCTGAACGCGATTCACGACAACATCTACAGCCAGCGCACGGTTTCCTACTGGAACTCGACGGCACCGCGGTCGAGCGAGAAGTACGCGCTCGTCGACAACGACCAGACCGGCGAGGGCGACGCGGTGCTGAAGCAGATCTGCGACGCGGCCAAGCTCGGCAGCAACTCGACGGTCTACACGATCGGCTTCGAGCTGGCCGGCCAGCCCCTGGCCGAAGAGGCAATGAGTGACTGCGCGTCGGCGCCGTCGACCTTCTACCTGGTCAACGGAGTCGAGATCTCCACGGCGTTCCAGAGCATCGCCGACGAGATCGTGAACCTGAAGCTCACCAATTGAGCCGGGGCAAGCACATGAACATCGAGAGCAAGACCATGAAAGTCGCCACGAAAATCCAGGGCTTCATCGACGACCAGGGCGGGAACGGCACCATGGAGTTCGTGGTCGTGTTCCCGGTGCTGATGTGGTTTGTGCTGACAATCTTCGAGACCGGCTTCATCGCCACGCGAGTCGTGATGCTGGAGCGCGGCCTCGACATGGCGTCGAGGGACCTTCGCCTCGGCATCGGCACGCCCGACCACGATTCGCTCAAGCAGAAGGTCTGCGAGAACACTGCGATCCTGGTCAACTGCGAGCGCGACCTCATCCTCGAGGTGGTCGAGCTCGACATCAACAGCGCCTACCCGCAGAACCAGGCCAACTGCATCGATCGCACCGAGGAGATCGCGCCGACGATCACCTTCAATCCGGGCGGCCGCAACCGGATCATGTTCGTGCGCGCCTGCATGATCATCGACCCGATCTTCCCCGGCCTCGGCATCAGCCTCGGCCTGCAACGCGACCGCTCCGGCGGCTTTCAGATGGTGGCTTACACCGCCTTCATGAACGAGCCCGCGTAAGGATGGATCCGACCATGACACAGGTTTCTCTCAACCGCTTCTGGAACAGCCTCCTCGACGACGAGCGCGGCAGCATCTCGATCGAGTTCATGGTCGTGATGCCGCTCCTGCTGTTCCTGACCACGGGAGGCATCGCATTCTGGGACGCCTTCCATTCGAACGGCCAGACCGCGAAGATCGCCTACACGGTCAGCGACATCATGAGCCGGCACGACTTCGTCGACAACACCGACATGGCCTATCTCTACAGCGTGCAGGACAAGATGATGGCGGGCGACCTGGATCAGCGTTCGCTCCGGATCTCGAGCATCTGCTTCGAGGACGACCAGTACCATGTGCTCTGGTCCTACAGCGCCAGCAGCAACGATACGCTGACGCCAGACCCGCTGCAGGACGAGCAGATCCCGATCGAGATCCTGCCGGCGATGTCGCCGCAGGATTCGGTGATCCTGACCGAGGTCGAGGCGCGCTGGCAGCCGCATTTCCTCAATGTCGGCCTCGGCAGCAAGAAGTGGCGCAGCATGCTCGTCTCGCGCCCGCGCTTCGTGAAGATCATCCCGCATACGGGCCTGAATCCGACGAAGATCTGCCCGAGCGCGAGCTGATCCCCGGAAACCGGCATCCGCGTCCGGCCGCCCCTGGCGGCCGGCGCTTCAGTTCGGGAACCTGACCAGCAGGTCGGCGACCTGCGCCTGGCTGAGGAAACGGGTCTTCTCGCCCCGCAGCATCAGCCACAGCTTCGCCGTCTCCTCCAGTTCCTCGGCCGCATAGACGGCGTTCTCCAGCGACCTGCCCGCCACCACCGGGCCGTGATTGGCCAGCAGCATCGCGTGGTGATGCTTCGCCTTCGCGCGCACCGCCTCGGCCAGCGCCCGGTCTCCCGGAGGGAAGTAGGGAACCAGCGGCAGGCGGCCGATCCGCATCACGTAGTAGGCGGTGACCGGCGGCAGCACGTCCGCCGGGTCGATATCGGCGAGGCAGGAAACCGCAACCGAATGGGTGGAATGGAGATGCACCACCGCCGTCATCTCCGGCCGTTCCTGATACATGGCGAGGTGCAGGAAAGCCTCCTTCGACGGGGCATCGCCGGAGAGATGCGCCCCGTCCCGCCCGACCAGCGACAACCGCGCCGGATCGAGCCGGCCCATGCAGGAGTTGGTCGGCGAGACGATCATCCCCGCCTCGGTCAGAACCGAGATGTTGCCGGACGCGCCGCAGCCGTAGCCACGGTCGTAGAGCGATTTCGCCAGGATGCAGATGTCCTCGCGGATCTTCGCCTCGGCGGGGGTCACGGCGCTGTCCTCACCGCGTCGTCGAAGAAGGTCTCGGCGCCGAAATTGCCGGATTTCAGCGCCAGCGCCACCGGCTCCTCGCCGAGCGTCGCGCACCAGGGCACGCCGGGCGCGATCGACGGACCGACCGCCAGGCGACCGGCGCCAAGCGCCTGGGCCACCGCACCCGAGGTCTCGCCACCGGCGACGACGAACCGGCGCACGCCCCGGCCGCGCGCGCGCCGGGCGATCTCGGACAGCGTCTCCTCGACCAGCGTCGCGGCGCGCACGCGTCCCAGCCGCTCCTGCGCGTCCTGCACGCGCTCCGGCGGCTGGGTCGCGGCGACGAGCGCCGGGGCGCCGGATCGGGACGCCCACCAGTCCAGCGCCGACGCGGCGCTCTGGCTGCCCTCGGCGAGTCGCAGCGGGTCGAGCCGCAGCACCGCACGCCCATCCGCCTCCCAGCGCGCCACCTGGGCATTGGTCGCGGCCGAGCAGGAACCCGCGAGCAGCAGCACCGGCCCGCCAACCGTCGGAAGCGCGTCCGCCGCACCGCCCGCCAGCAATCCCCCGGCGGCGAAGTTAGCCGGCAGCGCCAGGCCCAGCCCCGACCCCGCGGTGACCAGTGGCATCTCCCGGCAGGCGGCCGCCAGCGCCGCCAGATGCGTATCGGTCAGCGCATCGACCACCACATGGGCCACCCCCTCGGCGGCGAGCGCATCGAGCCGGGCACGGATCGCGTCCGCTCCCTCCTCGACCGCGGCGAAGGCTACCAGCCCCACCCTGGCGCCAGCGGACAGTTGCGCTCCCGAGAACGCGCCGCAGGTCCGCGTCGGTCATCGGCGTCAGGGGGTGGTTGCGCATGCCCGACTCGGACAGCAGCTGATCGAACACGAAGAGCCTGCCCTGATAGATCGTCCGGCCGTTCTCAGGGAAGGCCGGGCAATAGACGGTCTGCGCCGCGCCGGTTTCGGCCATCAGCGCCTCGGCCACCGGGCCGATATTTCCGGCAGCTGTCGAGTCGAAGGTCGAGCAGTACTTGAAGTAGCATTGCCGCGCGCCTCCCGCCGCCGCCCAGCGCCAGGCGTCAATGCTCTCGGCCACCGCCTGCGTTGCCGGCGCGGTGCGCGACTTCAGCGCCACCACCACCGCCTCGGCCTGCGGTACCGTCTCGCCGGGAGCCGGAGCGCCAAGCTTCAGGACCGTCCGCATTCCGCCGCGTGTCAGCATCGAGGCGAGATCGGTCGCCCCGGTGAAGTCGTCGGCCACAGCGCCGAGCAGAAGCTGCATCGTCCGGGCTCCTCAGAGTGTCACCGTCAATCCGCCATCGACATAAAGCACATGCCCGTTCACGAAGCTCGCGGCGTCCGAAGCGAGGAAGATCGCTGCCCCTGCCAACTCCTCGACGCGGCCCCAGCGCCCCTGCGGGGTGCGCTTCTCGAGCCAGCCGGAGAACTCCGGGTCGTCGACCAGCGCCCGGGTCAGCTCGGTGGCGAAATATCCCGGCCCGATGCCGTTCACGTTGAGCCCGTATCTCGCCCAGTCGGCGCACATCCCCTTGGTGAGGTTCCCGACCGCGCCCTTGGCCGTGACATAGGGCGCAATGCCGGGGCGTGCGAGCCGGGTCGTTGCCGAGCAGATGTTGATGATCTTTCCCCGGCCGCGCGGGATCATGCGGCGCGCGACAGCCTGGCCGACCATGTAGGGGGCGTGGAGCTGCACCGCCATCAGCGCGTGCCAGCTCTCGTCGGTGATCTCCTCGAGCGGCGCGCGGACCTGGACGCCGGCATTGTTGACCAGGATGTCGAGCGGCCCGAACTCGGCCTCGATCCGGGCGATCCCGGCATCCACCTGCGCACGGTCAGTCACATCGAACGGCGCCTCGAACACCTGCGCGCCCCCGGCCCTGAGCGCGGCGGCGGCCTCGGCCAGCGACCCGGCGTTCCGGCCATTGATGGCCACCGTGGCCCCGGCCTGCGCAAAACCACGGGCGATGGCGAGTCCGATGCCCCGGCTGGCACCGGTGACGAGGGTACGCCGGCCGGTCAGGTCGAACATGTTCCGGGTCACGCGCGGGGTCCTCCTCGTTGCGGCGGGCTTCCCGCGGCGGTCTCCCGGTCCGGCCGGTCAGGCGGTGCCCCGGTAAGGCTCCACATATTGCAGCGCCATGTCCCAGGGGAAGAAAATCCAGGTGTCCTGGCTCACCTCGGTGATGAAGGTCTGCACCATCGGCCGGCCCTTGGGTTTGGCATAGACGGTGGCGAAATGCGCCTTCGGGTAGAGCGTCCGCACCACCTCCAGGGTCTTGCCGGTATCGACCAGGTCATCGACGATCAGCACGCCCTCGCCATCCCCGATCGACGGGTCGGGCGCCTTGATGAGACTGGCCTCGGCCCGGCTCTGGTGGTCATAGGATTTCACGCTGATGGTATCGACATGGCGGATGTTGAGCTCGCGCGCGACGATGCAGGCGGGCACCATGCCGCCCCGCGTGATCGCCACCACCGAGCGCCAGGTGCCATCCTTGCCCGGCCCCTGCTTGTCCAGCCGCCAGGCCAGGGCCCGGCTGTCACGGTGAATCTGCTCCCAGGAGACGTGGAAGCCCTTCTCATGGGGAAGCCTGTCATTCATGCCCTGCCCTCCCGCGCCGGCGCGACGATGGCAGATTTATAGGCGCTGGCCGAGGCGGCGCAATCCCCCCGCACTGCCGCCCGTTGGCAGAGGCGCGGTCAGCCTTCGCCCGAGAGGTCGAAATTGTCGCGCGGGAACCATTTCTCCAGCCGGATATCTGCGGTTCGCGCGTGTCCCTCCATGCCTTCGTGCCGCGAAATGCGGGCACAGGCGGGGGCGATGGTCCGGTTGGCCTCACGGGTCATCCGCTGCCAGGTGACGGTCTTCAGGAACTTGCCGACCGAGAGACCCCCGGTATAGCGCGCCGCGGCCTTGGTCGGCAGGATGTGGTTCGGCCCCGAAACCTTGTCGCCGAACGCGACCGTCGTCTCCTCGCCGAGGAACAGCGAGCCGTAGTTCCGGAGCCGCCCGTGCCACCAGTCGAGATCGGCGCATTGCACCTGCAGGTGCTCGGAGGCGTAGCTGTCGGACAGCGCGGCGGCGTCCTCGCGGGTTCCGGCCACCGCGACCTCGGCGAAATCCCGCCAGGCGTCCGCGGCGCTGGTGCGGTTGGGCTCCGGCAGGGTCTCGATCATCCCCGGCACCAGTTCGATCACCTTCGCCGCGAGCGCGGCATCCAGCGCGATCAGCCAGACCGGCGAGTTGTAACCGTGCTCGGCCTGGCCCACGAGGTCCCAGGCGACGATCTCGGGATCGGCGGTGCCGTCGGCGATCACGGCGCTCTCGGTCGGCCCGGCGAACATGTCGATGGCGACCCTGCCGAAGAGGATGCGCTTGGCCTCGGCCACGAACTGGTTGCCGGGACCGCAAAGGATGTCGGCCCTGGGGCAGCCGAACAGGCCGAAGGCCATCGCCGCCACACCCTGGACGCCGCCGAGATTCAGCACCTTGTCGGCGCCGCAGACCTTCAGCGCGTAGAGCTGGGCCGGGTGGATGCCGCCGGCCCCGCGGGGCGGCGAGCAGGCGATGATGTTGCGCACTCCCGCGACCCGCGCCGTGGTCACGCTCATCACCGCCGAGGCGATATGCGCATACCGTCCGCCCGGCACATAGCAGCCGGCGGTATCGAGCGGGATGTTGCGGTGTCCGGCGACCAGGCCCGGCATCAGTTCGACCTCGGCGTCCTGGATCGCCGCGCGCTGCGCTTCGGCGAAGCGGCGCACCTGCTCGTGGGCGAAGCGGATGTCGTCGCGGATCTGCTGCGGCACATGGCGCTCGGCCTCGGCCCAGGCTTGCTCGGAGACGACGATCTCGCCGGTCCAGCCGTCGAGGTCGCGCGCGAAGTCCCGCGCCGCCTCGTCGCCGCCGGCCTCGATCTGTGCCAGCATCGCCTCGACCCGGGCCCGCACATCCGCCTCGCCGCTCGCCGATGTCCTGGCCGCCTTCTTGAGAAACTCGATGCTCATGTCCCTCTCCCCTCCTCAGGTCGTTCCGGCCGCAAGGCGCAGTGCGTTCGGTGTGCGGTGTGCGGCCCTTGCCGCGCGCGTGGCGGCGACCATTGCGGCGGCGTTACGGATTGTCCAGCCGAATCCGCTCGGGCTCCTCCGATCCGCCGCGCAACCGAACATCCCGTTCGGATTAGCCGGACGCAGGGCGCGGGCAGACCTTCCTGCCGGCGGTTCCGGGGCGCTCGCGGCCGGACCGGCACCCGGACCGGACGGCGCCGGTCAGGCGCCAGACGAACCTCCGGTACAGAAACCTCTGGCATTCGGTTCCGGATGCCGCGACAGGTGGGGCACAAGCTCGTCTCTCGCCGCGAGGCCTACGCCCAAATCTCCGAGGCGCGCACCGCCCATGCATCCGACCTGATCGCCGGGCGGCATTGCGCGGCCAATTGGTAACGGACATACTCGCCCAGTAACTGGAAGACCAATTAGAGGTAAAATACGATGAAATTCGAGCGTTTCGACGATGCGGAGCGCCACCCGGAAGATTTGTCGCCGCGAAGCCGCTTTCGCAATCGGGGCTGGAAGGCCGTTGCCATTGCCGTCGGCCTTGGCCTCGCCGCCAGTCAGATGTCGGCGGCGAGCGAGAGTGATACCGAGATCGCGAACAGGCTTGCGGACATGCTGCGGGCGGGCCGGAATGTCGTCTCGGCAAGTCAGTCGCTGATCAACGATCCCGCCGTCGGCGACAAGGGGATCACCGGCGAGAAGCTGGTTCAGGATGCCGAGCGGATCTACGCCGAGCGGACGGGGTCCCCGCTTCTGTCCGGCGACCTCTCGGAACGGGACCGCCGGTTGCTCGATGCGCAGATCCAGGCGATGCGGAAGATCGTCGACGCGCATCAGGACGACATCAACCGGCCCGGGGTCGGCTTCAAGGGTTTCATTCCGGCGGTTTTCGCCCGCCTCGCGAACGAGGAGTTCGAGACGCTTGCGGGCACCGAAGCGCGGCTCAGGGTGACCGCGCCGGACGGGCTGGTGCGAAACCGGAAAGCCCGGCCGGACCCCTGGGAGCGGAACATCATCGACGGCAAGCTGCAGGCCGCGGACTGGCCGACGGGCCAGCCCTACTCGGAGATGACCGAGTACGAGGGTCGGCCGGCCTTCCGGATGCTGCTGCCGGAATATTACGGCAAATCCTGCCTTTCCTGCCACGGCGAGCCCAAGGGCGAGACCGATCTGACCGGCTATCCCAAGGAGGGCGGCAAGGCCGGCGACCTGGGCGGCGTCATCAGCATCGTCATCTTTCAATGAGCCAGCCGGACCCGGGTTCCAACGCCATGCCGCCCCGTTCCCGGCCATGGTACAGCCTCGGGCGGATCGCCTCGATGCCGATCTGGGTGCGGCTGGTCATGCTGACCGCGGCCGGGCTTGTCAGCCTGATCGGGTCCTCAATCTTCCTGTCCTCGGCGCTGCACCAGACCGCCGACCGGACGACGCGGATGAAGGAGCTTTTCGATGTCGCCCAGGTGGCCGGAGAAGCCCATGTGACCTTCGGCAAGCTGCGGTACTGGCTTACCGATCTCTCGGTCAGCCTGCTGGTCACATCCGAGCGGAATGCGGATGCCGCAAGAGAGCGCCTCGAAGGGAACCTCGACCACCTCGCCGACCATTATCCGGAAGCCGTCGCCTCGATCCGCACGGAGGTGGACGCCTACTTCGTGACGGCGATGGATGCCGCGGACGCCTACACCGACGGCAACCGCGTGATCGGCAACACGCTGCTCGCCAGCGCCCGAACCCACAGCACCAAGGTCGACGACGCGCTGAACGCCCTGGTCGAGCAGATCAGCGAGGCCGCCACGTCGGAGCGCCGGATCGTCGTCAGCCGTGCGGATGACTCGGCGCGCCGTGCGCTCTATCTGGTCGTCGTCCTGACCGTGCTCGGGATTGGCCTCACGGCCTTTGTGCTGCACTCCATCGCGCATCCGCTCCAGCGTCTCAACGAGGCGATCGCCGGGCTGATGCAGGGTCGGTATGATGTGCAGTTCCCGCCGGAGGGAGACGACGAACTAGGCGCGATGGCGCGCACGCTTCGCCTGTTCCGCGAGAGCGTGATCGAACGCGCGCGCCTCGAGGCCGATGCGGAACGCCAGCGCAAGACGATCGCCACGGCGATCGAGACCATCTCGGACGGGTTCGTGCTCTATGGTCCGGATGCGCGGGTCGTGCTGGCCAACAGGCAGTATTCCGACATGTTCCCGGAGATTGCCCCTATCGTCCGACCGGGCGTGAGCTTCCGCGAGCTGCTGGAGGCGCAGGTTGCGGCCAGGCGCGTCATGCCGCGCGACGTCTCCGCCGACGCCTGGATAGCCGAGCGCGTCGCCGAGCACCTGAACACCGATACCTCCGTTGCCGAGCGGCCATACGGCCAGACGTGGGTTCGCATCTCGAAGCGAAAAACCCCGGATGGCGGCAAGGTCGCCGTCTATACCGACATCACCGACCTGAAGGAACGCGAGGCCGAGATCACCCGGGCCAGGGATGCCGCGGAAACCGCGCTATCCGATCTTCAGCGTGCGCAGGCACGTCTGGTTCAGGCGGAGAAGATGGCGAGCCTTGGCCAGCTGACGGCGGGGATTGCGCACGAGATCAAGAACCCGCTGAACTTCGTGAACAACTTCGCGAAGCTTTCGGACGAGCTGCTTGAGGAGCTGGCGGCGGTTCTGGAGGGTCCGATCGGGGCGCTGGACGCGGAGGTCCGGGAGGACGCCGAGGACCTTCTGGCGACGGTGCGGGGCAACCTGACGAAGATCAACGAGCACGGGCGGCGGGCGGACTCGATCGTCAAGAACATGCTGCTGCATTCGCGCGAGGGGCCGAGCGAGAAGCAGACGGTGGCACTGAACCCGATCGCCGAGGAGGCGCTGAATCTGGCCTATCACGGGGCGCGGGCCGAGAACCCGACGTTCAACATCGAAATGAGGAAGACGCTCGACCCGGCGGCCGGCGCGCTCGAATGCTTCCCCCAGGACATCCTGCGGGTGCTGCTGAACCTGATCACCAACGGCATGTACGCCGCCCACAAGCGGCTGGAGGCGGCGGGCGGGGCGGCGCCGGAGATCGCGCTCGAGACCCGGGCCGCCGGCGACCGGGTGGAGATCGAGGTGCGCGACAACGGCACCGGCATCGGACCCGAGCTGCGCGAGAAGATCTTCACCCCGTTCTTCACCACCAAGCCGGCGGGCGAGGGAACCGGGCTCGGGCTGTCGCTGAGCTATGATATCGTGGTGAAGCAGCATGGCGGCGAACTGACCGTGGAGAGCGAGCCCGGCGTCTTCACCGCCTTCCGTGTGAGCCTGCCCCGGACGCTGCCCGAGACCCGGCCCGAGACCCGGCCCGAAACCCCGGCCCGGGTTTCGCCAGCCAGCGGAGGAGCCTGACCATGACCACGCGGATCCTGATGGTCGACGACGAGCCGGACGCGCAGGAGCTGTTCCGGCAGAACTTCCGCCGCGAGATCAGGAAGGGCGTCTACAGCTTCGACTTCGCGCTCTCCGGCGAGGCGGCGCTCGAGTTGCTGCGGAGCGGCAAGCCGCCGGAGGTGGTGCTGGTGCTCTCGGACATCAACATGCCGGGGATGTCGGGGATCGAGCTGCTGGCCGAGATCCGCCGGTGCTGGCCGGAGGTCGGGGTGTTCATGATCACCGCCTATGGCGACCGCGCCACCGAGAGCCGGGCGCGCAGCCTCGGCGCCGGGCGCTTCCTGACCAAGCCCGTCGACTTCGCCCGCCTCAAGCAAGACCTCGAACAGGCAACCGGAGACGGCGCATGACCGGCGAGATCCAGCGCGCGCGAATCCTCGTGGTCGACGACGAGCCCGATGTGGAGGCGCTGGTCACCCAGAGGTTCCGGCGCCATGTGCGCGCCGGCGAGATCGACTTCCTGTTCGCCCATGACGGCCAGCAGGCGCTGGACGTTCTCGGGGCCGAGCCCGATGTCGACATCGTGCTCTCGGACATCAACATGCCGAGGATGGACGGGCTGACCCTGCTCGAGCGGCTGAACGGGCTCGAGCGCGACCTGAAGACGGTGATCGTCTCGGCCTATGGCGACATGCGGAACATCCGCACGGCGATGAACCGCGGCGCCTTCGATTTCGTCACCAAGCCGATCGAGTTCGGCGACCTCGAGATAACGATCACCAAGACGGTGGAGCATCTGCGGCTGTTCCGGCGGCTTCGCAGCGAGAAGGTCCAGGCAGAGCAGGCGCAGGCGGCCCTCTCGCGCTACTTCTCGCCGACCGTGGTGGAGACGCTCGCCCGCGATCCCGATTGCCTGGTGCCGAAGGCGGAGCGGCGGGTGGCAAGCTTCCTGTTCACCGACCTCGCGGACTTCACCACCCTGGTCGAGACCTCGAAGTCCGGGGACATCGTCGATCTCCTGAACGAGTATATCGACGGCGTGACCAACGTGATCTTCGACAATGGCGGCACGGTGATGAAGATCGTCGGCGATGCGGTGCATGCCATCTTCGGCGCCCCGGTCGAAGATCCGCAGCACGCGGCACGCGCGGTGCAGTGCGCGCTGGCGGTCGATGCCTTCGCGACCCGGTTCCGCGAGGCCCGGAACGCCGCCGGCATTCCGCTCGGCATCACCCGCATCGGGCTCAATTCCGGTCCGGCGATCATCGGCAATTTCGGCGGCTCGCACTTCTTCGACTACACCGCTTATGGCGACGTGGTGAACATCGCCGCCCGCCTCGAGCGCGCGAACAAGATCGTCGGCACCCGCATCTGCGTCGGCGAAAGCGTGGCCGAGCAGATCCCGGGCTTCGCCGGCCGGCCGGTCGGGACCCTGCTGCTCAAGGGCAAGACCCAGGCCATACGCTGCCTCGAGCCGCTGACGCCGGAGGCCGCCGCGACACCGGCCGCCGAGGCCTACCGGCAGGCCTTCGCCCTGCTCGAGGCGGGGGACCCGAAGGCGCGCCAGACCTTCGCCTCCATCGTCGGACAGTTCGGCGAGGACCCGCTCTCCATGTTCCACCTCGGGCGGCTGCTCGCCGGCGCCGAGGGAACCGGGATCGACCTCGCCGAGAAGTGACGCCTGGACGGAACAGCCGGGGGGAGCCGGGGACGGCAACCTGGGCGCCGCTACACCGAAAGCCGCCCGACCAGTTCCGGCAGCCACGGCCAGGCGCCGGCGGCGGCGTCGTTGGTGATCAGGTAGGTGCTGCGGGCGAACACCGGCGCCTCGGGAATCAGATGGAGGGCGCCGGTGCCGAGATGGGGGTCGGCCAGGCGCTCGGGCAGATAGGCCGATCCGCCGTGGTCGAGCAGGTAGTCGAGCGCCCATATCGCCGAGCCGAAGCTGATCTTGGCGGTTCCGGCATCCGCATAGGCCTCGGCGTGGCGGCGGCCGAAGTCCTCACCGGCGTCCACATAGACATAGCCCGGATCGAACCGCATCGGGCTGCCGGGCCGGGTCGAGACCAGCACCAGCCGCTCGGCGCCGAGGGCGTGGGTGGTCCGGTTCTCGTGCGCCGTCGGCCGATAGGTCAGCGCCGCGTCGATCAGGCCGGTGCCGATCCACTGATCGAGCTCCGCCTGCTCGCCCGGCCAGGCCGAGACCGCGGTCGCCGGATGGTCGCGGCGGATGTCGGCCAGCAGCCGCCGGCCGAGACCGGGCCAGAGGTCCATCTGGCAGCCCATGTTGCAGACCGAGTCGATGCCGGCGGGCAGCGACGTTTCCTGGCGGGCCTGGCGCCAGAGGCCGGTCATCGCGTCGGCGTAGCGCTTGAACTTGAAGCCCGACGAGGTGAGGGCCACGCCGGATTTCTGCCGGTGCAGCAGGGTCTGGCCGAGCTCGGCCTCCAGCCCCTTCAACCGCGCGGTCACCGTCGACTGGGTCACGTTGAGCCGCTGCGAGGCGCGCACCAGGCTGCCGGTCTCGACGATGGCGAGGAAGGTCTGCAGGGCGGCGAGGTTCATGGGTGGGCCCCGGATAATTCGATTCTTTCGAATTTATGCTGCAAAACAATTCGTTTAACAAATACGTTCTCCGGCGCCATTCTCCGGCCAGTGCGGATCCTCCGAGAATCCGCAACGGGGAAAGACGAATGGCATCCACACGGCATCCCGCCCGGCATTCCGGAACGATGCCCGCCGCAGGCGATCGCCAGCAGGCGGCGGACGGCGCCGCCGCGCGCAGCGCCTTCATCCAGGCCATGCGCAAGGTCGCCAGCAGCGTGACCGTGGTCACAACCGGCGGCGCCGCAGGGCGCCACGGCGCGACGGTCAGCGCCTTCTGCTCGGTCTCGGCCGACCCGCCCTCGGTGCTCGTCTGCCTGAAGGCGGACAGCCGGATCGCGCAGCTGGTGTCCGCGAACCGCGTCTTCTGCGTCAACGTGCTGCCCCGCGCCTGCGTGGACATCGCCGACCGCTTCGCCGGGCGCGACGATCACCTGGTCGCCGACCGCTTCCACGGCATCCGCTGCGCCGGCGATCCGGACCTTGCGCCCGGCATCGCCGACGCCACGGCCTTCCACTGCAGCCTCCGCGAGACGCTGGGGTTCGGCTCGCACCGGATCTTCGTCGGCCAGGTGGACGCGGTCAGGGACGGCAGCTCCGAGCCGCTGACCTATCTGAACGGCGCCTATCATCACGTCGTCCCGCAGCCGCCGCTGCCGGAATAGGAATGGCGGGAGGCGGACCGATGGCGGATCTGCAGAGCTACCGGATGCTGATCGACGGCGAATGGGTCGACGCCGCGGACGGCGGGACCTTCGACAGCGTCAACCCGGCGACCGGGCAGGTCTGGGCCAGGGTGCCGGAGGCGACGGCCGCCGATGTGGACCGGGCGGTGAGGGCGGCCGACCGGGCCTTCGGCGAGGGACCCTGGGCGCGGGCCACCGCGACCGAGCGGGGCCGCTGCCTGCGCCGGCTCGGCGACCTGCTGGAGGCGAAGTCCGAGGAGCTTGGGCGGATCGAAGCCACCGATACCGGCAAGCTGCTGAAGGAGACCCGCTGGCAGGCCCGGTACATCGCCGAGTATTTCCACTTCTATGCCGGCTGCGCCGACAAGATCGCCGGCGAGACGCTGCCGATCGACAAGCCGGACCTGTTCGTGTTCACCAACCGCGAGCCGCTGGGGGTGGTCGCCGCGGTGGTGCCGTGGAACTCGCAGCTGTTCCTGAGCGCGGTCAAGATCGGCCCGGCGCTGGCGGCGGGCAACACCATCGTGCTCAAGGCCTCCGAGCACGCCTCGGCGGCGATGCTGGAGTTCGGGCGCCTGATCGAGCAGGCCGGCATCCCGCCGGGCGTGGTCAACATCGTCACCGGCCATGGCGAGCCCTGCGGGCGCACCCTGACCTCGCACCCGCTGGTGGCGCGGATCAGCTTCACCGGCGGGCCGGTGGCGGCACGTCATGTGCTGGAGAACTCGAAGAACAACTTCGCCGAGGTCTCGCTGGAGCTCGGCGGCAAGTCGCCCTTCATCGTCTTCGACGACGCCAGTCTGGAAAGCGCGGTCAACGGCGCCGTGTCCGGGATCTTCGGGGCGGCGGGGCAGAGCTGCGTCGCCGGCTCGCGGCTCTATCTGCAGGAGGGCATCGCCGACGCCTTCCTCGAGCGGATGGTGGCGCTGGCGCGGGCGATCCGCATCGGCGACCCGGTGGCGGACGAGACCGAGATGGGGCCGCTCTGCACCGAGGGGCAGTTGCGCACCGTCGAACGGGAAGTCGCGAACGCGGTCGCCGAAGGCGGCACCGTCCTCTGCGGCGGCAAGCCGCCCGAGGGGATGGCCGGGCTCTACTACGAGCCCACCATCATCGCCTGTCCGCGCCAGGACATGACCATCGTCGACACCGAGTTGTTCGGACCGGTCCTGAGCGTGCTGCGCTTCCGCGACGAGGCCGAGGCGGTGCGGCTGGCCAACGACACCGGCCACGGGCTGGCGGCCGGCATCTTCACCCGCGACAGCGCCCGCTCGATCCGCGTCGCGCGGGCGGTCAGGGCCGGAATCGTCTGGGTCAACACCTACCGCGCCATCTCGCCGGTCGCCGAGTTCGGCGGCGTCAAGGGGTCGGGCTACGGGCGCGAGAGCGGCTTCCAGGCGATGTATGACTATACCAGGCCGAAGACGGTCTGGATGAACACCTCGGACACCCCGCTCGCCAGCCAGTTCGTGGCCCGGTGAGCAAACCTGGCAGGAGATAGAGCCATGAAGTTCCACCTGGCGATCAACATGGAGCGGATGGACGCGGGCGCGGACATGCGCGATGTGGAGCGGCACACGCTGGAGATGGTGCAGATGGCCGACCGGGGCGGGTTCCAGATCGCCTGGGCGGCCGAGCACCATGCGCTGGAAATGACCATCGCGCCCAATCCGATGCAGATCCTGACCTGGTGGGCGGCGCATACGAACGACATTCGGCTCGGCTCGGCGGTGGTGGTGGCGCCCTACACCAACCCGATCCGGGCGGCGGGCGAGGCGGCGCTCCTCGATCTCTATAGCGGCGGGCGGCTGGAGTTCGGCATCGGCTCGGGTGCCTATCAGCGCGAGTTCGACCGGATGTATCCCGGCCTGAAGCAGTCGGACGCCTGGCGCTACATGCAGGAGCTCTTGCCGGCGGTGCGCGCGCTCTGGGCCGGGGATTACGCGCATGAAGGCGAATACTGGTCGTTCCCGACCTCCACCTCGGTGCCGAAGCCGCTGCAGGCCGAGGTGCCGGTCTGGGTCGCGGCGCGTGCGCCGATTACCTACGACTACGCGGTCGAGCACGGCTGCAACATCATGAGCTGGCCGCTGACCAGGCCAATGTCGGAGGCCGAGCTCTACAAGGGCCGGCTCGACGAGGCGATGGCCAAGCATCCCGGCAAGAAGCGCCCGGTGTTCTCGATGATGCGGCACACGGCGCTCTATGACCGCAAGGCGGACTGGGAGGTGCCGGTGCGCGCCGCGCAGCGTCAGCTCGGACAGTTCGAGAACCTGTTCAAGAACCTCGGCGACGTGAAAGACGGCTTCCCGAAGGAGGTGGAGCTGGCATCGGTCGCCAACCGGGCCGAGTACGACCCGCAGATGCTGAGTACGAACCTGATGTTCGGCACCCCGGACGAGGTGATCGCCAAGCTGAAACCCTATCAGGACCTCGGCGTCGACGCCTTCATCTACTATGCCAGCCTCGGCCTCGGCCTCGCCGAGCAGAAGCGCTCGCTCGAGCTCTTCTGCAACGAGGTCATCCCCGCGTTCCGCTGACAGGAGAGACGCCGATGCCCGCGACGATCAGGCGAACGCTGCTGCATGTCGAGACCATCCGGGCCGATGGCGGCCGCGAGGCACCCCGGCCGCTGAAGCTTATCGCCGCCGTGGCGGTGATCGAGAACCCCTGGGCCGGGCGCGGATTCGTCGAGAACCTGCGCCCCGAGATCCGGGACATCTCGCCGGAGATCGGCAGGCTGCTGTCGGACATGATCGTCGAGGCGGCGGGATCGGGCGATGCGGTCGAGGGCTACGGCAAGTGCTCGGTCGTCGGCATGGGCGGCGAGATGGAGCATTGCGCCTCGCTGATCCACTACGTGCCCTTCGGCAACACCTATCGCGAGGCGGTGGGCGCCAAGACCTATCTCGGCTTCACCAATACCCGCGGACCCGCCAACACGCCGATCGTGATCCCGCTGATGGACAAGCACGACGGCGGGCGGCGCTCGCATTACCTGACGATCCAGCTCTCGATCCCCGACGCCCCCGCCGACGACGAACTGATCGTCGCCCTCGGCGCCTCGGTCGGCGGCCGGCCGCATCACCGGATCGGCGACCGCTACGAGGACCTCAAGGAGATGGGCCGCGACGTCGACAACCCCGCCGGGCTCTGAGCGGATGGCGCGCGCCGCGGACGGCACCGTCTACGAACTGGCCGGCCCCGAGGGGGCGCCGGTGGTGGCGCTGATCCACGGGCTGGGACTGACGCGGGGCACCTGGGAGGGGCATGTTCCGGCGCTGACGACGCGCTACCGGGTGCTGACCTACGACCTCTACGGCCACGGCGAAAGCGCGCCGCCGCCGGAAGTGCCGTCGGTGACCCTCTGGTCCGGGCAGCTGCGGGGCTTGATGGACGCGCTCGGGATCGCGCGCTGCGCCGCCGTGGGGTTCTCGCTCGGCGGCATGATCAACCGGCGCTTCGCCATCGACCATCCGGATCGGGCGGCGGCGCTCGGCATTCTCAACTCGCCCCACGAGCGCGGGCCCGAGGCGCAGCGCCTGGTCGAGGAGCGCGCCCGGCAGACAAGCGCCGGCGGCCCCGGCGCGACGCTGGACGCCACAATCGAGCGCTGGTTCACCCCCGGCTTCCGGGACGCGCGGCCCGAGGTGATCGAGCGGGTGCGCGGCTGGGTGCTGGCCAACGACCACGCGGTCTACGCCCGGTGCCGCCTGGTGCTGGCCGAGGGGGTGCTGGAGCTGATCCGCCCGGACCCGCCGATCGCCGCGCCGACGCTGGTGATGACCTGCGAGAACGACAGCGGCAGCACGCCGGCCATGAGCCGCGCCATCGCCTCCGAGATCGCCGGGGCGGAATGCATCACCGTGCCCCGGCTCCAGCATATGGGGCTGATGGAGGAGCCGGCGCTGTTCACCGGCCCGCTGCTGCGGTTCCTGGACCGGGTGTTCGGCTAAGGACAATGAGGAAGGAAAACGCCATGGGGAAGATGTCGGGCGGCCAGGCCGCGGTCGAGGCGCTGAAGGCGGAGGGGGTCGGCCATGTGTTCGGGCTGATCGGTTCGGCCACCATGGAGATGTTCGACGCGCTCTATGACGCAGAGAGCATCAGGTTCATCGGCGTCCACGACGAGCGCACCGGCACCCACATGGCCGACGGCTACGCCCGCGCGAGTGGCCGAGCGGGCGTGATCCTGGCCGGGCAGAATGGACCCGGGGCGACCAATCTGGTGACCGGGCTCTCGCAGGCCGCGGCGGCCTTCTCGCCGGTGGTCTCGATCGCCGGGGCGCTGTCGTCGGGACATGTCTACCGCGGCGCCTTCCAGGAGGTCGACCAGCAGGCGCTGTTCACGCCGATCACCAAGAAGACCTGGACCGTGACCTCGGCCGACCGGGTGCCGGAGATGTTCCGCGAGGCGTTCCGCACCGCGCTGACGCCCCGGCGCGGGCCGGTGCAGATCAACCTGCCGCGCGACATCCTCGCGGCGACGGCCGATTACCCGGAGTTCCAGAAGCCGGCGGCCTACCGCTCGCAGACGGTGCCCGCCGGCGCGGCGGATGCGATCCGCGAGGCGGCCGAGATGCTGCGCGGCGCCGCAAGGCCGGTGATCGTCACCGGCGGCGGCATCAAGAACAGCGGCGGCCACGAGGACGCGCTGTCGCTGGCCGAGGCGCTGAACGCCCCCATCGTCACCGCCCCCGGCCATGGCGACGCCATCCCCTTCGGCCATCCCCTGAACGCCGGCCAGATGGGGCCGCGAGGCAACCCGGTCGCCTCGCGGCTGGCCAAGGAAGCCGACGTGATCCTGGCGCTGGGCACCCGGCTCGGGTTCAACTCGACCTTCTTCTCCTACGACAACATCAGCCGCGACGCGGCGATCATCCATGTCGAGCTCGACCCGACCGCCATCGGCAGGCACTTCCCCGTGGCGCTGGGCATCTGGGCCGACGCGCCGACCGCGGCGCGGCAGCTCCGCGAGGCGCTGGGGAGGGTGCAGGCCCGCGCCACGGCCGATGCCTGGACCGCCGCCTACAAGGCCGAGCGTGCCGCCTGGCTCGAGAGGCGCGACGCCGAGGCGGCGGCGCAGGACCACCCGATCCAGCCCTCGGGCCTGTTCCGGGAACTGCGCAGGGCGCTGCCGAAGAGCGCGGCGATCACTCTCGACGCGGGGACGCTCTGCCTGCAGGCAACCGATGCGCTGAACTACTGGCAGCCGCCCTGCCTGTTCACGCCGCTCGACTTCGGGCTGGTGGGCTTCTCCTTCGCCTGCGGGCTGGGGGTGAAGCTGGCGCGGCCCGACCGGCCGGTGGTCAGCCTGATGGGCGACGGCGGATTCGGCATGACGCTGAGCGAGCTCTCGACCGCGGTCGACCACGGCATCAGCACCGTGACCCTGGTGATGAACAACCGCTGCTGGGGCGCCGAGAAGGCCTATCAGCGCGATTTCTTCGGCGGCCGCTACATCGGCGCCGACATCTCGAGCCCCCCCTTCGACAAGGTGGCCGAGCTGTACGGCGCGGCGGGTTTCCGCGCCGAGCGGCTGTCCGAGGTCGGCGGCGCCGTCGAGGCGGCACTCGCCTGCGGCAAGCCGGCGGTGGTCGACATCGCCGTCGACCCGGCGGCGCTCTACAGCTTCCGCCGCGACAGCTTCAAGCACCGCGGAGGGTGACGCGATGCTGATGCGGCTCGCGATCTTCGAGGGCAAGGTGAGGGACGGGCAGGAGGAGGCCTTCGCGGCCTATGTCCGCGACCGTCTGGCGCCGCTCTGGCGGAAGTTCGACGGCGCCGCCGAGGTGCGCGTGCTGTTCGGCGCCGAACATGATCCGTCGGGTCCTCAGTATCCGCTGACGCTGGCGATCACCTATCCCGATCGCGCCGCCATGGAGCGGGCGCTCGCGAGCCCGGCCCGCTATCAGTCGCGCGACCTGCTGCCCGAGCTGTTCGAGCGCTATTTCGACGGCCGGATGCATCACCACCTGATGATGGTGGAATGAGCGCCGGGCGCGCCATGGCCGGGGCCGGGTACAACCGGGGGCTTGAGCCGGCGCCGGCCGGACCTCTAGGCTTGCGCCTGTCGCCGTCCGTGTCCCCGTCCCCTTCGCCACAGGAGCGCCCCCATGACCGACACACCGCACCGGGATCTCGGCCAGGCCCGGATGATGGAGAATCTCTACTGGTGGGGCATCCCGACCCTGTTCCGCTGCCCGGCGGAGACCGATCCGGCGGCCTGCGACATCGCGCTCGTCGGCGTGCCGCACTCGACCGGCAACGGCACCACCGAGCGCGACCAGCATCTGGGGCCGCGGGCGGTGCGCAACATCTCTGCACTGGCGCGGCGCGTGCATCTGGCGATGGGTTTCGACCCCTGGGAAGCGACGAAGGTAGCCGATCTCGGCGACGTGCCGCTGCCCGAAGCCAACGACAACGAGGCCTGCATCGAGCGGATCACCGAGTTCTACCGGCGCATCGACGCGGCGGGCGCCCGGCCAGTCTCGATCGGCGGCGACCACTCGATCACCGGCGGCATCCTGCAGGCGCTGGGCGCCGGGGCGCTCGCGGGGGGCGAGAAGGTGGCGCTGCTGCATCTGGATGCCCATACGGATGTCTTCACCAAGGTGCCGCATTTCCTCGGCGCGAAGAAGTCCGCCGCCCACTGGGGCGCCTATTTGGCGGATCAGGGGCATGTCGATCCGGCCGCCAGCGTGCAGATCGGCATCCGCGGCAATCCGCGAACGCTGGACTGGCTGCAACCCTCCTACGACTACGGCTACTCGGTCGTGACCATGAAGGAATACCGGGCGATGGGCCTGGCGGCAGCGGTCGCCCATATCCGCGAGCGGCTGGCCGGGCGGCCGGTCTACATCACCTTCGATCTCGATTGCCTCGATCCCACGGTCGCGCCGGGCGTCTCGAACCTGGAGCCGGGCGAGCAGGGCTTCCAGCTCGACGAGGCGCTGGCGCTGGTTCATGCCGTCCGGGGGATGAACATCATCGGCGGCGACGTGGTCTGCCTGATGCCGACGCGGGACCACAACAACATGATCACCGCGCGGGTCGCGGCGGCGGTGATGTTCGAGATGATCGCGCTGATCGCCGAGCCGCGCTGAGGAACGGCACAGGCGAACCGGCGCTTCGGTTTTTCCGAACGACGCGACCCGGCATTGACTCGCCGCCGGTTCCCCGGACCCTGCGGGGAGTTCCGGAACTGCGCAAATGGCGGGAGCCGCGCTTGACCACCACGCGCCTGACCCAGCTTGCATCCGAGCACCGGCAGGCCGCCTTCTCGGGCAACCTGGCCGCGCCGCCGCCGATTCCGGCGGCCGGCCGCGAGGCGGCGGCCCGGCTGATGGAGCATGGCCTTCTGTTCCGCTATGCCGAGACCGGAACCGGCGCGCCCGAGACGGCGCTGCTGGAGGAGGAGTTCGCCGCCTACACCGGCGCCCGCTACTGCGTGGCAACCAATTCCTGCGGCTGCGCGCTGTTCCTGGCGCTGCGCGGGGCCGGCGTCGGACCGGGAGACCGGGTGCTGCTCAACGCCTTCACGCTGGCCCCGGCGCCGGGCGCGATCGCCCATGCGGGTGCCGAGCCGGTGCTGGTGGACATCACCGAGAATCTGACCGTCGACCTCGACGACCTGCGCCGGAAGGCGCGTTCCAGCGGCGCCCGGCATCTTCTGCTCAGCCACATGCGGGGCCACTTCGCAGATCTCGACGCCGTGGCGGCGATCTGCGCCGAAGCCGAGTTGACGCTGATCGAGGACTGCGCGCATACGACCGGCGCGCGGTGGAACGACCGGCCGACCGGGCGGTTCGGGCTGGCAGGCTGCTTCAGCGCCCAGAGCTACAAGCACCTGAACGGCGGCGAGGGCGGGCTCATCGTCACCGACGACCCGGACCTGGCGGCGCGCGTTACGCTGATGTCGGGGTCCTACATGCTCTATGCGCAGCACCGCGCGCGCCCCGAGCTGCCAGTATTCGAGCGCTGGCGGCTCGACATGCCGAATTTCTCGATGCGGATGAACGGGCTGACCGCTGCGGTGGTGCGTCCCCAGCTTGCCGATCTGGACGCGCGCGTGACGCGGTGGCGGGCGATCCATGCCCGGGTCGCCGCGCGGCTGGCGCGCGCCCAGCGCATCCGACTGCCGGAGGTCGCGGACGGGGCCAATCCGGCGCCGACCTCGATCCAGTTCCTGCTGCAGGGGATGGACGCGGCCGGGATCGCCGGCCTGATCGAGCGCGCCGCCGCACGCGGCGTGCCGATAAAGTGGTTCGGTGCCGAGGCTCCCGCCGGGTTCACCAGCCGGCCCGATCACTGGCGCTATATTCCCGGAGCCGAGACGCCGCCGCGGGCGGCCGGGATACTGGAGCGGCTCTGCGATGTGCGGCTGCCGCTGGAACTGACCGACGACGAAGCCGACGCCATCGGCGAGATCATCGCCGAGGAGGCGCGGTGACGTTGGCGGGGTAAGTCGCGAAGTCAAGAATAGGGAGAAATGTGCCGGAAATCAGAGGTTTCACGTAGAAAATGCCGGGATCCGCGGCTGGACCGCACGAATCCGGCGGTTTGGCGTGACTCACGATCGCTCGACCGTGCAGTCTGTCAGGCAACAACGGGAGTGCCGCACACTGGCAGTCCACGGAGCTCGGAATAGGGAAAACCAAGGGAGAAACATCACATGAAGAAGCTATCCATCCTGGCATCGGCCGCTGTCCTGGCCGCGACGCCGGCGCTGTCGGCCGACATCACGATCGGCGTGCCGAACTGGCCGTCGGTCGCTGCGACCGCCAACATCCTCAAGGTCGCCATCGAGGACAATCTGGGCCTTTCGGTCGAGCTGCAGAACGGCACCAACCCGATCGTCTTCGAGGCGATGGACAAGGGCTCGATGGACGCGCATCCGGAGGTCTGGATGCCGAACCAGCAGAACCTGCATGACACCTATGTCACCGAGAAGGGCACGGTCGCCGAGAACCCGAACGGCGTCGCCGCCTTCCAGGGCATGTGCGTCGACAAGGCGACCGCGGATGCGAACAACATCCGCGCGATCACCGATCTGACCGACCCGGACAAGGCCGCCGTCTTCGACACCGACGGCGACGGCAAGGGCGAGATCTGGATCGGCGCGCCCGGCTGGGCCTCGACCAATGTCGAGAAGATCCGCGCCAAGTCCTACGGCTACGACCAGACGCTGACCCTGACCGAGTTCGACGAGACGCTGGCCTATGCCAATCTCGACAACGCCATCAAGGCCGGCAAGCCCTGGGTCGGGTTCTGCTACACGCCGCACTACGTCTTCGTGCTGCATGACCTCCAGGTGCTCGAGGAGCCGCCCTACGACGCCTCGAAGTGGCAGGTGATCCAGCCGACCGACGACCCGGCATGGCTCGACAAGTCCTCGGCCGCGGTCGCCTGGGACACCGCCTACCTGCACCTGCACTACCGCAAGGCTCTGGAGACCGAGCATCCCGAGGTCGCCAACCTGTTCAAGAACATGAAGCTGACCACAGACGAGGTCAGTGCCATGACCTATGCCCTCGTGATCGACAAGAAGGATCCGGTCGAGTACGCGAAGGAGTGGGTCAAGGAGCATGAGGCCGAGGTGCTCGGCTGGATGGCTCAGTAGGGTCCTCCCTGGCGCGGCCGCCGGATGCGCCGGCGGCCGCCATTTCCGGACCGGGGGAGGAAAGCATGACCGAATCTGTCGTCAGCCTTGCCGATGTCTGGAAGATCTTCGGCGAGCGCGCGGGCGAGGCCATGGCCGCGGTCAAGGCCGAGGGCCTGACCAAGAAGCAGGTTCTGGAGCGCTTCGGCTGCGTGGTCGGCGTACAGGGCGCGACCTTCGATGTGCCGCAGGGCGAGATCTTCTGCATCATGGGCCTTTCGGGCTCGGGCAAGTCGACCCTGGTGCGGCACGTTAACCGGCTGATCGAACCGACCTCGGGCAGGATCGAGATCCTGGGGCGCGACGTGAGCGCCATGTCCCAGAGCGAGCTTCGCAAGGTGCGGGCCCAGCAGATCGGCATGGTGTTCCAGCACATGGCGCTGATGCCGCATCGCTCGGTGCGCGACAACGTCGCCTATCCGCTGGAGATCCGGGGCATCCCGAAATCGAAGCGCTGGGCGATCTCCGACCATGCGCTGGGGCTGGTGAACCTCGTCGGCTACGAGGACCGGCTGCCGAAGGAGCTCTCGGGCGGCATGCAGCAGCGCGTCGGCATCGCCCGGGCGCTGGCGTCCGACCCGGAGATCCTGCTGATGGACGAGCCCTTCTCGGCGCTCGACCCGCTGATCCGGATGCAGCTCCAGGACCAGTTCAAGGCGCTGGTGGCGCAGCTGAAGAAGACCACATTGTTCATCACCCACGACCTCGACGAGGCGATCCGCATCGGGCATCGGATTGCAATCATGAAGGACGGCGTGATCGTGCAGATCGGCACGCCCGAGGACATCGTGATGAACCCCGCCGACGAGTACGTGCGCGAGTTCGTGCAGGGGATCTCGAAGCTGAAACTGGTGAAGGCTCACTCGATCATGGAGCCGGTCGCGGCCTATGGCGGCTCGCTCGACGGAGCGCCCCGGGCTGACCAGAACGCGGATCTCGACCAGTTGATCGACCTCTCGGTCACGACCGAGCTGCCGGTGGTCATCACCGACAACGGCGCCGAGGTCGGCGTCGTCACCAAACCGGTGCTGCTGCGCGGCATCCAGGGAGGTAAGGAATGACCGAAGCCACCGGAATCCGTGTCACCGCGGCGTCCGATATCGAGGTCGACCGCGAGGCGCTGGACGCGTCGATCTCCGAGTTCGCCGCGAAGAACGGCGGCTACTACGCGGCCGCCTTCCATCGCATCCACGAATCCACCGGACTGGTGCCGCTGACCTTCAACGCCGCGGCCGCCTTGCTGGGGCCAGTCTGGGCCGCGATGCGCGGCGTCTGGGGGTTCTTCTGGGCGTTCCTGCTGCTCGAGATGATCGCCTGGGTGCAGATCGGCCGCGGCGCCTGGGGAAATCTGGGCGGCGACATGGCTGCCCGGGCCGAGACCCAGCTCGAGCGCGCGAAGGGCTTTCTGGAGAAGGCCGAGGCGGCGAAGAAAGCCGGCGAGGATGCAAGCAATTTCGAGACCCTCGCCGCCAATCTGACCCGCGCCGGCCAGCGGAGCCAGGAGGCGGCGGCGGCGGCGGCGGCAGAGGCGACCTCGATCCTGGTTTTCGGACTGTTGCTGCTGGTCGGCTTCAAGCTGGTCCAGGGGGTCTGGGCCAACATCGTCTACGAGAAGCAATATTCCCGCTGGCGGATCGATCCGGCGCGGGTCGAGTCCGGGGTCAAGCCGCGCAATCTGATGCTTGGCATCCTGCTGGTGGCGGCGATCGCACCGCTGACGATCTACAAGTTCACGGTCGAGAGCCCACTGGAAGTCCTTAACGCCTTCCCCGCCGACAAGGCCAACTACAACGTCGCCGCGAGTTGGCTCGAGGCGCGGATCGATGCCGCCGCGGTGGCCGGGGCCGGGGCCTTCGACTCCATCGTCGCCGGCGTGCGTTCGGTGCTGGACGCGCTGACGATCGCACTCATCGGCACGCCCTGGCCGGTGGTCATGGTGGTGATCTGCGTCGTCGCCTGGCGCTCGGCCGGGCCGCGGGTCGCGACCTTCACCGCCGCCTGTCTCGGCTACATCGCCTTCCTCGGCTACTGGGAGATCGCGATGGAGACGGTCGCCCTGGTCGGCGCCGCGGTCATCATCTGCGTGGTGTTCGGCATCCCGCTCGGCATCTGGTTCGGCAAGTCCGAGCGCGCCTACCGTTTCGCCGAGCCGGTGCTCGACCTGATGCAGACCCTACCGGCTTTCGTCTACCTGATCCCGATCATCGCCTTCTTCGGCACCGGCAATCCGCCCGGAATCCTGGCCACCATCATCTTCGGCATGCCACCGGTGATCCGCCTGACCGCGCTCGGCATGCGCGGCGTGCCCGAGAGCATCAAGGAGGCGGCCACCGCCTTCGGCGCCTCGCGCTGGCAGCTGCTGAAGGATGTCGAGGTGCCCCTCGCGCTGCCCTCGATCATGACTGGCGTGAACCAGACCATCCTGATGTGCCTGTCGATGGTGGTGATCATCTCGTTGATTGGCGGTGGCGGGCTTGGCAAGGTGATCCTCGAGGCGCTGCAATACGCCGCCAAGGGACCGGGGCTGCTCGGCGGTTTTGCCATCCTGTTCGTCGCCATGGTGATGGACCGGATCGTTCAGGGCGCGTTCCGGCGGGCCGACCAGAAATAGGAGCCGAAACGCGATGACCCGCGACGATCCTGCACGACTGACCCTCCGGGCGATCGAGATCTTCGTCGCGGTGATCGAGGAGGGTTCGTTCGCCGCCGGGGCGCAGCGGCTCGGCGCCAGCACCTCGTCGGTCTCGCAGCAGGTGACCAACCTGGAGGCGGCGCTGGGGGCGCGGCTGATCGACCGCTCCGCCCGGCCGCTGGCCCTGACCCCGGCGGGCTTCCTGTTCCAGCGGCGCGCGCTCGCCATCCTCGACGAGACGGCGCGGGCCAAGTCGGAGCTCGCCGAGCTGGAGCTCACGACCCTGGCGCAGCTGCGCCTGTCGATGATCGAGGATTTCGACGCCGAGGTAACGCCCGACCTTGTGGTGCAGCTCTCCCGCGCGCTGCCCGGCTGCAACATCATCGCCCATGCGGGGCCGAGCCACGAGAACCTCGCGGCGCTGGAGGCGCGGGACGTCGACATGGTCGTTGCCGCTGACATCGACAGCCCAGCCGAGTGGATCGAGCAGCACCCGCTGCTGCGCGACCCCTACATGCTGGTCACCGCGAGGGGGCTGCTCGCGGAGGCGGCCGACCCGGTGGCGGCCCTGATGGGCGCGCCGATGGTGCGCTTCGCCGCGACCCAGCTCATGGGCCGCCAGATCGAGACCCATCTCCGCCGGTTGCGCCTGGCGCCCCCGAAGCGGTTCGAGTTCGAATCCAACCACTCGGTCATGGCGGCGGTCGCGCGGCTGAACGGCTGGGCGATCACGACGCCGCTCGGCTACCTGCGGGCGCCGCGGTTCCACGAGACGCTCGATGCCGGGCCGCTGCCGTTCAAGAGCTTCGCGCGCAAGCTGTCGCTGCATGGCCGCAGGGGCGTGCTCGGTGCCCTGCCGGGCCGGACGGCCTCGATCCTGCGCCGGCTGATAACGGTGCACTGCGTCGATCCCGCGATCGGCGAGATGCCGTGGCTCGCGGGCCAGCTCCGGGTGCTGGGAGTCGACGGGCCGCCGCCGGGCAAGCTCAGGGCAGTCGGATCCTGAAACGGCTGCGTATCGCCTCATCGGCCGCCTGCCCGAGATAGTCCGGGCGGTGCCGGGCGAGGATCTGCCGAGCCTTCTCCCGCGCCCTGGCCCAGATGTCGCGCCCGCCTTTCTCGGCCCAGGTCACCGGCGCGTCCCGGTCGGCGAGATCCGGATAGAAGTAATCCCGCTGCATCGCCGCGATGGTATGGGCGGCGCCGAGGAAATGACCCGCGCCGAGCACCGCCTCGCGGATCGCCTCGAAGCCGAGCGTCTCCTCGTCCACTTCGATGCCCCGCACCATCCGGTGCACATGGCCCAGCATCTCGTCGTCGAGCACGAAGGCCTCGAAGCTGGCGCCGAGCAGGCTCGCCGTCATCCCGGCGCTCTCGTAGACCATGTTGGCGCCCGCGAGGCCCGCGGTGACCGCGGCCAGCGCCTTCTCGGCCCCCATCTGCGCGTCCACCGCCTTGGCGTCCGCCATCGACGCGGCGACCCCGGAGGGCAGGCCCAGCCAGTTGGAGATCTGCGCCGCAGCGGCGTTCAGCACCGCGCTTTCGCCGCCGCCGCCACAGAAGGCCCCGGTCCGAAGGTCGACCACCAGCGGCCAGTTCGAGAAGATCATCGGATAGCCCGGCGCGAACACGTTCACCAGCACCAGTCCCGCCAGGGTCTCGGCCAGGGACTGGGCCAGGAAGCCGGCCAGGGTCGCCGGGGCGGTGGCGCCCGACTGCGCCGCGATGATCGCGTTGATCGGCACTCCATGGGCGATGCAGGCGACCGTCACATCGACCGCGTCCTCGCCGTAGCGCAGCGGCGAGACCACAGGCGAGATATGCGCCTTCAGGCAGGGCCGCTGCCGAAAGCGCCCGGCGCCGCCCAGCGCCAGGTCGAACATGTCGACAACCGGCGCCACGTTGGCGCCGGCGGAGAACGAGGTCCCGACCGGCTTCGTGGTGCCCCGCAACAGGGCATAGGCGGTATTGATGTCGAGCTCGAAGGGGTCGGGCACGTCGGTCGCCACGCAGCAGCGGGTGAACCAGCTCACATTCGGCAGCCGGTCGGCGAGCCGGGCGAAGTCGTGCAGATCGGCGAGGGTCGACGGGCGGTAGCGCCCGGTCTCGAGGTCGAGAGTCTGCACTGCGGCCCCGCCGGTGCCGAAATAGACCCTTTCGCCGCCGATCTCGAAATCGTGCCTCGGGTCGCGGCCGTGGAAGACGAAGGACTTGCAGGCGCCGGCGACGATCTCCTCGACCATGGTGCGGGGAAAGGCGAGGCGCCCCAGGGCGTTGACCTCGGCACCGCGGGCGGTCGCGGCGTCGACCAGAATTGCGGGCGCCTGACCCATGCCGAGCTCTGCCAGAAGCCTGAGCGCGGTGTCGTAGATAGCCCGGATGCCCGGCCCGGAGAGCGGCGCGTACTGGCCGCCGCGCTGGCCGGGTGGCGCCGGGTTCACCTCCGGCATCGCCGCAGTGCGCGCGGCGATGCGGGCCGAGCGGCCCATGCCGCGCCGCAGGCGCCTCGGCTCTTCCATGTTTCCGCGCCTCTCCCGCCCGCTGCCTTCGCGAGCATTCATCGGGCGTGCCCGGCCGGCAAGCGGGTCCGCCCGGCTTCCGGTTTTCCGAATGCGATGATCGTGTTTGCCGTGCCGGAGGCAGCGCGCTTGACCCTGCGAGCGGTCCGGCCGAGCGTCGGTTCCGGTCGCAGTCTCACACTGGAGGGCCGGATGAAATCCACCGCCCGGGTCGTGGTCATCGGCGGCGGCATCGCCGGCTGCTCGACGCTCTATCACCTGGTCCGGGAAGGCTGGACCGATGTCGTCCTGCTGGAGCGAGACGAGCTGACCTCCGGCACCACCTGGCACTCGGCCGCGCAGGTGACCAATTTCGGCGCGGTGCAGACCATGGTAGGGCTGAAGAGCCATTCGATCCGGCTCTACAGCGAGCTCGCGCGGGATCCCGACTATCCGATCAACTACCATCACGGCGACGGCGGCCTGCGGCTGGCCTCGCAGGAGTGGCACCTCGACGGCTACCGGCACTTCATCTCGATGGCGAAGGGCATGGGGGTGGAGTTCGAGCTCATCGACCCGGCGGAATGCCTCCGCAGGCATCCGCTGATTACCGCCGAGGGGCTGGCCGGCGCACTCTGGGACCCGCTCGACGGCGACATCGACCCGGCGCAGCTCTGCCAGGCGCTGGCCCGGCGGGCGCGCACGGCCGGAGCGGAGGTCTACCGCCACACGCCGGTCACCGGGCTCACCCAGAAACCGGGCGGCGAGTGGATCGTCCGCACCCCGGAGGGCGAGATCGTCGCCGAGCATGTGGTGAATGCGGGCGGATACCGGTGCAACGAGGTCGGCGCGATGATGGGGGTAAGCCACCCGGTCGCGTCGATGGAGCACCAGTATTTCCTGACCGAGCCGATCCCGGAGATCGTGGCGCTGGACCGCCGCGTGCCGCTGCTGCGCTGCCCGACCGACGACTTCTACTCGCGGCAGGAAAAGCAGGGGCTGCTGGTCGGGTTCTACGAGCAGGACTGCCGGACCTGGGGCCTGGACGGGATCGATCCGAATTTCACCAATGCGCTCTGCCCGAACGATCCGGACCGGGTGCTGCCGGTGCTGGAGAACGTGTTCCGCCGCCTGCCCTGCCTGACCGAGACCGGCATCCACACCATCGTCAACGGGCCGATCACCTATACCCCGGACGGCCTGCCGCTGGTCGGGCGGATTCCCGGCAAGCGCAACGCCTGGTGCATCACCGGGCTCAGGGCCGGGCTCGGCGAGGGCGGCGGGCATGGCTGGCTGCTGGCGCAGCAGATCGTCCATGGCGAGGCGGGCTACGACACCTGGTGCCTCGACCCGCGCCGCTTCACCCGCCACGCCACGGTCGAATACACGGCGCTGAAGGCGATCGAGGACTACCAGAACGAGTTCCGCTTCCACCGCCCGCACGAGCACCGCCCGGCGGGGCGCCCGGCCAAGACCACCCCGCTCTACCCGGTGCTCGAGGCCGCCGGCGCCGCGTTCGCCCCGGTCAACGGCTGGGAGCGCGCCAGTTTTTTCAAGCCCGCGCCCGGTTTCCGCGAGGAACACAGCTTTCGCTTCGCCAACACCTTCGCGGTCGTCGCCGAAGAGGTGAAGGCGGTGCGGGAGCGGGTCGGTCTGATGGAGGTGAACGGCTTCAACCGGATCGAGATCACCGGCGCGGGCGCGCATGACTGGCTCGACCGGCTGTTCTGCTCCCGGGTGCCGCGCCGGCAAGGCAAGGTCGGGCTCGGCTACATGCTCTCCGAGAGCGGCAACGTGCTGGCGGAGGCGACGCTCGCCAATCTGTCGGAGGAGCGCGTCTGGTACGGCTCGGCCGCGGCGGCCGAGTATCACGACATGGACTGGCTCGGCGCGCATCTGCCGGAGGACGGATCGATCCGGCTCGAGAGCCTGACCGACCGGTGGACCATCCTGGTCGTCGCCGGCCCCCGCTCGCGCGACCTGCTGGCGCGGGTCGCGCCCCGCACCGACTGGTCGCGGGAGGCGTTTCCCTGGCTGTCCGGTACGCCGGGTCTTCATCGGCCCCTACGAGGCGGTTGCTATGTCGGTCAGCTTCTCGGGCGAACTGGCCTGGGAACTCCACGTGCGGAACGAGGCGCTGCTCGGCTGCCACGGATTGCTGACCGGGGCCGGGACGGATCTCGGGCTGCGGCATTTCGGCCTCTACGCCACGGAATCGATGCGGATCGAGAAGGGCTACCGGCACTGGAAGGCGGACCTGCTGACCGAATACAACCCGATGGAATCGGACCTTGCCCGGTTCGTCCGGCCGGACAAGGCGTTCATCGGCAAGCCCGCGCTCGAGGGGATGGTCGCCAGCGGCCCGCGGCGGCTGTTCGTGACCCTCGATATCGCCTGCGACCATGCCCCGGCCCATCCCGGCGCCTCGGTCCTGGTCGAGGGCCAGGTGATCGGCACCGTCACTTCGGCCGCCTGGGGGCACCGGATCGCGCGCAACCTGGCAATGGCCTTCGTCGAACCCGCGCGCGCCGCCCAGGGGACTGCGGTCGAGGTCGAGATCCTGGGCGAGCGCATCCCGGCCATCGTCTGCGAGACCGGCCCCTACGATCCCGGAAACACGCGCCCGCGCGGGTGACGCCGCGGCCGGGGCTCGCCCGCCCGGAAGGACGTCACCGCCGCGCCGCGCCGCGCCGCAGCGCCGGAAGCACGAGCACCGTCGCCAGCGCGCCGCAGACCAGCGCCATGGCGGCGAACTCCCGCCATCCGACCCGCTCGCCGAGGATCAGGGCGCTGGAGAATGTTCCGATCACCGGCACGGCGAGAGTTCCGATCGCGGCGATGGCCTGGGCGACCAGGACGCCGGGATTGGCCAGGAGCCCGCCCCAGTTGCCGGAATGATGCCCGCCCGGGCGCAGGTCGCAGACCAGGTCGAAGTTCACCACCCCGCGGTTGCCAAGCGTGATGTTCGGCCGCCCGATCTCGGTGCGCGGCCCGTCGGAGGCGAAATAGACATCGGCCGCGAAATCCGCCCCGTGCGCCTGCACCAGCTCGCGGAACCCGCGCGAGCCGTTCTCCTCGCCCATCTCGACGATGAACTTGTGGTTGAAGCCGAGCTTTCCCCGCTCGGCCATCACCGCGGCGGCGGCGCCCTGATGGGCGAGGGTCTGGCCCTTGTTGTCGGCGACCCCGCGGCCATAGACCCGGTCGCCCTCGAAGGCCAGCGCCCAGGGGTCGCGGCCATTGGCCCATTCTCCCTCCATGCCCCGGATCACGTCACCATGGCCGTAGCCCAGCACCGTCAGGGCCGCGCCCTCGTCGCGGTGGGCGAGCAGCACCGGACCGCAGCCCGCGACCGGGTTGTCGTAGATGCGGACAGCATAGCCCTGGGCCTCGAAGGAAGGCGCCATGATCTTGCGGAGATAGCGGTAGAGTTCGGGCAGCCGCTCGGGCCGCTGGCTTTCGGTCGGGACCGCCACCCGGACGGCCAGCTCCGCGAAGTAGCCGCCCGGATCGTTGTACCAGGCCCGCGCGCGTGCGAGGGCGGCCGCGCGGGTCATGCGACGGCCGGCGTGCCGCCCTCGCCCAGATCCCAGTAAAGCGACGCCATCATCCCCAGCGCCTCGCGGCAGAGCGGCATCAGGATGTGCTCGTCGGGGGCGTGCTGCGAGCAGGCGGCATAGGAATGCGGGATCCAGATCGCCGGCAGGCCGAGGAGGTCGGTGAAGACGTCGTTGCAGATCGAGCCGCCCATCTGCGGGATGATCGCGGGCTTCTCGCCCGTGGCCCGCTCGATCGCCGCGCGTACCCAGACCGCCCAGGGGTGATCGAGCTCGGTGCGGCTGGCCGGAAAGCCACCGCGCGTTGCCGGGCGGCGGCGGCAGCACCTCGACCTGGCCGAATCCGTGGGCGTCGAGATGCCTGCGCAGCGCCGGGAAGACATTGGCGACATCCGTGCCGGCGATGTAGCGGAGCTGACATGGGCCTTGGCCCAGCGGCTGGATCGCGTTCACCGGTCCCGGCGGGTTGCCGCTGAGCATCGCCAGCACCGCGAAGGAGTTCCAGGCATAGACCTTTTCCGCCGGGGTCAGCCCCGGCTCGCCCCAGTCGCGGTCGACCTTCGGCCCGGTCGGTCCGCCGTCGAGCTCGACGCCCTTCAGCGCCTCGCGGGTGGCGTTGGTGATCTGCGGCGGCAGCCACTCCTTGATCAGGATCTGGCCGTGGGGCCGACGATCGACGCGATCGCGTGCGCAGAGGATCGCCGCCGGGTCGGCCAGCGCCCCGCCCCAGTTGCCCGAGTGGTGACCGCCCTCGCGCAGCCTGCAGACCAGGTCGAAGTTCAGAGCGCCACGGGCGCCGAAGCACACCGTGGGCCGGTCGGGTTTCACCCGCGGCCCGTCCGAGGCGATGAACACATCGGCCGAGAACGCATCCTTGTTGGCCGCGACCACCTGATAGACCCCGGCCGAGCCGTTCTCCTCGCCGGTCTCGACCATGAACTTGGCGTTGAAGCCGAGCTTGCCCCTGGTCTCCAGCACCGCCCGCATGGCCGCCATGTTGATCGTGTGCTGGCCCTTGTTGTCGGCGGTGCCGCGCCCGTAGAGCCGGTCGCCGTCGCGCGCCGTCTTCCATGGACCGGCGCCCCTGGTCCACTGGTCCTCGAGGCCGCGCACCGACGTCGCCATGGCCGTAGCCGAGCACCGTCGGCAACCCGTCAGCCTCGTGGCGCTCGGCCAGCAGGATCGGCCCGCAGGTCGTCACCGGGTTCTCGAAGATCCGCCATTCGAAGCCCATGCCCTCGAAGGCGGGCGCCATCTCCTCGGTCAGATAGCGCGTGCAGTGCGGCAGTCCGCGCGGCTCCTGGCTCTCCGAAGGGATCGCCACCCGGCGTGCTAGATCGGCCTCGAAGGCGCCGCTGTCGAGATAGTCGGTGGCGCGGGCGATGGCGTCGTCACGGCTCGGCATCTGTCGGCGACTCCCTCGCATAGAGGTGGCATTCGACCATGCCGTCAGCTTCGCCGTCCCGCACCGGCGACAGGCGGGGCGCCTCGCGCGAGCAGTGCGGCCATGACCTTCGGGCAGCGCGGGTGGAAGCTGCAGCCGGAGGGCATGTCGAGCGGGTTGGGATAGGCTGACGCCCAGATGGGTGTCGGGCACGCCGAGCGTCGGATCCGGCGTCAGCACCGAGCCGAGCAGCGCCTCGGAGTAGGGATGGCGGGGCGTGTCGAACAGCGCTGCCGGTCTCGGCCTGCTCGACGATCCGGCCGAGATACATCACCGCCACCCGGGTCGCGATATGCTCGACCACGGCCAGGTTGTGGCTGATGAGCAGGTAGGTCAGCCCGAGCTCGCGGCGGAGATCCTGCAGCAGGTTGAGGATCTGCGATTGCACCGAGACGTCGAGCGCCGAGGTCGGCTCGTCGCAGATCACCATCTTCGGCCGGTTGATCAGGGCGCGCGCAATCGCGACGCGCTGGCGCTGGCCGCCGGAGAGCTGGCTCGGGTAGTTGTTGTAGAGGCGCGCGGCAGGCCGACGAGTCTCCATCATCTCCTCGCCGCGCCGGCGCCAGCGTCGCCGGGTCCGGCGTCGTCCCTGGACCTCAGCGGCAGGGTGATGATGCTGCCGATGCGTCTTGCGCGGATTGAGCGAGGAATAGGGGTCCTGGAAGATCGGCTGCACGATGCGGGCGACCGCCATGCGGCTCGAGCGACGAGATCGGCCGGCCGTCGAGCCGGATCTCGCCGGCGGACGGCGGCAGCAGCCCGAGCAGCATCTTGGCCAGCGTGGTCTTGCCGCAGCCGGATTCGCCCACCAGCGCGACGACCTCGCCCTTCTCGATCGCCAGGTTGACGCCGTTGACCGCATGCAGCGGGCGCTTCGGCTTCATGAAGCCGCCCGAGATCATGGAACGTCCGGCGTGACGTCCGTCGCCTCGATGCAGCGGCTCGCTCACGTCACGCCGCCTCCGCCGCGATATGTCGGCGGCCGCCTCGGCCGGGCTGAGGACGCAACGGTAGCGGTGGCCCGGCCCGAGGCCGTCGCGCAGCCCGATCGCGCCGGCGCGGCAGGCACCGGCCGCGTGGCGGCAGCGGCGAGGCGAAGTGGCAGCCGCGCATATCGCCGACCAGCGAGGGCACGATGCCGGGAATCGAGCCGAGCCGGGCGCCGCGCTCGGTCCTGCCGGGAATCGGGATGCAGGCCAGCAGTCCCTGGGTGTAGGGATGCGTCGGGCCGTCGAAGATCTGCCGCGCGCTGCCCTCCTCGACGATCTGGCCCGCATACATCACCGCGACCCGGTCGGCGACCCGCGCGACGACGCCGAGGTCGTGGGTGATCAGGATCAGCCCATGTCGAACTCACGCTGCAGGTCGGCGAGCAGGTGCAGGATCTGCGCCTGGATGGTGACGTCGAGCGCGGTGGTCGGCTCGTCGGCGATGATCAGGTCCGGCCCGCACATCAGCGCCATGGCGATCATCACGCGCTGGCGCAGCCCGCCCGAGAGCTGGTGCGGATACTGGCCGAGCCGGCTCGCGCGCCGCGGTGATGCCGACCTTCTCCAGCAGATACACGGCCCGCTCGCGCGCCTCGGCGACGCTGACGCCTGCGGTGCCGCCGCAGCGCCTCGTCGAGCTGGTTGCCGATCGTGTAGGCCGGGTTGAGCGAGGTCATCGGCTCCTGGAAGATCATGCCATCCGGTTGCCGCGGATGTCCGACATCTGGCGTTCGACCGAGGCCGGTCAGGTCGCTCGCCGTCAAGCGTCAGCGTCTTCGCCCGCCGGATGTGCGCGGCCGGGCAGCAGCCCCATCAGCGCCAGCGACGTCAGCGACTTGCCGCAGCCGGATTCGCCGACGATCGCCAGCGTCTCGCCGCGATCGACATGGAATGTCAGATCCTGCACCGGATGCAGCATGCCGGCGGGCACCGGGATGTCGACGCTGAGATCCTCGACTTCGAGGATGCGCTCGGTCATCGCGCCCGTCAGTTCCGGCCGTCGGGCGCGGTCACATCGCGCATCCCGTCACCGAGCAGGTTGATCGATAGCACCAGCAGGAACAGCGCGGTCCCGGGGATGGCGATCAGCCAGGCCGATCGAAGAACATCAGCCCCTTGCGCCTCCGAGATCATCAGCCCCCAGGACGGCTCCGGCGGCTGCACGCCGAGGCCGAGGAACGAGAGCGCCGCCTCGAGCAGGATCGCGTGCGCCATCTCGAGCGTCGCGACCACGATCAGGTGGTTGGCGACGTTGGGCATGATCTCGGTCAGCACGATCCGCGCCGTCGAGCAGCCGAGCGCCTGGGCGGCGGCGACGAAGTCGCGGCTGCGCACCTGCATGCGTGGCGCTGCGCATGACCACGGCGAAGCGGTCCCAGATCAGCAGCCCGAGCACCCAGATCACGACGGTCAGCGACGAGCCGACGAGGCTGACGACGGCAAGCGCCACCAGCACCACCGGCATCGACAGGCGCGTGGTGATGATGAAGTTGATCACCATGTCGACCCGGCCGCCGAAGTAGCCCGCGAGCACGCCGAGCGTGGTGCCGATGACGCCGGAGATCAGCATCGCCGAGAAGCCGATCATCAGCGAGATGCGCGCGCCGTAGAGCAGCCGCGAGAGGTAGTCGCGGCCGAGCTGGTCGGTGCCGAGCGGATGGTCCCAGGTCGCCTTCGGGCTGTCGAACCAGACCGGCGGGATCAGCTTCCGCGACCAGCTCCTGGTCGTAGGGATCGTGCGGCGAGACCCAGGGCGCCAGCAGCGCCATCAGCACGATGACCCGCAGGACGACGGCGCCGATCATCAGCCCCGCATGGCCGAAGATGCGGCGGCGCAGCATCGCGCCGGGCGTCGGCTCGATGATCTCGGGCGATCGCCGGGCAATCGTCGGTCACAGCCATTGCCATGTCGACCTGCCATGTCACGCCACCCGGATCCGCGGATCGAGCCAGGCGTTCAGCAGGTCGGCCAGGAACGTCAGGACGATGTAGAAGACGCTCAGCACCAGCACGATCGCCTGCATCATCGGCAGGTCGGCGCGCTGGATCGACTCCCAGGCGAGGAAGCCGAGCCCGTTGATCGGCGAAGATCGTCTCGATGACGATCGAGCCGCCGAGCATGAAGCCGAACTGCACCGCCGCCAGCGACACCACCGGAATGATCGCGTTGCGCAGCGCGTGCTTGAACAGCACCGTCATCGGCCGCAGCCCCTTCGCCCGCGCGGTGCGGATGTAGTCCGACGACAGCACGTCCAGCATGCCCGCCCGCGTCAGCCGCATGACGGCCGGCGTGACGTAGTAGCCGAGCGCCACCGACGGCATGACGAAGTTGACCCAGCGAGGCCGAGCCGGTGATCGGCAGCAGCCGCCAGTAGACGCCGAACCACAGCATCAGCGTCAGCGCGAACCAGAAGCTCGGCATCGCCTGTCCGATCACCGCGATGGTCAGCGCCAACCGATCGATCAGGCTGTTCGGCCGGATCGCCGCCAGCACGCCCGAGCGGGATCGACGAGCACGAGCGCGAAGGTCAGCGCGCAGAGCCCGAGCAGCATGGTCGTCGGCAGCCGCTCGAAGATCACCTCGGCTACCGGCTTCTTCAGGTAATGCGACTGCCCGAAGTCGCCCTGCAGCGCGCGGACCAGCCAGTCGGCGTACTGGACGATGATCGGCCGGTCGTAGCCGTAGTACTTGCGCGATGTTCTCGATGTCCGCCTCGGTCGCGGTCTCGCCGGCCAGCGCCATCGCCGGGTCGCCGGAGAGATAGATCATCGAGAAGGTGATCAGCGAGACGGTCAGCGCCACCAGCGCCGCGACCGCCATCCGCTTCAGCACATAGGGCAGCATGGCATCAGGCTCCAGCACTCCCCCGTCCGGGCGTCCCGGTCCGGAGGTTTCCCCGCCGGACACGCCGGCGGGGCAGAGGTCGTCCGCTAGGGTGCGCGCGCGCTCACTTCCACTTCGACGCGTAGAAGGGCGGGATCTCGTCGGAGGTGGTCTTGAAGTCGAGATCCTTCGAGAACGCGTAGTACTTGGCGTAGGAGAACATCGGCAGCCAGTAGAGCTCGCCCGAGATCCTGTCCAAGGCCTTCTTGTAAGCCGCCTCGCGCTGCGCCGGATCGGTGACCGAATCGCCCTCGGCGAGCCAGGCGATCACCTCGGGATCCTTGGCCGGATCGTCGCGCCCGCCTGAGAAGAAGTGGCTGGTGCTGGCCGAGACGTCCGGGATCGAGTTCGAGCCCCAGGTCATGTGGTTGATCGGGGTCTTGCCCTCCCAGACCAGATCGCGCAGCGCCCGGTACTGCAGGAAGGTCAGGTTCGCCGTGATGCCCACCTTCGCTCAGGTCGCCGATCACGGCCTCGGTGTATTCCCGCTGGCGGTAGGCGTAGATGTCGAAGGTCGAAACCGTCCGGATAGCCGGCCTCCGCCAACAGCGCCTTCGACTTCTCCGGATCATAGTCCCATAGCGGCACGTCCTGGGCGCAGCCGAACTGGTCCGGATGGCAGGCCGAGGGGATCACCACCGAGGCCGGGCCGACCAGATTGCGCACGATCGCCTCGCGGTCCACGGCATGGGCCACGGCGGCGCGCACCCGCTTGTCCTTGAAGAACTCCTGGCCCGAGGTGCCGAGCACGTCGAAGGCCATGTAGCTGATGCGCATGGTCTTGGCGTTCTCGACCGTGACGTCGCCCATGCCCTCGAGCTGCTCGGCCTGGTCCTTCGGCACGTCCCAGATCCAGTCGAGCCCGCCGGTCAGCAGCTCGGCGATCTGGGTGTTCATCTCCTTGATGGTGCGGAACCGCACGTTGCCGATCGAGGGCGAGCCCTTCGGCGTGCCCTGCATGTAGTTCTCGTTCTTGGCCCAGAGCACGTACTCGCCGGCCTTGACCTCGACGAACTTGTAGGGGCCGGTGCCGTTCGGCGCGACGGCGCCGTAGTCCTTCTTGCCGTCAGCGCCAGCCGGCGCGCTGTCGTAATGCCCCTCGGGCATCATGAAGACCGCCCCGGCCAGATAGGCGAGCGCCGCCGGGAACGGCTTCGCCAGATGGATGCGGACCTTGCTAGGTCCCAGCGCCTCGGCGCTCTTCATCCAGTTCACGTTGGCCGCCGTCAGCACGCCGCTGTCCTCGGCCGCGACATGGTTGACCGTGTAGACCACGTCCTCGGAGCCGAAGCTCGATCCGTCGTGGAAGGTCACGCCCTCGCGGAGCTCGAGCTCGAGGGTCACGTTGTCGATCCACTCCCAGCTCGTGGCCAGCAGCGGCTCGAACGCGCCGGTGTCGAGGTTGCGGAACAACAGCCCGTCCCAACCCAGATGACCCATGACCACCAGTTCGCGGGTGTTGTTGTAGTAGGGGTCGACCACCGCCACCTCGCGATCGGTCGCCCAGTTGAGCGTATCGTCGGCCTTGCCGGCCAGTGCCGGGGCGGACCACATGGCCATGGCGAAAGCGGCGCCCATGAGGGCAAGGTTCTTCATCGTGCGTTTCCTCCCTGAAGGATGGTTATCACGGCCCGAACGCACGCCGGGCCGCTGCTGCCAAGAGCGTGGCATCACAATCCGGGTGATGCAAGCGATCGGGCAATCTGATCAACCATATGATCTTTTCCGCACGGGAAGGCATGCGCGAGCGCCGCCGGGAGCTTCCGGTCTATGCTGGCACATATGAGCGTCAGGAGCCTCGCGCCGGAACGAATTGCGCGCCGCCGCAGCCCCGTGGCGGGTGTCCTGTGGATGCTGCTCTCCTGCGCCCTGCTGGCCGGGGTGGCGGCGCTCGGCCGGCAGGCGGCGCTGGCGGGTGTGCCGCCGCTCCAGATCGTGTTTCTGCGCCTGGTCTTCGCCGTCGTCGCCCTGTCGCCGGTGCTGGCCTGGCGCGGCGCCGAGATGCTGCGGACCGATCACCTGAAGACCTATCTGGTCCGCGTCGTCCTCGGCCTGATCGGCATGACGGCCTGGTTCCTGGCGCTGGCCGTGATGCCGGTCGGCGAGGTGACCGCGATCAGCTTCCTGACGCCGCTCTTCTCGACCGTCGGGGCGGCGCTGCTGCTCGGAGAGGTGGTGCGCTGGCGGCGCTGGACCGCGACGCTGATCGGCTTCTGCGGGGCGCTGATCATCCTCAGGCCCGGCCTCGCCGATCTGGGCCCCGGCGCCTGGCTGGCGGTGACCGCGGCGCTGGCGATGGCGGCGGCGAGCCTGATGATCAAGCGTCTCTCGGACAGGGACGACCCGGACAAGGTGGTGCTGATCTCGGTCCTGCTGCAGACGCCGGTGGCGCTGGTCCCGGCACTGTTCGTCTGGACCTGGCCCGCGCCCTGGCTCTGGGCGCTCTTCGCCGGCATGGGGCTGCTCGCGATGCTTGGCCATGTGACGCTGGCCCGCGCCTTCGCCGCGGCGGACGCCTCGCTGGTGATGAGCGTCGACTTCGCCCGCCTGCCCTTCGCGGTGGCTCTGGGCTTCTTCATGTTCGGCGAGCTGATCGACCTGTGGACCTGGGTCGGCGCCGCGGTGATCTTCGGCGCCTCGCTCTACAACGCCCGGCGCGCGCGACAGTCCCGGCCCGTCATTGCTGCTGACGAGCGGTTGTCGGCCGGAACGCCGAGATAGTCGGGCGCCAAGGCGAAAGCATCCGCGGATTGCGGCAGCGTCCACGCGAATGACGCGAATCCGCCGGGGAACGGATGGGGGCGCATGGTCGCCTGCCCGCCAGTCGCGGCGCCCGCACGCGCCCGCGCGCGCCCGCGGTCTCGGTGCCCGGCGGCGACCCGCATCAATTGACCCCGGTGCCGGCAGACTGCCGGAACGAGGGCCAGTCTACGCGCGATCACCGTGATCCCAGCCGGCCAGGAACACGCGCAAGCTGCCCGCAAGTTCGCCGGCATGGGGTTCGCCGACGAGATGAGGCCGCCGCGCTCCCTGCAAGTCGCCGCTTGGTTCGACGACGCGCAATTGGCTCACGACGCCCTGCCACCTGGTACGGTCATCGGGCTGGCCGGGAGAGAAGAGAACCGCCGGGCCGTCATACGGGCCCAGCCGGAAATTCGCTCGGGCAAAGTACCGCGCCTCCCGATCCGGCAGCGAGATCCGGTCGAGCCCCAGACCCCGGCCCGGCCGGCTTGCCATGAAGCGCAGGTGCTGCCATCCGCGCGGCCCGACCCGTGCGAGATATCTTCGGATTCGGTTGAAGACGAACCCGACCCTCTCCCGAGCGGGGACTCGAGCGAGCTGTTCCCAGTACTCGCGCATCGGCTTCAACGGTCCGTACGCACGGATGGTCCCCACGGGAAAGGCCGTGTCGATCAGGCCGACAAGGCCGACCTCGTGCCCCGCAAGCCGAAGTCTCCGGGCCGTCTCCAGGGCGATCACACCGGCGAAGCAGTTGCCGCAGAGATGATAGGGTCCCTCGGGCTGCGCTCGCCGAATCTCGGCCGCCGCCGCGGCCGCCATCGCCTCGACGCCCGGCGGATGGTGCCCGCGGCTCGGGGCCATGACCTCCCGGTTCTGGACCCCGTAAACCCGCCGGTCCGGGCCCATGTGGCGCGCCAGGTCGCGATATTCCAGTACGTATCCCGATGTGCCATGGACACAGAAGAGGGCGGGCCCGCTCCCGTCCGGCTGCAACGGCACAAGATCGCCCGCGCGGGCCTCGTCGTCGAAGCTCCGGTCCATTCCCGCCACGGTCGGTGCGGTGTAGAGGAACCCTGACGGGCAGAGAATCCGCAGCCGGTCGTCGAGGAGAAGCAGGAGCTCGGTCGCCAGGAGAGAGTCGCCGCCGAGTTCGAAAAAGTCGTCGTTCAACCCCACGCCGTCCAGCCCCAGCACCTCGCCGAAACACTCGGCGATCACGCGCTGCCGGTGCGTCACCGGCGGGACGAAGGGCGTTTCGAGCTCCGGGCGCTCACGTCCCGGCGGCGGCAGGGCGCGGCGGTCCAGCTTCCGGTTCCTGTCGAGCGGAAGCCGGTCGAGGAACACATAGCGCGCCGGCACCATGATCGCCGGGAGCGATCGGGCCAGTGCGCTCCGGAGCGCCGGGGCGCTGACCTCCGCGCCGCCGACGGTCGTGAGGTAGGCGACGAGCCTCTGCACGCCCGGCCGGTCCTCCCGCACCGCGACCAGTGCCCGGTCAACTCCGGGCTGGCCATTAAGGGCGGCCTCGATCGCGGGCAGATCGATCCGGATGCCGCGCAGCTTGGCCTGGAAGTCCTTGCGGCCGAGATACTCCAGGCAGCCGCCGGGCCGCATCCGCCCGAGGTCCCGGGTGCGATAGATCCGCCGCTGCGGGTCGGCCGGATCGGGCCGGAACGCCTCCGCGGTCAGGTCCGGGCGGCGCCAGTAACCCGTCGCGAGATAGCGGCTCGCCACCGCGATTTCACCGATCTCGCCCTCGACGACGTTCCGCCCCTCCTCGTCGAGGAGCCGGAGCTCCATGTCGGCGACGGGATAGCCTATCGGCACCACCGCCTCCGGCATCTCGTCGCCGTACCGGAAGAAGAACTGCCGGACGATCCCCGTCTCGGTCGCGCCAAGACCGTTGACGAGCACCGTGTCGGGCGAGAACCGCTCGGTGAAGCGCGCCAGATGACGCGGCTCGCTGCGGTCGCCCTCGAGCCGGATCAGGCGCAAATGCGGCAGGGCCGGAACAACCGCCGAGAGCTGTTCGAAGATCGTCGGGACGGAGTGGAAGATCGTGATCTCCTCCCGCGCCAGCCAGGTTGCCATCGCCTCGATACCCAGGGCCTGCAGGTCGAAGGGAAAGATCGCTGCGCCGTTCAGCAGCGCGCCGAAGAGGCTCGAGACCGTGCCGCTGAAGCTGCAGGACTGGATCATCGACAGCCGGTCTTCCGGCCCGATCTCCAGGTTGTTGGTGTAGCGCATGACGTTGTGCAGCACGTTCCGGTGGCAGTCGACCACGCCCTTTGGCGTGCCGGTCGAACCGGAAGTGTAGAATAGGTACGCGGGCCGGTCCGGCGCGAGTTCGGGAAGGCGAGCGGCACCGCGCCCGTCGGCGCCGATCGAGGCAAGGCTCAGGATGCTCCGGCCGCCCGCCGCGAGCCGGGAAGCGGTCGCCGCGTTGGCGGCATCGCAGAGAAAGAGCCGGGCACCGCTGTGCTCGGCAAGATGCTCAAGCTCGGCCCGAGGATGAGTGGGATCGAGCGCGAGGTAGATCTTTCCCGCCTTCAGCGTGCCGAGGATGGCGGTGACCAGGTCGACGCCCTGCCCGGCCAGCAGGCACACGGCCTCCGGCTCCTCTCCCGCGAGTTCCAGGATGCGCCGCGCGACGGCATTGCTCGCCAGATCGAGAGCGCGGTAGTCGAGCGAGGCCCCGCCCGCCCGTACGGCCAGCCGGTCCGGGTAGCGCGATACGATCCTTGCGAAGCGATCCGGGATCGACTGCTCGGTCTCGGCCCGATCGAAGGCGAGACTGTCGTCGGCGACGCGCCCTGTTCTCATGACGCTACGCACATCGCTGCGGGCACCATCCTGGATCTGCCGAGTTCATTCGCCGACACTTCCCACGAAGCTCCCCAATCCGGACATCCTGATGTCGGTCCATCCTATCACGCGGTACGCATCTTGTTCGGGGCAATCCGCGGCACCGGCGCCGATTTGCCATAACCCCGTTCTCCGGGCTTGCCGGGAGATCGCGAAGACCGATGCCTGCCCGCCTTCGTGTGCTCCCGAATCCGGCGCGCGGCGCGGTCACTCCACCGGCAGGGTCAGGGCCGAGCCGCCCCTGCCTCCCACCCGGATCGTCCAGTTCCCCGGCCGGCCATAGGGCCAGAGGGCGAAGTTGTCCCGGTCGGCCGCGGCGAGCGAGAGCCTGATCCGGTGACCGGCGGGGAACTGCCACGACACCGGCAACAGCGGCAGGTCGATCGCGACCGGCTCGCCGGGCGTCAGGGGTTCGGCGGCGGCGCGGGTGAAGCTCCGGTAGGGCCATGTGGTGCGGTAGGTGGGCGGGGCGGGCGACAGAGCTCGGTGGAGCGCGCGGAGCGGCCCCTCGGTCACATAATTCGCGCTGCCGTCCGGCGCGATGTCCTCGAGATAGGCGATGATCACCGCGTCCGGCTGATCGCTGGCGAAACCGAGATGCAGGATCGGGTGGCCGGAGACCGTGAGCGCGCTCGGAAGGGGCCGGGAGACGAAGCGCAGGTAATCGCCCGGCCGTTCGTTCCAGTCGGCGTAGTAGTCCTGCACGTTCCGGATCTGCAGCCGCCCGTAGCGCGTGTTCTGCCCGGTTCCGCAGCGGTAGTCGGCGCGGTAGCGGACCTCGCCCGCAGGCGGCGGCGCCTCCGTCAGGCTTCCGGCCTCGCCAAGATGGAGGGTCTTGCCGCGCTCCGTCGGCGGCCACTCCGCCGTGGACTTCCACCTCTCACCGCGCATGGTGTGGTAATGCACCGGCGCCTCGGCGCCGAGCCCGGTGTCGCGGCCCAGCACATGCTCGTCGAAGAAGCGCAGGATCGCGCCAAGAACCGGGAACTCCGGCAGCACCTCGCGCCGGAACGGGCTGCCGTTGACCCGCGCCCCGTGGTCCCAGGGGCCGAGCAGCAGCGCCTTGTGCGGCGATTTCACGGTCAGGAACCGGCTGATCGCGCCATTCATGTAGGCGCCGTCGCGCCACCCGGAGATCGCCATCACCGCGAGGTCGTCTCGGAAGCCGGGCGAGACCGCGTGCGGGCTGAAGCTGTCCGAGGTGAAGCCGGGGTCGTAGGCCAGGCCTGCGTCGCGGAACTGGAACTCGCGCAGGAAGTCCGGCATGTGGGCGTTGGCCGAGTGCCCGGCGATCGCCTCGGCCAGCAAGGCGCCGTCGGGGTCGTCGTCCACCGGCGCCGGCCCCTCGAGCCCTGGCTCGGCGAAATAGTAATACTTCCGGAGCTGCTCCCGGTCGTCATGATCGAGGGCATCCAGCACCCGGCCGTAGCCGCTGACCAGGTCGCTCAGCAGCACCCCGCCCGGATAGAAATGGTCCGAGTAGGTGTCCCAGACCGCGCTGATCGGCGCGATCGCCTTCAGCGCCGGATGGCCCGAGGCGGCGGCGAAGTCGCAGGCGGCGCCCAGATAGGAGATTCCGGTCGCCGCCAGCCGCCCGTCGCACCAGCCCTGTTGCGCCGCCCATGCGACGATCTCGGCATAGTCCTCGCGCTCGGCCGGCGAACGGAACGAGTCGCGGCAGCCGAACGAGGCGCCGCTGCCGCGCACGTCCACCACCAGCATGGCATAGCCGCGAGGCACGAACATCTGCCGGTAGGCGGCGGAGTTGGGGCTCGGCTCGATGCCGGCCCGCGCATCCGGGCCGATGCGGAACCGGCGGTAGTAGGGGGTGAAGATCAGCACCGCCGGGAAACCCTCCGCCGGGCGCTCGCCCTCGGGCAGATGGAGGTCGACCGCGAGGCGCACCCCGTCGCGCATGGTCAGGTAGAAGGAGCGCGGGCGCGCCGGCACCGAATGGGTCGGCTTGCGGCTCTCCAGATAGCGATGCGGGTCGGTCACCCAGGCATCGGAGCCGGCGGCGCTGTCGGACATCGGTTCCTCCCGTTACTCGAGCGTCTCGTACAGGCGCCGCAGCAGCGTCATGCGCGGTACCAGCGACGATATCAGCAGGTGTTCGTCCAGCGTATGCGCCCCGGCGCCGTCGACGCCGAGGCCGTCCAGCGTCGGCGCCCGCGAGGCGGTGAAGTTGCCGTCGCTGCCGCCGCCGGTGAAGGTGTCACCGAGGTCGATGCCGATCTCGGACGCCAGCCCGCGCGCGCGCTCGTAGAGCGCCGCGATGGCATTCGACTTGGTGAAGGGCGGCCGGTTGAGGCCGCCGCTCACCTCAAGTCGGATGGCGGGGTTGTGCGGCTTCAGGCCCCGGATGCGGGCGATCGCCGCCTCGCCCTGCTCGGGCGTGACCATGCGCAGGTCGATTTCGGCCCGGCAATGCTCGGGGATCACGTTGACGCCGCTGCCGCCCTGGATGAGGCCGACATTGACGGTCAGGCCGCTGTCATAGTCGGTCATCGCCTCGACCGCGACGATCTGCCGGGCGATCTCCAGTATCGCGCTCTCGCCGTCCTGGTGGCGCAGGCCGGAATGGGCCGGCTTTCCGTGGGCGGTCAGGATCATCCGGCCCGAGCCCTTGCGGGCGGTGACGAATCTGCCGCCGTCGCGGGCGGGCTCGACCACGAGGACGTACTTCGCACCGTCCGCCTCGGCCTCGATCAGCGCCCGCGAGGTGGGGCTGCAGGAACAGGGCCACGCCCAGTTCCGCCTCCAGCGCTGCGACCTGCCGGCTCACCCGCGGCTGCTGGACGTTCAACTCCATGGCGGCGCGCGAGAATCCGAGATGCGGGGCGGCAGCCTCGAAGGCCGCGATCTGGTGGAAGGGGATCACCTCGCCCCGCATGATCATTCTCCGACTGAATGATAGGCATCCATCTTTTCAAGCTTTCTGCGCTTTCGCAAAAGCTTATTATGCGCGTCGGTTCGTCCGAGGAATGGTCTGGACTATGCGGTTCGAGGTTCTGGCGCTTGGCGGGGACGGGATCGGCCCGGAGGTGATGGCGGCCGGGCTGGCGGTGGCGGAAGCGGCGGCAGCTCTCGGCGGCATCCGCCTCGGCGTGCGCCACGACCTGCTGCACGGCGCCTGCTGGGAGGCGCATGGCACATTCTGCCGCGACGAGACGGTGGCCGCGGCGTGCGCCGCGGACGCGGTGCTGGTCGGCGCCGTCGGCGGGCCGCGCTGGGATGGCATCCGGGTGCCGGGCGGGCCGGAGATGCAGGACGGGCTGATGCGTCTGCGCAAGGCGCTCGACGCCTACGCCGGCCTGCGCCCGGCCCGGCACTGGCCGAGCCTCGCCGACCGCACGCCCTTCGCTCCGGGCCGGGCCGAGGGCGCCGACGTGATGGTCCTGCGCGAGATGTGCGGCGGGGTGATGTTCGCGGAGCCGCGCGGCCACGAGACCCGCGACGGGCAGCGCTACGCCTTCGACACCGCCGGATACGGCGAGGCCGAGGTCCGCCGCATCGCCGCCGCCGGGTTCGAGCTCGCCCGCCGGCGCCGCGGTGCGCTGGTCTCGGCCGACAAGGCCAATGTGATGGAGAGCTACAAGCTGTGGCGCGCCGTGGTCACCGAGGTCGCGGCGGACTATCCCGACGTCACGCTCACCCACATGTTCGCCGACAACTGCGCCTACCAGCTGGCGATGGACCCGGGACGCTTCGACGTGGTGGTCGGCTGCAACCTGATCGGCGATTTCCTGTCGGACCTTGCGGCGATCCTGTCGGGCGGGCTCGGGATGCTGCCCTCGGCCTGCCTCTGCGGGCCGCCGGGCGGCCGGGTGAGGGGGATATTCGAGCCGGTCCACGGCTCGGCGCCGGACATCGCCGGGACCGGCCGCGCCAACCCGGTCGGCATGATCCTGAGCGTCGCCATGATGTTCGAGCACGGCGCCGGCCGGCCCGACCTCGCCCGCCGGATCGAGGCCGCGACCGAACGCGCCGTGGCGGGCGGCGCGCGCACCCCCGACATCGGCGGCCGGGAGACGACCGCCGGGGTAACGCGGGCCATCCTCGCGGAGCTGGCCGCATGACGCGCATCTTCGACTACGTGATCGCCGGGGGCGGGTCGGCGGGCTGCGCCCTCGCGGCAAGGCTCGCCGAGAACCCGGCGCTCAGCGTCTGCCTGGTCGAGGCGGGCGGCAGGGGCCGGGAACTCTTCATCCGGATGCCGGCGGGGAACGGGTTCGTCTTCGGCAACCCGCGGCTCGACTGGGGGTATCAGTCGGCCCCGCAGCCGTCGCTGAACGGGCGCCGGATCTACTTCGCCCGCGGCAAGGCGCTCGGCGGCACCTCGATCGTCAACGGCATGATCTACATGCGCGGGGTGCCGGCCGACTATGACGGCTGGCGTCAGATGGGTCTGGCGGGGTGGGGCTATGCCGACCTGCTGCCCTATTTCCGGCGGGCCGAGGGCTCGCGCGACCGTCGGGATCCGTATCATGGCCGGAGCGGCCCGCTGAAGACCGAGCCATCGCTCAATTTCGGGCGGCTGGACCGCGCCTTCATCGATGCGGCGGTGGCGGCCGGGCATGACGAGATCGACGACTTCAACGGCGCGCGGCGCACCGGTGTCTCGCGCACCGACAGCACCGTCCACCGCGGCGTCCGGCAGTCCGCGGCGATCGCTTATCTGAAGTCCCCGCCGCGCAACCTCACGATCCTGACCGGCAGGCATGTCGCCCGCATCCTGTTCGAGGGCAGGCGGGCGGTCGGAGTCGCGACCGCGGACGGCGAGACCGTCCGGGCCGGACGCGAGGTGATCGTCTGCCAGGGCGCCTTCGGCACCCCGCAACTCCTGATGCTTTCCGGGATCGGCCCCGCGGACCACCTGGCGGCGCACGGGATCGCTCCGCTGGTCGACCTGCCCGGGGTCGGCGGGAATCTCGCCGACCACCTGGACGTGTCGATCCAGTACGGTTCCGACCGGATGGAGCTGAGCCACGCCCGCCACCAGCGGCTGGACAGGGCGGCGCTGCTGATGGCCCGCTGGCTCTTGAACGGCTCGGGTCCGGGGGGCGGGGCATTCTTCTCGGCGGTCCTGTTCCACGCCTTCGACGACCCGGCCCTGCCGGAGCTCGAGGTCTTCATGACGCCGATGATCGTCGAGGAGAATCTCGGCGGCGGCGAGCGGGAACGGACCCCGCTGATGCTGCGCCTGGGGCGCAGGCTGCTGGTCCGGGGCCGCAAGGTGGCCCGGCCCGGAGTCCAGATCGACATCAACCTCGAGCGCCCCCGGTCGCTCGGCACCGTGCGGCTCGCCAGCGCCGATCCGCAGGCACACCCCCTGATCGACCCGAACTACCTGGCCGATTCCCGCGACCTGGACGAACTCGTGCGCGGTGTCAGGGTCATGCGCCAGGTCATGGCCCAGCCGCAGATCGCGCAATACGTGACCGGCGAGCTTGGCGCCTGGGCCGGCGCCCGGACCGACGACGAGATCGTCGCCGCCATCCGCGAGACCGCCTATACCGGGCATCACCCCTGCTCGACGGCCCGGATGGGGGCCGAGACCGATCCGGGCGCGGTGCTCGACGCCGCGCTGCGGGTCCGCGGGACCGAGGGGCTGCGGGTCTGCGACGCGGCCGCGATGCCGGCGCAGATCACCGGCAACCTCTATGCGACCGTGATCGCGATGGCCGAGAAGGCCGCTGACATGATCCTCGGCCGCACCCCCGCGCCGGCGCAGCACCCGGAGCAGGCAAGACCATGAGCATCGCCGGCAGCGATGCGCCTTCGAGGGGGATGCGGCGTGACGGCCGTGTTCGATGCGATTTCAGGAACGGGAGACGCAAGATCGGCCGCTGTCACCAAGTTCAATTCAGGATCGCGAAGATCGCGACCGGAGCCTTTCCCGGCCTTGGGGGTGAGGCCTCGGGGCGGTCAGTCGCGGACACAGGGCGCCCGGCCGCGCCAGGGCCCGCGCATCCGCACCGCATCACACATGTGATCCGCCTTTCCTGACAACCACTTAACCCCATGCTCAAGTTTGAGCGGCCCTCACATCCCCGCCTGCACGCGGCGGTGGCGGGCCACATCCGCATGGGTGGCGAACCACACCCCGGCATGGCTGCGCATGTACTGGATCATACCATCTTGCGCTGAGCCTGACTCATTTGGGGATTCCCAAATCGGCTGAAGTCTGAATCACTGTGGCGAACAGAGGAGGTTCGCCATGGGTGCAGCGATTGGCTTGCGGGGTGATTTCGGGAGCGGCGATCTGCGGGCGTTGGCGCGGTCGGTGAAAGACGCCAATCAGGCGCGCCGGCTTCTGGCGCTGGCAGTGATCTATGACGGCGGGAAGCGGACGGAGGCAGCCCGGACCGGGGGGGTCGGTCTGCAGAGCATTCGCGACTGGGTGCTGCGGTTCAACGCGAGCGGCCCGGACGGGCTGATCGATGCCAAGGCTCCTGGCAAGCCGCCGAAGCTGAGCGACGATCAGCGTGCGGCTCTGGCGGCAGCCGTCGAGCGTGGACCGATCCCGGCGATCCACGGCGTGGTGCGCTGGCGGCTGATCGATCTGATGCAATGGGTCTGGGAAGAATACGCCATCTCGCTGAGCGAGGCGACGATGAGCCGGGAACTGAACGCGCTCGGCTACCGGAAGCTCTCGGCCCGGCCGCGCCAACATGCCCAGAACGAATACGCCATCGAGGAGTTTAAAAAAACTTCCCCGCCGAGCTGGCGACGATCCGCGAGAGGCTCGCACCCGGCACCGAGATAGAGCTGTGGTTCCAGGATGAAGCGCGGGTCGGCCAGAAGAACCTGATCACCCGGCGCTGGGCACGGCGCGGCACCCGGCCCTCGGCGCCCCGCGACCAGCGCACCAAATGGGCCTACATCTTCGGGGCCATCTGCCCGAAGAAGGGCAAGGGCGCCGGGCTGGTCATGCCCTGGGCCGACACCCCGGCGATGCAGGCGCATCTGAATGAGATCAGCGCCGCCGTCGACACCGGCGCCCACGCCGTCGTCATCCTCGACCAGGCCGGATGGCACATGTCCACCAAGCTCGACATCCCCGACAATATCACCCTGATGCCGCTCCCGCCGCGCTCGCCGGAGCTGAACCCGGTCGAGAACGTCTGGCAATACATCCGCGACAACTGGCTCTCAAACCGGATCTTCCAGTCCTATGACGACATCGTCGCGTTCTGCTGCGAAGCCTGGAACAAGCTCATCGACCGGCCTTGGAAGATCATCTCCATCGGAATGCGCGAATGGGCCCATGGGTCATGATCAATGCAAGCTGGTATCAGCTCCTCGAGGATCTGGATGCGCGAGCGGTGGCCGATGAAATGGGGGGGCATGGTCAGCAGGAACAGCCTCGGCAGTTCGCCTATGCGACCACCAAGACTGATCATCTGCGTCAGCTCTTGCGCTCGAGCGTCCAACTGAGTATCGAGAAAGCGCGTTGCGGGTATGGTGTAGTGGTAGCGCGCCGGCTTCCCAAGCATGTTGTTTGAGTTGCACCTGCTTGCATGGGGTTGCTATCCGTTTCATTTCGTTAAATTATTCCTTTCACCACGTTGCACTGCTTTGCACGTGGTTTCATTTCAAAACCTGCAAAGTACCTGCAATGCCCAAGCTTACTGAAACCTTCGTCTCGAAGCTCCCGCACCCGGGTACCGGCACCCGCAAATATTGGGATACCGAGGTCAAGGGGTTCGGCCTCTTTGTCGGCAAGCGCTCGAAGACCTGGTATTTCCAGCGCGACGTCGGTGGCCAGTACCAAGCGCACCCTGATCGGCCGATACCCGGTCATCTCGGCGGCCTCTGCGAGAAAGGCCGCCCAGACGCTCGCGCTCGACATGTCACGCGGTGCCGGCAAGGTCTTCGAGGCCGGAGCGCCGACGCTCGAGCGGGCGATGGAGAGCTATCTCTCACGCCCGAAGCTCCGGTCCGAGAAGGGCAAGAAGGAGCTTCGCCGCCAGTTCGAGAAGCGCCTCCGGGACTGGATGCGACTGCCGCTCGATCAGATCACCCGGGGCATGGTGGTGGCGCGGCACCGCGACATGCGGGCCCTGCCCTCTGCGGCCAATCATGTTCTCCGGAACTTCCGCTCGGTCTGGAACCATGCAAGGCGCACCCATGACCTGCCAGAGGCCCCTACCCTCGCGATCGAGTGGTACCCGGAAGAGCCAGATGGCCGGCTCATCGATGATCTCCCGGAATGGCGTCGGTCGGTTGACGCTCTGGAGAACCCGATCCACGGTGCCTGGTACCAGCTGCTGCTCTTCACCGGGTTTCGAAGATCGGAGGCCCTCGGGCTGCGCTGGCGCGATGTCCACGACGACCGGATCCATCTGCCGATCACCAAGAACGGCCGGGCCTTCGATCTTCCGATCGTCGATGTCCATCACGAGATCCTGGAACCGCTGCGATCCCTCGGTCGCGAGTGGGTGTTCCCTGCCCCGAAGTCGCATTCCGGGCATCTGGAATGCCCTGAGCGCATCGACTGGTCACCGCACGCCCACAGGCGGACCTTTGCGACCGTTGCGATGGAAGCCGGCGTTCTCGAGGAGGTGGTCGGGCGATTGCTCAATCACACGCCGCTCTCGATCACGGGTCATCGCTATGTTCGGCCGTCACTCGATGCATTGCGACCGGCGATGATGACGGTTTGCAGCGCGATCACGGAGCGGCTATCGAGAAACTGAGGCATGCAGTGGCCAAGCGGGTTTTCCGTTCAGCCTGAAGAAATCAATTCTGGGAGCACCAAGCGCCACTGGCCGTGGCCAAGCTGACCCCTAACCTTCCCCGCCTTGTCCAACCCGTGGGAACCACAGCGATGAATGGTCAACTCGTCATTCGGCAAATGTCCCGCTCAGAGGTGGACGAGCTCGTAGGCTGGGCGGCCGACGAAGGCTGGAACCCAGGGCTTCATGATGCCGACGTATTCTGGGCGACCGACCGAGCAGCCTTCATCGCGGCCGAGTTGGAGAACGAGTTGATCGGTGGTGGGGCGATTACATCCTATGACGGCGAATTCGGCTTCATGGGTTTTTTCATCGTCCGGCCAGAATTCCGTGGCCGCGGTCTTGGAAATGAGCTTTGGCATGCCCGCCGCGAGCGGCTGCTTGCCAGATTGCGCCCCAGAGCGAGCGTCGGGATGGATGGGGTTTTTGACATGCAGCCCTACTATGCCAAGGGCGGTTTCGATTTCTCCCACCGGGACATCAGATTTCGCGCCAGATGCCGAGAGCATCCAGCTGTCACACTTCCGAGCAACGACCAGGTCGTTCCGGTGCACGAGGTTCCTCTCGATCAGGCTTTGCGCGTACGACCGCGCCTGCTTCCCTGCCCCTCGCAGGAACCTTCTGACGGCTTGGACCACGCAGCCCGATGCGCTTGCCCTCGCCTGCCGACGTCAAGGGAAAATGAGGGGATACGGCGTTGTCCGCCGCTGTCAGGAGGGATGCAAGATTGGCCCACTGTTCGCAGATGATGCCCATGCCGCCACAAACCTCTTCAATCACCTCTCGGATTTCGCAGCCGGCGGCCCGCTCTTCATCGACGTCCCGGAGAACAACCCCGCCGCGTTCGAGCTGGTACGGCATTTCCGGATGGTCGAGGTGTTCGGCTGCGCCCGCATGTATCTGGGCCCGCCGCCGGATCTCGCACACCACCTAATCTTCGGCGTCACAACCTTCGAGCTGGGCTGATGGCCAGATCGCGATCTCGTCGGCTACGGCCGTCGTCCGCCCCACCCGCAGTGGCCGGGTGAGGCACGCGTTGCGGTGCAGTTCGTGCTCAATATCGAAGAAGGCGCGGAGTCGAGCGTTCTGAACGGGGATGCGCAGTCGGAGGCGTGTTTGCATGAGCTGCCCGGTCGTTCTCCCCGTACCGGGGGACGAGACGTCAGCGTCGAAGGCATGTATGAATACGGCTCGCGTGCTGGCGTCTGGCGCCTCCTTGATCTTTTCGATGCTCATGGCGCGCCGCTGACCGCTTTCGCGGTTGGTCGGGCGCTGGAATTGACGCCCGCAGTCGGACGCGCATTGCGCGACGCTGGGCACGAGATTGCCGGGCATGGCTACCGCTGGCTGGACTATCAGCGAGATCCCGGAAGAAATCGAGCGAGAGCATATCCGCCGAACTCTGGAGGTCATTAAGGAGATCTGCGGCAAACGACCGGTAGGCTGGTACACTGGTCGGGTCAGCCAAAATACCCGCCGTCTGCTTTGCGAGGAGGGAGGCCTTCTCTACGACTCGGATGCCTACAATGACGATTTGCCTCATTGGTTTGGAACGTCGCCCGCGCATTTGATCATTCCGTACACCCTGGTGAACAACGACATCCGCTACCTGTTGCCGAACGGTTGCGCCTGCGCAGAAGACTTCTTTCAGCTCCTCAAGGACGCCTTCGATTACCTGTGGAGGGAGGGCGTTCGGTGCCCGAAAATGATGAGCATCGGCCTACATAGCCGCATCAGCGGTCACCCGAGCCGTACGTCGGCAATTTCGCGCTTTCTCGATTATGTGACGGGACACGATCAGGTTTGGCTCTGTCGGCGGGAGGAGATTGCACGCCATTGGATAGCCAAGCATCCGGCGCCGCTGGCTCAGGACAACGGGCAGTAAGTTGAAGGTGGTCAGGAATGCTTCGTGACATCCCCGCACCGATGTTGTGACGGGTGATCATGGAAGCGACGGCGGATCCCGCCGCCACGGGTACGATCACAAACTGTTCAGGCCAATTGCGTGGCGTTTGAGGGGAGCCGGTGCCATTTCTGCAGCAGGTCGATCCGGAGGCTAGATGATTAGGACGATGGCATTTATGGTCGCCGCCACTGTCGGCATCGCGCCGGCATTAGCTGGGGCGCAGCAGCTCGAGACCGCGACCTTTGCCGGCGGCTGCTTCTGGTGCGTCGAGTCGGATTTCGACCGGATTCCCGGTGTTGTCAGCACGACCTCCGGCTATACGGGCGGCACTCTCGACAACCCGACCTACAAGCAGGTGACGGCCGGAGGAAGTGGCCACCTTGAAGCGGTCGAGATCACCTACGATCCGGCACATGTGAGCTATGAAGAGCTTCTCGAAGCCTTTTGGCACTCGGTCGACCCGACAGAATTCGGGCGGGCAATTCTGCGATCGCGGCGAAGTCCTATACGACCGCAGTGTTCGTCCGTTCCGATGGAGAGCGGCAACTGGCCGAAGTCTCGAAGAAGGCCGCCGAGGACGAACTCGGGCGCGAGGTCGTGACGCCAATCCGGGATGCCGGCGCGTTCTATCCGGCCGAGGGCTACCATCAGGACTACTACGAGAAGAACCCCACTCGCTACCGGTATTACCGATGGGCTTGCGGCCGCAACAGCCGGGTCGAGGAGGTTTGGGGCGACGGTGCATATGCCGGGATTCCCGATCATAGCTGACGATCCAATGTCACATCACACACGAAATATGGATCGGTCCTTCAACGGTGCCGGGCGGTTTACCCATCTCGCCCGCACCGAACAGCTTGCTGTCACCACGACCGAAGGTCTTTCAGACTGGCGCACCCATGCCCGCGAACCTATTGAACAGCCTGTGGTCTGCCCAGGGTTCACTATGCACATACCACCATGCTTGCGATTGACGTGCAGGATAGACGCGATTGCGGAAGAACCGGACGATCCATTTCTCGATACATTTCTGCGCGCTTTGCCTGATCGATTTCAGCCTTCGCCAACACGAGAAGATCATTGAACCGATCGTTGTCCCAGTGGTTCTCGTTCCAGTCGGCGCCTCGACTGAGCGCAGGCACTCCGTAAACCCGGGGCGGTTCGCACCCTTTCCCAGAAGGCAGATCGCCGTCAGACCCCCGCATCTCCGATGTCGCTTCAGAGCCAGCGGCCGCCTTAACAACGTAAAAAGTCTGGACCGCCAAATTCACCGAAATAGATTCCTTCGCTCTGATAGAACACAAAATACAATGCGGCATCTAAATGATAGTATTCATGTAGGGGGATTTTTTTTTAAGAAATTGCACTATATATTAAATGAAAATGTAAAACTCAGAGGAAGAGAAGATGAATGCTCCCCAATGGCTCAAACCAGGACTTTACGGCGCAGCAATCGGCGCAATCGCGCTCGCCACCGTCGGCTTCTCCTGGGGCGGCTGGGTCACTGGCCACACGGCCGAGAGAATGGCGTCCGACGAGGCGCAGGCCCAGGTCGTGGCTGCGCTGGCGCCAATCTGCGTCATTCAATCCAAGCAGGATCCGCTTTATACCCAGACGCTCGCAACGTTACAGGATACCGTCAGTTACAGGCGCAGGGACGTGGTCATGGCTGCGGGCTGGGCGACGATGCCTGGGGCTGCCGATCCCGACCGCGCCGTCGCGACAGCCTGCATGGAGACGCTGACCGCACAGTTCTAGGCCCAGCCAGGCTCACCAACTTTCAGCGTGAAGCCTGGTGCGCGCCTTTCGGGGTCGTCTCGAATGGGCCAACGGGAGCAAAGATCCAAGAGCGTCGGATGACGACACGCACGAAAAGAGAGACGGTGATCTTCAATAGGCCATTCAATCTGGGTGGCCGGGATGAGGTCCTGCCCGAGGGCGCCTATATCATCGAGACGGAAGAGGAACTGTTGCAAAGCCTCTCGTTTCCGGCCTACCGGCGCAATCTCACATTGATGCATCTGCATGTCGATCCTGCACGACCGGGTCGCCGGCAAGCGCTTCCGATCGATCCGGATGAATTGGAGGCGGCGCTGCGACGTGACCTGGCGGCAGTAGTTGAGCCAGTTGGTGCAAATGTGGAGGAGCGCAGACGCTCGTGATTTGCTGCTGCAGGCAGGGACCGGAAACAGAGATGGAGGGTCGTATGATAACTATCTCGGCAGTAGCCGCGCCAAGCAATCTGCCCCTGCCCGATCAGACAAAGATCCGCCAGTGTCTCAGGTGCAAGGCCATATTCCCGAGCGCGTGGTCTGGTGAGCGCATCTGTTCTCGCTGCAAAAGTACAGCTGCATGGCGTCAGGGACTCCGCCGCGGACCCGTACGACCGGCAGTCGCAGATAGGGATATTCCGGCTCTTTCTCGACAGCGGATCTAGCAAGACCGACCGCCTGTTTGTCTGTCAGGTCATACGCAGTGGTGCCGGCTCGGGCCACGGGAGATCATGGATCAATCGCGCCGCTGCTTATCAGCGTCTGCTCGTGGGCAGTACCTCGACAGACCATCCTGTCTCTGACCTTGCGGCTTGGCATTGACTAAACGATGCGGAGCCCGGGAATACCGACAGCGACGCGATAGAGCGCTGTGCCGGCAGTGATGACAAGCGTCTTCAAATCTCGACCGGCCCACGTGAAGTTGGCGGCCTCTTGAGGGGTGTGGATCACACCCAGACACGTTGCACCTGGGTCGAAGACATGGATGCCCCCAGGACCGCAGCTATAGAGGTTTCCGACAGAATCGATCTTCAGGCCGTCTGGAGTTCCGGGTTCGTCTCCGGTCGTCTCGGCCCAGATTTGCCCTCGCGCCGGCGAGTGACCGTGCCCAAGGTCGAACACCCGAATATGAGCGCGCCGGGTGTCGCTTACGAACAGACGCGCCTCGTCAAGGGACAAGCAGAGACCATTCGGCTGATCGAAGTCGTCGGCTATCAACGACACCTTGCCGGCGGTTGGATGGATCGTAAAGACGCCGCGGAAGTCGAGCTCCGGTTCGCGTTCAACCCCATAGAATGCCATGCGACCGTAGATGGGGTCGGAGAAGTAGATCATGCCGTCCCTGGCGACGACGATGTCATTCGGGCTGTTCAGTTGCTTCCCGCGCCAATGCGTCGCCAAAACAGTGATCTTTCCGTCGAGCTCGGTTCGGACCACCCGGCTGGTTGCATGCTCGCAGGAGAGCAGTCGGCCCTCCCGGTCGAACGTGTTGCCGTTCGTCATGTTGCTTGGTTTGCGATAGATCTCGACTTGGCCGGAGAGCGTGGTCACATAGAGCACATCTCCCGCAATATCACTGAAGATCAGGCGCTTTAGTGTCGGATGCCAAACTGGGCCCTCGGTGAATTGGAATCCGTTGATCAAGGTTTCGACTGGGAGATCCGGGTCGACAATCTCACAGAACCGGTCATCGCGCGTTTCGTGTCGGTGCGTCGGGCTTGGAATTCTCTTTCCTCCTCTGGGTTGATCAGCCTGAACGACATTGAAGGCCAGACCAAACCTAATTCTATCGTCTGCGACGACGTGTATGCGGGATGCCGACTTAGTAGCTGTCTTCCCGGTACGCACCTCCTGTGAGATACGCCCGCACCTCGGTCACCGCCTCTGCGACATCTGCAACGTACTCGTCGACAATGGGCAGATGTACCGGATTGACGCCCTGCTGAATGGCGAGCGGTTCACGCATCCGGCCAGGAAACCAACCCTTATCCTGCAGCCGATCAGCAACCGCCATTATGTCAACATTGGGATCGACAGATTCGAAGGCGTAGAGGTTCGCTTCACCGATCGGACGCAGGCATCGTAGCCCTTGGATAGAATCGATCCCCTCGATGAACCCCATCGTCGCGTCCATCGCCGCCTTGGTGGTCTTCAGGTAGCCCTCCATACCCAAGTAATTCATGACTGCCCACGCCGATGCGATCGAACCGGCAGGCCGGCTGCCAAGGAAGGTCGGTGTCGCATAGGTGCCGCGCGGCCAGCCGCTGAACGCGAACCGCTCCAGCTCCTTCAGCTCCTTGTCGCGGAAAATCAACAGCGAGGCGCCCTTTGCGCCGTAGGCGAACTTGTGAATGTCGGCAGAAAGGCTGGTGACGCCGGGAACTGAGAGATCCCACTCTGGAATCTGATAGCCGAGCCGGGCGGCGAAGGGCGAGATGAAGCCACCCCAGCAAGCATCCACGTGCAGCCAGAGATCGCGCTCGCTCGCCAATTGCCCAAGCGCCCGGATTGGATCGATAACGCCGTATGGAAAGCAGGGCGCCGATGCGAACAGCATGATCGTGTCGTCGTTCACCGCACCCGACATAGCATTGACGTCAGCTCGAAATTCTGCAGCCAGCGGGATCCGGATAATCTCGACATCGAGGATTTCGCCGGCCTTGTTCAGCGTCGCGTGGGCACTGTAGGGCGCGACCACGTTCAGCTTGTTGCTTTTCCTTCGGCGCTGCCGATGCAACTTTCGCGCGGTCTTGACCGCCTCGAACAAACTCTCGGTGCCACCGGAGGTGAAGGAGACGCCCGCACCTGAGGGAGCGCCGAAAAGTTCGATCGCCATCGCTGAGATGTCTTCGAGCATGTGCGTGAGGCTGAAGAATGCCTTGCCCTCCCCGAGACCATTTTCCACCGCATATAGCCGGTAAGCATCCATCTGCACACGCAGCAGGTCATCGTCGTAATAGTAGATGTAGGCGGGCAGCCGGCCTCGGCGCCAATCGAGGTCTTTGCTTTTGAGATCGAGCAGTTCCTGCTCGATCTCGTGCCACGGTTTGCCAGTCTGGGGAAAGCCACGGGGTCGTGTCATGGAGAGTCGCCTGATCGAGTTGTTACCGGCCTGTTGCAACATAGGAGGCTGAGGAAGAGAGATGATCAAGACATTTCTTGCGGTGTGTTTGGATTTTTGAACGGCAGAGTCTGATATTTTTAATATATTAATCAATGTATTATGGATTTCTGCCAAAATGACCCGCCTATCACAAGGATCTGGCGGAGTGGCTCGCTCTTAAGTTTGGAATTGAATAATGTTGCAACGCCTATCTAAGATCAATGTTGTAGTCTCGATTCGCGAACGCGAAGCAAAAACCTGACAGGGAGGCACTCATGAAGAAGCTGTTTGCGGTGGCGGCATTCGCTGCCGCGTTGATCGGAGGGCACGCGACCCAGGCAGCCGCGGGCCAGATTCTGGATGAGATCAAGGAGCGTGGGAAGCTGCGCTGCGGCATATACCAGGATGTTCCGGGACTCGCGACGCTGGATGACAAGGGCCGTTGGCAGGGATTCGACGTTGACTATTGCCGGGCGACGGCGGCAGCGATCTTCGGCGACGGCGATGCGGTCGAGTTTGTGACCATGACCTTCGCTCAAGGTATACCCGCCGTGCAATCGCGCGAGGTCGACATGGCGGGTCTCGCAATGACCCTGACGATCGGGCGTGACACCGAGTTGGGCCTCGAGTTCATCGGACCGACGCTGCACTCGGGCCAAGGCTTCATGGTACACAAACGCACCGGTGCGACCAAGATCGAGGACCTGGATGGTGCCTCTATCTGCGTGGTTGCGGGCACGCTGACCGATAGTCTGATCTCGGACTACTTCAGTGCGCGCGGGCTGACCTATACGCCGGTCGCCTTTGAAAACTCGAACCAGCGCTACGAGTACTACGAGAATGGACGCTGCGACGTGGTCACGTCCGAGTTCGAATTCCTCGGCACGCGGCGTATCCGGATGCAGAATCCGGACGACCATATCATCTTGTCGGACGCCTTCGTGAAATCGCCCATGGGACCGATCCTCCTCGAGAATGATCCGCAATGGACGAATGTCGCCAAATGGGTTCACTGGACGCTGATCAATGCCGAGGAATTCGGCATCAATCAGGAAAATATCGACGAGATGCTCAAGAGCGACGATCCTCAGATCCAGCGTTTCCTGGGTGTGTCCGAGACCATCGGCGAGAAGATGGGACTCCCGAATGACTTCGCAGTCGCAATCATTCGTGCCGTCGGCAACTACTCGGATGTCTACGAGCGGAATTTCGGCATGAAATCCCCAGTGATGTTGCCGCGCGGGATGAATGCGCTCTGGTCGGCTGGCGGCCTGCAATGGGCGCCGGTCTTCCGCTGACCGACTGTCTTGCGAGCCAGGCGCCGCGTTCCGTACGCGGCGCCGATGTCACCAGGTTGCGGTAGACGACACCTGCTGATGTGGCCCAGCCGCGTTCGTGAGATGGTATGTGCAGCGCCTCGAACAATCATCTCCACCCGGGCATGAACCAGATGGGCGCCGCCAGTGGAAAGCTCGAAGACCTTCGGCCGCGCCCCTACTGGCGCCGGCCGTCGACCTTCGCAGTGGGGTTGCAGGTCTGCGTTCTCCTTGGTCTTGCCTATGTTGGCCACGCGATCGTCGCAAACGTTTCCGCAAACTTGCCGAGGTCCAACCTTGGCTTCGGGATGGACTTCCTCACGCTGCCCACTCGGTGGGAAATCGGGCAGAATTTTCTGAATGCGACTGCCCGGGATCCGGTATGGATGAGTTTCGTCGTCGGCTTCATCAACACCGTTCGCGTTTCGATCCTTGGTATCGTCCTCTGCACCGTTATCGGCCTGATTGTGGCGCTGGCGCGACTATCCGGGAACGCGCTGGTGGCCCGTGTCGCGCTGTTTTATGTCGAGACGGTCCGGAATATCCCGCTACTGCTGCAGATGCTGTTTTGGTACGGCTTCTCGACACTGCTGCCGCTTCCGAAGCAGGCCTGGGCACCAATTGAAGGCGTCTTCATAACCAATCGCGGCATTTACACCCCCGGAATTGAGCTTGCCCCGGCACATTACTGGATACTGGCGACCTTCATCGTCGCTCTTGTCATTGCAGGTTTCCTGATCCATTTCGGCCGCGAATACCGCGCCCGCACCGGAAAGCCGCTTCCAACGGGATGGGCATCGCTCGCTCTCGTCATCGGAGCGCCGGGGGTGGTGTTTCTTGCCAGCGGATCGACGCTGGTCTTCGAGTATCCCGAGTTGCGAGGCTTCAACTTCCGGGGCGGCATGACCGTCACACCTGAGTTCGTCGCGGTTCTGGTTTCGCTATCTATTTATCAGTCCGGATTTGCCGCCGAGACAATTCGCAGTGGGATCCTCGGAGTTCGGAAAGGGCAGATCGAGGCGGCGCGCAGTCTTGGCCTTCCGCCCCATCTCGTCCTCTCGAAGGTGGTCCTGCCGCAGGCAATGCGCATCGTCGTGCCACCGATGACCGGGCAATATATGAGCCTGACCAAAAACAGCTCGCTCGCAGTTGTCATCGGCTACCCCGAGCTTGTGCGCGTCTCGACCGCAGTGATCTCGGAGACGGGCCGCGCCATCGAATGCATTGCGATCCTGATGTCGATTTACCTGACACTCAGCCTGCTGACGTCCGCGCTGATGAACTGGTACAATCGGCGCATCGCCTTCGTGGAGCAGTAGGCGATGGCAATGCACCCTATCGGCGCGCCGGCGCAAACGCCCGACCTTCTGCCCCGGGCGGCACGTTGGATCTGGATCAACCTGTTTGGCAGCCTCGGCAATTCGGTCCTGACACTGATCGTTTGCTGGATCCTATACTCGGCGATCAGCAACTTTATAGAATGGGCCTTTCTGAACGCCACGCTTGGCCCCGCCACGATCCGCGAGTGCATCGACAATGGCGGCGCCTGTTGGGCTTTCATCCAGAATAAATGGCGGCTCATCCTTTTCGGAACCTATCCCTACGACCAGCAGTGGCGCCCGGCTCTGTCGTTGGTGTTGCTGACCGGCCTGATCGTTGCGAGCTGTTTCCCGGCGATTTGGAACACGCGCGACCGGAAGCGTTGGATGGGGGGCGTCTGGCTCTTGGGTCTCGGCCTGATCATCCTGCTCATGGTTGGCGGGCTGGGCCTACCCGAAGTCGCGGTGCGAACCTGGAGCGGACTTCCGCTGACGGTCATGCTTGCCGTGTTGGGCATGGTCGGCTGTTTCGTTCTGTCGATCGTTCTGGCGCTGGGACGGCGCTCGCGGATGCCAGTAGTCCGGTGGGTCTGCATCGTTTACATCGAGATCGTCCGCGGCGTGCCACTGATCAGCTTGCTGTTCATGGCAAACATCATGCTGCCGTTCTTGCTGCCGCCGGACGTGACGATCCCAAATCTCCTGCGCGCTCAGCTCGCCTTCATCATGTTTTTCGCCGCCTATATGGCCGAGACGGTGCGGGGTGGCCTTCAAGCAATCCCAATGGGGCAATACTCGGCCGCCAAGGCGCTCGGCATGGGCTACTGGCAGACCATGGCCTACGTGGTTCTGCCGCAGGCCCTACGGGTCACGATCCCGTCGATGGTCAATCTGTTCATCGCAGGTTTCAAGGATACGTCGCTGGTAATTGTGATTTCGATGCTCGACCTTCTCGGCACGGCAAACGCTGCCAAGGTCGATCCGGAATGGCTTGGCCTGTTTGTCGAGGCGTATTTCTTCATCGCCGTCATCTACCTGAGCGTCTGCGCATCGATGTCCTGGTACAGTCGCTGGCTGGAGCGGCGGCTCGCGACGCGCCAGTTGCGGGTGGACATGCCATGACCGGGCTGATCTCGCTTCAGAATGTCAACAAGTGGTACGGCAAGCTGCACGTGCTGCGAGACGTTAGCCTGGAGGTGGCGGAAGGCGAGCGCGTGGTGATCTGCGGGCCGTCCGGCTCCGGCAAGTCTACGGCGATCTACTGCATCAACGGGCTGCAGGACTACGACAGCGGCAAGATCTCCGTCGCTGGCATCCCCGTCTCGGAAGCGAAAGGCACTGCGCACGACCTGCGCCGGCACATCGGAATGGTGTTTCAGCTCTTCAATCTGTTTCCGCATCTCTCGGTCTTGGACAATTGCTGCCTGGCTCCGCAGAAGGTGCTGGGGCTCGGCCGCGACGAAGCCGAAGCCCGCGCGATGGACGAATTGCGGCGGGTCGGAATTGCCGATCAGGCGTTGAAATTCCCCGAGACGCTGTCAGGTGGGCAGCAGCAGCGCGTGGCGATCGTCCGCGCGCTCTGCATGCGGCCCAGGATCATGCTTTTCGACGAGCCGACTTCGGCACTTGACCCCGAGATGGTTGGCGAGGTGCTCGAGGTCATGACCGAGCTCTCGGAGCGCGGCATGACCATGATCTGTGTAACCCACGAAATGGGCTTCACGCGCCGTGTTGCCGACCGGGTCGTGATGATGGACGCAGGGGAAATCATCACAGCCGCACCCCCGCACGAGTTCTTCGATAGCGGTCGCGCCAATCCGCGCGTCCGCACCTTCCTAGATCAGATTTTGCATACGTGACGCAGAAAGCGCCCGTCGAGACAAAAAAGGAGAACAAGATGAAGCAGATCCCCACCAGCGGCCGACCCTGGAGTGAGCTCAAGAAAGAACTCGAGGATGCGAAGAAGAACGACTTCGACTGGCGCGAGGGGCGGATGGCGCTCTACTTTTACTACCTAGATGAGGAGGTGAAACGCGTTCAGCAAGAAGCCTACACCATGTACTGGACCGAGAACGCCATGGGCCAGCGCGCGTTTCCGAGCATGCGTAAGCTTGAGCAGGACGTGATGGACATGGGGCTTAGCCTGCATCACGCGCCGGAAGAGGCGGTTGCGACATTCACGTCGGGCGGCTCGGAGAGCATTTTCATGGCCCTGAAGTCGGCGCGCGACTGGGCGCGCGCGACCAAGGGAATAACAGAGCCGAACATCGTCCTGCCGCGCACCGGCCATCCGGCTTTCGATCGTGCCGCGCATTTTCTTTGCATCAAGTCCGTGAGAGTTCCGACAACCCGCAATGATTTCAAGGCCGATCCGGCCGAACTCGAAAGGCGGATCGACGAGAATACGATAATGTTGCTCGGCAGCGCTCCGAACTATCCGTTTGGCGTCTTCGACCCGATCGCGGACATCGCAGCGCTGGCAGAAAGACACGATCTATGGATGCACGTGGACGCCTGTGTCGGCGGCTTCCTCGCGCCCTTCGTCAGGAAACTGGGTTACGACATACCCGACTTCGACTTCTCGGTCCCGGGCGTTACCACGATCTCGGCTGACTTGCACAAATACGGCTACACGGCGAAGGGCGCCTCGCTATTGTTGCTCCGCGACAAGGCGCTGCAGAAGTATCAGACCTTCGATTGGCAGGACTGGGAGCGCGGGCCTTACGTCAATAACACCGCGCAGGGCACACGAGCGGGAGGCGCTGTCGCCGCCGCCTGGGCGGTGATGAATTTTCTTGGCCAGGACGGCTACGTCAAATGGGCCAAGGTCCTGATGGACACGGTCGAAAAGCTTACAACAGGGATCGAGCGCATACCGGGACTTGCCGTGCTGAAGCCGCACGAGCTCTGCCTTTTCGTTTATCGCTCGATCGATCCAGATCTGGACATCGGTGCGGTCGCGGAGCAGATGATCGCGCGAGGGTGGTTTGTCGGCCGCCAGGCCGAGCCGGTCGGAATTCACATGCACCTGAATCCGGTTCACGCAAAGACAGCCGATCTTTACCTTTCCGATCTTGCGGCGTCCGCCGAGGCAGCCAGGAAATTGGGGGCCAAGCAGGCGACTGCAGTGGGTTCCACCTACTGAACAGATACAGGAGTGCGACCGGTGGGGCCTAGGGTGAGCACGAAGCCTGCACAACCAGCGCCAGACCCGACTTTGTCAGAGTTCGCCTACGGCAGGATCAGCAAGGCATTGATCTCGGGCCGTTTGAGCCCAGGCGAAAGGCTGACGCTGCGTGGCCTCTCGAAGTCGCTCAATATCTCTTCGACGCCGATCCGCGATGCGATCCGACAACTCTCGGCCGAGAACGCCATCGACTTCGCGCCGAACCGCTACATCAGGGTGCCGGTCCTAACCGGCGATCAACTTCGGGAGTTGCGCGACATCCGCTTGGCGCTGGAGGGCATGGCGGTGGAATGCGGTGCCCGCAATGCCGATGCTGATGCTGGTGCCCGGCTGCGCGCACTGGATGGAAAAATCCGGCATTTCCGGGATGCCGGCAATGTTGCCGAGACAGTCGCGAGCATCCAGGAGATCCATTTCGAGATATATGGCCTGAGCCGGCGGGCACACCTGATCCGATTGATCGAGAGCTTGTGGCTGCGGACTGCGCCCTATGTAAGCCTGCTCTTTCCCGAGTACTCCGGGCGCGAGCGCGGCAACCTGCGGGGAATGATTATCGAGGCAATCGCCGCGGGCGACGCGGCCTCGGCACGGCGCTTTCTCGAGGCCGATGTCTGCGGCGCCATGAACTATATCATCGGCCGGGTCGAGGCGGGCGCGTTCGGGCCGCATTCCTCGGAACATCGCACGCGGACGGACCGCCGGAAAGGAAAAGAAACATGAATGAGCACGCTGGAACTACGTCCGCCGTGACGCTGCGACTTCATGCGAACGACAACATCGTCATCGCGCTCCGTAACATCGAAGCAGGGACGCCGGTGCCGGGCGAAGAAATTACGGCGGTCACCGGGGTGCCGACAGGCTACAAGCTGGCCGCGCGGCAGATTTCCCGGGGTGAGCCGATTTGCAAGTACAACACAGTGATCGGGTTTGCGGCCGAGGACACGGCGCCCGGAACGATGATGCACAGCCACAATATCGAATTCCGCGAGTTCGACCGCGACTACGCCCACGCCAGCGAGTTCCGCCCGATCGACCTTTTGCCCGAGGCCAAGCGCGCGACTTTCCAGGGAATTCTGCGCGAGGACGGGCGCGTGGCAACGCGCAACTACATTGGCATCTGCTCGTCGGTAAATTGCTCGGCAACTGTAATCCGGCGCATCGCCGACTGGTTCACGCCCGAGCGGTTGGCGGATTACCCGAACGTCGACGGAGTCGTCGCCTTCAGCCATGGCCTCGGCTGCGGCATGGAGATGAGCGGCGAGCCGATGGCGCTCCTGCGCCGCACGATCGCAGGCTACGCGACCCATGCCAACCTGGCTGCCGCGCTGATCGTCGGTCTGGGATGCGAGCGCAACCAGATCCCGGAAATGCTGGGGGAGACCGGGCTCGAGGCCGGGCCGCGGCTCTTTACATTCACCATTCAAGGCACCGGCGGTACTACCCGCACAATCGAGGCAGGGATCGAGGCGGTTCGGTCGCTGCTGCCAGACGCGAACCAGGTCATCCGCCAGACCGTACCCGCCAGCCATCTGACGGTCGGACTGCAATGTGGCGGCTCGGACGCCTTTTCGTCAATCACCGCGAACCCGGCGCTCGGTCTCGCCGTCGACATCCTGGCGCGCCAGGGCGGCACTGCGATCCTCTCGGAGACCCCCGAGATCTACGGGGTCGAGCACACGCTGACGCGCCGCGCCCGTTCGGTCGATGTCGGCGAGAAGCTGGTCGAGCGAATCCGATGGTGGAAGGATGACTATGCTGCGGGTCGCAACGTACAGATCAACGGCACGGTCAGCCCCGGCAACCAGATGGGCGGGCTGGCGAATATCTTCGAGAAGTCGCTCGGGGCGGCGATGAAAGGCGGGACGGGCCCGTTGATGGACGTCTACCGCTACGCTGAACCGGTGCGCACCAAAGGGTTCGTCTTCATGGATACCCCCGGATACGACCCGGTCTCGGCCACCGGCCAGATTGCCGGGGGCGCCAACCTGGTCGCATTCACCACGGGACGCGGATCGATGTTCGGATCCAAGCCTGCGCCTTGCATCAAGCTGGCGACAAACTCGGCCATGTATCGGCGGCTCGAGGAGGACATGGACATCGACTGCGGCGAAGTGCTGTCTGGCCGAGTCAGCATGGACGAGATGGGCGAGGCGATCTTCCGCCTGATGATCGAAACCGCCTCAGGAAAAAAAACCAAGAGCGAGCTTCTTGGCCTCGGCGACAACGAGTTCTTGCCATGGAATATCGGGATCACCGGATAATTTGAGGAGCGGATTCCCTTTGCCCAAGCGACATCGGATGCAGCTCCTCCTTGAGGTGATTGTCGGGGTTCCGATACCGGGGATCAGGCAGTGGGGCATCCTCGCAGTTCAGGCGAATATTCATATGGCAAAATTTTGGAGAGCAGTACCATGACCGACGCGAGGAAGCCGTTCCCGAACGGAGGCCGTACCTGGGAAGACCTTCAGCGCGACATGCGCACGCGCGCCACCAATGACATCGACTGGCGCCGGGGCAGAACGCCGCTCTTCGTCTTCTTCAAGGACCAGGAGACCTACGAGATCGGCCGCAACGCCTATTTCGAATTCTTTACCGAGAATGCGCTGGGTCGGAAGCGTGCGTTTTTCAGTCTCGGCGCGATGGAGAGCGAGGTTCTGGATTACGGCCTCGAGCTTTTCAGCGCGCCCGAGGGAGCAATCGGTGCCTTCACCAGTGGCGGCAGCGAGAGCATCTTCATGGCGATCAAGGCGGCTCGCGACGCATATCGGGCGCGCACTGGCGCGAAGCGCGGCGCGGCGCTCAATATCGTCATTCCGATCACAGGCCATCCCGCGTTCGACAAGGCAGCGGACGCGATGGACCTTGAGATCCGACGAGCGCCACTCCGCCATGACCGTCGGGTTGAGTCCGAGGCGATGCGTAGCTTGATCGACACCCGCACCATCTCCCTCGTCGGCTCGGCTCCCTGCTTTCCACACGGCGTCATCGACCCGATCGAAGAGTTGAGCCAGATTGCCCTCGAGGCTGGGATCTGGCTCCATGTCGATGCCTGCGTCGGTGGCTGGATGGCGCCGTTCTTCACGCGCATTGGCCGCAAGACGCCGCATTTCGATTTCCGCTTCCCAGGTGTGCGCTCGATTTCGGCTGATCTGCACAAGTTCGGCTTCTGCCCGAAGCCCGCCTCGACTGTCTTCTATCGCGAAGCAGCCGATCTTGAACGCGCCTCCTTCGCCGCCGATGCTTGGCCAAATGGGCGGTTCGTGACTCCGACACTTGTCGGTACACGGCCCGGCGGCGCGGTCGCTGGCGCTTGGGCGGTACTCAACCATCTGGGCACCGAGGGCTATATGGATGCGGCCCGACGCCTCTCCGCCATGACCGACGCATATGTCGACGGGATCCGCGCCATCGAGGGTCTAGAACTATGGGCGAAGCCAGATCTCTCGATAATCAACTATGGTTCGCAGTCTCTCGACATCTTTGCCGTCGCCGAGCGAATGGCCGCGCGCGGCTGGCTCGCCGCCCTGACCAAGGAGCCCAAGGGCATGCACGCAATGATGTCGCTGCTGCATGACCCAGTGCGGGAGGAATTTTTGGCAGACCTGCGGAGCAGCGCGGATCTGGAGCGACAGGCGCCCGGAAGCTCCTCTGACCTTAGCGCCGTCTACTAGAGCATTCTCGGATCAATCCGGCTCATATCCGGAGTTTGTGAAGTAGTTGGCACACTCGTGCGGGGTGAAGGCGCCGAGGGCTTCGGCTATGGCCTGCTCAAGCGCATCGAGCGTTCGGGCTGCGGCCTTGCGCGAGTAGCGCCTTGAGCTTGGCGAACGCCTGCTCGATCGGATTGAAGTCGGGGCTGTATGGCGGGAGAAGGAGCAGGATCGCTCCGGCCTTCTCGACTGTCTCTTGTGCGCCCTTGACCTTGCGGGCGGGCAGATTGTCCATCACCACGACATCACTGGCGCTGAGGGTAGGTGCCAACAGATGTTCTGCATAGGCGGTGAAGGCCTCGCCATTCATCGCGCCATCGATGATCATGGGCGCGGACATGCCAACGACGCGCAGGGCCGCGACCGGTGTGGTTGTCTTCCAGTGACCATGGGGCACGGCAGCGCGGCAGCGTTCTCCACAAGGGCTGCGCCCGCGCAGGCGCGCCATCTTGGTGGTCGCGCCGGTCTCGTCGATGAAGATGAGCCCTGCCGGATCCAGGTCGGGCTGCGCGTCGAACCAGGCCCGCCGCCGGGCTGCTGCGTCGTCGCGCTCCTGTCCACTGGCATGCGCCGTCTTTTTTTGAACGTCACCCTGTGACGCCGGTAGAAATCGTGGATCGTGCTGACGGCGAAGGTCTCGCCCCGCTCCTCGATCTGGCGCTCGCGCAGCGGCTCCTACACCAACAGCACGCTGTTCTTTCCATCCAGCCCGCACCTGTAGGTGAACGGCTGCGCCCCTGTTCCAATTTGGGCGCATCGCCATCTGATCGTCCCTCTACTTCGAATCGGACCACGTTCAGGGCCGGAATTTGGGCGAGGAGCCACGGTCGGCAACACGGGACAAACAGTTGATGATTGCATAGGCCCACTTGCGGCCTCGCCCGGCCAGGAGGCAGGGAGGTCAAGCTTTCCGGCACGTCAGAAGGGTCCATGACCGCAAATCGACGACGACCTTCAAGACCGCCGCAAGAACCAGCACGCAAAGCGCCGCCTTCGACAACGTCCCCATGGCGCCTTCGATAAGCATCGCATGAACCACGCTGCTCAAAGCGACCACCATTACAAGCGTCACATGAAATCGGCGCCAGACCATTGGCTTCATGCGCAGCCGCTGGCGGAATACCGCGAGGAGCGCGGCGGCGAACACGGCCCACATCGCGACCACGCCCCAGGCGGAGAAGGGTGTTGGCGATCTGAAGAGGAGCGCATCGACCACGTCGGGCGGGCTCGTCACCCACAGAGCCAAGATATGGACTGCCACCGCCGCCACCAATGTGGCGCCGACCCAGAAATGCAGCCGTCGCCCGCGCCGCGCGGGCAGGCCCGGCAGGTATCCTCCGGCCAGCAGAGGCTGCAGGAGAAGGAGTGCCATGGCGATCACCCCAGCGAAGCCGGCCGTGATATAGACCGGGTCGCGCCAAGCGAGCAGCGGGCTCGTCCCCGCGATGGCGACCGGCACGGCAAGGGCCGCCGCAAGCGCAGCCCAGATCAGGATTGCGCGAACCACAGCCGCTCCGTTCAGGCCGGCCGCAGCACGAAATGCGCACTGAGGCTCGTGTCGCTCGCGCTCGGCATCACGGGCCGAAGGAACACGGTCTCGAAGCCGTTGCCGTCGTACTCGGCGTCGTAGGCGAGGTGCCCATGCGGCTGGCCGAAGGCGGGGACGATCTGCGGCATCTCCAGCCGGAATGTGCCGTCAGCGTCGGTCAGCGTGGCTCCGTGGCTCTGCGGGTCGCGTTCGTGCCCCTCGGTCGTGTGCGCCCAGATCTGGATGCGAATGCCTTCGAGCGGTACGCCGTCACCCGCGCGTCGCACTGTGCCTGACATCCAGAAACCACCGCCGCCGATGCGCTCCACGATCAGCGCGCCGGGCCGGTAGTTATTGGCGCCGCCTCGCATCGTCGGCGTTGGTGCAAGTCCCTGCGCCGTCGCCGGCGCCAGGATGCCGGAAACCGTGTTTGTCAGCACGGCGCCGGCAGTGGCGGCCCCAGCCAGGAGAAGCGCGCGGCGAGTCTGCGGAGCTCGGGTCATGGTGATCTCTCCTTCCTTTGTATGGCGCACCGATGCTGCAGCTCGGCAACGTTCGTGGGATTGTACCTTGCAGGTCGAAATGTCGCTGCTAAACCGCACTCCTTACATAGTTGGAGGTAGCGCGCGATAAAGTCTGACCACCGGCTCGGTCGGCCATTTTCATGAGTCCGCCACGTCATGCCTCGCTCACACGTGAGCAGGGTGTTCGTTCTCCGCCTCCCGCGCCCGGTCTGCAGATCGGCTGGCATTAGCCTGCCGCGGCCCGCAAGAGGGAGGATGGCCCAAACTGAACCTTTGTCGGTCTGCTCAATGCCGCACCGGACTCCCGGTATCGACCAATTGCTGAGGGAACGGGGTTGTCGGAGAAAACCAGCTCGAATTACCCTCGACCCCTTCCACCGCGCGTCTGCTTTCGGTAACGGCTCAGGTCGGTGACCTCCTTTCCGCGCAGCTCCGCCTCTTCGAATTCCGCGGCGGTGATCGCCCTGTCGAGCGCTGCGAGGAGATCTTTTGCGGACTCAAGCGTCAGCTCAACGCCCGCCCTGGCACCGGCATCGAGGTCGGAGTTGACGAAGTCGAGGGTAATCACGTCTGCTAACTGTGCATGACGCGCGTGGTCGTACGCGACCACGGCACCGGTCAACTCGAACCACTCACCGTCGCGCTTTGCCATTCCCTCTGCAGATATGATTTCGACGATCGATGTGCACATTTTTTCGCCCCGTCATGCTGAAAGATGCGTTCTGTAGAACGCGAAGACCTTGCTCCATCCGTCCATGCACTGTTCCGGTCTGTACAACGGGCGATGCCAATAAAAGAACCCGTGACCCGCGCCGTCGTAGCGGTGGAATTCATACGACTTGCCATGTCGCTTCAGCTCATCCTCATGCAGGTTTACCTGCTCCGGGCTCGGCGCTCGGTCGTCATTCCCAAAAAGGCCGAGGAGTGGACAAGAGAGTGCCCCGGTCAGGTCGATCGGGGCAACAGGGGTCTTGTCGTTGAGCTCGTCCTGACCCATCACGATCCGCCCGCCCCAGAGCTCGACACATGCGTCTATATCGGCCCTCTGGCAGGCGTAGATGAACGCATGGCGACCGCCCGAGCAGGAGCCGAAGAGCCCGACCATGCCATTTTGGCCAGGCTGCGCCCGCATCCACTGCACCGCTGTCGCCGTATCTCCGACGACCTGCGCGTCCGGAACGCCGCCATCGGCACGGACCTTCGCCGCCACATCGTCGGGATCGGCCTGCGCCGGAACGCTCGTAAAGGTTGGCACAGATCGCCAGATAGCCGTTGTGGGCAAATCGGCGGGTTGCCTCGATGTAGAATTCACTCCAGCCCGGCAGATGATGGATGAGCACAACGCCCGGAAACGGGCCAGCGCCCGACGGCCTCGCCACATAGGCCGTGATCGGTGTTCCCTTGTCACCCGTCAGTGTAACGTTCTCGCAAGTCATGCCTCGGTAGAATGACATCGACTCTCCTCCTCATGGGCCGTGGCTCAATGGTCCCCCTATCGTTCGCGCCAGGGATCGAGCCCCGAACAGGCCCGTCCGCGTCGGAGCGGTCCAGTGGCATTGTTAGGGCATGACCGGCCTCTGGTCCATCGGAGCGGCGGCCTCATCGGCTTGCTTCGGTCTCGAAGCCGTTGCTTGGCCGATCAAGTCCTTCGAATGAAGAGAAGAATTAACGGGCGAGATACGACGACGAACAATAGTCGGCTCAGCGTCGCTCAGGGGCGGGCACTCGTTCCGATTTTCTCTTCCGCTCATCCCTCCATTATGCCTGAGACCGTGTAGCCCCCATCGGCGCACCAGACATGCCCGGTCGTGAAGCTGCACCTATCCGAGGCGAGGAACATGACCACTTCCGCTATCTCCTCTGGTTTTCCCCATCGGCCAAGCGGCATGCGCGCTGCCACGCTCGGCCAGGGACTGTCGGGTTGCTTGTCGCTGGTCTTCGTCGGGCCGGGTGCAACGGCATTGACCAGAATGCCGTGCTCCCCAAGTTCGATGGCCATCGTCTGGGTCAGGTTGACCAGCCCGGCCTTGCTTGCGCCGTATGCGGCGCGCCCGCGTCCGCCAAAAATCCCGGAGTTCGACGTGATGTTCACGATCCGCCCACCGGTTCCCTGAGCGATCATCTGCCGGGCCGCGGCCTGCCCGCACAGAAATGCGCCGGTGAGGTTCGTATCGATGACGTGATGCCAGAACGACTCACTCATCTCCAAGAAGGGAGCCCGGTTCATGATGCCTGCGTTGCTGACGAAGACATCAAGCTTTCCGAAGGCATTGACAGTTGCGCCTATGAGTCCGGATACGCCCGTCTGATCCGACACATCAACCTTGTAGGAAAACAATGAATCACCCGTGCCGCCGAGTGCACCTAAAGTTTCCTGGGCGGCCTGTTTATCGATATCAGCGAGCACAACCCGCCAGCCGCTCTCTACCATTTTCCGACCGATCGCCCGCCCGATTCCGCGCGCAGCGCCGGTCACGATGGCAACTCTCGATTCCTCTGGCATGATCCGTCTCCCGGTCGTTCCGCAGATTTCTTGTCCACACATCACTATCACCCGGTTATTGGCCACGGGAACCATGCCGAAGCTCGAGGAGATGTCCCTTGGCAGACGATCCAGGTCCGACTGTTCGGCAAGCGAGCAGTGCCGGGGTGATCATTGCCACATGCCTCGCACACGAGCTCCGATGTCGATCTGCGGGGTTCGAGGAAAGTCGTGCGCAGCGGCCTCACCGAACTCTCCACCGGGCCATGCCGATTTCTCGAACAGCGGCAGCAGGCGCTCGGGGATGAACCGCGTCCGCGACGCGTAGACATGCCTGTCGCCGAAGGCCCGCTGGCCATGCACGAAGAACCGCTGTGGCAGCACCAGCTCCAATCGTTCCCTTGCGCGGGTCATGGCAACGTAGAGAAGCCGGCGCTCCTCCTCGATCTCGGCCGAGGCTCCGGTGCCGAGATCCGAGGGGATGCAGCCGTCGACTGCATTCAGCACGAAGACCGAGTGCCATTCCTGCCCCTTGGCGGAATGAATCGTCGAAAGAATCAGGTAATCCTCGTCGAGCAACGGCACGCCGGCCTCGCCGCTGGTCGCGTCCGGCGGGTCGAGGGTCAGCTCGGTCAAGAACCGCTCGCGTGAGGCGAAGCCCGCCGCGATGTTCTCGAGCTGCATGAGGTCGGCCCGCCGCGGCTCGGCATCCTCATGGATGCGCTCGAGATGCGGCTCATACCACCGCCGGACCAGCCCCAGCTCCGCCGGCCAGCCCGCCCGGCCCGTGCGCAGCGTCTGCAGCATCGAGACCAGTCCTGCCCATTCGGCGCTCGCCCGCGGCGGCGGCGGCAGCTCCGCGAGCGCCGCCATCGGATCCGCTGCGTCCGCCATCCGGTCGAGTGCACGCTGGGCCGAAGCCGGCCCGACCCCGGACAAGAGCAGCATGACCCGGAACCCTGCCACCCGATCACGTGGGTTCTGCAGCATGCGCAGGGCAGCAAGCACATCCTTCACATGGGCGCTGTCGAGAAACTTCAGCCCGCCGAACTTGACGAAGGGGATGTTGCGCCGCCGCAGCTCCACCTCCAACGATCCGGCATGGTGCGAGGTGCGGAACAGCACCGCCTGCTGCTTCAGCGCCATGCCGCTCTCTCGGTTCTTCAGCACCTGCCCGGCAACGTAACGTGCCTGATCGGACTCGTCGCGCACACTCACGAGCCGCGGCCGCTCGCCCGAGTCTCGCTCGGTCCAGAGGTTCTTGGTGAACCGTTCGGCAGCGAGCCCGATCACTCCGTTCGCGGCGTCGAGGATCGGACGGGTCGAGCGGTAGTTGCGGTCGAGCGTCACGATCCCGGCCGGCGGGCTGAACCGGCCCGGGAAGTCGAGAATGTTCCTGACCGTCGCCGCCCGGAACGCGTAGATCGACTGCGCGTCGTCGCCGACCACCGTAAGCCCCCGCCCCTCGGGCTTCAGCGCCAGCAGGATCGAAGCCTGCAGCCGGTTGGTGTCCTGGTACTCGTCGACCAGCACATGATCGAAGCGTCCCCCGGTCTCGGCCGCGAGGCCCGGATCGGCCAGCGCACCGGCCCAGTAGAGCAGGAGGTCGTCGTAGTCGAGCACGCCCTGCACCTGCTTCGCTTCCACGTATCTGCCGAACAATCCCCTCAGCGCGTCTTCGTGTTCGGCGCACCACGGGAAGGCAGTCTCGAGCACGCTTTGCAGCGGCGCCTCCGCGTTCACGGCGCGGGAATAGATCGCGACGCAGGTGCCCTTGGCCGGAAACCGCGATCTCGGTCCTCGACAGACCCAGCCCGTGCCGCACCAGGTTCATCAGGTCGGCGCTGTCCTCGCGGTCATGGATGCTGAAGTCCGGGTCGAGGCCGATCCGCGGCGCCAGATCGCGCAGGAGCCGCGCGCCGATGCCGTGGAAGGTTCCGGCCCAGGGCAACGCGCCGGCCGTGGCCTCGGCCCCGGTTCCCGGTGCCTCACCGCAAATCCGTGTCACCCGCCGCGACATCTCGACCGCCGCCCGGCGCGAGAATGTCATCAGCAGGATCCGCGACGGGTCGGCGCCCTCCGAGATCAGCCGGGCGACCCGGTGGGCGAGCGTGCTGGTCTTGCCAGATCCGGCTCCGGCAATGATCAGCAGCGGTCCCGGTGCCTCGTCCGCACCCAGGCCATAGTCGACCGCTTGGGCCTGTTGCGGGTTCAGTCGATGCGATTCCGCCGTCTCCATTCGGTTCCCCAGAGCAGATTCTGTCGCATGCCCAGCACCTGCTGCCCGGGTCAGCGGGCGGATCGGCGGAGTACGCGTGCTGGATCGCTGCGCCCGAAAAGTGAACATATCATGAACCTTCGGCCTGTGCGATATCAAAGGAAAAATTGGTCAGGCAGGCGTGCGAAGGCGCGGGGCACGCCGACGGGCGCGTGCAACGTTGCAGGCCGGAGAAATCCCGCGCAGGCTCGGACATGGCCGGGCGGGCGCTTTCGCCCCGGAGCCCCCAGGAGGATTGCACCATGCCGGGAACTTCCATGCGATCGATCACGCTCCCGTCCGGAGATGTCATCCCGGCGCTCGGGCAGGGTACCTGGTGCCTCGGCGACGATGAACGCCGGCGGGCGGCCGAGATTCGCGCGCTGCGGCAAGGGCTCGATCTCGGCATGACGTTGATCGACACCGCCGAGATGTATGGCGACGGCGCCTCGGAGGAACTGGTCGGCGAGGCGATTGCCGGGCGCCGAGACGTGGTGTTCCTGGTCAGCAAGGTGCTCCCGGAGAATGCGAGCGCAAGAGGAACGATCGCCGCCTGCGAGCGCAGCCTGCGGCGGCTCCGCACGGACAGGATCGATCTCTATCTGCTGCACTGGCGTGGCGGAATCCCGCTTGCCGAGACGCTCTCCGGCTTCGACAACCTGACCCGGGCCGGCAAGATCCGTCGCTGGGGGGTCAGCAATTTTGATCTCGCAGACATGCAGGAACTCGATGCCTTGCCGGGCGGAGAGAACGTGCAGACCAATCAGGTGCTCTTCAACCTGAGCCGGCGCGGCATCGAGTACGACCTTCTGCCCTGGTGTCGCGAGCGCGACCTTCCGGTGATGGCCTATTCTCCGATAGAGCAGGGCCGGATCCTGCGCGATCCGGTGCTCCGGGCCGTTGCCGCACGCAGTGGGTCCACGCCGGCACAAGTGGCGCTCTCCTGGCTGCTCAGAAAGGACGGGGTCGTTGCCATTCCGAAGGCCGTGACCGCGGAGCATGTCCAACAGAATCGGACTGCACTCGATCTCGATCTTTCGGATCGAGACCTGGCTGAACTTGAGCGCGCCTTTCCAGCGCCAGCCGGGAAGCGGCCGCTCGAGATGTTGTAGGAATGGGAGTTCTCTTGTTATGCCGCTAGGCGACAGGCGCGTCACAGGTGCTGCGAAACGAGCGGGCAAGGCCATGACGAGACAGCTGAAATACTGGGGCTGGGGTTACGAGGGCGACGGCCTCGATGCCGGCGCGACCCGGGCGCTGCTGGCGACCTTCGCCGATGGCTTCGGCATCCGGCCGGCCGATGACAGCGCCTTCCCCGCGCTCGAGGCAATTTCCCTCGCGGCCCCAAGGCTGACGCCGCCGCAAAGCCTCGCCCGGATCTGCAACAGCGACAGATACGAGCGCGTGCTGCACGCCTTCGGCCAATCGCAGCCCGAACTCGATCCGCATCCTGTTGGGCGATTTTGCCCATGCGCCGGACGTGGTGGCCTACCCGGAGAGCGAGGCCGATGTCGCCGCCCTCTGCGACTGGTGCGGCGATGTCGGTGCCGCAATGATCCCCTATGGCGGTGGTTCCTCGGTCGTCGGCGGAGTGACGAGCGACGTCGGTGACGGCTTCGGTGGCACGGTGACCGTCGACATGAGCCGGATGAACCGGGTGTGGGAAATCGACGACGTCAGCCGCGCCGCCCGCATCCAGGGCGGTGCCCGCGGGCCCGAGCTCGAGGCGCAGCTGAAGCCGAGTGGCCTGACGCTCCGCCACTTCCCGCAGAGCTTCGAGCATTCGACCCTCGGCGGCTGGGTCGCAACCCGCTCAGGCGGCCACTTCGCGACCCTCTACACCCATATCGACGACCTGGTGGAGAGCGTCGGCATGATCACGCCCGCGGGCCGGATGGTCTCACGGCGCCTGCCGGGCTCCGGCGCCGGCCCGAGCCCCGACCGCTTCATGATCGGGCTCGGAAGGCTCGCTCGGCGTCATCACCGAGGCCTGGGTTCGGTTGCAGGGGCGCCCGACGTTTCAAGGCGACCGCTGGCTATCGTTTCGCCGACTTCCTCGCCGCCGCGTGCGCGGTACGCGCGGTCGCGCAGGCTGGGCTGTTCCCGGCCAATGTCCGCATCGTCGACGGGATCGAGCTGAAGGTGAACGGCGCAGCGGACGGCTCGTTCACGCTGATGGTCGTCTCGTTCGAGAGCGCCGATCATCCGGTCGACACCTGGATGACGAGGGCGGAGGAATGTTGCCTCGACCATGGCGGCGCGATCGATGTCGACTGGCGCGATAATCCGGACTCCAATCTCCAGGGCGCGGTCGGCGCCTGGCGGACCGCCTTCATCCGTATGCCCTACAACCGCGAGCAGCTCACTCCTCGCGGAATTATCTCGGATACGTTCGAGACGGCTATCACCTGGGATCGTTTCGAGGGCTTCTACCACGCGATCCGCGACGCCGACGGCGCGGGCCATCCGCGAGGTGACTGGGCAAGAGGGCGCAGTTTCCTGCCGTTTCAGCCACGCCTACCCAGACGGCCCGGCGCCTTACTTCGCCTTCCACGGCCAGGGCCGCAAGGGGGTGATGCTGGAACAGTGGCAGGCGATCAAGGCCGCAGCCTCGGACGCGGTGATCCGCGAGGGCGGCACCATCACCCACCACCATGCCGTCGGCCGCGATCACCAGAAATGGTACGAAGAGCAGCGACCAGCGCTGTTCGGGGAGGTGCTGGCGGGCGCCAAGAAGCGAACTCGACCCGAAGGGCATCCTCAACCCAGGTGTGATTGTGCGCACAGGTCATCACGATTGACTTGCTCCATCGAGCGAACCCGGTCTTTCGGTAAAGTAATGCGTAAGACACTGATAGGCGCCCTCAGAGGATCAATTGTTGCCTTCCTCCTTCCTGTGGCCGCAGCAGGTTCAAGTCCAGGGCCGGTGCCGCCTTGCCGGCTGGACGCTCAGGCCCCAGAACCAGACTATGCGCCGCTTGGCGCTCCGCCGGCCGTCACTCTATGGCGCGGCGTGGAGCTCGGGGGCGAAGACTGCTTTGGCGGACTCGGCAAACACGTGGATCTCGCAGTTGCTCTGTCGGGCCGCTCCCGCATGCCCGGCGGGATCGAACAAATTGCAACGCGCGCTGGGGCGATCTCCGCAATGATCGGGATCCGCTACTGGTCAGTCACCGATGATGACTGGCGGGAGCTCGTGTCGGAGGCTTATGCGGTCTCCGACCCGGAAAATCGGGTGCGCCGGGGAGATTTTACTGTAGGCGAGGTACTCAGTGGCGAGACACTTTATTTCGTGCAGGACGACACGCGGTCGAGCGGCCTCAATCTATACAGCCTCAGGGCACGCCGGATCGGTTCGAATGGGCTGGCCATCGAGATCGTCAATATGGCGCCGATCTCCTATCTTCTCGTGCCCCTCTTCGATCCGGGCGCTCTGATCTCGCTGCAGATCGTCCGGCATCTCCGAGGGGAAGAGTGGGGGTATTATGGGCTTTCCGCTGTACGCACTGGGGCCGGCTCGGGACAAGAGCGGTCTTGGATCAATCGAGCCGCAGCCTATCAGCGCCTGCTCGTGGGCGAGCCCACCGATGCCGCACCACCGCTGGCGCGATGAGCAGGGCCATTCCGTGAAAGTATTTCAAAGCATTGATACCGCTAGAGATTCCGGCAGGACGTTGCGAGTGAAAGGGCGGCAATCAACAAGATATGCCGACCAGCTCCAATCGTTTCTTGAGTTGAATCAATGACAGTCCGCTCTGGTGCAGGCGAAAGTTTAGATAGGGCGGTCGCTCGGAGGCTGGTTGATATTGATGCATATCCGTAATCTTGCAGCGAACGAGACAGGTCTCGCGCGAGCGCTTCTCGAGCGCATGGGCGCGGATGACCAACTTCATCATTTCCAATGTATCATGACGGCCATCGACTTCGACCTCTGGGAAGAGCGTGCTCGGCGCCACAGACTGATTGGCAGCTTCGATCGCAGCCACTTGGTCGGCTTGGCAGAAATCGCTCACTGTGAGGACCGTGCTGAGTGCTCGCTGTGGGTCGATGTCGAGCAACGCCGACGAGGTATTGGCACGGCGTTGTTCGAGCAGGCATGCGTTGCGGCACGCGAGAGCGGCGCCAAAACCCTCACGATCCTAGTGACTTCGCGGCGATGCTGAGATGCTGGACATGGCCGTTCGACACGACGGGCTGAGCATCTATCGTCATGGAAAATCGATGATCCTGCCCGAGGGCGATCACGCCACGGCGCGATGGTTGGTCTTTGAGCTTGGTGCCCCACCGCCCGAAAACTGGTTTGGCCACGCGATACGGAGCGTTCGTGAAATCTTGGGGTCGCGGAAATCGGAACACTGATGAGGTAAACCACCGTGCGGATTGAGCTCCTTGCTGCTGCAATCTCGCTTTGCTCCGGAGTTGGGGGCATGACTAGACAGCTGTTCATCGAAGGTAACGGGATAAATCTTGCCAAGGGTAGAACGGCTGGGTCTATGTGAGCACGGAAGAGCGGGCGCTCCAGCTCCAGGCGCAATATGAAATTGAAAGTTGAACTGTACCTCGTGTGGCTCTGTACGGATGACCCTGTTTAGGGAGCCGCCATGAGCGCCTGAACCCAACCCCAAACATGGACACCGGGATGCCCTACTACCCGAAAGACGGACAGGCTTGGGAAACTGTGGATGCCATCGCGGCGGGTTTCGATCCCGGCCGGCTCGTCGGAGCTATTGCGTTCGCCGAGGCACACGAGACCTCCTGGCCCCATGACCTCGAAAGGGCGGGCAACACGCCCGGCATGACTCAGATCGAAAAGGCGCCCTGGAACGAGATTCTCGGGCCACTAAAGCCGCGTGGTGGGCCGAATGGGTTGGTCCTCAGGGGCGGGCGGATTGTGGCGCAATGGGGCGACCCGTCCCGTGTCGACATGACATTCAGCGTCGCCAAGAGCTACCTTGCCATCCTGACCGGGCTTGCGCTTGGCGATGGCCTGATCGCCAGCATCGACGACCCGGTCTCGGCCACTGTCGACGCAACGGAATTCGCCTCCCAGCGAAATCGTAAGGTGACATGGCGCCACCTCCTGAATCAGACGAGTGAATGGGAGGGAACGCTGTTCGAGAAGCCAGACCTGGTCGACCGCAACCGGCAAGTTGGCCCAGGCTCCGACAACATCCGCAAAGGCGAGCACCGCGATCTTTGCGAACCCGGCACCTATTGGGAGTACAATGACGTCCGGGTCAACGCGCTGGCGCTGGCGCTGCTGCACCTGTTCCGCCAGCCACTGCCAGATGTACTGGCAGAGCGCATCATGGACCCGATTGGTGCCTCCGCCAGCTGGAGCTGGCATGGCTATCGAAACTCCTGGGTCGAGATCGGTGGACACCTAATGCTCTCGGTTCCCGGCGGCGCCCATTGGGGCGGCGGAATTCAGATCAACAGCTACGATCATGCCCGGGTAGGCCTGATGGTCCACCGCGGCGGCATCTGGGGCGACCAGCGGCTACTGCCCGAGGGTTGGATCGATGCCATGCGCACGCCATGCAGTGTGAACGACGGCTACGGGTTACTTTGGTGGCTGAACACTGGACGGCGGGAGTGGCCGGCAGCATCCGAGAGTG
>CAVOYU010000012.1:0-251721 GCA_963700775.1 uncultured Pseudomonadota bacterium
GGGGAGCCAAGTGTCCCGGTAACCTGCTGCGCGAGGGCATCTTGTGGGGCCGCAAAAGCGATCGATGCTACGATGATTGCGACCGCGGTTGAGCGGTCGTGACGGCCGGGCCCGCATTTGAACATTTCTAATTCTCCAAATCTTGCGATGATAGCATGTAAGTCTGCTGGCTTGCGGTGGATACGAGGCCAGCCCGTCTCATTGTTTGCGAAGCCCCAATCAGGGCCGAATTTCCGTCGCACCTCGCTGACGCCCTAACAACGCCGATCTTGGGACGACGACACTGACAACAGCGCTCTTCGCCATGGTCGCAAGTGTCACCCTTGCTACCGTGCCGCCTTCAGCCAAGCAAGTGGGTCACGAAATCTTCACATCGAAGGAGAGGCCGTGCAATCTCCTCGCATTCCGCCACGCATGCATCGATGTCGATTGATGCCCTACCGGCACCGCCTTTTCGATGCCGAATGACGTGTAGAGCCAATGGGCGAGCGAGGAGAGCATCGCCAAAGACGCGGTTTTCGCCAGGGAATGTTTGCATGCGCAATAACCCTTTGGGCAAGGCGATGATGAGCACAAGATCCGAGTCTGATGCTGCGGACGGTTCCTCCCCAGGCGCCTACGGGCGCCAAGATGTGGAGAAGAGGAACCGATGGAGAGGAGCCACGGCATGGACCAGGTTCGCACGATCGATCTGGATGTTGCGAAGAGCGTCTTCTCAGGTGCATGGCGTCGACGAGACCGATCCGCGCACCATCTCGCCCGAGTGATCCCACATCCGTGCCCCGTAGATCTGGATTTTCAAAGGAGCGCGTATTTATGACACGACTCGGACCCTCGCCATGATCGCCGACCGAGTCTGTATCTCTTGGAATGCAAGCGTATAAGGGGGAGCCTCGTGGCCTCTCTTGGGTGCCGGACGCCCATTTCGGCTGATCCTCCGAAACGTGACATTCAATGGTCTCAGCCTTCACTGAACAGCCGGGCTAGCGTCGCCCAGCCGAGCCCTTAAGTGAAGTTGCCACATCTCGGACTACCCGAAGCTGGTCCTCGGTCAGGTCGCGAAGCAGGGCCGCTAGCTCAGCCTCCAGCTGAAGCCGACTGCGTGATTTCCGCCTGACCCTGGCGTAGCCCTCGAAGAAGAACTCCACCCGCTCGCCCAGCAGCTTGGAAAGGTTCTCCAGCATCTCGAGGCTGGTCCAGGACGCCCCCCGCTCAATGTTGCTCATGGTCTCGACCGCCTTGCCCAGCTGGTCCGCGACCTCCGCCTGGGTGAGCTTCTTCGCCTTGCGTGCCAATTTGACCCGCGCACCGATGTGACTTTTTAAATCTCCGGACATGCCCGGAGCATCACGTCGGGTCGCAGCCATTAGGGTTGAGACTGATTCTGACCCAGAATGCGATGAGAGTAGCGAGCGCGACGGCGGAGAGGAAGTTGCGTGCGAGCTTGTCGTAACGGGTGGCAATGCGTCTGAAGTCCTTCAGTCGGCAGAATGCGGCCTCGATGCGCCATCGGCTGCGGTAGCGGATCTCGTCATGCCGGATCGGCTTCTTCCGGCTGCAGCGGCCGGGGATGACGGTCAGCGTTCCGGTGGCTCTCAGGCGCTTGCGCAAGGTGTTGGCGTCATATCCCTTGTCGGCGATGAGGCAGCGCACCGGACCTGCCGCATCCATCAGTTCGCCGGCCATGCCGACATCGGCGACGTTGCCCGGGGTGAGGCGGAGGATGGCCGGGCGGCCCAGAAGGTCGGTTACCGCATGGATTTTCTGGTCTCGCCGCCGAGTGAGGGACCGATCGCCTGCGCCTGCGCCCCCCTTTACCGCCATGGGCGGAGCGATGGGCTTTCACATAGGTGGAATTGGATCGCGGCGGAGAGCGAAGCACGCCTTTGGCGACCAGGACATGGAGGATGGCAGTCAACATGCGGCGCCGGGACCAGCGGTTGAAGCGATTGTAGATGGTGGTCGGCGGGCCGTACCGGGCGGGGCAGTCCTTCCAGCGGCAGCCGGCCTTCAGCACATGCAGAATGCCGCTGATCACCCGGCGGTCATCCACCCGCCGCGCGCCCGGCTGGTTCTTCGGCAGATGCGGCGATCGCCGCCCATGCATCATCGTCAACCAGAGAGACCCCATCCCCGCCAGTGGCAGACACTCGAGGGCAGAGAAACCGATCTTCTCAGACAGTTCAGGCACCTGATCGCGCTCTTACCCTAGTCGCTTTGGTGGAGGCGTATGGGTACAAGTGCAGCAGCATAGGTTTTATAAATAAGTGGGTCTTCAGCCGAGGTCTCACTATTCAGTGCAACAATTACGCCTATGAATACGAGGTTGAGGACAAGGGCGGGCGCTGGGTTGTCACATATTCAGATTGATGAGCCGCGCACACGCTCCCAATCGTGATCGATTGCTCCTTTGGTCCGTCTGCGACAGTCGTGCTATCACGCTCATCGCTCCGGGCAAGACGGCGACACCGATTATCCCGTTTCCGCGAGGGTTTGGTTCCGGGTTCTGGGCCGGCACTGGATTATCGGTCGGCGATGCAACCCAGGTCGGCTTGCAGGTCGCGTTTGAATGAGCGTTCCGGTGGGACGCGCGTCGCTGAAAATTCGACTTGGTGCAAATTTGGTGCACCCATGCTTGAAACATGTGGGTAATGAATGAAAGTCTATGATCGAATTTTCGCATAAAAATTAGAGCATTAGGCTTTACACGACAATTCCGGATAACCTCAGATCAAGAATTTCTATTTCTCTTAATCAGCGGGTCCAAGGTTCGAGTCCTTGTGCGCCCACCAAACACCCCACGAAGTTGAGTGCATCAGCGAGGACACGCGGTCCCCGCTGATTGCTGATTTAGAATGGTGACACGAGGGACGCGGAACGGGAATAGCAATGCTCCGAGCCGCTTCCGGCATGATCGCAATGTTGCGATCTACTCGCGTCGCGAAGTTGTACCGTCGCATCCCGAGCCGGCCCGCAGAAGACAGTCCGGCCGCCCGGTTCATGCTGATTTACGTGGGTGCCGCTCCCCTAGCCACCCTGTCAGCGCGGCCTTGGCCCGCTCGGTGTAGGCTCGTGCCCGGTCGCGCTTGCCCTTTCGGCCCTTCTTCAAATCTTCCTGCAATGGTGGGAACAGGCCGAAGTTTACGTTCATGGGCTGGAAGGTCTCGGCATCGGCGCCGCCGGTAATGTGATGGAGGAGGGCCCCCAGCGCCGTCTCGGCCGGGGGCAGAGCGGAGGTTTGCCCCAGCCTTTCGGCCGCGGCGAGGCGGCCGGCGAGCAGGCCCATGGCGCCCAACTCCACATAGCCCTCGACGCCGGTGATCTGGCCGGCGAAACGGAGCCTGGGTTCGGCCTTCAGGCGCAGCTGCGGGTCAAGAAGGCGGGGCGAGTTGAGGAAGGTGTTGCGGTGGATGCCGCCAAGGCGGGCGTAGCGGGCGTCCTCCAGCCCCGGGATCAGGGCGAAAACTTCCGCCTGCGCCCCGTGCTTCATTTTCGTCTGGAACCCGACGATGTTGTAGAGCGTCCCGAGCGCATTGTCTCTGCGGAGCTGAACGACCGCATACGGTTTCACATGCGGCTGGTGAGGATTTGTGAGCCCGACCGGCTTCAGCGGCCCCCAGCGTAGCGTCTCGCGGCCGCGCTCGGCCATGACCTCGATCGGCAGGCAGCCCTCGAAATAGGGGGTGCCCATCTCCCAGTCCTTGAACTCGGTCTTCGGCGCCGCCAGCAAGGCGTCGACGAACGTTTCGTACTGGGCGCGGTCCATCGGGCAGTTGAGATAGGCGGTGCGCTCGGCCTCGGTCTCGCCCTTGTCGTAGCGCGACTGGAACCAGGCGCGTTCCATGTTCACGCTGTCGGCGTAGACGATCGGGGCGATGGCGTCGAAGAAGGCGAGCGAAGTCTCGCCGGTCCGCTCGCGGATGGCGCCGGCAAGGGCCGGCGAGGTCAGCGGGCCGGTGGCGACGATGACGCTGTCCCATGCAGCGGGCGGCAGGCCGGCGACCTCGCCGCGCTCGATGGTGATCAGCGGATGGGCCTCGATCCGAGCTGTGACCGCGGCACTGAAAGCCTCGCGGTCGACTGCGAGCGCGCCGCCGGCGGGCACTGCCGCGCCTTCGGCGCAGGCCATCATGATCGAGCCGAGGGCCCGCATCTCCCAGTGCAGCAGGCCGACCGCATTGGTCTCGTCGTCATCGGAACGGAACGAGTTCGAGCACACCAGCTCCGCCAGCCCCCCGGTCTGGTGTGCTTCGGTCCCGCGGCCGGGGCGCATTTCGTGCAGCACAACCGGCACGCCCATACTCGCCACCGCCCAGGCGGCCTCGGAACCTGCCATGCCGCCGCCGACGATGTGGATGGGATCTGACATGGCGGCGTTGTTACCGGCAGCGCCGTCCCGGCGTCAAATCAGAAGATCGCGGCGGGATGACGGCCGATCACCGGGTTCTGATCGTCTGCAACCTGCGGGCCGCTCCAATTCCCGATCACATGGTGTATATTTCGCCACGAGCCTGGCGAGGAGGAGCCAAAATATGAACGAAGGCAAACCTACCGCCCGAGATTGCCGGGGAGTCCCGGTATCTTACTCGGACCGCGGTGCGATCGACGGGCTGGAGCGCGCGCACCACTGCGCACTCACCTTCCGGGGCGACGCCATCGCCGAGATCGACCGGGTGCTGGCCGAGCATCCGGCGTTTGTCATGGGCCACCTATTCAAGGCCGGCTGGCTGAGCCAGGCGATGGAGACCCGCATCTATAGCGCGATGGTCGGTGCGGTCGAGGCGGCCGAGGCACTTGCGGGCAGCGCCAATGAGCGCGAGCGCGGGCATCTCTCGGCGATGCAGTCCTGGCTGAAGGGCGATTTCTTCGGCGCGGTGCAGAAATGGGAGGACGTGCTGACCCACTTCCCCCGCGATCTGCTAGCCCTTCAACTCGTCCACCTGACCGATGTGCTGCTGGGCGATGTGGTTGGCCAGCGCGACGTGGTGGCGCGAGTGTTCAATCTCTGGGACGAAAACGTGCCTGGTTACGAGTTCGTGCTCGGCTTCTACTCCTTCGGGCTCGAAGAGAATGGCGACTATTTCAAGGCCGAGGAGATGGGCCGCCGGTCGCTGGCACTGCGGCCGGACAACCCCTATGCGGTGCATGCAGTCGGCCATGTGATGGAGATGGCGGGTCGCCAGTCCGGCGGCATCCGGTTCATGGACGAGTATGCTCGGGACTGGAGCAGCTCGAATTTCGCCAACCATCTGTGGTGGCACACTGCACTCTATCATCTGGACGTCAGCAACATCGACGCGGTACTGGCGATCTACGACAACCACCTGCGCTCGGGCAAGCAGCATGGCGACAAGTACGAGGAACTCGACGCTTCGGCGTTGCTGTGGCGACTGAAGCTCCTCGACATCGATACCGGTACCCGTTGGAAGGATCTGGCAGACAAGTGGGAACCCTCGGCGCAGGACACGCTCTACGCCTTCAATGACGTGCATGCGATGATGACCTTTGTCTCGGACGAGCGCGACGACGCGCAAGCAGCACTCCTCAGCGCAAACGAGCGTTATGTGGAAAGCGCATCGGACGCCAACGTGGCCATGAGCCGAGAGATCGGGCTACCCTTCTGCCTGGCGATGCAGGACTTCCACAAGGGTCGCTACGGCTCTTGCGTCGACCGGCTGCTGCCGGTGCGCTACCGGACTCACCGGCTTGGCGGAAGCTTCGCTCAGCGCGACGTGATCGGCTGGACGCTGCTTGAGTCGGCACTGCGGGCGCGGCGCTTCGACCTGGCTCTCGCGCTGGCGAACGAGCGCTGCGCCCTGAAACCCTCCAGCCCGCAGAACTGGCGTTATGTGGCGAGGGCCTTCAAGGGGCGCGGCGACCGGGACGGTGCCGATCGGGCGGCAGCCCGCGCCGAGGCGCTGCTGGCGGCGTGATGCGGGCGGCGCACCCTATCCGCCAACCAGGACCCCCACCGCGTAGGCGATCACCGCACAGATCCCGCCAACCGCGACTGTCTCGCCGACACAGCGGGTGATCGTTTCCGCGGTCACGCGCCAGCGCAGCAGGCCGATCATCGTCAGGGCCGCGAACGTGGACAGCACGGACAATCGAAACGTGGCGGGATCCGGGTCTCGCAGGAAGTAGGGCAGCAGCGGGATGGCGCCGAAGAACAGGAAGGAGACGAATGTGGCCAGCGCGTCCCTTGCCGGGCTTCCATCCTCCGGGTCGGCCATGCCCATCTCGTTCTGCATCATGAAGTCTGCCAGCAGCTCGGGGTTGCGGCCATAGAGCTCCGCGAAGGCGGCGATGTCGTCCGGAGGCACCCCTTTGGTGGACAAAATTTCGACCAGCTCGGCACGCTCGAGTTCGGGGCGGGTATGGATCTCGTTCAGCTCCTTCGCCCGGGCGGAATGGTAGATGTCCGCCTGGGAGCGCGCCGAGAGGAAGGCGCCGAGCGCCATGGAGGTCGCGTCGGCGAAGAGGTTTGCGAGGCCGAACAGCACTACTGCGATCGCGCCGACCTCGGCCAGCCCCGCCGCCTTGGCGCCTGTGAAGCCGGCGACCACTGCGAATGTGGTGATCACCCCGTCATGGCCGCCATAGACGATTTCGCGCAGGAACTCTGAACCGCGGCCGAGATTGTGCTCGGTGGCCAGGTGTTCGCGGAATTCCTTGCTGAAGCTGGGCATGCGCCCTCCCTACCCGGGCGCGAAGCGCGCCTCCATTTCGCGCCGAGCCCGGACCGCGGGGCGGCCGGGATCAATCTTAACATCGTCCCACGTCACGACCTCGCCCGCCTTGACCGAGCGCAAGAGCGTGACGCCATGGGCTAGCCCGATCGGCAAGGCGCTGCGGGCGAGCGAGCCCCGCGCCGGCGCCAGCCGGCCGTAGACGCAGAAGCCGCCCTCGCCATCCAGCGTCTCGCCGGGGGCAAGGTCGCGCTTGGCGGTGGACATCACGTCGGCGTTGAAGGCGCGCGCCGTGCCGGTGGGCTCGCCGCGCAGCGCGGCGCTCAGCACCGAGACGCCGAGCTCGAGCCCGATCAGATGGCAGGGCCGGTAAAGAGCGGCATAGCGCCCGGTCGAATCGGTTTTCAGCCCGTATTGCCTGAAGCAGGCCGCCGCGTAGTCATTCGGTGCCTCGACCACCACGTAAACGCCCCAGCGCAGATCGCGGAAAACCGGACGCCCGTCGCGCTCGTCGCAGGCGATCACCTCGACCATGCCCTTGCCCTCGAGCATGCCGCCCTCGTCCTCGGGGCGCAGCACATGGGGCAGGTCGTCGACCCCGCAGGGCGGGAAGCTGAGGCCCTTCGAGGGTGCGGCGAGGTCGCAGGCATTGGCGATGGCCGCCATCTCGATCGCCGATTTGGTGCCGTCCATGAACGAGGTGAACATCTGGCTGTTCATCCCGGCCTTCTTCGCGTCCTCGGCGCTGATGCCGTAGTGGTTCCAGACTTCGGCGGGGGTGAGCTGGTGGTAGCCCGGCAGGTATTTGGTGCCCTTGCCGGCGGCGATGACGCGGAAGCCGGTGGCGCGGGCCCAGTCGATGAGTTCGGCCACCAGCGCCGGCTGGTCGCCGTAGGCCATCGAGTAGACAAGCCCGGCCTCGCGTGCCTCGGCGGCCAGCAGGGGGCCGGCCAGCACGTCGGCCTCGACATTGACCATCACGATGTGCTTGCCGCCGGCGATGGCGGCGCGGGCGTGGCGGATGCCGGCCTCCGGGTGGCCGGTGGCGTCGATGATCACATCGACGTCGTCGCGGGCCGCGAGATCCTCACCGCTGGTGACCAGCGCGGTGCGCCCGGCGCGGTCACGGTCCCAGCCGACGGCGGCCATGGCGGCCTGGGCGCGCTGGGTGGCGAGATCAGCGATGGCGGTGACCTCGAGCCCGGGCGTGGACGGGACCTGGGAGAGAAACATGGAGCCGAACTTGCCGGCGCCGATGAGCCCGGCGCGCACGGGGCGGCCCGCGGCGGCCTGGGCCTGGAGCTTCGCGAAGAGATTCATTCGGGGGGCTTTCGTGGGGTGTGCGGTAGGGTGCGCTTCGGCGCGCCACGCGCGGGATGGGCGATGCGCTCGAGCGCACCCTACAGGCCCGATCGGCTTCCACAAGCGAAAACGCCGCGCCACGGCGGCGCGGCGAATGGGCCGCATCGTGGGGCGCTACGCCCCGCGCCGGTGTCAGCGACTGTTTGGCCAAGGCGCCCAGGGGAAGGGACGCTCCTCGCTCTCGGCCGCCTGGAAGCGGGCGACCTGGTTCAGCCAGAGTCCGATAGAGCTGCCGCAGCCGGCCAGGAAATCGTTCCGCCTGCCAGCAATCAGCAACGACAGGAACTGGATCACGGCCGCGAGCGCGACGAGTCCCTGCGCGACACTGAAGGCGATCAGGAAGAACACCATGAAGGCGCCACGGATCCAAACCGGGCGGCGGTCGCGGCGCACGCCGGTCTCCGTGGTGCCTGCGGTCTCATTGGCGATGGTCATGGGGTGGTCTCCTCGTGTCGGTCGGCTATTCCCATCAGGTGAGGGTTGCGGCCGCCAGGTTCAAGAGGCGGAGATGCGTGATCAAGGCATCCCAATCGCGGCCAGTGGGTCGTTCCGATAGACCAGGAGGCCGCCGACTCATACAGTCAGCCTGAAGAGCGGTTCCAAGGAGGCCCTTATGGGTGCAGGTCTTTGCTTGCGGCAATGGGAGGCCGCATGACCGAGCGCATGATCACTCTGGCCAGCGGGCACCGCCTGTGGAGCCATACGGTCGGAGCCGGGCTGGGACTTCCGCTGCTCCTGCTGCACGGGGGGCCGGGGGCGGGGCACGATTATCTCGAGCCGCTGGAGGGTCTCGGCGCCGACCGCCCGGTCATCTTCTACGACCAGCTCGGTTGCGGGAAATCCGACAAGCCCGACAGGCGGGCGTTGTGGACGATCGAGCGCTTCGCCGACGAGGTCGACGAGGTGCGCGCCGCGCTGGGGCTGGAGCGGTGCCATATCCTCGGCCAATCCTGGGGCGGCTGGCTCGCGGTCGAATACATGCTGCGACGACCTGCCGGCGTGGCAAGCGTCATCCTTGCCTCGACCTCGGCCTCGATCCCGCAGTTCCGCGCCGAATGCGAGCGGCTGATCGGCGAGATGCCCGAGCCGCACCGCTCGGCGCTGGTGCAGCTTGGTGCCCGCGGCGAGTTCGAGCACCCGGACTACGAGGTGGCGGCGGGCGATTTCTACAGACGCCATGTCTGCCGGTTGCCCGAGTGGCCGGACTGCCTGATGCGAACCGTCGACAACCTGCACGGCAACCAGGTTTACGAGACGATCAACGGCCCGAACGAGTTTACCGTCATCGGCAACCTGCGCTACTGGGACCGGGTTGCGGAGTTGCCCCGGATCGATGTGCCGACGCTGATCACCTGCGGGCGGCACGATGAGTTGGGGCCGGTGTGCTCTGCGACGCTGCAGCAGGGGATTCCGGACGCGCGGACGGTGATCTTTGAGGACTCCGCCCACTGCGCCCATATCGAGGAGGCGGCGCGCTACCTGGCGTCGGTCAGGGAGTTCCTGGCCGGGGTCGAGGCAGGGGCCTGAGCCCGAAACGGGGACGAGGGCGCGAACGCCCCCGTCGGTCAGTGCCTTGCGGTCGCCTTGCCGCGATCAGGCGAGGTCGAAGCGGTCGGCACTCATCACCTTGGCCCAGGCCGCCACGAAGTCCTCGACGAACTTCTTCTTCGCATCGCCCTGGCCGTAGACCTCGGCCAGCGCCCGAAGCTGCGAGTTCGAGCCGAAGACCAGGTCGACCCGGGTGGCAGTCCACTTGACCTTACCGCTCTTGCGGTCGCGGCCCTCGAACAGCTCCGCCTCCTTCGAGGTCGGCTTCCAATCGGTGCCCATGTCGAGCAGGTTGACGAAGAAGTCGTTCGTCAGTTTGCCCGCCTTCCGGGTGAAGACGCCGTGCTTCGTGCCGCCGGTGTTCGCGCCGAGCACGCGGAGCCCGCCGACCAGAACGGTCATCTCGGGCGCGGTCAGCGTCAGGAGCTGGGCCCTGTCGACCAACATCTCCTCGGCCGAGCAGGCGAAGCGGGCGCGCTGGTAGTTGCGGAAGCCGTCGGCCGCGGGCTCGAGCACCGCGAAGGACTCGGCGTCGGTCTGCTTCGCCGAGGCGTCCGTCCGGCCGGGCGCGAACGGCACCTTCACGGTGACCCCGGCATCCTTCGCCGCCTTCTCGACCGCGGCGCAGCCACCGAGCACGATCAGGTCGGCGAGCGACACCTTCTTGCCGCCGGAAGCGCCCGCGTTGAAGGCCTTCTGGATCTTCTTCAGGCCGCGGAGAACCTTGGCCAGTCGCTTCGGTTCGTTGGCGTCCCAGTCCTTCTGCGGCGCCAGAGCCGACGCGGGCACCGTTCGCCCCGCCGCGCTTGTCCGAGCCACGGAAGGTCGAGGCCGAGGCCCAGGCCGCGAAGACCAGGTCCTTGGCCGCGAGGCCCGAGGCCAGGATCTCGGCCTTCAGCGCCGAAATGTCACGGGCGCCGACCAGCTTGTGATCGACGGCCGGGATCGGATCCTGCCAGATCAGGTCCTCAGCCGGAACCTCCTTGCCGAGGTAGCGCGATTTCGGACCCATGTCGCGGTGTGTCAGCTTGAACCAGGCCCGGGCGAAGGCGTCGGCGAACTCGTCCGGGTTCTTGTGGAAGTGGCGCGAGATCTTCTCGTAGGCCGGGTCCATGCGCATCGCCATGTCGGCGGTCGACATGAAGATCGGCACGCGCTTCTTCGGATCCTCGGGATCGGGCGCCATGTCGGCCTTCTCGAGCTTCTTCGGCGTCCAGACCCAGGCGCCGGCCGGGCTCTTCACCAGTTCCCACTCGTACTTGAAGAGCACGTCGAAATAGCCATTGTCCCAGCGGATCGGGTTCGGCGTCCAGGCACCCTCGAGGCCCGAGGTGATGGTGTCACGGCCCTTGCCGCTCTTGTAGGTCGAGAGCCAGCCGAGACCCTGCGCCTCGATCGGCGCGCCCTCCGGATCGGGCCCGACATGGCTCGGCGCGCCGGCGCCGTGCATCTTGCCGAAGGTGTGACCGCCGGCGGTCAGCGCCACGGTCTCGTAGTCGTTCATCGCCATCCGCGCGAAGGTCTCGCGGATGTCGCGGCCCGAGGCGACCGGGTCCGGCTTGCCGTTCGGGCCCTCCGGGTTCACGTAGATCAGGCCCATCTGCACGGCGGCGAGCGGGTTTTCGAGGTCGCGGTCACCGGAATAGCGCTTGTCGCCGAGCCAGGTGTCCTCCGAGCCCCAGTAGATGTCCTCCTCGGGCTCCCAGACATCGGCGCGGCCGCCGGCGAAGCCGAAGGTCTTGCCGCCCATCGACTCGATGGCGACGTTGCCGGCGAGGATCATCAGGTCGGCCCAGGAGATCCTGTTGCCGTATTTCTGCTTGATCGGCCACAGGAGCCGGCGCGCCTTGTCGAGGTTGCCGTTGTCCGGCCACGAGTTGAGCGGCGCGAAGCGCTGGGTGCCCGAGCCGGCGCCGCCGCGGCCGTCGCCGGTCCGGTAGGTGCCCGCGCTGTGCCAGGCCATGCGGATGAACAGGCCGCCGTAATGGCCGTAATCGGCCGGCCACCAGTCCTGGCTGTCGGTCATCAGCTTGTAGAGATCCTTCTTCAGCGCATCGAGGTTGAGCTTCTTGAACTCCTCGGCGTAGTTGAACCCCTTGCCCATCGGATCGGACAGCGACGAGTTCTGGTGCAGGATCTTCAGGTTCAGCTGGTTCGGCCACCAGTCGCGGTTCGATCTCGTCCCGACCGTCGTGTGGCCCATCACCGGGCACTTGCCAGCGCCATCCATCTAGTCTCTCCCTCTCGGTAGCTTCGGGTTTGCGTCGCATCGAAGATGCCGAACGCGCGCGACTCCGCAATGACCATGGTCAATCGGGGCCATAGTGTAAATTTGCAATTTTCGATTACAGTGATAGGAAACTCTTATGAACGTCACCCTCCGCCAGCTCCGCTATTTCCAGGCCCTTGCCCGCGAACGGCATTTCGGCCGGGCGGCAGATTCCGTGGCGGTGACCCAGCCGGCGCTCTCGGCTCAGATCCGCGAGTTCGAGGCCGCGCTGGGCGGGCCGGTGGTCGAGCGCAAGGCGCCCGGCCTGCCGCTCACGCCGCTCGGCCGGGCCGCGCTGAGGCGGGCCGATTCGATTCTGGCCGAGTCGCGCGCGCTGGAGGCCGAGGCGCGCAACGCCACGGGGCTCGCAGCGGGGATCCGGCTCGGCATGATCCCGACGGTCGCGCCCTATCTGGTGCCGCCGCTCCTGCCGCTGATCCGGGCCGGTGGCGGCCGCCTATCGATTCGCGAGGCGGTGACCGACACGCTGCTCACCGAGCTCCGGCAGGGCGAGATCGACGCGGCGGTGCTGGCGTTGCCCGCAGGCGTGCCAAGGCTGATCGAGGAGCCGCTGTTCGAGGATCGCTTCCTTCTCGCTCGCCCGCCTCGAGCGCTGGCTCCGCGGATGGCACGGCCGGAGCGGCCCGAGCAGATCGACCCGGACATCCTGTTGCTGCTCGACGAGGGCCACTGCCTGAGCGACCAGGCGCTTGGGGCCTGCAAGCTCCGCCGCGACGGCGCGCGCATCCGTCTGGGCGCGGCGAGCCTCGCCACGCTGACGCGCCTCGTCGCCTCGGGGCACGGGGTGACGCTCATCCCGGAGATCGCGGCCGACGTGGAGGGCAGGGGTGTCCGCCTGAGTCGCTTCACGCGGCCCGAGCCGGGGCGGGTGATCGGGCTCGTGCGGCTCGGCGGCGCGGGCGCGGCCGGCTGGCCGGCGATGCTGGCCGAGTGCCTCCGCGAGGCGGTGGGGCGGGTCCCGCGGCGCGAGCCCTGAGCCGGTGGCCGTGCTAGGATTCCGCGCCGCGACTGGCTAGTTTGCCGCGCATGACCGAAGGGGAGTGGCCATGAGGATTGACGGAAAACTCTGGCGGCCGATCTGGCTCTCGGACGACGGCTGGTCGGTCGGGATCATCGACCAGACAAGGCTTCCCTTCACCTTCGAGACGTCACGGCTCGCCTCCGAGGCCGAGGCGGCGCACGCGATCAAAGCGATGCTGGTGCGCGGCGCGCCGCTGATCGGGGCGACGGCGGCCTATGGCATGGCGCTGGCGATGCGCGAGGACCCGTCCGATGCCAATCTTTCCGCCGCCTATGACCGGCTGCACGCGACGCGCCCGACGGCGATCAACCTGAAATGGGCGCTCGACGATGTCCGCCAGCGGCTGCGCCCGCTGAAGCCTGCCGCGCGGGCCGAGGCGGCCTACACGCGGGCGGCGGCGATCGTCGAGGAGGATGTCGAGATCAACCGCTGCATCGGGGAGCACGGGCTGGGGCTGATCCGCGCCATCGCGGCAAAGAAGCGGGAGCCGGTCAACGTGCTGACCCATTGCAACGCCGGCTGGCTCGCCACCTGCGACTGGGGCACGGCGACCTCGCCAATCTACCAGGCACACGACTCAGGCATCGCGGTGCATGTCTGGGTCGACGAGACCCGGCCCCGCAACCAGGGCGGCCACCTCACTGCCTGGGAGCTGCATAATCACGGCGTGCCGCACACGGTGATCGTCGACAATGCCGGCGGGCACCTGATGCAGCATGGCGAGGTCGACCTCTGCTTCGTCGGCACCGACCGGACCACCGCCACGGGCGATGTCTGCAACAAGATAGGCACCTATCTGAAGGCGCTGGCGGCGAAGGACAACGGCGTGCCGTTCTATGTCTGCCTGCCCTCGCCGACCATCGACTGGACAGTGCGCGACGGCGTGCGGGAGATTCCGATCGAGGAGCGGAGCGCGGCGGAGGTGACCGACGTCACGGGGGTGACGCCGGATGGCGCGATCCTGAAGACCAGCGTCGTCTCGCCGGGCTCGCCCGCCGCGAACCCGGCCTTCGACGTGACCCCGGCGCGGCTGGTCACTGGCCTCGTCACCGAGCGGGGCGTCGCTGCGGCGAGCGAGGCCGGGCTCCTGGCGCTGTTCCCGGAGCGGCAGCCGGCCTGAGAGGGCGCCCACTCGCCGCGAGACATGGGCGCGGGGCGGCCCTATATTGCGCCCGAAAGGAGCCGCCATGCCGCGACGCGACCTCAACGACCGTGCCCAGCGCCACCCCGAGAAGGCCCACCGGCCCGACAATGCCAGCCCGCAGAAACCGACCTGGATCCGGGTGAAGGCGCCGAATTCGCCCGGCTATTTCGCGACCAAGAACGTGATCCGCGAACACGGGCTGGCGACCGTCTGCCAGGAGGCGGGCTGCCCGAATGTCGGCGAATGCTGGGCGCAGGGCCACGCCACCATGATGATCATGGGCGAGATCTGCACCCGGGGCTGCACCTTCTGCAATGTCGCCACGGGGCGGCCGGACGCGCTCGACATCTTCGAGCCGGGCCGGGTGGCGCAGGCGGTGGAGAAGCTGGGGTTGAGCCACGTGGTCATCACCTCGGTCGACCGCGACGACCTCGAGGACGGCGGGGCCGAGCATTTCGCCCAGACCATCCGGGCGGTCCGGCGGAAGTGCCCGGAGACCACCATCGAGGTGCTGACGCCGGATTTCCTGAAGTGCCCGCCCGCGGCGCTGGAGGCGGTGGTCGCGGCGAAGCCCGACGTGTTCAACCACAACCTCGAGACGGTGCCCGGCCTCTACCCGGAGGTGCGGCCGGGCGCGCGGTATTTTCACTCGCTCAGGCTTCTCCAGCGGGTGAAGGAACTCGATCCCGCGATGTTCACCAAGTCGGGGATCATGGTCGGCCTCGGCGAGGAGCGGCAGGGGGTGATGCAGGTGATGGATGACATGCGCGCAGCGGATGTCGATTTCCTGACCATCGGCCAGTACCTCCAGCCGAGCCGCAAGCACCATGCAGTGGCCCGCTACGTGACACCAGGGGAATTCGCCGGCTACGAGGCGGCGGCCTATGCCAAGGGCTTCCTGATGGTCTCGGCGACGCCGCTGACCCGGTCGAGCTACCACGCCGGCGACGACTTCCGGCGGCTGCGCGAGGCGCGGCTGAAGAAGTTGGGGCAGGGGTGACGGTGGCTTTCCACATGTGAAAAGATGCTTAACTTATCGGCATCGTACAGAATAGTGTAAACTGGAGATCCGATGGCGCTGACTTCAAGGCGCCGCCAGCGGGGTGTATTCAGGCAGGCCAGTGGGGCACCATTCCTGACGATGAGAATGCGGCGCAGGATCATTCTGGTGTGTCTGGCTATCACGGCTGCATTCGGGGGGACCTTTGCCGCCTGGCGGATGACGCTTGGCCCGGCGAATCTCGCCGAGGTGAGAGCGCGCGTGACGCCACGCTTGAAGGCCGATCTGGCTGCAGTCGGATTCGAACTCGGCCAATCCATTTTCCTGCGCATATTCAAGGAGCCGGGCGAACTCGAAGTATGGCTCATAGCCGGCGATCGGTTCCGTCACTTCCGTACCTATCCGATCTGCAAGTACTCGGGCGATCTCTGCCCGAAACTGAAGGAGGGTGATCGGCAGTCGCCGGAGGGGTTCTATTCTGTCGGCCCAGAGCAATTGAACCCGAACAGCCAGTACCATCTTTCGTTCAATCTCGGTTTCCCCAACGCTTTCGACCGTTCGCAGGGGCGCACGGGAAGCTACCTTATGGTCCACGGCGACTGCCTGTCGGTGGGCTGCTATGCGATGACCGATGCCGGGATCGAGGAGATCTATCTGCTTGCCGAAGCGGCGCTGACAGGCGGTCAGCAGTCGTTCTGGGTGCACGCCTTCCCGTTCCGGATGACCGCGGCCAACATCGCCGCGCGCGCACTGTCACCTTGGGTGAAGTTCTGGCGGAACCTTCAAGAGGGATACGTGCTGTTCGAGGCAACCGGGCTGCCGCCCGAGGTTCGGGTGGCCGATGGCGCCTATGTGTTCGCGCCAGTGCCTCAGGGTTAGGACCGGTCCTCAATAAGTCCGGATCAGTCCGACCATCTTACCTTGGATCTTCACCTGGTCGGTGCGGTATAGCCTAGTGCCATAGGCAGGGTTGGCAGCCTCGAGCGCGATGGCGCCGCCCTTGCGGCGCAACCGCTTGAGAGTTGCCTCGTTGTCCTCGATCAGCGCCACGACGATGTCGCCATTCTCGGCCGTGTCCTGGCTCCGGATCACCACGATGTCGCCCTCGAAGATGCCGGCCTCGATCATCGAGTCGCCCTTGACCTCGAGCGCATAGTGCTCGGCCGACGACGAGAGCATCATCGACGGGATGCCGAGCGGGGTGGGTCCTTGCTCCAGCGCCTCGATCGGGACACCGGCCGCGATGCGGCCGATCAGCGGCACGTCGCGGGCATCGCCGTCGCCATCCGGACGAACCGGCATGAGGCCGGTAAGCGATACCGTGCGGGGGGCGGGCTGCGAGGGCGTAAAATCGCCCTCGATCACAGAGGGGCGGAAGCTGCCACGGCTGGGACGGGTGTCCTCGATATTGTCGGGCAGACGCAGGATCTCAACCGCCCGGGCGCGATGGGCGAGGCGGCGGATGAATCCGCGTTCTTCCAACGCCGTGATCAGCCGATGGATGCCGGACTTGGAGCGCAGACTGAGTGCCTCCTTCATCTCGTCGAAAGAGGGAGAGACGCCATCGCGCTGCACGCGCTTGTGGATGAACATCAGCAGTTCGTACTGCTTCTTGGTCAGCATGGCGGTTGCCCCTCGCTGCCTGAACTCATTCTGAGCGAATGTTCTACGAAAGTTCTTCTTTTGTGTCGAAGAGTCCGGGAAATATTCCGGAACAAGGAGGGATCAGTCGAGGAGAATGACCGGAATGGGAGCGCCAGCCTTCGCCGCCGCATCGTATGGTGCCCGCACCGCCAGGGCGTTAGCGCGGGCCAGGATGCTGACTAGGCTCGAGTCCTGATCGGACGCAACATCGCAGCGCAGGGCCCCGTCGCCCGCAACGGTCACGTTGGCGCGCATGTAATGCTCGCGCGGGCCATTCGTGTCGAGGTCGTGGGCAAGGAAGGCGGTCCGGGTCGCCCTCGGCCCAGCCGGCAATCCCAGCGCCGCGTCGATGGCGGGACGCAGGAATATCTCGCCGCAGACAATGGCCGAGACCGGGTTTCCGGGAAGTCCGAGCATCGTGCGACCGCCGATCCGGCCCGCCATAAGCGGTTTTCCGGGCCGCATGGCGACCTTGTAGAAGTCGAGGCTGAGCCCCGCCTCGCCAAAGACGCCGGCCACCAGGTCATGATCGCCCACGGAGGCGCCGCCCAGGGTGACGATGATGTCGGCGTCCCGCGCCTCCTCAAGAGCCGCGAGCAAGCTTGCGCGATTGTCACGCGCGATCGCGCAGCGCCGCGGCTGGGCCCCGGCCGCGGCAAGCATGGCGGCGATGCCGATGTCGTTCGATGACACGATCTGGCCGGGTCCCGGCGTCTCGCCCGGCCGGACCAGTTCATCTCCGGTCGGGATCAGTGCCACCACTGGCCGGCGGCGGACGGTTACCTCGGACACGTTCATCGCCGCCAGCAGGGCCGCCTCTCGACCGGTGAGGCGGCGAGGGGCGCTGACGCGGAAACCTTCGGTGAAGTCCATGCCGAGAGCGCGGATATTGTCGCCGGAAGCGGGTGAGGCGAGCACCTCTACCCGGTCACCATCTCGCGATGCGTTTTCCTGAATCAGCACCGTGTCGGCGCCCTCGGGTACCGGTGCGCCGGTGAAAATTCGAACCGCCTCGCCGTGGCCAACCTGGCCAGCATGCCCGTTGCCCGCCGCGGCCTCGCCGGAAATCCTGAGTTTCGCTCCCTTCAGCGCATCAGAGGCACGGACCGCGTAGCCGTCCATCGCCGAAGCCGCGAAAGGCGGCTGGTTGCGGGCCGCGACCGCATCCTCGGCCAAAATGCGCCCGGCGCAGTCGGCGACAGGCACCTGTTCCGGACCTGTGGTCTCGATCAGCCGCAAGATACGTGCCAGCGCATCGGCGACGGGGAGGAGCATCAGCCGGCCTCGAAGGCGCCGGACTTGCCGCCCGCCTTGTGGGTGAGCCGGATGTCGGTCAGGCGCATGCCGCGATCTACGGCCTTACACATGTCGTAAATTGTCAGCGCCGCCACCGAGACTGCCGTCAGTGCCTCCATCTCGACGCCGGTCTGCCCAGTGAGTTTGACAGTTGCCTCGATTTCGATACGGTCAGGAGGCGTCGGCACAAGGTCGACCGCAACCTTGGTCAGCATCAGCGGGTGGCAGAGCGGGATCAGGTCCGGCGTGCGCTTTGCGGCCATGATCCCCGCAAGCCGGGCCACCGCCAACACGTCACCCTTCTTCGCCTTGCCCTCGACGATCATTGCCAGCGTCGCGGGCGCCATCACCACGGCGCCTTTCGCGACAGCGGTGCGCTCGGTCGCGGGCTTCGAGCTCACGTCGACCATCACGGCGCGGCCTTCGTCATCAAAATGGGTGAAGTCGCTCATGCGGCGCCAGTCCTCGGGAGCGGGTTCGCCAGAAGTGCCTTCGTCGCAGCAGCGACGTCCGCCTGGCGCATCAGGCTCTCGCCGATCAGGAAGCTTCGCGCTCCGGCGCGGACAAGGCGCGCGAGGTCGGCTGGGGTGAAGAGGCCGCTCTCTGCCACCAGCAGACGGTCTTCGGGCACAAGGGGGGCCAGCGTCTCGGTGGTCTCAAGCCGGGTCTCGAATGTCTTGAGGTTGCGGTTGTTTATGCCGAGCAGGGAGGATTTCAGCTTAAGCGCCCGGTCGAGTTCGGCGCCGTCATGGACCTCGATCAGGGCGTCCATGCCTCGCTCGATGGCCGCGGCTTCAAGCTCTGCCGCCTGAGCATCTGAAACGCTCGCGAGGATGATCAGAATGCAGTCGGCGCCAAGCGCTCGTGCCTCAGCCACCTGGTAAGTGTCGTAGAGGAAGTCCTTGCGGATCGTCGGAAGCGAGGTCGCGGCGCGGGCGGCGGTCAGGTGGGAGTCGGCGCCTTGGAAACTCGGCGTGTCGGTCAGGACGCTTAGGCAGGTGGCGCCGCCAACTTCATAGGCGTGCGCCAGCGCGGGCGGGTCGAAGTCCGCCCGGATCAGGCCCTTGGACGGACTCGCCTTCTTGATCTCGGCGATCAGCCCATAGCGGCCAGCGGCCTCGGCCGAGGCGAGCGCGGCGCGGAAAGGGCGAACCGGCGGGGCGGCCGTCGCGGCGGATTCCATCTCTGCGAGGGGTCGAGCCGCCTTGCGGGCGGCGATTTCCTCGAGCTTGTAGGCTTTGATCTTGTCCAGGATGTCGGCCATCAGGCCTTCGCCTTCGTCGCCGCCGCCAGCGCCGCTACCTTGCCCTTGGCGGCGCCGGAGTCGATGCTCTCGGCGGCGATCGCGGCGCCCTCCTTCAGGTCGGCCGCGCGGCCGACAATCACCAGGGCCGCCGCGGAATTGAGAATCGCCGCGTCGCGATAAGCGCCCTTGGCGCCGCCGAGCAGGGCGCGTAGCCGGACTGCGTTCTCCTCTGGCGCGCCGCCAATGATGTCGCGGAACGGGTGGACCGGCAGGCCTGCTTCCTCCGGATGAACCTCGCGTTCGCCGATCGCGCCATCCTTCAGGGTGACCACCGCGCTGGGGCCGGCTATGGATATCTCGTCCGTGCCGTCCGAGCCGTGGACCAGCCAGGCACTCACGGTGCCAAGGGCCTTCAGCGTCTCGGCCATAGGCCTGAGCAGTGCCTGCGAGAACGCGCCGGTAAGTTGGAACCTGACGCCAGCCGGGTTCGTCAGGGGGCCGAGGATGTTGAAAACCGTGCGGGTGCCGAGCTCGAGCCGCGCCGGCATGACATGCTTCATCGCCGAGTGGTGCATCGGCGCCATCATGAAGCAGATGCCGCACTCGTCGATGGCCCGTTGCGCAACATCTGCCGGGACCATGACGTCTATACCCAGTTGAGACAGCGCATCCGCAGTGCCGGACTTCGATGTCAGCGCCCGGTTGCCGTGCTTTGCCACCGGGACCCCGGCGCCAGCCACGATGAAGGCTGCCGCGGTCGAGATGTTGAGTGTGCCGCGCCCATCTCCACCGGTGCCAACGATATCGATAGCGCCTTTGGGCGCCCTCACTCCGGCCGCCTTGGCACGCATCGCGGCTGCCGCCCCGGCGATCTCGTCCACTGTCTCGCCGCGGGTTCTCAGCGCCATCAGGAGCCCACCGGTCTGGGCCATGGTTGCCTCGCCGGACATGATGATGCCGAATGCTTCCTCCGCCTCATCCCGGGCGAGCGGACCGTCGGCGGCCTTGGCGATCAGGGGCTTCAGGGCGTCGCTCACGCGGGTTCTCCCTGGCGGGCCTTGGCGAGGTCGAGGAAGTTCCGCAGCAGCGCATGGCCGTGCTCGCTGGCGATCGACTCCGGATGGAACTGCACCCCGTGAATCGGCCGAGATCTGTGCTGCAGGCCCATGATCACGCCGGACTGCGATCGGGCGGTCACCTCGAGGCTGTCCGGCAGGCTCTCGGGCCTGACCGTCAGCGAGTGGTACCGTGTGACCGAGAACCCCTGGGGCAGCCCATGAAACAAACCGGTGCCGGAATGGGTCACGACAGAGAGCTTGCCGTGCATGACTTCATGGCAGCGCACCACTTCGCCGCCAAAGGCCTGGCCGATGGCCTGGTGGCCGAGACAAACCCCGAGGATCGGCAAGTCCTCGGGCGCGGTGCGGATCAGATCGAGGCAGATGCCAGCCCGGTCAGGATCGCAGGGCCCGGGCGAGATCACCACCGCTTGCGGCTTCATCGCGAAGGTCGCAGCCGCGGAAAGCTCATCGTTGCGCACGACCTTCGCCGCCGCCCCCAGCTCGCCCAAGTAGTGGACGAGGTTGTAGGTGAAGCTGTCATAGTTATCGATCAGGAGCAGCATGGCGCGGGCGACTTTCTGTTGCAGAGGCGGCCAAAGCGCTGTAGCGCCGGTCGCCGCTTGCGGGTATAGATGCGCCGACAGGACTGCGCACGTCAAGGCGAGGCGGATGTGCTCGGGTTGAAGGCAGCGTTAGGGCAGGGTGGGACATGGCCAGACCCTTCGACGAGGACGACGAAGAGGAACGCCGCGCCGGCTGGTGGGGGCGCTTCTGGCGGGGAGCGATCTTTTCGGTCTTGGTCTGTGCTGTCGCGATTTGGGCGCTGTCGGTCTACGTGCTTCCTCCGCCGAAAGAGCCGATGCCGGAAAGCGACGCCGTGGCAGACGCATCACCGAAGGTGATTGCTGGCATCGAGGTCTCGGACTCGCCCGCCTACAGCGCACCTGCCGAGACCGAAAGCGCCCAGACCGATCTGGAACCGATCGGGCCAATCGAACTCGCGGGCCCGGCGCTGACAGTGAATGCGACCGCGTTCAGCATCGATGCCGCGACACCGCTGGTGGCGGTGGTGCTGGATGACAGCGCCGCCGACCCGCTGCTCCACCCGGCTATGTTCGCGTTGGACCTGCCACTCACGGTCGGCGTGATCGCTGGCAAGGACGGCGACCGGGTCACGGCCAAGACCGCGTGGGACGCAGGCTACGAGGTGGTCGCCGAGTTGCCGCTCGTCGATCAGGGCCAGGGTGGCGGCGTGATGCTGGAATACGGGATGCCGCAGGAAGAGGCGACGACCCGCGCCATCGCACTGATGCAACGCCTGCCAATGGCGGTGGCGGCTTCACGCCCGCTCTCGGCTGCGGTTCCGCCCGATGCCGAGGTGCTCGGCGGCATCGACAGCGCCCTTGCGCCGCATGGTTTCGGCTATGTCGACATTGTCGTCGGGCCTGAGGATGCCTCGATGACCGAAAATGCCGGGCTGATTTCCCGGGTGGGGGTGAGCCGCTTCATCATCCCGGCTGGTGCCAGCGCTGCCGATGCCCATTCAATCCTCGATCTTGCTGCCGCCGACGCAATGAAGCGCGGTGGCGCCGTGGTCTACGCTAAGCCTGGTGAGCAAGTCTTCTTGGCACTGCAACTTTGGGGGGGCGAGGGGTCCGAGGGCGTGGCGCGGCTCGCCCCACTCTCGGCGGTCATCTCCCGGCAGTTCGGCGGCTAGGGTGTCGGACGATTTCAACTCTGGACTTTCGCCCCGCTGACTGACTGTTGCAGACGTGAGTCGTGCGGGCAACATCCCCCTTTTTTGGCCTGATTTCCGACATTTTCGCTTTTTAGAGCGAAACCGCAAAGCTACTACTCAATGAATGGCAGGGCAGGGGCAACACCTGCCGTGGGCGTAACACCTGTCGAGCAATGGAGGTATTGCATGAGTTTCGCTGTCGCTGGCGTTCCGGCAAAGAGACTGGCGCTGATGTTTCTGTCCACGTCCGTGGTCGCACTGGCTTCGGTTCAATCGCAAGCAGATACGTGCACGCCGCCGGGAACAGCGGGCAACGACAATGTCACCTGTCAGGCGGACGGCAATGCGGACAATACGCCATACAATTCTGGAGCAGGCGCCGACACCATCGGGATCGTGAGCGGCACCTTCGCCGGCAACATCGCGGCGGGCGACGGCAACGACACTGTTACGCTGGATGGCGGCACGGTAAACGCGCAGATCATCGGCGGGAACGACAACGACACGATCAACCTGATCTCAGGCTCGGCGCAGAGCGTTAACGGTGCGGCGGGAGCGGACACGATCACGCTGGATGGGGCCACTATCGGCAACGATATTCAGGCGTCGGGTGGCAACGACAACATCACCCTGCTTTCCGGCAGCACTGGCGGCGACGTAAACTCCGGCTCCGGCGACGACACAGTGCTGCTCGATGGCGCTACGGTCGGAGACGACATCGTCACCGGCGACGGCAACGACAGTATCACTGTCCAATCCGGAATTATCACCAACGAGATCGAGGCCGATGCCGGCAACGATGTCGTACAGATGCTGGGCGGTTCAGTGCGCACCATCCTGACCCGGCTCGGCGATGACACAATCACGCTGGACGGCGGTGATATCGTGAATGATATCAATGCGGGCGCCGGCGCGGATACGATCAATCTTTTCTCGGGAACGATCGGCGGCCTCGTGCTGGGGGACACGGAAGACGACATCTTCAATTTGAATGGCTTGGTCTCCGCTGCGGACCTGGACGGTGGTGACGGGGCTGACACCTTCAACCTTCTCTCCGGCTCTATCGGCGATGTACTGGGCAACCTCGGCAACGACACTTTCACGCTCAATGGCGCTACGGTTGCAGGCAATCTGGACGGCGGTGACGGGGATGACAGCTTCGCGCTGACTTCCGGCAGCTTCGGCGGAAACCTGCTGGGCGGCGACGGTTCGGACAGCGCGACGATTGGCGCGGCCTTCGACCTCACCACGATCACTGGTACGCTCGACGGCGGCGACGATGCCGCAAGCGGCGACGGATTCACCGATGTCCTGAGCATCGGAGCGGCTGGTACCCTGTCAGGCGCCAGCCTGACGAACTGGGAGCGGATCAACATCAACGCCGGTGGGGGGACGCTGGCGCTCAGCGGCGGCACGCTTACCGTATCCGACGAGGCAACGCTTGGCCTTTTCGTCAACAGCGGCACTCTTGACCTGATGACCGCGATGGCGATCACCGGCGACGTCACGGTGGCCGGCGGTCGGCTTCTGGCGGCGACCCCGGGGGGGACAGGTTCCTACTCGGTGTCCGGTGACCTCTCGAACTCGGGCACAATCGATCTGACCGGCACCACGCCGGCTGCCGGCGACACCTTCAGCGTGGCAGGCGACTATTCCGGAGGCGGGTCCATATTGATGGACGCCGTGATCAACCCCGGCGGCGCCTCCGACCAACTCGTGATCGGCGGCACGATATCGGGCGGGCCAACCACGATCACGCTCACCAATGTAGGTGGCACCGGTTTCGATACGGGCACTGGCCCGGGCTCCGGGTTCGCGCTGGTCGACAACTCGGCAGGTCCGGGCGTCGCTGCCGGCCAGTTTGCTCTGGCAGGCGGTCAGGTCACGGTCGGCGCCTTCTCGTACGGTCTTGTTGCCGAGACCGATGGAATCCTCTACCTGCAATCTGCAGTGCTCGATCAGGTGCTCGGTTATGCCGCGCTGCCCGAGGTGATCCGCGAGCGCTTCCCGATCCTGCGCGACCGGCTTGGTGAACGGCGCTACGGCACCGGTGGCACGCCTGCGCTGGGCGAGACTGACAATGCCGGCCTCTGGGCGAGGATTGACGCGGACCACCGCGACATCGAGAGCGGCTCCGGCTGGGATCAGGACCGTGGCGAGCTCGAAATCGGCCTCGATATCCCGGCGACGTCCATCGGCGGCGGCGTAGTCGTGTTCGGGATCAGCGCTCATGCGGTGACAACCTCGGCCAATGCGGCGCAGGGGAGCGATGTGGACGCGACCGGCTACGGGGCCGGCCTGAGCTTCACCTGGTTCGGTGACGCTGGCCTATATGCCGATCTTCAGGGCCGGATGACTGCCTGGAGTCCGGATGTCAGTGCGCCGACGGGCGGCTCGTCCAGCATCAACGGGCTGAGCTGGGGCACAGCGTTCGAGCTCGGGAAGCGGATCCCGCTCGGCGACTCGCTCTCGGTCACCCCGCGCGCGCAGGCGGTTTACACCGATGTTGATTTTGACAGCTTCACCGACTCGGGTGGCGTGAATGTCAGCCTCGATGACGGCGACAGTTTCGTCCTCGGCGGTGGCGTCACGCTAGAGACTCTGCTGAGCGATAGCGGGGTCGCGCTGTTTGCCGATGCGGGCGTCACCCACGATCTGATGAAAGACAGCTCAATCGATGCGTCGGGCACTGTGTTCCGGTCCAAGCTCGAGGATACCTGGGGCGAGGTCGCCGTGGGTATTTCGGCTGCGCTCGGTAACGGTACGTCTGCCTATGTGAAGGGGGACCTGGGGTCGCCCTTCGGCGACACCTTCGGCAACTCGCTGAGCTATGGCGCCGAGGCCGGAGTCCGGATCAACTTCTGATGTCGTATCGCTGCGGAATGCGGAGGAGCGCAGACCTGTACCGGTCTGCGCTCCTTCATCTTTCCGGCCCGATCCGTCAGTTGAAGTTGCGAGCCACCGCTGCAGCGTGCATAAGCGCTTTCGACTTGTTCACGGTTTCCTGGAACTCGGCCTCGGGGTCGGAATCGTAGACCACGCCGCCGCCCGCCTGAACATAGAGCGTGCCGTCCTTGACCACCCCCGTCCTGAGCGCGATGCACGTGTCCATCTCGCCCGCGGCGGAGAAATAGCCGACCGCGCCAGCATAGATGCCGCGCTTCTCTTTCTCCAGTTCGTCGATTATCTCCATCGCCCGGATCTTTGGAGCGCCCGAGACGGTTCCCGCCGGCAGGCCGGCGAGCAGCGCGGAAAGCGCGTCCTGATCGTCGCGGAGCTCGCCGTCGACGTTCGAGACGATGTGCATGACATGGCTGTAGCGCTCGACGGTGAACTGCTCGTTCGGGTCTACGGTGCCGATCTTCGCCACCCGGCCGACATCGTTGCGCCCGAGGTCGAGCAACATCAGATGCTCTGCCCGCTCTTTCGGGTCGGCAAGCAATTCCTCCTCCAGCGTCTTGTCCTCCTCAGGTGTCTTGCCTCGTGGGCGGGTGCCCGCAATCGGGCGGATCGTCACCGTGCGACCGCGGACCCGGACCAGGATCTCGGGGCTGGCGCCGACGATCTGGAATCCAGTCGCGCTTTCAGAAGCCTGCCCACCGAAATTAAAAAAGAACATATAGGGACTGGGATTGATCCGCCTGACCGCGCGATAGAGTGAGAACGGCTCGACATCCAGCGGCAGCGCCCAGCGCTGGGAGGGGACCACCTGGAAAATGTCGCCGGCACCGATGTATTCCTTCGCCCGCTCGACCATGTCCAGATACTCGCCATGGGTGGTGTTCGAGACTGCGTTGACCGCACGGGCTACCTCACCGGTCATCGGTGTCACGGGAGTCCCGTGGTGGGGCGCCCGGTCGATCGCAGCGAGCGCTTCCATCAGCCGGTCCGAGGCAGCGCTGTAAGCGGCGGCGGCCTCCACTCCCGGATCGTACCAGACAGGTACCACAAGTGTGACCATGTCGCGGACATTGTCGACAATCGCGACCAGGCGCGGACGGAGCAACATGGCATCGGGCAGGCCGATCGGATCCGGATTCGGTTCCGGCAAGCGCTCGACCAGACGGATCATGTCATAGCCGAGATAGCCGAACAGCCCCGCCGCCATCGGGGGCAGGGCGCGGGGGAGATCGATGTGGCTCTCGGCGATCAGGGCGCGCAGGCTCTCCAGCGTCGACCGTGCCTCCGGTGCAAATGCACCGGGATCGGCGGCGGCGCGGCGGTTGATCTCGGCCCGGTCGCCGCGGCACCGCCAGATCAGGTCGGGATCGCAGCCCAGGACCGAGTAACGCCCGCGGATCTCGCCACCGGTTACCGACTCCAGCAGAAAGCTGTTGGCCGCCGCATCGGTCAGCTTCAGCATCAGCGAGACCGGCGTGTCCATGTCGGCGACCACCTGGGCCCAGACCGCCTGGTTCACGCCGGCGCCATAGGCGCGCGCGAAGACATCGGGAGACGGGCTGACCTCCATCGCGCGTCTCGCGCCCGTGCTCAGGAGCCGGAGCCGGAGGCGCCGAGACGGCGGAACACCTCCTCAACGACGGCCGGGTCGATGCTGGCCCCGTGGCCGGACTCGACGGCGCGGGAGAAATACTCTCTCGTGTCACCCTTCACGAGCGAGACCAACTCCTTGTCAAGATCGCTGCTGACTTGAGCAAGAGAGGCCGGCGGCGCGGCGGTCGCACTGCTCACCTGAGCGACGATCACGGTGTCGCCGCCGGCAGCCGTACCCGAAACCCCGCCCGACGTCGATGCCTTGAAAATAGCGTCCACCATGGTGGAGGGAATGTCGCCGGGAGGGCTGAGCCGGGTGAAGGGCGGCAGCGGAAGAGCGGCTACGGTCAACTCGTCGGCGAGATCCCAGATGGACGAGTCGACGCCGAGACGGGCGGCGAGCTCGGCGCCCTGCGCCTCGATCTCTTCAAGCCGCTCGGCCTTCTGCCATTCTGCGATGGCGCGGTCCCGGACATCTTCCAGAGGCTTAAGGGCACTGGGCGCGATCCGTTGCAGGCTTACCAGGATGTAGCCGCCGTCCGGCAGCTCGACCATGTCACGCTCCTCTCCCTCGAGAGCGGTGGCGGTCTCGCTCAGAAAGGTCTGGCTGGCGAGCACACCCTCAGCCTTCGTACCGTTAGCCAGGGTCCCGTCCTGCGCCAGACCGTCGAAGCTGCCAAAGGATGCGCCGGCCTTCGCGGCGATCTCTGCCAACGGAAGGCCCTCGGCTCGGTACTCCTCGACCAGGTTGGCGACTTCGGGGCTGCGGACGTTCAGCTTGCCCATGGCCAGTTCGTCGGCAATCTGCTCGCGCACGTCCTCGAATGGTGTGGTGCTCGGCGGTGTGGTCTCGCGGACGCGGTAGACCGCGAAGCCGGCCGGCAACTCGACCGGGCCGACGATGCCCGGCTCGGTGGCTGCGAAGACCAGATCGGCCGCAGTGGCCGGCAGGTCGTCATGGGTAATTGTTCCGAGGTCTGATTGCCCCGGAGCGAGGCCGGCCTTTTCGGCCAGCGATTCGAAGCTGGCATCGCCGCTGGCGAGCGAGGCGACCGCCGCATCGGCGGTGGCGCGGTCCGGATAGGAAAGCTGGTCGAGCGTACGGGTCGCGGGTGTCGTGTAAGCGGCGACGTTGCTGTCATAGGCCGCGCGCAGGGCCGCCTCGTCGGGGGCGAGTTCTTTAAGCAACCTTGCTGCATCGACATGGATGTACTGGCCCCACCGTCGCTCAGGCTCAGTGAACATCGCCGGGTGGGCGTCATAGAAGGCTCTGAGCGCGTCCTCGTCGGGCATTCCTGGATCGGCCGCCATGTCCGGGGTCAGCGTCATGATCGTGACCGATCGCTGTTCGCCCTGATAGGCCGCCACCCGCGCGGCAATGCCGGGCAGGGGCGGGATGCCGGCCTCGATGGTCTCGGTCAGGATCTGCTGGGCGAGGACGGTCCGGGTGAGCTCCTCGAATTCCGGCTCGCTGAACCCCTGCCTGGCGAGCATGAACTGATAGCCCTGGCGCGAGAACTTGCCGCCCGGATCCTGGAATGCCGGATTGCTGCGGATCGCATCGGCGATCGCGCTGTCGGGCGCCGAGATTCCGAGCCCGCCGAGTTCCTCCTCATAGGCGGCATCGCGGATCAGGTTGCCCAGAATCCGGCGGTCGAGCCCAGCCGCGCGCATCATGTCGTAGGTCACAAGCTGGCCGGACTGGGCGGTCAGCCGGTTCTGCTCGCGGTTCAGCGTGTCGGCGAACCGCGACGCGGGCACCTTGGTGTCGCCGACCCGGGCAACCGAGCTGTCGAGTTGGAACGAGAAGATGTCACCGATGCCCCAGAGCGCGAAGCTCGCGACCAGAAGGCCGCCCAGCACCTTGGCGACCATGGACTTTGCGCCCTTGCGCAGTTGCTGCAGCATGTCTCACCCGTCTCCGATCTGGCGCAGCCGGTCTGGCCACCTTGTCGTCGGCGCTTCTTAATCCGCGCGGCAGGAGGGCACAAGGGATGCGGTGCTTGGTGCGTCGTGTGGGTCAGGGCCGGAACGCCGCCAACCGACGCCCCATTTCGGCGATCCCGACGAGGTCGGTGTTGGCGAAGGCGATCCGGAGGTGCCGCTCGCCGCCCCAGTCGCGGCCATCTTCGGTCGGAGGTGCAAACATGCTGCCCGGAAGAGTCAGCACCGACTGGGTCTCAAGCAAACGGCGGGAGATCACCGGCGAGGGTAGGTCGAACGGCGGCGCCGCGAAGGCGAAGTAGGCCCCGGCACCCCGCAGCTTCCAGTCCGGGAGCCCGGCAAAGGCGGCCTCGACCGCCCGGCGGCGGGCGAGAATCTCGTCGCGCTCGGCCGCCACCCAGTTGCCGAGGTGCCTCAGCCCCCACAGCGCTGCGATCTGGCCGATCCGAGGGGCGCAGATGGCAACGGTGTCGAGGAACTTCTCGGCCTCGCTGAGTCGATCGGCCCCGGTAGCAATGGCGCCGACCCTGTGGCCGGTCAGCCGGAACACCTTGGAGAAGCTGTAGAGATGGATGAAGCCCTCGCGCCAGTCGGTCTGGCGGAAGAGATTGTGGGGGGCTCCCGGAGCCGAGTGGAAGTCGCGGTAGGTCTCGTCGAGCACCAGCGCGGCGCCGTGCTCGCGGGCCAGCGCATAGAAGCCGTCGAGCAGCGTCGCCGGGTACTCGGCGCCGGTCGGGTTGTTCGGGCTCACGAGCGCGATCGCCTTCACCGACGGGGTCATCAGGGCGCGGGCAGCCTCAATGTCCGGCAGCATGTCTTCGCCGCAAGGCAGGGGAACCGTCGTGACGCCACTCATGTCGAGCCACATCTTGTGATTGAAGTACCAGGGCACCGGCAACATCACCGCGTCGCCGGGAGCGCAGAGCGTGGCAATGGCGGTGCAAAAGGCCTGGTTGCAGCCGGCGGTGACGCAGACTTCCGATCCGTCGATCTCTGCGCCGTAGTGCACCGACCAGCGCGCCGCGATCTCCTCGCGCAGCGCTGTGTCGCCAAGCACTGGCCCATAGAGATGACTCCCGCGCTCGACCACGGCCTCGGCCATGGCTCTGCGGAGCGCCTCGGGCGGCGGGTCGACCGGCGCCGCTTGGCTGAGGTTCAAGAGAGGCCGGCCAGGCGGCAACCGAGTCTCGCGCACCCAGCGCTGAACCTCCATGATCGGCGGATCCGGGACGCGGGCGAGGTTTGGGTTCAGAGGCGAGGGCAATGGTGACTCCATCGGATTTGCGGGCGGAGAGTATGGGATCGGGATGCGCAAGGAAATGGCGGTGGAGTGGTGCCATTCCGGACTGGACAGGCGCAGATTCAGGCAAAGGCTTCCGCAATATGAGGCTGGTCCGGGATACGATCTGACTTGGCCCCTTGCGGATGGCGTTGACGGCGGCGAAACTGTGCCGATGACCCTTGAAGATGCCCAAGCTTCGTCATTCCACGGATGCAAGATCGCGCTGATCCACGGCGATGAAGTGCTGTCCTACATGCGGGATCACCGCCCGGATATCCCCTTCTCGGGCAACTGGGACCTGCCGGGCGGCGGGCGCGAAGGGGGTGAGACGCCGGAGGCGTGCGTCCTGCGGGAGCTCGACGAGGAATTCGCTCTGCGCCTCGATCCGGGCCGCCTTGCCTACAGGCGCCACTACCCCGACCGGGAGGGTAGCTCGTCAAGCTATTTTTTCGGGGCATTGCTGCTGCCCGGCGACATTGAGGCGATCCGGTTCGGGAGCGAGGGTCAGGCGTGGCGGATGATGCCCTGTCGGGAGTTCCTCGCGCATCCTCACGCTGTGCCCCATCTCAAGGAGCGGCTGGGTGAGTGCATTGCCTACCCCGATCGCTGGGTGTACCCGGACAGCATCCGCCAAGCCATCGCCCCTTGACGCCGATCCGCCCTTGCGCTTGATGGCGGCGCATGGCGTCGCCCCCGCTTCTCACACTGTCCGATGTGACCCTCGGCTTCGGGGGGCGGCCGCTTTTCGCCGGCGTGACCCTAGCGATCGCGCCGGGCGAGCGGCTCTGCGTGGTGGGGCGCAACGGGTCCGGCAAGTCGACACTGATGAAGGTCGCCGCCGGTTTGATGGAACCCGACGGCGGTGAGCGTTTCGTCCAGCCGGGAGCGAAGGTTGCCTACCTGCCGCAGGACCCAGACATCGGCGCCTTCTCCACGCTTGGCGACTACGTGGCTGCCGAGCTGCCGGAGACCGAACGCTGGCGCGCGGAGGCGGCCATGGACGGGCTCAAGGTGTCGGGCGCAGTCGATGCGGCCACGGCCTCCGGCGGCGAGCGGAGAAGAGCGGCACTGGCCCGACTGATCGCCGGAGATCCCGACCTGATGCTTCTCGACGAGCCCACCAACCATCTGGATATCGCGGCCATCGAGTGGCTGGAAGGCTTCCTCGCCGAGACCACGGCGGCCTTCGCGCTGATTAGTCACGATCGTGCACTGCTGAGCCGGGTAACGTGGGCCACGCTCTGGATTGACCGTGGCGAGGTCCGGCGGAGCACTGAGGGGTTCGCCGGTTTCGAGGAGTGGCGCGACAAGTTCCACGCGGAAGAAGCGGCCGCCCGTCACAAGCTCAACCGGCTGATCAAGGAGGAGGCGCGCTGGGCGGTCGAGGGAATCTCGGCCAGGCGCACCCGCAACCAGGGCCGACTCCGCCGACTGCAGGCGCTGCGCGACGAGCGGCGGTCGCAGATCGCCAGGACAGGGGTCGCGGCGATGGAGCTCTCGTCCGCCGAGAAATCCGGAAAGCTGGTGGCGGAGGCGAAGGATGTTTCGAAGGCGCTCGGCGGCCGTCTGCTGTTCAAGGATTTCTCGATCCGGATCGGGCGCGGTGAGCGGATCGCGATCGTTGGGCCGAACGGCGTCGGCAAGACGACGCTGCTTAAAGTCCTGACCGGCGAGATGGTGCCCGATACCGGGTCGGTCAGGCTCGGAACCAATATTGCGATGGCAGTGTTCGATCAGAACCGTACCGCCTTGGCATCCTCGGCCAGCCTGTGGGAGAGCCTGACCGGCGATGCGACGATCGGGGTACGCGGCAAGAACGACCAGGTTATGGTTCACGGTCGTCCGCGCCATGTGGTGGCCTATCTGAAAGATTTTCTCTTCGACGAGCGCCAGGCGCGTGGGCCGGTCTCGGCGCTCTCGGGCGGCGAGAGGGCACGGCTGCTGCTCGCCCGGATCATGGCGCGTGAGTCCAATCTGCTGGTTTTGGACGAGCCTACCAACGACCTGGATGTCGAGACCCTGGATCTGCTGCAAGAGCTGATCGGCGACTACGAGGGTACGGTGCTGATGGTCAGCCACGACCGCGACTTCCTCGACCGGGTGGCAACGACGACAATTGCCATGGAGGGCGACGGTCGGGCGGTGATCTATGCCGGCGGCTGGTCGGACTACAAGGGGCAGAGAGGCGAAAATGCGCCTGAACCGTCCGAGCCGAAGCCGCCATCCACAAAGTCTGCCCCGCAGCGGCAGCCGCGGACGCCGACCCGGTTGAGCTACAGCCAGCAGCGCCAACTCGACGCGCTTCCAGGCGAGATTGATCGGCTGATCGTCGAGATCGGCAAACTCGAGGCCTTCCTGGCCGACGCCGGCCTCTTCGCCCGCGAGCCCGTCAAGTTCCGCAAGGCGACAGAGGGTTTGGCCGAGCGGCAAAGCCTGCTTGCCGCCGCCGAGGAGGAATGGCTCGAGCTCGAAGGGCTGCGCGAGGCGCTTGCAGAGGGGTAGCAGTTCCGTCGATTGCCGAAGTCCCTATTTTGCAGGGAACATCCGCCCCAGAAGCGTCTCCATCGTCAGGAAATAACCGAGCCAGTCGTTCGTTTCCACGTCCGCCTCCATGACGCCGTGGACAATCCAGTCCTCGCTCCTGCAGAGCGTTACGACGACAACGAACTCGCTGCCGGTGGGCGGCTAAGTCGGCCTTTGCTGATTTGCCTTGCAGGCATTGGCCTGACCGGTGTCGCCGGCAGGATTGAACAGCAGGACCAACCGCTCGTTATCTCCGACAACCGGGTCTCCGGGTGAGATGGGGCGGAACCGCACGTCATGGGCGGGTCCCTGGGGCATCCTGAGCGTGCCCGCGATCTCGCCATCCGTGGCCCCTTCCCACGGCACGCCATGAATCTCGATCGCCAGTGCGGCCGCGGCGTAGTTCTGGGCGAAGTATTCCTGCGTAACGAGCACCCGGCGCCCGACGAAGCGCACAGTGGCGTCGTCGCAGCCCGCGAGCAGGACGGTCAGGCAGAGAACGGCAAGGCAAGATCGGACCATGGCGGCTTACCCAGTCCACGCCCCCGAGGGGGCAATCATCTGCGGCATGGCGCCCGGTGCCGGAGCGAAATACCGCGGTTCCCGATCTTGTGGTGCGGGTGGCCGCCAGGTCAACCGCGGCCAAACGGGCGGTTTCAGCGGTCCTTCTCCTCGCGGAAGATGGCGAGGAACAGGTTCCGCATGACCCGGGAGTACTCATCCCACTCGCCCGCCCGGACCTTGGTCGCCTGCAGGTAGCCATGGGCAACCCAGTCGTCCTCAGAGCAGAAGGTGGCGTTGACCGTGAAGCCCACATCGGCCGGCGCCTGCGTCCGCATCTCCCCGGCTGCCCTGCAATCATGCACGTTGTTTGGCGCCCCGGTCGGATTGAAGTGCAGCACCAGACGGTGGCCGTGGCCCTGCACCCATTGGCCCGGAGGAGCCGCGCGGAAGCGCACCTCCTGAGCCCCGCCGGCGGGGGGCTTCAGCGCCCGGGCCAGATCTTCATCGGTCGCACCAAGCCAGGGACTGCCGTGGATCTCGACCAGGATGCCGCCCGCCTGCTGCATGGTAACGAGGTCGGTCTCCTGCATGTGGGGCCGCTTGTCCACATGGGTGATCACCGTGCCGTCGTCACAGGCAACGAGGGCCATGACAAGGGACAGAGCGGCCGAAACTCGCAACCTCATTCGGCTCTCTCCCGTCGTGCGAGCTGGCGCTCGCGGTGGAAAACATAGATCCCGGCACCGATGATGATAGCGGTGCCGAGCCAGGTCAACGGATCGGGGAAGTCGCCGAAGAAGTACCAGCCGATCAGGGTGGCCGTGATTATCTCGAGATACTGCAGCGGCGCGAGGGTTCCCGCCTCGGCGCGCGCAAAGGCGTGGGCGATCATCTGATGGCTGACCGCCGCGATTGCGCCCATGGCAGCAATATAGGCCCACTGCCGTGGTCCGGGCCAGGAGAGTGCCAGCAATGGTGCCCCGAGCCGGTCGCCGACAATCGCCGTCCCGGCGAGCACGACCATGGCGCCGACCCCGATCCAGAACTGCAGCGCCAACCGTCCGCCGCGCCGGGTCATCACCCGTGTGATGAGCAGATAGCTGGCGAAGCCTATCGCAGCGATCAAGGGATAGACTGCCGCGGGTCCGAATTCCTGCCAGTTGGGACGGATCACGATCATCGCCCCGACCAGCCCGCCGCTCACTGCGAGCAGGCGCCGCCACCCAAGCCCCTCACCCAGGAGGTAGGCGGACATCAGGGTAAGGATCAGCGGCTCGACAAAGAAGATCGAGATCGCGTTCGGGATCGGCATGTGCTTGAGCGCGGCATTGAATGCCAGCAAGGCACCGGCGAGGAAGGCTCCGGCCAGGAAGTGCAGCCGCGTCGGCTTGCCCCACTGACCGGCGGCGATGACAAATGGCAGCAGGATCAGCGACTGGGTGCCGAAACGCCCGAGGCCTATCACCGCCGGAGACACTGTCTCGGTCAGCAGCTTCGCGAACAAGTCCATGAAGGGCGCAAACATCATTGCGCTGGCCATGATCGCGATGCCGGCTTGCGGCGTGTCGGGAATTGATTTCATCGGCAGGCGCCCCCTGCGGCCTGACTGTCATGGATCGCTGGCCTTTGAAAGAACTTGTTCAGGCATTCAGGCGGTAAAGGTGCCGCGCGGCCGGGGGTCGGTCAGCGCCGACATCCTCTGCGCCGCGTTGCGGGCGAATTGCAGCGTCATCGTTTTGCGCCGGGCTCCGGCAAGCTTCGCCTCCAGCCCCCAGCGGAGAATTTCAGCGCCGTAACCGTCGGCCCGAATGAGCCCGTGCTCACCCGGCAGCAACTCGTCGGGAAAGTTCTCCGGCACGGCGAAGAAAAATCGGTCACACCAGTCGAGATAGCCCTCCCACTTGCGGTCTGACATGAAGTCGGAGCGGGACGACTTCACCTCGATGCACCAGACCTCGCCCTTCGGTCCCAAGGCGCAGACATCCATCCGAAGCGCATCGCGGGTAGTGAACTCGGTCAGGCTGGCGAATCCATGCTGGGCGAGCATTCGGCAGACGCCGCGGGCGAGGAGGATGCCGGGTGCGATGTCGGGCACGCTTTCCATTGACGGAACCTAGAATGAACCGGGAACAGGCGCCAGTGCGTCACGGATGGACGCGGTGGAAGAAGAGCCGGAGAAGCTCGGTTTCCTCCGTCAACGAAGTCCGGTGCGCGGCGCGTCTCGCACCGTAGTAGCGCAAATGAGTCGCGCGCCAGGCCGCGAGGCAGCCGTCGCCCTCGGCTCGGGCGAAGGCCTCGTCCACATCGCCGAAGCGGACGCGGTCGATCGCAGTATAGGCGATCAGGGCGCGGGGCGTGCCGTCGAATTCGGTGACGATCTCCAGGTCACCCGGGAGCGGCTCTGGTCGGTCGGGGCCGAAATCGGCGGCGAGCGCCGAGGTTGCGGTCTTCTCGCCCGACAGCACCGCGGCGGCACAGAAGGCCGCGCCTTCCGCGTTGTCGTCGAAGGCGAAGACACCGGTCAGCCTGCCGGCGTCGATTTCCGGATGGGCGCTGATCGCGTCGGCCCAGAACCTTGCGGCGGCCAGGGTCAGCGCGACGTAGGGCGGCGGTGCGACGGGGTCGTCAATCACTGACGCCGCCGATAGCTTCGAGATTGAAGGCCGCGGCCATAAGGGCGCGAGCATATTCGGATTTCGGTGCGTCGAACAGCTGGTCAGCAGTGCCGGATTCAACAACGTCGCCGTTTCGCATCACGATCAGCTTGTGGGACATGGCCCGGACCACTCGCAGGTCGTGACTGATGAAGAGATAGCCGAGATCGTGCCGCCGCTGCAGCTCGCGCAGAAGGTCGACGATCTGGGTTTGCACGGTCATGTCGAGAGCGGAGGTCGGCTCGTCGAGCACCACGAATTTTGGCTTCAGGATCATCGCCCGGGCGATGGCGATGCGCTGCCGCTGACCGCCGGAGAACTCGTGCGGGTAACGGTCCATCGTTGCCGGGTCGAGGCCGACCTCCGACATCACCGCGGCTACCGCATCGCGCTTCGAGACGCCAGGCTCACTCAATCCGTGGATGCCGACGCCTTCAGCGATGATCTCTGCAACCGACATCCTGGGGCTAAGCGAGCCGTAGGGGTCCTGGAACACGATCTGCATGTCGCGCCGGAGGGCGCGCAAGTCCCGCTTTGGCAGCCGGGTGATATCGCGCCCGTCGAAGCTGATTCTCCCCTCAGACGCAATCAGCCGCATCAGCGCAAGCGCCAGCGTGGTCTTGCCGGAGCCAGATTCGCCCACCACTCCAAGGGTTTCGCCAGTGCCGAGGTCGACGTCGATGTCAGTGCAGGCCTTGATGTGGCCGACAGTCTTCTTGAAGAAGCCCTTCTTGATCGGGAACCAGACCCTGACCTTGCGCGCCTCGATCAGGCCGCGGCTGTCCGGTGGAACCGGTTCCGGCCGCCCGGTTGGCTCCGCGGCCAGCAGCTTCCGGGTGTAGTGCTGCTGCGGATCGGCAAAGACATCGGCGGTTGGTCCGGCCTCGACGATTGCGCCGTCCTTCATCACGGCAACCCGGCGGGCGAACCGGCGCACGATGTTCAAGTCGTGGGTGATGAACAGCATCGAGAGGCCTTCGGACCGCTGGAGTTCCGCCAGCAGCGAAAGGATCTGCGCCTGGATGGTCACGTCGAGGGCGGTGGTTGGCTCGTCGGCGATCAACAGGTCAGGCTTGTTCGCCAGCGCCATGGCGATCATCACCCGCTGGCGCTGGCCGCCGGAGAGCTGGTGCGGCCAGGCTCCGAGCCGCTCCTCCGGGTCGCGCAGCCCGACCTTGTTCAGGAGCTCGATGATACGCGGCCGCGCCTGTACACCCGTTATGCCCTGGTGGACCGCGAGGCTCTCGCCAATCTGGCGCTCGATGGTGTGGAGCGGGTTCAGCGAGGTCATCGGCTCCTGGAACACGAAGCTGATGTCGTTTCCGCGCACCTGCATCAGCTCGGCCGGGCTGGCTCCGACCATCTGGGTCCCGCTATAGGTCACCGAACCTTCTATCCGGGCGGTGTCGGGCAGCAGGCCCACGGTTGCCAGCGCGGTGACCGACTTGCCGGAGCCCGACTCGCCGACCAGCGCCAGGGTCTCTCCCTTATCGATGGTCAGCGAGACATTCTTCACTGCGACCACCGTCCGCTCCTTCCCCGGGAAGGAGACGGTCAGGTTCTCGATCTTGAGCAGGGGCGCGGTCATGCGCTCACCGGAAAGTCTTGCGCGGGTCAAAGGCGTCGCGGATGCCTTCGAACACGAAGACCAGCAGCGACAGCATGATCGCGAAGGTGAAGAACGCTGTGATCGCAAGATGCGGATCCTGCAGGTATTTCTTGCCCTGCAGCGCCAGTTCGCCCAGGGACGGATAGCCCGCCTCGAGGCCGAAGCCGAGGAAATCGAGCCCGGCCAGCAAGCTGATCGAGCCGGTGAGCATGAACGGCACGAAGGTTAGGGTCGCGACCATGGCGTTCGGCAGCACATGGCGGAACATGATCGTCCAGTCGCCGACCCCGAGCGCCCGGGCCGCCTGCACGTATTCGAAGTTTCGTGCCCGCAGGAACTCGGCCCGCACCACGCCGATCAGCGCGGTCCATGAGAAGGCAATGAATATCAGGAACATCACCCACAGCGTCGGCGTCAGAACCGAGGAGATGATCAGGACCACGTAGAGCAGGTTCATCGAGGACCAGACTTCCTCGATCCGCTGGAAGAACAGGTCGACCCAGCCGCCGAAAAAGCCCTGGCTGGCACCCGCGATGATGCCAATGAATGAGGCACAGAGAGTGACACCGAAGCCGAACAGTACGGAGAGCCGAAAGCCATAGATCACACGCGCCAGCACGTCGCGGGCCTGATCGTCGGTCCCAAGGAGATGAATCCGGTCGGGCGGGGAGGGCGCGGTCGCGACGTCATAGTCCACTGTCCGGTAACTGAACGGAATCAGCGGCCAGATCATCCAGCCGGCGCTCTCACCCGGCTCGAGATTTTCGTCGCCGTTGTTGCGGATCAGTTCCTGGACGAAGGGGTCCTTGTAGTCGGCCGGGGTCAGGAAATCGCCGCCGAAATCCGTCTCTGGGTAATCCTTGAACAACGGAACCAGATAGCTGCCCTGAAACTTCACCAGGAATGGCCGGTCATTGGCAACAAACTCGGCGAATAGGCAGGTCACGAACAGGCAGAGGAACAACCAGAAAGACCAGAAGGCGCGGCGGTTGGCACGGAAGTTGCCGAGCCGACGGCGGTTGATGGGCGAGAGGACGAACATGGTACTCACCCCACCCGCCGCTCGAAGTCGATGCGGGGGTCGATCCATACGTACATCAGGTCCGAGACCAGCTTCACGACCAGCCCCATCAGGCCGAAGATATAGAGCGTTCCCAAAACCACCGGGTAGTCGCGGCTGACGACTGAACTCGAAGCCGAGAAGCCCCAGCCCGTCGAGCGAGAAGACCGTCTCGACAATCAGCGCCCCGGTGAAGAAGGCTGCGAGGAATGCGCCCGGGAACCCGGCGATCACCAGCAGCATCGCGTTGCGGAAGACGTGGCCGTAGAGCACCCGGTTCTCGCTCAGGCCCTTGGCCCGGGCTGTCATCACGTACTGCTTGCGGATCTCGTCGAGGAAGCTGTTCCGGGTCAGAAGCGTCAGGGTGGCGAACCCCGAGATCATGATCGCACTGACCGGCAGCACGATGTGCCAAAGATAGTCCAGAACCTTGCCGATCAGCGACAGTTCGGCCCAGTTCTCGGAGGTGAGGCCCCGCAGCGGAAAGATCTGCCAGTAACTGCCGCCGGCGAACAGCACCAGCAACAGGACCGCAAATAGGAAGCCGGGAATCGCATAGGCGGCGATGATGACGCCGGAGGTCAAGGCGTCGAAGCGGCTGCCATCCCGGACAGCCTTGGCGATGCCGAGCGGGATCGACACCAGATAGGCGATCAGCGTGCTCCAGACCCCCAACGAAATCGAGACGGGCATCTTCTCGATGATCAGGTCGATGACGCTGACCGAACGGAAGAAGCTCTCGCCGAAGTCGAAGCGGGCATAATTCCAGAGCATCAGGAGGAACCGTTCGACCGGAGGCTTGTCGAGGCCGAACTGCCTGGTCAACTCGTCCTTCAATTCCTGCTCCAGGCCCTGCGAGCCGCGATAGGTGCTCCGCTCGGAGCCCGACTGCGCTCCGGCGCCTGGGGAATCGGAGCCGCCGGTGAATCGCTCGGTGGCGCCGCCGGCTCCTCCCTGCTCGATCTGGTGCAGGATCTGCTCGACCGGGCCGCCGGGAGCGAACTGGATGATGACGAAATTCAGCAGCATGATGCCGAAGAGCGTCGGGATGATCAGCAGCAGCCGGCGCAGAATGTAGGCGCCCATGCGTCAGCCCCCGACCTGGTTCTGGAGACGGGCGTGCTTAGCCGGATCGATCCACCAGAGATCCGTGACGCCAAGCGCATAGAGCGGTTGCCGCTCGGCTGGCGGCCGGCCGTAGATGTCCCAGTAGGCGATCGTGTGGGATCCCTTGTTCCACTGAGGAACCCATATGTGCAAGGCGCGCAGCACCCGGTCCAGTGCCTTGACCGCGTCGGTGAGGGTGGCGCGGCTGTCGGCACGCTCGATCCCGTCGATCAGCGCGTCGACCGCCGGGCTGTCGATCCCGGCAGTATTTGCCGAGCCTTGCGAATTGACACTGCTGGAATGGAAATAGTCGCGGAGCTCCACGCCGGGGGTGAGCTGCATGGCCTTTCTGTCGACGGTCACGTCGAAATCAAACGCGTCCATGCGCCGTTTATACTGAGCCGGGTCGACCGTGCGGACCGTGGCCCTGACGCCGATGCGCTCGAGGTTGCGGATATATGGCACGGTGATGCGCTCGAAGCCCTCGCCGACTAGCAGGAACTCGAAGGTCAGCGCCTCGCCATCCTTCTTGCGCACGTTGTCCACGACCTTCCACCCCGCCTCGTCAAGGAACCGCGCCGCGGCGCGCAGCGCCTCGCGGTTGCGACCGGACCCATCGGTTACCGGTGGCACATAGGCAGGATCTTTGAGCACGCCCGCGGGCAGCTTGTCCGCGAGGGGTTCGAGGAGTTCGAGTTCGCCCGGTGTCGGCGTGCCCTCGGCTTGCATCGGACCGCCCTCGAAGAAGCTGGTGGTTCGGCCGTAGAGGCCGAAGAACAGGGTCTTGTTGGACCATTCGAAATCGAAGGCCATGGCGATCGCCTGACGCACTCGCGGATCCTGGAAGAGCTTGCGCCGCATGTTGAACCAGTAGCCCTGCGAGCCGGAGGGATTGTTGTCGGGGACAACATCGCGCACCACGTCTCCGCGCAGGATTGCCGGGAAGTCGTAGCCGGTCGCCCAGAGCTTCGACCAGTATTCCTCGTTGAATGTGAAGGTGCCGGCCTTGAAGGCCTCGAAGGCCGACGAGCGGTCGCGGAAATACTCGAAGCGGATGCGCCCGAAATGCCAGCGCCCGCGGTTCACTGGCAGGTCCCAGCCCCAGTAGTCGTCGCGCCGACGGTAGACGATGGTGCGGCCGGGTTCCAGCGCTGCGTCATCGACCGCGTACGGCCCCGAGCCGAGCGGAGGCTCAAGGGAAGACGCGCTGAAATCGCGGGTCGCGTACCAAGTCTTGGAGACCACTGCCAGCCCCGCGACCGTCATCGGCAGGTCGCGCCGCGGCGCTTCCGGGTGGAAATCGAACCGGACGCGCATCGGTCCCTCGGCGGAGGCGCCGATGACCGGGGCAAGCACGAGCTTGTAACTCGGATGGCCCTTGTCGCGGAGGGTCTCGAAGGTGAAGACCACGTCCTCAGCGGTGATAGGTGATCCATCGGCGAAGCGGGCCTCCTCGCGCAGATCGAAGGCGCACCAAAGTCGGTCAGGCGGATACTCGACCGACCTTGCCACCAGCCCATAGACCGCGTCCGCCTCGTCGTCGGCGCGGATCATCAGAGAATCGAAAGTCAGGACCATTCCCGCTGCCGGGTAGCCCTTGAGAATGAACGGATTCAGGCTGTCGAATGTAATGCCTCCGACACCCGTGGAGTAAGTCCCGCCGGTGAGTCCTTCGGGCGAAGCATAGTCGAAATGGCGGAAATCGGCTGGGTACTTCAGGTCGCCGAATGCGGAGACGCCGTGGGCAATGGTGGTCGCAGTCCCGGAATCCTGCGCCGGAGCATAACCCGTCCGAAGCACGCCCCACGCACCGGCGCCCGCCGCCAGCCGACCGAGATCGCGCCTTGTCCAGCTCATGCCCTGCCTCTCGTTGCCCCGTCCCTACGGTTAGGGGTTCGACCGGAGCGTTGCAAGGCAGGGGCGTCGGGCTGGTGTGAAAATGGGGCCGCGACTGGCTTGACGCGGCCTCAACTGATTGGTGCAGGGGAGTCTATTGCAGCGGTACCGGCGAGCCGTCGGCCTCGTTCATATAGGTGATGACATCGAGCCGATCCTGTTGGCTTGCGAGCCCGGCAAAGGTCATCTTGGTGCCGGGCACCACGCCCTTCGGATCGGCGAGGAAGGCATCAAGCGTCTTGAGATCCCAGGCGCCGCCATGAGCCTTCATGCCATCGGAGTAATTGAAGCCATCGACCGAAGCCACCTGGCGGCCGACCACACCCCAGAGTGAGGGGCCGACGCCATTCTTGCCCTCGGCGACCTGGTGGCAGGCCCGGCATTTTTTGAAGACCTTCTCGCCATTGGCGGCGTCCCCGGCGGCGGGCGTTGCCCCGGTGGCGGCCATATCCGTAGCCGCCGGAGCGGTCCCGGTTGTTGTGGTCCCGGTGGTCGCGGCCGCGGCTTCGGTGGCCGCCGGTACGACGGCGGGCGCGGCAAGCTCCTTCGGCGCGTCGCTCTGCTGGTTGAGATAGGCGATCACATTGACCCGGTCCTCGGGCTTGGGCAGTCCAGCAAAGCTCATCTTGGTGCCTGGAGCAAATGCCTCGGGATCAGCGAGCCATGCAGCGAGGCTGGCGAAATCCCAGTCACCTTCGTGGGCCATGAGAGCGTCCGAGAAGCTGAAGCCGGGTGCAGCGGCGATCTTCTCGCCGACGATGCCATAGAGCGAGGGTCCGACGCCGTTCTTGTCCTTCTGAACCGAATGGCAGGACTTGCACTTGCCGAACACCTTCTCGCCTGCAGCCGGGTCGGCACTCGCCAGCAGCGGCGCGTAGTCGACTTCCGTCGGCTCCTCGGCCGCACCCCCGCCGGAGTCTTCGACCGCTACAGCGAAGCCGAGCGGCTCCTCATAGATATGGCCTGCGCCATGGTAGATTAGGTCCGAGAAGAAGTTCAGCAGCAGGAACACCAGAAGCGCGCCGATGCCCCCCGCAGCGTACATGTTGAACTTGGAAGAATTCATCGCCCGCTTCCCCTTCGTTTTCCGGCACGGGGGCCGCGGCCGGCGCCCCGTGAAATTCCGGCGCATCATTAGCGCCTTCCCGCGCGGTTTGCCAAGACGTATAAGGCGCGACCAATCGCCCGGACGGGTCAAAAATGCGGAGATATGTGGATGAATTCCCCCGAGCTGCCGAAGATTGCCTTCCAGGGCGAGCTCGGCGCCTATTCGCACCAGGCCTGCCGCGAGACCTATCCGGACATGGAGCCACTTCCCTGCCCGACCTTCGAGGAAGCGATCTCCGCCGTGCGCGGGGGCACGGCGAAGCTCGGCATGCTGCCGATCGAGAATTCGCTCTATGGCCGAGTCGCGGATATCCACCATCTGCTGCCCGACAGCGGGCTCTACATCATTCGCGAGCATTTTGTTCCGATCCGCCTTCAGCTTTTGGGTGTGCCCGGCGCGAAACTGGAAGATATCCGCGAGGCCCAGAGCCATACGGTGGCGCTCGGTCAGTGCCGGCGCTTCCTGAAGGCCCACGGCATCAAGCCGGTGACCGGCGCCGACACGGCGGGAAGTGCGATGCAGGTGGCCGAGGCCGGGAACAAGAGCCGCGCGGCGATTGCGTCGCGCCTCGCGGGAGAGCTGAACAAGCTTACCGCGCTGGCCGCGGACATCGAGGACGCTGCCCACAACACAACCCGGTTCCTCGCCATGTCGCGCCAGAAGATCGAAGCTGATCCGATGGGGGGCGACGCGATCACCAGCTTCGTTTTCGAAGTCAGGAACGTGCCCGCCGCGCTTTACAAGGCGATGGGCGGCTTCGCGACCAATGGCGTCAACATGGTCAAGCTCGAGAGCTACATGGTAAACGGCTCGTTCACCGCGACACAGTTCTATGCCGAGATCGAGGGCCACCCGGACAATCGCCCGGTCGAACTGGCGCTTCAGGAGCTGGATTTCTTCTGCAAGCGGCTGAAGGTCCTGGGCGTCTATCCCGCCAGCGCCTATCGCAAGGAGGCCGCAAAAAATCTCAGTTAGGTGATCTTGTTACCTCGAAGTCTTTCAAGTAGACTATCCAGTAGACACCCGCCACGAATACCCCGCCGCCAATCACGTTGCCGATGGTGACTGGCACGAGGTTTGCGGCGAAGGCACCGAGCGTGATGCCCTCGGCCCCCAGCAGAAGCGCGACCGGAATCAGGAACATGTTCGCGACCGAGTGCTCGAATCCGAGCGCTACGAAGGCAGATACCGGGAAAAGAATTGCAAGAATGCGGTCGGTCACGCTGTGCGAGGCGTAGCAGAGCCAGACCGCCAAGCAGACCAGCACGTTGCACATCATTCCCCGGACCAGCGCAACGCCGAATGGCAGGGCGGTCTTGGCCACGGCAATTGCGGCGGCCGTGTCCGCGACCTTGCCGTCGCCAATCCCGTAGGTGCCGCCGGCCCAGACCATGATCGCCGCGGCGACGGAGCCGGCGAAGTTGCCCGCAAATACGACCGACCAATTGCGGAGGAGATCGGCGGTGCTGATCTTTCGTTCGGCCCAGGCCATGACGATCAGGTTGTTGCCGGTGAAGAGCTCCGCCCCTGCGACAACGACCAGAATCAGACCAAGCGAGAACGCGATCCCGCCGATCCACCGTGACAGGCCAAGGCCAATGGCCGGTTCGGTCATCACCAGCGTGTAGAGCATGGCTCCAATCGCAATGTAGACGCCCGCGAGGAAGGCCAGCAGCGCGGTCTGCAGCAACCCGAGACGCGCCTTGCGCACGCCAACTTCGCGCACCAGTTCGGCAATGCGCTGCGGCGGATGGGCATCGACCGCAAGAGCTACGGGCGGGGAGCTTGGCACCGGCTCGCTGCTCGCGTTCGCCCTGTCTCCGCGGTCGAGTTTCATGCGCTGCCCGCTCCCCCGACCGTCAGGCCCTCGATCAGCAGGGTCGGCTGGCCGACCCCCACCGGCACGCCCTGGCCGTTCTTGCCGCAGGTGCCGATGCCCGGATCCATCGCCATATCGTTTCCGACCATGCGGATTCGCCTGAGCGCCGAAGGTCCGTCGCCGATCAGCGTCGCGCCCTTGACCGGGTGAAGTACCTTGCCTCCCTTCACCCGGTAGGCCTCGGTGCACGAGAACACGAACTTGCCGTTGGTGATGTCGACCTGGCCACCGCCGAAATTGACCGCGTAGACGCCGTCCTTGACGCTGGCGACCACATCCTCGGGTTTCGCGTCGCCGCCCAGCATGATCGTGTTGGTCATGCGCGGCATCGGGATGTGGGCATAGGACTGGCGGCGTCCGTTCCCCGTCGGTATCACGCCCATCAGGCGGGCGTTCTGGCGATCCTGCATGTAACCGACGAGGATGCCGTCCTCGATCAGGGTCGTACGGTTGGTCGGAGTGCCCTCGTCGTCGACTGTCAGTGAGCCGCGCCTCCCCGGAATCGTCCCGTCGTCCACCACGGTGACGCCGGGAGCGGCGACCGGCTTGCCCATCAGTTCGGAGAAGGCGGAGCTGCCCTTGCGGTTGAAGTCGCCCTCAAGCCCGTGGCCGATGGCCTCGTGCAGAAGGATTCCCGGCCATCCCGCCCCGAGCGCCACCTCCATCACCCCGCCTGGGGCATCTTCTGCCTCGAGGTTCACCAGCGCCTGGCGCAGGGCTTCGTCGGCCATGGCGCGCCAGTTCGCGGAACTCGATCAGCCCACCATAGCCCTGGCGCCCCCCGGCACCGGATGAGCCGGATTCACGGCGCCCGTCCTTCTCGACGATCACCGAGATGTTAAGGCGCGTCATCGGCCGGAAGTCGCTAACTCGGCCGCCCTCCGGTCGCAGGATCTCAATTTCCTGCGCGCCGCCTGCCAGCGAGGCCGAGACCTGGACCACGCGCCTGTCCCTCCCGCGCAGATAGGCATCGATCTCCCTCAGGAGATCGATCTTGCTCGAGAGCTTGTGTTCGGCCACCGGATCGAGCGCGTCATAGAGGCGGCGATTGGTGCCGGGCGGGGGAGGGGCCATTTCCCCGCCGCCGTCCCGCGCGGCAAGGCGCGCGGTCTCGGCCGCCCGTTTCAGCGCGGTCTCGGTGAGTTCGGTCGAGTGGGCATAGCCCGCCGCCTCGCCGGCGACTGCCCGCAGGCCGAAGCCGACTCCCAAATCATACGAGGCGTTTCGCAGCCGGCCGTCGTCGAAGCTGAGGAATTCGGATCGCCGCCGCTCGATGAACAGTTCCCCGTCCTCGCCGCCGGAAACGGCACCCCGGAGGATGGCGAGCGCACGCAACTCGTCGAGGTCGGTCTCGAACGGGCGAAAAGGGGTGTCGGTCGACGGCATGTGCTGATTCCCAAGTCAATTATCGCCCAGTGAGGGGCAGGAGCGCAGATAAGCGGCGTCATGTCGCAACTGCAAGCTTGCTCTCTGACCCTCGATATGGTGTTAGACAGCACGGGAAAAGGCAAATCAGGGCGTGGCGCGTTCGGGCGCGCCGTTCGCCCCGGGGAACGGGAATATGACCATGCGGATCGCGAAGCTTGTGGCCTGGGCGACGGCGGGGATGATTTGGGTTTCCGGCTCGGCGGCCATGGCACAGGAGACCCCGGCGCGGGCGATCGCCGGTCGCCCGGTCGATGGCGCAATGGGCTTCCAGCGCGCGGTGACCGAGGTCGCACACGGCATCCACTGGCTGGATAACTTCCTGCTGGTAATCATCAGCGTCATCTCGGCCTTTGTCATGGCGCTGCTGCTGATCGTGATTTTCCGCTACAATCACAAGGCCAACCCGAAGCCGGCGACCTTCACCCACAACGCGGTGCTCGAGGTGGCCTGGACAGCTATTCCCGTGGTGATCCTGGTCGTTCTCGCCATCCCGTCGCTGCGGCTGTTGTTCCTGCAGCTCGACGTGCCGGAACCGGACCTGACCATCAAGGCGACCGGTAACCAGTGGTACTGGAGCTACGAATACCCTGACCAGCAGATCGCGTTTGACGCGGTGATGCTCCAGCGTGACGAGCTCGAAGCCGCAGGGTACACGGAAGCCGACTATCTGCTTGCGACCGACACCAAGGTCGTCGTGCCGGTCAACGCCAATGTGCATGTGCTCGTCACCGCTTCGGACGTGATCCATGCTTGGACAATTCCCTCGTTTGGCTCGAAGATCGACGGAATTCCGGGGCGCATGAACGAGACCTGGTTCCGCGCCGACGAGACCGGCACGTTCTTCGGCCAGTGCTCCGAGCTTTGCGGCAAGGATCACGCCTACATGCCGATCGTTGTCGAGGTGGTCAGCAAGGAGGACTTCGACGCCTGGGTGACGAAAACTCAGCAGGCTCAGAATGGCGAGGCGCCGACGAAGCTTGCTGCGGCAACGGAGTAGCGCCGGGGCTCCCGGCCGGAGGCAGGCGACGTGACCGACATTTCTGCAGCGCAGATCCCGGCAGCGGCCCGCAGCGCGGAGCCGCAATTCGGCGATTTCGTGCTGTTGCTGAAGCCGCGCGTCATGTCGCTGGTGGTGTTCACCGCGCTTGCCGGCATGGTCGCGGCTCCCGGCTCGGTGCATCCGGTTGTGGCGATGGCGAGCTTGCTGTGCATCGCCTGCGGGGCGGGGGCGTCCGGCGCCCTGAACATGTGGTGGGACGCCGACATCGACGCCGAGATGCAGCGTACCCGCAGCCGTCCGGTACCGCGCGGAATGATCGCGCCGGGCGAGGCACTTGGGTTCGGGCTCGGCCTGTCGGTCATCTCGGTGATGATGCTCGCGGTCGTCGCCAATCCGCTGTCAGCCGGGCTGCTCGCCTTCACCATCTTCTTCTACGCTGTCGTCTATACGATGTGGCTGAAGCGTTCGACGCCGCAGAACATCGTGATCGGCGGCGCTGCAGGGGCGTTCCCGCCGGTAATCGGCTGGGCGGCGGCGACCGGTGGAATCGAACCGGCGCCGCTTCTGCTTTTCCTGGTGATCTTCCTCTGGACGCCGCCGCATTTCTGGGCGCTGGCACTGTTTCGCAACGATGACTACGCCCGCGCTGGCGTGCCGATGATGCCGGTGGTCGCGGGTGAAGCCTCGACCCGGCGGCAGATTTCGGCTCTATGCACTGCTGCTAGCGCCCGTCGCGATCGCGCCGGCCTTTACCGTCGCAGGCGGGCCGATCTATCTCGCGGTGGCTCTGGCCGCGAACGTGGCCTTCCTGCGTGGTGCCTGGGCCGTCTCGCGCCGCAGCCATGCGGCGGCGGAAGCCGATCTTTACCTTGCCGAGAAGAAGCTGTTTGGGGTTTCGATCGTCTATCTTTTCGTGCTGTTCGCCGCAGTCGTTGCCGATGCGGCCATAGACGCAGCCCTGGGGGCTGTGGCCTGGCCGGTTTGGTACTGAGATGGCGCTGACCATGCGAGAGGACCATGAGCTTCACCGCCGCCGGCGCAGCCGCAACATCGGGCTGCTGGTCGTGCTGCTGGGACTTGTGGCGCTTTTGTTCTGGGTGACCATCGCCAAGATGGGCAGCCATGCCGGCAATCCGTGGGGCTGAGATGAGCGGGCAAAAGAACAGGCCGGATCTGCGCCGTAAGACGATCCCGCTGGTCTTGGTCGTGCTGGGAATGGGCGGCATGGGCTGGGCGGCGGTGCCGCTCTACAGCCTTTTCTGCAAGGTTACCGGATTCGGTGGAACGACGCAGGTTGCCTCGCAGGGCGCCGACCGGGTGCTCGATCAAATGATCACGGTTCGTTTCGACGCCTCGACCGCCGGGGGGATGCCCTGGGAGTTCCGCCCGATGCAGAATACCATGAAACTGCGCATCGGTGAGACCGCGCTTGCCTTCTACGAGGCCTACAACCCGACCGATCGGGAGGTGGCGGGATCTGCGACCTACAATGTCGCGCCCTTTTCGGTTGGCGGGTATTTTACCAAGATCGATTGCTTCTGCTTCACCCAACAGGTGCTACAGCCGCATCAACGGATCCGGATGCCGGTGACCTTCTATGTCGACCCCGACATCGTTGCGGACGCCGAGGCGAACGGAGCAGGGACGATCACGCTATCCTACACATTCTTCGAGACCAAACTGGACAGCGAGGACGTGCTGAGCCAGACAACGACTGAGGCGCGCGTCAACTGACGCGGGGGGGAACGGAGGACCATATGGCCCACACCAAGGAACACGACTACCACATCATCAATCCCAGCCTCTGGCCCTTCCTGGGCGCGGCCAGCGGCTTCATCATGCTGACCGGCGCGGTGCTGTGGTTTCACGATGTGACATGGCTGGTTTTCGCCCTTGGCGCTCTCGGGGTCGCCTATACCATGTTCGTCTGGTGGTCGGACGTGATCCACGAGGCGCAGACCGGCGACCATACACCGGTCGTGCGCATCGGGCTGAGGATGGGCTTCATCCTGTTCATCATGTCAGAGGTGATGTTCTTCTCGGCCTGGTTCTGGACGTTCTTCAAGCACGCGATCTTCCCTGGTGTTGATGACTGGGCGGGGATGATGGGTGCGACCTGGAACTCGCCCGACGGCGTCTGGCCGCCGGCCGACGTGATCCCCTTCAATCCCTGGGATCTGCCGCTTATCAATACGCTGATCCTGCTGCTCTCGGGCTGCACGGTGACCTGGGCGCACCACGCACTGATCGAGAACAAGCGGCCGAGCCTGATCTACGGCCTGATGTTGACCGTGTTCCTGGGCGCGCTGTTCACCGTGTTCCAGGCCTACGAGTACAGCCACGCCCAGTTCGGCTTCTCGCACAACATCTACGGGACCACCTTCTTCATGGCGACCGGCTTCCACGGCTTCCACGTGATCGTCGGGACGATCTTCCTGTTCGTCTGCCTGATGCGGGCCCGCGCCGGACACTTCACGCCCGAGCAGCATGTGGGATTCGAGGCGGCGGCCTGGTACTGGCACTTTGTCGACGTGGTGTGGTTGTTCCTGTTCGCCTGCATCTACATCTGGGGCAGCTGAGGCACTGGCGACACGAGTTCGGCCGCCGCCCCCAGGGGCGGCGGTTCGCTTTTGGAGGCGCGGGTGAGGCGCGGCGTCTTGGCAGCGGTGGTGTTCGGACTGGTCGGCACTGGCGTGCTGGTCGAACTCGGGGTCTGGCAGCTCCAGCGGCTTGCCTGGAAGCAAGCGCTCATCGCCCGGTTGGAAGAGCGCCTTGCGGCCGAGCCGGTTCCGTTGCCCATCCGGCCGGATCCTGCGACCGATGCATTCTTGCGCGTTGCGGCTGACGGGATCGTCGGAGGCCCTGAAGTCCATCTGCTGACATCGCTGCAGCGGTCGGGACCCGGTTTCCGGGTGATTGCGCCACTCGCGACATCGGGCGGGCGCACGGTTCTGGTCGATCTGGGGTACATTCCCGAAGCCGACAAGAATGCTGCACGCCCGCCTGCGACGGGGATGGTGACAGGGGCGCTCTACTGGCCGGAGGAGACAGACGGCTTTACCCCGGCGCCTGACCTTGGGGCCAACATCTGGTTTGCGCGCGACCTTCCAGCAATGGCAGCGGCCCTCGGCACCGAGCCGCTGCTGATCGTCGCCGAATCGCACCCGTTCGGCAGCTTGCCGAGGCCCCTTCGGCTGGGGGTGAACTTGCCCAATGACCATCTGCAATACGCAATCACCTGGTTCGCCCTGGCATTGGTTTGGGCGGTGATGAGCGCGATGCTCGTCCGCCGCGAGGCGCGTCGCGAAAGCACCGCCTGATCTCGTGTACCGGTCATGATTTCGCCGCTTCCGGCGTAGACGTTGTTCCCGCGTTCCCGGTGGGTTATGAGCGCGGGACGGCGGACAGCGAGGAACGAGGCGGCAATGCGCTACGTGAGTACGAGGGGCGAGGCACCGACCCTGTCCTTCGAGGAGGCCTTGCTGAGCGGGCTTGCCCGCGACGGCGGCCTCTACGTTCCTGAGAGCTGGCCTGCCATCTCGGCCTCAGAGATCGCCGGGTTCGCCGGGCAGAGCTACGAGGATGTCGCCTTCCGCCTGATGCGGCCCTTTATCGGCGAGACCTTCAGCGACGACGAGTTCCGTAACATCCTTGCCCGCGCCTATGGCGGCTTCGCCCACCGCGCCGTATGCCCGATCTCGCAGCTCGGGCCGAACGAGTTCCTGCTCGAGCTGTTCCACGGGCCGACGCTTGCGTTCAAGGACGTGGCGATGCAGCTCATCGGCCAGATGTTTGAGGCGTTGCTGGAGCGGCGCGGCCGGCGCATAACTATCGTCGGGGCCACTAGCGGCGACACCGGCTCGGCGGCGATCGAGGCATTCCGGGGGCTCGACGCGGTCGATGTCTTCATCATGTATCCGCATGGCCGGGTCTCGGAGGTGCAGCGCCGGCAGATGACTACGCCTTCGGAGGCCAATGTCCACGCCATTGCGGTTGACGGCGATTTCGACGACTGCCAGGCGCGGCTGAAGGACATGTTCAACGACTTCGGCTTCCGCGACGATGTGGGGCTGGCCGGGGTCAACTCGATCAACTGGGCGCGCGTAATGGCGCAGGTGGTCTACTACTTCACCGCCGCCGTCTCGCTGGGCGCGCCGCACCGGAAGGTCTCGTTCGCCGTGCCCACGGGCAATTTCGGCGACATCTTCGCGGGCTATGTCGCCAAGCGCATGGGCCTGCCGGTCGGGCGGCTGGTGATCGCCACCAACCAGAATGACATCCTCCACCGGACGCTGGAGACCGGCACCTATGCGCGGGGCGAGGTGGCGCCCTCGATCTCGCCCTCGATGGACATCCAGGTGAGCTCGAATTTCGAGCGGCTGCTGTTCGAGGTGAACGACCGCGAAGGCGCGGCGGTGGCGCAGCAGATGCAGGAATTCACCGCCTCGGGCCGCTTCGCGCTGAGCCAGGGCGCGCTGTCGCGGCTGCGCGAGGACTTCGACAGTGCCCGGGTCTCGGAGGAAGAGACGCTGGGCACCATCGCGGGAGCGGCGAAGTGCACGGCGCATTTGGTCTGCCCGCACACCGCGGTCGGCATGATGGCGGCGCATGAGCGTCGGGGCAACCCGGCGGTGCCGATGGTGGTGCTGGGCACCGCTCATCCGGCGAAGTTCCCCGACGCAGTCGAGAAGGCGACCGGCACCCGTCCGGCGCTGCCGCCGCATATGGCCGACCTCTACAGGCGGCCCGAGCGGGTAACCCGCGTCGCCAACGACCTCGGCGCCATCGAGGCGCTGATCCGGAAGGAGCGGCGGGCATGACGGTGCGCCTCGACACGCTGACCAACGGATTCCGTGTGGTTACCGAGCGGATGCCGGGCCTCACCTCGGCGGCGATCGGCATCTGGGTCGATGCGGGCACCCGGCACGAGCGGGTCGAGGAGAACGGCATCGCTCACTTCCTCGAGCACATGGCCTTCAAGGGAACGCACCGGCGCACCGCGAGGCAGATTGCCGAGGAGATCGAGGACGTGGGCGGCTATCTCAACGCCTACACATCGCGCGAGCGCACGGCCTATTATGCCCGCGTGCTCGCTGGGGACGTTCCGCTGGCGATGGATCTGATCGCCGACATCCTGCGCGACCCGCTTCTGGCCGAGGCCGACATCGAAACCGAGCGCCACGTGATCCTACAGGAGATAGGCCAGGCGCACGACACACCGGACGACATCATCTTCGACTGGCTGCAAGAGACCGCCTTTCCGGGGCAGCCGATGGGCCGGGCAATCCTCGGGCCACCTGAGCGGGTGCGCGCCTTCGGCAAGGCCGATCTCGGCGGCTTCATTGGCACCCACTACCAGCCTGGGCGGATGATCCTCTCGGCTGCCGGTGGAGTAGACCATGACGCTATCCGCCGGCAGGCAGAGGCACTGTTCGGCGACATGTCTGCCGAGCCGGCGCCGGCCTTGCAGCCGGCGCGCTTTGCGGGCGGCGAGCGCCGGGTCGTCAAGCCGCTCGAACAGGCGCACATGGCACTGGCGCTGGCGTCGCCCTCGTTCCTCGACGACGATTACCACGCAGCGCAGATTCTTTCGGTCGCGCTCGGCGGAGGTATGTCATCGCGTCTGTTCCAGGAGGCACGCGAGATCCGTGGCCTCTGCTACACGATTTTCGCCCAGTGCTCGGCCTGGTCGGATTCGGGCATCATGACCATCTATGCGGGAACTGGAGCCGAGGAACTGCCCGAGCTGCTGGACCTCACGGCGGTCGAGTTGGCGAGGTCCACCCGTGACCTCGCCGAGGCGGAAATCGCGCGTGCCCGCGCCCAGACGAAGGCGGGGCTGCTGATGGGACTGGAGAGCGCCGCGTCGCGGGCCGAGCGTCTGGCCTCGATGCTCTCGGCTTGGGGAAGAGTGCCGCCGATCGAGGAGATTGTCGCAAAAGTCGATGCGGTGGGCGTAGCTGAAGCGCAGGCTGCGGCGGCCCGGATGCTGAGCGCGCCGCCAGCGCTTGCGCTTTACGGGCCGGTTGAACGAGCCGGGCCGGTCGATTCCCTGGCCGCGCAGTTCGCGGCCTGAGCCGATGTTTGCGCGCCGCAACCGCACCGACACGGAACTCCAGACCGAGCGCCTGGCGATGCGTCCGCCGGAGATGCGCGATTTCGAGGGATGGGCGCGGCTGCGCCGTGAGAGCCAGGATTTTCTCGCTCCATGGGAACCGCAATGGTCTCGCGATCACCTTACCAGCCGCGCTTTCCGGAACCGGGTGACCTGGGCTGAGCGGGCGATCCGCCAGGGAGAGGCTTATCCCCTGTTCCTGTTCCGCAAGAAGGACGGGCAGATCATCGGCGGGGTGACGCTGTCGAACATTCGCCGCCATCCTGCCCAGGCCGGGACACTCGGGTACTGGGTCGGAGAGCAGTACGCCATGCAGGGCTACATGACCGAGTCCCTGCTTGCTCTGCGTGACCACGCGTTTGGGAACTTCGACATCTCACGGCTGGAAGCCGCCTGCCTGCCCGACAACGTAGCTTCGCGTCGGTTGCTGGAGCGCTGCGGCTTCATCTACGAAGGCGTGGCGAGAGCCTATCTGAAGATCGACGGCCGCTGGCGGAACCATGTCCTCTACGCGTCGCTCCGAGCAGACCGGATGGGCGCAACGAACGACTGAGCATTTCCGCGCACTTTGCGTCAGGCTGTGCCGCCGGTCGCGGACAGCATCGACGGATGGACGCCGAGCTTCGCCAGAGCCCGGTCCCATTTGCTGTCCTCCTCTGCGCCGAACAGAAGCTCGGAATCCGCGGGGCAGGCGAGCCAGCCATTGGCGCGCAGTTCAGACTCGAGCTGGCCCGGCGCCCAGCCAGCATAGCCGAGTGCCACAATCGCCTTCTTGGGCCCGCGCTTCATCGCCATCGCGTGCAGGATGTCGAGGGTCGCGGTCATCGACGTTTCCTCGTCGACCTGCATGGTTGCGTCGTCGGCGTGATAATCGGCGCTGTGCAGCACGAAGCCGCGCCCGGTCTCGACCGGGCCGCCGTAGTGAACCGGTACCTTGCCCATGATGGATCCAATCGGGATGTCCAGTTTCTTGAACAGATCCTTGAGCTTCAGATTGTCGGCACGCCGGTTGACGATCAGCCCCATGGCGCCGTCGGACGAATGGGCACAGAGATAGACGAGCGTTTTCTGGAAACGCGGGTCGCGCATCCCCGGCATCGCGATCAGAACCTGACCGTCCAGGAATTCGCCAGCGCCCGATTCCGCTTCGTTCTCCATACACATAATGTGGGCCCGCCTGGCGCCGCACGCAAGAAATCGCGCAAACGTTATGGTGAAATCGGTCAACCCCACTTATTTTAGGACTATGTCACGCTGCTTCACTCTCGCGGGCGCTGCAATGGCGTCTGCCCTGATTATCTCTTGTCCGGGCCTCGGTTCGACTCACGCGCACGCGCAGTCGCTCGTGTCCCAGGGCGAGTCGTTTATCGAGGTCGATCTAGTTTCCGGCCATGCGGAAACGGACGGTAGCCGGATGGTGGGTCTGGTTATCGACCTGGCGCCGGGTTGGAAGACCTATTGGCGATACCCGGGCGCCGCGGGCATCCCGCCGCGCTTCGACTGGTCGAAATCGCGCAATCTGGGCAGCGCCGAGGTGCTTTGGCCGCGCCCGCACATCTTCGAGAGCTTTGGGATGGAGACGCTCGGTTATTCCGGCCGTGTGGTGTTTCCAGTCCGCCTGATTCCGACAGATGCCGGCGAGCCGATGGAGATCGACCTGGCGCTGGCGTTGGGCGTCTGCCGCGATATCTGCGTACTGGAGGAGACGACGGTGCAAGGCATGATCGCGCCCGGAGCGCCGGAGGTCGGCTCCGACCTGGTGCGTGCTGCTGAGGGCGTTGTCCCACGGCCCGGCGGCGACCTTGGCCTCACGGTTGCGACCTGCGAAATCAGCGGCGCGGGCGACAAGCGCCAGTTCGATGCGGTGCTCGACTTCGACCGGCCGCTGGAAGGGCCGGTCGTGGTTCTAGAGGGCCCGGACACCGCCTGGTTCGGCAGGGTCGAGACGACTGCCGAGGCGGGAGACTCGCCTGGTGGCAGCCGCTTGCGCGTGGCCGCCGAGATGTCGCTGTCGCACGCCGGTGCATGGGTGAGCCGCTCGCAGATGCGGATGACCGTGCTTGCCGGCGACCTCGCCGCCGACGTGAAGGGATGCACGGCGCCGGCCGGGTAGTGGCCGCGCCCCTGGCCGGTCAGGCGCGCATTGCCGGAGTTATCAGCCCGACCACTGCGCCAGAGGGGTCGCTGATCATCGCTGTCCGGCCGACGCCTTGGATGTCAAACGGCTCTTTCAGTACCTTGCCCTTCGCCTTGCCAGCCTGCGACCCTCTTGAAGAAGGCCTTTGCTGCTGCCACGTCGCCGGTGATCAACTCCGACCAGTGAATTGTTCCCTGATCAGACATCAATTCGGCTCCTGTGTCGGGCTTCTTTTCCTCAGTTGTCGTACTGATCCCGCCGCGCAGCCAGGCCATGGTGAAGCCGAGGCCGGCCTCGTCGCGCCCCTTCGGCAGCATGTCCATCAGGTGATACGCGGCATTGGTGATGTCGAGACCGCGCCCGTAGGTCGAATAGGTGTGGACGATCGTCTTCGGGTCGGGTTTGTGGAAAATGCTGATACCAGGCGCTTCGGCCGACGGAAACCTGCGCTGAGTATAGTTGTAGGTCGCCGTTCCGTTCTCGATCTCGTCGGCGGTGAACGTCACCCCGAAGTCCCGATTGAAGTCGGAACCCAGCGACGACGCCCAGCGAAACCGCCAGCCCATTCTGGCGCGGTAGCGCTCGATCTTGTCCAGCGCAGTGTTAGATACGGTCACAAAAGCGGCGTCGCGATGGGCGAGGTGGATGTCGATGCCGTCGTACACATTCGCCCAGAACGAGCACGACGGGCATCCCTGATCCCAGTCGGGGCCAAACATGAAATGGTTCACGATCAGCTGGCTATGCGGCCCAAACAGCTCGCTCAGCGTCCGCTCTCCTTCGGGCGTCTGGAAGCGGTAGGGCTTTTCGACTCGAAGCCAGGGAATGGCGCGGCGGCCAGCGGCGAGCGCATCGCGTGCTTTGGTAAACGCCTTCTCTTCCACAAGGTGCGCGGTTCGGGCGGCGAGCCACTGATGCCGGGAAGCCATCGGATGCGACATGGTGACAGATCCTTATCTGGCGAGCCACGGCCCCAGCTTGTCGAGGCTGCCGTTCCAGCCGAACTCGTGCCGATTGCGTGCTTCGACATCCGCGAACCGCTCATGGGTGAGTGTCAGCGCGGTCCGTCCGCTGCTCCCCGACTGAAGCGCATGGGTGACCAGGCTCACGCGCTCCGGGGTCGATTGCCACGCGCAGGTGAAGACGACTTTGCGGGGTGGGTCGACTGTGAGTTACTCGCCCGAGATATTGTGCTCCTCGCAGTTCTCACCGATCATCTCGATCGCCCATTTCCCGCCGACCCCCAGGTCGCTTTCGGCCCGGTTGACCTTTGCGGCGCCCGGTCCAAACCAGTCCTTGATCGTGTCCGGATCGGTCAGGGCGCGGAACACGGTATCGATATCGGCATCGAAGCTCCGTCGGATCACAAGGGTCGTATCGCTGGTCCCGGCTTTGGCGGGAGGGATGGTCATCGCTTGGCCTCCTCTTGCTTGGCCAGGTAGCGGTCGAGCGCATCAAGGCGCCGGTTCCAGAATTCGAGATGCTCGGTTAACCAATGCGATGCCGCGTCCAGCGGATCGACACTGAGCGAGCAGATAACACTGCGCCCAACCTTCTCGCGTTTCACCAGCCCGGCATCGACCAGCCTCGCAACATGCTTCATCGCGGCTGGCATCGACATGTCATGCGGCTCCGCAAGCTCGCTGATCGTGGCGCTGCCCCGGAGAAGCCGCTCGACCATCAACCGGCGCGTCGGGTCCGCGAGCGCAGCAAAGGTAGTGTCGATCTGCTGATAGTTAACCATAATGTTTACTATCAGGCCAAGCCGGTTCAGGTCAAACGATTCGATGAAGGAGAAAACCCTCGATGCGGAGCGCGGCTCGGGTGATCGGTGAGTGCGATAGCGCTCAGGCGTTGATGGAGGGAATCATGCCCTTCTCGGCGGCAAGTTCGCGCATCCTCGCCTGCAGCTTCTCGAAGGCCCGGACCTCAATCTGGCGGATGCGCTCTCGGCTGACATTGTAGACTTGGCTCAGGTCCTCCAGCGTTACAGGCTCGTCCTTCAGGCGCCGTTCGGTCAGGATGTGCCGTTCGCGCTCGTTGAGCTCGCTCATCGCCTCGATGAGAAGGTCGCGCCGGGTATCAAGCTCCTGCGATTCCGCGTAGGCCGCCGCCTGGTCGGCGTCGTCGTCGGCGAGCCAGTCCTGCCACTCCGAGCTGCCATCCGCATCGCCTCTGAGCGGCGCGTTAAGTGAACTGTCGCCTCCACCGGAAAGCCGGCGGTTCATGCTGATCACTTCGCTCTCGCTGACGCTGAGGTCCCTGGCAATGCGCTTGACCTGCTCGGGCCGCATGTCGCCATCTTCCAGCGCGCCTATCTTGCCCTTTGCCTTGCGCAGGTTGAAGAACAGCTTTTTCTGCGCTGCCGTGGTGCCTAGTTTCACCATCGACCACGAGCGCAGGATGTACTCTTGGATCGAGGCGCGGATCCACCACATGGCATAGGTCGCCAGTCGGAAACCCTTGTCCGGGTCAAAGCGCTTGACCGCCTGCATCAGTCCGACATTTGCCTCGGAGATAATCTCGGCCACCGGCAGACCGTAGCCGCGGTAGCCCATGGCAATCTTCGCAGCCAGGCGCAGATGCGAGGTGACGAGCTGGTGCGCCGCATCGCGGTCGCCGTGGTCCACCCAGGCCTTGGCCAGCATGAATTCCTCCTCCGGCTCCAACATCGGGAACTTCCGGATCTCGGAAAGGTAGCGGCTAAGACCCTGCTCCGGTGAGGGAGCGGGGAGGGAGGTGTAGGACGTCGCCATAAGATCTCTCTCGCTGCTCGTGTCGTTTGTTGGCGTCACGGGCCGTCAAAGGCAATGGTAGGTCAGACAACCGTTACGCATATATGTCTAACGCGGATTATGCCCGTTCCGGCGCAGAATGGCGACAATATCGCGCAGATCAGGCGGTAGCGGAACCGCAAAACGCATCGGCTCTCCAGTCACCGGATGACGGAAGCCGATGGCAGCTGCATGGAGAGCCTGGCGCGCGCAGCCGGTTAGCGCCGTTACGGTTTCCTGTTCGGTCGTCTTCTCGGACAGTGTTCGGGGCCGGCCGTAGACCGGATCGCCGATCAGCGGATGGCCGATATAGGCCGAATGGACCCGGATCTGATGGGTGCGGCCGGTCTCGAGGCGGCATTCGGCGAGGCTGGCAAAGGACTTCTCCACCGGGCCAAAGGTCTCGATGGCGCGCAGGCGGGTCACAGCGTGGCGGCCGCCGCGCACCACCGCCATGCGCTTGCGATCATTGGGATGCCGGGCGATCGGCGCTTCGATCCGGACCCAGCCGCCCGGCTCGAAGCTGACGCCCGGCAGCCCGCCGAGGCGGGGGTCTGCCCGACTCGGTGCGCCCCAGAGGAGAGCCAGATAAAGCCGCTCGATGTCGTGGGCTGCGAACAGAGCCGAGAGCCGCGCATGGGCCACCTCGGACTTGGCCACCACCAGGACACCGGAAGTGTCCTTGTCAATGCGGTGGACGATCCCAGGCCTGATCGCGCCGCCAATGCCGGGGAGGGTGTCGCCGCAATGGTGCAGGAGCGCATTGACCAGAGTTCCGGTCTCGGCCCCCGGCGCGGGATGGACCACCATGCCGGCGGGCTTGTCGACCACGACAAGGTCGGTGTCCTCGTGGAGGATCGTAAGCGGTATATCCTCCGGCTCGGGCTCGATCGGCAAGGGCGGTGGGATGTCGAGGACGTAGATCTCGCCCGGCTTGACTTTGCGCTTCGTCTCCATGACCGTCGCGCCCGCGCCGTCCGTCACCCAGCCCTGGGCGATGAGCTGGGCGATCCGCGAGCGTGAAAGGCCGGGGATGCCGGCGGCGAGTGTGGCCAGCGCCTTGTCTACCCGCTCGCCCGCCTCGGCCGCGGAGATTGTCAGTTCAACCGGGGCCTCCGCATCCCCGTTCAGAGGGTTCGCCATGGCTCAATCCCGCCGCGAACGGGACGAACACCTGCCCGAGCCGCCGCAGGTACGTCGGCTGCGGCTTCTGGTCAGCGTACTGATGTTCGTGCTGATCGGCGGCATGGTGGTCGTGGTGGCGGCGATGGTGATCCGGTTGGGCGCATTCGGATCACCCGAAAGCCCGGAACTCGTGCCGGTCAGTGCGGCGGAGTTCGTGTTGCCGGCAGGCGCCGAGGCGGTGGCGCTGGGTCGTGGCCCAGGCGAGGTATTGATCCTGACCCGCGATAAAGCAGGGACAGAGACCCTAAGAGTGTTCGACGCCGCCGACGGCACCGAGAAGTCGGCGATTCCATTTAGGCGGGAATAGGTCATTTCAGATCCACGTAGGCGGGCCAACCGGCCAGTGTGGCGGCCTCGTATACGCCGCGGGTGATCGCGCGGGCGGTACAGTCGGCGGCCAGCATTCCCAGCCGGGCGAGCCCGGCGACTGGATCATCCAGCGGCCGGTCTCCGACCGAGAGCACAAAGACCGTATCGCCGTCGAGCGGTGAATGCACCGGGCGGATCGCCCGGGCAAAGCCGTCATGAGCCATCAGCGCCACTCGCTTGGCCTGCGCCCGGGTAAGGGTTGCGTCGGTGGCGACCACCGCGAGCGTGGTGTTCGTTCCAGCCGGCAAGTGGAAATCGAAATCCATGTCAACCGGCGCCGCTGCGGGCGGCTCTTGGCCCCCGAACTCACCCGCCATTTCGAAGGGCCAGGCCCAGAAGGTCCGCGTGCCCGGGATCACCACCGAGCCGATCGGGTTCGCAACGGCCAATGCGCCGACGGTAATGTCGCCGGCGATCACTGATGCCGTGCCGAGCCCGCCCTTCAACTTGCCGGCCTTGGCGCCCAGCCCGGCACCGGCGTTGCCGATTGCGAAGTCGATACCGACGGATTTGGCAGCCGCATGACCCAGATCCCACCAGGGAGGCCGTTCCCAGTCCTTCGGGCCGCCGGTCGCCAGATCGAAGATGATCGCCGCGGGCACGATCGGCACCACAACGTCACGGACAGCAAAGCCGCGGCCCTGCCGCCGTAGCCAGTCCATAACGCCGCCGGCCGCATCGAGACCGTAGGCCGAGCCGCCGGAGAGGGCGATACCGTGGACGTGATGTACGCTCGATACCACAGACAGCACCTCGATTTCACGGGTGCCCGGTCCGCCGCCCCGCACGTCGACCGCCGCGATGGCCGGCCGGTCCGGTATGACCGCAGTGACGCCAGTGGTCAGTTCTTGCAGTTCGGCATTGCCGACGCGGATGCCGGCAACGTCGGTGATGCTATTCCGGGGGCCGGGGCGGATCATGCGGTTACCTCTCTCGCGGGACTGAACATAGGTGCGGTGCCGGACCGCTTGCAATGCCACCGAGCGCTCGGCAAGTTCGTCGCGGGAAACGGGAGAAGGGCCGATGCCGGGACCGCTGGAAGGGTTGCGCATCCTCGAGTTCGAATGCATCGGGCCGGGGCCGTACGGAGCCATGCTGCTGGCCGATCTGGGTGCAGATGTACTGCGGATCGCCCGGCCGTCGGCCGACCGAGGGGCGTTGATCGCGGATACGGGCGATGTGGTCCTGCACCGGGGACGCCGGGCAATCACGCTTGATCTCAAGGTGCCAACCGAACTTGACCTCGCGCGGCGTTTGATCGGGCGGGCCGACGGTTTGATCGAGGGGCTGCGGCCCGGCACGATGGAAAAACTGGGCCTTGGTCCAGAGGTGGCTCTCGGCCTTAACCCTCGGATCGTCTATGGCCGGGTGACCGGCTGGGGGCAGGAGGGGCCGCTGGCGCGCACCGCCGGGCATGACATCAACTACATCGCGCTCTCGGGGGCGCTGGCGGCGATCGGGCCGGCCGACGGGCCGCCGCTGCCACCACTGAATCTGTTGGGAGACTTTGGGGGCGGCGGACTGTTCCTTGCCTTCGGGATGCTGGCTGCACTGACCGAAGCCGCTCGAACCGGGCGAGGGCAGGTAGTGGATTCCGCGATGCTCGATGGAGCTGCGAGCCAGATGGCCTTCATTTATGCTTGGTACTCGACAGGAGTTCTGGCACGAGGGCAGGGGGCGGAATTCTGCTCGACGGGGCCGCGCCGTTCTATCGTTGCTACGACTGCTCCGACGGCGGGGCGGTGGCGGTCGGGGCCATCGAGCCACAGTTCTTTGCCGCCCTGATGGATGGGCTGGGGCTGGCCGGCGAAGGCTGGGATCAGGGTGATCGGGCGGGCTGGCCGAAGCTCGCGGCGCGGGTCGCCGAGGTGTTCCGCACGCGCCCGCGAGACGACTGGGCGAAGCATTTCGAGGGGTCGGATGCCTGCGTGACGCCGGTGTTGACCTTGAGCGAAGCGCCAGCCCACCCGCACAATCGCGCCCGTGGAACCTTCATTGGTTCACCGGACCAACCTGCACCGGGGCCACGGTTCTCCAGCCATCCGCCGTCGGTCCGGGATTGCCCGACCACGCCGGACGCCCTCCGCGACACGGTGCTGGCCGAGTGGGGGATCTGAGGCTCCGCGGGTTGCATCGTCCGCGCCGCTTCGCCTAGCATCGGGCCATGAAGATCCGTGCCGGAACGCGATGGCTGCTCGCCATCCTGACGCTGGCCTCTGTGCCTGCCTCGGCAGGGGACTACGCGCCGGGAGAGAAGCTGGCCATCTCCAATTGCGGTCGCTGCCATGTGGTGAGCCCGAAAAACCGGATGGGCGGAATCGGCTCGACCCCGTCCTTTGCTGTTCTCAGGGCTTTCCCGGACTGGGAAGACAGGATGAAGGCGTTCTGGACATTGCGCCCACATCCCGCGTTCACCCAGGTCGAAGGTATGACGGAACCGTTCGCCGCCGAGCGGCCCCCGCATATCCACCCGATCCGCCTGACCCTCGATGAACTCGATACGATCATCGCCTATGCGCGGACGATAGAGCCCGCGGACCTCGGTGCTGATCTTGGGATGAACTGACCGCACTGCCATCACGGGATCAGCCATGCATCTGCTGCAATGCAGCATTCCTTCTCTGCATCTGGTTAGCCGCTGCAGCACGTCCTACATGGCTCAGCAACAGAAGACCTGAACAGACGGATAAAGACCATGCTGACCATGCTGATCAATGCAGTCGTTCGCCCCTTCGCCCGCGCCCGTGCCATTTCGGCGCTGCGGCGGCTTGATGATCACCGTCTGCGCGATCTCGGCATCGCGCGCGATCAGATCGAGCTCTTCGTGGACGGGCGGATCTGAGCGTAGCTGGACTCCCGCTGTAATCAGCTCAGAGGCGCCAGTCGTCGATCGCCGCGATATCGTCGTCGGAGTAGCCGAAATGGTGCGCGATCTCGTGTACCAGGATATGGGCGATGAGCTGGCCGAGCGGAACATCGCCGCGCTCGGCCCACTCATCGAGGATCGGACGGCGGTAGAGCCAGACCGTGTCGGGCAGGGTGCCGGACGCGGTCACCGACTTCTGGGTCAATGCGACACCCTGATAGAGTCCGGTCAGCTCGAACGGGTCCTCGATCCCCATATCGTCCAGCACATCGTCATCCGGGAAGTCGGCGACCCGGATCAACAGGCCCTCGCATTGATGCCGAAACAACTCCGGCATGTCGGCGAAGGCGGCCTTGGCAAGTCGCTCGACGTCGGCGAGGGTAGGTGCGGTGAGGTCGTCAGGCGGCATCGCATCGCTCCTTGCGGGGCGGGGTGCCGGTCGGAACCCCTCAGTCGCGGAAGGTAGCCTTTCTGTCGACGCCATCAAAGCACCCGTTGCCGAGGCAGCAGCGCTTGAATGCGCCACACGGAACCGCTGGGGCGGGGGGTCGTTGTGGCCGAGCTTCTCGACCGGCTCCACTTCGCTGCCGCGAAGAAGGCCGTGCCCGCGCTTGACGGAAGTCTTGGACGGGTAGCCCTGGCGACTTTTATAATTGCGCTCGATACGATGGCAGGTCGGTGATGTTGCGGTCTCTGCGCATGGCCGCCTCCGTTGTCATCCGGTCGCCGTAGCCGCGCCGGGTAGCATCACGGGAGCACGAACACCACAGGAAAGGGCCCCTTTCGGGGCCCCTTCGGATGCCTCCCCTGCCTGATCAGCAGGAATAGTACATCTGGTACTCGATCGGGTGCGGCGTGTGCTCGTAGGCATAGACCTCCTCCCACTTCAGGTCCATGTAGCCCTCGATCTGGCCGCGGGTGAAGACGTCGCCAGCCAGCAGGAAGTCCATGTCGGCCTCAAGGCAGCCGAGCGCCTCGCGCAGGCTCCCGCAGACGGTCGGGATGCCGGCCAGCTCCTCGGGCGGCAGGTCGTAGAGATCCTTGTCCGCGGCCTCGCCGGGATGGACCTTGTTCTTGATCCCGTCCAGCCCCGCCAGCAGCAGGGCCGACATGGCGAGGTAGGGGTTGGCCGATGGGTCGGGAAACCGGGTCTCGACACGCTTTGCCTTCGGGCTCTCGGTCCAGGGAATACGGACGGAGGCGGAGCGGTTACGGGCCGAATAGGCCAGCAGCACCGGCGCCTCGAAGCCCGGGATCAGCCGCTTGTAGCTGTTCGTGCCTGGGTTGGTCAGCGCATTCAGTGCCTTGGCATGCTTCAGCACGCCGCCGATGTACCACAATGCCTCCTCAGAGAGGTCTGCATACTGGTCGCCGGCGAACAGCGGCTTGCCGTCCTTCCAGATCGACTGGTTCACATGCATGCCGGTGCCGTTGTCGCCCTTGATCGGCTTCGGCATGAAGGTCACCGACTTGCCGTAAGCATGCGCCACGTTGTGGATCACATACTTGTACTTCTGCAGCGCGTCGGCCTGTTCGGTCAGCCCGCCGAAGATCATGCCGAGCTCGTGCTGGCAGGACGCCACCTCGTGGTGATGCTTGTCGACCTTCATGCCCATGCGCTTCATGGTCGAGAGCATCTCCGAGCGGATGTCCTGAGCCGCGTCGGTCGGGTTCACCGGGAAGTAGCCGCCCTTGACGCCGGGCCGGTGGCCCATATTGCCCATCTCGTATTCGGTGTCCGAGTTCCACGAGCCGTCGATGGCATCGACTTCGAACGAGACCTTGTTCATGCCGACATGGAAGCGCACGTCGTCGAACATGAAGAACTCGGCCTCGGGGCCCCAGTACGAGGTGTCGCCGATGCCCGAACTCTTCAGGTAGCGCTCGGCCTTGATCGCGGTGGCGCGCGGGTCGCGGTCATAGAGCTCGCCAGTGTCGGGCTCGACCACGGTGCAGAACAGCGCCAGCGTCTTCTCGGCGTAGAACGGGTCGATATAGGCACTGTCGACGTCCGGCATCAGCTTCATGTCCGACTGGTCGATCGACTTCCAGCCGGCGATCGACGAGCCGTCGAACATCCAGCCCTCGTCGGCCCAGTCCTCGTCGACGACGTCGGAAATGGCGGTCACATGCTGCATCTTGCCGCGCGGGTCGGTGAAGCGGAGATCGACATAGGCGATCTCCTCGTCCTTGATCCTCTTGGCGAGATCGGCTGACTTGCTCATGGGTAGTCCCTTCTGTTCCTCGGATGGGGTTTGTGTTACTGGCGGCGGGCCGCCGGACGGTCTGGCGGGCGGGGCAGGGCGCTCAGAGCGCGTCCGCGCCCTCCTCGCCGGTGCGAATGCGGATCGCCTGCTCGACGTTGGAAACGAAGATCTTGCCGTCGCCGATCTTGCCGGTCTTGGCGGCGCCGACGATGGCCTCGATCACGCTGTCGAGCTGATCGTCGGCGATGACGACCTCGATCTTCACCTTGGGCAGGAAGTCCACGACATACTCGGCGCCGCGGTAGAGCTCGGTATGGCCCTTCTGGCGGCCGAAGCCCTTGGCTTCGAGCACCGAGAGGCCCTGGATGCCGACCTCCTGGAGTGCCTCCTTGACCTCGTCGAGCTTGAACGGCTTGATGATGGCTTCGACCTTCTTCACCGGGCTCTCCCTTTGTACCTATGGGCGCATGGCAGGCCGTCCCGCCGTGCGCATGGATCTCTGGCAGACGACATGCAGGGAGCGTGCCAGTTCTTGAGGTCGCTGGAATCGTTGGCTAAAATGACCCATGGTCAAGCCGTCAGTGCGAACGCCCTGAAGTGGCGCCAAAGAAATAGGCATTCTGCCTATTTTGTAATCACCTGTGCGGCTTTGCCGATACAGCGGCCGCCGTGTCTTGACCGGCGAGCGGCTATCGACACCAATGTCCCGGATCCGGTCCGGGACATTGCCGGATCGAAGGCAATTGAAGCACCGGCTCAAGTCCGGGGCGGGCTAGCGGGGCGCCTATGACCGAACTCCTGACCGCCGCCCAGATGCGCGCCATTGAGGAGGCCGCCATCGCGTCGGGCGAGGTGACCGGCCTCGAACTGATGGAGCGGGCGGGAAGGGGCGTGGTCGAGGCGATCTTGGACTGGCGCCCCGAGCTGGCGACGGCGCCGCACCGGGCGGTCGTGCTCTGCGGCCCCGGAAACAATGGCGGCGATGGCTTCGTGGTGGCGCGGCTGCTGAAGCAGCGCGGCTGGGAGGTGGAGGTCTTCCTCTACGGCGACGAGAAGAAGCTGCCGCCGGATGCGGCGGAGAACTGCCGGCGGTGGCGGGTGTTGGGGGAGGTGCGGCCATTCTCCCAACTTGCCGTGAATCCTGAGCCGTGCGACGTGCGAATTGATGCCCTGTTCGGAACTGGACTTCGACGAGCGCTACCGTCCGATTTACTCTGCGCAGACGAGGAAGCCTCGCGCGATGAAGATGGTAGCTGGACCGGAGGATGCGGAGTCGCTGTCGATATCCAATCTGGCCGGTGTGCGGACTCAGGCAAGGAATTGGGCGGAGAGCACGGCTCGCTCTATTCTGAGCTTGTCGTCACGTTCCAATCGAGGAAGATCGGTCATTTCCTCAATCAGACCGATAGGAGCGGGCGAGAGATCCGCTGTGTCGATCTGGGCATGGGGAAGTATGTCGATCGGTACTTAATCGACCATCCCGACGAAGTCGCCCAGAGCGTGCGACCTTGGCTTCGAAGGCTTCGCAAGCCGGAGGCCGGCCATCAGCACAAATACTCCCACGGCCATGCCCTGATCCTCTCCGGCGGCGTCGGCAAGGGCGGGGCCGCCCGGCTTGCCGCCCGTGGCGCGCTCCGGATCGGGGCGGGGCTCGTGACCCTTGGCCCGCCGCCCGCGGCCATCATCGAGAACGCCGCGCAGCTCAACGCAATCATGCTGCGGCCCGTTGCCGGTGCCGATGCGCTGGCCGAGATCCTGACGGACGTGCGTTTCAACGCCCTCTGCGTTGGCCCCGGCCTCGGGCTGGGGGCGCACACGCTGGGGCTGGTGGCCGCCACCCTGGCGGCGCGGCGCGGCACGGTTCTGGATGCCGATGCGCTGACGAGCTTCGCCGAGGACCCGGCAAAACTCTTCGCCCTGCTGCACCCGGCCTGCGTCCTGACCCCGCATATGGGCGAGTTCGCGCGCCTGTTCCCGGACATTGCCGCGAAGCTCGCAGCCCCGGCCGCCAAGGGCCCCGCCTTTTCCAAGGTGGACGCCGCCCGCGAGGCCGCTGCCCGCGCCGGCTGCGTGGTGTTGCTCAAGGGGCCCGACACGGTGATCGCCGATCCGCATGGCAGGGCGGCCATCAACTCCGCCCACTACGATCGCGCGGCGCCCTGGCTCGCCACCGCCGGATCGGGCGATGTGCTTGCCGGGATGATCACCGGCCTACTCGCCCGCGGCTTCCCGCCCACGGCTGCCGCCGAAACCGCCGCCTGGCTGCAAGTGGAGGCGGCCAGGAAGTTCGGCCCGGGCCTGATCGCTGAGGACATTCCGGAGATGATTCCCGCTATATTCCGGGACCTCGGGCTCTGATCGCCTGATGTCGCGGCACCCTGCGGCACCCAGCTCTGTCCGCAATGTCGCCGACGGCTGGAGAGCAGCGGAAATTCCCGTTCATTTCCCTCTATCGCCCGCCAAATCGGCTTGCTATAGGGGGGCCGGTTTTGCACCCTTCGGGTTCATCCGCGGGGCATGCGGCGCGCGGGCGTGGTGGAACTGGTAGACACGCGAGATTTAGGTTCTCGTGCCGCAAGGCGTGGGGGTTCAAGTCCCTCCGCCCGCACCACCGGGCCCCGCGCGGCGCGACGAGCAGAATGAGGTCCGGCCGAATTGGCCGGCGCGAATTGAAGGACGGGTCAATGCAGGTGACCGAAACCAAGGCCGAGGGCCTGAGGCGCGAATATTCCGTGGTCGTTCCGGCCGCGAGGCTCGAGGAGAAGACCACCGAGAAGCTCATGACCGTGCGGTCGGGCTTCCAGATGAAGGGCTTCCGCAAGGGCAAGGCGCCGCTGCCGCTCCTGAAGAAGATGTTTGGGAAGTCGGTGATGGGCGAGGTCGTGCAGGAAACCGTCGAGCAGACGGTTGCCGATCACCTAAAGGATGCCGGCCACCGCCCGGCGCAGCAGCCCGAGATCAAGATCGTCAACGAGAAGTATGACGAGGGCGATGACCTGACCGTCGAGTTCGGCTATGACTGCTTGCCCGAAGTGCCCGAGGTCGATTTCTCGGCGGTCAAGCTCGAGCGCCGGGTCGTGGCGGTCGATGACGCTTCGGTGGACGAGGCGCTCGGCAAGCTCGCCGACGGCTCCACCAACTACGAGGCGCGCGGCAAGACCGCGAAGTCGAAGGACGGCGATCAGCTTGTCATGGATTTCGTCGGAAAGATTGATGGCGAAGCCTTCGAGGGCGGCTCGGCCGAGGACTACCCGCTGGTGCTGGGTTCCAGCTCGTTCATCCCAGGCTTCGAGGATCAGCTCGTCGGCGCCAAGACCGGAGAGGTCCGCGAGGTCAAGGTAACCTTCCCGGCGGACTACGGCGCAAAGAACCTTGCCGGCAAGGACGCGGTCTTCGAGGTCACCGTGAAGGAAGTGCGGGCGCCTCAGGCGGCCCCGATCGACGACGATCTGGCAAAGCGTTACGGGTCCGAGACCCTGGACGAGCTGAAGACCCAGATCCGCGAGCGGATTGCCGCCGAGTTCTCGGACACCGCGCGCTCGCTGATCAAGCGCCGGTTGCTGGATGCCCTGGACGAGTTGGTGACCTTCGAGCTGCCGCCTTCGCTGGTCGAGGCCGAGGCGAAGTCGATCGCCCATCAGCTCTGGCACGAGGACAACCCGGATCACCAGGGCCACGACCACCCGGCTATCGAGCCGACCGACGAGCACAACAAGCTCGCCGAGCGCCGCGTGCGCCTCGGCCTGCTGCTGGCCGAGGTCGGTTCCAGGGAGAAGGTCGAGATCACCGAGCAGGAGATGGGTCAGGCGGTGATGGCCCAGGCCCGCCGCTATCCCGGCCAGGAGCGCGAGTTCTTCGAGTTCGTGAAGCAGAACCGTCAGATGCTGGAACAGATCAGGGCGCCGATCTTCGAGGACAAGGTGGTGGATCTGATCCTCGGCAAGGCAAACGTCACCGAGACCTCGGTGTCAAAGGCCGACTTCGAGAAGGAGCTCGAGGCGCTGGACGAGGAGTGAAAGCGCCGGCAGTGATTCTGGGCCGCGGCGGTTTCCGATCGCCGCGGCCCTTTTGTCTTTCGCCCGCCCTTGTCGCTGGCGGATCCAAGGATTAAACCTGATCTAAACAATTGCACCGGCCAAATCGCCGGGGCGTCGGAGGCGGAGCAGGACAAAAAATCATGAGAGACCCGATCGACACCTACGCCAACCTCTTCATGCCCTTCGTCATCGAGCAGACGGCGCGCGGCGAGCGGTCCTATGACATCTATTCCAGGCTCCTGAAAGAGCGGATCATTTTCCTCTCCGGCCCGGTGCAGGACCAGCTGGCGACGCTCATGGTGGCGCAGTTGCTGTTTCTGGAATCGGAGAATCCGAAGAAGGAAATCGCGATGTACATCAACAGCCCCGGAGGCATCGTAAGTTCTGGGCTTTCGATCTATGACACGATGCAGTACATCCGCTGCCCGATCTCGACTGTCTGTACGGGGCAGGCCGCTTCCATGGGCTCGCTGCTGCTCGCGGCGGGGGAGAAGGACATGCGTTTCTCGCTACCCAACAGTCGGATCATGGTCCATCAGCCCTCGGGCGGTTTCCAGGGCCAGGCGTCGGACATCGCCATTCACGCCAAGGAGATCCTCGAGTTGAAGGAGCGCCTGAACCAGATCTACGTGAAGCACTGCGGACAGGAATACGACACTGTCGACAAGGCGCTGGACCGCGACTTCTTCATGACCCCGGAGCAGGCGAAGGAGTGGGGGCTGATCGATCGAATTGTCGACAAAAGGCCCGAACCCGAGGCTGCGTAGCGCCTCGCGCCCGCGCGAGGTGACACGGATCGCCATAGGCGGTATGATGTAATTTGGCCGGATTCGGCGTCTGCCGTTTTCGCCACGGTCAGGGTTGGCCATTCGGTGAGGGTAACCGTCCGGAGATAACGATGACGAAGAGCAGTGGCTCGGACAGCAAAAACACCCTCTACTGCTCGTTCTGCGGTAAGAGTCAGCATGAGGTGCGCAAGCTTATCGCCGGACCGACGGTGTTCATCTGCGACGAATGCGTCGAACTGTGCATGGACATCATCCGTGAGGAGACCAAGAACAACCTGGTCAAGTCGGCGGATGGTGTGCCGACACCCCACGACATCTGTGACGTGCTCGACGATTACGTGATCGGGCAGGAGCGAGCCAAGAAGGTCCTCGCGGTCGCGGTGCACAACCACTACAAGCGCCTGGGCCATGCCTCGAAGTCGAGCGACGTGGAGTTGGCGAAGTCGAACATCCTGCTGATCGGCCCCACGGGCTGCGGCAAGACCCTGCTGGCGCAGACCCTGGCACGCATCCTCGATGTGCCCTTCACCATGGCGGACGCAACCACGCTGACCGAAGCGGGCTATGTGGGCGAGGATGTCGAGAACATCATCCTCAAGCTCCTGCAGTCTGCCGATTACAATGTCGAGCGCGCCCAGCGCGGCATCGTCTACATCGACGAGGTCGACAAGATCAGCCGCAAGTCCGACAACCCCTCGATCACACGGGACGTCTCGGGCGAGGGCGTGCAGCAGGCGCTGCTCAAGATCATGGAAGGCACCGTCGCCTCGGTGCCGCCCCAGGGCGGGCGCAAGCATCCGCAGCAGGAGTTCCTTCAGGTCGACACGACCAACATTCTGTTCATCTGCGGCGGCGCCTTCTCGGGCCTCGACAAGATTATCTCGCGGCGCGGCAAGGGCTCGGCGATCGGCTTCGGCGCTGACGTGCGCTCGGAGGACGACCGGCGGGTCGGCGACGTGCTGGCGGAACTCGAGCCCGAAGACCTGCTGAAGTTCGGCCTCATCCCCGAATTCGTCGGCCGCCTGCCGGTGATTGCGACACTGCGCGATCTCGACGAGGAGGCGCTGGTTACTATCCTGACCAAGCCGAAGAATGCGCTGGTCAAACAATACCAGCGGCTGTTCGAGATGGAGGACGTGAAGCTCGCCTTTACTGAGGACGCCCTCAGCGCGATCGCCCGCAAGGCCATCGACCGCAAGACCGGTGCGCGCGGCCTGCGCTCGATCCTCGAGGACGTGCTGCTGGAGACGATGTTCGAACTCCCAGGCATGGAGAATGTCGAGGAGGTGGTGGTGAACGAGGAGGTGATCGAGGGCAAGGCGAAGCCGCTCGTGATCTACTCGGACCGGGCCGAGGCGGGCGCGACCGCATCCTGATCCGTCCCGGCGCGGAGTGTTTGGCCGTACGTGCAGGTTGTTCCGGACCAGGACTTAGTCCGTGCCGAACCTTGAAATCCCCCCTTCGGCGGGCCAAGTTCGTTCGCATACATGATCGAGAACGGGCCTTTGCCGCCCGCTCCGACACATTGAGGCAGCAGTCATGAAAGAAAAGAAGACCTCCGTCTATCCAGTCCTGCCGCTGCGCGACATCGTGGTTTTCCCCCACATGATCGTGCCGCTTTTCGTCGGCCGCGAGCGCTCCGTGAAGGCGCTGGAGCAGGTCATGAAGGACGACCGGCAAATTCTGCTGGCAAGCCAGAAGGACGCAGCCAAGGACGACCCGACCGAGGACGATATCTACCGGGTCGGAGCGCTGGCCAACGTGCTGCAGCTTCTGAAGTTGCCCGACGGCACGGTGAAGGTGCTGGTCGAGGGCCGAAGCCGAGCGCGGATTGTGAACTTCGTGCCGAACGAGAGCTATTTCGAGGCCGAGGCCGAGGAGATCGCCGAGACCGATGCGGATGCGGCAACGGTCGAGGCTCTCGCCCGCTCGCTGACCAGCCAGTTCGAGCGCTACGTCAAGCTCAACAAGAACGTTCCCGAAGAGGCGCTGGCCAATATCGGCGAGATCGACGATCCCGCGAAACTCGCCGACACGATCGCAGGTCATGTTGGCGTCAAGCTCTCCGAGCGGCAGAAGCTGCTGGAGGAGCCCGGGGTCGCCGACCGGCTCGAGAGGCTGCTGGCGCTGGTCCAGGGTGAAATCTCGGTTCTGCAGGTCGAGAAGAAGATCAAGAGCCGGGTCAAGAGCCAGATGGAGCGGACCCAGCGCGAATACTATCTCAACGAGCAGATGAAGGCGATCCAGCGCGAACTCGGCGAGGGCGATGACGGCCGCGACGAGGCGGCCGAATACGAGGACCGGATCGAGAAGACCAAGCTCTCGAAGGAGGCCCGCGACAAGGCTCTGGCCGAGGTCAAGAAGCTGCGCCAGATGAGCCCGATGTCGGCCGAGTCGACGGTGGTGCGCAACTACCTCGACTGGATGCTGTCCATCCCCTGGGGAAAGAAGTCCCGGGTCAAGAAGGATCTGAACCGGGCCCAGGAGATTCTCGACGCCGATCACTACAGCCTCGAGAAGGTCAAGGAGCGGATGGTAGAATACCTGGCGGTTCAGCAGCGCTCGGCCAAGATGAAGGGGCCGATCCTCTGCCTCGTCGGACCGCCGGGCGTCGGTAAGACCTCGCTCGGCAAATCGGTCGCCCGTGCGACCGGACGCGAGTTCATACGAATCTCGCTGGGTGGCGTCCGCGACGAGGCCGAGATCCGCGGCCACCGGCGAACCTATATTGGCTCGATGCCGGGCAAGATCATCCAGGCCATGAAGAAAGCCAAGACCACCAATCCGCTGATCCTGCTCGACGAGATCGACAAGATGGGCCACGACTTCCGCGGCGACCCCGCCAGCGCGATGCTCGAGGTTCTGGATCCGGAACAGAACAACACCTTCATGGATCACTACCTGGAGGTGGAGTATGACCTCTCCAGTGTGATGTTCATCACCACGGCCAACAGTTACAACATGCCCCAGCCACTGCTGGACCGCATGGAGATCATCGCGCTGCCCGGTTACACCGAGGACGAGAAGCTCGAGATCGCCAAGCGCCACCTGCTTCCGAAGCAGACGGAATCGCATGGCCTGAAGAAGGGCGAGTTCGCGCTGACCGACGAGGCACTGCTCGACGTGGTGCGAACCTACACCCGCGAGGCCGGTGTCCGGAATCTCGAGCGGGAACTGGCGAAGCTCTGCCGCAAGGTGCTGACCGAGATTGTGCGAGGTGATACCAAGGCAGTGAAGGTCACGCCTGAGAAACTCGAACAGTACCTGGGCGTACCGCGGTTCCGCCATGGCCTTGCAGAGACAGAAGACCAAGTAGGCGTCACCACCGGGCTGGCCTACACCAGTGTCGGCGGCGACCTCCTGCACATCGAGGCATTGAGACTGCCGGGCAAGGGCCGGATGAAGACCACCGGCAAGCTCGGCGACGTGATGAAGGAGTCGATCGACGCGGCCTCGAGCTTCGTGCGGGCCAAGGCGACGACCTATGGCATCAAGCCGCCGGTGTTCGAGAAGGTCGACATCCACGTCCACGTCCCCGAGGGCGCGACGCCCAAGGACGGCCCCTCGGCCGGCGTGGCGATGGTGACCTCGATCGTGTCGGTGCTGACGCAGATCCCGGTCCGCAAGGACGTTGCGATGACCGGCGAGGTGACGCTGCGCGGCAACGTGCTGCCGATCGGCGGCCTGAAGGAAAAGCTGCTCGCGGCGCTCCGCGGCGGGATCAAGACGGTGATCATTCCGAAGGAAAACGTGAAGGATCTTCCGGACATCCCCGACAACGTGAAGTCGGGTCTCGAGATTATCCCGGCCGAAACCGTCTCGGACGTGCTCAAGGTGGCTTTGACTCGCCAACCGGAGCCGATCGAGTGGGACGAGGAAGCAGATCCGGTCTCGGCCGCGACCGACGACGATGCCCAGGGCTCCGAGGCGCCGCTGGCGCACTAACTGTTTGCCGCAGAAGAGTCTAGGAAAAGGGATCGCCTGTGACGTGAGCGCCCCTTGTCTTTTGAGTTGCGCGCCTCGCATGCAGTTGACCCGCCGGGCCGGCGGCCCGATAAGGCGGGCTGAGGGCGGTTAGCTCAGTTGGTAGAGCGCCTCGTTTACACCGAGGATGTCGGGAGTTCGAGTCTCTCACCGCCCACCAGAGTTCGTGTACTCGCTTGGTATCGCGTGACAATCCGGATTTGCAATGTCGTGTCGGCCGCGGCGGACGTGTCCTGCCGTAGACCAAGCTGAGTCTCGCGCGCAGCCCACGATCCAATCGGCAGCCGATGCCAGATCGTTGGCGATATGTGTGGGTGGCGGGGTCAGCCGTCTCTCATCGCCCGCGCAGTATTTGCCCGTCCTGACAAGCGCCCTTCACCCGGGCGGCCAGTGCATCTCCGATGTCGGACTCGTCGTCGTAGCCGACCATCACTGCCTCGGCTGGCGTGCGGCCGAGGGCCGAGACGGCGTTCAGGAAGAAGCCTGGCTCGGGCTTTCCGACATTATTCGCCCCACAGCGGCTGGTGTATCGCCTCCAACGCGCCGGGAAGCGGCCAGTCGCCCACATAGATGACCCCGACGATATCGAGCAGTACGCCGCCGATACGGATCGCCGAATGGTCCATCTCCGCCTCCCGGATATCGTGGCCGATGTCTTCCCGGAGACTCGCGCCGGAGACACCAGAGTCAGCGAGCGACGGCCGTGCGCAAGGCAACCGGAACCGCCCATTGAATCACTTGACGCCGCAACGGCCCTTCCCTAAAAGGCTCGCACCTCCGGAGCCGGGCGCTTCGGCTAGGGCGACGTAATGCGGTGGTAGCTCAGTCGGTTAGAGTACCGGCCTGTCACGCCGGGGGTCGCGGGTTCGAGTCCCGTCCACCGCGCCACGTCCCGAGGCATCTCCAAAGCTATTCCATTCGCTGCCCTTGAAGTGGTCCGCCGACCCGCTTTGCAGCGACCAATCTTCGCAGGCACCGACTATTTGCACCGGCTGCGCGGGGGCCGAGTTGACCTCCATCGTGGCGCCGTTTAGACACTGCTGCAGTGCCGAAGAACGGCTGTATGGGGAGGTGCGGCGATGGATGACATTCTGCGCGAATACCTGCCGATCCTGGTCTTCCTCGGCCTCGCCATCGCGCTTGGGCTGGTGCTGATGCTGGCGGCGCTGGTACTGGCTGTCCGCCGCCCGGACCCCGAGAAGATTTCGGCATATGAGTGCGGCTTCAATGCCTTCGACGACGCGCGCATGAAATTCGACGTCCGCTTCTACCTCGTGTCGATCCTGTTCATCATCTTCGACCTCGAAATCGCCTTCCTGTTCCCCTGGGCGGCCGCCTTTGGAAGCCTGTCGACGGTGGCGTTCTGGTCGATGATGGTGTTCCTTGGCGTCCTGACCATCGGCTTTGCCTATGAGTGGAAGAAGGGGGCGCTGGAATGGGAGTGAGCCCGACCATGAGCGGCGGCGCGATGCAGGCCGGGGCTGACAAGGACGTGCTGGCAGGCCATATCTCGAACGAACTGGCCGACAAGGGTTTCATCCTGACTACGGCGGACGACCTGATAAATTGGGCGCGCACCGGCTCGCTGTTCTGGATGACCTTCGGGCTCGCCTGCTGTGCAGTCGAGATGATGCACACCTCGATGCCGCGCTACGATGTCGAGCGCTTCGGATTTGCGCCGCGCGCCAGCCCGCGCCAGTCGGACGTGATGATCGTCGCTGGCACGCTGACCAATAAGATGGCGCCGGCTCTCCGCAAGGTCTACGACCAGATGCCCGAGCCGCGCTACGTGATCTCGATGGGCTCCTGCGCCAATGGCGGGGGCTACTACCACTACAGCTATTCGGTGGTGCGTGGCTGCGACCGGATCGTGCCGGTCGACATCTATGTACCCGGTTGCCCGCCGACTGCCGAGGCGCTGCTCTACGGCATACTGCAGTTGCAGCGGAAGATCCGCCGCACCGGCACCATCACGCGCTGAGGGAGGGCCCGGATGTCGGACGCGCTCAACGAACTTGGCGAACTGATCGCCTTGGCGCAGCCGGAGGCAGTGCGCGGCCACGAGGTCGGTCATGGCGAATTGACGATCGCCGCGGCGCCTGCGGGCGTCCGCCGTCTGATCGGCTATCTGCGCGACAATACCGCCTGTGCCTTCACCACGCTGATCGACATAACCGCCGTGGACTGGCCGGGCCGCGAGCGGCGCTTTGACATGGTCTATCATTTTCTGTCGATGCCGCAGAACCAGCGCATTCGGGTCAAGATGGCGGTCGCCGAGGACGAGGTCGTGCCCTCGATCAACGACCTTCACCCCTCCGCAAACTGGTACGAGCGCGAAGTCTTCGACATGTACGGTATCATGTTCTCGGGCCACCCGGACATGCGCCGCATACTGACCGACTACGGGTTCCGCGGCTATCCCCTGCGAAAGGATTTCCCGACGACCGGCTATGTCGAGGTCCGCTATGACGAGACAGCGAAGCGTGTCGTCTACGAGCCGGTTAAGCTGGTGCAGGACTATCGGCTGTTCGACTTCATGAGCCCGTGGGAAGGCGCGCAGTATATTCTGCCCGGCGATGAGAAGAAGGAGGCCTGACCCATGGGCCAGATGCTGGTCTTTTTGGTTGCGGCGGTCCTGACGGTGATCCCGTTCTGGCGGATACTCCCGAGAGCCGGGGTTGCTGCGCCTTGGGCACTGGCAGCGGTGATCCCCTTCGGCGCGCTAGTGCTGCTTTGGGTCCTGGCGTTCCGCAAATGGCCAGGCGACATGCCGGGCCAAGGGGTATGACCATGGATGGCGGCAAGCTCTCCGGCGAACAGCGGATCCGCAATTTCAACATCAATTTCGGACCGCAACACCCGGCGGCGCATGGTGTGCTGCGGCTCGTCCTGGAGCTCGACGGCGAGATTGTCGAGCGCTGCGACCCGCATATCGGCTTGCTGCACCGCGGCACCGAGAAGCTGATGGAAAGCCGCACCTACCTGCAGAACCTGCCCTATTTCGACCGGCTGGACTATGTCGCCCCGATGAACCAGGAGCATGCTTGGTGCCTGGCGATCGAGAAGCTGGCCGGTATCGATGTGCCGCATCGCGGCTCGCTGGTCCGGGTGCTCTATTCCGAGATGGGCCGTATCCTGAACCATCTGCTGAATGTGACCACACAGGCTATGGATGTGGGCGCGCTGACGCCCCCGCTCTGGGGTTTCGAGGAGCGCGAGAAACTGATGGTTTTCTATGAGCGCGCCTGCGGGGCGCGGCTCCACGCCGCCTATTTTCGCCCCGGAGGCGTGCACCGGGACCTTACGCCGCAGCTCTGCGACGACATCTGGCAGTGGACGGAGGAGTTCCCGCAGGTGCTCGACGATCTCGAGGGGCTCCTGACCGAGAATCGCATCTTCAAGCAGCGCAATGTCGATATTGGTGTCGTCAGTTTGGAGGAGGCTCAAGCCTACGGCTTCTCAGGCGTGATGGTGCGTGGCTCGGGCTGGGCCTGGGACCTGCGCCGGGCGCAACCCTACGAGTGCTACTCCGACTTCGACTTCCTGATCCCGGTCGGCAAGAACGGCGATTGCTACGACCGCTATCTCTGCCGCATGGAGGAGATGCGCGAGTCGACCAAGATCATGCGCCAGGCGCTGGAGAAGATGGACAAGTGCCAGGGCGACCCGGTGGTGACGCAGAACCACAAGTTCTCGCCGCCGAAGCGGGCCGCGATGAAGACCTCGATGGAGGCCCTGATCCACCACTTCAAGCTCTATACCGAGGGCTTCCACGTGCCTGCGGGTGAGGTCTATGCCTATGTCGAGGCGCCGAAGGGCGAGTTCGGCGTCTATCTGGTGAGCGACGGGACCAACAAGCCCTACAAGTGCAAGATCCGCGCGCCTGGCTACCCGCATCTCGCGGCTATGGACCATATCGGCCGCGGTCACCAGCTTGCGGACGTCTCGGCGATCATCGGTTCGCTGGACGTCGTGTTCGGGGAGATCGACCGGTGAGCCTGCGCCGCCTGCACCACACTCAGCCCGAGAGCTTCGCCTTTACGCCGGCAAACGCCGAGTGGGCGAAGCGCCAGATCGCGAAATTTCCGGAGGGTCGGCAGGCCAGTGCCGTGATCCCACTGCTGTGGCGGGGGCAGGAGCAGGAGGGCTGGGTCACCCGGCCGATGATCGAGCACGTGGCGAAGATGCTCGGCATGGCCGACATCCGGGTGCTCGAGGTCGCCAGCTTCTATTTCATGTTCCAGCTGCAGCCGGTTGGGTCGGTTGCGCATATCCAGGTCTGCGGCACCACCTCCTGCATGATCTGCGGAGCCGAGGACCTGGTCGCCGTATGCAAGGAGAAGATCGCGCCCAACCCGCACGAGCTCTCGCCCGACGGCAAGTTCTCGTGGGAGGAAGTCGAGTGCCTGGGCGCCTGTTCGAATGCGCCGATGGCACAGATTGGCAAGGATTACTACGAGGATCTGACTGCGGCGATGCTCGGCGAGTTGATCGATGCGTTGGGTCGCGGCGACGTTCCTCGGCCCGGGCCCCAGAACGGCCGCTTCGCCTCGGAGCCAGCAGGCGGCCTGACCTCGCTAAAGGGCAAGCCCAAGCACGAGGCCAATGCATCGATCGAGCTGGCGCTGGCGCAGGGCGACACGGTTGCCCGGATCACGGGCGAGCCGGGGAAGATGAAGGCCAGGATCGCCGCGAAGCCGGCGCCAGCGGTCACGCCAGCGCCCAAGGCGGAAGCGAAACCTGCCGCCAAGGCGGCGCCGAAGCCCGCCGCGCCAGCGGCCGAAGCCGAGAGAACGAAGCCCGCTTTGCTGACGGCGGCCCGCGGCGGCCAACCGGATGACCTGAAGCGGATCAAGGGCATAGGCCCCAAGATCGAGGGCATCCTGCACGGGCTCGGCATCTACCATTTCGACCAGATCGCCGGCTGGACCGAGGCCGAGGTCGCATGGGTCGACGTGCAGCTGCGGTTCAAGGGCCGGATCGGGCGCGAGGACTGGATCGCTCAGGCGAAGGCCCTGGCGGGGAAGGGGTGACGGCCGATGCTTGAGGACAAGGACCGAATCTTCACCAACCTCTACGGCATGCATGACCGGTCGTTGAAGGGGGCGAGGGCGCGCGGGCACTGGGACAAGACCGCCGATCTGATCGCGCTGGGGCGCGATAAGATCATCCAGCAGGTCAAGGACTCCGGCCTGCGCGGGCGCGGCGGAGCGGGCTTCCCAACCGGGCTCAAATGGTCGTTCATGCCGAAGCAGTCGGATGGGCGGCCGTCTTACCTCGTTGTAAATGCCGACGAAGTCCGAGCCGGGCACCTGCAAGGACCGCGAGATCATGCGCCACGATCCGCACACACTGATCGAGGGTTGCCTGATCGCCAGCTTCGCGATGAATGCGAATGTCTGCTACATCTACCTCCGCGGCGAGTACATCCGCGAGCGCGAGGCGCTGCAGTCGGCGATCGACGAGTGCTACGAGGCCGGCCTGCTCGGCAAGAACGCCGCCAAGTCGGGCTTCGACTTCGACCTTTACCTGCACCATGGCGCAGGCGCCTATATCTGCGGCGAGGAGACGGCGCTGCTGGAGAGCCTAGAGGGCAAGAAGGGCATGCCGCGGCTGAAGCCACCGTTCCCGGCGGGTGTAGGCCTTTATGGCTGCCCGACCACCGTCAACAACGTCGAGTCGATCGCCGTCGTCCCCACCATCCTGCGCCGCGGCTCGGCCTGGTTCGCGGGCTTCGGCCGGCCGAACAACACCGGCACCAAGATCTTCGCCATCTCGGGCCATGTGAAGGCGCCCTGCGTGGTCGAGGAGGAGATGTCGATCACCCTCAGGGAACTGCTGGATCGTCACTGCGGAGGCGTGCGGGGCGGCTGGAAGAACCTGAAGGCGGTGATCCCGGGCGGCTCGTCGGTGCCGTTGCTGCCGGCGCGGCTCTGCGACGACTGCATCATGGATTTCGACTACCTGCGCGACCAGAAGTCGGGCCTCGGCACCGCGGCGGTGATCGTGATGGACCAGTCGACCGACGTCATCAAGGCGATCTGGCGGCTGAGCAAGTTCTACAAGCACGAGAGCTGCGGCCAGTGCACGCCGTGCCGCGAGGGCACCGGCTGGATGATGCGGGTGATGGACCGGCTGGTCACCGGAGACGCGGCGCCGGAAGAGATCGACATGCTGCTCGACGTCACCAAGCAGGTCGAGGGCCACACCATCTGCGCGCTGGGCGATGCGGCGGCCTGGCCGATCCAGGGTCTGATCCGGCACTTCCGCGACGAGATCGAGGACCGGATCAAGGCCAAGCGCACCGGGCGCGTCAGCGCCGTGGCGGCGGAGTAGGACCCCATGTGCCACTCGGTCGAGATGTACCTGCCGGAGATCACCCGGGCCGCTGCCGAGCAGCGGGTCGGCCAGCGGTGCGGGGCCGAGGCCCGGTCGGGCTTCGGAGCGATCCTGGCCGGTGTCGTGCGGCTGCTCAACCTTGAGCAGGTGGCTAAGCCATTGGAAAACAAGGAACAGCGGTTTGAGCACGTTTTATGGTTAATGGAACGTGAGGCGTGCGCGTCCCCGGCGGCGGTCGTGCCAGGGGCCGGCAAATGACGGGGGCAAAGCGGAACATGCACCTCGCCGAGCTCAATGTCGGGCGGCTGCTCGCGCCCACCGATGACCCGCGCGTGGCCGAGTTCATGGCCGCGCTCGACCGGGTCAACGGGCTCGGCAAGCGCATGCCCGGCTTCGTCTGGATGATGGAGGGCTCGGGCGAGCCCGGAACCGGCAACACCGAGAACCATATCGGCGACGACCCGCAATTCGTGGCCAATCTCACGGTCTGGGAGAGCGTCGAGACGCTGGAGGCGTTCGTCTGGAACACCGTCCACCGCCAGTTCTACGAGCGCCGGGCGGAGTGGTTCGAGATCCTCGGCGCCATGCATTTCGTCATGTGGTGGGTGCCGGCAGGGCATGTCCCGACGCTCGCCGAGGGGCTGGAGCGGCTGGAGCATCTGCGCGCCCATGGCGACAGCGACCATGCCTTCGGCTGGACGCATCTGACCGAGGCGCGGTTGTGGCGAACGCAGCGCTGCGCCCGCATCGCGGCGGAATAGGAAGGAGCGAGGCGGCATGACCGACCTGCGCAAGATCATCATCGACGGCATCGAGGTCGAGGCCGACCCCAGCCTGACCCTGATCCAGGCCTGCGAGCAGGCGGGAATCGAGATTCCGCGCTTCTGCTACCATGAGCGCCTGTCGATCGCCGGCAATTGCCGCATGTGCCTGGTCGAGGTCGTCGGCGGCCCTCCGAAGCCCGCCGCCTCGTGCCACATGCAGGTGAAGGACCTCCGCCCAGGTCCGGAAGGCCAGCCGCCGGTGGTCAAGACCAACTCGCCGATGGTCAAGAAGGCCCGCGAGGGGGTGATGGAATTCCTGCTGATCAATCACCCGCTGGATTGTCCGATCTGCGATCAGGGCGGCGAGTGCGACCTGCAGGACCAGGCGATGGCCTACGGCGTCGACTTCTCGCGCTACCGCGAGCCGAAGCGCGCTGCGATCGACATCGACCTCGGGCCGCTGGTCAAGACCGAGATGACCCGCTGCATCTCCTGCACCCGCTGCGTCCGCTTCATCACCGAGGTGGCCGGCGTGCCCGAGATGGGCCAGACCGGCCGGGGCGAGGATTCCGAGATCGTGAGCTATCTCGACGCCGCGCTGACCTCGGAGATGCAGGGCAACGTGATCGACCTCTGCCCGGTCGGCGCGCTGACCTCGAAGCCCTATGCCTTCACCGCCCGGCCCTGGGAGCTGACCAAGACCCAGTCGATCGACGTGATGGACGCGCTCGGCTCGAACATCCGGGTCGACGTGCGCGGCCGCGAGGTGATGCGCATCCAGCCCCGCAACCATGACGGGGTGAACGAGGAGTGGCTGGCCGATCGCTCGCGCTTCGTCTGGGACGGGCTGCGCCGCCAGCGGCTGGACAAGCCCTATGTGCGCGAAAACGGCAAGCTTCGTCCGGCGAGTTGGGGCGAGGCATTCACGGCGGTGGCCGCGGCGCTAAAGGTGGCGGGCAAGGATGTCGCCGCGGTGGCGGGCGACCTCGTGCCGGTCGAGGCGGCCTGGGCGCTGAAGCAGCTCCTCGCGTCGCTCGGCTCCGACCGCCACGACTGCCGCCAGGACGGTGCCGCGCTGCCCGCGGGCAACCGCTCGGGCTATGTCGGCACCGCCCGGATCGAGGAGATCGAGGCCTCGCGCGCGATCCTTCTGGTCGGAACCAACCCGCGCGCCGAGGCACCGGTGCTGAACGCGCGCATCCGCAAGGCCTGGACCCAGGGCGCCGAGGTGGCGGTGATCGGGCCGGACGTGGACCTGAGCTATCCGCACCATCGCATGGGCTCGGGTCCCGAGGCGCTGAAGGGCGAGACCCGGGGCAAGATCGTCGACTACATGAAGGGTGCGGCGGACCCGCTGGTGATCGTGGGGCAGGGTGCGCTCGCGCGCAAGGACGGCGCGGCGGTGCTGGGCGCCGTCATGGCGCTGGCCGCAGAAGGGGGCGCGAAGCTCCTGGTGCTGCACACCGCGGCGGGCCGGGTCGGCGCGATGGATGTGGGCTTCACCCACGAGGGCGGCATCGCCGGGGCGCTCGGCGGCGCGAAGCTGGTCTACAATCTCGGAGCCGACGAGATCGACATGCCGGGTGACGCATTCGTCGTCTACCACGGCAGCCACGGCGACCGCGGTGCGCACCGGGCCGACGTGATCCTGCCCGGAGCCGCCTGGACCGAACAGTCCGGCATCTACGTCAACACCGAGGGCCGGCCGCAGATGGCCAACCGCGCCGGCTTCCCGCCGGGCGAGGCCCGCGAGGACTGGGCAATCCTCAGGGCGCTGTCGGCCGAGCTCGGCCACAAGCTGCCCTTCGACAGCCTGGCGCAGCTGCGCGCGCAGCTTTTCGAGGCGCTTCCGCATCTGGGCGCGCTGGACCAGGTGCCGGAGAACGACTGGCGGGCGGTGCCGGCTGGCGAGACGGGCGATGCGCCCTTCACCTCGACGGTCGCCGACCACTACCTTGTCAACCCGGTTTGCCGGGCGAGCCAGGTGATGGCCGAGCTCAGCCGCCTCGCGGCCGGGCGAAACCGGGCAATGGCGGCGGAGTGAGCAGATGACAGAGTTCCTGAACTCCGGCCTCGGCATCTTCCTGATCATTCTGGCCCAGTGCCTGGCGGTCACGGTGGTGATCCTGGTGAGCCTGGCCTTCCTGCTCTACATGGACCGGAAGGTCTGGGCGGCGGTGCAGCTCCGCCGCGGCCCGAACGTTGTGGGACCCTGGGGCCTGTTCCAGTCGTTCGCCGACTTCATCAAGTTCGTGCTGAAGGAGGTCGTCATCCCCGCCGGGGCCGACAAGGTGGTGTTCCTGATCGCGCCGCTGATCACCTTCGTGCTGGCCTGCATCGCCTGGGTGGTGATCCCGTTCGCCGACGGCTGGGTGATCTCGGACCTGAATGTCGGGATCCTCTACATCTTCGCCATCTCGTCGCTCGGCGTCTACGGCATCATCATGGGCGGCTGGGCGTCGAACTCGAAATACCCGTTCCTGGGCGCGCTGCGCTCGGCGGCGCAGATGGTCAGCTACGAGGTCTCGATCGGCCTGATCATCGTCGGCGTGCTGATCTCGACCGGCTCGCTGAACCTGAGCGACATCGTGCGCGCGCAGGACGGACGCTTCGGCTTCCTGAGCTGGTACTGGCTGCCGCATTTCCCGATGATGATCATCTTCTTCATCAGCGCGCACGCCGAGACCAACCGCCCGCCCTTCGACCTTCCCGAGGCGGAGTCCGAGCTGGTGGCGGGCTACCAGGTCGAATACTCCTCGACGCCCTACCTGCTGTTCATGATCGGCGAGTACATGAACATCGTGCTCATGTGCGCGCTGATGACGATCCTGTTCTTCGGCGGCTGGCTGAGCCCGATCCCGGGGCTGCCCGACGGGGTGCTGTGGTTCGCCGCCAAGGTGGTGTTCTTCTTCTTCATATTCGCGATGACCAAGGCGATCGTGCCGCGTTACCGCTACGATCAGCTGATGCGGATCGGCTGGAAGGTGTTCCTGCCGCTGTCGCTCGGCTGGGTGGTGTTCGCGGCGGTGCTCGCGAGGCTGGGCGTGGTGGGCTATGCCCGCTTCGCGGTGGGAGGCTGAGATGGGTATCCCGTTCGACAAGGCGGTCCGCTACTTCCTGCTGACCGACATCCTGGCCGGGTTCCGGCTGGGCATGAAGTACTTCTTCAAGCCCAAGGCGACCGTGAACTACCCGTTCGAGAAGGGGCCGCTGAGCCCGCGCTTCCGCGGCGAGCACGCGCTCAGGCGCTACCCGAACGGCGAGGAGCGCTGCATCGCCTGCAAGCTCTGCGAGGCGATCTGCCCGGCCCAGGCGATCACCATCGAGGCGGAGCCGCGCGAGGACGGCTCGCGGCGGACGACGAAGTACGACATCGACATGACCAAGTGCATCTATTGCGGCTTCTGCCAGGAGGCCTGCCCGGTGGATGCGATCGTCGAGGGCCCGAACTTCGAGTTCGCCACCGAGACCCGCGAGGAGCTGTTCTACAACAAGGAGAAGCTGCTCGCGAACGGCGAGCGCTGGGAGCGCGAGATCGCGCGCAATATCGAAATGGACGCGCCCTACCGGTGAGTGGGCGATGGTGCGCGCAGACGCGCACCCTGCGAGAAAGAACGAGGGAAGCATGACCCTGACCGCCCTGGCCTTCTACGTCTTCGCCTCCGTGGCGGTGGCCTCGGGCCTGCTCGTCGTGCTGGCGCGCAACCCGGTGCACTCGGTGCTGTGGCTGATCCTGAGCTTCTTCTCGGCGGCGGGGCTGATGGTGCTGCTGGGGGCCGAGTTCGTCGCCATGCTGCTGGTGATCGTCTATGTGGGCGCGGTGGCGGTGCTGTTCCTGTTCGTGGTGATGATGCTGGACGTGGACTTCACCGAGCTCCGCCAGGGGCTGGCGGATTACGTGCCGCTCGGCGGGCTGATCGGGCTGATCCTGCTGGTGGAGATCGGCCTGGTGATTGGCCACTGGGCGATTGCCGGATCGGCTCCGGACGTGCGCGCCGCGGCGACGCCGGCGCCCGCCGACATCAGCAATGTCGAGGCGCTGGGGCGGATACTCTACGACCAGTACATCTACCTGTTCCAGGCGGCGGGGCTGATCCTGCTGGTGGCGATGATCGGCGCCATCGTGCTGACGCTATACCACCGTCCGGACATCAAGCGGCAGGACGTGCTGAAGCAGATGTACCGCACGCGGGCGGACTCGGTCGAGCTGCGCGACGTCGAGCCGGGCCAGGGCGTGTGAGGGGGGCGGTCTGATGGAAGCGCATGTGAACCCGATCGGCGGCGTCGGCCTCGAGGCCTATCTGACGGTCGCCGCGATGCTGTTCGTGATCGGCGTGTTCGGCATCTTCCTGAACCGCAAGAACGTGATCGTCATCCTGATGTCGATCGAACTGATGCTGCTGGCGGTGAACATCAACCTGGTCGCCTTCTCGGCGCATCTGGGCGACCTGGTGGGGCAGGTGTTCACCCTGTTCGTGCTGACGGTGGCCGCCGCCGAAGCGGCCATCGGTCTCGCCATTCTCGTCTGCTTCTTCCGCAACCGCGGCACCATTGCGGTCGAAGACATCAACATGATGAAGGGATAAGCGCGGCATGTACACGGCCATCCTGATCCTGCCGCTGATCGGCGCCATCATCGCCGGCTTCTTCAACCGGTTCACCGGCGAGAAGCTGGCGATGTATATCCCGACCGCCATCCTGTTCATCTGCTGCGCGATGAGCTGGATCGCCTTCTTCACCATCGAGGGTACGCATACGATCACCCTGATGCGCTTCGTCGAGTCGGGCGAGCTGCAGACCGAATGGGCGATCCGGGTCGATCAGCTGACCGGCGTCATGCTGGTGGTGGTGACCTCGGTCTCGTCCCTCGTCCATCTCTACTCCATCGGCTACATGGAGGAGGACGACGGTAAGCCGCGCTTCTTCGCTTACTTGAGCTTCTTCACCTTCGCCATGCTGGCGCTGGTGACCGGCGACAACCTGCTGCAGATCTTCTTCGGCTGGGAGGGGGTCGGCGTCGCCTCCTATCTGCTGATCGGCTTCTGGTTCAAGAAGGCCAGCGCCAACGCCGCGGCGATCAAGGCCTTCATCGTCAACCGGGTCGGCGATTTCGGCTTCCTGCTCGGCATCTTCGCGCTGTTCTATCTGGTCGGCTCGATCCATCTGGACGACGTGTTCAATGCAGCGCCCGAGCTGGCCGAGAAGACCGTGGGCTTCCTCGGCTACCAGGTCTCGGCCATCGAGCTGATCTGCGTGCTGCTGTTCATCGGCGCCTGCGGCAAGTCGGCCCAGCTGTTCCTGCACACCTGGCTGCCCGATGCGATGGAGGGCCCGACCCCGGTCTCGGCGCTGATCCATGCCGCCACGATGGTGACCGCGGGCGTGTTCCTAGTCTGCCGCATGTCGCCGCTGTTCGAGCACGCCCATGTGGCGCTGACGGTGGTGACGATCATCGGCGCCTCGACCGCATTCTTCGCGGCGACCGTGGGCCTGGTGCAGAACGACATCAAGCGCGTGATCGCGTATTCGACCTGCTCGCAGCTCGGCTACATGTTCGCGGCCGCCGGAGTGGGCGCGTACGAGGCGGCGATGTTCCACCTCTTTACCCACGCCTTCTTCAAGGCGCTGCTGTTCCTCGGCGCCGGCTCGGTGATCCATGCCATGCACCACGAGCAGGACATGCGGAAGATGGGCGGCCTCCGGCACAAGATCCCGAGGACCTACTGGATGATGATGGCCGGCACGGTCGCGATCACCGGCGTCGGCGTGCCGCTGCTCTACATCCTCGGGACACCGATCGGTTTCGCGGGCTTCGTGTCGAAGGACGTGATCATCGAGTCGACCTTTGCCGCCCATTCCGAGGCCTCGGTCTACGCATTCGTCCTGCTGGTCGCCGCGGCGGCGATGACCTCGTTCTACTCCTGGCGGCTGATCTTCATGACGTTCCACGGTGAGACCCGCGCGGACCACCACACCTACGACCATGCGCACGAGAGCCCGAACGTGATGATGATCCCTCTCTATGTGCTGGCGGTCGGCGCGCTGCTGGCGGGGATGGAATTCTACCGCGATTTCGTCGGCCATCACGAGGCCGAGTTCTGGGGGGCATCGATCTTCAACGGCGAGCACAATCACGTGCTGCACGATGCCCATGACGTGCCGACGCTGGTGAAGCTGGCACCGTTCTTCGCCATGCTTCTGGGCTTCGGCATCGCCTACCAGATGTATGTCCGGAAACCCTGGCTGCCGGCGAGGCTCGCCGAGCAGCAGCCGCAGCTCTACCAGTTCCTGCTCAACAAGTGGTATTTCGACGAGATCTACGACTTCCTGCTCGTCAACCCGGCGAAGTGGGTCGGCAACTTCCTTTGGCGCAAGGGCGATCTCGGCACGATCGACGGGTTCCTGAACGGGCTCACGATGGGCTTCGTCCCGATGCTGACCCGTTTCGCGGGCCGCATGCAGTCGGGCTACCTGTTCCACTACGCCTTCGTGATGCTGATCGGCGTTGCCCTGATCATCACCTGGTTCGCCATGACCGGGGGGGCGCACTGATGAGCAACCTCCTGACTCTCATCACCTTCCTGCCACTTCTTGGCGCGGTGATCCTGATCGTGCTGCTGCGCGGCGATGACGAGATGGCCGACCTCAATGCCAAGCGCCTGGCATTGCTGGTGACCACTGCCACCTTCCTGCTGTCGCTCACCTTGCTCGTGGGTTTCGATCCGGCAAATCCTGACTTCCAGTTCGTCGAGGAAGGCCAGTGGATGGCCGGGCTTACCTACAAGATGGGCGTCGACGGCATCAGTCTACCCTTCGTCATCCTGACCACCTTCTTCTTCCCGGTCACCATGCTCGCCTCGTGGGGCGTGACGACCAGGGTCAAGGAGTACATGGCCTGCTTCCTGCTGCTCGAGACGCTGATCCTTGGCGTCTTCACCTCGCTGGACATGATCCTGTTCTACCTGTTCTTCGAGGGCGGGCTGATCCCGATGTTCCTGATCATCGGCATCTGGGGCGGCAAGGAGCGGATCTACGCCGCCTTCAAGTTCTTCCTCTACACGCTGCTCGGCTCGCTGCTGATGCTGGTCGCGATGATCTACATGTACTGGGATGCCGGCACGACCGACATTCCGGCGCTGCTGAAGCACCAGTTCGATGCCGGTCCGGTGACGGTGATGGGCTGGCAGATCGTCGGCGGGGCGCAGACCCTGATGTGGCTCGCCTTCTTCGCCTCATTCGCGGTCAAGATGCCGATGTGGCCGGTGCACACCTGGCTCCCCGACGCCCATGTGCAGGCGCCGACCGCGGGCTCGGTGATCCTGGCGGCGATCCTGCTGAAGATGGGCGGCTACGGCTTCCTGCGATTCAGCCTGCCGATGTTCCCGGTCGCCTCGGAGATCCTGGCCGATTTCGTGTTCTTCCTCTCGGTCGTTGCCATCATCTACACCTCGCTGGTGGCGATGATGCAGGAGGACATCAAGAAGCTGGTCGCCTATTCCTCGGTCGCCCATATGGGCTTCGTGACCATGGGCATCTTCGCCGCCAACCAGCAGGGGATCGACGGGGCGATGTTCCAGATGATCAGCCACGGCTTCATCTCGGGAGCGCTGTTCCTTTGCGTCGGCGTGATCTACGACCGGCTGCACACCCGCGAGATCGCGGCCTTCGGCGGGCTGGTGAACCGGATGCCGATCTACGCCACGGTGATGATGCTGTTCACGCTGGCCAATGTGGGCCTGCCGGGGACCAGCGGTTTCGTCGGCGAGTTTCTGACGCTCACCGGCATCTACCAGGTCTCGACCTGGACTGCCTTCGGCGCGGCGACCGGTGTGATCCTCAGCGCCGCCTATGCGCTGTGGCTCTACCGCCGGGTGATCTTCGGCGACCTGATCAAGGAGAGCCTGAAGCAGGTCACCGACATGAACGGGCGGGAGATCGCGTTCATGGCGCCGCTGGTGGCGCTGACGGTGCTGTTCGGCGTCTATCCGAGCCTCGCGACCGACCTCTTCGGCCCGACCGTCGAGGCGCTGGTCGAGAATGTCCAGACCGCGCTGGCTCAGGCGGCGCCGGTCGAACTGGCCGCGCGATGATGCGGATGATCGAGGGGAACGGCTGATGAGCGGCGACTACGCACTGGTTCTGCCCGAGATCATCATGGCGCTTGGCGCCATGGGACTGCTGATGTTCGCGGTCTATGGTGGCGAGGAGCGGCAGACGGGCAGGGTGGTCTGGGCCTCGGCGGCGCTGATGGCGGCGCTGGGCATCTGGATCGCCAGCGGCGGGGCGCCGCAGGGCGTGGCGTTCAACGGCGACTTCGTGGCCGACGGCTTCACCCGCTTCACCAAGTCGCTGATCCTGCTGTCCTCGGCGCTGATGCTGCTGTTGGGCGAGGGATATCTGGCGCGGCGCAAGGTGCTGAGGTTCGAATACCCGGTGCTGATCCTGCTGGCGACGCTCGGCATGATCATGATGGTCTCCTCGGGCGGGCTGATCCCGCTCTACATGGGCCTCGAGCTGCAATCGCTCTCGCTCTACGTGGTGGCCGCGTTCAACCGCGACTCCGCCCGCTCGACCGAGGCGGGGCTGAAGTATTTCGTCCTCGGCGCCCTGTCGTCGGGGCTGCTGCTTTACGGCGCCTCGCTGGTCTATGGCTACACCGGCTCGACCAACTTCGCCGCCATCGCCGAGGTGGTGGATGCCGAGGGCGTGAATCTGGGCCTGACCTTCGGGCTCGCCTTCATCTGCGCCGCGCTTGCGTTCAAGATCTCGGCGGCGCCGTTCCACATGTGGACGCCGGATGTCTACGAGGGCTCGCCGACACCGGTGACCGCCCTTTTCGCCACGGCGCCCAAGGTGGCGGCGGGCGCGCTGTTCGCCCGGGTGCTGTTCGACGGCTTCGGCCATGCGGTGGACGCCTGGCAGCAGGTGCTGGTCTTTGTCGCCATCGTCTCGATGTTCCTCGGCGCCATCGCCGCCATCGGCCAGACCAACCTGAAGCGGCTGATGGCCTATTCCTCGATCGGGCATATGGGCTACGCGCTGGTCGGTCTTGCCGCCGGGACCGAGGAGGGGGCGCAGTCGCTGCTGCTCTACCTGGCGATCTACGTGGTGATGAACTTCGGCGTCTTCGCCTTCATCCTGTCGATGGAGCGCGACGGGCGGCCGGTGGTCGGCATTTCCGACCTGGCCGGTCTCGCGCGCATCCGGCCGGGCCAGGCGCTGGCGGTGGCGATCCTGATGTTCTCGCTGGCCGGGCTGCCGCCGATGGTCGGCTTCTTCGCCAAGTTCTTTGTCTTCAAGGCCGCGGTCGACGCCGGTCTGGCGCCGCTGGCGATTGCCGGCGCGGTGGCGAGCGTGATCGGCGCCTACTACTACATGAACCTGGTGCGGATCATGTATCTGACCGAGCCGGGCCAGCCACTGGAGCTGCGGATGGGTCTGCTTCACGGTGCCACCGTCGCCCTGTCGGCGCTGGTCATGGCGGTGGGCTGGCTGCCGCTGCTCGGCGGGTTCGGGGTGCCGGAGATGGCGCTTGCCGCCGCCCAGGCGCTGACCCACTGAGATGGCGGGATGGCCCGCGGGATATGACCGGCTGATCCTCGACGAGGTCGACTCGACCAACGAGGAGGCCCGCCGACGCATCGGCGCACCCCGCCCGCTCTGGATCGCGGCCCGTCGCCAGACCGCGGGGCGCGGCAGGCAGGGCAGGGCCTGGGCGTCGCCCGGGGGCAACCTCGCCGCCACCCTTCTGCTGCCGGGCGACGACGGCCCGGCCGTGCTGGCCAGGCGCTCGTTCCACGCCGCGCTCGCGGTGGCCGATCTGTTCGAGCGGTTCGCGCCCGGCGCCGCGATCACCAACAAATGGCCGAACGACGTGCTGCTGGACGGGCGCAAGGCGGCCGGCATCCTGCTGGAGAACTTCGGCGCCGGCGGTGGCCGGGCGGCGAACCTCGCCATCGGGATCGGCATCAACCTGGCGCACCATCCGGACCCATCCGAGGCGCGCTGGCCGCCGACCTCGCTTGCCGCCGCGACGGGGCGGGCGCCCGGCTTCGACGAGGCGCTCGATGTGCTGGCCGGGCGCATGGATCACTGGCTGGGGGTGGCCGATTTCGGCGCCGTCCGCTCGGCCTGGCTCGCCCGCGCCGCCCGGATCGGCGAGACCGTCGAGGCCCGCCTGCCGGACCGCTCCATGCAAGGCATCTTCGAGGATATCGACATGGACGGCACGCTCGTGCTCAGAACCGCGCGGGGGATCGAACGGATCGCCGCGGCGGACATTCACTTCCCGGAGTAGGCGCCATGCTGCTCGCCATCGACGTCGGCAACACCAACACCGTCTTTGCGTTGCATGACGGCGAGAAGTTCGTCGCCGAGTGGCGCTGCAACACCGAGGGTGTGCGCACCGCCGACCAGTATTTCGTCTGGCTGCGCCAGCTCATGCAGCATAACGGCCTTGACCCCTCGGTTGTCGGCGAGGTGGTGATCTCGAACGTCGCCCCGGCGACGCTGTTCAACCTGCGGGTCCTGTGCGACCGGTATTTCGGCACCCGGCCCCTGGTGGTGGGCAAGCCGGAGTGCAAGCTCCCGGTCGATGTGCGGGTCGATACGCCGGCCGAGGTCGGCGCCGACCGGCTGGTCAACACGGTGGCCGCCTTCGATCGATATGGCGGCGACCTGATCGTGGTCGATTTCGGTACCGCCACCACCTTCGACGTGGTCGGCCATGACGGCGCCTATGTGGGAGGCGTGATCGCGCCCGGCGTGAACCTGTCGATTGACGCGCTGCACCGCGCCGCGGCGCATCTGCCGAGGATCGACGTCACCATGCCGGCCCGTGTTCTGGGGCGGAATACGGTGCACTGCATGCAGTCCGGCATCTTCTGGGGCTATGTCGGGCTGATCGAGGGCATCTGCAACCGGCTCGCGGACGAGCGCGAGCGCAAGATGAAGGTCATTGCGACCGGCGGGCTCTCTCCGCTGTTCGCACGCGGGACCAGCGTGATCGAGGAGGTCGACGGCGAGTTGACCATGCGGGGGCTGGTTCTGATCCACCGCTACAACAAGACGGGACAATATGACGGGTAAGAGCGGTGGGCCGCTGGTCTATCTGGCGCTCGGCGGCGCCGGCGAGATCGGCATGAACTGTTATCTCTACGGACTCGGCGCGGCGCGCGACCGGCGCTGGATCATGGTCGACATCGGCGTCGGCTTCGGCGACATGGAGACGTCGCCCGGGGTCGAGCTGGTGCTGCCGGACCTCGAGTTCATCTTCGGCGAGCGCAACCGGCTGGAGGCGATCTTCCTGACCCACGCCCACGAGGACCATGTGGGCGCGCTGCCTCATGTCTGGTCCCGGCTCAAGGTTCCGGTCTATGCCCGGCGCTTCACGGCGGAAGTGGCGCGGAGCAAGATGGAGGAAGCTGGGCTCGACGTCGGCGCGGTCAGGGTCGTGGAGACGGGACGGCGGATCGAAGCCGGGGATTTCTCGGTCGAGTGGCTGCCGGTGACCCACTCGATCCCAGAGGCCTCGGCGCTGGCGATCCGCACTCCGGCCGGGCTGGTCGTCCATACCGGCGACTTCAAGATGGACCCGGACCCCCAGATCGGCGAGCCATTTCATATCGCCCAGTTCGAGGCGCTTGGCCGCGAGGGGGTGCAGGCGCTGGCCTGCAACTCGACCAACGTGTTCATGCCGGGCCGCGCGGGCTCCGAGGGCGAGATCGTCTCGAACCTGCGCCGCCTGATCGAGGCCGCCCCGCGGGCCGTGGCGGCGACCTCGTTCGCCTCCAACATCGTGCGCATCCGGACGCTCGCCATGGCCGCCCGCGATGCCGGGCGCAGCGTCGTGCTGGCGGGTCGCGCCATGCGGCGGATGATCGAGTTTGCGGTCAAGTCCGGGCAAGTGACCGACTTCCCGGCCGTGACGCCGGAGGAGGCGATCAAGGACATCCCGGCGGAGAACCTGTTCTACATCGTCACCGGCAGCCAGGGCGAGGCGCGCGCCGCCATGGCCCGGATCGCCGCCGGCAATCACCCCACCGTGAAGCTCAAGGCCGGCGACACGGTGCTCTTCTCGTCGAAGACCATCCCGGGCAACGAGGCGGGGGTCTACCGGCTCTACAACCGGCTCAGCGAGCAGGGCATCACCGTGATCGACGGCGAGATGGAGCGCATCCACGTCTCGGGCCATGCGCGGCGCGACGACCTGCAGCGCATCTATGCGGCGCTGAAGCCGAAGGTCGCGGTGCCGATGCATGGCGAGCACCGGCATCTGGTCGAGCACGCGCGCACCGCGAGGTACTGGGGCGTGCCCGAGGCCGTTGTGGCGCCGAACGGCACCGTCGTACGCCTCGACGGCAACAGCGTGGGGGTCGTGGAGCATGTGGAGACCGGGCGGGTCTATCTGGACGGGCGTGTGCATGTAGGGGCTCTCGACGGGGTCATCCGAGAGCGCCTGAAGATGGCTCGCAGCGGCCATGTGGTGGTGGCGGTGACCGTCGACATCGACGGGGAGCTGATCGCCGATCCCGAGGTCCGCTGCCTCGGGGCGCCGAAGGACGGCGAGGGCTGGCACGCGCCGCTCGACGAAATGGTCGCCGAGGCGGTCGACGACGCGATCGAGGGCGCGGCGAAGAAGGCGAAGCGCAACGACAAGGGGCTGGAGGAGATCATCACCAGGGCGGCTCGCGCAGAGGTGATCCGTCACTGGGGCAAGAAGCCGGTGACGACCGTGGTGATCACCCGGCTGGAGGACTGAACCCCCGGTAGCGCCGCGCGTGCCCCGCATCCAGGTCAGGGTGGATGCGCATGCCCGGAACGGAAACGCCCCCGTCGATGCGGGGGCGTTTTATTGCGGGTCCGGCGCGACAGGAGGTGCCGGTCAGGCTGCAGCATCCTCCGGATTGTCGCCATCGTCGGACTCGTCCGCTGACGGCTTCGACGGCTTCGAGAGCGCCACGGCGCGCATCAGGAAGGCCGGGACATGGTCGCCCATACCGACCACCGGTGCACCGGAGCGGCGATCGCCGTGCTTTTCCGGGCGCCTTTCCCGGGGCTTAGAATCGCGCGGCTTGGATTCGCGCGATTTGGAATCGTGCAATCTGGGTTCGCTCTGGCCGGTTTCGCCGGGTCTGGCCTCCTGGGGCTCCTCCCGCCCGCCCAGATCGCGGTCAGCCTGGTTCCCTCCGCCCTGATCGGCAGCGACCTCGGCCCCGACCGGCATCTGATCGCGCGGCGCGCGGCCTGTGTCCGGCCTGCCGGTGTGTTTCTCCTGTGGCCGGCGCTGGCCACGGCGGCCATCGCGATCCGTGGAAGGCTGGCGCACAGCCTGGCGGGGCTCGGCGGGGGCGACCGCCAGGGTCTCGAGCCGCGGGATCGGCTTGCCGATCATCTCCTCGATCCTGTCGAGGTACTTCTTGTCCAGCGGTGCGGCGATGGTCAGCGCGGTGCCCTCGCGCCCGGCCCGGCCGGTGCGGCCGATCCGGTGCACGTAATCCTCGGCGTGAATCGGAACGTCGAAGTTGATCACGTGACTGACATCCGGGATGTCGAGCCCGCGTGCCGCCACGTCGGAGGCGACCAGCAGCTTGATCGACCCGTCGCGGAAACCGTTCAGCGTCGCGGTGCGCACCGACTGGTCGAGGTCGCCATGCAGCGCGCCGGCATTGTAGCCGTGCTTGACCAGCGACTTGTGCAGGACCGCGACCTCGGACTTGCGGTTGCAGAAGATGATCGCGTTCCGGAGCTTGTCTCCTTCGCGGGTCATCAGCGCCCGCAGGCAGTCGCGCTTCTCCTTCGACGCGGTCTCGCGGTCACGCCGCGACGGGGTGAATTCGCAGATGCCCTGGGTCACGGTCTCGGCGGTGGTGGCCTGCTTCGAGACCTCGACCCTGACCGGGTTGTGCAGGAACTCCTGGGTCAGGCGGGTGATCTCCGGCGGCATGGTGGCGGAGAAGAACAGTGTCTGCCGGGTGAAGGGGGTCAGCTTGAAGATCCGCTCGATGTCCGGGATGAAGCCCATGTCGAGCATCCGGTCGGCCTCGTCGACCACCATGATCTGCACGCCGGTCAGCATCAGCTTGCCACGCTCGTGGTGGTCGAGCAGGCGGCCCGGGGTGGCGATCAGCACGTCGACGCCGCGGTCGATCAGCTTGTCCTGGTCCTTGAAGCTGACGCCTCCGATCAGCAGCGCCATCGAGAGCTTGTGGTACTTGCCGTACTTGTCGAAGTTCTCGGCCACCTGAGCGGCGAGCTCGCGGGTGGGGCAGAGGATCAGCGAGCGCGGCATCCGCGCGCGGGCCCGGCCCTTGGCCAGGATGGTGATCATCGGCAGCACGAAGCCGGCGGTCTTGCCGGTGCCGGTCTGGGCGATGCCCAGAACGTCGCGCCCGACGAGCGCATGCGGGATGGCCTGCGCCTGGATCGGCGTCGGGTCCTTGTAACCGGCTTCTTCGATGGCTTTCAGAACTTGCGGGTCGAGTTCGAGGTCAGTGAACTGCATGTATACCTGTGACGTTGCCTGGGTGACGTAGGGCGGCTGATTGGTTCGGCCGCATATTCACCGCGCGGCCACGGCATCCCCATCGATGCCGGTCACATCCGGGGCCGGATATGCCTGAGAGGTGCCGGAAAGTCAATGTTTCAGGCCTGCGGCATCTCGGCAGGCGATGCCGGCAGGCTTGACTTCCGAATTTATTTCCATAATTCTGGAAATATGGAATCTGAGCATCGCCACACCGCATTGCCCGAGCCGCTTTCCCGCGAGGCGACCGCCGCGGCCTTTGCCGCGCTGGGGTCGGAGGCGCGGCTGGCGATCCTGCGCGCCCTGGTGCGCGCGGGCGAGGCGGGGCTCGCGGTCGGCGCCTTGCAGGAGCGGCTGGCGATGCCCGGCTCGACCCTCAGCCACCACCTGCGGGCGCTGATGCAGGCGGGCGTGCTGGAGCAGGAGCGGATCGGGCGGAGCCTGATCTGCCGGGCGCGCTACGGCCGCATCCGCGCGCTGGCCGGGTATCTTGTCAGCGAATGCTGCGCCGATCTGGCCGGCGATCACGAGGAGAGACGGGCATGACCGAGTTGGTAATGCGGCGGGCGGGAGACCTGTGGCGGGCCCTGCGGGGGTTCGACCGGGTGTGGCTGCTGATCCTGGCGATCCCGGTGGCGCTGCTGGCGCTGGATCCCGCCGATGCCGGCAAGGTGCTGTCGACCTCGGTCGGGGCGTTCGCCGGGACGGCTCCGTTCATGGCGGTGGCGGTCGGGATGATCGCCTTCCTGAAGGCGACCGGATCGGAGGGCATGGTGGCCAAGGCGTTCACCGGGCACGAGACCCGGATGATCGTCTTCGCCGCCCTGGTCGGCGGGCTGATGCCGTTCTGCTCCTGCGAGGTGATCCCCTTCGTTGCCGCGCTGCTGGCGGCGGGGACGCCGCTGTCGGCGGTGATGGCCTTCTGGCTGTCGTCGCCGCTGATGGACCCGCCGCAGTTCATGATCACCGCCGGGGCGCTGGGGACCGAGTTCGCTCTCGGCAAGCTGGTCGCCGCGGTGGCGATCGGGCTGATGGGCGGCTTCGCCATGAAGGGGCTGCTGGGGGCCGGCGTCTTCGCCGAGCCGCTGCGGGCGCGGAAGACCTGCGGCAAGTGCTGCGGCGGGAACGCGCTGACCGGCAGGCCGGTCTGGCGGTTCTGGGCCGAGGCGGAGCGGCGCGAGACCTTCCGGGTGACGGCGGTCGAGCAGGCGATCTTCCTGACCAAGTGGCTGTCGCTGGCCTATCTGCTGGAAGGGCTGATGATCGAGTACGTGCCGGCCGAGCACGTGGCCGGCCTGGTCGGCGGCGACGGCCCGATGGCGGTGGTGATCGCGGCGCTGGTCGGCGCGCCCGCCTATATCAACGGCTATGCCGCGCCGGCCCTCGTCTCGGGCCTGATGGAGCAGGGCATGAGCGCCGGCGCCGCCATGTCGTTCATGATCGCCGGGGCGGTGAGCTGCATCCCCGCCATGGCGGCGGTCTGGGCCCTGGTGAAGCGCGAGGTGTTCGTCACCTATGTGGCGCTGGGGATCGGCGGCGCCATCCTGAGCGGGCTGGTGTTCGGGGCGGTGATGGGGGCGGCCGGCTGACCCCGCAAAGGCCCCCCGCCGCGCCCGCTCACGGCCTGCTCAACGTTGAGCAGGGGGCTAAGGTATTGAAATAAATGGAATTGTAAGTTTGAGCAGAATTATGGTTAACGGGGTTTCGGGGGCAGAGAGGGCGGGGACGCGCCGTGGCGCGGGGCACGCGAGTGCGCGTCTGCGGACCGGTGATCTGCCCAGGGTGCGTGCCTACACGCACCAGATTTGCACCGCCGGATCGGGAGCGGTGCGTGCGCGCACGCAGCCTGCGCTGGCTGCGGTTCTCTGATGCACGATCGGCGACAGCGCTCTCGTGGCAAGTGTACCGCGTTAGGTTGCTTCCGGCCCACAGCAGACCTTCGGGCCCGATGCAGCGAACGGCAGTTCAGAGCCCAAATAGACCGATGCTGCACAGCGTTCGAATGGCAGCAACGTGGGGCAAACCGGACACTAAGTTCGCGTGCGCTATACGTATTTCTGACCCGATGCAGATATCGCCGAGCCGCCGACTTCGGAAGGGATCGAGGGTCGCTCACTATACGCCTGCTGAGAGCCCAAGGCCGGCATTCGTACCGCGTAAGGACTCTTGTGGTTCGGCAAGAAGCCGATACCCTGAAATGAGTTCTGCTCTGGAGGCGCCCATGGAAGAAATGCCGATCAGAAGGGGTGACTGGGCGGACGAGGAATGCGTGGGAGCACTGCTTTCCGTGTCCTTCACCGATGATCCGTTTGTTCGTTGGTTGTTACCAAGGTCGCAAGATTTCCTGCGAGATAGCAAGAAGCATCCCAGGCGCGCCTATTCCGCCGCGTTCGATGCCGGTACGGTATTCGTGGTTGGCGACTGCGTAGCGGCCGCGGTATCGATTCCGCCGGAGCGAAGGCTGACCGATCCGAAGAACTTGCACAGGCGGACCCCAAGAACGCAGAAGATGGCCCGGCCTTTCCGCCCCAATTTCCGGAACTGATTGCAAAGAGCGCGGCCTATTGTCCGGAGGTGCCACATTGGTACCTCGGTCTGATTGCGGTGGACCCCGCCTATCGCGGGCGTGGCGTCGGGACGCGGCTTCTTGAGCACTGCATGCAGTACGTCGATCGTGATGGGCTTCCCGCCTATCTGGAATCAACGAACGCGGCGAACCTGTCGCTGTATCGACGTTTTGGCTTTCGCGACTTGGCGGAGGTGCGCGTGGGTTCTTCGCCGCCGCGTTTTCCAATGCTACGCCCGGAACGAAAGAGAACTTCGTGATCGTCGTCTTGGCAGCGGCGCTTGAAGGTCGTCATCTGTGCAGGTTTCTCGGACGCCGTGACGTGACGCTCGGGTGGTGGCGCGGTATTGGTCGGCGTCCGAGAAGCGCCAAGGCACGGAATCGCGGGTGCGGCGCGCTGAGGGCTCAGGTGGTCCTATGGGGAATTGGCGATGGCGGGACGTGCGCTTGTGGCCGGGGATGGGCTGGAGCCGCGGAGCCTGACGCTGTTGCGCGGCGGTGGCGATGGGGCGTCCCAGGGTGGCGAGCGTTGGCTCGGCGTTTGGCGCACCCGACTGACGCTGCAGTTCGGTCACCGACGCACGGCTGATCGTGGCGGCGGCGGACCGCGGGATCGGTTGTGGCGTGCGATCGGCATTGCGGCGGGGTCATGAGCTGTCGATGGCCTCCGGAGCCGGTCGATGGTGTGACGGGCCTCCCGGCCCGAACGCGTCGACGATAATGAGCCGTCCGCCACAGCAGGGACATGGGAGGGCGAGGATGCGGGGCCCGTCCGCGGTTTCGGCGGCCTCGGCGTCAGGCGCAGGTGTGGGAGCGGCGAGCAGCTCACGGGTGCGGGCGATGTTGGCGGCGCGGTTGCCGTTGGCGAAGAGCCCATAGTGACGGATGCGGTGCTGACCCCTGGGGAGCACGTGCATCAGGAAGCGGCGGATGAACTCGTGGGGCTCGAGGGTCATGGTCTTGTAGCGCCCGGGCCCGTCGACGCGGTAGTCCTTGACCCGGAAGGTGATGCCGTCCGCACCGATGTGGATCAGGCGTCTGTTCGAGATGGCGACGCGGTGGGTGTAGCGCGCCAGATAGGCGAGCACCGCTTTCGGTCCGGCGAATGGCTCCTTGGCGTAGACGACCCACTCGGTGTTGCGCAGCGGCGCGAGGAAGGCGTCGAAGGTGGCCCTGTCAGCAAGACCGGCATGGTCGCCGAAGAAGGCGAGGCGGCCGTCGCGATGGAGCCTGGCGAGCCCGTCGAGGAACAGGCGCCTGAACAGCCGCGAGAGCACGCGTACGGGCAGGAAGAAGGTCTTCCGGCAGGCGATCCATCGCTCACCGTCCGGCGACAGGCCGCCGCCGGGGACGATCATGTGGACATGGGGGTGGTGGGTCATCGCCGAACCCCATGTGTGCAGCACCGAGGTAATTCCGATGCGGGCGCCGAGGTGCCTTGGGTCGGCGGCGATGGTCAGCGTGGTCTCGGCACTGGCCCGCATGAGGAGATCGTAGACGAGGCGTTTGTTCTGGTAGGCGATGTCGGCGATCCGTGCCGGCAGGGTGAAGACGACGTGGAAGTAGCCGACCGGCAGCAGCTCGGCCTGGCGCGCGGCGAGCCAGGCCCTGGCGGCCCCGGCCTGACACTTTGGACAGTGTCGGTTGCGGCAGGAATTATAGGCGATGTGCTCGTGCGCACAGTCCTCGCAGCGCGCCACATGGCCACCGAGCGCCGCGGTGCGGCACTGCTCGACGGCCGACATCACCTTCAGTTGCGCGAGGCTGACATGGCCGGCATTGGCGCCACGCCACGCCGCTCCGTGGTCGCGGAAGATGTCCGCGACCTCCAGCGAGGACCGGGGCAAGGCGGCGGGTTACGAAGACCCGGTCTTGCCCTTCTTGCGCTTGCGCGGGGTCAGATCATCCAGCGGGCTGGCGACATCCGCGATCATCCCGGTGGCGACCCGGGTATAGCCCGCCGTGGTGGTGAGTTTCGCATGGCCGAGCAGGGCCTGGATCACCCGGATGTCGACGCCGCGCTCCAGGAGGTGGGTGGCGAAGGAATGGCGCAAGGTATGCAGCGTCACCGGCTTCCTGATCCCGGCCGCGGCGACCGTCGCCCGGAACAGCCGGGCGAACTGGCGCGCGGTCAGGCAGCCCCTGCCCACGCGGCTGGGGAACAGCCAGCGATCGGCCAGAGGCACGCCGGAATCCTTGCGGGTCGGGCGTTCTCGCCACCACTGCCTGAGCAGGCTGAGGATATCGGCCGGCAGCATCACGTTGCGGTCCTTGCGCCCCTTCGACTGGACGATCCGGATGATGCCCTGCGCGCTGTCGATGTCACCAACCCTGAGGCGGACCACCTCGCCGGCGCGCAGCCCGCAGCCATAGGCCAGCGACAGCATCGCCCGCAGCTTGAAATTGGGCGCCACCGCCAAGAGCCGCCGGACCTCGTCCCGGCTCAGCACCAGCGGGACCTTCTGCGGCTCCTTCAGATGGTAGATCTCGGCCGCCAGATCGTGCCGGCGCAGCGTCACCCGCAGCAGGAACTTCACCCCGGTCATGATCCGGTTGCGATGGACGATGCTGGTCCCGCTCTCGACCAGGAAGAGCTGGAACCGGCGGACATCGTCCGCCGTCGCCGTCTCGGGCCCGCGCCCCAGGAAGGCGGCGAAGCGCGCACAACTACTGAGATGATTACTCTGGCTATGCCGGCCGAGATTGCGCCCGCGCATGTCTTCGATCATCCGCTGACGCAGCGGCGTCGCCGGGGTGGTGCTCTGGATGTTCATGGGAAGGCTCCTCTGTCGGGCGAGGCAAGATCACCTCGACCGACAGGACACCGCTCCCGAACCACACCCGGCAATCACCACCCGGCCCGTCGCGCTTCACCACGACGCCCGCAACCTATCGCGAAGCGATTTCGTGCGTTGGCACTTTCTCGCCGTAGCCTCAACGGCGGTATTCGGGGCCTAAGCGGACATTTGAAATTTTGTACTAACGGCAGCTTTGTCCCGCTAACCAGACCTCGGTGCCGAGCGCAGCGAATGGCTGCTTTCCGCCGATTCCATCCGGGTCTGCCTCAAGCTGATATCACCGGTTGGGGCGCCGGAGGACAGGCCGCCCCCCCCCCCTCACACATGCGTCTCCTTCGTCGCGCTCAAGCGCACCTCCGGCCAGTCGCGCACCGCCCGGTCGATGTCCCACTGGATCCGCGTCATGTAGACCGGGTCGCCGTCGTGGTCGGTGGCGATGTGGGCCTTGTTGGCCTTGATGAAGGCCTCGATCCGGTCCTTCGGGCCGCTGATCCAGCGGGCGCCGGTGAACTGGGTCTGGTCGAAGCGGACGGGGAGGCCGTATTCGGTCTCGATCCGGCTCGCCAGCACGTCGAACTGCAGCGCGCCGACGACGCCGACGATCCAGCCGGCGCCGACCGAGGGCTTGAAGAGCTTGGCGGCACCCTCCTCGGCGAATTGCAGCAGCGCCTTGTCGAGGTGCTTGGCCTTCATCGGGTCGGCGGCGCGGACGTTCTGCAGACAGCTCGGGCGCGAAGGCGGGGATGCCGGTGAAGCGCAGGTCCTCGCCCTCGGTCAGGGCGTCGCCGATGCGGAGCTGGCCGTGGTTGGGGATGCCGATGATGTCGCCGGCCCAGGCGTCCTCGGCCAGCTCGCGCTCGGCGGCGAGGAACAGCACCGGGTTGGAGATCGCCATCGGCTTGCCGGCGCGCACATGCCTCAGCTTCATGCCGCGCATGAAGTGGCCGCTGCAAAGCCGCACGAAGGCGACACGATCCCGGTGCCTGGGGTCCATGTTGGCCTGCACCTTGAAGACGAAGCCGGTGACCGGCGTCTCCTCGGCGCCCACCTGGCGGGTCGCGGTCATCCGCGGCTGCGGCGGCGGCGCGTAGTCGCCGATGCCCTGCATCAGCTCGCGCACCCCGAACGAGTTCAGCGCCGAGCCGAACCAGATCGGCGTCATGTGGCCCTCGCGGAAGCTTTGCAGGTCGAAGGCGGGCAGCAGCTCGCGGGCCATCTCGACCTCCTCGCGGAGCCTGGCGGCGAGGTGGGCGGGGATCAGCTCGTCGAGCTTCGGGTCGCCGAGCCCCTCGATCGCCACCGACTGCGCCTTGACGTTGCGCTCGGCCCGGCTCATCAGCTCGACCCGGTCGTGGATCAGGTCGTAGGCGCCCATGAAGTCGCGGCCCTGGCCGATGGGCCAGCTGGCGGGGGTGACGTCGAGGGCGAGCAGCTCCTGGATCTCGTCGATGATCTCGAAGGTCTCGCGGCTCTCGCGGTCCATCTTGTTGCAGAAGGTGAGGATCGGCAGGTCGCGCAGCCGGCAGACCTCGAACAGCTTGCGGGTCTGGCTCTCGACGCCCTTGGCGCCGTCGATCACCATGATGGCGGCGTCGACCGCGGTCAGGGTGCGGTAGGTGTCCTCGGAGAAGTCCGGCATGGCCCGGCGTGTCGACCAGGTTGAACCAGCGCTCGCCGAACGGGAACGACATCGCCGAGGCCGAGACCGAGATGCCGCGCTCCTGCTCCATCTTCATGAAGTCCGAGCGGGTGCGCCGCGCCTCGCCCTTGGCGCGGACCTGGCCGGCCATCTGGATGGCGCCGCCGTAGAGCAGGAACTTCTCGGTCAGCGTGGTCTTGCCGGCGTCCGGATGCGAGATGATCGCGAAGGTCCGGCGCCGGGCGATCTCGGGGGGCAGCGCCGGGGCGTTGTGGCCGGCGGTATGGCTTTGCTCGAGCATGGCGGGCCATGTAGCCGCTGGAGCGGCGCTTGCCTAGGGGCGTTCGCCCCGGCGCGGCCGGCGGGCCTCAGAGAAACGGCAGGTCGCGCACCTCGCCCGCGACCCGGCGGCCGTCGTCGAGCTCGACCGTGACCGCGTCGCCGGGGCCGGCGCCGGTGCCAAGGAGCGCCAGGCCGATGTTGATGCCGAGCCGCGGCGAGAAGGCGTTGGCGGTCATGCGGCCGGCCATCGTCGCGCCGCTGAAGACCTTCGGGCGGCGGTCCTGGAGGGGCAGGGGCTCGCCGTGGTCGAGGGCGATGCCCATCTGGTGACGGCGCGCGCCTTGCGCCGCGATCCGCCTCAGCGCCTGGATGCCGACGGTGTCGTCCGGGGCGTCGAGGTCGACATATTTGCCCATGCGGACCTCGAAGGGGTTGGTCTCCCAGTCGGTGTCGCCGCCCCAGGAGAGCAGCCCGCTCTCGATCCGCTCGATGCCGTTCGGGCAGCCGGGCGCGATGCCGAAGGGCCGGCCGGCGGCCTTGACCTTGTCCCAGAGCTCGGTGCCGCGGCTGCCGTCGCGCAGATAGAGCTCGAAGCCGCCCTGCTTCGACCAGCCGGAACGCTGCAGCACCAGGGGGATGCCGTCGAGCTCGGTCTCGCGGAAGCGGAAGTAGCCCATCGAGCGGACGGAGTCGCCGAAGAGGGCCGCCACCACGTCGACCGCCTTCGGCCCCTGCACCGCCAGCGGCGAGGCATCGGGCTCGGTGACCCGCACATCCAGCCCGCGCTCGGCGGCGACGGCGCTGGCCCAGAACCGGATCTGGCTGTCGGCGATCGAGAGCCAGTAGCGGTCCTCGGCGAGTTTCAGGAGGATCGGGTCGTTCAGCAGGGTGCCCGCATGGTCGCAGATCGGCACGTACCAGCCCTGGCCGATCTTCATGCCCCCGAGCTTGCGCGGGCAGAGGATCTGGGCCAGCCGGCCGGCGTCCGGCCCCTCGAGCTCGACCTGGCGCTCGCAGGCGACGTCCCACATGGAGACGCCCTCGATCAGCCGCCGGTACTCGCCCGCCGGGTCGCCGAAGCCGGTCGGCATGTACATGTGGTTGTAGACCGAGAAGCTCGCCACCCCGTCGGCGACGGTCGCGTCGAAGAAGGGGCTGCGGCGGATGCGGGGGCTGGGGGTGAGGGGTGCAAGCATCGGGCTGATTCCATTCGCGGACGATTTGTCTTACATTAAGCGCAGGCGCCGCGACCGCAATTCGCAAATGCGGCATTTGGATGCCGGGAAACGCATGGCCTTGTCACCAAAGGGCGGGCTTGCTACCTAATTCGGGAAACCGACTGAAACAGTTGGGAATAAGGGCTTGGGCGCGGCGAAACTCGAACTGGTGGACACCTCGGCCCCTCCGCGCCTGTCGCTGGAGGGCATCACGGTCGAGTTCGACGGCGTCCCGGCGGTCAGCGACCTGACCCTCGATGTGGGGGCGGGCGAGATCGTCTGCCTGCTCGGTCCCTCGGGGTGCGGCAAGTCCACGACCTTGCGGGTTGCCGCCGGGGTCGAGCGCCAGAAGGCCGGCAGCGTGCGCGTCGACGGGCGCGTGGTCGCCGAGCCGGGCCGCCACCTGCCGCCCGAGGCCCGCTCGGTCGGGCTGATGTTCCAGGACTTCGCGCTGTTCCCGCATCTGACGGTCGCCGAGAACATCGCCTTCGGCCTCCGCCGCACCATCCCCGCCGGCGACCGGCCGGGGGTGGTCGGCGAGTACCTCGCGCGGGTCGGGCTGACGTCCTACGGGCACAAGTTTCCGCACCAGCTCTCGGGCGGCGAGCAGCAGCGCGTGGCGCTGGCCCGCGCCCTGGCGCCGAAGCCGCGGGTGATGCTGATGGACGAGCCGTTCTCGGGGCTCGACAACCGTCTGCGCGACGAGGTGCGGGACCATACGCTGTCGATCCTGAAGGAGGAGGGGGCAGGGGTCCTGCTGGTCACGCACGATCCGGACGAGGCCATGCGCATGGCCGACCGGATCGCGCTGATGCGCGAGGGCCGGATCGTTCAGATCGGCGCCCCCTACCACGTCTACAACTATCCGGTGGACCGCCAGGCGGCGGCCTTCTTCTCGGATCTCAACATCATCCACGGGGTAGTGCGGGACCGTCAGACCGATACGCCCTTCGGCCTGTTCCTGACCCCGAAGCTGGTGGACCAGGCGGATGTCGAGATCGTGATCCGGCCGCAACACCTGCGGATCGAGGCGGACGAGGGCCGGAAGCCCGAGCCGACGCCGCATCACGGCGTTCCGGCCAGCGGCAGGGTCGTGCGCGCCCGCTTCATCGGCGCGGCCAGCCTGATCGAGGTCGAGATGGACCATGACGGCTCGATCCTGCGCGCCAGCAGGCCCCATGCGTGGCTTCCCGAGCCGGGCACCCGCATGTGGCTGAGCATGCGCCGCGACCGCTGTTTCGTGTTCCCCTGCGTCAAGCAGAGCCGCGTCGCCTCGCCCTACGCTGCGGAATAATCGGCCTTCGGGCGCCGGAATGGGCTTTAACCGCGCCCGCTGATCCAATATGTGTGCTGGGGAACAAACACGGCCGTGCGCCGGGCGCCGGCTTCGATGGGAGAACGTCTCATGTTCAACAATATCGGCCCCTTCGGCCTGATCATCATCCTGGTCGTGGTGCTGCTGCTGTTCGGGCGCGGCAAGATTCCGCAGCTCATGGGCGATGTCGCCAGAGGCATCAAGAGCTTCAAGAAGGGCATGAAGGAAGAGCTCGAGGATCCTGAGCAGATCGAGAATGCCGCGGGCGAGCCGATCGACGTGACTCCGAAGAAAGAACAGAAGAAGGCCTGACTCCGGGCCTCGCTTTAGGCGGCTGACATGTTCGACTTGGGCTGGTCCGAGCTGCTGATCATTGGCGTTGCCGCCCTGATCGTGGTCGGGCCGAAGGACCTGCCGAGAATGCTGCGCTCGCTCGGCCGCTATGCGGCGCGGGCGAAGGGCGTTGCGCGCGAATTCCAGCGGGCCATGGACGACGCCGCCCGGCAGGCGGACATCGAGGAGCTTAAGGACGTCAAGAAGGGCCTGGATGACATGCGCGCCGACACCTACAAGATGCAGCGCGATATGAGCCAGTCGTTCCTCGACGGGTCGTCCAGGAAGGCCGAGGCCAAAGGCGGCGAGGCCAAGGGCGGCGAGGCCAAAGGCGCTGAAGCCAAAGGCGCCGGGGTCGAGAGCGCTGGGGCGAAGAGCGCTGGGGCCAAGAGCGCTGGGGCGAAACCCGCGCCCGCCGCCGGGGCCGAAGCGAAGCCTGCGCCCGCCGACAAGGCCGGGGCCGGGAAGGCCAAGGCCGGGACCGAGCCGGAGGTCGAGCCCGGCGGGGCGGGCGGCGCATGAGCGAGAAGCATATCGAGGAAAGCTCGGCGCCGCTGATGGACCATCTGGTCGAGCTGCGCCGTCGCCTGATCTGGTGCATTGTCGCGTTCGTGGTCGCGATGATGGCCTGCTTCGCAGTCGCCCAGTCGATCTACGAGTTCCTGGCGAGACCGCTGGAACACGCGCTGCTCAATCATGGACATGATCCGAAGATCATCTTCACGGCGCCGCACAAGCTGTTCTTCACCTATATCTCGGTGTCGATGTTTGGTGGTTTCTTCATCGCCTTCCCGATCATTGCCAACCAGCTGTGGCGGTTCATCGCGCCGGGACTCTACAAGTCCGAGCAGAAGGCGTTCCTGCCGTTCCTGGTCGCCACGCCGGTGCTGTTCCTGCTGGGTGCAGCCTTCGCCTACTACGGCGCGATTCCGCTGGCGCTGGACTTCTTCCTGAGCTTCGAGACCAAGGCGGATCCCGCGACGCAGGGGTTGCAGATCGAGTATCTCGGGACGGCGGACGAGTACTTCGGCCTGACGATGAAGTTCATCCTGGCCTTCGGCATCTGCTTCCAGCTTCCGGTGGCGCTGACGCTGATGGCCAAGGCCGACCTGATCGGGCCGGAATTCCTGACCGAGAACCGGAAATACGCCATCGTCATCATGCTGATCGTCGCGGCGCTGGTCACCCCGCCGGACGTGTTCAGCATGATGCTGCTGTTCACCGTGGTCTACGCGCTCTACGAGATCTCGATCCTGCTGGTGCGGCAGGTGCAGACGAAGCGCGAGGCGGAGCTGCGCGCCGCCGGCCTCTACGACGACGAGGATGAGGACGAGGCCGCGGTCCCGGCCGCCGCGGGCAAGGGCGCGGAGCAGTGAGCCGGGAGGCTGACGCCCTGGAGCGCATCGCCGATGCGCTCGAGCGGATCAGCCCGCCCGCGGCGGAACTGCCCGACTTCTCGCGGGCGGACGCCTATCTCTGGGCCACCGAGCCCGACCGGCTGGTGCCGGTGCCGAAGGTCAACCGGGTCGAGCTCGGCCTGCTGGTCGGCATCGACCGCTCGCGCGACACGCTGATGGCGAACACGCTGCGCTTCGCCCGCGGCCTGCCGGCGAACAACGCGCTGCTGTGGGGCGCGCGGGGCATGGGCAAGTCGTCGCTGATCAAGGCCGCCCACGCCGCCGCCGCTGCCGAGACCGGCACCCTGGTGCTGGTCGAGATCCACCGCGAGGACATCCCGGCGATCGGGCGCCTGCTGGACCTGCTGCGCCGGTCCGAGCGCCGGTTCCTGGTGTTCTGCGACGATCTTTCGTTCGACAAGGACGACAGCCACTACAAGGCGCTGAAATCGGTGCTGGACGGCGGAATCGCCGGACGGCCCGACAACGTGCTGTTCTACGCCACATCGAACCGGCGCCACCTGATGCCGCGGGACATGATCGAGAACGAGCGCTCGACGGCGATCAGCCCGTCCGAGGCGACCGAGGAGAAGGTGTCGCTGAGCGACCGCTTCGGCCTGTGGCTCGGCTTCCATCCCTGCGACCAGGCGGAATACCTGCAGATGATCCGCGGCTACTGCGATCATTTCGGCATCGCCATCGACGACGAGCGGCTGCGGGCCGAGGCGATCGAGTGGCGCCAGACCCGCGGATCGGTCTCGGGCCGGGTCGCCTGGCAGTTCGTGCTCGACCTCGCCGGGCGCGAGGGCGTGCAGATCGCGGGCTGACCCGGCCCGCCCCGGCCCGCCCCGGCCTGACCGGGGCAGGACGGCGGACGCCGCGGCGGCCCTGCTCCTCCGAACGGCGCCCTAGAACTGGAACGGATGCCCGATCATCATCTGGACGCCGAACCCCTCGCTGGAGATGGCGGTGTCGGCCCTGACGACAAAGCCGTTGACCCAAGCGCGGAGCCCGATGCCCGCGTCCCACTTCATGTCGGAATGCAGCTCGCCAAGGTCGTAGCTGCCGGCGACCCGCCCGACCTCGACGAACGGGACGAACTGTATCCACTCGACGCCGAGCCGTTCCTGCAGGGTGGGCCAGAGGTCGAACGGATTCCAGTGCGGCGTCAGCCGAAGCTCGGCCGAATAGTAGATCGCCGAGCGGTCATTGAAGCGCTGCGTGGGAAAGCCGCGCATCCGCCAGAGGCCGCCAAGCGTCGCGCCGGTGTATGCGGGGGCACGATGACTGATCGTCCCGCCGTCGTCGTCCCATGACGGTGTGTCGGCGGTCCACAGGTCGAAGGCCACGACCTGGCTCCGGAACCAGTCGTTCGCGCCCAGGTCGTGGTAGGCGTCGATCTCGGCCTGCACCGAGGTCCAGGAGTCCGAGCTGTCGAACAGCCCGAAATCCCTGGACAGCTTCAGCGTCAGGCCGTTCCCCGAGGAAGGATTGTAGGGGAAGTCCCGGTTGTCCCAGAAATACACGAAGTCCAGTCCGTTGGTCCGCAGCTCGCCATCGCCGAAATCGCCGTCGAGGTTCTGCGACCTGTAGAACGGGCGCACCTCGACGAAGCTGCGGCCGCTCTCGACCGGATTGAGCGACGATCCGCCGGTTGCACCCGAATACAGGAAGCCGTCCAGGATCTCGTAGTCCGGAAGTATCTGACTCCGCCCGTGGCCAATCGGCAGGAGGTACTTGAAACGGACGCGCGCGAAGGCATCGAAGGCGTCGCCGGTCACGTTGTCATCCTTGTTCGAGCCGTTCGTTCCGGCCCGCTGGCCGGCAAAATTTGGGTTCCCGTCGATGAACGAGGTGAACGAGTCGAAATAGCCGACCGAGAAGATCGGATCGACGAACAAGCGGTCGAACCGTTCCGTCTGCAGGTCCTGGGCCATCACGAAGCCCATGGCGGATCCCTCGGAACCGACGATCGCAGTGCCCAGCACCCGTGCCTGCGGCTGAGGATAGCCGACCCGCCCCTCGACCCAGCCCGCGGCGATACCGAAAGCCTCGTTGTAGAAGCCGTAGGGAAGGCTGAGCCGGAGGCCGGAATAGTCCTGCACCTCGCCCGCATCGGCGGCTTCGGGCAACAGGACAAGGGAGAGGACGCCCATCCACTTGAGGAACCGCACGGTCAGAAAACTCCCTGAAGCAACCGGACCCGGCCGGACGGGCTCCTGCGAACCGGAAAATTCGCGGCGCGCACACGGCTGTCGCGGCCGCATGACGAGGCTGCCGGCGCGGATATGCCCGGCGCCGAAGCTTCTGGCGCGTAAGCTTCCGGCGCGGGACAGGCCGAAATCGGGCGTGCGAGCGACACTGCAATGACCGGGGATGACCCGCGCTGTTGTGGATCGGATCTAGAAGAACTGCTCCGGGTCCAGGCTCTCGGCGCCCTTGCGCACCTCGAAATGCATCCGCGGCTCGGTCGACTGGGCGACGGTTCCGATCTTCTGGCCGCGCGACACCAGATCGCCCTTGCCCACGGTGACGCCTTCGATCCGGCCGTAGACGGTCAGGTACTCGCCCTGGTGGCGCACCAGCACGATGGTGCCGAGGCCACCCAGCGACTGGCTGACAAGCGCCACTTCGCCGTCCGACGCCGCGACGACCGGCGAGCCGGCGGGCGAGGCGAAGTCGATGCCGTCGTTCTTGGCCCGTCCCGCACCCTGGTTGAAGCCGACAACCACCGGCCCGCTGACCGGCCGGATGAGACTGAAATCGCCTGAGGGAGTCGGCGCGGGAGCCGGCGCGGGTGCCGGGGCAGGCGCCGGTTCCGGCGCGGGCGTGGCGATCGCCACCTGCGCCTCCGGCGCCGGCTCGGACACCGGCTCGGCCTGCGCCTCGACCGGCTGTTCGGCCGGCGTCGTGATCGTCTCGACCGGGCGCGGCAGCGGGCTCGGTGCGTCGCCCTGGGTGGGCGTCTGGTACTGGCGCAGGTTCGGCGAGGGGAGCACGCCCGGCTTCACCGGATCCGGCGGAAGCGGTTCCGTGGCACTCGGCGGTTGGGCGAGGTTGCCCTGGGTGTCGAAGGCCGTGGAGCGCTGGATCGCGGCCTCGGCGACGGCGGGGCTCCAGCCGGCGGCATCGGTGCCGGTAGGCGCGGCCGGCACCGCGGCGTCGGCCGGCACGGCCGATCCGTCGAGCGGCGCCGCCTCGATGGCGCTGCCGGCGGGGACGGTGTAGACGCCCGGCGTCCCCTGGGCGACCTGGTAGTCGGGCTGTGCTGCGGGGGCGGGCCCGCTGCCGTAGCCGCCCGGCCGGTCCGGCAGGACAAGCTCGTCGCCGGCGCGCAGCGGGTGATCGGCGGCGAGGCCGTTATAGGCGGCAAGCTCGGAGGCCGAGAGGCCGATCCGGCCGGCGACGCTGCCGACCGTGTCGCCGTCCCGGGCGACCGCCGCCTGGTAGCCGTCATAGGAGATGATGCCCGACGCGTCCGGCGCGCCGTAGGTGGCCGCCGGTGCCGCAGTCGCGGGCAAGGGCGCCGAGGGCTGCGATGCGGGCGCCGACGCGGCGGGGGCCGAGCCGCGGATCTCGACCGCGGCGTGATCGGCCGACTGCTTGCCGGCGCAGCCGGCCAGTGCAAGCGCAATCGCGGCCAGGGAAAGCGTCTGGTAGCGGGCCATTCTGGTCATGTTCATCCTGTCTTTCCTGCTCGATGCGCCCCGGTCCCGGCTCACTGGCCGACATCCTCGGGCAAACCCTCGACCAACGGCACGAACAGCACGTCGCCAAGCTCGCTGTATTTCGGACCGTCGTCGGTCTTCTCGATCCTGATCAGCTGCTGCACCTCGTCGGTCTGCCCGACCGGGAGAACCATTATGCCACCTGGCCGGAGCTGTTCCAACAGCAGAACCGGCGCATCCTCGGCCGCGGCCGAGAGCAGGATGCGGTCGAAGGGCGCCTGTTCGGGCCAGCCGCGGGTGCCGTCGCCGGCGCGGATGGTGACGTTCGAGATTCCCAGCCGCGCCATCCGCTCGCGCGCCTCCAGCGCCAGCGGCTTGTGGCGCTCGATCCCGTAGACCCGGCGGGCGAGCCGGGAGAGGATGGCGCAGACGTATCCGGAGCCTGCCCCGACCTCGAGCACCTTGCAGCGTGGCGTCACGTCGAGCGCCTGCATCATCATCGCCACGACGGCCGGCTGCGAGATGGTCTGGCCGCAGGCGATCGGCAGCGGGCGGTCCTCGAAGGCGCGGTCGCGGAAGGCGCGCTCGACAAACAGCTCGCGGGGGGTCTTCTCGATCGCCTCGAGCACGCGGCGGTTGGTGATGCCGGCCTGGCGGAGGCTGAGCATGAGCTGCATCAGCTTCTCGTCATGGCTGTCAGGCTGCATCTCGCTGTTCCCCACGGGATCGTCCGGCGCGAGCTTAGACATATCCCGGCCCGCTGTCATCCGAGAGCGGCGCGCGCGCCGTCGAGCAGATCCTCGGCAGTGAGCTGCGGCCTGAGCGGGGTGATCGTGACCCAGCCCTCGAGGCAGAGCCGGGCGTCGGTGCCCTCGGGCGCCGAGAGGTTGGCGGTGTTGTGGCGGGTGAACAGGAAGTCGCGGCCGTTCGGCGCCCGGTAGGGCACGATCTCGAAGGTGGCGTCGGCGCGGATGCCTTGCGGGCAGACCTTCAGGCCGCGGATCTCGTCGCGGCGCAGGGCGGGAAAGTTGACGCTGTAGAAGCTGTGGTCGGCGAAGGGCATGTCCATCACCGCCCGCACCGCCTTCAGACCCCAGTCGCGCGCCGGCTCCCACAGATCGTCGGGCCGGTCCGGCCCGGAGCCGTAGAACTGGCTGAGGGCGATCGAGCGCACACCGTTCAGCCCGCCCTCCATCGCCGCGCCGGCGGTGCCGGAATAGACCACGTCCTCGGCCACGTTGTGGCCGCGGTTGACCCCCGACAGGATCAGGTCGGGCGGGTTCTCCTTCAGGATCACGTGCAGCCCCACCAGCACGCAGTCGGCGGGGTAGCCGTCGACCGTGTAGCGCCGCTCGTCGAGCTGGGTCATCCGCATCGGCACGGTATAGGAGATCGCGTGCGAGACGCCCGAGCGCTCGAAGTCCGGCGCGACAACCCAGACCTCGCCGTCCGGCCCGGCGAGGTCGGCCCCGATCTGCTCGGCCAGCTTCAGGCCGGGCGCGGTGATGCCGTCGTCATTGGTGATCAGGATGCGCATCCGCCTGGTTCCCTCGCCGTCCCCAACCCTTCGCCACTGGGTGGCGTTGTAGGGGGATGACCCCGCCCCGTCTAGCGGTGCGCTTCGATCGCGCGGAGAATCTGGCGGTGCGCGTCGGGATATCCGTCGGCGGTGCTCTTCAGCGACGCGCGAAGCTCGCCGCTCAGCGCCTCGAGCTGGTGGAAGGGCACGGTCGGCGCGGTGTGGTGGGCGGTGTGCCAGGGCATCTCCCAGGCGAGCCAGCGGACGGCGCGGTGACAGAAGGTCGTGCGCGTGCTTGCCAGCATGTCGGGCACCAGCGGGCAGGCGGTGTGCTCGGCCATCAGGAAGGCCCGCAGCACCGGCTGTCCGAGGAGCACCGGCACGATCCAGAGCGAGAACGCCAGCCCCGAGCCGCTGGCGAGGGTGAGGACGGCCACGAAGGCGTAGACCGCGAGATAGTATCGCGCCTCGGCCCAGACCTTCTCCTCGCCGCTCGGCGGGACGTAGCCGGGCAGGGACTGGCCCAGCGCCGCGCGCATCAGCGCCCGGACCTGCGCGGCCCAGTAGGGAAACCCGGTGAGATGCCAGAGATATTCGAGCTCGGTCTGCGGCTTCGGAGTGGCCAGCTCGGGGTCGCGCTCGGGATCCTGGGTGTAGCGGTGGTGGGCGAAGTGGAAGAACCGGAACGCGTGCGGCGGCAGCAGGATCGGCAGGCCCGCGAGCCAGGCCACCGCATCGTTCAGCCGCAGGGTGCGGAAGGCGGTGCGGTGGATGCACTCGTGCGCGGCCGAGAACAGGAACACCAGCACCACGCCGTGCAGCGCCTGGAAGGGCAGCCGCAGCCAGCCGTCGAGCGCGAGGACGAGGCTGCCGGTCAGCACCAGCAGCCCAAGATGGCTCGCGAGCCGCACCAGCCCCGGACCGTCGCTGAGCGCGGTCAGGGCCATCAGGCGCTCGGTGCCGATGGCGGCCAGCGCCGCCCGGTGGTCGCCCTTGCCGGAGCCGGTCATCGGACCGCCTCCGCCGCCGGAAAAATTCGTCCGAGATAGGCGCGCGCGAATGCGACAACAGGCCGGGCGCGCAGGAGGATGCATGGAGCCGCTCCGATCCGGCCCTGTGCCGCGGCGCCGGTGGCGAGGTACTCCGCCCCGATGAGCGGAAAATGGGTGTCGAGGTCGTTGCCCGCATCGGGCACGAGCTCGATGCCTCTGGACGTCTTCAGCACGCGGGTCTTGCGCCGCCCGCCCGGCACCAGCGTCTCGGCGTGGTGTAGCAGGCTCAGCCGGTTGAACCCGACGCCGAGGAGCAGGATCTGCGCGTCGATCCCGTGGAGGCGCTCGAAGGGCGATCCGGGGCCGGTGCCCCAGGCAAGCGGATGCGGCTCGGCAATCTCCGCCGCCCGGGGACCGAGGCAGCAGACCGAGACCAGCGGGTGGCGGCTCCGGATGACGCCCGGCCAGTCCCGGAACGCCTCGGGGATGGCGCCGAGATTCGTCGGCGTCGCCCGCGGGTCGAAGGCGGGCAGGCGCGCGGCCGTGCGCTCCAGCTCCGGGGGGGCGGTCCGGTGCATACCTGGCAGGTGAGGGCCGTCGCGAAAGGCCGGCACGACGAGCGTGCCCTCCGGCCTCAGCGCCGCGAGCAGCGCCCGGATCACCGTCGCGGCCCCGCCGGCGACCATGCCGAGCGCCGAGAGCGAGGAATGCACCATCAGCGTGCCGCCGGGCTCGACGCCCAGCGCCCGCAGGTCGCGGGCGATCCTTGCCTCCGTCAGCCCGTCAGCCGAGCGTTCCATCCGCATTGATCCTCGACGCCGATCCCATGTAGCCGCGCAGCGCTTCCGGGACGGTGATCGCGCCGTCGGCTTCCTGGAAGTTCTCCATCACCGCGATCAGGCAGCGCCCGACCGCGAGGCCCGAGCCGTTGAGCGTGTGCAGGAACTCGGGCCGCTTCTCGCCGGCGCGGCGGAAGCGGGCGTTCATCCGCCTTGCCTGGAAGTCGCCGCAGACCGAGCAGGAGCTGATCTCGCGATAGGCGTCCTGGCCCGGCAGCCAGACCTCGATGTCATGGGTGCGCCGGGCGCCGAAGCCCATGTCGCCGGTGCAGAGCACGACCGTGCGGTAGGGCAGGCCCAGCCGCTCGAGGATGTCCTCGGCGCAGCGGGTCATGCGCTGGTGCTCGGCCTCCGAATCCTCGGGCCGGGTCAGCGAGACCATCTCGACCTTCTCGAACTGGTGCTGGCGCAGCATGCCGCGGGTGTCCTTGCCGGCGGCGCCGGCCTCGGCGCGGAAGCACTGGGTCCAGGCGGTGTAGCGGCGCGGCAGGGTGGCCTCGTCGACGATCTCGCCGGCGGTGAGGTTCGACAGCGTCACCTCGGCGGTCGGGATCAGCCACCAGCCGTTCTCGGTGCGGTAGAGGTCGTCGGCGAATTTCGGCAGGTTGCCGGTGCCGATCAGCGCCTCGTCCTTGACCAGAACCGGGGTCCAGACCTCGGTCAGCCCGTTATGGGTAATGTGGGTGTCGAGCATGAACTGCGCCAGCGCCCGGTGCAGCCGGGCGAGGGGGCCGCTCAGCGTCGTGAAGCGGGCGCCGGACAGCTTGGCGGCGGCCTCGAAGTCCATCGCGTCCATCGCCTCGCCGAGCTCGTAGTGCTCCTTCGGCGCGAAGTCGAACGCGCGCGGCGTGCCCCAGCGGCGGAGCTCGACATTGTCGCGCTCGTCGCGGCCCTCGGGCACGCTGTCGAGGGGGGCGTTGGGGATGGTCAGGAGGAGGTCGGCGAGGCGCTTGTCCTGGTCCGCCGCCTCGGCCTCGAGCCGGGCGATCTCGTCCTTCTTGGCGGCCATCAGCGTGCGGAGCCGCTCGAACCCGGCCTCGTCGCCGCGGGCCTTGGCCTGGCCGACCTCCTTCGAGGCGGCGTTGCGCTCGGCCTGGGCGGCCTCGGAGGCGGTGATCCGGCCGCGCCGCGCCTCGTCGATGGCCAGAATGTCCGCCGACATCGGCGAGAGCCCACGCCGCGCCAGCATGGCGTCGAAGGCGGCCGGGTTCTCGCGGATCAGGCGGATGTCGTGCATTTCTGGCGCTCCACGGTGGAATCGGCGCGGTTATGCACCAACCGGGCGGGGTTTTCCAGAACGGAGACCGATCCCGGCCAAGTGCCCCGGACCCGATCCGGCGCCCCGTGGCGCCGCCCGCCGCCCGTCGGGGTTCCGTGTCGAGACCCGGGGCGCGCGATGCGGGAGGGCGCGGCTCGCCCGCCCCTCCTTGCCTCTCCCAAGGCCAGCCGTTATATGCCCCTGATCCGGGCCGACCGGAGGTTTCGCCATGCCGCGCCACTGAGAGAAGGACCCAGCATGTTCGCCACACCCGCCTATGCCCAGGCCGCCGGAGCCGCCGGGGGGGAGCAGAGCTTCCTGCTGTCGATGTTCCCGCTGATCCTGATCTTCGTGATCTTCTACTTCCTGCTGATCCGTCCGCAGCAGAAGAAGGCGAAGGAGCACGCGAGCATGGTGCAGAACCTGCGCCGGGGCGACCAGGTGATCACCGCGGGCGGCATGATGGCCAAGGTGACCAAGGTCGGCGCCGAGGGCGACAACGAGGTCGAGCTCGAGATCGCCAAGGACGTGAAGGTGCGGGTCGTCAAATCCACCATCTCGGCGGTGCTGTCGAAGACCGAGCCCGCCGCCAACAGCTAGTACGCGCGGCCCGCCGGGCCGGAATTCGTTCCGGGGCCCGTGACTGCGAACCGAAGGCAGCGCAATGCTCCAATTCCCCCTCTGGAAACGCCTGCTGGTCATCGGCATCTGCCTGACCGGCATCGTCTTCTCGATGCCGAACCTGTTCTACGACCAGGCCGACACCGCGGCGCGCGCGCGGGGCGAGATCGAGCGCCTGGTGCGGGACGGCGCGCCGGTTCCCGACGAGCTGAGCGCCGAGGCCGCGAGCTGGCCGTCCTGGCTGCCGGCGGAGGTGGTGAATCTGGGCCTCGACCTGCGCGGAGGCGCGCATCTGCTGATCGAGGTGCAGGTCGGCGAGGTGGTCGCGGAACGGATGGAGACGCTGCGCGGCGATGTGCGCAGCGCGCTGAGCGATGGCGGGGTGCGCCGGTTCACCGATCTCCGGGCGGCCGAGGACCACGTCTCGGTCCGGATCACCAATCCGGAGGATGTCGCCAAGGCGGGCGAGATCCTGCGCGGGCTGGCGCAGCCGGTGGGCGGCTTCCTCGGCGGCGGCTTCGGCATGGGCGGCGGCGCCGCGGGGGTCGACCTCGAGGTCACGGATGCGGGCGACCAGACCTACCGCCTCACGCTCACCGAGCCGGCGGTGGCGGCGATCGCCGACCGGACGGTCGCGCAGTCGCTCGAGATCGTGCGCCGGCGCATCGACGAGGCCGGCACCCGCGAGCCGACGATCCAGCGCGAGGGTACCGACCGCATCCTGGTGCAGGTGCCGGGCATCGGCTCGGCCGAGGAACTGAAGAGCCTGATCGGCAAGACCGCGAAGCTGACCTTCCACAAGGTCAAGGGCTTCGGCGCCGAGGCCGCAAATCCCGGGCCGGGCGAGTTGATGCTGCCGGACCGGGAAGATGGCACGCGCTACCTGCTCGAGCGCCAGCCGGTGCTGACCGGCGAGAACCTGGTCGACAGCCAGATGGGATTCCACCCGCAGAACGGCACGCCGGTGGTGAACTTCCGCTTCGACACGTCGGGCGCGCGCATCTTCGGCAAGTACACGGCCGAGAATGTGGGCCAGCTTTTCGCCATCGTGCTCGACAACGAGGTGATCTCGGCGCCGCGGATCAACTCGCCGATCCTCGGCGGCTCGGGCTATATCGAGGGCAACTTCACCGTCGAGAGCGCGACCGAGCTTTCGATCCTGCTCCGCGCCGGCGCCCTGCCGGCCTCGATCAAGGTCCTCCAGCAGAGCACGGTCGGCCCCGACCTCGGCGCCAACTCGGTGTCCAAGGGCGAGGTCGCGACCCTGGTGGCCTTTGCGGCCGTCATCCTCTACATGGCCGCCGCCTATGGCCTGTTCGGCGTCTTCGCGAACATCGCGCTCTTGCTGAACATGGCGCTGATCTTCGGCGCGCTCTCGGTGATCGGTGCCACGCTGACTCTGCCCGGCATCGCCGGCATCGCGCTGACCATCGGCATGGCGGTCGACGCCAACGTGCTGATCTTCGAGCGCATAAAGGAGGAGCTGAAGGCCTCGAAGGGCATCAGCCGGGCGATCGAGCGCGGCTATGACAATGCCTACAGCGCGATCGTCGACGCCAACATCACCACGCTGATCGCCGCGGTGATCCTGTTCGGCATGGGCGCCGGGCCAGTGCGCGGCTTCGCGGTGACGCTGATGGTCGGCATCGTCACCTCGGTGTTCACCGCGATCATGGTGACCCGGCTGATCATAACCCTCTATGTCAACTTCGTCCGCCCGAAAACCCTGAACATCAGCCTGCTGCGCATGGTGCCGGACGTGACCAACATCCCGTTCCTGAACTGGCGCCGGCCGTTCGCCATCGCCTCGGCGGCGGCGATCGTCGCCTCTGCCATCCTGGTCGCGGTGCTGGGGCTGAACTTCGGCATCGATTTCCGCGGCGGCACGATGGTGCAGATCCAGACCCAACAGGCCGCGGATCTGGGCCAGATCCGCGGCGTCGTCACCGGAATGAACCTCGGCGACGTGGCGGTGCAGAGCTATGGCGACGCGAACGACGTGCTGATCCGGGTCGAGGAGCAGGCCGCCTCGGGCGAGGACCAGACCGCGGTCGCCGAGCGGATCAGCCAGACGCTGATTGCCGCCATTCCGGGAACCGAGGTCCAGCGGGTCGAGGTGGTGGGGCCGAAGGTCTCGGGCGAGCTTCTGCAGGCCGGCGTGCTGGCGGTGGTGCTGGCGATCGCGGCGATCTCGTTCTACATCTGGCTCAGGTTCGAGTGGCAGTTCGGCGTCGGCGCGGTGCTGTCGCTGATCCACGACGTGGCGCTGACCATGGGGGTGTTCGCGATCTTCGGGATCGAGTTCAACCTCTCGATCGTGGCGGCGATCCTGACCATCGTCGGCTACTCGCTGAACGACACCGTCGTGGTCTATGACCGGGTGCGCGAGAACCTGCGAAAATACAAGAAGATGCCGCTGATCGAGCTGTTGAACCTCTCGGTCAACGAAACGCTGAGCCGGACCCTGATGACCTCGACCACCACGCTGGTGGCGCTGATCGCCATGTTCGCGCTGGGGCCGGAGGTGATCAAGGGTTTCACCTTCGCGATGATCTGGGGCATCCTGGTCGGCACCTACTCGTCGATCTTCGTCGCCGCGCCGCTGCTGATGTGGTTCAACGTCAAGCGCGACTGGACGGCCGAGGACGACCAGAAGCCGGGCGTGCAGTTCGGCGGCGCCCAGGTGTGAGCGCCGCCGTCAGGCGGGGAGGCGGTCCCGCATGCGGATCACCGAGATTGCGCTGACCGGCCGGCGGCCGGTCGACGGTTACGGGCCCGGCGGGTTCCGGATAGACGGCGTCTGGCATGCGGGCTCGCTGGTGCTGACGCCGGACGGAATGCGGGGCTTCGACGGTCCGCTCCGCCCCGAGATATTCGCCGCGGTGCTGGCCGAAGCCGGCGGCATCGACGTGGTGCTGGTCGGGCAGGGGGCCGAGATCGCGCCGCTCGACCGCGCCCTGCGGGCGGCGCTGGAGGGGGCCGGGATCGGGGTCGAGATCATGCCGACCGCCTCGGCCTGCCGGACCTACAACGTGCTGCTGGCCGAGGACCGGAGGGTCGCCGCCGTGCTGCTGGCGGTGTGAGGCAGCCGGAAAGCCCCTTTCGCCTTCCGGCATTCCATCTATATTGCCGCACGAGGGGCGCCCGCCCCGTGGCACCTGACTCCACATCAACAAGGGGAAACGACCCATGGCTTTCGAACTTCCCGACCTTCCCTATGCCCACAACGCGCTCGCGGACGGAGGCATGTCGGAAGAGACGCTGAAGTACCACCACGACCTGCACCACAAGGCCTATGTGGACAACGGCAACAAGCTGCTGGCCGGCTCGGGCCTCGAGGGCAAGAGCCTGGAGGAGATCGTCGTCGCCACCTACAACAGCGCCGACAAGGCGGGGTTGTTCAACAACGCCTCGCAGCACTGGAACCACAACCAGTTCTGGCAGATGATGGGGCCGAAGGGCCGCTCGATGCCGGGCGCGCTGGAGAAGCGGATCGCCGGCGCCTTCGGCTCGGTCGACAAGTTCAAGGCCGATTTCGTCGCCGCCGGCGTCGGCCAGTTCGGCTCGGGCTGGTGCTGGCTGGTGAAGGAGGGCGACGCGCTCAAGGTCACCAAGACGCCGAACGGCGTGAACCCGCTCTGCTTCGGCCAGACCGCGCTTCTGGGCTGCGACGTGTGGGAGCATTCCTACTACATCGACTTCCGCAACAAGCGCCCGGCCTATATCGAGAACTTCCTCGCCAAGCTGGTGAACTGGGAGAACGTGGCCGAGCGGCTGGCCAAGGCCGGCGGCTGAGCCGCCGGGCCGCCGCACTCCTGGCGGCTCCGATGCAGGCCCCGGGCGGCGACGCCCGGGGCTTTCGTTTTTGGGGTGCTCGACTGTTTCCCGTCGCTCCGGTGCGCCGCGCTTTGGGTATGAATGGCTGCTATGAGCCCAAACTCTCAAATGCTGCGGCTTGCGCGATGACTGCTTCTCATTACTGACAAGGGGCGCGCGGTCGGCACAAGTGCTGGGCGCACCCCCCCTCAGGTTCGATACCTTCTAGCTGCAAAATTCACGGATCAGGCTGGATCATGACATTGGCGCGGAACAGATTGGCAGGATCGACCTTTGCCTTGATGCTCTCAAGCCGCGCCTGATTGGCGCCGAACGCGCCTTTGCTCCGTTCTTCTCCGGCTTCAGGAACAAAATTGATATAGACACTGCCTTCAGCGAGCGGTGAGGCTTTGTCGAACAACGCGCGCGCCCACTCCTTGCAGGCCGCATCTTGACTTTCATCAGTCCACCGTGCGTGAATGTTCATCGCATAGCGCGTTTTTCGGTGCGCGTAAGCCATCGTGTCTTCAGCCACACGACCAGCTGCCCCACCCAGCTGCGCGACGAAAATCTCGCACTCGTCGGTCGGCAGGTCGCTCGCTGCGTCAACCATCAGGTCGATCACGTCATCAGACAATTCCGAGAAGTCATGCGACTTCCAATAGTTTCTGGCGCCCTCAGTAAGCAGGGGATCGAAGGCCGATTGCCACCCCGTGTAGGGATGCGGTGATACGCCATCGGCGATTGGATTTCCGATGGACCTCAGCGGGGCCAAAGCCGCCTCGCTCTCCTTCAGAGGTCCGGCAAATGCCATGGGCATCAACAAGACAGTCTTGCCGTGATGCTCGGGCGCGAGAAACGGAAGCGGCGGTGCCTTGCGAAGCACGAACCAGCAGGTCGCTTCGTCAGGCAATTTGGCTGCGACGTCGCGATACGCTTTCAAGGCGGACGCTGCATCCTCCAGCGTATGAACTACCGGACCCGTCATCATCGATGTCTCAACTGGATGCAGCGCGAATTCGAACTCCGTTACAATACCGAAATTGCCGCTGCCACCGCGGATTGCCCAAAACAGCTCGGGATTTTCATCTGCGGATGCTTGTTTCAGGACGCCGTCGGCTGTGACGATCCGCACGGACACGATGTTGTCGACAGTGTGACCGTATTTGCGCGAAAGCCATCCGTACCCTCCGCCCAAAGCCAGTCCGGCAATGCCGGTGGTCGAATTGATCCCGGTCGGCACGGCCAGACCGAAGGCCTGGGTTTCGTGATCGACGTCACCCAGCAACGCTCCAGGCTGGACGAATGCCCGTCGCGACTCGGGATCGACGCGGACGGCCCGCATGCGCGACAGGTCGATCATGAGCCCGTCATCACATACCGCGCTCCCGGCGATATTATGTCCGCCACCGCGCACCGATGTGAGTACGCCATGCTCCGCGGCGAACCGGACGGCGGCAATAATATCCGCAGTGCCTGTGCACTCTGCGATCAGGGCAGGCCGCTTGTCGATCATTCCGTTCCATATGCGCCGAGCGCTGTCGTAGTCGGGGTGATCCTTGCTGAGGAGCCGACCCCTCATTTCCGTTTCGAGACCGTTGATCTCCTCGTCGCCAATGCTCTGACGTTGCCCATTCAGCGTTTGAAATTCCGTACCCATCTGTTCCTCCGTGGTTCTGCGGCGTTTCGCTGATGACGGTGCAGGTCTGCGAGGCGCGAAACCAGTCCACCGATTGGACTGGTTCGCGAACCGCGTCGCGCATATCAAGGCAGAGACGGAGGTGATGTAGATGAGTTCTGAAAAAGGCTACGGTCAGTATTGTCCGCTTGCGATGGCCAGCGAGATGCTCGGCAACAAATGGACCATGCTTGTGATCCGCGAGCTTCTCGACGGGTCGACCAGCTTCAACGATATCGCACGTGGCCTACCGCTTGCATCCCGATCGTTGCTTGCGCGACGGCTGCGCGACCTAGAAGAATGCGGCCTCGTCCAACACCGCGCGGGGACGCGGGGGAAGTCAGGCGACTACAGGCTTACAGAGGCAGGCAAAGCCTTGTCGAGCGTGGTTCGCGCGATGGCGATCTGGGGACAGGAATGGATCGACGAAGAGCCGTCCCTCAAGAACGTCGACGTCCGGTTTCTGATGTGGGACATGCGTCGGAATGTCAGACCCGCAAGCTTCCTGCCTGACCCGTTCACCGTGCAATTCATCTTTTCGGACGCGCCAGAGGGTTTGACAGATCATTGGCTCGTCTTCGAGGAAAACGATGTCGACCTGTGTTATGTCGATCCCGGGCGTGAGGTTGATGCATTCGTCGAGACAGATTTGCGCACAATGACCCGTGTTTGGATGGGATGGTGCGATCTCGATGAAGCTATGAGCGAGGGTGCCCTAGAGATCACTGGCCAGGCCGGGATCGTCAGAAAATCACGTGATTGGCTGGGCCTCAGCGGCTTGTCGGACGTCTCAAAGCGGCCTTTGGAACATCGCGTGGGCAGAATCGGTACAGCGTAGTATCTCTCCGAGTGAAGCGGCCATTTGCGATTTTGCCGAGAACGGCAGCTCCGTCCGCGCTCCCGCCGCCGTCCGTCACGACGCCAAGCAACCCGACCGAGCCAAGCTGCCGCCGGGCTCGCGGCGCCTGTGGCCCCGCGCATCCGGGCGCCGGTCAGGGCAGGGCGCGGCGCAGGCCCTCGATCAGGCCGTCGACCGTGTCGACCACCGTCAGATAGCTGCGGAACTTCTGGCTGACGAAGCCCTCGGCCTCCATGTGGCCGAAGAGCGCCAGCAGCGGCCCCCAGTAGTCGCCGGTGTTCAGCAGCAGCACCGGCTTGTCGTGCAGGCCGAGATGGCGCCAGGTCAGCACCTCGATCAGCTCGTCGAGCGTGCCGGGCCCGCCCGGCAGGGACACCACCGCGTCGGCGTTGACCAGCATCAGCTTCTTGCGCTCGTGCATGGTCTCGGTGACGATCAGCGAGTGGATGTCCTGCTTGCCGACCTCGAGGTCGAAGATGTGCTTCGGGATGAACCCGGTGACCCGCGCGCCCGCGGCCTGGGCGGCCCTCGCGGTCTCGCCCATCAGCCCGAGATCGCCGGCACCGTAGATCAGGTCGTAGCCCGCCGCGGCGAGCGCGGTGCCGACCGCGCCGGCCTCGCGCATATAGGCCGGCCGGCGGCCCGAGCGCGAGCCGCAATAGATGCAGATCGAACGCTTTCCCGGCCGCATTTGCAGCTTCCCTCCCCAGAATCGTGAAGGATTGTTTACACGACGGACCATTCGTACAATAGGGTGCGCGGTTAACGTGCGGACGCGGAAGGCTTTGAAGGTATGCGTAAATCGGCCAAGCGGGTGCTGGGGCTCGGCCTCGCCGCGGCGGCGGGACTGCTGATCTGGATCGGAACCCGGAGCGGACCGGGGCCGGAAACGGCCCCGCCTGCGCCGGCGGAGAAGGCCGCGACCGAGCCGGCGGCGCCATCCGGCGAGGCACAGACCGAGGTCGCCAAGGCGCCCGAACCCGAGCCCAGTGTCGAGCCCAAGACCGAGCCCGAACCGGCTGTCGCCCCGGAGCCGCAGCCGCCGCAGTTCGACGTGGTCCGGGTATCGCCCGACGGACAGACGGTGATCGCGGGCCAGGCCGATCCGGGCCAGAAGGTCGAGATCCTGCTCGACGGCGTGGTGATCGGCACCGAGGTCGCCGACGGGCTTGGCTCCTTCAGCGCCGTGCTCGAGATCCCGCCATCGGCGGAGTCGCGCGAGCTGGTGTTGCGGGTGCATGAAACCGGCGCCGACCTCGGCACGCTCGCGCTCGGGCCGGGTGTCACGCAGAACCCGGTCATCGCCGCCGCGATCGAGGCGCAGGCCGAGGCCCAGAAGGAGGCCGCCGACGCGACGGCGACGGCCGTGGCCACCGCCGAAGCGGGGGAGGCCGCCACGGAAGCCGCCGTCAAGGCCGAAGCCGACAGGCAGGCGGCGGACGCGGCGGCGAAGGTCGCGGAGCAGGCGAGCGCCGCCGCCAGCGTCGGCGCCGCCGAGGCATTGAAGCAGGCCGAGGCCGGCCTACAGGCCGCCGAGACCGCCGCCAAGGCCGCCGCCGAGCAGGCCGCCGAGGGCGCCGCCGCGCGGGCCGAGGCCGATCAGGCCGCCGCCAGGGCCGCGTCGGCCACCGAAGCCGAACGCCCGGCCGCCGAGGAGGCGGCGAAGGCCGCAGCCGAGAAAGCCGCCGCCGAAACGGCTGAGGCCGACGCCGCCGCCAAGCTCGCCGCCGACCTGGCCGCCAGGGCCGAGGCCGACCGGCTGGCGGCGGAAGTCGCCGCGAAGGCGGAGGCGGAGAAGATCGCCGCCGAGGCCGCCGCCAGGGCGGAGGCCGACCGCCTCGCCGTCGAGGCCGCGGCCAAGGCTGAGGCCGAGCGCCTCGCAACCGCGGCGGCCGCCAAGGCCGAGGCCGACCGGCTCGCCGCCGAAGCGGAGCTGAAGGCCGAGGCCGCCAAGCTTGCCGCGGCGACCGAGCCAACCGCCCGCGACCTGACCAGCACTCCGGTGCTTATCCTGCCGCAGCTCGATGCGGAGAAATCGCCGGTGCTGGTCAGCCCGGGCGCCGACGACGTGACCCTGCTGCAGCCGGCGGCGGGCGACGCCACGGCGGGGCTGCTGCTCGACCGCATCACCTACACCCAGGACGGGGACATGATCGCCTCCGGCCGCGGCCGCCCGGGCTCGGTGGTCCGGGTCTATGCCAACGCCGTGTTCCGGGCCGAGACGCGCTGCGACCCGCAGGGCGGGTGGACGGTGCAACTCGCCGCCGCCGATCTGAGGAAGGTCGCGCTGCTGCGCTTCGACGAGGTCGACGCCCAGGGCAAGGTGCTGAGCCGGCTGGAAACCCCGTTCGAATACACGCCGCTCGCCAATCCCCAGGAGGTGAAGGAGCGCAAGATCGTGGTCCAGAAGGGCGACTACCTCTGGAAATTCGCCGAGCAGTATTATGGCCGGGGCTGGCGCTACAGCGTGATCTTCGGAGCGAATTCGGAATTGATCCGCGATCCGGACCTCATATATCCGGGGCAGGTCTTCACGATTCCGGAACTGGTCGACAGCCAGTAGGAAAACCTCAGCGGAGGCGACCGATGCGCGGCATCCGCCGGCGTACGTCCACCGGCGGCGCGCCCGATCTCGGCACGCTGGTGCGCGTCATGCCCGATCTCTGGCCCCACGGCAGGGCCGATCTGAGGCTGCGCGTCGCGCTGTCGATGGCCCTGCTGGTGCTGGCCAAGGGCGCGACCATCGTGACGCCCTTCTTCTACCGGGCTGCGGTCGATGCCCTGACGCCCGGAACGGCCGCAATGGCGATTGCCGCGCCGGTGACGCTGGTGATCGCCTATGGCATGGTGCGGCTGCTGGGCACCGTGTTGCAGCAGCTCCGGGACATCGTCTTCGCCAAGGTCGGGCAGCACGCGCTGAGAAAGCTCGCGCTGCGGACCTTCGGTCATGTGCACCGGCTGTCGCTGGCCTATCACCTGGGGCGGCGCACGGGCGAGCTCAGCCGGGTCGTCGACCGCGGCATCAAGGCGATCGACTTCCTGCTGCGCTTCCTGTTCTTCAACATCGTGCCGCTGTTCATCGAGCTGCTGATCGTCACCGTGATCTTCTGGGTCGAGTTCGGCGTCTGGTACGCGGCCGTGCTGATGGGGATGATCGTCGCCTACACGGCCTTCACCTTCGCGCTCACCGAGTGGCGCGTGAAGATCCGCATCCGTATGAACAAGGAGGACCAGGAGGCGCACCAGAAGGCGGTCGACAGCCTGCTGAACTACGAGACCGTCAAGTATTTCGGCGCCGAGGACCGCGAGGCGAAGCGTTATGACCAGGCGATGCGCGGCTATCAGGACGCCGCGGTCAAGACCTCGGTCTCGCTCGGCTACCTCAATGCCGGGCAGGCGCTGATCATCGCCGTCGGGCTGGCCGCGGTGATGGCGATGACCGCGCTGGCGGTGCAGGCGGGCACGATGACGGTCGGCTCCTTCGTCATGGTCAACGCCTATGTCATCCAGATCACGCTGCCGCTCAACTTCCTCGGCACGGTCTACCGCGAGATCCGCCAGTCGCTGATCGACATGCGCGAGATGTACGCCCTGCTGGACGTGGCGCCGGACGTGGTGGACAGGCCGGGGGCCCCCGATCTGAAGGTTCGCGAGGGAACGGTCGCCTTCCGTGCGGTCGATTTCGACTACGCGCCGGACCGGCCGATCCTGCGGGACATCTCGTTCACCGTGCCGGGCGGGCGCAGCCTTGCGGTGGTGGGGCCGTCGGGTGCGGGCAAGTCCACCATCTTCCGCCTGGTCTTCCGGCTCTACGACGTCACCGGCGGGACGATCGAGATCGACGGCCAGGACATCGCCGGGGTCACCCAGGCCTCGCTGCGGCACGCCATCGGCGTGGTGCCCCAGGACACGGTGCTGTTCAACGACACCATCGGCTACAACATCGCCTATGGCCGCGAGGGCGCCACCCAGGACGAGGTTGTGGCGGCGGCGAAGGCGGCGCGGATCCATGATTTCATCGCCGCGCTGCCGCAGGGCTACGAGACCATGGTGGGCGAGCGGGGGCTGAAGCTCTCGGGCGGCGAGAAGCAGCGGGTGGCGATCGCGCGGACGATCCTGAAGGACCCGCCGATCCTGATCCTGGACGAGGCGACCTCGGCGCTGGATACCGGCACCGAGCGCGAGATCCAGAGCGAACTCAGGCGGCTTGGCGAGAACCGCACCGTGCTGATGATCGCCCACCGGCTGTCGACAGTGGTCGATGCCGACGAGATCGTGGTGCTGGACCAGGGCAGGGTGGTCGAGCGCGGCACCCACGCCGCCCTGCTGGCGCGGGGCGGGCAGTATGCCGAGATGTGGACCCGGCAGGAGCACGAGGAAGATGAGGGGTCCGCCGGGCGGGAGGCGGAGCCCGCTCCCGAGACGCCTGGCGCGGGCCTGATCCGGACCCGGGCTGAGGACGGGAGGACGACGCCATGACGACACGCAAGGGCCGCTGTCTCTGCGGCGCGGTCACGTATGAGTATGACGGCCCCGAGAACTGGGTCGGACACTGCCACTGCGAGAGCTGCCGGCGGAACTGCTCGGCGCCCTTCACGACATTCGTCGGTGTGCCGAACGGGACCTGGCGCTTCACTGGCATCGAGCCCGCGGCTTATGAATCCTCGCCGGGCGTGCGGCGCTTGTTCTGCCCGAACTGCGGCGCGCCGGTGGCCTACGATGCGGAAAAGTTCCCGGACGAGATCCATTTCTATCTCGCGGCGCTGGAGGATTCCTCGGGGATCGAGCCGGCATTCCACGTCTTCGCAGGCGAGAAGGTGCCCTGGGTCGTGCTTGGCGATCACCTGCCGAAATACCTTGCCGGCACAAGCGGGCCGAAGCTCGGCGGCTGAGCGCTCAGAGCCGCATCAGCACGACGCCCGCCAGGATCAGGCCGACCGAGGCCCAGCGCCAGCCATTGGCGCGCTCGCCGAGCAGCAGGACGCCGATCAGCATGGCGAACATGACGCTGGTCTCGCGCAGCGCCGCCACCAGCGCCAGCGGCGCCAGGGTGAACGCCCAGATCGCGATCCAGTAGGCGCCGAGCGACAGGGCGCCGGCGAGCACGCCGCTGCGCCATGCGGGCAGCAGTTTCGGCAGCGCGCCGCGCCCGCGCATCACCACCGCCGCGGTCGCCATGCCGCAGGCGTCGATCGAGAACATCCACAGCGTATAGCCCGACGCGGTCGCGGCGATGCGGGCGCCGACTCCGTCGACGAGGGTATAGGCGGCGGTGAAGCCGGCGGTGCAGAGGGCGTAGCCGAGCGCCTTGGACGACAGCTTGTCGAGCCCGGCGCCGTTGCGCGACATCAGGATCACGCCGAGGCCGATCGCCAGCACCGCGAACCATTTGCCGCCGGTCATGCTCTCGCCCAGGAAGGCGGCGCCGACCAGCGCCACGATCAGCGGCGCGGTGCCGCGGGCCAGCGGGTAGACCTGGCTGAGGTCGCCATGCTCGTAGGCGCGGATCAGGAACAGCTTGTAGCCGATATGGAGCACGGCCGAGCCGAGCACCCAGGGCCAGGCCTCGGCCGCCGGCAGCGGGAACAGGGGAAGCAGGCAGGCGGCGATGCCGCCCTGCGCCAGCGACATCAGCACGATCGAGGAGAACCGGTCGAGCCCGACCTTGACGATGGCATTCCACGCCGCGTGCATGAGGGCGGCGCCGAGCACGGCGATGAAGACGACGAGGTCCAAGCAGCGACTCCAGAGCGGGCGCTGAACCGGCCCGATATCCGCTGCTTAGCGGTTTGTGACAGTTTCGTGAAGCCCGGCCGGCGCGGCCCGGAGGCTGCGCCGGCCGCTCGCTCGGGCCGTCAGCGGTCGATCTTCGAGTACTTCGCGCCCTGGAGGCTGGCCCCGACCAGAAGCCCGTCCTCGCCGAAGACGAAGCCGACGACCGGCTTCTGATAGGACGCGCTGTCGACCCCGACATTCAGGCCGGCATCGGGGAAGGTGACCTCGGCGTCGGCGCCGATCTTCCAGCCGTCGGCCCGGCGGAACTTGTCGAGCGCCGCGTCGGTCAGGAAGAACAGCGCGTGGCTGGTGGACTGGATGCCGACCTGGAGCCCGACCGAGCCGGCGGCGACCGAGTAGTAGGCCTCGGAAAACTGGTAGGTACCGCTGCCGTCGTTCGGACGCAGCGCACCCTCGCCATAGGCGCCGCCGACGATGAGCCCGCCCTTGACCACGTCCGGCATGATCAGGATGCCCTTGGCCTTCTGGGCGAGATCCCGGGTGCCGGGATACTGCTTGTAGAGCTGCTCCAGCGCCAGGCCGACGCGGGCGTCGATGGTCTCGCGACTGGCGGCGAATGCCGGCAGGGCCGGGAGCGCCGCCGCGGCTGCGGCTGCGGAGAGCGTGCCAAGGGCGCGCCGTCTGGTAATGGTCATTGGACTGCCTCTCTTGGAGTTTCCTGCACTTATCCCTCCACAGCGGGAGGAGCTGTCGTTAAGATATATGAGCCGCGACGCGGCGGGCCAAGCCCGTATATACGAGACAGTATGGACGGGAGCGCAGGCGCTGGGGAGATGGCAATGCGGGTGATGGAGATCGACGCGTCGGTCAACGTGCTGGGCGAGAAGCTCGAGCCCTGCTCGATGCAGCCGATGACCGGCTTCTTCCGCAATGGCTGCTGTGACACCTCGCAAGCGGACCAGGGCAGTCATACGGTCTGCGTGGTGATGACCAAGGAATTCCTGGCCTTTTCAAAGCTGAAGGGCAACGACCTCTCGACGCCGCGACCGGAGTTCGGCTTTCCTGGCCTGAAACCGGGTGACCGCTGGTGCCTTTGCGCGGCGCGCTTCGCCGAGGCCTACGAGGCCGGCATGGCGCCACGCGTGCGGCTCGCGGCGACCCACCGCCGCGCGCTGCAGATCGTGAAGCTCGAACATCTGCGCGAGCACGCGCTGGAGCGGAACTAGCGCGGCGTCCGATCAGACCGGATCGCCGGTTCATCCGGCGTCATTCCCGCGCAGGCGGGGACCTGACGAATTCGGCCGGGGATTCCCGCCTGCGCGGGAATGACAGTGAGTGCCCAGGCGATGCAGGCAGAGCCGAAGCCACGCCAGGCCGGCGTTCCCCGCTGCGGGCGAGGGCGGGGCGGAGAGCCGAGTTTGATTTTCGGAAGTTGTTTCCGGCTCTTCCGTCAGAATATTCAGACAGGAGGCGAGAACCGAAGCGAAAGGCAGGACATGCCGCCGTCCAGCTTCGCCGCCTCGCTGTTGGGAATCGGCTTCACCCGGTAGCCCGCCCGCGCCAGCGCCTCGGCGGTGCGCGGGAAGCCCGCGGGCAGCAGGACCAGGTCATTGAAGCGCACGGCGTTCGCCGCCGGCTCCTCGCCAGTCCCGGTCAGGACCACGCGGTAGCCGCGGAAGCAGCCCGAGGCGGCGAGACGCGGCGTCGCCAGAATCGTCTCCTCGTCGAGGAGCGCACAGTCGGTCTTGAAGTGAAGCACGCCCTGGGGGGTCGACAGCTCGCGCACCCGGTAGCCCCAGCCGGCGACGGCGCGGGTCAGCTCGGCAATCCCCTCGGCGTCGGTGCGCGCCGAGCGGCCGACCAGGATCTCGCGCTCGGTCACCAGCACGTCGCCGCCCTCGATGAAGCCGGGCCCTTCCAGTTGGCGCATGTCGTCGTAGAAGCGCCCAAGCGCCGGCGCCATCGCCGCCGCTTCCCCGAGCCGCGACGGGGCGCCCGGGCGCAGCACCACCGCGCCTTCGGGCAGGCAGAGGGCGGTGTCCTCGACAAAGACCGAATCCGGATATTCCTCGACCGGCCCGAGCACGGTGACCTCGGCGCCGGCCTCGCAGAGTGCCGCCACATAGTCCGCGTGGTGGGCGCGGAAACGGGCGAGGTCGGGGGCGCCGGTATCAACGGCGCGCAGCCCGTCCACGGCGCTCGCGGCCGGCTCGCGGGCGATGGCATGGGTGAAGCGATACGAGCGACCGGGCATGAAAAGGGCTCCGTCAGGGGACGGAGCCGGGATTAGCCGAAGCCGGGCCGGGTGTCGATAGACGGCGCGACGCGGGGAGATTGGGGGAGACCTCCGCGTCGCGCCGCCATCAGCGTGAGGTGGAGACCTCGCTTTCAACCACCTCCGCGACCCGCGACCCGGGATGTGCCCTGAAGGCACAGGACACTTCGCCGCCGTCAATCGGCGCGAAGCGCGATCCGGGCATCGGGTAAGGCCGTGCGCTGCTCGTCTGAACGAATCCTGCGCCGGTGATCGGGGATACTGTGTCGGGCGCCCGGTGCGAGCCTTGCACGGCGGTGGCAGGGCCGGCGTATCCGATCATGCCGCGCTTCCTCCCCGATCTTTCGGGCGGGCAGTCCGGGGAAAGATCCGCCGGCTGCCTTCCCGGCCCTCCGGTCACGTCGGGCTTCTTCTCTGTGCTCAGGGGAAACGGTACCGACCGAGGCTGTCCCGGCGATGTCCCGAAGATGAAGAAGATTTCATCTGCAGTGGTGTTTGCCGGTCAGGCGGCCCCGATCGCGGCGCGAATGCGGCCGGCAATCGTCAGCGGGTCGAAGGGTTTGGTGATGATGGCGTCGGCGCCCAGTCCTTCCAGCCGCTGGAGGTCGCCCGACCGCGCCGCGGCGGTCAGGAAGATGGTCTTGCAGCCGCGCGCATTCGGATGGCGGCCGAGCGCCTGCATCAGTTCGGGACCGTCCATGTCGGGCATCACGACGTCGAGCAATACCAGGTCGGGCGCGAAGTCGCCGACGGCTGTCAGGGCCTCGCGTCCCGATCCGCAGAGTTTCAGCTCGAATTCCCCGGCGGCCGAAAGACCGATCTCGATCAGTTCGCGGATGTCCGGGTCGTCGTCGACGCAGAGAATGCGCCGCGGCGCGGTTCCGGGTTCCTGGCGGGCCGTGCCGGCCACGGTCTCCGGGTTCGGGGCGGTTCCGCGCTCCGCCGGCGAGGGCGACAGCGGCAGCTCGATCCGGAACCGGGTGTCGCCCGGCGCGCTGGTGAATCCCATCCTGCCCGAATGCGCTTCGACGATGGCGCGGGCGATGCCGAGCCCGAGGCCGGTACCCGAGGCGTTCCTGCCGTCGCCCGCGTCCCGGGTCCAGAACCGGTCGAAGATGCGCGGCTGAAGCTCCGCGGGGATGCCGGGTCCGTGGTCCGCGACCGTGACGGTCGCCGTGCCGCCGGCCGCTTCGAGCGACACCGTGACGGTTCCGCCGGGTTCCGAGAACTTCACCGCGTTGGAAAGCAGGTTGGTGATCGCCTGCGCCAGCCGCCGGGGGTCGCCGGAGACCGGCACGGGCGCAGTATCCGCCGCCATCCCGATCGTCACGCCCTTCGGCGCGGCGATCACCCTGGCGGTCTCGACCATGTCGCCGAGCAGCCCGTTCAGGTCCACCGGCCGGGGCCGGATCAGGAGCCCGCCCGCCGCTACCTGCCCGGCATCCAGGAGGTCGTCGACAAGCTCCAGCATCCGGTCGGCATTGCGCTCGGCCATGTCGAGCATCGCCGCGATGTCCGGCGGCGTGGCGCCCGCCGAACCGCCGCGCATCACGCTCAGCGCGCCCCGGATCGCCGCAAGCGGCACCCGGAGCTCGTGGCTGACCGTCGAGATCAGCTCGTCCTGCCCGCGCGTATCATCGCGCGCAACATCCGGGGCAGCCGCCTCCGATCCCGGCGCCGGGTGGCCGGCGATCCGGGCACCGAGCCGGATCAGCGCCTGCCCGAGGGCGGCGCGGAGGGAAGGGGACTGCATCCGGGTCATCCGCGCGGCGTCACCTTCCACGACTTTTCCTTCATCCATTCCTTCACGTTCGCGACCCGGGCGAGCAGATTCTTGTACTCCGAATACATGAGCACCGAGATGAAGACGTAGAAGTAGAACCAGCTGCGCCTTCGCTTGATCTCCGGATCGGCGACCCGGTAGGTGAAGAAGATCTGGCCGGGCCCGGTCGCCAGCACGAACAGCGTGATCACGAGCAGGATCGGCACGAACCATTCGATCGCCGCCAGCGAGCCGGCCTGGTAGGCCCAGAAGGCAATGATCGGCACGATCTGCATGGCGATCCAGGGGAAGGTCTCGCGCCAGGCGAGGAGGTAGAACATCCCCACCTTCTGGCGCAGCGTCAGGTTGGGCGAACGCAGCGACGACCACATGCGGATCTTGGTGACCTGGTACCAGCCCTGCGCCCAGCGCAGGCGCTGGTTGGTCAGGCCCTTGAAGGTGGTCGGCGAAAGCTCGCGCGAGACCAGCAGCGGGTCCGAGACGATGCATCCGCCGGCCTCGACCACCCGCAGCGCCGAGTCGATGTCCTCGGTCAGCATGAAGCCGCGCATCCGGGTGCGTCGGAGGAGCTCGGTGCGCCAGAAGCCGTTGCTGCCGCCGAAGATGCCGAAGGAATGGAGCCGCGTCCGTCCGGGATGGGCGATGCCGTAGATCTGCTCGAACTCGATCGCCACCATCCGCGCCACCCAGGACGCGTCGCCGTTGCGGATCAGGCAGTGCCCCTGGACCACATCGGCGCCGGCGCGGATCCATTTCCAGGCGCGGCTGAAGCTGTCCGGGTCAGGCTGATGGTCGGCGTCGTAGATCGCGGTGAACTCGCCCCGGCAATAGCTGATCGCCGCGTTGACATTCTGCGCCTTCGAGGTGCTGCCGACGACACGCATGACCTCGAGCCGCGGGTCCCTGGCCGCCATCTCCTGCAGCGTCTTCTCGATCGGCATGTCCTTCGGCGTGTTGTAGGCGAGGATGATCTGCAACTGGCCCGGATAGTCGACCCTGAGCATTGCCTCGAGGGTCGAGATGATCGTCGCCGCCTCGTTCGGGAGGTAGGCGGCGATGATCGCGCTCGCGGGCGGATATTCGATGTCGGGATCTTCCGGGGGATCGACGCGCTTGAGCGCCAGGAACCCCTCGACCCAGATGCAGAGGCAGGTCATCACCAGCGAGACGACGATCACGATGTAGGCCGCCTGAACGATGTTGTGACCCAGCACCGCGGTCGACTGGTAGAGCAGGAAGGGGGCCAGCCAGCCGAGCCCGAAAGTCGCGGCGATCTGCCCCGGAAAGCGGAGCCGCTCCAGCAGGGCGCGCAGGTTGCGGGGCAGGATCGGCTGGCGCGGGGCCGCGACCATGCCCGCCTCGTAGCGGGCAGGGCGAAGGTCGAGATGCGCCTCGGCATGGAGCAGCGCAATGCGCAGCCGTTCGAGCAGGTCGTCGGCGTCGGCCGCCGGCGCGGCCGTCGCATAGCCGGCCGCGGGGGTAAGGTGCAGGCTCTCGCCGCAGGCCGAGAAGGTGCGGCCGACGAGGGTCTCCGAGACCCGCTCGAGCCGGTGCGCCGCCTCCTCGGCGGTGGTCTCGGGCATCAGCAGCAGGTAGCCGCCGTCCTCGGAACGCCCGATCAGGTCGAGGTCGCGGCGCTCGTCCGCGAGAACGTCCGCGACCTGCCGGGCGAGGGGGGCATCGGCGCCGGGGCCGATCTTCTCGCGGACATGGTTGCGCTCGGCGAAGCCGATGATGGCGGCGGTCAGCGGGTAGCCGGCCCGCCGGGCGCGCTGCATCTCGGCCTCGAGCTCGACCCGGAAGGCGGCGGCGGTGAGGAAGCCGGACTGGAGGTCCTCGCGGATCTGGTCCGCCGGCACCGGCGGCCGGGCGATCTTGGCGCGCGCGCGGGCCAGAAGCTCGGCCGGGTCGACCGGCTTGGCGACATAGTCGTCGGCACCGAGGCTGAAGCCCTCGACGATATCCGAGACCCGTCGCCGGGTGGTCAGCATGATGACCGGGATCCGGGCCAGCTCGGAGTCGGCGCGCAGCCTGCGCATGAACTCGAAGCCGTCCATGCCCGGCATCATCACGTCGGAGATGATCAGGTCGGGAATCGAGGTCGCCAGATGATCGAGGCCCTCCTGGCCGTTTCGGGCCAGTTCGACATGGTAGTCGGCCGCCTCGAGCTCGGCGATCAGGCGCTCGGCCAGTTCCGGTTCGTCCTCGAGCAGCAAAATGCTCGAGCGCCTCGCCGGTGAAGCGGCGGGCGCGGGACTGTCGGCCGGGCGAAGTGTCGGCTCCTCGCGGACCGGCGAGCCGCGCGTGCGGATTCCGATCCGCTCGAGCAAGCTTCGCCGGCTCGGCGGGGCGGGCGTCTGGCCGGGCGCCGCCGGCATCCCGGGCCGGTGGCGGACGGGCCGGGAATCGGCGCGTGCCTCGGCACGGGCCTGCGCGGCGCGGAGCCGGTTCAGGAAGTCTTCCGGTTCCTCCGACGGCGCGGCCCGCGCATAGCCGATCGCCGGCGCCAGGGGGACGGACGGATTTCCGGCGATTGCCGCCGCCGCCAACAGGTCCCGCGCGATCCGCCCGAGCCTGTTCTCGGCGTCGCGCTCCGAGGTCTCGGGCATCAGCAGCAGGAGGCTGCCCTCGTCGGACCGGCCGACCAGATCGAGCGGGCGATCCTCGTCGGCAAGCACGGCCGCCGCCCGGCGGGCCAGAAGCCCGTCGGCCCCGGGCGGGTAGGGGGCGACTTCGACGAAGCCGATGATCGCGGCGGTGAGCGGGTAGCCCACCCGCGCCGCCCGCTGCATCTCGATCCGCAGCTCGGCGCGGAACGCCTGCGGCGCCAGCACCCCGGCCTGCCGGTCCTGCCAGTGGCGCGCCGCCGGCACCGTCGGCCGGCCGATCTTCGAGCCGACCCGGGCCAGCAGCTCCTCGGGCTCGACCGGCTTGACCACGTAGTCGTCCACGCCGAGATCGAAGCCGCGAACGATGTCGTCGATCTTGCGCTGGTTCGACAGCATGATCACCGGGATCTGCCCCAGAACCGGATCCGCCCGCAGGTTCCGCATGAACTCGAGACCGTCCATCTCGGGCATCATGACGTCGGTCACGATGAGATCCGGTGTGGCGTATTTCAGGTAGGTAAGCCCTTCGATGCCGTTGCCCGCCAGCTCGACATGGTAGCCCGCATCCTCGAGCTGCGCACGCATCAGCTCCGCCAGCTCCGGATCGTCGTCGATCAGGAGGATGCTCGCCGTCCGGGACTGTTGGGCGGTAAGGCTCGGCCGCGCCATCGTTACCACCTGACGTTCAGGCCGAGGCCGACTGTCGTGCGCGAGAACCCGGAGTCGCTGCTCAGGGTGGAGGACGAATGGCCCGCCAGCGCCTCGACCGCGACGAGGTCGGTCACCGGGTAGCTGACCTTGACGCCGGCCGACCAGATCATCTTGTTGCTCGCCGGGTCGGCGTCCTCGTAGCCCAGGCTTCCGCGCAGCTCGTAGGAGGCGCCGCCCTTGAGGTCGCCCGACGCCTGGGCGGTGGTCTCGAAGGAATACAGGTCGTCGGGGTTGAAGTAGCCGTTGTCCAGCATCTCGGAGAAGGCGAGGGCGGTGTAGCGGGCGCCGAACCAGATGTCCGGCCCGCGCATGAAGCGGACCTGACCCTCGCCCTGGAACCACCAGCGCTCGTTGCCGTCCGAGTAGTCCGACCAGGCGCCGCGGCCCGTGAGCTTGACGTAGCTGGCCGGCCAGAAGTCCACCGACCCGCTGAAGGAGTCGACCGAGATCCCCTTGTTCAGCGACGTGATGTTGTCGAGCGTGTACCGGTTCGCCCCGAGATCGACGCGCCAGCGGTCGCCGGGGAACAGCGTCAGGTAGGTGTCGTGCGTGAAGATGGTCGTGTCGCTGTCGCCGTGCTGGAAGTCGGCGTAGAACGACGAGTTAAGCTCGATGGCGTCGCTGAAACGATGGTGGACGAAGGCGCCGACCCGCTCGACATTGACGCTCGGGCCATGCTCGGGGTTGTAGCCCACATGCTCGAACTGCGGGCCGACGACGGTGCGCCCGTCATTCAGCGTGAAAGCCTGCTTCAGGCCGGCGCGCCAGATGTAGAGGTCGTCGGACTGGGTCGAACCGGAGGCCCGGATCGAGGTGAGCGGGCGGTTGTCGTCGATCAGCTCCTTGCGCAGCTCCAGCGCCCGGGCGCTGTCGGGCCGCACGCTCAGCAGCGTGTCGACGGTCTGCCTGGCGGAATCCGGCCGCCCCATCCAGAGCTGCGACTCGGCGATGATGACCGCCGCCTCCTCGTCCGCGGGGTCGGCGGCCAGCAGCGGCTGGGCGAGCTTCACCGCCTCGCGGTAGCGCCCCCTGTAGCTCTCCGAGCGGGCGAGCCGCCGCCGGGCGTCGAGGTCGTCCGGCCTGGCCGCGAGCACCGCCCGCAACTCGGAGGCGGCGGAGTCGTGCCGCTCCATCCAGGACAGAATCTCGGCGCGCCCCGTGCGGGCGCGCAGGTTGCCGGGGTCGTCGGCGATCAGCGCCTCGTACTCGGTCAGCGCCTCGTGCAGCGCGCCGCTCCACGACTGGGCGAGGGCGAGCGACAGCCGGACATCGGTGCGGGCCTCCGACGAGAGCGGGAAGTCATGCAGCATCTCGCTGTAGCGCTCGATCGCCTCCGGGGCGCGCTGGGCGTAGGTGAGCTGGTCGGCGAATTCCTTCAGCCATTCGGCACGCTTGCCCGGCGCCAGCGTCAGCGCCCGCTCGAACAGCGCCGCCGCCTCGGCATTGCGATCGATCGAGGCTTCGCGGCGCGCCAGCGAGACCAGCGACTCGGCCAGGCGCTCGCGGACCTCGATGTCCTGGGGCGCGATCTCCAGCAGGCGCTCGAAGACCATGCGTGCGGCGGCCGGCTGGTCCGACCAGAGCAACGCCAGCCCGAGCGCGGAATGCAGGCGCAGATCGTTGATCTCGCTGCCGAACTGGCCGGCAATGATCTCGCGGTAAAGGTCGACCGCGACTGCTGCCCGCCCGGAATAGGTGAGCTGGTCGGCATATTCACGCAGCAACTCCGCCCGGCGCTCGGGCGCGGTCTCGATGGCGCTCGAATACATCTCGGCGGACTCGCGGTTCCGGTCGTGCCTGGCGGCATCGCGGGCGGCGCCGACGAGCGCGTCGATGTAGTTCCTGGTCAGGTCGGCGTCGCCCGGCAGGTGGCGCAGCGCGTCCTCATAGGCCTTCACGGCCTTGGCGTATTCTCCGGCCCACAGATAGGCGAGGGCGAGGTTGCGGCGCGCCTGGTCCGCCTCGGCCTCGGAGAGGGGGGTTTTCGTGAGCGACTCCTGGAACAGCGGGATCGCCTCGGCCGCTCCGCCGGAATAGAGCACCTGATCCGCGTATTCGCGCAGGATCCTCGGCCGCAGGCCCGGATCCTGATCCAGCGCCTGCGCGAACAGTTGCGCCGACCGCGCATTCTGGTCGGTCTGGGCGGCATTGCGCGCCTCGGCGACGATCTCCGCCGCTTCGCGTGCATCCACCAGCTTCGCGACGCCGAGTCCGAGAACGACCAGCGAGGCGAATGCCACGGTCCAACTCGTTCGCAATTTGACTGCCCTTACCCCGCCTTCAACCGACTTGCCTCAGTGTGTTTGTTAAGTTTCTGACGCATCAGATTGCAAACACTTATTATTTTTGATTCTAATTCGAGAGAGCGCCCGCTTCCAACAACAACTTTCGATTGTCACATGGGATGGCGGCGAAAATCCGGTCGAAGTGAGGGATTCTTGCATCAGTTTGCCGTGCAGGAGCGGCGGTTTGCGCTGGCCAGCCACCTTCGTGACCCGGAAAACCAACGCGTCGCCGGGGTTGCTGCGCCTCTCCGCCGCTGCCAGACGGCCGATTCAAGCGCCGCGAGGCGGCCAGTCAAAGGCAGCGGCGTGTCGGCAGATCTGAAGTAATGAAGCGATACTCTACCTAGAGTTGTTTTTATTAGTCCTGATTTTACCCAAGGTTTTACTGTAGGATATTGCCATATTATTAACATGAATTTTTGGTTTCTGGAGGGAGCGGGGTAAGTGGGCGGTTGCGACTGAACGCGATTGCCATTTCCTGGGGGAGCTGATGAACGCGTTCGCCGAAATTTCCATGCGCTTTGCGGATCCTGTCGCGTCGGTGCGATCCAAACCGAAACTCGCGCCCGCCCTCGCAGCCGATACGTCCGCGCCCAGGAACCAGGACGAAGTCGCCGCGCCGCGGTGCCTGGCCGACCGCATCGAGCGGGCACGCCATGCCTTTGTCGCCCGGGCACACGCAAAGATCGAGCGGGCGGCGGAGCTGACCTCCTCGCTCGATCCGAAACCGCTCTCGCCGGCGGACCCGGCCCTGGCCGAGTTGCAGACCCTTGCGCACAGCCTCTCCGGGACCGCCGGGTCGTTCGGTTATGGCCGGTTGTCGGAGATCGCCGGGCGGCTCGAGGAGGCGATCCTCTCCGGAGCGCCTCAGCATCACCGGATCCTGGGCCTGGTCATCGACATGGGCGCGGAGTTCGTCAGCCGCGTCGGCGGCCGGCAGCTCGACGCCGTGCGATAGGTCGGCAGACCGCCGGACAACCGTCAGAATCCGAGACGGCCGCCACGGATAGCGCATCCCGGGCGCCGATGCGCGTGGCGGGCTCGATCGCTCGTGGCAGACGATTGACCGCCACGACCCCGGCCGTCGCTGCCGGTCGCACTGGTTCCGACGGGAACTCCCGGAAAGGGCCGCAAAACAGATACCGGGCCAGCCGTGAGGCTGGCCCGGTGCCGTTTTCAGGTCTGTGCGGCGGGCGTCGGGTCCCGGCGGAGACGCGGCCGGCGCTCAGCCGTTCAACGCCTCATGCCGGTTCTCGAATTCGGTGATCACCTCGAACCACTTGCCGGAGAGCATGATGCTCTCGAGGCCGCGATTGACCAGCGCAAGATAGGCGAGGCCCCGCCGGTTCGACTTCGGCGCGATCGCGTGCAGGGTCTGGATGCCGGTCAGTGCCGGGATCGCCGCGACCGCGTTGTCGATCTGCAGCCGCGCGACTTCCTCGTCGGCATGGAAGCCGACGAGCGACACGACGTCGACCTTGCCGGCAATGAGATCGGCGAAACAGTCGATCGCGGTGCCGGGCCGCTCGATCGTCCCCTCGAGGCGCGCCAGGGCGCCAAGGTCGAGGTCGTCCGCGAAGCCGCTGCTCGGACGGCAGATGCGCTTGCCGGCGAGCTCGGCAATCGAGGTTACCCCGGCGAGCGGACTGTCGAGGCGGGTGTAGAACACCAGCGGCACCTGGGCGAGCGGCCGCGAGAACTCGAACTCGGCGCACAGCGTCCGCGCTTGCCAGTCAAGACGGTCGCCTGCCGCGCAGTCGGGCATGTACCACGGGAAGGACACGTCGAACGATCCCTGATCGACCAGCAGCCGCAGATAGCCGGCCCGGTCGCTCACCGATGCGAGCGTGAACGGTTGCTCGGGATTTGCGGCGGCCAGCGACTGGGCGACGATCGTCACCGCCACTCCGCCGCCGATCTGGGCCGGGAACGCGAAACCGTCCGGGGTCGTGCGGGCGACAAAGCGGACCGATGCCTGATCCAGCAGTGCCGTTGCCGACACGTCGTCCTGCGCCTGCTGCACGACCGGACCGACCGGCTCCGCCGTTTCCCCGGCTGCGGCGACACTCGCGGCGGCGAGGCCGGTCGTGAGATCCGCCATCGCCTCCGGAGAGGCGAGGCCGGGCCAGCCCGCGATGGCCGGCGGCGCCGGCATCCGGAGATCCGCGGTCAGCGTATCGAAGGCCGGAAGTGCGACATCCGGGGCCGCATCCGGGTTCTCGGAAGCCTGGAGACCGGCGATCGCCCCGGCGAAGGCCGGAGCCGGATCGCTGGCCGAGCCGATGTCGACCGGTTCGGACATCAGGCCGGCCGCCACGGCCTCGCGGCGGGTGCGCGGGCCGGTGCCGTCGAGGCACGGGATCAGCAGGGTGCTGCCGAGCTCGACACTGGCCTCGTTCGGAAGCAGGTCGCGGTTGGCCTGGAAGATTTCCTTGTATTTCCAGCCGTCGCCATAGGCCTTCTGGGCAATCAGGAAAAGCGTGTCGCCGACCGCGACCGTATGCTCCGCGAAGCAGGCTTCGGGTCGGACGGCTTCGGGTCGGACGGCTTCGGCTGCGCCGGCCGCGACGGTCTCGACCGGAGCCTGGGGCTCCGGGGCCGGGGCGGTCATGTCGGCGGCGGTCATGTCGGCGGCGGCCTGCTCGGGCAGGGCGGGGGCGGCCGCACTCTGCATCACCTCGCGACGGGTCTGCGGGGCGGAGCCATCGAGGCAGGGTACCAGCAGCTGGTCGCCGATCTCGACGCTCTTCTCGTCGGGCAGCAGATCGCGGTTCGCCTCGAAGATCTTCTTGTACTGCCAGCCATCGCCATAGGCGCGCTTGGCAACCTGGAACAGCGTGTCGCCGCGCGCGATGGTGTAGAGCGCGCCGCAGGAGGGCGGTGTGCCGGCCTCGGCCGGAGTCGCGGACGCCGCGGCTCCCACGGCGCAGGCGCTGGCAAGCAGCGCCGCCGCCAAACGCCGGCTGCCGCTGCCCCGGCTCCATGTCGTCCGGCGCTGCGGGAACCCTGCGCCGGTATCCCCGGCGATACGCTCACCCGTTTCGAACCTGGTCATCGCTACACCACCCCATTCAAGCTCATCTGCGGCCACATGCAAGACGCTGTACCCGGGCGGTACGCCGAGTGCGGCCCGTGATCGGGTCTGTGGCTCCCACGCCGGACCCGTCAGGCTTTACTCGCCACCCGAAAGTACAACACGTTGCGATCAGAAATCTTTCCGGATTTGTTAACGAATACGGATGTTTACACCCATGATGGAGAGCGGGCTCCGTCGCACAGCCTTCGGTTGTTCGTGCGAGGCCGGCTGCCCGGAGCGTGCGCGGCGGAACGCTCGCCAATGCGCTGGCACGAACGAGGATTTGGGTATCCCGCGATGTTTCCGGCCGCATTCACTCACCCCCCGCAAGCAACCCACCGATCGGGCCGGTGGAGTTGGCTGCGGACCAGAGATCACTATCTTTCCGGCGCCAATCTGATGAATTGAGGCGAAAAGCGGGGGTAGGGCTGTTTCACGCGGATTTTCCATCTGAACGGAAATCGCGGCCCGCCGGTTTGCAACGGGAGCGTGTGCCCGAGGCGTTCGCACATCTCTCGATGCGACCGGAGGGGCTCACGGCCCCGGCACGGAACTCGGCGAGGGACGGGGCGTGTGCCCGTCCGGTCCGGCGGCCGCCATGCGGGCGCCGGACGGTCGATCCCGGCGCCGGAGCCACGTCGCTCCGGCGCCGGAGGCCGGATTACTTCCCGCCGCCGGCGGCCGCTGTGGCCGGGCCGTGCAGGTGCACGTCGCGCTGGGGATAGGGGATGGAAATGCCCTCGGCGTCGAAGCGCTCCTTCACCTGGCGCATCAGGTCCCAGTAGACGGCCCAGTAGTCGCCGCCCTTGACCCAGGGCCGGCAGATGAAGTTGACTGAGCTGTCGGCGAGCTCGTGCAGCCGGATCACCGGCTCCGGCTCGGGCAGCACCAGCGGATGGGCCTGGACGATCTCGCCCAGCACCCGGGTCGCCTTCCCGATGTCATCCTCGTAGCCGATGCCGAAGACCAGATCCACGCGCCGGGTCTCGCTGGTGGTCACGTTGGTGATCACGTTGCCCCAGACCTTGCTGTTGGGGATGACGATCACCTGGTTGTCCGGGGTGGTGACCGTGGTCGAGACGATGCTCACTGTCTTCACCGTGCCGGCGACCCCGCCCACATCGACGAAATCGCCCTCGTCGAAGGGCCGGTTGATCATGATCATCAGCCCGCTTGCGAGGTTGCCGAGCGTATCCTGGAGCGCGAAGGCCATGATGAACGAGGCGCCGCCCAGCACGGCGAACAGCGGCGTGACGTCGACCCCCAGCGCCGAGAGCACGATCATCAGCCCGATGGCGACCGTGAGCCAGTAGACCACCACGATCAGGAAGGCCTGAAGCAGTTTCGACAGATTGGGGATCCGCGCGATCTGGCGGCCGGCGAAGCGGCGCACGATGCGCGCCGCGGCGAAGAGCGCGAACAGGGCGGCGATCACGATGCCCGCGTCGGTCACAAGCTCGAGGCCGCCCTTGGGATCGGTCACCCAGCCCAGCGCCTGGTTCAGCAGCGTCCGGAAGTCGGCGGTGCGGACCTGGTCGAACGCGATCGCCGAGCGGTAGGCGCGGTACTCGGCGATCTTCGCCGGGTCGCCGCCCTTCTTCTCCCAGGCGTCGACCACCGCGGAATACTTCGAGAACAGTTCATTGCGCCCGGCGGTCAGGGCGGCGACCCTGGCACGCAGGTCGCGGGCCGCTCCGTCCTCGGCCCGGCCGAGGGCGACCTGCGCATCGGCGACCTCCTCGGACTTGCGCTTCACGATCTCCAGCCATGTCGCCGCGGCCGCTCCGAGCTCGGGCGCGGTCAGAGGGACAAGTCGGATCGACAGTTCGGAGGGCGCGATCTCCGGTGCGATGACCGCCGCCGGCACGCTCGGCTCCGCATCCGCCGCTTCCTGGGAAACGGCGATGCCGGGCCAGAGTGACAGTGAGGCCGAGAGGACGAATGCGACGAGGAAAGCACCTGCAATGTGCCGAACCGAAATCATGTGAGCGTTCCCATGGTTGTGCGAAGAGTTTGACGTGCGGGCCTGTATCAGATCGGCCGGAGATAATCACGCCCCCGGTTATCCTCGTCTCTCGGCGAGCGCCTGTGCGCCCCACGATTGCCGGCGGAGCCGACCGGGCACAGGGCGGCGTTCACCGCGGGTTCCCGAATCCCTGCCGTTGCGAACATTTTTCGCGTGTTTTTCCGAAACGAATACTCTCCCTGAGGGTTATCATGGTCGAGGGTGAGATCGATTGGGCCGGGTGCGTTCGCAGATTCCCCGGTCCTGAGTTGCGTATCGTGTGGTGGGGTAAGCATGTCCATGGACCTTGAGACCGGTCTTCGCGCAAGCGGGGATCCAGCACCGACTCCGCGGCTGGCCGGGCCCGCCGGAGGACCGCATGCCAGGCCCGACATGACGCGGGCGCTGCGGAACTTCCGCCGAATTGCCGCGCGCAAGGCGGCCCGCGAGGGCAGGGCCCCGCAGCGGGCCGGCACGACGGGCGGACCGGCCGGGCTCCTCTGCGGCGCATTGCTCCTCGGGTTTTCGGTATTCTGCGCCCCGACCGACGCGGTCTCGAAGGCGGCGATCGACTGCGGAACGGCCTACACGGTGGAACTCGGGGATACCCTGTTCGAGATCGCCGAGCGAGCCTACGGGAACGGCTACGAGTATGACCGGATCTACGAGGCGAACCGCGCCGCTCTCGCCAGCAGCGCGCGGGTCGACATCGGCGACAGGCTGTCGATTCCCTGCGCCGGCGGTGTGTCCGAGAATGACAAGACATCGACGGGCCGTTCCGCCAGCGCCGGCGAACTGGCCCCGCCACCGGGCGATGAGATCCGGTTTCTCACCGGAACGGACTTCGCACCCTTCGTGCACCCGGACCTGCCGGGAGCCGGCATGATCACCGAACTGATCCGCCTCGCCATGCCGTCGGCGGCGCCGGATCGGGACTTCAGGATTCTCTCGGTCGCGGACTGGTCGCGCCATTTCGACCTGCTCGAGCGGCAGGAATACGATCTCGGCTTTCCGTGGTACAAGCCGGATTGCTCGAAGGCCGGACGGCTCGGCGCGTCGATGCAGCGTCGCTGCGAGGGGTTCGTGTTCTCGGATCCGCTGTTCGCGGTGGCAGTCGGCTACTATGTCCGCGCCGGCGATTCGCTGGCTGCGGCACGCGAATCCGATCAGCTCAGGGGCCGCCGGATCTGCCGGCCCGCCGATCATTTCACCTTCGATCTCGAGGCGGCGGGACTGACCGGGCCGGAGACGGTCCTGTTGACCCCGCCGGATGTCGCGGATTGCCTGACCTGGCTCGACCGCGGTCAGGTTGATGTGGTAACGCTCAGCAAGCCCGTCGCCGAGAATGAGATCAACCGCCTCGGCTTCGTCGGCCATTTTGCCGAGGCCCCTGCGCTCGCGTCGAGCCAGACCCTTCATGTGGTCGCTCCCCGTGACCGCCCGGAGGCCGTTGCCGATCTCGAGGTGGTTAATCTGGGGATTGCCAGATTGCGGGCGTCCGGGCGCTGGTTCGAGGTCGTTGCACAGTCCTTCGGCGGTTACGGCTTGCGGATTCGGTGAGGGAGGCCATGGGCCGCGCAGGTCCGGATGGCGGGAATTTGGCTTAGGAAGGCGGGCGTGAACGCCTGCGATCGCAGAACCTCGAGGAGTTGTTTGCTGTGCTCAAGGACGACCAGATGATGACGATGATCACGGTGCTGGCGGTCATTCTCGGCGCCGGCATGCTGATCGAGCGTTCGGGCGTGCTTTCCAGCAACGCACCGGGCGAGAATGAACGGTGGGTGCTGGTCGCCGACGCGGCGATCGCGCACGCGGACGAGCCGACGGTCATCGACGTGCTGGAGAACGATATCGGCGTAGCGGACGGTGACGCGGACGGCCTGATCGTCGTGGAGAGGCCCGGTTGTGGCACCGCGATCGCCCGCGAGGGGAAGGTGCGCTATGTCCCCGCCGATGGTTGTCCGCGATCCCAGACCTTCAGCTATGGCGTTCTGGGCCGCGGCCACGGCCTTGGCCCCGGCAAGAGCGGCGGCCAGACCGGCGAGGTGGTGGTGACGCTTCGGTTCGACGATCCGCCGCAGCTCGAAGCCGCAGCGGTGCTGACCGAGTCCGGCATGTCCGGCATGTCCGCTCCGGCGGCGTCGGCGCAAGTGTCGGTGCCGGCTCCCGCGACACTCGCGAGCGGGGCCGTGCCGGGCGGCGCAAGCAATCCGGTTGCCTCGCTGGCGCCGCCGATGCCTGCGACCCCGTCTTTCGCCGATCTGGCGCCGCCGACATACGATCCCGACACGGTCCTCGGATCGCTGGCGCCGGGCGTTGCCGATCTCGGGTCCTATCCCGCTCCGGCGATCGCCGCCCTCGAAGCGAGCCTTGCCGGCGCAACGCGTGTCGCGGCCGGTGATCCCTTGCCGGCCGCCGAACACGAGCAGGTGGCACCGGTGATGTCCATCGAGCCGAGCCCCGCGCCCAGGTCCTAGGATCCGACCGCAAGGCGGTGGGGACGGAAGGAACTATGGTGCGGGGAGGGATGCGGGCCGCTGGGGGCTTCTCCGAAATGTGCTCGACGTGACCTGCATCGCATTTCCATGGAATGAGCCGACGGCTGGCGAGTGCTTCCAAGCCCGTGAGTCCTCGCCTTTGCCCTGGGAGCACCGAGGTTGCCGCGCCTGCGCCCAAGGAAATGCAATTCCGACACTGAAACCCTGTCCAGCTCGGAGTTCCGGACCATAGTACAATTGGCTAAAAATAGTGATTTGCGTATTGATGAAGTTATGTTCAAATGAATTGCCTTGAACGGCAGTGTTGGTTGCGAATAAGTACCGAAGGATTGCTTTCGTGAGACGTGGCGAGGTGAAGGCCGGTCAAGTAGTCGGTGGGTCGAACGGTTGGTGCAGTTATACCGGCAAGGGGCCGGGGAGCGGTCGGGCCGACGATCTCGGCAATGGTTCGCCCTGCAATGGCTCGGGCAACGGCGCAGAGGTGGCGTCGCACCTGACGCCGGGCGAGAAATCCGCACTCGAGGAACTGGACAGCGGCATCATCCGGCGCCGGCTCGCGGCGCCCGAGGCCGAACGTCTGCTGACCCTGGGACTGGCGGAACTGTCCTTCGGCTCGCTGGTGCTGACCATGGCCGGCCGCCATGTCCTGATGGCGATACGCGATCGCTGAGCCGGGCCGCTCCGGCTTGCCGCGCGGTCACGCGGGTTCGGCGGCGAGAGCCAGCAGGCGAAACCTGGCGATCCGGTGGACCTGATCCAGTGCCTCGCGGAACTCGTCGGTCCGGCTGTTCTCGACCCGCCGGCGGAAGGCGGCGAGGATGCTGCTCCGGTCGTGCCCCTTTACCGCAAGGATGAACGGGAAGCCGAAGCGCGCCTTGTAGGCATCGTTCAGGCGCTGAAACTCGGCGAACTCCCCTGGCGCGCAGCGGTCGAGCCCGGCGCCCGCCTGTTCGGCCGTCGAGTCCACGGTCAGCTCGCCGCGCACCGCCAGCTTTCCGGCCAGGTCGGGATGGGCACGGAGCAGCGCCAGCTGCGCTGCCTCGTCCGCCGCTTCGACGCGGGCGGCCAAGGCCTCGGCAAGCGCCTCGGCGTCGTCCGATACCCCGCCTGCATCCCAGACGGCTCCGGCGATCCAGGGGCTGTGCTCGTAGACGCCGCCATAGCGGGCGAGGAATCCGGCGCGGTCGAGGCTGCTGGGCGGCGCCTTGGCGAAGCGGGTCATGGAGTGCCCCGGCGGCGGGCAATCGCGGTCAGGTCTCTTTCATGCATCGTCGCCTCCGCTTTCGGCTCGTGCCTCAATACACGCCATGACCGGATGGGATTTTCAAATTATCCTTGATGACACTTGGCCGATTTTTCGCGATTATCGGACCCTCGGCGCGTGTAGGGTCGCATCCCGGACCAGCCCATTCCGGTCCATCGGCACAACGGACATCGCGGGGCGCACCTCATGCTAGGCAATCTGCAGGACTGGTTCAGCCTGTTCCTCCGCTGGGCGCATATCCTCGCCGCCATCGGCTGGATCGGCTCGTCCTTCTACTTCATGTGGCTCGATTTCGAGCCTGAAGCGCGCCGCCAACATGCCGGCGGGGGTCAAGGGCGAGAGCTGGTCGGTGCATGGCGGGGGATTCTACCACGTGCAGAAATACGCCGTGGCGCCGGAGCGGATGCCCGAGGACCTGCACTGGTTCAAGTGGGAGAGCTATCTCACCTGGCTGACCGGCTTCGCGCTGATCTCGGTCACCTATTACTGGAGCGCATCGAGCTACATGATCGACCGTTCCGTGGCCCAGCTCGCGCCCTGGCAGGCGATCGCGATCTCGGTCGCCGGGCTCGCACTGGGGTGGGTGTTCTACGACCTGCTCTGCAAGTCGGCGCTGAAGTCCCGCCCGGCGGTCATGTTCGCGGTGCTGTTCGCCGCCATTGTCGCCGCCTCCTGGGGCTTTGGGCACCTGCTGTCGGGGCGGGCGACCTTCATCCAGGTCGGTGCGATGGTCGCGACCATCATGACGGCCAATGTCTTCCTGGTGATCATCCCGAACCAGAAGCTGGTGGTCGAGGATCTGAAGGCCGGGCGCACGCCGGACCCGGAATACGGCGAGATCGCCAAGCTGCGCTCGACCCACAACAACTACCTGACCCTGCCGGTCATCTTCATGATGATCTCGAACCACTACCCGATGACCTTCGGGCACCAGTGGAACTGGGTCATCGTGGCGCTGGTGCTGGCGCTGGGCGTCATCGTGCGCGACTGGTTCAACCGCTTCGAAGGTGGCGAGACCGGGGTGGGCGTGCAGTGGCAATGGCCGGCCTCGGTGGCGCTTGCGGCGGCGCTGATCGCCTTCGGCTCGTGGAAGCCCGGCGGCAGCGTGGCGGTCTCGGGCACGGTGACGACCGGCGAGGCCTTCGCCATCGTCCAGGCGCGCTGCGTCTCATGCCACTCGGCGAAGCCCACGGACGATGCCTTCGAGGAGGCGCCCAAGGGCGTGATGTTCGACAACGCGGACGAGCTCAAGGCCCATGCCCAGCAGGTGCTGGCCCAGTCGGTGACCACCGAGGCGATGCCGCTCGGCAATCTGACCGAGATGACGCCCGAGGAACGCGCGAAGCTCGGGGCCTGGATCGAGGCGGGGATGCCCGATGGGTAGGGCCCGCCCGCCCGTTCGCTGCCTGAGGGGGGCCGGATGCCGAGCCTGCTGATCCGCAATGCCGACATTCTGGTGACCATGGACGCCGCCCGGCGCGAGATCGCGGGTGGGGGCCTCTTCGCCCGCGACGGGGTGATCGAGGCGGTCGGCTCCTCGGACACGCTGCCGCGGACGGCGGACGAGATGGTGGACGCGGCGGGCTGTGTGGTCACGCCGGGGCTCGTGAACACGCACCACCACATGTACCAGAACCTGACCCGGGCGGTGCCGGCGGGGCAGGACGCGCTGCTGTTCGGCTGGCTGACCGCGCTCTACCCGATCTGGATGCGGATCGGGCCGGAGGAGGTGCGGGTCTCGGCGCTGGTGGCGCTGGCGGAGCTGGCGCTGTCGGGCTGCACGACCGCCTCGGACCATCTCTACATCTTCCCGAACGGGGCGCGGCTCGACGACGAGATCGCGGCGGCGCGCGAGATCGGGGTGCGGCTGCACGCGACGCGCGGCTCGATGTCGATCGGCGAGAGCCAGGGCGGGCTGCCGCCCGACGCGCTGACCGAGGACGAGCGTGCGATCCTTGCGGACTGCATCCGGGTGATCGATGCCTTCCACGATCCGCGGCCGGGCGCCATGATCCGGGTCGGCGTCGCGCCGTGCTCTCCTTTTTCGGTCAGCCGGGAACTGATGCGCGACTCCGCCGCGCTCGCCCGCGACAAGGGGGTGATGATGCACACCCACCTGGCCGAGAATGACGAGGACATTGCCTTCGCCGAGGCCCGCTTCGGCTGCCGGCCCGGCGCGTTCGCCGAGAGCCTGGGATGGACCGGGGCCGATGTCTGGCACGCCCATTGCGTCAAGCTGACCGAGGGCGAGATCGGGCTCTTCGCGCGCAGCGGCACCGGCGTCGCGCACTGCCCCTGCTCGAACATGCGGCTCGGCTCCGGGATCGCGCCGGTGCGCGCGATGCGGGACCGGGGCGTGAAAGTGGGGCTGGGGGTCGACGGCTCGGCCTCGAATGACGGGGCCGACCTGATGGGCGAGGCGCGGCAGGCGATGCTGCTCCAGCGCGTCGCGCTGGGGGCCGACGCGATGAGCGCGCGCGAGGCGCTGGAGATCGCGACGCTGGGCGGGGCCGCGGTGCTGGGGCGCGACGATCTCGGCGCGCTGGCGCCGGGCAAACGGGCGGACTTCGCGGTCTGGCCGGCGGCAGGGATCGAAACCTCCGGCGCCTGGGACCCGGTGGCGGCGCTCGTGCTCTGCGGCCCGCACCGGGTCCGGGACACCTATGTGGAGGGCCGCGCGGTGGTGCGCGGCGGCCATGTGGTCACCGCCGACATGGTGTCGGCGGTCCGGCTGCACCGGCACCTGGCGCTGAAGCTGATGGACGGCTGAGATGTATGCTGTCGACGACATGACCATCTTCGCCCGGGTGGTCGAGCGGGCGAGCCTCTCGGCGGCGGGGCGCGAGCTGCGGCTGTCGCCCGCGGTGGTTTCGTCGCGGATCACCAAGCTGGAGGAACGGCTGGGCGTCCGGCTGCTGACCCGCACCACGCGGACGGTGAACCCGACCGAGGAGGGGCGGCTCTACTACGAGCACTGCCTGAGGATCCTGGCAGAGGTCGCCGAGGTGGAGCGCAAGCTGGCCGAGAAGAAGGAGAGCCCGTCGGGCGTGCTGAGGGTCTCGGCGCCGACCGTGATGGGCCGGCGCTGGATCGCGCCGATGATCCCGGAGTTCCGGGCCGCCTTCCCCGAGGTGGAGATCCGGCTCCAGCTCACCGACCGGGTGGCCGATCTGGTGGCCGAGCAGGTCGATGTGGCGATCCGGCGGGGCTACCTGCAGGACAGCTCGCTGATCGCCCGGCGGATCGCCCCGGATTTCCGGGCGGCCTGCGCCAGCCCGGACTACCTGGCGCGGCGGGGGACGCCGGAGACTCCCGCCGACCTCAAGGCGCATGACTGCCTGCTGCTGCGCTTCCCCGGCTCGCGCCGCTACCAGTGGCAGTTCATGGAGGACGGCGCGCCGCAGAACTTCGCGGTGGCGGGGCCGATCGACTCGAACAGCTCGCATGCGCTGATCGACTGGGCGCTGGCGGGGGCGGGGGTGGTGATGAAGTCGGTCTGGGACCTCGCCGACGAGATCGGGGCGGGGACGCTGGTGCCGGTGCTGACCGGGTTCAGCCCGCGCGACCTCGCCATCCACGCGCTGGCGCCGCCGCACCGGATGCAGCCGCCGAAGTCGCGGGCCTTCATCAATTTCGTGGCCGAGCGGCTGCCGAAGCTATCGCCGGCCAAGCTGGCGCGAGATCTGGAGGCGGATGCCAGGTGATCTCGCGGATGTCGCGGGCTCGATCCGGGTTCCCGATGAACGGAGCGCCGCACTTCGAGGCCACGGTTCGGGTCCGGGGTCCGGGCCTAGTTTCGGCCGGCCTCATGCACCGTCCGACCCCCTGAGACCGTCCGCACAACCGCCCGGTCGTCGGCCAGCACGATCTGGGCGAACATCGCCTCGGTGACGCTCTCGGCCCGGGCCATGCGCTGGCGCAGGACCGGGGTGGAGGCGAGGTCGAGGACCACGGCGTCAGCCTCCAGCCCCGGCGCCAGGTTCCCCACCCGGTCGCCGACGCCGAGGGCGCGGGCCGCGCCCGCGGTCGCCAGCCACCAGAGATGCACCGGGCTGAGAGAGACGCCACGGCGCTGGGCGATCTCATAGGCGCCCTTCATGGTCTGGAACATGGAAAAGCTGGAGCCGCCACCCACATCGGTGGCGAGGCCGACGCGGACGCCGCTTTGCGCCAATCCCAGCACATCGCATTCGCCCGAGCCGAGGAACTGGTTCGAGGTGGGGCAGTGGGCCACCGCGGCGCCGGTCTCGGAAAGCCGCGCGGCCTCGCGGTCCGTCAGGTGGATGGCGTGGCCGAAGATCGCCCGCGGGCTGAGCAGGCCATACTTCTCGTAGACCCCGAGATAGTCATCGCAGTCCTTGAAAAGGTCACGCACCCACTTGATTTCCTTGCAGTTCTCCGAGAGGTGGGTCTGCATCGGGCAGTCGGGATGCTCGGCCCAGAGTGCCCCGGCCGCAGCGAGCTGAGCCTCCGTGGATGTGGGGGCGAAGCGGGGGGTCACGGCGTAGAGGGCGCGGCCCTTCCCGTGCCACCGCGAGATCAGCGCCTTCGAGTCGTCGTAGCCCGACTGGGCGGTGTCGCGGAGCGTCTCGGGGGCGTTGCGGTCCATCATCACCTTGCCGCCAAGCGCGCGGAGCCCGCGCCGGGCGGCCTCCTCGAACCAGGCGTCGACGCTTTCCGGATGGATGGTGCAGAACGAGCAGGCGGTGGTGGTGCCGTTCCTGAGCGCCTCGTCGAAAAAGGCCCGGGCGGCGGCGCCGGCATGGGCTGGATCGCCGAAGCGCGATTCCTCGGGGAACGTGTAGGTGTTCAGCCAGTCGATGAGCTGCTTGCCGTATGAGGCGATGATCGCGGTCTGCGGGTAGTGGGCGTGGCAGTCGACGAAGCCGGGGGCGATCAGACTTTCGCCGGTGCGGAACACCTGCGCCTCCGGATGGTCGGCGAGCACCATCGCCGCCGGGCCGACATCGGCGATCAGCCCGTCCCGCATCGCCAGCGCGCCGTCCTGGTCATAGACGAGGGCCGCCTCGGCGCCGATCTCGAACGGGTCGCCGGCGAAGCGCAGAAGGGGGCCGTGGAGGATGGTAGTTTCGGGCATGGTTTCCGTTGATTTTCAAGCGGTAGTGGAAAGTTCCTGAGATACGGCTCTTGCGTCCTCCAGCAGGAGCTGCGCGGCGACCGCCGCGGCGATGACCGCCGGGCGCTTGTCGCGGACGCCGGGAACGCCGATCGGGCAGACGAGGCGCTGGCACCGCGCCTCCGGAATGCCCCGCTCGGCCAGGCGCCGCAGGAACAGCGTCCGCTTGGTCGCCGAGCCGATCAGGCCGAGGAAGCCGAACCCGCCCCGGTCCATCAGGGCGGTGACGATTTCGAGGTCGAGCGCGTGGCTGTGGGTGAGGACGATGTGGAAGGCGCCGGCCGGTGCGGCCTTCGCCTCGGCCTCCGGCAATGGCGTGGCCGAGGAGGCGACACCCGGCGGAATCGCGGAAGGGAAAGCGTCGAGCCTTGCGTCGATCCAGCGCACGGCGAAGGGCAGGGGGGAAAGCGCCGCGGCGAGGGCGCGGCCCACATGGCCGGCGCCGTAGATCAGGACGGGACGCTGGCGCGGCCTGTCCGAAAGGACCGGCCCGTCCTCCCAGAGGGCGATCGCGCCGGGCGCCTCGTAGAGGGCGCCGAGATCGCCGGGTCCGAAGACCGCGAAGGCGAGCCGCATATGGCCGCCGCAGCACTGGTCGAGGTCGGGGCCGAGGGGGAAGTCGAGGGTGACCCCTCTGTCCACTCCGTCTCCATGAGGGGGGAGGGGGGTATCGGAGGCATCGCCCGCCAGCATCCTGCGCGCCCGCTCCACGGCCCGGTGCTCGACCGTGCCTCCGCCGACGGTGCCGGCTGTGCCCGAAGGGGTCACCAGCATCGTTGCCCCGGCTTCGCGCGGGGCGGAGCCGCGGGTCTCGGCGACCAGCACCAGGACCGCCCGGCCCTCGCGCTCGACCGCCTCGGCAATGTCGGCGATGCGCATCTCAGCCGTGCCGGACGCGTTCGACGGCGGCCAGCACCCGCTCGGGCGTCGCCGGGGTGTCGAGGGCGGGATAGACCCGGTAATCGCCGGCGGCGGCCACGGCGTCTGAGATTGCCTGGAAGGCAGAGACGCCCAGCATCAGCGGCGGCTCGCCCACGGCCTTGGAGCGGCGGATGGTGAGCTCGCGGTTCATGCCTCTGGCCCAGAGGGTCACATGCATCTCGGGCGGCCGGTCTGAGCAGGCGGGGATCTTGTAGGTGGAGGGGGCGTGGGTCTTGAGCTCGCCCTTCTCGTTCCACCACAGTTCCTCGGTGGTGAGCCAGCCGGCGCCCTGGACGAAGCCGCCCTCGACCTGGCCGAGGTCGATTGCCGGGTTCAGCGACTTGCCGACGTCGTGCAGGATGTCGACGCGCAGCAGCCGGTTCTCGCCGGTCAGCGTGTCGATCACCGCCTCGGAGACCGCGGCGCCGTAGGCGAAGTAGTAGAACGGCCGGCCCTGGGCCTTGGCGCGGTCCCAGTGGATCTTCGGCGTGGCGTAGAAGCCGGTGGCCGAGAGCGGCACGCGGGCGAGGTAGGCGCGCCTGACGAAGTCCTCGAAGGGGATCTCCTCGCGGCCGATCCGGAGCCGGTTCGGCAGGAACTCGACGTCGGCCTCGGTCACGTTCATGGTCTCGCAGGCGAAGCGGACGAGGCGGGCCTTCAGCTTCTCGCAGGCGTCGCGCACCGCCATGCCGTTGATGTCGGAGCCCGAGGAGGCGGCGGTGGCCGAGGTGTTGGGCACCTTGTCGGTGCGGGTGGCGGTGATGCGGATGCGGGCGAGGTCGAGGTTGAGCTCGGAGGCGGCGACCTGGGCGATCTTGGTGTAGAGGCCCTGGCCCATCTCGACGCCGCCATGGTTCAGCATCACCGAGCCGTCCTGGTAGATGTGCACCAGCGCGCCGGCCTGGTTCAGGAAGGTGGTGGTGAACGAGATGCCGAACTTGACCGGGGTCAGCGCGATGCCGCGCTTCAGGACGGGGTTGCGGGCGTTCCAGTCGCGGATCGCGGCGCGGCGGGCGGCGTAGCCCGAGGTTTCGGCCAGCTCGGCGGCGATCTGGTCGATGACCGAGTCCTCGACCGTCATGTGGTAGGGGGTCAGCACCCGCTCGCCCGGCCCGTCCTGCGGCTCGTAGAAGTTGGCCTGGCGGACCGCGAGCGGGTCCTTGCCCAGCGCGAAGGCGATCTCGTCGATGACGCGCTCGATGCCGACCACTCCCTGCGGGCCGCCGAAGCCGCGGAAGGCGGTGTTGGAGCAGGTGTTGGTGCGGAGCCGGTACGAGACGATCTCGGCGGCGGGCAGGTAGTAGGCGTTGTCGGCATGGAACATCGCCCGGTCGCAGATCGCGCCGGAGAGGTCGAGCGACCAGCCGCAGCGGGCCTTCTGCTCGAAGCGGATGCCCCGGATGCGGCCCTCGTCGTCGAAGCCGACCTCGTAGTCGATGACGAATTCGTGCCGCTTGCCGGTGACGATCATGTCGTCGTCGCGGTCGAGCCTCAGCTTGGCGGGACGGCCGGTGCGCTTGGCGACCAGCGCGGCGGCGGCGGCCATCAGGTTGCCCTGGGTCTCCTTGCCGCCGAAACCGCCACCGAGGCGGCGGACCTCGACCGTCACGGCGCTCGCGGGCACGCCGAGGACATGGGCGACGATGAGCTGGCATTCCGAGGGGTGCTGGTTCGACGAGACGATGTGGACCTCGTCGTCCTCGCCGGGGAAGGCGACGGCGATCTGGCCCTCGAGGTAGAACTGCTCCTGCCCGCCGATCTCGATCCGGCCCGCGAGGCGGCGGGGCGCTGCGTCGATGGCGGCGCGGGCGTCGCCGCGGGCCATGCGGTAGGGCGGCTGGATGTGGCTCTCGGCCGCCATCGCCTGGTCGATGGTGATGATGGCCGGCTCCTCGGCATAGCCGATCACCGCGCGGGCGGCGGCGGCGCGGGCCTGGGCCTGGGTCCCGGCGGCCACGACGAAGAGGGGCTGGCCGGCGAAGTGGACCTCGCCGCCCACGCGCTCGGAGAGCGCGAAGAGCGGCTCGTCATGGACGACGGGGCCGGTGTTGTTCTCGCCGGGGATGTCGTCGGCGGTCAGCACCGCGACGACACCGGGTGCCGCGCGGACTGGGGCGAGGTCGATGGTGGTCAGCCGCGCGCGGGCCTTGGGGGCGAGGGCGACGTGACAGTGCAGGAGATCGCGCGGCTCGCGCAGGTCGTCGGCATAGATCGCCTCGCCGGAGACCTGCTTGTCGGCGGAGTTGTGCCGGCGTGGGGCGTGGGCGCCGTCGATGATAGTGTCGCGGGGGGCTTCGCGCTGTTGCATCAGGCGACCCTCGCGCCGAGGCCGACCAGCCGGGTGGCGGTGGCGGGCCGGGTGGTCTCGAGGAAATATTTCATGAGCAGATTCTGTGCCGCCCGCATCCGGTAGGCGGCCGAGGCACGCATGTCGGTCAGCGGGGTGAAGTCGCGGGTAAGCGCCTCCATGGCGGCGCGGACGGTGGCCTCGTTCCAGGGGTTGCCGGTCAGAGCGGCCTCGGCGCTGGCGGCGCGCCTCGGGATGCCGGCCATGCCGCCATAGGCGAGGCGGGCAGACGTCACCGTGCCGCCTGCGACGGCGACGTCGAAGCAGGCGAGGACGGCGGTGATGTCCTGGTCGAAGCGCTTGGTGATCTTGTAGCAGCGGAGCCGGGTGCCGTCGGCCGGGACGGGGACGCGCACGGCCTCGACGAACTCGCCGGGCTGGCGGTCCTGCCTGCCGTAGTCGAGGAAGTAGGCCTCGAGCGGCAGCTCGCGGCGGGCGGCGCCCTTGCGGAGGATCAGGGTGGCGCCGGCGGCGATCAGCGCCGGGGGCGTGTCGCCGATCGGCGAGCCGTTGGCGATGTTGCCACCGACGGTGCCGGCGGCCCGGACCTGGGTGGCGCCGATCCGGCGGACCAGCTCGCCGATGTCGGGATAGTGGGCGGCGAGGCGGGGCCAGGCCTCGGCATAGGGGACGGCGGCGCCGATGGTCAGGGCGCCGTCGCGCCTCGCGCATCTCGCGGAGCTCGCGGACGCGGCCGGTGTAGATGATCGCGGCCGGGTCGAAGGCGCGCTTGGTGACCCAGAGGCCCACATCGGTGGCGCCGGAGAGGATGGTCGCCTTGGGGTGCGCCTCGGCCAGCGCGGCGAAATCGTCGAGCGAGACCGGGCGACCAGAAACGGCGGCCGTCGGCCGCGTAGGCGAGCGGCCCGTCGGCGCCGAGGGCCTTCAGGCGATCTTCGGCCGCCGCCGCGTCGGAGTCGTCCCAGTCCGGGCGCGGCAGGTCGTAGGCCTCCTGCGCGGCGCGGATGATGGGCCCGTATCCGGTGCAGCGGCAGAGATTGCCGGCGAGCAGGTCGTTGACGCGGGCGAGGTCGGGCTTCGGCTCGGTGCGGTAGGCGGTCCAGAGGCTCATCACGAAGCCCGGCGTGCAGAAGCCGCATTGCGAGCCGTGACCCTCGGCCAGCGCGGCCTGCACCGGGTGGAGCCGGCCGTCCGGAGCGCGCAGGTGCTCGACGGTGACGACCTCGCGCCCGTGCAGCATGGGCAGGAGCTGGATGCAGGCGTTGACCGGGCGGATGACCACCGCGCCGGAGGCGTCGCGCTCGCGCAGGCCCACGGTGCAGGCGCCGCAGTCGCCCTCGGCACAGCCCTCCTTGGTGCCGGTGAGCCGCCGCTCGTAGCGGAGCCAGTTCAGCAGCGTCGTGGTCGGCGGCAGGTCCGTGATCTCGACCGGGGCGCCGTTGAGCAGGAATCGGATCGGTTCGCTCATGATGCGATCAGCTCCCCCGATAGGTCGAGCAGCCATAGGGCGAGAGCAGCAGCGGCACGTGGTAATGCGCCGCCGGGTCGGCGATGCCGAAGCGGATCGGCACCAGGTCGAGGAACTTCGGCTCGGGCAGGTCCAGCCCCTGCGCGTCGAAATAGGCGCCGGCGTGGAAGGTGAGCTCGTAGACACCGGCGGCAAAGGCTGCGCCTTCGAGGATCGGCCGGTCGCAGCGGCCGTCGGCGTTCGTCACCGCCTCGGCGATATGGCGGCGGGCGCTCCCCTCGATGCGGTCGAGCTCGATCCTGACGCCAGGTGCCGGGCAGCCGCTGGCGGTGTCGAGAACGTGGGTGGTCAGGCGGCCCATCGGCGTTTCCCTGTCTGTGTTTTGTGGCGATTGTAGCGGTAAACCGGGGGATCATTTTCAAAAAGATTTTGAGTCACACCGGAAATCCTGTGTGCTGTCGTGTGCGCAGCCGGTGGCGGGTGCGTTTCCGGAGCGCTCCCGCGGCCGGGGCTGGAGAGTGGGCCGGGCGACCGGGCGAGGAGAGACATGCAGGTGTGGGTCAGACCCTTTGAGATTTCGGACTATCGGGCCGCGCGGGCGCTCTGGGAGCGGACGCCCGGAGTGGGGTTGAGCGACGCCGACGGGCCGGAAGCGATCGCGGCCTTCCTGCGGCGCAATCCGGGGCTCAGCTTCGTTGCCGAGGCCGAGGGAGAGCTGGCCGGGACCGTGCTCTGCGGCCATGACGGGCGGCGCGGGCTGATCCATCATCTGGTGACGGCGGAGGAGCATCGGCGGCGCGGGATCGGGCGCAGCCTGCTGGACCGCGCGCTGGCCGGCCTGAGCGAAGCCGGGATCGGCAAGTGCCACCTGCTGGTGTTCCGCGACAATGCCGGGGGAACCGCCTTCTGGCGCCGCGTCGGCGGGGCCGAGCGGGTGGAGCTGGCGCTGTTCTCGCTGCCGACGCGCCCGGGTTGACGCGGGCGCGCGGCCCGAAAACGGAACGGCCCCGCCGGGGGCAGGGCCGCTCGCTGATCTCCTGGCGATCATGCCCACCCGGTCATTTCGGCAGGTCGCCCTCGACCCCCTCGACGAACCAGTCCATGCTGAGGATCGCCCCGTCGTCGGCCACCGCACCGGCGGCGATCCGCTCGGTGCCGTCGCGGTCCTTGATCGGCCCGGCGAAGGGGTGATGGGCGCCCGAGGCGATGTCGGCCGCCATCTTCTCGGCCGCCGCCTTCACGTCATCCGGAAGATTGGTGTAGGGCGCCATCTCGACCTCGCCGACGGCGATGCCGCCCCAGCTGTCGGAGCTGGCCCAGGTGCCGTCGAGCACGGCGCGGGTGCGCTCGATGTAGTAGGGCGCCCAGTTGTCCATGATCGCGGTCAGCTGCGCGTTGGGCGCGAACTGGATCATGTCGGATGCCTGGCCGAACGCCTTGACGCCGGCATTCTCGGCCGCCTGCATCGGGGCCGGGCTGTCGGTGTGCTGCATGATGATGTCCGCGCCGTTCGCGATCAGCGCCTTGGCGGCGTCGGCCTCCTTGCCGGGGTCGTACCAGGAGTTCACCCAGATCACCTGGGTGGTGACGTCCGGGTTGACCGCGCGGGCCGCCAGGGTGGCGGCGTTGATGCCCTGCACCACCTCGGGGATCGGCACCGAGGCGACATAGCCGATCTTGTTGGTCTTGGTCATCATCCCGGCGATGGTGCCGATGACCGCGCGGCCCTCGTAGAAGCGGGCCGAGTAGGTGGAGACGTTGTCGGCGCGCTTGTAGCCGGTGGCGTGCTCGAACTTCACGTCCGGGAACATCTTGGCGACCTTCAGCGTCGGGTCCATGTAGCCGAAGGAGGTGGTGAAGATCAGCCCGTGGCCCGAGGCGGCAAGCTGGCGGATGACGCGCTCGGCGTCCGGCCCCTCGGGCACGCTCTCGACGAAGGTGGTCTCGACCCGGTCGCCGAACTCCTTCTCGATCGCCTGACGGCCCTGGTCGTGCTGGTAGGACCAGCCGAAGTCGCCCACCGGGCCGACATACACGAAGCCGACCTTGAGGTCGGCGGCCTGGGCGGTCGCGGCCATCGCGATTGCGGCGGCCGCGAGGGCTAGTTTACGGATCATGGTGCGTTTCTCCCTGTTCAGTCCGATCTGCGAATTGTTGGCCGGCTCAGCGCTCGGCCCGGAATGGCCTGCCGATGCAGGCAGGCGCGTTGGCTTTCGTCAAGTTCACATCGCGCGAGATGATCACCAGCGCCAGGATCGTCGCCACATAGGGCGCCATGGCGAGGAACTGGGAAGCGACGGGGATGCCCCAGTCCTGGCCGTAGAACTGGAGCTGGGTAACGGCGGCGAAGAGATAGGCGCCCGCCACCACCCGACCCGGCCGCCAGGTGGCGAAGACCACCAGCGCCAGCGCGATCCAGCCCCGGCCGGCGGTCATGTTCTCGGCCCACATCGGCGTGTAGGCGAGCGAGAGGTAGGCGCCGCCCAGCCCCGCGCAGGCGCCGCCGAACATGGTCGCCATGTAGCGGATGGCGATCACGTTGTAGCCCAGCGCATGGCCCGAATCGTGGTTGTCGCCGACCGCGCGCAGCGCCAGACCGGCGCGGGTGCGGGAGAGGAACCAGGCGACACCGGCGGCCAGCGCCAGCGCCAGGTAGACCATGGCGTCGTGGCCGAGCAGGATGCGCCCGAGCATGGTCGTGTCGCTCAGGCCCGGGATCGCGAGCTTGCCGATCGGATCGAGCGCGATGCCGACGAAGGCCTGGCCGATCAGCCCCGAGGCGCCGATGCCGAAGATGGTCAGCGCCAGGCCGGTTGCGGCCTGGTTCGCCAGCAGGCTGAGCGCGATCACCGAGAAGATCAGCGCCATCAGCAGCCCGGCGCCCGCGCCGGCGGCGATGGCGAGCGGCGAGGAGCCGGTCGAGTTGGCGACCGCGAAGGCGGTGACGGCGCCCATCAGCATCATCCCCTCGACGCCGAGATTGAGGACGCCCGAGCGCTCGGTCACCAGCTCTCCGATCGCCGCCAGCAGCAGGGGCGTCGCGGCGATGATCATCGAGATCAGGAAGTTTTCCATGGCGCCGCGCTCCCTCAGGCCCGGCCCGGCAGCGCCAGCCTGATCCGGTATCGGATCAGGGTGTCGCAGCCTAGCAGGAAGAACAGCAGCATGCCCTGGAAGATGCCGGTCACCGCCTTCGGCAGCTTCAGCATGATCTGGGCATTCTCGCCGCCGATGTAGCTGACCGCCAGGATGATGGCGCCGAACAGCGCCCCGAGCGGGTTCAGGCGGCCGAGGAAGGCGACGATGATGGCGACGAAGCCATATTCGGCCGAGATGTTCGGCTGGAGCTGCTGGATCGTGGCCGAGACCTCGACCGCGCCCGCAAGCCCGGCAAGGCCGCCGGAGAGCAGCAGCACGAACCAGATGGTGCGGTCGCGCGAGAAGCCGGCGAAGGCCCCGGCGCGGGGGGCGGCGCCGATCACCCGGACCTCGAAGCCCTTCATGGTTCGGCTCATCATCACCCAGAGGGCCACGGCCACGACGACGGCCAGGATCGCGCCCAGATGCAGCCGGGTACCCGTCATCAGCACCGGCATGATGAACCCCGACTGGAACTCGGGCGATTCCGGGAAGCCGAAGCCGGCGGGGTCCTTGAACGGCCCGCGCACCAGCCAGTCGAGCAGCAGCGCGGCCACGTAGGTCAGCATCAGGCTGACCAGGATCTCGTTGGCGTTGAAGCGGACCCGCAGCAGCGCCGGGATCGCCGCCCAGGCCATGCCGCCGATGACGCCGAGCAGGAGGTACGGAACCAGCCATACGCCGGAGGCGCCCTCGGGCGCGATCAGCGCCAGCCAGCCGGCGACGATGGCGCCGAAGGTGTATTGCCCGGCGGCGCCGATGTTCCAGACATTGGCGCGGAAGCAGACCGCGAGCCCGGCGCCGATCAGCGCCAGCGGGATCGCCTTCACCGCCACCTCGGAGGGGGTGTAGATCCACATCGCCGCCTCGTCGGCGGGAGCGGTCAGCCAGAGCCAGAACTCGTGAAATGGCTGGAAGAAGTAGATGCTCAGCGCCTCGACGGGCGGCCTGCCCATCAGCGCCATCAGGATGCCGCCCGCGATCAGGGTCAGGACGATGGCGATCACCGGCGAGAGGAGCGAGAGCGCGCGCGACGGCTGCGGGCGGGGCTCGAGGACGATCATGGCCGGGCCTCCGATGCGGCTTGAATTGCCGCCATTCCCGCGCAGGCGGGGATCTCTTCGACCAGTCCGGATAGATTCCCGCTTGCGCGGGAATGACGGATGCAGAGGGCCGCATGCATTTCCATCACGCGATCTCCTCGGCCGGAATCTCGGTTTCCTCGGGATGGGCGCCGCCCATCAGCAGGCCAACCCTCTCGGGGGTCATCTCGGCCGCCGGGTGCTCCTTCGAGAGCTTGCCGTGGTGGATCACCGCGATCTTGTCGCAGATCGAGAAGATCTCCTCCAGATCCTGGCTGATCACCAGCACCGCCGAGCCCCTGCCGGCGAGGTCGATCAGCGCCCGGCGGATCACCGAGGCCGCGCCGGCGTCGACGCCCCAGGTCGGCTGGCTGACCACAAGGACACCTGGCTCGCGCAGGATCTCGCGGCCGACGACGAATTTCTGCAGGTTGCCGCCGGAGAGCGAGGCGGCCACCGGGTTCTCGGACCCGGCGCGCACGTCGAAGGCCTTGCGCACCCGCTTCGCCCATTCGGCGGCCTTGCCGAAGTCGATCCAGCTTCTGGTCGCCACGCCCTCGGCGGTGTGGTGGGCGAGGATGATGTTCTCGGAGAGCGTCAGCTCGCCGACCGCGGCGTGGCCGTTGCGTTCCTCGGGGACGAAGGCGGCGCCGGCGAGGCGGCGCCGCGTCGGGTCGGCCCGGCCCATCGCCTCGCCGTCGATGACGACGACCCCGGCCCGGTCGGCCAGTGTCTCGCCGGTCAGCGCCTCCATCAGTTCGGCCTGGCCCTCGCCCGCGACCCCGGCGATGCCGACGATCTCGCCGCCATGCACCTCGAGGGAGATGTCCTTGAGGGTGACGCCGAATTCGGAGGTCGCCGGAAGGGTCAGGTGATCGACCAGGAGGCGCACCGGCCCGCCGGCGCCGGCCCGTTCCTCCTTCTCGACCCAGGCGATCTGGTCTCCGACCATCATCTCGGCCATCGAGCGGGCGGTCTCGGCCTTGGGGTCGCAATGGGCGACCACCTTGCCGTGGCGCAGGATGGTGGCGGCGTCGCAGAGCGCCTTCACCTCCTCGAGCTTGTGGGAGATGTAGAGGATCGAGCAGCCCTCGGCGGCGAGCTTGTTGAGCGTCTCGAACAGCACCTCGGTCTCCTGCGGCGTCAGCACCGAGGTCGGTTCGTCCATGATCAGGAGCTTCGGGTTCTGCAGCAGGCAGCGGATGATCTCGACCCGCTGCTTCTCGCCGACCGAGAGGGTGTGGACCGCGCGGCGCGGATCGATGGCCAGCCCATAGGCCTCGGACACCTGCTCGATCCGGTCGGCGAGGGCGCGCATCGGCTCGGGCGGCAGGGCCAGGGCGATGTTCTCGACCACGCTCAGCGCATCGAAGACCGAGAAATGCTGGAACACCATGCCGATGCCCCGCTCGCGGGCCTCGGCCGGCTTGTGGATGACGGTGCGGTGGCCGTTCCAGTGGAACTCGCCGCTGGTCGGCTGCATGACGCCGTACATCATCTTGACCAGCGTCGACTTGCCGGCGCCGTTCTCGCCGAGGAGCGCATGCTTCTCGCCGGGCTGGATCACCAGCCCCACATCGTCGTTGGCGGCGAAGTCGCCGAACCTCTTGACGATGTTCCGCGCCTCGAACAGGGGCGTGCCCGTCGCAGAGCCCGTCGCAGTGCCCGTGCCTGCGACCGTTCCTTTGCCTGGCCCCGCATCGGCATGCATCGGCGCAGTCCTTCCCGGCTGTGTTTCCCCGCGGTCTTCACGTCTTTTTTGTTGTGCCGAGCGTGGTCCCGGGGTCCGCCATTGTCAAACGCAATGACGGGAATATTCCCACGGGCTTTTTTGAAACTGTGTCGCCGGGCGAGGCGGGCTGCAGAGACGGTGCGGGTCAACTCCGGCGTTCGACGACGAACCGCGCGGCCTGGATCAGCATCCCCGCCGCGGGGCCGTAGGGAGCGAGCCGCGCCTCCGCCTCGGCCACCAGCTCGGCCGCCCGGGCGCGGGCGCCGCCGGGGCCGAGGATGTGGACGAAGGTCGCCTTGCCGGCGTCGGCGTCCTTGCGCAGCCGCTTGCCGACCTCGGCCTCGCTTCCGGTCAGGTCGAGAAGGTCGTCGGCGATCTGGAACGCTTCCCCGAGGGCGCGGGCGTAGGCGCGGATGGCGTTCAGGTCGGCATCGGCGGCCTGCGCGACGATTGCGCCCGCCTCGGCCGCGAACTCGATCAGCGCCCCGGTCTTCAGCGCCTGCAGCCGCTTGACCTGGGCGGCGCCAAGCGGCCCGTCGGCCTTCCCGGCGGCGAGGTCGATGGCCTGGCCCCCCACCATGCCCGCGTGACCGGAAGCTTGGGCGAGCCGGAGTACCAGCCGCGCCCGGACCGCCGGGTCCGGGTGGGTCGCGGCGTCGGCGAGGATTTCGAAGGCAAGCGTCTGCAGGGCGTCTCCCGCCAGCACCGCGGTCGCCTCGTCCCAGGCCCTGTGCACCGTGGGCTTGCCGCGCCGCAGGTCGTCGTCGTCCATGCAGGGCAGGTCGTCATGGATCAGGCTGTAGGCGTGCAGGCACTCGACCGCCGCCGCGGCGCGCTCGGCACCTGCACCGTCCGCGTCGAAAAGCCGGGCGACCTCCAGTGCGAGAAAGGCCCGCAGCCGCTTGCCGCCGCCCAGGACCGCATAGCGCATCGCCGCCGCCAGCTCCGCTTCGCCGGGCGTGCCATCGGGGACAGGCAGGCAGGCCTCCAGCATCCTCTCGGTTCGCGCCGCCGCCTCGGCCAGTGCCCGGGCAAAGCTCGGCTCGGATACTGTCATGCTTTCCCCGTTGGCAAGGCGGCCGGCGCCTTGCCGCCGGTCACTCGCTGTTGAAGATGTCCGGCAGCGCGTCGGCCCCGCCCTCGTCCCCGGCGATCATCGCCCGGCGGCGCTGGAGATAGACCGAGCGCAGCGAAATGTAGCTGTCGTCGCTCTTGTAGAGCAGGTCGTCGATCAGAGCAAAGTTGCGGTCGCGCAGGTCGACGACTTCCACCGCATTCAGCGGGATCGACAGCACTTCCAGGGCCTTCGAATCGGTCACGCCCACATAGGACACATAGGTGGGCGGGTAGAAGGCCAGGTCGACGACGCGGCCGGCCAGGTCGCGGGTCGTCGAGGGTCCGATGAACGGGAGTACCAGATAGGCGCCCTCGCCGACGCCGTGCTTGGCGAGGGTGATGCCGAAATCGGTGTCCTCCTCCGGCAGGCCGAATTCGGTCGCCGGGTCGAGCAGTCCGACGGCGCCGACCACGGTGTTGATGGTGAAGCGCCCGAGCGTGCGCAGTGCCGGCTTGACCTCACCCTGCAGGACGTAGTTGGCAAAGTCGACCGGCAGGTCGAGATAGTTGAAGCCGTTGCCGATCATGTGCTTGAACGTCGCCGGCATGACGAAGCCGTAGCCCTGGGCGGCCGGCCGGATCAGATTTGTGTCGAGGAAAAGGTTGAAGTCGTGCATCTCGCGGTTGAACCCCTCATAGGGGTCCGCCGAGGCGAAGCCCGCCTGGGGATCGGCCGATGCACAGGCCGCGAGCTGCAACGCGGCGGACATGGCCGCCAGACGGCGGAGGGCGACTGTCAGGTTCATTCACTCACTCCGCTAGCCGGTTCAGGCGGGCAGGATTGACATACGGGCATGGCATCCGGCCATTGGCGGCGACACACAGCGACCTGAAAACTAACTCTCCTGCGGGCACATCTCAATGAAAAGTAGCGATTCCGGGTATTTCCGGCGTGAAATGGATGGGTGATTGCAACAGTAGCGCCCCTAGATCCGGTGTTTGCAGAGAATTTCCGAGATGAGAGTGCGGATCGCGGGTGCCGCGGCACGCAAGCGGAAGGCGATTGTACGGACGGCAACTCTCGCGGCGGTAGCCGGCGCGGCATTTCCGGGCGTCCCGGATGGCACTGATTCGCGCCGGATCCTGACGGTCGGTCTGCGGGCCAGTCTTCAGATCATAAAATGAATATTTCATCATAATTACTGCATATTGCGCTGGAATATTAAAGCGTAGATCGGACTGCTGTTCCCCCGCGTGGCGTATGCGGCCTGTGCGGCGGCGGATGCAGGTCCCGTCGCTGCGGCGAAGGGCAGGTTCATCGCTCCGCGTCCGCGCCGCCGGCGAGCGCCGCGGCCCGCTCGCCGGAGCGGACCGCTCCCTCGATCGTCGCCGGGAGCCCGGTGGCGGTGGCATCTCCGGCCAGAACGAGATTCGCCAGAGCGGTGCGCGGCGCAAGTCGCTTCGCGACGCCGGCGGGAGACTGGTCGAAGGTCGCGCGCCGCTCCTTGTTGATCCTAGCCGCCTCATACCGCGCGCCGGGGCCAAGGCCGAGGGCGCGGGCTGTCGCGGACCAAAGCTCCGGGATCAGCTCATCGCCGGCTTCCCCGGCGACGCCCAGGGCACTGGCGGCGGAAATGGTGACGCTCGCAACGTCGCCGCGCGTGAAGATCCACTGCACGGACGAGGAGAGAACGCCGAGGATCGGCGGCGTGCCGGGCGGCGGCGGGGCGGGCAGCCGGAAGAAGGCGTTGAGAATGGCGCAACCGTCGTCCGGAGGGTCGATCCCCGGCAAGGCGCCGGCGAGGACGGACCGCAGCCGGGACGGGGGCAGGGCGAGGATCACCCGGTCCGCCGGGCCGAGAGGCTCGTCGCCGTCGGCAAAGCGCAGAAGGACGGCGCGGTGGCCGTCGCGGTCGACGGTGCGCAGCGTGCGGCCGAACCGGAGTCCGGCGCCCTGCCGCCGCAGGTGGTCGATGGCCGGATCGACCAGCGCATCGCCGAGACCGCGCGGCGCCAGCATCGGGCGGCAATGCTGTCCGCCCCTGGCGAAGGTCTCGCGCAGCACCGCCCAGAGCAGGGCCGCGGAGGCATGCTCGGGCGGGGCGTTGACGGCGGCGAGTGTCAGCGGCACCCAGAAGCGGGACCAGGCCGGGCCGCGGGCGGGGATCGCCTCGGCGACGGTGCGGTCCGCTCGCGCGAGGCCGAGCCGGAGACCGGCGAGGTAATCGGTGGCCCGCGTCTCCGGGACGCGCCGGCCCGGTGCGGCGATCCACCAGGGCAGCGGACCGCCGTTCGGCCGCACGGTCCAGCGCCGCCCGTCCGCCAGATCGACGAACGGAAAGCCGGCGGGCCGGTCGACCATCCGGCCGGTGGCGCCGATGGCGGCCAGATAGGCCCGTGCCGAACGGTTGCCGCTGAGGATCAGGTGGTTGCCGTTGTCGATCTCGCAGCCGAGGCGGGGGTCGCGGAAGCTGCGGCAGCGCCCGCCGGCGAAACGGTTGGCTTCGTGGATCACCACATGCCGGCCCCGCGCCGTCAGCCGAACCGCGGCCGAGAGCCCGGCCAGCCCGGCGCCGACGATGTGGACCGTGCCGTCAGCCATCGCGGGGGGCGATGGGGCCGGCGAGGCAGCGCAGCCCCAGCCAGAGTTTGCGCGCGGGCGACAGGGTGACCGGTCCGTTGCCGGGGTGGAAGCCGCGCGCCTCCATGGCCGCGAGGTAGCCCTCGTAGACCCCGGTCATCATCAGGGCGGGGGCGAGGGTCCTGCGGCCGTGCCCCGCGAAGCCGCGCCGCGCGGCGGCAAAGTCGGCGCGGGCGAGGCGGCCGACCTCGGCGCGGGCCCGCCAGAGGCCGGGGTGCCGGGCGGCGGCCTCCGGGTCCGGTGGGACGCCGGCCCGGTCCAGCGCCTCGCGCGGCAGATAGAGGCGGCCGAGGGCGGCGTCCTCCTCCACGTCGCGGAGGATGTTTGTGAGCTGGAAGGCGTCGCCGAGATGCAGCGCCGCGGCGTCGGACTGCGGTCCCAGCCTGGCGCCGAAGACGCGTACCGACAGCGCTCCGATGGAGCCCGCCACCCGCCGGGTATAGGCGCGGAGCCGCTCCAGCGGGGGCGCGACAAGGGGGCCGTCGGCGTCGGTCTCCATGCCCTCGATCAGCAGCAGGAACTCGGATACCGGCAGGTCGTATCTGGCCATCGGCCCGGCCAGCGCCCGGCCGACCGCCGAGACCGGCCGGCCGGCATGGGCGCGGCCGATCTCGTCGCGCCACTCGGCCAGCAGGCGGCGCTTCTCGGCGGCGGGCCAGGGGCCGTCGGCGATGTCGTCGATGATGCGCGCGAAGGCATAGATCGCCCGCATGGCGTCGCGGCGGGGTCTGGAGAGCACCCGCATCCCGGCGGCAAACGAGGTGCGCGCCTCGGCGGTGATGGCGTCGGCGACCCGCTGCGGGTCGGCTCCCGGCGGCGCGGGGGCGGGGGCGAGGCCGTCGGGCGGAGCGGTCACGGACGGAGCAGGCGGCCGAGGCCGGCGGCGAGCCCGGCGAGCAGGTCGGCCCGGGAGTGCTTCACCCGCCGCGCCAGCGGATCCTCGCGCCGGAGCCGCGCCGCCAGTCGCCGGGCGAGGCGGTGGATCGCCGCGACCTCGGCCGCCAGCCGCCGGTCGCGGACGATCCCCGAGAGCGGTTGGGCGCGGTCGAGCAGCCGGTCGCAGCCGTCTAGGCAGCGGTCCAGCACCTGCCGCAGCCCCGGCGCGGCCGCGGGCGCGTCGAGGGCGGATACGCCGGTTCCGGCCGCCTCCATCCAGTCCAGCGGCAGGTAGACCCGGTCGAGGGAAAGCCGATCCTCGGCGCAGTCCTGCAGGTGGTTCAGCACCTGCAAGGCGGCGCAGAGCGCGTCGCCCGGCGCCTGGGTCTCGCGGCGCTCGCCGTGGAGGTCCAGCAGGAAGCGCCCGACCGGATGGGCCGAGAGCGCGCAATAGGCCATCAGCTCGGCCCAGTCGCTGTAGCGGAGTTTGGTTGCGTCCTGCCGGAAGGCTTTCAGCAGGTCGCGGGCATGGGTGTCGGGCAGGCCGGCGGCGGCCAGGCTGTCGCGGAGGCGGACGGCCTTCTCTGGCCCGTGTGCGTCCGGCGAGAGGCCCGCCTCGAAGGCATCGAGGCGGCGAAGCTTCTCCTGCGGTGGCAGGCCGGGGCTGTCGGCGATGTCGTCGGCGGCACGGGCGAAGGCATAGAAAGCGAGCACATGCGGCCGGAGCCGGGGTGCGACCAGCCGCGAGGCCACGGGGAAATTCTCGTCGCCCGGGCCCTTGCCCGACGGCATCTCGATCCTCTCGGTCAGCGGTTCGGCAGCCTGGTCGGCCATCTGGTCTCCTCGGCGGCGTGCCCCCGGCCGGTGGCGGCACCATACCGGCGGGTCCGGGGCAAGACAATCAGCGCGGGCGGCATGACGGCAGGGCGGATCGGCCCGAAGTCAGCCGAGCCTGCCGGTCTCCCGCATCCATCGCACCGCATCGTGCAGCGCGCTCTCGACCGGGGGCGGGGCGAAGCCGAGTTCCGCCCGCGCCTTGGCGTTCGAGAACCGGACGCGGCGCCCGGCGAGGCGGACCGCGGTCAGGGGCGCGGCCGGCGGGCGCCCGGTCAGCTTCGCGAGCCCGGCTTCGACGCGCGCCGCCGCCAGGGCGAGCCGGTGCGGCACGGTGAAACGCGGCGGCGCGGCGCCGGTCTGCGCGCAGACCATCGCCGCCAGCTCGGCCATGGAGAGGTCCGTGCCGGTCAGCAGGTAGCGCTCGCCGCTTCGGCCGCGGTCGCGGGCCGAGATCACGCCCTCGGCCAGTGCCCGCACGTCCGCGAGGTTCAACATGCAATCCAGCATCGCCGGCATGTCCCCGGCCGCCAGGCCGCGGATCATGCGCGAAGCCGGGGTCATCCGGTGGTCGCCCGGGCCGACCGGGAACGAGGGCTGGACGATCACCACATGCTGGCCCATGCGCGCCGTCGCCAGCGCGGCCAGCTCGGCCTCGCGCTTGGTGCGGGGGTAGGGGCCGAGCAGTTGCGTGGGCGGAAGCTCCACGGTCCCGTCGAGGACCGCCTCGCCCCGGTCCGGGCCGCCGATCAGGGTGACATGGCCGGAGACGTGGACCATGGGTGCCCCGGCCAGGCGGGCGGCGATCAGCACCTCGCAGGTGCCGCGCATGTTGACCCGGTCGTAGAGCACCCGGCGCGGCAGCCAGAGATCGGTCAGCGCGGCGCAGTGAATCACCGCCGAAGTCCCGGCGGCGGCGCGCCCCAGCGCCTCCGGGTCGAGGATCGAGCCCTCGATCCGCTCGGCGCCTTCCGGAAGCGGCGCCGGGAAGGCGATGTCGAAGCCCCGTACCGCCTCGCCGCGCGCGGCGAGCAGCGCCGCGACATGTCCGCCGAGGAACCCGCCGGCCCCGGTGACGAAGTCGGCCCGCTCACCCGCCCCCCTTGCGGCAGAGCAGGAGGCCGGAGTCGAGGACCGAGCCCGCGACCAGCACGCCGCCCGCCAGAACGCCCACCGAGGCGCCGGAGAAGAGCTCGCCCAGCGGGTCGTCGAACAGCACCTCGATCCTGCGGTCGATGTCGACCCTGAGCAGCCGCGAGGGTGCGTTGTCGCGCCAGCCGTGGAGGTAAGCGGCGGCGCGCGGGATGCTGGGATGCACCGCCACGATCAGCCCGCCGAGCCTGTCATAGGTCAGGTTGTCGGGCCCGCCCGGCAGGTCCACCGCCCGGTCGAGCCGGTGGTGCAGCCGGAAGGCGCGGGTCTCGGCCACCCAGAGCCCGGCGATGCCGTTGGCGAAGGAAAGGCCGGTCTCCTCGATCCGGGGCGGGGCGGTGCCGGCGGTGTCGAGCGAGACCACCCGTCCGCTGGTCGAGCCGGGCTTGAGATCCGCCCATGAGATCCCGCAATGGCCCCGGTCGAGGGTCACCCTCAGGGCCTGGCCCTCGCCGGCGAACATCAGGTCGTTGGCGCGGCAGAGTTCGGGGTCCGAACGGGTGGCGCGGGTGGTGAAGCTGCCGGCGGACAGGGTGCCGTCCACCACCGAGACGCCGCCGTCGCGGCTGCGGTTGACGAAGGCGATCCGCCTGCCGTCGTCGGACACGGCGAGCCCGTGCGGGAACAGACCGCCCGCCACGGTGCCGGCCGGGATCAGCGGGCTCGCCCAGTTGCTGCCATCGGTCAGCCGCGGCAGGCTCACCTCGTAGAGCCCGCCCTCCGGCGCCCGGCTGGGACGGCGCTCCAGCGCCAGGGCGTTGGCCGCCGAGAGGACAAGGGTCTCGCCGTCGGGCAGCAGCTCCATGTCCTCGACCCCGACGACCGGGAGCCCGGTGCCGGAATCGGTCAACTGGATGTGGGCGCAGTCGTCGAGCGTGAAGCGCGCCGGGAGGGCATCGGGGGGCCGGAAGACCCAGAACAGCGGCAGCGAGACCACCACCAGGACCACAAGGAACGACTGGATCCCCCGCTTCATGCCGGCGACCCGGTGCCGTCGCCGAAGACCCCGGCCAGCGTCCCAAATTCCGCGCCGCTCAGCGGGTGCGCCATGGCAGATTATCCCTTGCCCGTCCCACCCCGGACCCTATCCCCGTGGCCCTGCGGGTGCAACGGCAGCGGACGTGGACGGGCATTCCGGGCCGGCGGCAGGGGAGCTGGGCCTCAGAACCGGATCTTCAGCTGAACCGCCCCGATGGCCTGGCCTTCCGGCTGGTCCCGGAACTCCCTGCCGAGCCAGTTGACCGAGAAGCCGATCCCGACGGTGCCGTATTCGAGCAGGATCCCGGCGCGGGCGCGGGCGGTCAGGGTCTGCCGCTCGACGCTCGGCCCGTCGCCGGCGAAGCCGCCGTCGAGAAAGGCGTCCGAGGCGACGAGCCCCAGGTCACCGCCCGCCCAGAGAGTCCAGTTGAGGCCGCCTCGGTGCATGGACTCCCCCGCCATCACCGCCCCGGTCGCCGGGTCCGAGCCCCATGTTCGGCCTTCGAGGGCAGAACCGACCAGCAGATCCGCCCCGGCGCGCAGGCTGTTCTCGCGCATCCCGAGGGAGGTCTGCACGAAGGGCGCCAGCTCGAGGTCGCGGGCGAACTCGCCGCGGTGGAGGCGCCAGGTCCGGCGGCCCTCGAGATTGGCGAGGAACTCGCCGTCGATGGTGTTCGACGGGTCGCTCATGCCGCCCCCGGCGCCGGTCATCCCATGCACCGCGCCCTGGATGTCGAACAGCGGCAGGGGGTCGCCCTGCCAGCCGAGCTCGAGGCCGGCGCGGTCCTCGACCTGCAGACCGAGGCCGGGCGCGACCGGGCGCGGCCGCGCGATGCTGAGCAGATAGAGCCCCGCCGCCGCATACTGGGCATAGGGCCGGTCGTGCGGATCGGCGGCGGTGGCCGAGGTGTCGTCCGGTGTCATCACCAGCCCGCGCAGGTTCAGCTCGAGCGCGGAAGCTCGGTCGGCGAACCAGCTCTCGTCGCCGAAGCGGCGCTCGGGGAAAATGTAGGACTGGGTCAGGCCGCCGCTCTTCCAGCGGTCCCTGCCGTCGCCGAGCCGGTCGTTCCAGAACAGGCCCTGGGTCTCGATCCCGCTCCGGGCAGCGAGCCATTCCCAACCCTCGTCCAGATCTCCCGCGGCGGCGGGCGTAGCGGCGGGCGTAGCGGCGAGCGCCAGCAGGGCGGCGCCAAACAGGCGGCGGAGAGACGGCATCGTGACCCCCTTTCGGGCAGCAGGTGTCGATGCCGGGATTGGGCCCTCGCGTGGGCCGGTTTGACAGTTAACGGGGTGCTAGAAATCGGTACTCTGAAAATTGAAGAATAAGTATTTGGAACAGTGTGTTCAGGATCGGGAATTAACCTTCCGGATTAACCACTTTCCGCAGCCTCCCGCAGGGCGGGGGGAAGCGCCGCCTCCAGCAGGTCGAGCTCGTGGTGGCGGCCGGCGCTGACCCGGATGCAGCGGTCGAGGGGCGCGATGCCGGGCATGCGCACGAAGATGTCGCGCTTCAGGAGGCCTGCCAGCACCCGCCGGGCGAAGGCGCCGTCGCGGCCGCAGTCGATGGCGACGAAGTTGGTGGCCGAGGGCAGGGTCCGGAGCCCGTTCGCCACCGCGATGTCGTGGATGCGCATCCGGGCCGCCATCACCGCCGCCTGCACCGAGGCGAGATGCGCCTCGTCGCCGAGCGCCGCGAGCGCTGCCGCCTGGGCCATCCGGGTGACGCCGAAGTGGTTGCGGATGCGGTCGAAGGCCGCCGCCGTCTCGGGCGCGCAGACGGCGTAGCCGATGCGCAGCCCCGCCATGCCGTAGGCCTTCGAGAAGGTGCGGAACCGGATCACCCGCTTGTCGGCCGCGTCCCAGGCCGGCGCGCAGTCGCCGGGCGCGAACTCGACATACGCCTCGTCGAGGCACAGCAGGCAGCCCTCGGGCATGGCGTCGATCATGCGCGAGATGCGCTCGGCCCCGTGCCAGCTTCCCATCGGGTTGTCCGGATTGGCGATATAGATCAGCCGGGCGCCGCTGTCCCAGGCCGTCTCGACCAGCGCCTCCGGGTCCTCGGCGTCGTCGCGGTAGGGCACGGTGACGAGTTCGCCGCCGAAGCCGGCGACGTGGTAGTTGAAGGTCGGATAGGCGCCGGCCGACGTCACCACCTTGCGGCCGGGCTCGACGAACAGACGCACCGTGTAGCCCAGCAGCCCGTCGATCCCCTCGCCGATCACGATGCTCTCGGGCGGCACCCGGTGGTGGGCGGCCAGCGCCATTCGCAGGTCGTGGTTGTTGGGGTCGCAGTACATCCACATGTCCGGCGCCGCGCGGCGCATTGCCTCGACGGCCAGGGGCGAGGGGCCGAACACGCTCTCGTTGGCGCCGATCCGGGCGGCGAAGGGGCGGCCGCGGTCGCGCTCCTGCTTTTCCGGCCCGACGAAGGGCACGGTGGCCGGGAGACCGGCGACGAGGGTGGCGAGCGGCGCTGTCATGGGCGCAAGCTACCGCCCCGCGCGCGGCCCGCAAGTGCTATTTCGCCGGAGCGATGCGGAACAGGGCGCCCTGGTCCTCGTCGGTCACGAACCAGATCGCCCCGTCCGGCCCCTCGCGCACGTCGCGGATGCGGCCGTAGATGTCTTCGAACAGCCGCTCCTCGCCGGTGACGGCGTCGCCGTCGCGGTCGAGCCGGCTGATCAGCCGGGACTTCAGCGCGCCGACGAAGAAGTCGCCCTTCCACTCCGGCCACAGCCGGCCCGAATAGATGGCGAGGCCGGACGGGGCGATCGAGGGGTCCCAGTAGTGGACCGGCTGCTCCATTCCCGCCTTCTCGGTGCCCTCGCCGATCTTCGCGCCGAGATAGGTCGTGCCGTAGGAGATCACCGGCCAGCCGTAGTTCTTCCCGGACTCCGGGTGGTTGAGCTCGTCGCCGCCCTTGGCACCGTGCTCGACGGTCCAGAGCGCTCCGGTCTCCGGGTCGAGTGCGGCACCCTGGATGTTGCGGTGGCCGGTCGACCAGAGCTCCGGCAGGGCGATGCCGCCGATATTGAGCCCGTCGCGCGGGATCGAGCCGTCGCGCTGAACCCGGACGACCTTGCCGAGGTGGTTGCGCAGGCCCTGCGCATGGATGGCGAGGGTGCGCTCGCCGAGGGCGACCCACAGCGTCCCGTCCGGCGCCTCGACGATTCGCGAGCCGTAATGGTTGGTGGAGTCGACGGCCGGCTGCTGCCGGAAGATCACGCGCAGGTCCTCCAGGCTCCGCCCGTCCGCGGCGAGGCGCACCGCGGCGGCGGCGGTGCGGCTCGCGCCGGGCTCGGGCTCGGAGTAGGTGAGAAAGATCTCCCGCGTCTCGGCGAAATCCCGCGCGGCCACCACATCAAGCAGGCCGCCCTGGCCTTCGGCGCGCACCCCGGGAACCCCGGCCACCTCGTGCCGTGCGCCGTCGGCGGCGATCCGCCACAGCTTGCCGCCGCGCTCGGTCACCAGCATGGCGCCGTCGGGCAGGAACGCCACGGCCCAGGGATGGGAGAACGGGCCGGCCATGCGCTCGATCGCGACCCTGCCGGCGGAGGTGTCGAACTCGCGGAGTTCCGGCGCCGGGCGTGGCGCGGTCAGGGCGAGATAGATTGCCATGCCGGTGATGGCGGCAAGCACGGCATAGAGGGCATAGCGGACCACGGGACCGACCTCCGTTTCGCCTCAGTGTCGGGCAGGATCCGGCCTCGGGCAAGTCCGGCGCGATCCTCGGCCGGCCGGTGGCGGGACGGCGCCTATTCCTGCATCAGGCGCGCCGCGTCGAGGGCGAAATAGGTCAGGACCCCGGCGCAGCCGGCGCGCTTGAAGGCCATCAGCGCCTCGATCACGCCCTTGTCCGCGTCGATCCAGCCGCGCTCCATGGCGCCCTTCAGCATCGCATACTCGCCCGAGACCTGATAGGCGAAGGTCGGCACCCGGAACTCGTCCGCCACCCGGCGGCAGATGTCGAGATAGGGCATGCCCGGTTTCACCATCACCATGTCGGCGCCCTCGGCGAGATCGGCGGCGACCTCGCGCAGGGCCTCGTCGGTGTTGGCGGGGTCCATCTGGTAGGTCTTCTTGTCGCCCTTCAACGCCCCGCCGGAGCCGACCGCGTCACGGAACGGCCCGTAGAAGACCGAGGCGTACTTGGCTGCGTAGGACATGATGGTCACGTTCTGGAAGTCGTGCTCCTCCAGCGCGCGGCGGATCACGCCGATGCGACCGTCCATCATGTCTGAGGGGCCGAGGATGTCGCAGCCCGCCTCGGCCTGGGCCAGCGCCTGTTTCTCGAGCGCCAGCAGGGTCTCGTCGTTGACGATCTCGAAGCCGTCACCGGCCGCCCGGACGATGCCGTCATGGCCGTCGGAGTTGTAGGGATCCAGCGCCACGTCCAGCATCACCCCGATCCCCGGCACGCTCGCCTTCACCGCGCGGGTGGCGCGGCAGACCAGGTTTTCCGGGTTCCACGCCTCCTCGGCGCCGGGGGTCTTCAGCGCCGGGTCGGTATAGGGGAAGATGGCGATGGCGGGGATCCCGAGGTCGCGGGCCTCGGCCGCCTTGCCGACGAGGCGGTCGACCGAGAGCCGGTCGACGCCGGGCATCGAGTCCACCGGCTCGGCCCGGTCCTCGCCGTCGACCACGAAGCAGGGCCAGATCAGGTCGGCGGGCGTCAGCACGGTCTCGGCGACCATGGCGCGGACCCAGGGCGCCTGGCGCAGGCGGCGCGGGCGGCTGGCCGGAAACGGAGCCGGTTGCAGCATGGGCGGCGTTCCTCGTATGACTGCGGCGCGCAATTCGGAGCGCAAACTCGCATGAGGGATCGGGCAGGGGCAAGGGGCATGGACGAGGCGGAGATCCTGTTCGAGCGGCAGGGCGGGCTGGGGCTGATCACCCTCAACCGGCCGAAGGCGCTGAACGCGCTGACCCACGGGATGGCCCTCGGCCTCGAGCGCCAGCTCGACGCCTGGCGCGACGATCCGGCGGTTGCGGCGGTGGCGATCCGCGGCGCCGGCGACCGGGCCTTCTGCGCCGGGGGCGACATCCGGGCGCTCTACGAGGCCGGGCGGCCCGGCGGCGAGCGCGGGCGCAACATCTTCGGCTTCTACGCCGACGAGTACCGCCTGAACGCGAAGATCAAGCGCTATCCCAAGCCCTACATCTCGCTGATGGACGGCATCGTCATGGGCGGAGGGGTCGGGGTCTCGGTCCACGGCGCGCTCAGGGTCGCGACCGAGCGCACCGTCTTCGCCATGCCCGAGACCGGGATCGGGCTCTTTCCCGATGTGGGCGGCACGTGGTTCCTGCCCCGGCTGCCGGGCCGGATCGGCATGTGGCTGGGCCTGACCGGCAGCCGCCTCAAGGGCGAGGACACGGTTCGGGCGGGAATCTGCGACTGCCATGTCGGCGCGGACGGGGTCGACCGGCTGATCGACTTCATGGCCGAAGCCGACTGGAGCGCCGGCGATCTGCGCGCGGTGCTGGCGCGGGCGGGCATCGCCTGGAAGGTGCCGGGGGACCTGCCGCACCTGCCGGACATCCACTACCTGTTTTCCTTCGGCAGCATCGAGCTGACCCTGAAGATGCTGGGCGACGCGCGCTCGGCCTGGGCGACCCGGCAGCACGACACCATCCGGACCAAGTCGCCCACCTGCACCCGCATCGCCTTCCGGCAGATCTCGACCGGGGCCGACCTCTCGTTCGAGGACTGCATGCGGCTGGAATACCGGCTGGCGCGGTTCTGCATGATGCAGCCGGACTTCTACGAGGGCGTCCGTGCCGCGATCATCGACAAGGACAATGCGCCGAGATGGAACCCGGCGACGTTCGGCGAGGCGAACGACGCCTATGTGGCGCCCGCATTCGAGCCGATCGGCGAGGAGGAGCTGAGGCTCTGAACCGAGCCTTGGCCCTTGCGGGCGTTACCCGGTCACGCTACCTCGGCGGCCATGGATTCGTCCAAGGGAACGTCCGCGGAAATCGCCCCGGGCGCCGTCACTGTTGGCGGCGCGCCGGAGGGCTATGACGCCAAGCTGGTCGCCGAGCTGGCCGCGCGCGCCGCGGGGCCGGTGATCCACGTCGCCCGCGACGACGCCCGCGCCGCGGCCATGGCCGAGTCGCTGGCGGTCTTTGCGCCCGCGCTGCCGGTGCTGACCTTCCCGGCCTGGGATTGCCTGCCCTATGACCGGGTCTCGCCGAATCCGGAGATCGCCGCGGCGCGGATGGCGACGCTCGCCGGGCTGGCGCATGGCTTCGACCGGCCCTCGGTGGTGCTGACGACGCTCGGCGCCGCGACCCAGCGGGTGCCGGCCCGCGAGGTGGTGGCTGCGGCGAGCTTCGCGGCCGATGCCGGGCGGCCGGTCGATGTGGACGGGCTGGTGGCCTGGCTCTCGCGCATGGGCTTCAACCGCGCCTCGACGGTGATCGAGCCCGGCGACTTCGCGGTCCGGGGCGGCATCATCGACATCTTCCCGCCGGGGCAGGCGACGCCGGTCAGGCTCGACTTCTTCGGCGACATGCTGGAGAGCGCGCGGCGCTTCGACCCCGAGACCCAGCGCACGGTCGAGAACGTGGCCCGCGTCGAGCTGGCGCCCGCCTCGGAGGTGATCCTCGACGAGGCGGCGATCGCCCGGTTCCGCACCCGCTACCGCGAGGTCTTCGGTGCGGCGCGGCTCGACGACCCGCTCTATGCCGCGGTCTCGGAGGGTCGCAAGCATCAGGGCATGGAGCACTGGGTGCCGCTGTTCCACGAGCGGATGGAGACGCTGTTCGATTACCTTCCGGGCGCACCGGTGACGCTTGAGCACCAGGTGGCCGAGGCCTGCGCGGCCCGGCTCGAGATGGTGCGCGATCATTACGAGGCGCGGCGCGAGGCGGCCGAGGCGCCCGCGAAGGGTGACGTGCCCTACCGGCCCTGCCCGCCGGAGCTGCTGTATCTGACCGGCGACGACTGGCAGACGGCGCTGGCGGCGCGGCCGAGCCGCAGCTTCTCGCCGAACCGGCTGCCGCTGGGGCCGGGGGTGATCGACGCCGGGGGGCGGATCGGGCGCTCCTTCGCCCAGGAGCGTCAGCAGGAAGGGGTCAATCTCTTCGAAGCGCTGGCCGAACACGCGAAGGCGCGCGCGGCCGACGGGCCGGTGGTGATCGCCTCCTATTCGGAGGGCGCGCGCGAGCGGTTGGCGGCGCTGCTGGCCGACAACGGGCTTGAGGGCGCACGCGAGGTCGCGGGCTGGCGCGACGTGAAGCCGGGTGTGAACCTGATCGTCTGGGGGCTGGAGCAGGGCTTCGCTTTCGAGGGCTTCACCGTCATCTCCGAGCAGGACGTGCTGGGCGACCGGCTGGTGCGCCGGGCGCGGCGGAGCCGGAGGGCCGAGAACTTCCTGACCGAGCACCAGTCGCTGACGCCGGGCGACCTCGTGGTGCATCTCGACCACGGGGTCGGGCGCTATCTCGGGCTGGAGACCATCACCGCCGCCGGGGCGCCGCATGAATGCCTGGCGCTGGAGTATCACGGCGGATCGAAGCTCTATCTGCCGGTCGAGAACGTCGAGCTTTTGAGCCGCTACGGGCAGGAGACGGGCGAGCTCGACCGGCTGGGCGGCGGGGCGTGGCAGGCCAAGAAGGCGAAGCTCAAGACCCGCATCCGCGACATGGCCGAGCGGCTGATCAAGGTTGCCGCCGAGCGGGCGCTGCGCAAGGCCGAGGTGCTGGAGCCCGACGCCGGGGCCTATTCGCGTTTCGCCGCCCGCTTCCCCTACCAGGAGACCGACGACCAGCTCGCCGCGATCGAGGACGTGCTGAAGGATATGGCCTCGGGCCGGCCGATGGACCGGCTGATCTGCGGCGATGTGGGCTTCGGCAAGACCGAGGTGGCGTTGCGGGCGGCCTTCGTGGCGGCCAGCGCCGGGATGCAGGTGGCGCTGATCGCGCCGACGACGCTGCTCGCCCGCCAGCACACCAAGGAGTTCCGCGACCGCTTCCAGGGCACGGGCCTGAAGGTGCGCCAGCTGTCGCGCTTCGTCCCGGCCGCCGAGGCGGCGGAGACCCGGAAGGGGCTCGAGGACGGCTCGGTCCCGGTCGTCATCGGCACGCATGCGCTGCTGGGGAAGGGCATCAAGTTCTGCCATCTGGGCCTGATGATCATCGACGAGGAGCAGCATTTCGGGGTCGCCCACAAGGAGCGGCTGAAGCAGCTCCGCGCGGACGTCCATGTGCTGACCATGACCGCGACGCCTATCCCGCGCACGCTGCAGCTGGCAATGTCGGGGGTGCGCGAGCTCTCGATCATCGCCACCCCGCCGATCGACCGGCTGGCGGTGCGGACCTATGTCACCCCCTTCGACCGGGTGACCCTGCGCGATGCGCTGCTGCGCGAGCACTTCCGGGGCGGCCAGAGCTTCTTCGTGGTTCCCCGCATCGCCGACCTGCCGGACGCCGAGGCGTTCCTGAAGGACGAGGTGCCGGAGGTGACCTATGTGGTCGCCCACGGCCAGATGGCGGCGGGCGATCTCGACCAGCGGATGAACGCCTTCTACGACGGCAAGTACGATGTGCTGGTCTCGACCACGATCATCGAGTCCGGCCTCGACATCCCGACCGCCAACACGCTGGTCGTGCGTCGCGCCGACATGTTCGGCCTGGCGCAGCTCTACCAGATCCGCGGCCGGGTCGGGCGCTCGAAGATGCGGGCCTATGCCTATCTGACGACCGAGCCCGGCAAGCCGCAGACCCCCCAGGCCGAGCGGCGGCTGAAGGTGCTGGGCTCCCTCGACATGCTGGGGGCGGGGTTCACCCTGGCCTCGCACGACCTGGATATCCGGGGCGCCGGCAACCTGCTGGGCGAGGAGCAGTCGGGCCATATCCGCGAGGTCGGCTACGAGCTTTACCAGGACATGCTGGAAGAGGCGATCGCGCGGATCCGCTCCGGCGAGGCGGGGGTCGCGGTGGAGGGCGGCGAGACCTGGGCGCCGCAGATCAATCTGGGCGTGCCGGTGCTGATTCCGGAGGACTACGTGCCCGACCTCGACGTGCGCCTCGGGCTCTACCGCCGGCTGTCGGCGCTGGAGAGCCGGACCGAGATGGAGGGCTTCGCGGCCGAGCTGCACGACCGCTTCGGCAAGCTGCCGGGCGAGGTCGAGATGCTGCTGCGCGTGGTCAGGGTCAAGACCCTCTGCCGGCGCGCCGGGATCGCGCGGCTCGACGCCGGGCCGAAGGGCGCCACGATCCAGTTCCGCGACGACCGCTTCGCCAACCCGGCCGGGCTGGTGGCGTTCCTGCAGGAGCAGCGGGGGCTGGCCAAGGTGAAGGACAACCGGCTGGTCATCCGGCGCGACTGGTCGAAAGACGACGACCGGGTCAAGGGCGCGCACGGCATCGCGCAGGACCTGGCGAAGATCGCGGGGGAGGGGAAGGCGGCGTGATGCCCGCCTGTGCGGGGCGGCCCGCAGGTTCCCGACACAACGGTGCGTGGCTGTGGAATTTCGCCGCGCCTTGGCTTAAATGGGCCGCGAATCGATCCACCAGCCACGGAACGCCATGACCCCCCGCGCCGAGGGATATCTCTACCTGCTGGCCTTCGGCCTCTGCATCCCGCTCGCCAACTGGATGATCGGGCATGTGGGGGTCGTCTGCGTGCCGGATGGCCCCTGCCTGATCCCGGTGGCGCCGGGCCTGATGGCGCCGAGCGGGGTGCTGATCATCGGCATGGCGCTGGTGCTGCGCGACCTGGTGCAGCGGCGGCTGGGCCTGCGCTGGGTGGTGGCGGCGATCCTGGCGGGGGCGGCGCTGTCGGGCTGGGTGGCGCCGCCGGCGCTGGTGCTGGCTTCGGCGACGGCCTTCCTGCTGTCGGAACTGGCCGACCTCTGCGTCTACACGCCGCTGCAGCGGCGGCGCCTGCTGCTGGCGGTGTTCGCCTCCAGCGTCGTCGGGCTGGTGGTCGACAGCCTCGTGTTCCTGTGGCTCGCCTTCGGCAGCCTCGAGTTCCTGGCCGGCCAGGTGGTCGGCAAGAGCTGGATGGTGCTGGCGGCGCTGCCTTTCATCGCCTGGCTGCGCCGGCGCGACCAGCGGCTGGGCGTGGCCCCGGCCTGAGCCCTCAGCCGACCCGGGCCACCGCGGGCAGCCGCCGGGCCGGGCCGGACGGCCGGTTGGCCCGCCGCCGGAGCTCCCACATCGATGCGGAACCGAGACAACGCTCCCGGAGCCCGTCCGGGTCGGGCAGGCCGGCCCCGGCGGCGCGGGTCTTCAGAAACACGACGCGGTGGTGGGTGGTGTCGAACATCTGTCCCTCCAGCGGCTGTTGGCGGCCCGGGACAAAGGATCGAATTCGCGCCCCGGTTGAATCAAATCTGGGCCAGTATGCTTAACAAATCGGAAATGCACGCGGAGGTTGAGTGGCGCCGCGCCCGGCCGTTCAGCCGAGGCGCGGCCAGGTGTCCGACAGCCGGTAGCCCGCGGGCCAGGGGTCCGCGGGGTCCAGCATGTGCTGATGGGTGCCGGTGATCCAGGCCCGGCCCGAGATCGTCGGCACGATCGCCGGGCGGCCGCCGACGGTTGCCGCGGCGGCAATCGTGCAGTGGAACTCGGAGCCGATCAGCGACACGCCGGTGAACCGCGCGCCGACCGGCAGCTCGCCCCGCGCATGCAGCACCGCGAGGCGGGCGGAGCAGCCGGTGCCGCAGGGGGAGCGGTCGATCTTGCCGGGCCGGATCGCCACCGCGTTGCGGCCGGTGGCCACCCCGTCCCGCCGCTCGACCGGCGCGGCCATCTGGCAGAACGAGATATGGTCCCAGTCCGGGTTCTCGGGGTGGGAAAAGCCGAGCTGCTCGTTCGCGGCCGCGGTGATGCGGGTGCCGGTCAGCGCGATGTCGCGGGCCTCGTCCGGGGTCAGGGCGAAGCCCAGCGCCCCGGCGTCGGCGATCACGAAGCTGTCGCCGCCATAGGCGGTGTCGACGGTCAGGGTGCCGAGGCCGGCGACTTCCAGCGCCGCCCCCAGCTTGTCGGCAAAGGAGGGAACATTGCGGATCGTCGCCCGCACCGCGCGGCCGTCGCGGACCTCGACCCTGGCCTCGACCAGCCCGCCGGGGGCCTCGAGGGTCAGCACCGTCTCGGGCTCGGTCACGGCGACGAGGCCGGTCTCGACCAGCACGGTGGCGACGCAGATCGAGTTCGACCCCGACATCGGCGGGGTGTCCTCGGGCTCCATGATGATCCAGGCGGCATCGGCCCCAGTATGCTTCGGCGGCACCAGCAGGTTGACGTGCCGGAACACGCCGCCACGGGGCTCGTTCAGCATGAAGGCGCGCAGGGCGCCGTCGCGGGCGATCCAGCGCGACTGCTCCCACAGCGTCGCGCCCGGCGGCGGGGCCACGCCGCCGACGATCACGTCGCCGACCTCGCCCTCCGCATGGGCCGAGACGGTGTGGATGATCCGGCTGCTGCGCATGATCTCCCCCGGATCTCCCTCCCGGCCGGGCCGGCCTTCCGGTGGTGAGCGGGGAGGGGATCGAACCCTCGACCAGCTGATTAAAAGTCAGCTGCTCTACCACTGAGCTACCCGCCCGTACCGGCGGCGCGGAAACTAGGCGGGCGGGGCGGGGGGGTCAAGCGCCATCGCACGGGCGCGCTTGCATTGCGGGCGGGCCCGCGCAAGCATCGGGGCCGGACCGCCGCCCGGGGAGACGCGCCCATGATCATCGCCGCCATCGAGACGCTGCGGCTGGAGGAGTTCCCGAACCTGCTCTGGGTTACGGTGGAGGACGGCGAGGGCAATCGCGGCCTCGGCGAGACCTTCTTTGGGGCAGAGACCGTCGAGGCCTATCTGCACGAGGCGGTGGCGCCGAAGCTGGTCGGGCGCGGGATCACCGGGCCGGAGGAGCTGCGCGGGCGGCTCAGGCCATATGTCGGCCACCAGGCGCCGGGGGCGGAGATGCGGGGGAACTCGGCCGTCGACATCGCGCTCTGGGACCTCTGGGGGCAGCGGGCGGGGGCGCCGTTGTGGCAGCTCCTCGGCGGGCGCTGCCGCGAGCGGATCCGGGCCTACAACACCTGCGCCGGCTACCGCTACATCCGGGCGGCGAAGGGGCAGCAGACCGGCAACTGGGGGCTGGACGGGAAGGCGGGGCCCTACGAGGACCTGGACGCCTTCCTGACCGATGCCGGGGCGCTGGCCCGCAGCCTGATGGACGAGGGCTTCACGGCGATGAAGATCTGGCCGTTCGACGCCTATGCCGAGGCGAGCCAAGGCATGGCGATCACGCCCGCCCAGCTCGCAGAGGGCTGCCGGCCGTTCCGGCAGATCCGCGAGGCGGTGGGCGGGGAGATGCAGATCATGCTGGAGCTGCATTCGCTGTGGTCCGCCCCGGCGGCGGCGGAGATCGCGCGGGCAGTGGCACCCTACGGGGTGTACTGGATCGAGGACCCGGTGCAGATGTCGAACTTCGGGGCGCTGGCCGACCTGCGCCGGCAGGTGCCGATGCGGGTCACGGCCTCGGAGACGCTGGCGACGCGGCGGCAGTTCCTGAGCCTGATCGAGGCCCGCGCGGTCGATGTGGTGATGCTCGACCTCGCCTGGTGCGGCGGGGTGACCGAGGCGAAGGCGATTGCTGCGATCGCCGAGGCGGCGGAGCTGCCGGTGGCGCCCCACGACTGTACCGGGCCGGTCACCTGGGCGGCGTCCTGCCACCTGTCGCTCAACGCCCCGAACGCGCTGGTCCAGGAGTGCGTGCGGGCGTTCTACTCGGGCTGGTACCGGGAACTGGCCGAGGGCCTGCCGGTGGTCGAGGCGGGCCAGGTGCGCCCGGCCGGGGGGCCGGGGCACGGGGTGCGGCTGAAGGACGGGCTGGCCGGGCGGCCGGATGCGCGGCGGCGGCGGAGCGGGTAGGCGCTCAAGGGGCTGCTCAAGTTTGAGCAGGGGGATAAGACATTGAATTCATTTGAAAGTCGAAAAACGGGGGTGTGAGCAGGGGTGCGGGGTCGGTTCGGAGGACCCACCGTACGGGCCTGGCAGGCAGGAATGGCGGCTTGGGCGAGATCCCCCGCGGAGCTGAAGAGACGAAATGACCGAGACCGACGCGGAAGTTAGGGGGCAGAACAAGTGATGCGGCCGAAGACATGGTCAAATCGCGATTGCTGCCCGTCAGGCGTGCGCTTGACGCCTGTCGCAGCATTTCTCGCCGTTCTCATCTGTGCCGGTGCGCCTGCTATGGCCGCCCAGGAAGCCGGTGCGGAACAATGCCTCGACCCGCAGGCCTGCCCTATCCCCTATGTGCGCCTGGCGAAGCAAGAGACCGAACCATTCATGTTCAACGGGAAGATCGTGGATGAAGACCATCCGCGCTTTGACCAGTATGAAAGGGCCTTGCGGCAGTTCCCTGACGTGCGGAGCTGTTTAAAGCGTGCTGAGTGCGATAAAACACAACTGGACCTGCGGATGATCAATTGGGCCATCATATCGAGCATTGAAAAAATAGATGTGTGTGTTTTTCGCGTCGCATCGAGCATAAGTGAGCAAGCGATTATTGCACAATGGCTCGTTTCTCAACATTTCCGCGTTGGAAGCGCAACTAAGATCCGACATGAGTTTTATGTTCCAAAGTTTGAAGCTGAACCGATGGTCGGTATCCAAGCGCATCTCCCTGTCGAGAAATTCAGAGCGATCATTCCCCAGTCGCTTCTCGGTCGTGTGATTGGATTCGATCTTGTGCGAAACTACTGGCTAACGATTGTATTCTCCTTGAATGGCGAGGTCGTGGGAGTTTCATCTGGCGCCAATACAAAACTGAATTGAGCGGTTACGATTCCAAGATTTGGCCTCTTTGTGCGCCCCGCCCCGCGGGCGCCTGTCATGCGGCGGGGCGTTCCGGCGAGCCGGGTTGCGGCACCGATGGCTTCTGCTGGCCCGTCGGCGTCACCAGGCCGGCGGAAATGACGATCTTGGCCGCGTCCTCGATGCTCATGTCCAGCATGACGACGCTGCTGCGCGGAACCATGAACAGGAAGCCGGTTATCGGATTCGGAGCGGTGGCCATGAAGACAGCGATGGTGTCGGGGGCGCCGATCTTCGCCGGGATCTCTCCCCTGACCGAGCCTGCGACGAACGCGACGGCCCAGGTTCCCCTGGTCGGGTACTCGATCAGGCAGGGGCGGCTGAACGATCTGTCCGACTGGGTGAACACCGCCTCGGCGATCTGCTTGCTGGCACCGTAGATCGACCGGATCACCGGGAGCCGCTCGACGATCCGCTCGCCGAACCGGACCAGCCGGCGCCCGGCAAAGCCCTTCGCCACGAGGCCGGTCAGGATCGTCACCGCGACGAAGAAGACCAGGCCGAAACCCGGAAGCTCGCGCCCCAGATAGGTCGCCGGGTTATAGGCGTCCGGGATCAGCGGGGCGATCCTGTCGTCGATCGTCCGGATGACGGCGCCGGCGATGTAGACCGTCAGCATCAGGGGGATGACGACGATCAGGCCGGCCAGCAGGTGCTCGCGGAGGCGCTGCGGAACCGTGCTCCTGCCGCGGGGCGGCGAGGGCGGGACTCCACCGATCGAAGGTTTGGCCATGCGGTATCCGAGTTTGCCGGGCCGACCGCCCGGCGCTCCGATTCTCGGGCCCGGCCGGAGATCGGACCCGATCAGATGTCTATCGGCGGCCCGCCGCGTTCAAGTGGCGGGCCGGAAATATTCGCTGCGGCCGGGGTGGTGGAAGGCGGGGCCGGCCGGACAGGAGCGGGCGCGGCGGGGGCGGTGCTCGCGGTGCTGCTCAAGCTTGAGCAAGGGGTCAAGGCTTTGATATCATTGGAAAGTCAAAAAATGGGGGGTGTGAGCAGCGGTGGGTCGGGTGGGTTCTTTGAACCCACCGTGCCGGGGGGCCGCAAGAATGGTGGGTTCGTAGAACCCGCCCTACGGCCGCGAATGACAGGCCGTTTCGGCCGATCGCGGCGGGTTTCACCCCCCTACATCACCGCCCCGATCTGCCACGGCACGAACTCGAAGTCGCCCAGCCCCTGCGCCTCGGACCTGGTCTGCTCGCCCGAGGCCACCCGCAGCATGCACGCGTAGATCTCGCGGCCCACCTCCTCGATCGTGGCGCCGTCCGAGAGGATGGTGCCGGCGTTCAGGTCCATGTCCTCGGTCATCCGCTGGTACATCTCGGTGTTGGTGGCGATCTTGATCGAGGGGGCGGGCTTGGCGCCGAAGGCGGAGCCGCGACCGGTGGTGAAGGTCACCAGGTTGCAGCCCGACGCGATCTGGCCCGTCACCGAGGCCGGGTCGTAGCCGGGGCTGTCCATGAAGGTGAAGCCCTTCGCGGTCACCGGCTCGGCGTACTTGTAGACCCCGGTCAGCGGCGTGGTGCCGCCCTTGGCGGCGGCGCCGAGCGACTTCTCGAGAATGGTGGTCAGGCCGCCCTTCTTGTTGCCGGGCGAGGGGTTGTTGTCCATCGAGCCCTTGTTGCGGGCGGTGTAGTCCTCCCACCAGAGGATGCGCTCGACCAGGCGCTCGCCGACCTTGGCGCTGACCGCGCGGCGGGTCAGCAGGTGCTCGGCGCCGTAGATCTCCGGGGTCTCGGCCAGGACGCCGGTGCCGCCCTGGGCCACCAGCAGGTCGCAGGCGTGGCCCAGCGCCGGGTTGGCGGTGATGCCGGACCAGGCGTCGGAGCCGCCGCATTGCAGCGCCACCATCAGCTCGGAGGCCGGGCAGGGGGTGCGGGTGGCCTGGTTGGCCAAGGGCAGCATCTCGCGGACCTTCTCGATGCCGAGCTCGACCGTGCGCCTGAGCCCCGCCACGTCCTGGATGTTCATGGTCTGGAACATCGGCCCCTTCTCGATGCCGTAGGCTTCGAGCAGCCAGTCGATCTGGTTGACCTCGCAGCCGAGGCCCACCATCAGGACGCCGGCCACGTTCGGGTGGCGGGCATAGCCCCACATCACCCGCTGGAGCGCGCCGAAGCCCTCGTCGTTGGCGCCCATGCCGCAGCCGGTGCCATGCACGAAGGCGGCGACCCCGTCGACATTGGGGTAGGGGGCGAGCTCGGCCGGGCCGAAGGCGGTGGCGATCTTGCGCGCCGCCGTGGCCGAGCAGTTCACCGAGGTGAGGACCGCGATGTAGTTGCGGGTGCCGCAGCGGCCATTGGCGCGGCGGAAGCCCAGGAAGCTGTCGCGCTCGACCTCCGGGACGGGCACGACCGGGCGCAGGTCGGTCGAGAACTCGTAGTCGTGGCGAGTGCCGCGGAACTCGAGGTTGTGGGTGTGGACATGCTCGCCCGGCGCGATGCCGGCGGCGGCGTAGCCGATCACCTGGGCGTATTTGAGCACCGGCTCGCCCTCGGCGATGGCGCGGGTGGCGATCTTGTGGCCGCGGGGGATCAGGCTCCGCGTCGCCGCGCCCTCGACCGCCACGCCCGCCGCCAGCGGGCGGACCGCGGTCACCACGTTGTCCGCCGGGTCGAGCCGGACGGTCTCTGCTTCGCTGCTGGTCATGGCTTCCTCCCGCGCGCCCGGCCGCCTTTCGGTGGGGGCCGTGGCATCATCAGTACCCGGCCGGCGCGGATTCTCAAGCGCCGCCGGCGGAGCGGAGCGCACCGGGCCGAGTCATCATTTGTTCAGCTTTGCCGGGATAGGGTCGATTCGGAGGGGTCCAGTGCCGGTCGCGCGGGAGTTCAAGGGTGGCGCGGCGCGACACCGGTGCTGGACGTTCGCCGGCGGCAGGCGAGGCTCCCCCCGCGCCCGCCGCCGGCCCCCCTTCCGCCCGTCGCGCTGTTGTGCGCCCGGCGTTTCCGGTGCAAGGATCTGCCGCGCAGACCGGATTGACCGAGGCGGGCCATGACCATCGACCCAACCGACCCCTTCCCATCGCTTGCCGCCCTGTCGGACGGCTTTCGCAGCGGGGCGCTCCGCCCGAGCGCGGTGGTCGCGGCCCAGCTTGATCGCATCTCGCGGCTCGACGGCCGGATCGGCGCCTATCAGGCGGTCTATGCCGACCAGGCGATGCAGGCGGCCGAGGCGGCGGAGAGGGCGATCGCCTCGGGACACCGGATCGGGCCGTTCCACGGCATTCCCTTCGGGCTGAAGGACATCTGCGACCTCGAGGGCCGGATCACCACCGGCGGCTCGCTGGCGATGAAGGACCGGGTGTCGAAGGTGACCGGAACCGTGACCCGGCGCCTGATCGCCGCCGGGGGGATCGTGCTCGGCAAGACCAGGACGGTCGAATGCGCCTTCGGCGGCTGGGGCACCAACCAGCGCATGGGCACGCCGTGGAACCCCTGGGACCGCAAGGTGCACCGGGTGCCGGGCGGTTCCTCGGCCGGCTCGGCGGCGGCGGTGGCGGCGGGCATGGCGGTCTGCGCCGTCGGCACCGACACCGGCGGATCGGTGCGGCTGCCGGCCGGGTTCTGCGGCCTGACCGGTCTCAAGGTGACCGAGGGACGGCTGCCGACCGACGGCATCATCCCGCTGTCGCATACCCTCGACACACCGGGGCCGCTGGCGCGCTCGGTCATCGACGCGGTGCTGATGTTCGAGGTGATGGACGGGCGCGAGGGCTGGGCCATGGACCGGGACCGGGCCGCCGGGGCCGGGCTCTACGGCGCGCTCGGCCGGGGCGTCGCCGGGCTGCGGCTCGGCGCCATGGACGCCCGCGAACGCGCCGCCTGCACGGCCGAGGTGCTGGACGCCTATGACGCGGCGCTGGAGGCGCTCGGCGGCCTCGGCGCCCGGATCGAGGTCTTCACCGCGCCGCGGAGCCTCGCCGACTTCACCAGCGCCAACGGCCGGCTGATCTCGGCCGAGGCCTATGCCCATCACGGGCCGATGTACGAGAACCGCGACAACCCGATGGACGAGGATGTCCGGCCCCGGATCCTCGCCGGCCGCAGCGTCTCCGCCGCCGACTATGTCGCCATCCTGCAGGACCGGCGGGCGGCGCAGGCGGACTACTACGCGGCGATGCGCGGCTTCGACGCGGTGCTGACCCCGGCGATGACCGCCGTGGCGGTGCCGGTGGCCGAGGCCGACCAGGCGGTCTCGCCCGGCCACTTCACCCGGCCGTTCAACTATCTGGGCATGTGCGGCCTGGCGCTGCCGACCGGCCTGTCCTCGGGCGGGCTGCCGACCAGTTTGCAGATCGCGGCGCGCGGCGGCGACGAGGCCACGGCGCTGCGGATCGGCGCCGCGCTGGAAGCGGCGCAGGCCGCGCCGGCCTGGCCGGACTGGGCGGACTGAACGGACTGGGCGAACTGAACGGCCCCGCGCGCGGGCTCAGGCGATTTCGGGACCCGCGGCCGCGAGGCCGACCCGGACCGGCGCCCCGTCGGCGGCCGACAGGATCGCCCTGGCCGTCGCTTCGCCCCCGCCGCAGTCGCGGAACTTCCGCCTGAGCTCGCCTTCGGTCATCGGCCGGCCGGCGCCGCCCGGCACATGGGCGACGGTCTCGGCCAGCACCGGGCCGCCGGCAAGGGCGACGGTCACGGTATCGGGATGCTCCGGGCTCATGTCGGTCACCTCGGGGCCGGGGTCGTAGGGATCGGCGGCGATCCGCCCGATCAGCGCCGCGATGCCGGGCCGGGCGATCGTCTCGGGCCGGAAGGTCTCCGGCCCGACGCGGCCGTCGAGCAGCGCCGCGGCGACACAGTAGGTGACGCTGAACCGGGCTTCGTTCGGGGTTCCGGGGTGCAGGAAGCCGGCGACGCGGAAGAACGGCTCGGGCAGTCGGACGCTCACCCGGCAGGCGGCGAGACCGCCGTCCGGCAGGGCAGGCCGCAGGGCCAGGGCGGCGGCGATGGCGCGGTGGGTATAGGCGCAGGACGGCCAGGGCTTGCGCAGGATCGGGTGCTCGACGAGGCCGGGCGGCCGCCCGATCTTCGCCAGGACCAGACCGGCGTCGAGTCCGGGCGCGCCGTGGTGGACCGCCCGGAAGCCGTAGCGCCCCTCGAAGGCGTCGAGGTTCGCGCGGGCGCCGGCCGCGGCCAGGAGCGCCGCCTCGGCCCCGGCGCGGGCGGCGAGCCCGGCATGGAGCGCCTTGGCGTCGGTGCCGAACTGCGCCTTCAGGCCCGCGCCCATGCTGGCGCCGAGCGCGACCGCATGGGCGATCCCCTCGCGGCCGAGCCCCAGCAGCCGGGCCGAGGCCGCGGCGGCGCCGACGGTGCCCAGCGTCCCGGTCGAATGCCAGCCGGCGGCATAGTGTTCGTAGCCCATGGCCTCGCCGAGCCGCACGATGGCCTCGTAGCCGGTGGCGTAGGCGTCGAGCAGGGTGGCCCAGGTGAGGTCGCGCCCGACCGACAGGGCGAGCAGCGCCCCATAGACGGGCGCGCTCGGATGGGTCGAACCCGGCAACTCGTAGTCGTCGAAGTCCAGCGCGTGGGCGGCGGTGCCGAAGATCAGCGCCCGGCCGGTCGCGGCGGACTCGCCGAAGGCCGAACGCGCGGCGCGGGTCTGCGGCTCGTCCCAGCCGGCGAGGATGCACCCGAGCGTGTCGAGGAGCGCCAGCCGCGCCTCTGCCCGGGCCGGGGCGGGCAGGGGGGCGGCGGACGCGGCCCAGTCCGCCAGCGCCTCGCAGAAGCTCGCGCCGCTCATCCCGGCGCCCCGCCGACGCCGAGCGAGCGGGCGAGGGCGCCGATCTGCGCCCAGGTGGCTTCCGGAACCGCGATCAGGCCCGCCGAGGCCACACGGCAGTCGCGCTCGCGCTCGCCCGGGATCTCGACCCGCGCGAAGCCCGGTGCCGGCGGGCAGTCGCGGAGTTCGGACAGGATCTCCTCGGCGACCTCGCGCATCCGGGAGGGCGAGCGATACCTTGTGGTGTCGAGGGTGACCAGCAGCCAGTTCGCCTCGGTCGCCACCGGTCCCAGCATCGCCTCGCCGATCAGCTCGGCCACCAGCGCCAGCGCATAGCCCTTATGGCCGCCCGAGGGCAGAATGGCGCCGCCGGCGAAATAGTCCTCCGGGTCGCGGGTCGGGCGGCCCTCGCGGTCGATCACGCAGCCTTCCGGCAGCAGGGCGCCGGCCGAGCGGGCGGCGTAGATCCAGCCGCCGGCGATCATCGAGGTGGCGAAGTCGAGCACCACCGGCCCCCGCTCGCCGCCGGGAATCCCGGCGCACCAGGGGTTGGTCGGCAGCATCGCCCGCGCGCCACCGTGGGGCGCCACCTGGCGCCATGTCCGCCGGTTGCCGCCGCCCATGCAGAAGGTCAGGAAGCCGAGCCCGGCGGCGCGGTCGGCGAAGGCGCCGTGGCGCCCGGTATGGCCGACATTGCGGACCGCGAGCGCCGAGACGCCGGTCTCGCGGGCCAGCGCCATGCCGTGGTCATAGGCGAGGTTCATGGCCGGGATGCCGCTGCCGCCGCCGCCGTCGATCTCGGGCGCTCCGGTTGCGGTCCGCGTCGCGCGGGGCTCGGCGCCGGGGGTCATGTAGCCGGAGCGGAACTGCTCGGCGTATTGCAGGCAGCGCATCAGGCCGTGGCTCTCCATGCCGCAGAGGCTGGTGTCGGCCAGATGCTCGGCGACCTGCTGCGCCACGCCGGGCGAGCAGCCGATCGCCCGGAAGATCGCGCCGAGCAGGGTGACGGCCTCGGCCGCGGGCACCGTGACCCGGCCGCCGCGCAGCTCCAGCTTCGAGGGGGTTACGGTCATTGCCCGTACATCCGCGTGGCGCCGCTGGTCGGCAACCGGGACACGGGCTTTCGCATCGGCCGCTGGCGGGCGGTCGACGGCGGGACGGAGCCGAAGCGGCGGCCAACGGCAAGTAGGGCGAGATCTCCCATCGCAGCGTATTCTCCGGCCGTCGATCCTCGCGGGATCCCGCCACGCACGCTAGCAGTTCCGCATCTGAGGGAAATCGTCAAGTCGACACCCCGGGCGGATTTTCCGGCGCATGGCCGATCCCGGCCCGGAGGGTTCGCGGCCGCCGGTGCCGGGCCTCAGCGCCGCGCCTTGCCGAAGATCTGCGCCGCGGTCATCAGCGCCGAGGTCACGAGGATCATGATGGTCGAGATCGAGGCGATGGTCGGGTCGATCTGGTCGCGGAGCGCGTTGAACATGTTGCGGGTCAGGGTGGAGTTGTCGCCGCCCGAGATGAACATCGCCACCACCACCTCGTCGAACGAGGTCAGAAAGGCCAGCAGCGCCGCGGTCACGACCGCGAAGCGGATCTGCGGCAGGGTGATGGTCAGGAACGCCTTCCAGCGCGGCGCGCCGAGACTGCGGGCCGCCATCTCCTGGTTCATGTCGTAGCTCTTCAGCGCCGAGGCGGTGACGATCAGCACCAGCGGCAGCGCCAGCATGGAATGCGCCAGCACCAGCCCGGTCAGGGTGTAGAGCACCTTGAGCTTGACGTAGACATAGAAGGCGCCGATCGCGACCAGGATCAGCGGCACCATCATCGGCGTGATCAGCAGCATGAACACCAGCCGCCCGGCGCGGATCTGCGAGGTATGCAGCCCGTAGGCCGCCAGCACCCCCAGCGGCGTCGCCAGCAGCATGGTGAGGAATGCGGCCTGACAGCGACGTCGCAGGTCGCCGACATCCACTCCGGCGAACCGAAGTAATGCTCGTACCAGCGGGTCGACCAGTTCCGGGGCGGGAATTCGAGATATAGCGAGTCCGAGAACGACATCGGCACCACGATCAGCGTCGGCGCCACCAGGAACAGCATGATCACGGTCGCGAACCCGTAGAGCCACAGCCGCCGCGCGATGCGGTGATCTGGGTCTCGGAGGCCGGGCTGTCGAGCCAGTCGCGCATCAGTGGCCGCCCCCGGTCATCTGGTCGAGCCGGACGAAGCGCGAGGCGCCCCAGAGGATCGCCACGGTCAGCGCCAGCAGCACCACGCCCAGCGCGCTGGCCGCGCCCCAGTTGACGAACAGCTCGATGTTGGACGCGATCTTCATCGACACCATGATCACCTTGCCGCCGCCGAGCACGGCCGGGGTGACGAAGAAGCCGAGGCAGAGCACGAAGACGATCAGCGAGCCGGCGAACAGCCCCGGCGCCGACAGCGGGAAGAACACGGTCCAGAAGGCCTGCGCACCGGGCTGGCGCCCAGGTTCGACGGCCGCCTTCAGCAGGTCGCGGTCGATGCGCCCGCATCGAGCCGTAGAGCGGCAGCACCAGGAACGGCAGCATGATGTGCACCATGCCGATCAGCGTGCCGGTCAGGTTGTGCACCATCTTGACCGGCTCGTCCCAGAGCCCGAGCCCGATCGCCCAGTCGTTGACCAGCCCCTTCTTCTGCAGCAGCACCAGCCAGGCGTAGGTGCGCACGAGCAGCGACGTCCAGAACGGCAGCAGCACCGTGATCAGGCAGAGATTGGCGACCGTCTGCGGCAGCTGCGACAGGAAATAGGCCAGCGGATAGCCGATCAGGATGCAGATCGCCGTGGTCAGCAGGCTGACCTCGAAGGTGGTGCGGAAGATCCGGCCGTAGGACTTGCGCTCTCGATCATGCGGCTGTAGTTCTCGAGCGAGAACTGGCCGTCGGCACCGACGAAGGAGACGATAGAACAGCCAGCCGACCGGGATCACCAGGATCACCAGAACCAGCAGGAGCGCCGGCGAGCAGAGGCCGAAGAGCGCCAGCCGCTCGCGGAGGGCGTCCCGCTTCAGCCCCTCGGCGTGCAGGTCTGCGGGGAGTCGGCGGCGAGGTCGGGCCGGAGATCGGTGACCGCCATCTCAGCCCTCGCTGTCCGCGATCAGCACCGTGTCCTCGGGCTCGAGACCGAGGGTGACCGTGCCGCCCGGCGGCGGCAGGGCGGCGATGGTGGCGGAGCGGATCACGCCGCGCACGGCGACCTCGGCGCCGTCGGCGAGGCGCGGCATACATCAGGAAGCTGTCGCCCTGGTAGACCACGTCCTGCACCGTGGCCGCGAAGCGGTTGATCCTCGGCGGCGGCGTCGCCGCGGAGGATCCGGACCCGTTCGGGGCGCACCATGAGCAGGCAGCTGTCGCCCTCGGGCGGCGGCTCGGCGAGGCGCAGGGCCGTGCCGGCGTACCGCACCGCCTCGCCCTCGCGGGCCACCGGCAGGAAGGCGGACTCGCCGATGAAGTCGGCGACGAAGCGGTTGGCCGGCCGGTCGTAGATGCGCGCGGCGTGCCGAGCTGCATCAGCCGGCCGTGGTTGATCACCGCGATCCGGTCCGACATGGTCAGCGCCTCGCGCTGGTCGTGGGTCACGTAGACCGTCGTCATGCCGAGCTTCTCGTGCAGGTGGCGCAGCTCGATCTGCATCCGGTCGCGCAGCTTCTTGTCGAGCGCCGACAAGCGGTTCGTCCATCAGCAGGATGCGCGGCTCGAACACGATGGCGCGGGCCAGCGCCACGCGCTGCTTCTGGCCGCCGGAGAGCTGGTCGATCCGCCGGCCGCCATAGCCGCCGAGCTGCACGGTCTCGAGCGCCCGCTCGACCCGTGCGGCCGATCTCGGTCCTGGCCACCTTGCGCAGCCTGCAGCGGGTAGCCGACATTGCCGGCGACCGTCATGTGCGGGAACAGCGCGTAGTTCTGGAACACCATGCCGACGTCGCGCAGATGCGGCGGCGTGCGGATCACTTCGCGGTCGCCGAACTTGAGGCTGCCGCGGTCCGGCCGGGTGAAGCCGGCGAGCACCATCAGCAGCGTCGTCTTGCCCGAGCCCGAGGGGCCGAGGAGCGTCAGGAACTCGCCGCTCCGGATGTCGAGGTCCACGTCGTCGAGCGCATGGACGCGTGCCGTAGGTCTTGGTCACGCCGCGGATCGTGATCGGCAGGGCCTCGCTCGCCTCGGTCAATTCCGCCTCTCCCTTTGCGCGCAAGGTCCGGCGGCGGGCGGCATCGCCGCCCGCCGCGATTGTCGTCAGGCCAGACCGGTCACTCGGTCAGCATCGCGTGGTAGAGTCTCGGCCGCCTTGGTCTCCCACTTGGCGTACCACTCGAGGCTGATCGGGAGCTGCAGGGCGGCGTTGTCCGGGTGGGAGGGCAGCGCCTTCGGCACGTCCTCGCCGACGGTCGCCAGCGCGTAGGCCGCCTTGTTGGTCGGGCCGTAGGTGATGTAGAGGGGCAGGTTCGCCTGGTACTCGGGCTTGGAGATCTCGGCCAGGAAGTCCATCGCCGTGTCCTTGTTCGGCGCGCCCTTCGGGATCGCGAAGCAGTCATAGTCGAGCAGCGCCTGGTTGAAGCTGTAGGCGACCTTGGCGCCGTCCTTCGCGGCCATGTCGAAGCGGCCGTTCCAGCCGGTGGTCATGTCGACCTCGCCGTCCTTCATCAGCTGGGCGTGCTGGGCGCCGGAGCTCCAGAACACGTCGATATGGGGCTTCAGCTGGCGGATCTTGTCGATCGCCCGCTCGATGCCCTCCTCGGAGTCGAGCACCTTGTAGACGTCCTCCGGCGCCACGCCGTCGGCCATCAGGGCCGGCTCGAGCGCGCCGGCCACCTTGCCGCGATAGGCCCGCTTGCCGGGGAACTTCTCGACATCCCAGAAGTCGGCCCAGCTCTGCGGGCCGGCGTCGCCATAGGTGGCGGTGTTCCAGGCATAGACGGTCGAGAACACGTCGCCGCCGACGCAGTAGTCGGTGTAGAGCTGCGGATAGAAGGTCGAGACGTCGATCACCGTGTAGTCGAGCTTCTCCAGCAGCCCTTCCTCGGCCGCCCGCGCCGCGCTGCCCGAGCCGCTGGCGACGATGTCGAGCGTCACCGCGCCGGTCTGCACCTGCAGGCGCACGTCGGACATGCCGCCATAGGTCTCCTCCTTGACGGTGACACCCGTCGCCGCCGAGGCGGGCTTGAACAGCGCGTCGCTCTGCGCGGCCTGGTAGGATCCGCCCCAGGACGCGATGGTCACGGACTTGTCCTGGGCCATGGCGACGCTGGCGAGCAGCGCCGCCGCGGCGGTGGTTGCGATCAGACGGTATTTCATGGTTTTCCTCCTCGGTTGCTCTCGTTTGCGGCCCGGTGCCCCGCCAAGGCCCCGCACCGCAGCTTCTCCTCATTTGTCAGACAATTGCACTCTCATGCAACCGTCAAGACGCTGCCGCGGTCTCGCGGGCCGCCCTGTCGACTTCCATCCGGTCGCGCCAGGCGTACCAGGCGACCACCGCGGGCAGGAACCAGGGCCTGCCCGAGTAGAGCGGCCGGGTCGGGAAGGGCAGGTTGTCGAACGCGGTCCGCCCCTCCTTCAGGCCCAGGACCCGCTGGCCGGTCCGCATCCCCAGATAGCTCGCCATCGAGACGCCGGAGCCGCAGTAGCCGGTGGCGTAGTGCAGCCCCTCATGGGTTCCGCAATGGGCCAGGGTGTCGAAGCTGTAGGCCACGGTCCCGGTCCAGCTGTGGCTGATCCGGGTTCCCGCCAGCTCCGGGAAGATCCGCGCCATCGCCGCATGGAGCCGCGGCCCGCTGACCCTGGCGTCGGTCTCGGTGGCCGAGACCCGGCCGCCGAACAGCACCCGGCTGCGGTCCGGCGAGGCACGGTAGTAGTAGACGACCCGGCAGGTGTCCGAAGCGATCCGGTCGGTCGGGAACAGCCGGTCCATGACCTCGCGGGGCAGGGCCTCGGTGGCGATGATGTAGCTGCCGATCGGGATCGTGCGCCGCCGCAGCCATGGCACCAGCGGACCGGTGTAGCCGTTGGTGGCGACGATCACGTCGCGGGCGACGATCCGGCCGCGCGGCGTGGTCAGCTCGAAGCCGCCGCCGCCGCGCTCGATCGCCAGCGCCGGGCAGTGGGCGGCGACATGGGCGCCGGCGCCGAGCACGGAGCGCAGGAGTTCCGGCATGGTACTTCGCCGGATGCAGCGCCGCATGGCGCGGATAGACCACGCCGCCATAGTAGGAATCGGTGCCGAGTTCGCTTCGCTGCGCGGCGCGCGGCACCATGTGGGCCTCGATCCCCTCGCGCCGCTGGGCGTCGATCTTGCCGGCCAGCTCCTCATAGGCGGCGGGCGTGTGGGCGGCGTGGAAGCGGCCCTTGCGGTGGAAGTCGCAGTCGATCGACTCGGCGCGGATCAGCTCCTCGATCCACTCGAGCGCGGTCGCTCCCTCGGCCCGGATCGCCCTGGCGCGCTCGGCGCCGTGGCGGGAGGCGAGCTCGTCCGCCGAGGGCTTCACGCTGGTGCTGATCTGGCCGCCGTTGCGGGTGCTGCAGCCCCAGCCCGCACGCTCGGCGTCGAGGACCAGCGTGCTGCGGCCGGCCCGCGCGGTGACCAGCGCCGCGTTGAGCCCGGTGTAGCCGGAGCCGACCACCGCCACATCGACCCGCGAAGGAAGCTCGCCCGCAGGCAGGGCCGGGGAAGAGGCGTCGTCCCACCAGTAGGGGGTCTCGCGGCAGCCGGGGGCCAGCACCGAACGGGTGTCGCGGGCGGAGACCCCCGCGGGCGGAGCCTCTGCCAGCCGGCCTTCAGCACTGGTCGACATTCGTCCCCTCCGCATTCGGCCACGCCGGGGATCGGGCGCCCGGCGCGTCGCATGGGCCAGTATTCGCCGCCGCCAGGAATTAATGCAATTTAATTGAAGTTATTCATTCTTTCTGAAAATTTATGACCGGTCGACCAGCCGAGAGAGGCCCCGAGATGCACCTGACCCTGCGCCACATCGAGGTCTTCCACGCGCTCATGCAGGCGGGGTCGATCTCGCGCGCCGCCAAGGCGCTGAACCTGACCCAGCCGGCGGTCAGCATCGCGCTCTCGAAGCTGGAGGAGGAGCTCGGGTTTCCGCTGTTCCACCGCTCGAAGGGCTATTTCGCCCCCACCGGCGAGGCGCAGCTTCTGCACACCGAGGCCGAACAGAGCCTGCTGGCCATCGAGCGGGTACAGGGCCGGGCCGAGGAGATCCGGGCCGGGCGCCTCGGCGCGATCAGCATCGCCAGCAACGGCGCCTGCGCGATCAACCTGCTGCCCTGGGTGATCGCGGAGTTCCAGCGCGCCCATCCCTCGGTGCGGATCGACCTGAAGGTCCGCACCTCGCGGCTGATCGCCTCGTGGATCGCCGGCCGGCAGGCCGATATCGGGCTGATCGACGGGCCGGTGCCGATCCCCGGCCTCAACGCCCGGATCATCCGCCAGCCTTGCGTCTGCATCCTGCGCGAGGACGATCCGCTGGCCCGCCGGCGCCGGATCACGCCCGAGGCGCTGTCCGGCAGATCGGTCGTGGCGATCACCGGCGATCACCCGATCGACCGCCGGCTCGACGGCTTCTGCGCCGAGCGCGGGGTGAGGATCGAACGCCGGGTCTCGTGCTCGTACTTTGCCATCGCGCGCAATCTGGTCAGGGCCGGGGCGGGGGTGGCGCTGGTCGACGCGGTGAACGGCAAGGCCGAGCTTGGCGACGGCGTCACCTGGCGGCCGATCGAGCCGGCGATCCAGTTCGAGCTGGCGCTGATCCTGCCCTCCGGGCCGCCGCCGGCGGCGGCGGAGAGCTTCCTGGCGCTGCTGAACGAGTGGCTGCCGGACTCGCAGCCGCTGCCCGCGGGCGAGGCGGCGGAGTGAAGCGGGCGGCGCGGCAACTTCACCGTGGCGCGGGGGCGCCAAACCGGATTACCTGTCGGCTGCACGGGACCGGGCCGGTTGCGGCCGGATAGCTGGGCAGGGAGCGTCGGCGGACATGGGGAACGATCTCGCCGGGACGGCTGCGGCGCGGACGGCGGAGCCGGGGCTGGCCGGTCGGCTCGGCATCCTGTTCACCGTGGCGTTGTGGGGAAGCCAGTACCCGCTGACCCACGACCTCGCCCAGCGCTGGGATGCCTATACGATCATCGCCGTCCGCTTCCCGATCGGCGCCGCGCTGCTGCTCGCGATCGCGGCGCTGCGCAACGACGGGACGCGGCGCCAGCCGGCGGAGCCGGTGACCTTCGCCCGCGCGGCGCTGCTGGGTCTGGCCATGGCCGCGTTCGCGCTGTTCTTCACCCTGGGGCTGGCGGTCGGCGATCCGGTCACCTGCGCCATCGTCGCCGCCATGGCGCCGGTCAATGCCGCGCTGGTCGCCTGGGCCAGCGAGGGCCAGGCGCCGCCGCGCTCGCTCCTGCTGCCGATGGCGCTGGCGGTGCCGGGGGCGGTGCTGGCATCGGTGCAGCTTTCCGGCGCCCCGGCGCCGGGCCGGGCGCTGGAGGGCGGGCTTCTGGTTCTCGCCGCGCAGGCCTGCTGGTCGTGGTACTCGATCAAGGCGCAGCGCTGGCTGCGCGGCTGGTCGCAGACCGAGATCACCGGGCGCTCGCTGCTCTGGTGCTGCCCCTACACCATCGCCGCCTGGACCGTGGCGGCGCTGGCGGGGGCGACCTATGCCGACTGGCGGACCTCGCCGGGACTGGACGCGGCGCTGTTCGCCCTGCTGACCTTCGGCGCGCTGGTGCTGGGCGTGCTGCTGTGGAACATGGCGGTCGCGGGGCTGGGGATCACGCTGGCGGCGCTGCACCTGAACCTGATCCCGGTGGTGGCGGTGGCGACCGGCTATGCGATGGGCCTCGCGCCCCGGCCCGAGCAGCTGGCGGGGGCGCTGCTGGTCATTGCCGGCGTGCTGATCGCCCAGCGCCCGGCGCTGCTGTCCGGACGGAGGACGCCATGATTCGCATTGCAACGCGCGTGCGGGCCGCCCGCCTTGCACCGGCCGGGAGCGGCGGCCGATGAGCTTCCCGCATCTGTTCTCTCCCTTCGCCCTGCGCGGCCTCCGGATCGGCAACCGGATCTTCTCCACCGGCCACCAGACCAACATGGTCGAGGACGGGGCGCCGTCGGCGCGGATGGCCGCCTACCACCGGGCGCGGGCGGAAGGCGGCGCCGGGCTGATCATCCTCGAGGCGGCGCGGATGCACTCGACCGCGCTCAGCGACGGGCTGGCGCTGGACATCGGCCGCGACGCGGCCATCGCCGGCTATGCGCGGGTCGCCGAGGCGGTGAAGCCGCATGGCACGGCGCTGTTCGGCCAGCTCTCGCATCCCGGCCGGGTCAATCCCCGGGTCCGCGACGGGGTGCGTCACCCGGCCTATTCGGCCAGCGCGACCCGCGATGACCGCTTCGGGCAGATCCCGCGGGCGCTGAGCCAGGCCGAGATCGAGGACATCGTCGCGGCTTACGGCCGCGGCGCCGCGCGGCTGGCGGCGGCGGGGCTCGACGGGGTCGAGATCACCGCGAGCCACGGCATGTTGCCGGCGCAGTTCCTGAACCCGCGGGTGAACCGGCGCGAGGACGGCTATGGCGGCGACCTCGCCGGGCGGCTGCGCTTCCTGCGCGAGGCGCTGGAAGCGGCCCGCGCGGCGCTGGGGCCGGGACCGGTGCTGGGGCTCAGGATCTCGGTCGACGAGATGGAGATCGACGGCCTGACGGAGGCCGAGGTCGCCGACGCCTGCCGGGCGCTGGATGCGCTGCCGGCGCTCGACTACTTCAACCTGACCGCGGGGTCGATGGCGGGGCTCGGCGGCTCGGTCCATGTGGTGCCGCCGATGGCCATGCCGGCGGGCTACCTGGCCGATCCGGCCGGGCGGCTGCGCCGGACCCTGACGAAGCCCGTTTTCCTGGCGGGCCGGATCAATCAGCCGCAGGTCGCCGAGGCGATCCTCGCCGCCGGGCAGGCCGACATGTGCGGCATGACCCGGGCGCTGATCGCCGATCCGCGGATGCCGGCCAAGGCGAAGGCCGCGCGGGCCGACGACATCCGCGCCTGCATCGCCTGCAACCAGGCCTGCATCGGGCACCTGCATGCCGGCACGCCGATCTCGTGCATCCAGCACCCGGAGACCGGGCGCGAGCAGCGCTTCGGCCAGCCGACCCCGGCGCGGCGGCGCCTGAAGGTGATGGTCGCGGGCGGCGGCCCGGCGGGCATGAAGGCTGCGGCGGTGGCGGCGGCGCGGGGGCACGACGTGACGCTGTGCGAGGCCGGGCCGCGCCTTGGCGGGCAGGTGCTGCTGGCGCAGCTTCTGCCGGGGCGGGCCGAGTTCGGCGGGCTGGCCACCAACCTCGCCCGCGAGATGGAGCTGGCGGGGGTCCGGGTGAGGACCGGCACACAGGTCACCCGCGCCCTGGTCGAGGCCGAGGCGCCGGACGCGGTGGTGATCGCCACCGGCGCCCGGCCGCACCGCCCGCCACCCGAGCGCTGCGAGGGCGCGCAGGTGCTGGATCCGTGGATGGTGCTGGCCGGGGGCGCCAATCCGGGCGGCCGGGTGGTGGTCTCGGACTGGCGCGGCGACTGGACCGGCATGGGGCTCGCCGAACTCCTGGCACGGAACGGCGCGACGGTGACGCTGGCGGTGAACGCGCCGGTGCCGGGGCACGCGTTGCAGATCTATCTCCGCGACCACTGGAACGGGGTGCTGCACGGGCTGGGGGTGAGGGTGATGCCCTACATGCGCTTCTACGGGGCGGATGAGGGCGCGGCCTACTTCCAGCACGCGGTCACCCGGGAGCCGGTGGTGATCGAGGAGATCGACACGGTGGTCGCCTGCCATGGCGGCGAGGCCGAGGCCGGGCTCGAGCGCGATCTCGAGGGGCTCGGCGTCGAGATCCGGCTCGCCGGCGACTGCCTGTCGCCGCGGAGCGCCGAGGAGGCGGTCTATGAGGGGCTCTGCGCCGGCTCCGCGCTCGGCTGATCCGGGGGCCGGTCGGCAGGCCGGCCGTAAATTTTGCCGGTGGCGGCTGACGATAACGCATGACGCTGGCAAAAGCCTCGTGCTAGGGTGCCATCCGGCCGCTCGCCCGATGGGGGGCACGGAGGGCGCGTGCGGCATGGCGTTCTGGACGGCGTTTGATTTGGTGCCCGCGGCCGTTTATGTGGAGGCCTGGGATGTCAAGAAACTCGGGCAAAATACGGACACTGAGCCAGAAAACCGGCTCCGACTGGTCACGCGACGGGTACCGGAGCTATTTCGGCGACCGGCTGGGGGAGGTCCGGGCGGAGGGGCGCTACCGGGTGTTCGCCGAGCTGGCGCGCAGCGCCGGGAGTTTCCCCGCCGCCGAATTCCACGCGGCCGCCGGTTCCAGGCCCGTCACCATCTGGTGCTCGAACGACTATCTGGGCATGGGCCAGCACCCGGAGGTGATCCGGGCGATGACCGAGGCCGCGGTGCGCTACGGCGCCGGGGCGGGGGGGACGCGCAACATCTCCGGCACGTCGCACCCGATCGTCGGGCTCGAGCGCGAACTGGCCGAGCTGCACGGCAAGCCGGCGGCGCTGGTCTTCACCTCGGGCTTCGTCGCCAACGAGGCGGCGCTGTCGACGCTGATCACCGGGCTGCCGGAATGCATCGTCTATTCGGACGCGCTGAACCACGCCTCGATGATCGCCGGCATCCGCAACAGCCGGGCCGAGAAGCGGCTGTTCCTGCACAACGACCCGGCCGATCTCGACGCGCTGATGGCGGCCGACGACCCGGCCCGGCCGAAGCTGGTGGCGTTCGAGTTGGTCTATTCGATGGATGGCGACATCGCCCCGATCGCCGAACTCTGCGACGTGGCCGAGCGTCACGGGGCGCTGACCTATCTGGACGAGGTGCATGCGGTCGGGCTCTACGGCCCCCGTGGCGGCGGCGTGGCCGAGGCGCGCGGGCTGATGGGCCGGATCGACGTGATCAACGGCACCCTGGCCAAGGCCTTCGGGGTGGTCGGGGGCTACATCGCCGGGCCGGCCGAGCTGGTCGACTGGGTGCGCACGGCGGCGGCGGGGTTCATCTTCACCACCGCGCTGCCGCCGGCGGTGGCGGCGGCGGCGACCGCCTCGGTCCGGCACCTGAAGCGGGACGGCGCCATCCGCGCGCGCCATCAGGAGCGGGCGGCGCGGGTCAAGGCGCGGCTGTCGGCGGCGGGCCTGCCGGTGATGCCCTCGGAGACCCATATCGTGCCGGTGCTGGTGGGCGAGGCGGCGCTCTGCAAGCGGGCGAGCGATCTCCTGATGGAGCGGCACGCGATCTACATCCAGCCGATCAACTATCCGACCGTGCCCCGCGGCACCGAGCGGCTGCGGATCACGCCCACCCCGTATCACAGCGACGACATGATCGAGACGCTGGCCGCCGCCCTGACCGACGTCTGGACCGAGCTGGGGCTGCCCCTCGCGCGGTGAACCGGGGCATCACCGTGCGGAGTTGCCGATCTCTTCGAACGCCGCGAGCAACCGGGGATCACCAGGATTTGCCCGAAGCGCCCGTTCCAGAGCGACGGCGGCATTGTCGATCTCGCCGAGCACGGCACGCGAACGGGCCAGGCGAAGCCAGCCATCGATGTCGCCGGGCTCCTCCGCCAGCCGAGCTTCCAGCCGGTCAATCATGCCGCGAATCATCGCCATCTGCTCACCAGCAGGCAAGGCTGCGGCGGCGGCAGTCTGCTCGGGCGTCGGGCCGGGCGCGGATGGAAGATCCGTTGGCGCATCGCCGTTGGAGGCCAGGCCCAAGGCAGCCCTATCAAGCCCGGCGTCCTCAACGATGGCTTCGAGGATCTGACTGACTGCGGGGCGATAGGATGCGTCCGCCGGAGCCGTCTTCAGGATCCGCGCCCATCCCTCGGCGGCCTTCTGTGCATCGCCGTTCTGAGCGTTGCGGAGCGCCAGATAATAGAGCGCCCGCGGGTCATCGGGCGCATGGGCGAGAATGACCTCGAATGCCTCCGCTGCTCTTGGGCCGACGAAGCCTTGCTCGGCCCGGACAATGGCCTCGCCATAATCGCCGCGCAGCTCGATCCGCAGCGGCAGCAGCTTGATCAGCTGCGCATAGGCCGCGGCCGCGCCACCATAGTCGCCAACTGCCGTGTAGGAGCGTGCCAGAAGATGCAGATTATCGGCATTTCCGGGATCCTTATCGAGCCGGGCCTGCAGCGACGCGATAGCCTCAGCCATCGCCGTGCCTTCATGTTCGGTGAGCATCGACGGGGCGCCAGCGGTGCCCGCCGATTCGGCCTCGGCTATGGGCCTGTCAGGCAATGTCCAGGAGCCGTTCGACCAATAGACAGCGATCCCGATTGCGAAAGCCACGGCGGCGGCGCCGATCATGCCGGCCGGCCCACCAGTGCCGTATCCGCGTTCCGCATCGGCCTCGCGGCGCGTGGCGATGAGGGCGCGTGCAGTCTCGGCTTCGGCGGCGGCGGCTTCGGCTGCACCGATCAACCCCGCCTCGCGGTCACGGCTGAGTTGGGTTAGCCTGTCCTCGAGGACCGCACTCGCGCTGTCCGCGCGCGTCACTACCGCGGCACGGCGATGCAGAAAGAGTGGCACCAGCAGACCACAGGCGGTGGCCGCAAGGATCAGGCCAAAGGGCAGCAGGGATCCGCTCATCGGCGGATCTCGCGTGTTGGGGAATCAGCCGCGGCAGTCCGCAGCGCTGTGTCGGTCATCGGTCGTCCACGTCAATGGCATAGCCGGCGGTCCTGATGCCGCCTTTCTAGAAACACTACCATGCGAGGCAGCATCCCGTGAAGGTGCTCCTGTCCCAGGGCGATCGATTGCGCCGATTTGGCGCGGTTGACATTTTCTCGCCCCCGGCGGACCATCCGGGAAGCCAATGTACGCAGACCGCAATGCCCATCGAGAGGCAGGCGTATGAGTCCGACCAGCACCGAGCGCGCGCACCGCGCGATGCTCTGTATTGCCCTGAGCCTACTTGTCGCCGGCTTCGCGGCCGCGACGCGTGCGGATTCTGGGCACCGCCACGAACAGGCAGAGCGCCTCCAGGCGGGCACCAGCCTGATTGGCGCGCGTCAGCTCTATCTCGATCGGTGCGGCGCTTGTCACGGTCCGCGCGGTCAGGGCACCGAGGCCGCGGCGAGCGATTTCTCGGAGCCGGACGCGCTGGTGCGACTGACTGCGCCGAAGATGGAGGGGGCGCTGTCCGGCGACCATGGCGGCCGGCTGGGTGCTTCGCTGAGCGAAGATGAGCGCGACCGGGTCATCGGCTTCGTCCGAAACTACCTGATGCTTCCTGCGCCTGACGCGGACACCGAGATCGGCCGTGCAATTTATGCGCGGAGCTGCAGTGTTTGCCACGGCGACCGGGGCGATTCCGCCTCATGGGCGCGCAACAGCCTGGATCCGGCGCCGGTGGACTTCACCGCTCACGGGAGAGAGAGGTTGAGCCGCGAGACGATGATCGACGCGGTGACTTTCGGCGAGGACGGCACGGCAATGATGGCCTTCGCCGTACAGCTTACCCAGGAGGAGATCGCCGCCACCGTAGACTACGTCCGTGCCGCATTCATGCCGGACGGAATGGGGGCGGAGAACCAGGGCCACGATCATGACGAGGGACACGTCAAGCACGGGGAGAAGACCGGGGAAGGGCATGCTAGCGTCGATGCGCCCTTCCCCGGCGACTTGGTCGGGGAGCCGGTTCGGGGCAGGTTGTTGTACGAGGCCAACTGCGCCGAATGCCATGGGACGGAGGGAGACGGCCAGGGGCGGCGCGCCTACTTCATGCTGAAGAAGCCCGAGAACTTCCTGTCGCGCCATGCCCGGAGCGAGCTGGACAGGCCCCATCTCTACGAAGCGGTCAGCAAAGGCGTGATCGGAGCGCCGATGCCGGCCTGGGAGAAGGTTCTTGCTCCGGGCGACATCGCCGATGTCGCGGAGTATGTCTACCGTGCCTTTCTGCGTCCCGACCGGTTCGATCCGGTTGCCGCTCCGGCGCCCGGCTGGAAGCGCAGCGCGGCACAGTCGGTGGAGTCAAAAAAAAATTGAACTGCCCGAAGGGTGACCCGGGAGCGCTGGAGCGCGGGCGCGCTGTCTACAACGCCCGCTGTTACTTCTGCCACGGCTATGACGGCGACGCCAAGACAGAAGCGGCGCGGATGCTGGACCCGCAACCGCGCGACTTCACCGGGTCGCCGGATCTCGACCGGTCGCGCGTCCTGCGGGCCCTGGAGGAGGGTCGGCCGGGGACCGCGATGCGACCCTTCGCCGGTTTGCTCGCGCCTGAGGAGATGGCGGACGTCGCGGCATTCGTGACGGGCACCTTCGTCGCCTGCGCCGCTCGGAACACGGAGTACCACACACCGGAGAACGGCTGGCCAGACCATCGAGAGCGCTATCGGGCTGCCCTGCCCTTCGCGGCAGGCTCACTGCCGGTCGATGTGGAGGAGGCTGTTCTCACACCGGCCGAACGGCTGGGTCTGGTGCTGTTCCGCTCCGCCTGCATCTCGTGCCACGAGGGGCGGGGTGCCCGGCCGAGGCCGCTGCGTCTGCGCTCCGACGAGAGCGAAATTGCCGATGCTTTGATGTGGTCCGGACGGGAAGGCGAGGAGGCCGGAGGATACGGCGCCCGGAGTATCCACGATCTGCCACCGGAGATCCCCAATCTCACACGGGAGGAAGCTGAGGGGGCTCGGCTCTACGCCACCGCCTGCGCCGAATGCCATGCAGCGGACGGCAGCGGACGGAACTGGGTCGGCCGGTTCCTCCAGCCGGGCCCACCGGATTTCACAGGGCCCGCCTTCGCCGCGGCATTCGATGCCCGCCGCTTCGCCAAGGGTACGCTGGAGCCCCGGCCAGGAACTGCCATGCCTGGCTTTGCGGGCGTGCTGCAAGAGTCCGATGTGGCCGCGATCGCCGCCTATGTGCGGCGCGCCTTCTTCGGCGCGACGGCGAAGCCTGCGGCGAGGTGAGGCAGGCTGGCTCCGGCGGCGGCAGTCGCTGGTCAGACCGGAATGGCCGCGTTCCGGACGGTGGGCAGGCGCATCACGAAACTGGCGCCGCCGCCGGGCGCGTCCTCGACCCAGATCACGCCGCCGACCTGGTCAACGATCCGGCGCACGATCGAGAGACCGAGGCCGGCCCCCGGACGCGATGTGCGGTTGCCGCGCCAGAACCGATGGAAGACCATCTCGCGCTGCCCCGGCGGAACGCCGGGACCATGATCGGTGACCCTGATCTCACCGCCGGTACGGACCTCCACCTCGACCTCGGTTCCCGGCATTGTATGGGCAATGGCATTGTCGATCAGGTTGCGGAGCGTGCGGCCGAGGAGTTCCGGCGAGCATTCGACCCATACTGGGGCTTCCGTGCCGGCGAGCGCCAGTGCCTTGCCCTGATCGAGTGCCAGCGGAGCCAGCACGGAGACGACGTCCTGCGCGACCGCTCGGGCATCGGCCGGATTCGCAATCAGCAAGCGCGCGTCCCGCGATTCGAGCTCCGCCAGCATCAGGAGCTGGGAGACCATGTCGGTCATGGCATCGACATCCCCGCGAAGCGGAGCCAATGGCGATCCGGCACCCGCGGCATCGATCTGCGCCCGGAGCAGGGATAGGGGGGTCAGCAACTCGTGGGCGGCGTCCGCAGTGAAGCGCCGCTCAGCATCGAGGGCACGGTCGAGCCGGTCAAGCGCTCCGTTCACAGCACGCACCAGCGGGGCGATCTCGCGCGGCGCCCCGTTGACCGGCAGCCGGGTGCCCGGTGTTTCCGGGCCAATTTCGGCCGCCATTTCCGACATCAGGCGGATCGGTTCGAAGGCGCGGTGCACAATGCCCGTGACCAGTATTGCGTATGCCGCCGAAAAAACCGCGGTCAGGAAAAGTGCGAGACGAAATGTGGTCGCCCTGATCTGCGAAGTGTCTTCGCTGACGTCGGTGTAGATCTCGGCAACGCCGGTCACGTTGCCCGTCGCGTCAACTTTCGGCAAATAGGTTTCGACGACGTCGCGGTGGAAGGTCTCGCCGGAAAAGGCGGTGAAACTGTCCCCGTAGGTCAGCTCGCTGCTGGTGCGCGCTGCAAAGGCCGCGAGACCGAACGCTTTGCTGTCGGAGTAGTCTTCGCCGATCTCCGCCGGATCGGTCGAGAACAGGATACGACCCCGCGTGCTGTAGAACTTCACCTTGAGGATCGGAATATCCTTGGTGATCACAGCGACAGCGTTTGCGATCCCTGCGGTCTCGGGCGCGGTGCGCAGCGCCTCTGCATCCTGGTGGTCGGCATCGGCGAGATAGTCACCGTACTGCGCCCAGACCGTGTTGGTAAGAAAGCGGTTCAAGGCGACGTTGTGCCTGGCTGCCAGGTCGACCAAGTCGCGGGTCGCCTGCTGATTGTAGAACCAGGCGATGAGCAGCATCGTCACCAAGAGCAACAGCCCGCTCATGGACGAAAGATACCTCGTAACGCGCAGTCCCCGCAGGCGCTGCGCAGGCTCTTGGAATTTCACTTCGCCGGTTTCAACCCAGGAAGTGTTCATGGACCGTCCACCCCTCGCATCGAAATGGGACACCCCGGACGTTTGTCCGTTGCATCAAGAAAGCGTTGGTGTGATTCTAACGATGCCTGCTCGGCGCAACATGATCTCGGTCAAAGGTCCTGAGCGGATCCTGTCAGAAGAAACCCGCTTGAGGTCACGGGCGGCGGATCATAGCGTCCCTGGATGAGCAGATCGAACCCGTTTCGCTACTTCAAGACGAGCCCCGAGATCATCCGCCTGGCGGTTATGATGTATGTGCGCTTCCCACTCTCGCTGCGCAACGTCGAGGATCTGCTGCACGAGCGTGGCATCGACATCAGCCACGAGACGGTTCGGTTCTGGTGGAACCGATTTGGCCCGATGTTCGCGGCTGAGATACGCCGGAAACGCGTCGATCGAATGCGCGCATTCTCGAGCTGGCGGTGGCATCTCGACGAGATCTTCGTGAAGATCAACGGCGAGCGGCACTATCTCTGGCGCGCCGTCGATCACGAGGGCGAGGTGCTGGAGGCGGTCGTCACCAAGCGTCGAAACAAGCGCGCCGCACTGAAATTCCTCCGGAAATTGATGCGGCGGCACGGTCAGCCTGATCAGATCTTCACGGATCGGATTCCATCGTATCGGGCGGCACCGAGGGAAATCGGAGCGGCGGATCTGCAGGTGAGCGGCCGCTGGCTGAACAACAGGGTCGAGAACTCACATCTGCCATTGCGACGAAGAGAGCGAGCGATGCTGCGCTTCCGGCGCATGCGAAGTCTTCAGAAATTCGCCGCCGTCCACTCCTCAGTCCACAATCTCTTCAATCAGGAACGCCACCTTTACAGCCGAGACAACTTCAAGGGGAACCGAGCCGCTGCCCTCGCCGAGTGGCGTCAGCTCGGCGTGGCCTGAAACCCCAAGTTTCGCGGCAAACTGAGACTGGTTCGCATTGGTCTGACAGCACCAGCATTTAAACACATCAAGAAAGCGATGCGTCGATGCGGTCAGCCTGGCCGGGTCATCACGGATAGGCATCTATCCGGTCAGATGCGGCGCGTGCCATCGCGTGCGGAGCGCATTCGGCCTGCGGTCACATTCCCGGCCTAGCCGTCGAAGCGGCGGATGAAGTGATCTGGCCCGACCTCGATCATCGGCCGCGCGACGGGCTCGAAATCCACCGGGCGCACCGGGCTTGGCACCTCCTCGTTCGAAATCTCGCGACGAACGCGCCGGCGCGCCGGGTCGGGAACCGGGACGGCGGACATCAGTTTCTTCGTGTAGGGGTGCCGCGGCCGTTCGAAGATCGCCTCGCGCGGGCCGATCTCGACGATCTCGCCCAGATACATCACCGCAACGCGATGGCTGACCCGCTCGACCACCGCGATGTCGTGACTGATGAAGAGGTAGGCGAGACCGAGATCGCGCTGCAGGTCCAGCATCAGGTTGATCACCTGCGCCTTGATCGAGACGTCGAGCGCCGAGACCGACTCGTCGGCCACGATCAGCTTCGGCGACAGCCCCAGCGCGCGGGCGATGCAGAGCCGCTGGCGCTGGCCGCCGGAGAACTCGTGCGGGAAACGGAGCGCATGGCCGGGCTCGAGCCCGACCTGGCCGAGCAGCCGCTCGACCCGCGCCGCCGCCTCGTCGCGGCCGCAGAGCCCGTGCACCAGCATCGGCTCGGCGATGGCCGAGCCCACGGTCTTGCGCGGGTTCAGGCTGGCGAAGGGATCCTGGAAGATCATCTGCATGTGCCGGCGCATCTCGCGCAGCCCCGCCCGGTCGCGGCCGAGCACGTCCTGGCCCTCGAAGCGCACCGTGCCCGATGTCGGTTCCACAAGGCGCAGGATCGAGCGCCCGGTGGTGGACTTGCCGCAGCCCGACTCGCCGACCAGCGCAAGCGTCTCGCCCGGATGCAGGGTGAACGAGGCGTCCTCGACCGCATGCACCCGCCCGACCGGCCGACCCAGCACGCCGCCGGTCACGTCGAAACGGGTGGTCAGGTTCGCGACTTCCAGCAGCGGCTTGCCGCCGCTGCGCACGGTGGAGGCGCCTTCCTCCAACTCGGCCTCGCCCGGCCCGGCGAACTTCACCGGCTGCTTCCGGCCGGTCATCGAGCCGAGGCGCGGCACTGCGGCAAGCAGCGTCCTGGTGTAGGGATGCTCCGGCGCGTCGAAGATCCGGGCGCTCGGGCCCTCCTCGACCTTCTCGCCCCGGTACATGACGATGACCCGGTCGGCGATCTCGGCCACCACGCCCATGTCGTGGGTGATGAACAGGACCGACATGCCGATCTCGCCCTGCAACGTCTTGATCAGCTCCAGGATCTGCGCCTGGATCGTCACGTCGAGCGCCGTGGTCGGCTCGTCGGCGATCAGCAGGTCCGGCCGGCAGGCCAGCGCCATGGCGATCATCACCCGCTGGCGCATGCCGCCGGAGAAGAGATGCGGGTAGTCGTGAAACCGGCTCCTGGCGCTGGGGATGCGCACCTGCTCGAGGATCCGCAGCGCCTCGCCGTCGGCCTCGGCCCGGTCCATGCCGCGGTGGTAGCGCAGCGCCTCGGCGACCTGGAAGCCGATGGTCAGCACCGGGTTCAGGCTGGTCATCGGCTCCTGGAAGATCATCGAGATATCGTCGCCCCGGACCTTGCGCATCTCGCGCTCGGAGAGCTTCAGCAGGTTGCGGTCGTGCAGGAGAATCTCGCCCTCGACCCGTCCGTTGGCGGTCGGAATCAGGCCGCATGATGGACAGCGCCGTGACCGACTTGCCGGAGCCCGACTCGCCGACGATCGCCACGGTCTCGTTCGCCGCCACGTCGAAGCTGACGTCATCGACCGCCGGGCGCCACTGGCCCTCGACCCGGAACGAGGTCCGCAAGTGCCGCACGCTGATGACCCGGCTTCGCCATCTACTCGCCGCTCCGGAGCTTCGGGTCGATGGCGTCGCGCAGACCGTCGCCCAGCAGGTTCAGCGAGAACACCACGACCAGGATGGCGACGCTGGGCGCCAGCGCCAGCCAGTAGGAATGTCGAGGATGTTCTCGAAGCCTTCGCGGATCATGCCGCCCCAGGTCGCAGTCGGCGGGCGGACGCCGAGGCCGATGAAGGCCAGCGAGGCCTCGACCCGGATCGCGGTCGCCAGCCACAGCGAGCCCATGACCAGGATCTCGGGCAGGATGTTCGGCAGGATGTGCAGGCCGAGGATGCGGAAGTCCGAGAAGCCGAGCGAGCGTGCCGCCTCGACAAACTCGCGCTCCTTCATGGCGATGGTCGGCGCCCGGGCGATGCGGGCGAAGGGCGGCATGGCGGTCAGGGCGATGGCGATCACCAGGTTGAGGATGCTCGGCCCCAGCATGGCGACGATGATCAGGCCGAGGATCAGCGAGGGGAAGGCCAGCAGCGTGTCCATGACCTGCATGATCACGAGATCGACCTTGCCGCGGTAGTAGCCGGCGATCATGCCGATGATCGAGCCGACGAACATCGCCCCCAGCACCGCCACCAGCCCGATCACCAGCGAGATCCGGGCGCCGTAGAGGAGCCGCGAGAGGATGTCGCGGCCGTAGTAGTCGGTGCCGAGCCAGATAGGTTTCGTTCGGCGGCTTCAGCCGGAAGATCAGGTCCTGCTCCAGCGGGTCGTGCGGGGCGAGGGCAGGGGCGAAGATGGCGATGAGCACCACCGCCAGGAAGATGCCGAGCCCGACCCAGGAGGTCTTGTTGGCGTTGAACGCCTTGATCGTCTCGCGCGCCGCATGGGCGGCGACGACGCGGAAGGCCGAGTTGGTGGCCGGGCGGGTGCTCATTTGTACTTCACCCGCGGATCGATCAGGCCGTAGGTCAGGTCGGTGAGCCAGATTCACGATCACGACCACGAAGGTGTAGATCACCATCATCCCCTGCAACATGGTGTAGTCGCGCTGGTTCAGCGCGCCGACGATCAGCTTGCCGAGGCCGGGGCGGTTGAACACGACTCTCGGTCAGCACCGAGTTGCCGATCAGGATGCCGAGATAGAGGCCGACCACCGTCACCACCGGGATCAGCGCGTTGCGGAGCGCGTGGCGCCACAGCACCGCGCCCTGCGGCACCCCTTGGCGCGGGCGGTGCGGACGTAGTCCTCGCCCAGCACCTCGAGCATGGCCGAGCGGGTCACACGGGTGATGTAGGCGGCCATGATCAGTCCGAGATTGACCGCAGGCAGCGCGAGGCTTGCGCATCCGGTCGACGAAGCCGCCGTCGCCGCCCGAGCTGATCACCGGGAACCAGCGCATCTGGATCGAGAACACCAGGAGCAGCATGATCGCCGAGACGAAGGCCGGGAAGGACAGGCCCAGCAGCGACAGAACGCGGGTGACGTAGTCGGTGAAGCGGTTGCGCCGGATCGCCGCCCAGACACCGAGCGGTATGCCGATCACCGCGCCCAGCACCAGCGAGACGAGTGTCAGCTCGATGGTCCAGGGCAGCACCTTCAGCACCTCGCCCAGCACCGGCTGGCCGGTGACCATCGAGGTGCCCCAGTCGCCCTGCAGCGCGCTGGTCAGGAAGTCGACATACTGTTCCCACATCGGCCGGTCGAGGCCGAGGCGCACCTGCATCGCCTCGATCGCCTCCCGGCTCGCCTGGTCGCCAAGCACCACCTGCGCCGGATCGCCCGGCACGATGCGCACCAGCACGAAGACCAGCGTCATCACCGCGAACAGGGTGACAAGGGCCGAGAGCAGCCGCTTGACGATGAAGGCGTACATGGTCCCCCGGAGGCCGGACGCTGCGAAAGGATGGCGGCGCCGTCAGGCGCCGCCGGGAAACGCCTTTTCCGGCGTCAGTTCTTGAAGTGCGTCGTCTCGGTGATCGGCGGCGAGAGGTTCAGCGAACCCTTCAGCTCGTAGCCGAGATCGAGATTGTCCTTCCAGGCCCAGAGCTGGAGGTTCTCGTAGATCGGCACCGCGCAGACCGCCTCGACGATCTTGGTCTGCGCCGCCTTCCACAGCTCCTTCTGCTTCGCCGGGTCCTGCTCGACACGGGCCGCCCGGATCTCGTCGTCCGCGACGTTGCAGTGCGAGAAGTTGGTGATCGCCGTTTCGGTCTTCACCGTCGAGGCCGAGTTGAAGAACTGCGTCAGGTAGACGTCGGCCACCGGGAAGCGGGCCGCCGAATAGTGCACCACCGGCGACAGGTCCTGGCGGATCTGCGCGTGGAAGGTGGCGTGCTCCACCGGCTCGATCTGCAGGTCGATGCCGGTCTTCTTCAGCTGGGCCTGGATCGCCTCGATGGTCGCGAGCATGCCCGGCAGGGTCGTGTGGATGGTCTTGACCGCCACGCCGTCCGGATAGCCGGCCTCGGCCAGCAGAGCCTTGGCCTTCTCCGGGTCGTAGCCGTAGAGCGGCGCATTCTCGTCGGTGCCGAGATAGCCCGAAGGCACCACCGAGACCGCGGGCCGGGTCACCGCGTCGCCGCGGAAGGCCACCATGGCGGCCCGGTCGATCGAATGGGCGATGGCCTGGCGCACGCGGATGTCGTCGAGCGGCGCGACGGTGATGTTGAGGCTGATGTTCGACAGCTCGGCCGGCTCCATCGACACGACCACGGCACCCGGGATCTGCTTGATCCGGTCGACCCAGGTCTGGTCCTGCTTGCCGTAGATCAGGTCGACCTCGCCCGACTCGAAGGCCAGGTCGCGGCTCGCGTCCGACGGGATGTAGCGGTAGACGATCTCCTTCAGCGCCGGGGCGCCGCGGAAGTACTGCTCGTTGGCGGACAGGCGGACGAACTGCTGCGGCTGGTATTCCTCGAACTGGAACGGGCCGGTGCCGATCGGGCGCTTCATGAAGTTCTCGCCCGCTTCCTCGGCGGCCTTTTTGCAGACCATGTTGCCGCCATGGTAGTTGGCGAGCACGCCCAGCACGCTTGGGATCGGGTTCTTCAGCGTGATCTTGAGGGTGTACTTGTCGGCGGCCTCGACCGTGTCGAATGCGGCGAAGTCGGCCGAGAAGCTCGAGTGTCTCCTTGGTCGCGGCGCGCTTGATCGAGAACGCCGCGTCCTCGGCGGTGAACTCGCCATAGCCGTGGTGGCACTGCACGCCTTCACGGATATGGAACGTCCAGCTCAGCCCGTCGTCGCTCGACTCCCAGCTCTCGGCCAGGTCGGGCTCGATGAATTCGGGGCTGGCGCGGCCGGGCTGGATGCGGACGAGGCCGTTGAACATCCAGTTCAGCAGGCCCTTGTCGGGCGTGGTCGCGGTCAGGTGCGGGTCGAGCTTGCCCGCATCGGCCGAGGCCATGCCGACGACCAGCGTTGTCTTCTGCGCCAGGGCGCTTCCGGCCCCGAAGGTCAATGCGGCCGCCGCAATGGCAGCCGAGAACAGCATTCTCCGCTTCATGGTTCCCTCCCATTCTTGTCAGATTGTGGCGCGAGTATTGCCAGCCGCAGTGCGGATGGCAATACCGTCGGCCGGGAAATCCCTGATGGAATAAATACTTCGTGCCCGGAACCGCGATGCAATTCGCGGCATTGTCCGGATTGGTCCATCTGACTGACCAGTCGCAGCCCGATCAGCCGTGAAGCGTCAGCGCGACCCGCTCGCCGCCGCTGTCGCGGAATCTCCCGTGCGGGAAAGGCGCGATCGGGTGCCGGCTCGCGCGGCCAAGCGCCAGATCGGCAATAATCTGCCCGGTCACCGGCCCGAGGCAGAAGCCGTGCCCCGAGAAGCCGGCGGCGATCACCAGGCCCGGAGCCTCGGCAGGCGCGTCGAGCACCGGCAGCCCGTCGGGCGTCATGTCGATCAGCCCGCCCCAGAGCCGGGCGACACGCGCCTCGCGGAACGCGGGAAGTACCGCTGCGATCCGACCGATGAGGATCGCCACGTCGGCCGCCCCCGGGTGCAGGTCCTCGGCCTGCCAGCCGTCCAGCCGACCATGCCACGGCCCGATCCCGGTGGTGACCCGGAGCCGCCCGCCGGCCTCCTGCTTGCCGGCGCAATCGGCGTTGGCGACACCGATGACCTGGTCCAGCAGCGGCGGCAGCGGTACGGTCTGCAGCACCGCGACCAGCCGCAGCTCCAGCGGCAGCTCCAGACCCAGCGGCGCCAGCAGCTCCGGGCTGTGGACCCCGGCGGCGACGACCACTCTGCCGGCATGGATGATACCGGCCCCGGTGCGGGCGCCGGTCACGCGGTCGCCCGCGCGGATCAGCTCGACCACGCGCTTGCCCTCTCGGATCTCGGCCCCGAGCCGCCGGGCGGCGCCGGCGAAGGCCATCACGGCGGCATGAGGCTCGGCATGGCCGTCGCTCGGGCAGAACGAGGCGGCGACGATGTTCTCCGACAGCGCCGGGGCGACTTCGCGCACCGCCTTCGTGCCGTCGAGGAAATGCAGTTCAAGACCGGCGTCGCCCTGCTCGTCGACCAGGCGGCGGATCACCCGGGCCTCGGCCTCGTTGCGGGCGAGGCGCAGATTGCCGCCGCGTCGGTAGCCCGGATCGGTGCCCAGGGCGTCGCCGAGTTCGCCCCAGATCCCGACCGCCGCCTGCGCCAGCGGCAGTTCCGCCGGATGCCGGCCGGACTGGCGCACGCCGCCCAGCGTCCAGCCCGAGGCCATGGCGGCCAGCTCGCGCGCCTCCAGCACCGTGACCGAATGACCCTCCTGCGCCAGTTCCCAGGCGGCCGCGACCCCGGAGATACCACCGCCGATGATCAGGATGTCGGTCGTGTCGGCAGGCATGGCGTTTCTCCTCAGGCGGATGCGGGCGTCGACGCCGGGGCGAGGAAGCCCCGGAATCGGTTATCGCGGAACGGCGCCAGCGGGATCACCGGCGGGCGGCCGGACATTGCGTCGGCGATCATCCGACCGGTTACCGCCGAAAGCGTCAAGCCCAGATGACCATGGCCGAAGGCGAACCACAGGTTCGGGTGCCGCGAGCTCCGCCCGATCACGGGCTTCGAATCCGGCAGCGAGGGCCGATGTCCCATCCACTCCCGGGTGATCTCGTCTCCCAGCCCGGGCAGAACCTGCCTTGCCAGTGCCACCATGCGGCGGATGCGCCGGAAGTCCGGCGCCGCGTCGAGCCCGGCGAACTCCACCCCGCCGGTCAGCCGGAGCCCGTCCGCCATCGGGCAGAGCACGAATTGCGGTCCGCCCACCACCACCGGCCGGTTCAGCACAGGGCTTGCCCCGTCCCAGGCGATGTTCAGGTGATAGCCCCGCTCGCAGTCGAGCGGCACCGGCTGTCCGAGGTCCGCTGCCAGCCGCCCCGACCAGGCGCCGGCGGCGATCACCACCTGATCGAGAGCGTGCATGCCGCGGTCGGTCACCAGTGTCACCGGACCCCGCGGCCCGATCTCGAAGCGCCGTGCCTCCTCGCGGGCGAGGGTGCCGCCGCGGTCCAGGAAGGCGGCCAGATAGGCCTGCGTCAGGGCGAAGGGCGTCGAGGCGAAGGCGGAATCGGGATAGAAGATCGCCCGGCTGTAGTCGCGGGTCAGGCCGGGTTCGAGCTGGCGCAGCTCGTCGGCGCCCAGCACCTCGTAGGGGGTTCCGAAACGGTCAAGCAACGCCCGGTCGAAGGAGAGGCCGGACAGCGCCGCGTCGTCGCGGAAGATCTTCAGCCAGCCGACCGGCTTCAGTATGTCCGGTGCCCCGGCGGCCCGGACCAGCGCCCGGTGCGCCTCGACCGCGCGGGTGGTCAGCGCCGCCATCTCGCCGGCGATCCCGGTCGCGCGCTCCCGCGTTCCCGACAGCAGGAAGGCGCTGAGCCAGGGCGCGAGCCGGGGCAGGTAGCCCCAGCGCATCTTCAGGGGACTGTCCGGGTCGGTCAGCATCCTGGGCACGCGCTTCCAGAGGCCCGGTGTCGCGTTGGGAACGAAGCCGTTGCCGACGATGCCGCCGGCGTTGCCGAACGAGGTCGCCGAGCCGGGCTCGCGCGGCTCGAACAGGGTCACGCGGTGCCCGTCGAGCTGCAGCGTCAGCGCCGTGGCGACGCCGACGATCCCGCCGCCGATCACCGAGACCGCCCGTGCCCTGTCTGCTGCGCCGCTCATTCCGGTTTCCTGCCCCCTGAACCGGTCCTCGTCACGCAGGCTCCGTGCCTGCCGGTGCCGGGACCCTCGCCGGGTGAACTCTTGGCCGCAACATGCAGCCCATGCAAGTGTCGGGTCTCGGCGTGGGCCGGGAAAGCTCCGATCAGTGTCATCCGCGAAATGAGGCATCGAACCGGTTCTGTCGAAACGTTCCAGTTTCGAGCCGCCGCGTGGCGTTCCGATCTCGCCGAGAGGCTGCGTGAGACGAGCAAGGATGATCGTCGAGAGCCGATTAAGGGTGCGGGGATTCATCTTTCCCCTCCGCCTTGCGGGAACGCGGCGCGGGTATCCTCTCCTCTCCCGCGGCGGCGCCGTGCGGCATGTGGAGCCCAGCCGGTGCAACGCCAGAATTGCAGCCATGTTGCGATATGGCGGGCTGTCCTTGGTAGGCCCCGTGAGCCGGTCTGGCGCGATTGGCGAGCGGGGGATTTCCGGCTTGTCGCAACCGCAGAGGGGTGGAGATGAAACGGGAATCCGCGAGGCACGGGTATAGCGGGATGGACTGGCGTCAGTCGGACGGCTGCGCTCCGTCCCGCAGTCAAGTCGCATCCGAGGCCGCGCGCGTAGATGCGGATCGCCGAGTTCCTGGGCAAGATGCACTCCACGCCGAAGGGCAAGACCGGGCGCGTGGAGCTCCGCCGGCACCCTGCGGCGCGAGCGCGCGGGCCGGGCGGCCAGCTGTCGGAGGCCGGGCACCGGGATGGTGCGATTGCCATCCTCTTCGGAGGCATGATAGCGACGTCCGAGACCCTTTCGGGAGCACGGTTTGGCGGATCTTGCAGGTCGGGATGCTTCGCGCTCGCTGCGCTGGGACGTGATGCCGCTGGCGCTCTCCCAGACGGTGGTCTGGGCGTCCCTGTATTACGCCTTTCCGGCGCTGCTGCCGGAATGGGAGCGCGATCTCGGCTGGACCAAGACCGAGCTTTCCGGCGCCTTCACCGGGGCGCTGCTGATCACCGCCCTGCTGGCGCCGCTGGGGGGGCGGTTGATCGACCTCGGCGCCGCCCGGCTGGTTCATCCGGGCGGTGCGCTGGTGGGGGCCGCCCTGCTCGCCGCACTGAGCCAGGTGACGGAGATCTGGCAGTTCTACGCCATCTGGCTGGCGATGGGCGTGGCGATGTCGGTCGCCATGTACGAGACCTGCTTTGCGATCATCACCGTGACGGTCGGCGAGAAGGCGCGCACCGCCATCACCACGGTTACGCTCGTGGCGGGCTTCGCCGGAACCGTGTCCTTCCCGAGCGCACACTTCCTGGCCGGGCAGTTCGGCTGGCGTGGCGCGGTGCTGTGCTTCGCCGCGGCGGTCCTGCTGCTGTCGATCCCGCTGACCCTGCTCGGCCTCCGGCTGCTGGAGCGCCACCGGTCGGAACCGCCCGCGGCCGAGGCGACCAATGACGGGGCGCCCGCGAGCGTCACCCGGCGACCCGCCTTCTGGTGCCTGGCCTTCGCCTTCGGAACCATCGGCCTCACCCATGGGCTGATCCTGGCGCATCTGCTGCCGATCTTGGCGGATCGCGGCATCGGCGAAACCGCGGCCGTGCTGGCGGCTTCGATGATCGGGCCCATGCAGGTGTTGGGACGGATCATCACCCTGGCGACCGAGAAGCGGGTGGGGGTCTTCGGGATCGCCATGGGCTGCTATGCGGGCATGGGCCTTGGCGGCACGGCACTGCTGCTGGCCGGTGTCGCGCCCTGGCTGGTTGCGGTGTTTGTCGTCCTGCACGGCGCCGGCTACGGTACGGCCAGCATCCTGCGCCCGGTGCTGACCGCCGAGCTGCTGGGGCGCCGGAGGTTCGGTGCAACGGCCGGCAAGCTGGCCCTGCCTTTCATGTGCGGGTTCGCGAGCGGCCCGACGATCGCGGCCCTGGTGTGGGAGATCGGCGGCTACGACATGGTGATCGGGCTGGCGGTGGCTACGGTCTTCGCGGGCCTCTGCGCGGTTTTCCTGGCGGCTCGGGTGGCGAGGTCCGGACATGGGTGAGATCGACACCGTGAAGGCGTTGGCCTTCGACTACTACGGGACCATCGCGGACAAGCAGGGACTGGGGTCGCTGATCAACGAGCATGTCCCGGGCATCGACGGCTACAGCCTGGCGCGGCTGTGGTTCCAGACCTGCCAGCGATACTGCTTTCAATACTGCATGATGGGCAGATACGCGCCCTGGAACGAGCTGAGCGCCAGCGCGCTCGACTTCGCCGCGGCCGAGATGGCTGTCGGTCTTCCGGGAGACCTGCGCCAGCGGCTGCTCGCCGCCGACGCAAGGTCGGGAGGTCCCCGGTAGCCGCGCGGCTCCGGTTCGGCCCGCCGCGTGAAGCGCACTCGACTGGGCCCGTGGGCGCAACTGCCGAGATCGCGGGACGGTGGTTATCCGGCTCCGGCCGGATCCGCCGCGCCAGCGGGCGCCTCGACCAGAAGGCCGCTCGAGCGAAGGATCCGTGCGGTCGCGGCGATGGTCGAGAAGCGGATTCCGGCGCGCTCCGCGATGTCGAGGAGCGAGTGCCTGCCGTCCGAGAGGCTCAGCAGCCAGAGCATGGCCATCTTGCTCTCGGCGACATTCTGCTGGCCGCCGAACTTGTCGTAGAGCCCGCGCCGCCCGAGCTGTGGCTCGCCCTTCGGCGCCGTGTTGAGGAAGAAACCGTCGGTTTCGACGATCTCGATCGCCGACGCGACCATTTCGTAGGACTCCGCCAGGTTCCCGGGCGTGATGAAGTCGAGGTTGTCCGCGGAGGTGTGGTACTCCGGAAAGCTGCCGAACAGGCTGCGCTGGAACAGCCCGACATCGAGCCGGTAGCCGGGCGAGCTGAACTGCCGCTCGTCGTAGCCGTAGGGGAAGAAGTCGATGGCCTTCGGTGTTCCGGGCGCGTGGCGCAGCACATGCTCCATCACCTTGTCGATGGGCGCGTCGCCGCGCACGGTCCGCTTGTAGGTCGGTCCCCCCGCATCGCCGACGCAGCTGACGACGAGCCCGTGGCGGATCCGGGAGACCCGGTCGTCGTTGCGGGCCAGCCACGCGATGGCGCCGATCGTGGCCGGCATCCAGAGGAAACGGTAGGTATAGCGGGTGCGCACTCCGCGAAGGGCAGCCGCAAGATGGGCGAGCAGCGCCATGCCCGAGCAGTTGTCGTTGGCGAGGGAGGGGTGACAGGCGGTGGTGGTGAGGAGGAACTCCGCCTCGCTCTCGCCCTGGTGGACATATTCGCCGTAGTTCAGGACGCCGTCCGCGAGGGTCGAGTCGATCATCACCTCGTAGTCGCCGTCGGGCAGGCTTTCGACCAGGTTGTGACTTGCGCAGAAGGCCCAGCTCTCGGAATAGTAGCCGGTGCGGTAGGGAATCACGTCCGGCTGGTCTGGCATGGTGAAGACATGCCGCTTCAGCTCGGCCAGCGGCATGACCGCGCGGACAGGCGCCGAATAGCCCATGACGTGAAGGTTGTGGGCGCGGAAGTCGATGACGCGCTCGCCGGCGGCGTTCTTGACCCAGGCGTCACGGATCGTCCACTCGCGGGGAACGGTCCAGTCCAGGACCGGCGTCCCGGTTGCGACGCTGCGCACATCCATCGGCACGGTTCCGGCGAGGATGGAGAGGGTCTCGCGCAGGCCGGGCCCGGTGATGCTGCGGCAGATCGGGTAGATTTCGGCGGCCAGGCCGTAGATGCGCTCGCCGATGCCCTCCGCGCTCAGCCAGGGCGGCGGCGGCTGCATGGCGCCCATGCTAGAGGGTCTCGCCCTGCGGCTCGCGCTCGCGGTTTCGCAGGTCGCCAGTGAGGAGGCCGTCCGCGATCAGCTGCTTGATGTGCTTGATCCGGTTGTAGCGCGGCCCTTCGAACTCCTCGAGGGTAACGCCCGAGCGGCGGTAGGCGTCGAAGAGCTGCTCGGCGCCCTTGTGGGCGTCCCAGACCGGCTCGAACCCCGGCAGGATGCGGTGGATCTTCTCGAACGAGACCTTGTAGGATCGCGGGTCCGGGCCGGCATCGGGTGACATCTCGATCGTGCAGTCGGGTACGACCTCCGAGACGATTCCGGCGATGTCGCGGATCCGGTAGTTGTGGGCGGTCTGGCCGACATTGAACGCCTCGCCGCGCACCAGGTCGGCCGGCGCTTCGAGCGCCGCGATGAAGGCGCGGGAGATGTCCTCGATATGGACGATGGGGCGGATCGGCGTGCCGTCCGACTTGAGCAGGATCACGCGCTTGGTCATGCCCCAGGCGACCAGGTTGTTGAGGACGATGTCGAACCGCAGCCGCGGGCTGACGCCGTAGGCGGTCGCCGGGCGCAGGAAGACCGGGATGAAGTCCTCGTCCGCAAGCCCGATGATGTCGCGCTCGGACAGGACCTTCGACCAGCCGTAGACGCTGACCGGCGCAAGCTCTCCGGTTTCGTCGATCATCGTGTCGCCCTCGGTCTTGCCGTAGTTCGAGCACGAGGAGGCGAACAGGAAACGGGAGACGCCGGCCGCCTTGGCCAGCTCGGCGAGCCGGACGCTGGCGCGGTGGTTGATGTCGTAGGTGAGCTGCGGGTCGAGGTCGCTCAGCGGGTCGTTCGAGAGGGCGGCGAGATGGATGACGGCGTCGAACCCTTCCAGGTCGCCGGCGGCCAGGTTCCTCACGTCCTTAACGACGGTCCGGATCCCGGAGATGCTCCCGCCGGCGGCGAAGGTGCAGCGCCGGTAGAGGTCGGCGTCGAGCCCAACCACCTCGTGGCCGGATTCGAGCAGCATCGGCGCCATTACCGTGCCGATGTAGCCACGGCTGCCCGTGAGGAGAATTCTCATGCTGTCGCCCCTTACGCCCCCTTAGAATCGCGGCCGGATAATCGCATTTTTGCCCGGCGAAGGAAAGACTTGGCCACCCGGTCCTGCCGTGCAACCTAGCCGTGCGGGACAAGGACCTGGCGCAGCGCGCCGCCGGTGGACAGTCGGTCGAAGCCCTGGTTGATGTCGTCGAAGCCGATAAAGCCGTCGATCAGCCGGTCGACCGGCAGGCGGCCCTGGCGATAGAAGTCGAGGAAGCGGGGGATGTCGCGGGCGGGCGCGCAGGAGCCCATGTAGCTGCCGCGGATCGACTTCTCGTCGGAGACGAGGCTCGCATGCTCGAAGGCGAACTCGGCGCCGGCCGGCGAGAGGCCGGCGGTGATCACCTCGCCGCCGCGGCGGGTGATCGCATAGGCGGTTCTCATTGCGGCCACGGCACCGGCGAGTTCGATGGCGAAGTCGACGCCACCTCCGGTCAGCGCCCGGATCTCCTCGACCGTGCCGGGAGCGGCCGGGTCGAATCCGTGGGTGGCGCCGAGCGCCAGGGCGCGTTTGAGCTTGGCCGGGTCGAGGTCGAGGGCGATCACCTTTCCCGCGCCGGCCAGCGCGGCGCCGATCAGGCCGGAGAGGCCGACGCCGCCGAGGCCGAGGATCGCCACCGTGTCGCCGGGTCGGATGCGGGCGGTGTTGATGACCGCGCCAACGCCCGTCATCACCGCGCAGCCGAACAGGGCCGCCTCGCGGAGCGGCACTTCCTTGTCGATCGGGACCACGCTGCCGCGGTCGACCACAGCATATTCCGCGAAGCAGGAGACGCCGGAATGGTGAGCCAACGCCACGCCGTCCCGGTCGTGGATGCGCCGCCCGCCGGCCATCAGCTCGCCCTTCGCGCGGGCGGGCGCGGCGGTCTCGCAGAGCTGGGGGCGGCCCTCGTGGCAGCGCCGGCAGCGGCCGCAGGAGGCGCTGAACTGGAACACCACATGGTCGCCGGGGCGGATGCCGGACACGGCGCTGCCCACCTCCATCACCTCGCCCGCTCCCTCGTGGCCCATGGCCAGCGGCACGGGGCGGGGGCGGGTGCCGTTGATGACCGAAAGGTCGGAATGGCAGAGCCCGGCGCCACCGATCCTGATCAGGAGCTCGGTCGGCTGCGGCGGGTCGATGGTGACCTCCTCGACCGCGAGCGGGCGGGACTGCGCGAAGGGCTCGGGCAGCCCGCAGGTGCGCAGCACGGTGGCCTTGCAGGTGATCGTCATGGGCTCAGACCTTCTCGGCAGGGGGCTGGCGGAGCTCGGCGAGGGTGCGCTCGCGGAAGCGGAGCCACCAGGCGTACTGGTGCGGCCAGTCGTCGAGCGCCTCCATCATCGGGCGGCCCAGCGCCACCTCGGCCGTCTGCGGCCAGCAGGGATTCACCAGCGCCTCGCGGCCGATGGCGATGATGTCGGCCTCGCCGGTCCGGAGGATGCGCTCGGCGTGGTGCGGGTCGACGATGAGGCCGACCGCGATGGTGCCGATTTCCGGCCTCGCGGCGGATCTCGGCCGCGTAGGGGACGTGGTAGCCGTAGTCGCGCCGCACGCGGGCATTGGTGGCCGAGCCCCTGAGGCCGCCCGACGAGGTGCAGATGAAGTCGATACCGATCCGCTTCAGCCGGCGAGCATACTCGACCGAATCCGCCATCTGCCAGCCCAGCGCATCGCCGTCGACCGCCGAGATGCGCAGCGACACCGGGCGGTCGGTGGGCCAGGTCTCGCGCAGCGCCGTGGCGAGCTCGAGCGGGAACCGCACCCGACCCTCGAAGTCGCCGCCGTAGCCGTCGCTGCGGGTGTTGGAGAGCGGCGAGAGGAACTGGTGGATCAGGTAGCCATGCGCGTTGTGGATCTCCAGCCAGTCGAAGCCTGCCTTCAGCGCCCGTCCGGCGGCGGCGACCCAGTCGTCCTTGAGCTTCGCGAGGTCGGCCACCGTGAGCTGACGGGGGGTCAGCCAGCCCTGGTCCAGCGGCTCGGCGGTGGGGCCGACCGGCTGCCAGAGCTGCTCGCCGGCGGTGATGTTCTCGGGCGTCAGCGGGCCGTTGCCGTCCCAGGGGCGCTGCATCGCGCCCTTGCGGCCCGCATGGGCGAGCTGGATGCCGGGGACGACGCCATGCGCCCGCATGAAATCGGTGATGCGGCGGAAGGGCGCGATCTGGCCGTCGTCCCAGAGACCGGTGTCGCCATTGGTGATGCGGCCCTCGCGGGTCACGGCAGTGGCCTCGACGAGGATGGTGCCGGCGCCGCCAAGCACGAAGCGGCCGTGATGGGCAAAGTGGAAGTCGTTGGCCACGCCCTCGACCGCGGAATAGATCGCCATCGGCGAGATCATGATGCGGTTCGGGAGCTCGATGCCGCGGGCGCGGAGCGCGGTGAACAAGAGCGGTCGGGTCATCGGGCGGGCCTCCTGCCGGTCGGACCGGGCGACGGTAGCGGGGGGGCGGGCGGTTTTGAAGCGCCGAGCGGGCAGGGCAGGCGCAGGTATCGCGATGCGGATGGTTTGCAAGCCTCGCGCCTTGCCTTACCCTTGGCGCGGTGCCTGCCGCGAGCGGTGGGCGGAGCGGCGAGGCGGCGATGACATCACCGGGACTGGCCAGAATGATCGCCCAGGGCCGGGGAGCGGAGCCGGCGGACCTGGTGCTGCGCGGCGGGCGGATGTTCGATCTTGTCACCGGCGAGATGCTGGAGGGCGACGTCGCCATCTGCGGTGACAGTATCGTCGGCACCTGCGCGTCCTATGAGGGGAGACGGGTGGTCGACGTGAGCGGACTCACGCTGGTGCCCGGCTTCATCGACACGCATCTGCATATCGAGAGCTCGCTGGTGACGCCCTTCGAGTTCGAGCGCTGCGTCGCGCCGCGCGGGGTGACGACGGCGATCTGCGATCCGCACGAGATCGCCAATGTCACTGGCGTGGAGGGCATCCGCTACTTCCTTGCCGCCGCCGAGCGGACGGTGATGGACATCCGCGTGCAGCTTTCGAGCTGTGTGCCCTCGACCGAGATGGAGACCGCCGGGGCGCGCATCGGAGCCGACGAGCTGGCGGCGCTGGCGGGCCATCCGAAGGTGATCGGGCTCGCGGAGTTCATGAACTATCCGGGCGTCATCCATGGCGACCCGGGCTGCCTCGCCAAGCTGGAGGCGTTCCGGGGGCGGCATATCGACGGGCATGCGCCGCTGTTGTCGGGGCGCGACCTGAACGCCTACCTGGCGGCAGGCATCCGGACCGAGCACGAGGCGACCAGTGCGGCCGAGGCGCTGGAGAAGCTCAGGAAGGGGATGCGGGTGCTGGTGCGCGAAGGGTCGGTGTCGAAGGACCTGCATGCGCTGGCAACGATCATCACCGAGCGGAACTCGCCCTACATCGCCTTCTGCACCGACGACCGCAACCCGCTGGACATCGCCGAGCACGGGCATCTCGACCACATGATCCGCACCGCCATCGCGCTGGGGGCGCCGCCGCTGGCGGTCTACCGGGCGGCGAGCCTGTCGGCGGCGGAGGCCTTCGGGCTGAAGGACCGGGGGCTGATCGCGCCGGGGCGGCGGGCGGACATCGTGGCGGTGGATTCGCTGGCGGACTGCCGGGCGAAGCTGGTGCTCTGCGGTGGCCGGATAGCGGAGGAGGCAGCTTTCGCCTCGGTCCTGACGGTGGCGCCGGTGGCGCGTCGGAGCGTGAGGGCACCGCGGCTGACGGCGGAGTCGTTCCGGACCGCTGCGAACCGGGAGGAGACCCATGTGATCGGCATCTTGCCGGGGAAGATCCTGACCGGGCACCTGCACGAGCGCATTGCCATCGCCGATGGCGACAAGCGGCCGGACACGGGGCGCGATTTGGTGAAGATCGCTGTGATCGAGCGGCACGGGAAGAATGGCAATATCGCCACGGGCTTCGTCAAGGGATACGGGATCAAGCGCGGGGCGATCGCGTCAACGGTCTGCCATGATCATCACAACATCATCGTCGTCGGGGTCGACTATGACGACATGGCGCTGGCGGCCAATCGGCTCGGCGAGATCGAGGGCGGCTTCGCTGTGGTGGAAGGCGGCGCGGTCCGGGCCGAGCTGGCACTGCCGGTGGCGGGGCTGATGAGCCTCGGCAGTTTCGAGGAAGTACGCGACGCTCTGGTGACGCTGCGGGCGGAGGCGAAGGCTCTGGGGGTGACGCTGGAAGAGCCGTTCCTTCAGCTCGCCTTCCTGGCGCTGCCGGTGATCCCGAGCCTGAAGATCACCGACCGGGGCATGGTCGACGTGGATCGGTTCGAGATTCTGGAATAGCGGCTCAGGCGCAGTTGCGGCAGCGCGGCGCGTGGGGCACCGCGTCGAGGCGTTCCTCGGAGATGTTCTCGCCGCAGGCGACGCAGACGCCGTAGGTGCCGTCGGCGATGCGGTCGAGAGCGGCCTGGATCATGCGGATCTCGGCCAGGCCGGCACTGCCGAGGCTTTCGAGCACCTCGTCGCCCTCGCGTTCGGTCGCGCGCTCCTCGGAGTCCGGGTCGACCGGTTCGTCGAGCTGGTCTTCGACCCTGGTGAGGCGTTTGTCGAGCTCGCGCAAACGGGCGCGAAGCCGTTTTTCGTATCGACTGACGTCGGTCACTGGCGGGCTCCGGATTGTCCTTCGCGATCCCAGACTATAGCGGCGAACCAGCGCGGGTCGATACCCGTTCTCTGGAGGCTGGTGCGTCAGCCTGCCGCTCCGCGCGTCCGGCCGGTCCGGGCATCGTCCGCGATGGGGCGCGCCCGGACGGATCTTCAGCACTGACGCGTGCGTCACGCGGCTTCGCGGCCACCTTCCTTTGCGGCGAGGATCGAGGCTTCGAGAATGTCGAGCGCCTCGGAGAACACATCGTCCTGCACCGTGATCGGCGCCAGGAAGCGGATCACGTTGCCATAGACCCCGCAGGTGAGCAGGATCAGCCCGCGCGCCAGCGCCTCGTCCTTGACCCGGTTGGCGAAGCTGGCGTCCGGGGCGCCGCCGGGCACCGCGAACTCGACCGCGTTCATGAAGCCCGGGCCGCGGATGTCGGCGATCTGGGGCACCGCGTCGCGCAGGCTCTCGAGCCGCTGCTTCAGACGCGAGCCGAGCTTCTCGGCCCGGGCGCAGAGCCCCTCCTCCTCGATCACGTCGAGGACGGCATGGGCGGCGGCGATGCCGATCGGGTTGCCGCCGTAGGTGCCGCCGAGGCCACCGGGGGCAGGGGCATCCATGATGTCGGCGCGGCCGGTGACCGCGGCGAGCGGGAAGCCGCCGGCCAGGCCCTTCGCCATCGTCACCAGATCGGCGGCGACGCCCGCGTGCTCCATGGCGAACACCCGCCCGGTGCGGGCGAAGCCGGTCTGCACCTCGTCGGCGATCATCAGGATGCCGTGCTCGTCGCAGATCTGGCGGATCTTGCGCAGGAATCCGGCCGAGGCGGGATAGAAGCCGCCTTCGCCCTGCACGGGCTCGATGATGATCGCGGCGACGCGGGCGGGTTCGACATCAGCCTTGAACAGCTTGTCGAGCGCTTTCATGGCGTCGTCCTCGGTGGTGCCGTGCAGCTCGACGGGGAAGGGCACGTGGAACACGTCACCCATCATCTGGCCGAAGCCGATCTTGTAGGGAGCGACCTTGCCCGTCAGCGACATGGTCATGAAGGTTCGGCCGTGGAAGGCGCCGGTGAAGGCGATCACCGCCTGGCGCTTCGTCGCGGCGCGGGCGATCTTCACCGCGTTCTCGATCGCCTCCGCCCCGGTGGTTACGAAGACGGTCTTCTTGGCGAACTTGCCGGGCACGAGAGCGTTCAGCCGCTCGGCCAGTCCGACATAGTTTTCGTAGGGCACGACCTGGTGGCAGGTGTGGGTGAAGCTGTCGAGCTGCTTCTTCACGGCCTCGATCACCTTCGGGTGGCGGTGGCCGGTGTTCACCACGGCGATGCCGGCGGCGAAGTCGATGTAGCGGCGGCCTTCCACGTCCCACAGCTCGGCGTTCTCGGCCCGCGCCGCATAGACCTGGGTCATCATCCCGACGCCGCGCGCGATGCTCGCGTTCTTGCGGGCGGAAATCTCGGAATTGGTCGTCATGGGTTGTCCTTTCTGAAGCGGGTCACGGTGCGCCGGGTGCCCAGGAGCCTCGCGCTGCCGCGCCGGGGAGGGTCGTCGCTCCGCTGCGAGGACTGGCGGCGCCGGGCCGGCCAAGTCCTGCCGGACACTCCGGTACAAGAGTTCCCTTCCGGCTTCAACTCCCGAAATTCGGCGCGGCGGCCCCGGCAGCCGCCCGCGAGCGTGCGAGCATGCGGATCATAACCAGGAGGAGCAGTGCCGCGATGGTGACGGCGGCGAGAGGCAGCCCGAAGCCGCCGCCGAGATCCGAGAGCGCCCCGAGGGTGAGCGGCCCCAGCACGCCGCCGATCTCGGCGGCGGTGAAGAACATGCCGCCGGCGAGGCCGAGCCGTTCCTTCGGCACGCCGGGGGTCTCCATCAGCAGCAGGATGGCGATGGTCATCATCGAGCTCCGGGCGATTCCCTGCAGCACCAGTCCGGCCGCCAGCAGCGGCCCCGGCATGGCGTGCAGAAGCAGGCTGGCGGCCAGGGCCGCAAGAAACAGCAGCGTCATCACCCGGATGCGCCGCTCGGGGGTGGCGAGGCGCGGGATCACCAGCGAGCCCGCCACGCCGATCACCGTCGGGATCGAGGCCCAGTAACCCGCATGGGCGGGGCTGAGGCCGCGGCTCCGCAGCAGCTCGGGCAGCCAGTTGCCGAGGCCGTGATTGATGAAGAAGATGCCGATGCTCATGGCGAGCACGAGCCGCACCTCGCCAAGGCGGAGGATCGCGGCGAAGGCGGCGGGGTGGAACTTCTTGCCGTCCCCGGCGCCAGGCCGCTTCGTCTGCGCCGCCGGATGGCTGGCGATGGCGAGCCAGAGCAGGCCGCTGGCGGCGACAAAGCCGGCGTAGACGAAGAGGACCATGCGCCAGTTCTGCCCGGTGAGCGGCATCAGCAAGCTGTTGGTCAGCGAGAGCGCGGTGATGGCGCCGAGCGAGGGGCCCGTGATGTAGATCCCCATGGCGGTGCCGCGGTCGGCGCCCTCGAATCGCTCGGCGATCAGCTTCGGGGCGCCGATCGAGACCAGCGGCCCGCCGATGCCGAAAAGGCCGACGGCGGCGAACAGCAACGCCTCGTTGCCGGCGAGCCCGCGGGCGGCACCGGAGGCGCCCATGACGAAGGCCGCAATGGTCAGCGCCATGCGCGGCCCGAGCCGGTCGAGCAGCATGCCGCAGGGGATCGCGGCGGCAATGTAGACGAGCGGCCAGGCGCCGAGGATCAGGCCCATGGTGGAATTGCTGATGCCGAGCTCGGCGGTGATCGGGGAAACCAGCGGCGCCATCGCCGCGGTGGTGAGGCCGAAGCAGTAATAGACCAGCCAGACCCCGCCCAGCATCGCCCAGCGGTAGGCGGAGGGGGCCGGGCGCGGGTCCGGATCGTCGGTCATGGGGGAGTGTTAGCGGCGCGGGCGGGGCGGCGCCAACGGATAGCACCAATGCACCGGTTGCGCGGTGCGATCCATCGCGTCGGTGATGGCGGGAGGGAAAGGCGCCGCCCGGCGCCGGGTATCAGCCGCCGACTCTCTCTCCCTTGCCGGCGGCGGCCGCCCTTTCGTAGGCGAGGGCGGCGACTGCGTAGTCGCCGAGGCCAATGCCGCGGAAGACGAAGGCGCTGCGGCGGGCGGGATCGAAGCCGGCCTCGACCGTGCCCGACACGAGGCCGGTGAAATCGCCCCTGACCAGATCGTGGCGGACCATCGGCTTCGGGCTGGCGGCCTCCTGCTCGAGGTCGTCGACAATGATGTGGCCGAAAGCGGGCATGCCCGCGGGCTCCCACGGGATCGCCAGGTCGGTGATGGCGGCGAAGGCGCCGGGCTTCAGCCAGCGGGCGTCGAGGAACGGCTTGACGGCGTGGTTCAGGGTGATCGAGCTGACGACGATGTCGGCCCCGTCGAGTGCCGCGCGGGGATCAGTGCAGACCGTTGCGCCGAGGCCCTTGGATTCGGCGGCGGCGCAGAGCAGGTCGATGTTGGGGCGACCGCGGCCGAGGGCGCGGATCTCCTTCAGCGGGAACAGGTCGGCAAAGGCATCCAGATGGCTTCGCGCCTCGACTCCGCAGCCGACGAAGGCGGCGATCGCCGAGGCGGGGTTGGCGAGGCGCCTGGCGATCACCGCGCTGAGGCCGGCGGTGCGCACCGCGGTGATCCAGCTGGCGCCCATGACCGCCCGCATCAGCCCGGTCTCGCTGTCGAGGAGCAGGATGGCGCCGTTGATCGAGGAGAGCCCGCGGGCCGGATTGCCGGGACTGACCATGACGGTCTTGACCGCGAGGAAGGCCGGTGTGTCGCCGGCGGTGAGGGTGGCCATCATGTAGCGCCCGTCGCCGGGCAGAACCGCCGCCTTGGGCGCCGCCCAGAGGGTTCCGCCGGCCTTGGCGGCGACCGCGGCCTCGATGCAGGCGATCACGTCGCCGGTGGTGATCCCGAGTTCGGCGAGCGTGGCGTCGGAGAGCCAGAGGAAACCGGTGCCGGCCATGATCAGAACATCGCCTCCATGCGGCTGTTGACCAGAATCTCGGCCACCGAGGCGTCGTTCGGCAGGCTGAGCGCGTAGGCGATCGTCTCGGCGATCGCCTCGGGCCGGATCTTGAATTCGTTCGGGGGAGTGTTGCGGTGGGCGACCATGTCGGTATCGACCATGCCTGGACAGACCGCGGTCGCACGCAGCCCGTCGTCCCAGCCGGCCCGGCGGACCGCATGGGCGAGGGCCACGGCGGCGAATTTGCTGGCTGAGTAGCCGAGGCTGTCGGAGAGCAGGCGCTTGCCCGCGAGCGAGGCCAGCACGACGACCCTGCCCCTGCCGGATGCGCGCAGATGCGGCATGGCGGCGCGCACGAGCCGCAGCGGCCCCTTGAAGTTGACCTCCCACATGGCGTCGTAGGCGCTTTCGTCATCGTCCTCGAGCCGGGCGTCGAGGGAGAGGCCGGCATTGGCGGCAACCGCGTCGATGCGCCCGAAACGCTCGGCGGTGCGGGCGACCCAGGCTTTCGAGGCGGCGGCGTCCTCGGCCTGCCAGCGGCAGCGCAGGATCCGGCCGGCGGGCAGACCGGCGGTGGCTTCCTCGAGCGCATCGGTGTCGCGGGCGCCGAGGCTGAGGGTATAGCCCTTGGCCGCCAGAATCCGGGCGGTGGCCAGACCGATCCCCCGGTTGGCCCCGGATATCATCACCACGCGTCCCTCGGGCATCAGCATAAGCGGTCTCCTCCCCGGTTCCGGCTTCCATCGCGGGGCACACCCTATCCGGGCCGGGGCGATTCACATAGCCGTTCCAGACGCCGTCCGGGGCGACCCGCGCACGCGGGCGTGGAGGCGGGTGCGGCGCAATCATCTCCAAGTTGAGTAAAACGCCATAAATCTCAGATTCGTCGCAACATTCCTATAATCAACCCAGTCCCGCCGAAGTTTTGCCACAGGCGCGGGGCCATCTGATCCGGCAAGTGAGTTTTCTGGAGTGGGGGCTTCAAATGAACACCGTCCTGTACGTGCTGCATCGCTTCGTCTCGCCGTTCCTGATGGGCCTTTGCATGGCTGCGGCGTCGGTCATGTCCGATCCGGTCAGCACCGGGTTCCTGGCTTCGATCGGGATCATCTTCGGCTTCCTGAGCCTGCCGTTCGGCGTGCGCACGCTGGTCCGGCTGTCGGACGCCTGATCCGAGCCGACGGGCAAGGCGCGGCGGCAGGCCGCCGCGCGCCGCCGGGTTGAACCTGGCCGGGTTGAACCTGGCGGACTGAACCTGGCGGGAGCCGGCTGAACGAACGACCGAACGGGCGCGCCGCCGCCCGGATGCCGCCCCGAAGCCGGGGCGGTTTGTCGTTCCGGGGCATTGCGGAGTTTGCAATGCCGGTCCCGGCCGGATTAGTCAGGCTCCCGCGAGTCGCATCCGCACCGGGGGCATGACAGGATGGCCACTGTTCCGACGATCGTCTTCGACCTCGACGGCACGCTGATCGACAGCGCGCCCGACCTGCATGCGGCGGCGGAGCGGACGCTGAAGCGGCTCGGCAGGCCCGGCGTGACCCTGGCGCAGGTGACGGGCTTCATCGGCAACGGCGTGCCGAAGCTGGTGGAGCGCTGCCTGGCTGCGACCGGAGGGGTCCCGGAGGAGGGTGCGGGGACTGCCCTGGCGCTGTTCCGGAGCTTCTACGACGCCGATCCGGTGGCCTTGACCCGGCCATATCCGGGGGTGCCGGCGATGCTGGAGCGGCTGGCGGAAGCGGGTTGCCGGATCGGGGTCTGCACCAACAAGCCGCAGGGGCCTGCCGAGGCGATCCTTGCGGCGCTCTCGATCGGGAGGCATGTGGGCGCGGTGGTGGGCGGCGACACGCTGCCGGTGATCAAGCCCGACCCGGCGCCGCTGTGGCTCTGCTTCGAGCGGCTCCGGGCGGGAACGGCGCGGCTCTATGTCGGCGACAGCGAGACCGATGCGGCGGCCGCCAAGGCCGCCGGGGTGCCCTTCGCGCTCTTCTCGGGCGGCTACCGGAAGACTCCCGCCGAGGCGATGGGCGCGGCTTATGTGTTCGGGCGGTTCGACGAACTGACCCGCCATGTTCTGGCCGGGGTGAGCTGAGCCGCCTAGGCCGCGACCTCGATCCCGGCGCCGGAATCGACGATGGCTCGGTGGAGGCGGGGCGGCGGCGCGCGGTCGGTGATCATCAGGTCGATGTCGCCGAAGCCCGCGACGCGCACCAGCGCGGTGCGGTCGAACTTGGAGGCATCGGTCAGCACCAGGCGGCGCTCGCCGCAGGTGAGCACGATCCGGGCGAACTCGGCCTCGTCGAGATGGTAGTCCATCAACCCGCCCGCGGCGCTGACCGCGGCGATCGAGATCACCGCGAAACGGACCTTGAAATCGGCGACGAAGGCGCAGGCGGAGCGGCCGAAGGCAGCGCCATTGTCGCCGTGGAGCTCGCCGCCCGCCATGTAGACCTTGTTGCCGTTCACGGTGGCGAGCGTCCGGGCCACGTCGGAGGAGTTGGTGACGATGGTCAGCCCGCGCCGGCCCAGCAGTTCACGGGCGAGAACCGAAGTGGTGGTGCCGGTGTCCATCATCACGCTGTCGCCGTCGCGGATCAGCGCCGCCGCATGGCGGGCGATGGTCCGCTTGGCCTCGACGTTCTCGCGCATCCGCCGCTCGAACGGCGCCTCATGGCCGGCATCCGGGTGGCGGACCGCGCCGTGCAGCTTGACCAGGTCGCCGCGGGCGACGAGGTGCCGGATGTCGCGGCGGATGGTCTCGGACGAGACCGCCATCTGGGCGGCGAGTTCGGTGATTCCGATGGTGCCGAACTGGCGGGCGCTCTGCAGGATCGCGGACTGGCGCTTGTTGAGGTTCATGCGTTCAGGTTCGTTGCATTCCGGCAGCGGGCACGAAAGGGTGCTCCGGCCACTTTCCACAAGTTTCCGACGCAATGCCACAAGAACCGTTCAGAAAGCGGGCAGAAATCCACGATCCCGATTGACTCCATATGCAACCTGCGGCCAGTCTGGACGCTCAGGCGGCGCGGCGGCCGACCGGCCCGAACCGTGCCCGGACAGGGAGGATCAACCCAGATGCGGATACAGACGAAGTCCCTTTCCCGCACGGCGGCGGCGCTGGTTGCGGCCGTGCTTGCGGCTCACGGGGCGCCGGCCCTCGCCCAGGTCGAGTCGAAGGACCCGATCAAGCTGACCCTGCACGACTGGACCGGCCAGCTCATCACCACCCAGATCATGGGCGAGGTGCTGAAGAAGGCGGGCTACAACGTCGAATACGTGCAGGCCGACTACATCGCCCAGTTCGCCGGGCTGAAGACCGGCGATCTCGACGTCGCGATGGAGATCTGGGAGACCACCGGGCGCGACGCCATGGACGAAGCGACCGGCACCGGCATGGTCGAGAACCTCGGCGAGACCGGCATGCAGGCGATGGAGGAGTGGTGGTATCCCTCCTACATGAAGGAGCGTTGCCCGGGCCTGCCGGACTGGGAGGCGCTGAAGGATCCCCAGTGCGCCGAGGCCTTCGCCACCGCCGAGACCGCGCCGAAGGGGCGCTATCTGGGCGGGCCGGTGACCTGGGGCGGCTTTGACGACGAGCGTGTCGAGGCGCTGGACCTGCCGTTCGAGGTGGTCCATGCCGGCACCGACGCCGCGCTGTTCGCCGAACTCGAGAGCGCCTATCAGCGCAAGGCGCCGATCATGCTGTGGATCTATGCGCCGCACTGGGCGCCGGCGAAATACGAGGGTGAGTGGGTCGAGTTCCCCGCCTATACGGCCGAGTGCTACAGCGACGCTTCGGTCGGGCATCAACCCCGATCTCGCCTATGACTGCGGCAAGCCGCGCGGGCCGATCTGGAAGGTCGCTTGGTCGGGCGTCAAGGACAAGTGGCCGGGCGCCTACAAGGCGATCAAGGCGTTCAACATCAACAATGACGAGATGGGCGCGATGATGGCCGAGGTCGATCTGGACGGCAAGACGGTCGAGGACGTGGTCGCCGAGTGGATGGCCGACAACGAGGCGCGCTGGTCGACCTGGATCAAGTAGAACCTCCCTGCCGCCGCGGAGGCGCTCTCCGCGGCGGCGCTTTGACGCCCCTTGCCAGACGAAGCGCCGGAAGCCTCATGCCTGCAGCGACGACCGAGCGCCCCGTGAAGCTGGCCTGCCGCTCGGTCTGGAAGCTGTTCGGGCCGGGCGGCCGAGCGCTTTCTGGCGCAGCGAAGCGGGGCGACGGCAGGCGACGCGGCGACAGCGGGGCTGATCGTCGCCGCGTGCGCGACGTCGTCCTGGCGGTGCGCGAGGGCGAGATCTTCGTCATCATGGGCCTGTCGGGCTCGGGCAAGTCGACGCTCGTGCGCTGCCTGTCGCGGCTGATCGAGCCGACCGCCGGCGAGATCCTGTTCAACGGCGAGGACCTGCTTGCCGGCCTCGGCCAAGCGGATGATCGAGATCCGCCGCCACCAGATGGGCATGGTGTTCCAGCACTTCGCCCTGCTGCCGCATCTGACGGTGCTGGACAACGTCGCCTTTCCGCTCGAGGTGCAGGGCATGGCGCGGACCGAGCGCGAGGAGCGGGCGCGCGAGATGATCGAGCTGGTCGGCCTCGGCGGGCGCGAGGCGTTCTATCCCGCGCCAGCTCTCGGGCGGCCAGCAGCAGCGGGTCGGCATCGCCCGCTCGCTGGCGGTGGAGCCGGAACTGTGGTTCCTCGACGAGCCGTTCTCGGCGCTCGATCCGCTGATCCGGCGCGAGATGCAGGACGAGTTCATGCGCCTGCAGTCGGTGCTGCAGCAAGACCATCGTCTTCATCACCCACGACTTCGACGAGGCGATCCGGCTCGCCGACCGCATCGCCATCATGAAGGACGGCGCGATCGTGCAGATCGGCACGCCCGAGGATCTCGTGCTGAACCCGGCGACCGACTACGTGCGCCGAGTTCACCCAGGCGGTGACCAAGGCCAAGGTGGTGCGCGTCGCCACCCTGATGCGGGCTCGCCGACGGGGCGGCGGGGGCGGCCGGCAGGTCGAAGCGCGGGCCACGCATCGCCGAGGCGGCGCCGCGGTTCCCCGACGGGGTCGATGCGCTGGCCGTGACCGATGCAGGACGGGCGCACGGGTCGGCACGCTCAGGCGCGAGCGACGTGGTCGCGCTGATGCTGAAGGGTTGAGCGATGGACGCGGCGCCCACGGTCGCTGCCCCCGCCGCCTGGCGCCCTGCGCCGGGTGTCACTGATCTGGGGTCCGCGCTGACCGTCTTCGTGCTGCTGTGGAACTGGGGCGAGCCGGTCGCCGCCTGGGCGTTCAAGGTGCCGCGCGAGCCTGCAGATCCCGCTGGGCCGCTGGATCGGCGACTTCATGAAGTGGCTGGTCGAGGACGCGACCTTCGGCCTGTTCACCTTCACCGAGTTCACCCGCTTCCTCGCCGAGGTGATCGACGCGCCCTACCGGGTGGCGCTGAGCCTGCTGTCGACCGGGTTCCTGGAGGGACAGGGCTCGGATGCGGTGCAGGTCGTGCCGCCGCTGTCATGGGTGGCGGTGATCGGCGTCTGGTGACGCTGATGGGGCTTCACGCCGGGGGCTGGCGGCTGGCGGCGCTGGTCGGCGGCTGCTTCGTGTTCCTCGCGGTGTTCGGCCAGTGGGACAAGCGCCATGGTGACGCTGGCCTCGATCCTCGTCGCGGTGCCGCTCGGCGTCGCCGGCGGGCTCCTGCTCGGGATCGCGGGCCACCGCTGGCCGGGCGTCGAGCGGGCGATCGCGCCGGTGCTCGACCTGATGCAGACGGTGCCGGTCTTCGCCTATCTGGTGCCGATCCTGTTCCTGTTCGGCTTCGGCCCGACCTCGGCGATGGTCGCCACGATCATCTACGCCATGCCGCCGATGACCCGGATCACGATGCTGGCGCTCGACGCGGTGCCGGCGGAGGTGCGCGACCTCGGCCGCATGATCGGCTGCACGCGGCGCGCAGATGACCTGGCGGGTGCTGGTGCCCTCGGCGCAGGCCGGCGCTGATGGTCGGGGTCAACCAGGTCATCATGCTGTCGCTCAACATGGTGATCATCGCCTCGATGATCGGCGCCGGCGGCCTGGGCTTCGACGTGCTGGCGGCGCTGCGGCGGCTCGACATCGGCACCGGGCTCGAGGCCGGCTTCGCCATCGTCGCGCTCGCCATCGCGCTCGACCGGCTGAGCCAGGCCTATGCGCGCGAAGGCGCCGGAGCACCGGCGAGGCGGAGCAACGGGCTGGGCCGGGCGCCATCCCTATCTGGCGGTCGCGCTGGCCCTGGTCGCGGTGACCGGAATCGCCGGCCTGGCGGTGCCTGCGCTGGCCAGACCTATCCGGCGGAGTGGCAGATCACCACCGGCAGCTTCTGGTCCGACGTCGTGGAATGGATCAACGTCAACTTCTTCGACACGCTCGAGGCGATCAAGAACGCGCTGCTGCTGAACCTGCTGATCCCGTTCAAGCGCTTCCTGCTGGAGCTGCCCTGGGCCGGGGTCGCCGGCCTTCTGGCGCTGGCCGGCTGGCGGCTGGGCGGGCTGCGGCTCGCGCTGCTGACCGGGGGGCTGTCGTTCCTCATCGCGTCACCGGGCCAGTGGGAGAAGGCGATGATCACCGTCTATCTCTGCGGCATCTCGGTCGTCATCGCCTGCCTGATCGGCAGTGCCGATCGGCATCGCCGCCGCCGAGCGCGCCGCGGCTCTGGACGCTGGTGCAGGCGATCATCGACACGCTGCAGACCCTGCCGTCCTTCGTCTATCTGATGCCGGCGGTGATGCTGTTCCGGGTCGGCGATTTCACCGCCATGCTCGCGGTCGTCGCCTACGCGGTCGCCCCGGCGATCCGCTACACCGCCTACGGGCTGCAGGCAGGTCGACCCGCAGCTGATCGAGGCGGGCGGCGCCATGGGCTGCACGCCGTGCCAGATCCTGACGCAAGATCCAGCTGCGGCTGGCGCTGCCCGAGATCATGCTCGGCCTCAACCAGACCATCATGCTGGCGCTCTCGATGCTGGTGATCACCGCGCTGGTCGGCACCCGCGACCTCGGCCAGGAGGTCTATATCGCGCTGACCAAGGCGGATACCGGCCGCGGCCTCGTGGCCGGGCTCTGCGTCGCCTTCATCGCCATCATCGCCGACCGGCTGATCTCGGCCGCCGCGCCGAGCGGCGCGCACGCGGCTGGGCCTCGGGAGGGAGGAGCCATGAGCGACGCGGAAAAGCGGATCCGGCGATCCTGGCGCCGTGCTGGAACGGCAAGCCGGTCGTGCGAGCCGCTGAAGGGCGGTCTGTCGAACGAGAGCTTCGACGGTGAGCGACGACGAGCGGCACGTATGTCGTGCGCTTCGGCCAGGACTTCCCGTTCCACCACGTCGATCCGCGACCGCGAGCTGATGGCGGCCCGCGCCGCCCATGCGGCGGGCTTCGCGCCGGAGGTCGGTTCACGCCGCGCCGGGCGTGATGGTCTCGCGCCTTCGTCGAGGCGCGGACCTGCGGGGCGGAGGACGTGCGGGCCGAACTCACGCGGATCGCGCGGCATGGCTGCACGCGCTTCCACACCGAGATGCCGGCGCATGTGACCGGGCCGGCCTTCATGTTCTGGGTCTTCCACGTGATCCGCGACTATGCGCGCACGCTGGAGGCGGGCGCGAGCCGCATGCTGCCGCGGCTGCCGCGCGTTCCTGGCGCTGGCGGCCGAGACTGGAGCGGGCGCAGGTGCCGCTGCCGATCGTCTTCGGCCACCACGACCTGCTGCCCGGCCAATTTCCTCGACGACGGCGAGCGGCTGTGGCTGATCGACTTCGAATATGCGGGCTTCGGCACGGCGCATGTTCGATCTCGCCGGCGCCGCGTCGAACGCCGAGATGCGACGCCGCGGACAGCCGAGGCGCTTGCTGGCGGCCTATTTCGGCGACGTGCCGGACGACGCCATGCTGGCGCGCCTTCGACGCCATGCAGGTGCGCCTCGCTGCTGCGCGAGGCGATGTGGAGCCATGGTCTCGGACCTCCATCTCGCGAGCGCCCGGCGTCGACTACGTCGCCTATACCGGCGAGAACCTCGACGCGGCTCGACGCGGCGCTCGCCGCCTACCGCGGCGCGATACGGAGACGACTGAGCCCGAATGACCCTGCCCAGACCACGCCGAGATCGTCGTCATCGGCGGCGGCATCATCGGCTGCTCGACCGCCTATCATCTGGCGCGCGACCACAAGGCCGACGTGCGTGCTGCTGGAGCAGGGGCAGCTGACCTCGGGCTCCACCTGGCATGCGGCAGGACTGGTGGGGCAGCTGCGCTCCTCGGCCTCGATCACCCAGGTGCTGAAATATTCGGTCGAGCTCTACAAGAGGCTGGAGGCCGAGACCGGACTCGAGACCGGCTGGAAGATGACCGGCTGCCTGCGGCTCGCCCGCAACCAGGACCGCTGGACCGAGTACCGGCGCCTCGCGACCACGGCGCGCAGCTTCGGGATGGAGATGCATCTTGTCTCGCCGGACGAGGTGAAGCGGATGTGGCCGCTGATGGATGACTCGCGACCTCGTCGGCGCGAGCTGGCTGCCGACCGACGGGCAGGCGAGCCCCTCGGACATCACGCAGTCGCTGGCCAAGGGCGCGCGGATGCACGGGGCGAAGATCGTCGAGGGGGTGCGGGTCACCGGCTTCCGCATGGACAGGCGACCGGATCAGCCATGTGGAGACGAGCGCAGGGCGTCATCGCCTGCGAGAAGGTGGTGAACTGCGCCGGGCAGTGGGCCCGGCAGGTGGGCGCGATGGCGGGCGTCAACGTGCCGCTGCAGCCGGTGAAGCACCAGTACATCATCACCGAGCCGATCGCGGGCCTGAGCCCCGACGCGCCGACGATCCGCGATCCCGACCGGCCGCACCTACTTCAAGGAGGAGGTCGGCGGCCTCGTCATGGGCGGCTACGAGCCCAACCCGCATCCCCTGGACCACGGGCGACGTGCCGGACGACTGGCGAGTTCCACCTGTTCGACGACGACTGGGACCATTTCGAACAGCACATGGAGCAGGCGATCGCCCGCGTCCCGGCGCTGGCCGAGGCCGGGCGTCAAGCAGATGATCAACGGGCCGGAGAGCTTCACGCCGGACGGCAACTTCATCCTCGGCCAGGCGCCGGAATGCGCCAACATGTTCGTCGGCGCGGGCTTCAACGCCTTCGGCATCGCCTCGGGCGGCGGCGCGGGCTGGGTGCTGGCCGATTGGGTGGTGACGCGGCGAGGCACCGATGGACCTGTGGGTCGTCGACATCCGCCGCTTCTCGGACCTGCACCGGGACCGCGACTGGGTCTGCGAGCGCACGCTGCGAGGCCTATGGCAAGCACTACACGATCGGCTTCCCGCACGAGGAATGGAGAGCGGGCGGCCGCGCATCGTCTCGCCGCTCTACGACCGGCTGAAGGCGCACCGGCGCGGTCTTCGGCTCGAAGCTCGGCTGGGAGCGGCCGAACTGGTTCGCGCCGGAGGGCATGGAGGCGCGCGACGTCTACTCCATGGGCCGGCAGAACTGGTTCGTGCCGGTAGGCGAGGAGCACCGCGCTGGTGCGCGAGGCGGTGGGCGTGTTCGACCAGTCGTCCTTCGCCAAGTACGAGGTCACGGGCCGCGACGCGGCGGCGGCGCTGGAGTGGATCTGCGCCAACGACGTGGCGCGCGCGCCGGGGCGGCTGACCTACACCCAGCTCCTCAACACGCGCGGCGGCATCGAGTGCGACCTGACCGTGGCGCGGCTCGGCCGAGGACAGGTTCTACATCGTCACCGGCACCGGCTTCCGCACCCATGACGCGGCCTGGATCCGCGAGCACCTGCCGGCCGGCGGCGGACGCTCGGCTCGACGGACGTGACCGAGGAATGGGGCACGCTGTCGCTGATGGGGCCGCAGGCGCGCGACGTGCTTGGCCGGCGGTGACCGTCGCGGACGTTTCGAACGCGGCCTTCCCGTTCGGCCATGTGCGGGAGATCGAGATCGCGGGACACAATGTCCGGGCGCTGCGCGTCACCTATGTGGGCGAACTCGGCTGGGAGCTGCATGTGCCGCTGGCGGCGACCGGCGAGGTCTTCGACGCGCTGATGGCGGCGGGCGCGGCGCATGGCATCCGGCCGGTCGGCTACCGGGCGCTCGAATCGCTGCGGCTCGAGAAGGGCTATCGCGCCTGGGGCTCCGACATCACGCCCAACGACACGCCCTTCGAGGCAGGCCTCGGCTGGGCGGTGAAGCTGCGGACGGATACCGACTTCGTCGGCAGGGCGGCGGCGGAGAAGGCGGCGCAGGCGGTCCCGCGGAAGCTGCTGGCCGGGTTCATGACGGCGATCCGGAGGTGGTGCTGCTGGGACGCGAGACGATCCTGCGCGACGGGGAATCTGCCGGCTACCTGACCAGCGGCGGGTATGGCTACACGGTCGGCCGGCCGATCGGTTACGGCTATGTTCGGAACCGGGACGGGGTGACGCCGGATTACCTCAGGGCCGGGCGATACGAGCTGGTGGTGGCCAACGAGCGGGTGCCGGCGGAGCTTCACCTGGCGCCGCTCTACGATCCGGACGGGCGGCGGGTGAAGGCGTAGGGCGCGGGCGCCCCGGACCCCCATCTATCCTCCCCCTCGCAGGGGGAGGGAGTGCCTCGCGGCGGCAGCACTGAGCGGGATTGACCTGCGTCAACGCCCCGCCGGGCGGTTCGCGGTAGGGCGGGCCGTCGCTGGTGCAAGGGAAATGACCGGATGGGACCGCATCGGCTGGAAGGGCTCTTCAACCCGCGCTCGGTCGCCGTCGTCGGCGCCAGCGAGGAGCCGCGATCGGTTGCGGCACGGGTCTTCGCGAACCTGACGGGCGGGGCCTTCGCGGGCGAGGTGATCCCGGTCAACCCGAAGCACGAGGAGCTGGGCGAGCGGAAGTGCTACGCCTCGGTCACCGAGATCGGGTCGGATGTCGACCTTGCGGTGATCGCTACGCCGGCGCGGACTGTCGATGGCATCCTCCGTGACTGCGGCGAGGCGGGGATCCGGACGCGGTGGTGCTCTCGGCCGGCTTCGGCGAGACCGGGGCCGAGGGCCGCGTGGAGGAGGCGGAGCTGCGCGACACGGCGCGGCGGCACGATGTGCGGTTCCTCGGACCCAACTGCCTCGGCATTCTCAGGCCCGGGATCGGGCTCAATGCGAGCTTCCTCGGCAGCGCGCCGCCCGCGGGGCGGCTGGCGCTGGTGTCGCAGTCGGGCGCGCTCTGCTCGGCGATCGCCGACTGGGCGGGGCCGCATCATCTGGGCTTCTCGGCACTGGTGTCGCTGGGGAATGCGGTCGATATCGATTTCGGCGATGCGCTGGACTACCTCACCGGGGACACCGGGACCGATGCGATCCTGCTCTATGTCGAGGGGGTGCGCGACGCGCGCTCGTTCATCAGCGCGCTGAAGATCGCGGCTCGGGTGAAGCCGGTGATCGTGCTCAAGGCCGGGCGGCATATGAAGGGCTCGGCGGCGGCCAACACCCATACCGGGGCGCTGATCGGCTCGGACCAGGTGTTCGACGCCGCGCTGGAGCGGGCGGGCGCTGTGAGGGCGGCGAGCTTTCGGGCAGCTCTTCGCCGCCGCCGAGATCCTCTCGGCGCGGCGGAGCACGGGCGGGAACCGGCTCGGCATCGTGACCAATGGCGGCGGCGCCGGCGTGCTGGCGGCGGACCGGGCCGGCGATCTGGGCATCGAGGTTGCCGTGCTGGCGGCGGCCACTGTCGAGCGCCTGAACAAGCTTCTGCCCGCCTATTGGTCGCACGGGAACCCGGTCGACATCCTCGGAGACGCGCCGCCGGACACATACCGCGAGGCAGTTTCGGCCTGCCTGGCGGACCCCGACATCGATGGCGTGCTGGCGCTGCTGACGCCGCAGGCGATGACCAAGCCGGCGGATGCGGCCGAAGCGGTGGTCGAGGCTGCCAAGGGCTCGAAGAAACCGCTGCTTGCCTGCTGGATGGGCGAGTCCAGCGTCGCCGAGGCGCGTACCCTGCTGAGCGCCAGCGGCATCCCGGATTTCCCCGCGCCGGAGCAGGCGGTCGAGGCCTTCGCCCATCTCGCCCGGCACCAGCTGAACCAGCGCCTGTCGCTGGAGCTGCCCGGGCCGCTGTCGGACCTTGCGGCGCCGGATGTGACGGCGGCCAGGATGATCGTCGAGGCGGCGCTGGCTGAGGGGCGCGAGATGCTGTCGGACGTGGAATCGAAGGCCGTGCTGCGCGCCTTCCACATCCCCTGCGCCATGACGTGGAGGCCGACAGCCCCTCGGCGGCGCTGATCGCGGCCGAGACGCTGGGCTTCCCGGTGGCGATGAAGATCAATTCGCCGCAGATCACCCACAAGTCGGATGTGGGCGGGGTGCGCACCAACATCATGGCGGCGGGCGACGTGCGGCCCGCCTATCGCGAGATGATCGCGAACGGTCCGGAAGGCCCGCGGCCCGAGGCCGAGCATCGGGGCGTCACCGTCGAGCCGATGGCAAGGTCGCGGACGCCCGCGAGCTGGTGGTCGGCGTGCAGCCGCGACCCGGTGTTCGGGCCGATGATCCTGTTCGGCGCGGGCGGGACGATGGTCGAGATGCTGCGCGACAGCGCGGTCTCGCTGCCGCCCCTCAACGAGGTGCTGGCCAACGCGGCTGATCGACCGGACGCGGGTCGCGCGGCTGCTCAGCGCCTTCCGCAACCGCGCCGCCGGCGGATGCGGGGCGGTCATCGAGGTGCTGCTGCGGATCTCCGACCTGGCCTGCGAGCTGCCCGCATGTCGAGGAGCTCGACATCAACCCGCTGTTCGCGGGGCCCGAGGGGGTGCTCGCGGTCGATGCGCGGATCGGGTCGCCGCCCGCCGGCGGCGGCGGGGCGCCACGCCACATGGCGATCACGCCCTATCCGACGCCACCTGGTGGAGACGGTGTTCCTGCCGGACGGCACGCAGCTGACCATACGGCCGATCCGCCCCGAGGACGCGGAGAGCGAGCGGAATTCGTCCGCGAACCTCTCGCGGAGGCCAAGCACTTCCGCTTCATGTAGCGATCAACGAGCTGACGCCCCGAATGCTCGCGCGCTTCACCCAGATCGACTACGACCGCGAGATGGCGCTGGTGGCGGTCACCGAGATGACGGCCGGAAGCCGGTCAGATCGGCGGTGGCGCGCTATGTCATCAATCCGGGACGGGACGAGTCTGCGAGTTCGCCATCGTCGTCGTCCGACAAGCGCACAGCACAAGGGCATCGGCTCAAGGCTGATGACGGCGCTGATGGATGCGGCGCGCGACCACCGGCTGACGGTGATGGAGGGCAGCGTGCTGGCCGACAACGGGTCGATGCTGAAGCTGATGTCGGATCTGGGCTTCTCGATCCGCCGTTCGCCCGCCGATCCGGCGGTCTGCCTCGTCGATCACTGGCTCTGAGGCGGGCCTGCCTCTGCCGGCGCTGGATTCCGGTTGCATTCTCCCGCTATCAATGGAGGCTGATCCCGCCCTCGCGATGCCGCGAATACAGCGGGACGGGAGCGGAAGAACACGACCGGGAGGAACAGAAGATGACTGGGATGCGGATGTTTGCCGCGGTGGCCGCCGTCGCCACCGTGGCGCTGAGTGCGGGCACGGGGCTCGCCGCCGGCAAGATCGTGATCTCGAACTGGGACGGCTACATGCCGCCGGACCTGCTCGAACGGTTCACAGGCGGCCACCGGGATCGAGGCGGAGGTGGCGGTGCATGCCACCAACGAGGAGATCATGGGCAAGGTCGTGGCGTGCGGCGGCAAGGGCTATGACGTGCTGTTCGTCTCGTCGCCCTTCGCCGAGGCGCTGCACCAGCTCGGTCTCGCCGCGCGCATCGACCATGCCCAGATCCCGAACCTCGCCAATCTCTACCCCGAGGCGAACGAGCTGGCGTACGACCCCGGCAACACCTTCTCGGTGCCCTATGCCTGGGGCACGACGGGCCTGTGCTATCGCTCCGATCTCGTCGATGGCAGCGCCGGCCTCGCTGGAACGACCTGCTGAGCCCGCCGGACGCGCTGAAGGGCAAGATCACCATGCTGGCGACCGACCGCTGGCTGCTGGCGCGCCGGGCTGCTGGCCGATCGGCTACTCGGTCAACGAGACCGACCAGGCCGAAGATCGACGCGGCGCGCGGACCTGCTGATCGCCGCCAAGAAGACCTGCTGGCCTATGACGACACCACCTTCTACTCCAAGCTGGTGTCGGGCGAGGCGGTGCTGGTCCAGGCCTGGGATGGCTGGTGCAACTACGGCATCGCCGAGAACGCCGACGATCAAGTACGTCGATCCCCAAGGAAGGCACCGACCTCTGGGTCGACACCATGGTGATCACCGAGGCGTCGCGAGAACAAGGACGAGGCGCACATGCCTTCATCGACTTCGTGCTCGCGCCAGGAGACCGGCAACTGGGTGGCCGAGCAACATCCTGTACAAGGTGCCGAACAAGGCGGCCATGGACGGGCTCGACCCGGCGCTGCTTGAGCAGTATCCCGAACATCGCCATGCCGCCGGCGGATCTGCTGACGGTTCGAGCAGCTGCGCGACCTCGGCGCGGCGCAGAAGGCCTATACCCGGGCGGTGTCCGAGATCATGGCGTCGCAGTGATCAGTGCGAGTCCGATGCCCCGGATGCCGGGTCGTCCGGGCGCCTGGCGCTCGGATCGCTGCGCCGCTGGCATGCCGCGGCGTCCGGATTCCGGCGCGTGGCCGAGCCTGACCCCGCGTGCGCTCTGGCTGCTGATGCTGCCGGGTTGGCTGGCTGACGGTCTTCATGATCGTCCCCTGCCTGATCGTTTTCTTCTACGCTTCTTCGAGCGCGGGGTCTACGGCGGCGATCGACTACATCTTCGACGCTCGGAGAACTTCGAGCCGCGCCGTCGATCCGCTCTATCCGGACGATCTTCCTGCATCTCGGCGCGGATCGCCGCGGACGGCGACCGTGATCGCCGTGCTGCTCGCCTATCCGGCCGCCTATGCGATTGCCGCTGGCGCCCGCGGCGCGGCAGACCGTGCTCCTGGTCCTGGTGATGCTGCCGTTCTGGAGCAACTACCTGATCCGCACCTATGCCTGGATCGTGCTGCTCAACCGCGAGGGGCTGATCAACCAGGCGCTGGCCGGGCTGGGCCGTGATCGACGAGCCGCTGCCGCTGCTCTACAACGAGTTCGCGGTCGTCACCGGGCTGGTCTACAACTACCTGCCCTTCGTGGTCCTGGCGATCTATGCCTCGCTCAGCCGCATCGACCCGGAGCTGCGCGAGGCCTCGGAGGACCTCGGCGCCTCGGCGCTGGACCACCTTCCGCCGGGTGACGCTGCCGCTGACCCTGCCGGGCGTGGCGGCGGGGGCGGTGTTCGTGTTCGTGCTCTCGATCGGCAATTTCATCACGCCCGGACCTGCTCGGCGGCGGGCGCCTGCAGATGGTCGGCAACCTGATCTACGACCAGTTCCTGACGGCCCGCGACTGGCCGTTCGGCGCGGCGCTGTCGCTGATCCTGATCGTGATCATGATGCTGCTGCTGTTCGTGCAGGCGCTGGCGGTGAACCGGCGGCACGCGGCGAGGGGAGGCGGGCCGATGCCTGAGCGCCTCGGCGCCGGCTTGCGGGCCTGCATCTGTGGCTGGTTCTATGCCTTCCTCTATCTGCCGATCCTGGTGCTGATGGGCCTGACCTTCAACCGGGCGGGCCTGCCGACCGCCTGGACCGGCTTCTCGCTCGAATGGTACGGCAAGCTGCTCGCCAGCCCGCAGATCGTCTCCTCGGCGGCCTCAACACGCTGATCGTCGCGGCGGTCTCGACGGCGCTCGCCACCGTGCTCGGCACGCTGCTGGCCCTCGGCGTCGAGCGCCGGCGGCAGTCGAACGCGCTCGACGCGCTGCTGTTCGCGCCGATGATCATCCCCGACATCGTGCTGGCGATCGCGCTGCTGTGCTTCTTCACGCTGCTGGGCTTCACGCTGGGCCTGCACTCGATCATCCTCAGCCATGTGGTCTTCAACATCGCCTTCGTCTGCGCCGTCGTGCGGACCCGGCTGAAGCATTTCGACTGTTCGATGGTCGAGGCGTCGATCGACCTCGGCGCCAGCGAGCTTCACCACCTTCCGGCGCGTCGACGCTGCCGATCATCTGCGCCGGGCGTTCTGGCGGGCGCGCTGCTGGCCTTCACCCTGTCGGTCGACGAGTTCATCATCGCCTTCTTCACCGCCGGGCCGGGCGAGCGCTCGACCACGCTGCCGATGCAGATCTACGCGATGATCCGCTTCGGCGTGACGCCCGAGATCAACGCCATGGCGACCATCGTGATGCTGGTCTCGTTCACGCTGGTGCTGCCTGCGCAGCGGATCGGCAGGGCGTGGTGACCGGCGCATGAGCGCGGCTCCGGTGATGGCGCTGGAGCGGGTGACCAAGCGGTTCGGCCGGGTGACGGCGGTCGACGGTGTCTCGCTCGACGCTGGCCGAGGACGAGTTCTTCGCGCTGCTCGGACCGTCGGGCTGCGGCAAGACCACGCTGCTGCGCATGCTCGCCGGCTTCGAGGCGCCGGACGAGGGGCGGGTGCTGCTCGACGGGAAGGACATCACCGGGCTGAGGGCCCAACCGGCGCCCGGTCAACCTGATGTTCCAGTCCTATGCCCTGTTCCCGCACATGACCGTGCGGGGGAACGTCGCCTACGGGCTGGAGATGGAGGGCCTGCCGCGGGCGGAGATTGCGCGGCGGACGGGCGAGATCCTGGAGCTGGCGGAGCTGTCGGACCTGGCCGGGCGCAAGCCGGATCAGCTTTCGGGCGGGCAGCGGCAGCGCGTGGCGCTTGGCGCGGGCGCTGGTCAAGCGGCCTCGGGTGCTGCTGCTGGACGAGCCGCTGGCGGCGCTCGACAAGAAGCTGCGCGAGCAGATGCAGCTGGAGCTCAAGCGGCTGCAGCACGAGGTGGGGCATCACCTTCGTCGTCGTGACCCACGATCAGGAGGAGGCGCTGGTGATGGCCGACCGCATGGCGCTGATGGATGCGGGCAGGGTGGTGCAGAGCGGCAGGCCGCGCGACCTCTACGAGAACCCGGCCTCGCGCTTCGTCGCCGACTTCATCGGGGTGAGCAACTTCTTCGAGGGGACCACTGCCGCCGGCGGGCTGGCCACCGAGGCGCACGGGCTGTTGCGGTCCGCGGGTGAGGGCGCGCCGGGGCGGCCGGCGGCGATCATGGTGCGCCCGGAGCGGATCGTGCTGGCCGCAGAGAAGCCTGCCGACCGCAACGGGGCGCTGGGCGAGATCGCCGACATCGCCTATCACGGCAACGACCTGAACCTGCATGTCGCGGTCGCGGGCTCGGAACGCGCGGTCATCGCGCGGGTCGGTGCCGCCGACGAGACCGCATCGAGATGGCGGCCGGGCCAGAAGGTCTGGTGCTGCTGGCGGCCCGAGCACGGCCGCCTTCTTACGGAATGAACGGAGGAGACAGATGGCACAGAAGACGATCGCATTCTTCCCCGAGGCCGCCTTCGGCCCGGCGCTCAACTCGGTCGGCATCGCCCAGGCGGTCGAGAAGCTGGGCCACAAGGCGGTGTTCCTGTCCGACCCGGGCTTCGTCGGCGTCTACCAGGGCTACGGCTTCGAGGCGCACCCGGTGGAGCTGTCCGAGCCGATGCCGCCCGAGGAGATGGCGAAGTTCTGGGAGGATTTCATCAACGGCCATATCCCGAATTTCCGCAAGTCGCCGATCGACCAGATCGACAACTACGTGAAGGACTGCTGGACGGCGATCGTCGACAGCGCGAAATGGGCGCAGAAGGACCTGCCGGGCGTGCTGGCGACGATCAAGCCGGACATGGTCTGCGTCGACAACGTGATCCTGTTTCCGGCGATCAAGCGCTCAAGAGTACGGCAAGCCCTGGGTGCGCATCATCTCGTGCTCGGAAAACGAGATCGAGGCCGACGACATCCCGCCGCATCTCTCGGGCTGCGGCGAACACGACACGGCCTGCCATGCGGCCTATCCGCGCGTTTCAACGAGGTGATCAAGCCGATCCACGACGATTTCAACGCCTTCCTGCCGAGCTGCGGCGAGGCGCCCTATCCGATCGGCGCAGTTCTTCGAGGCCTCGCCGCACATGAACCTGCTGCTCTACCCGGAGCCGGTGAAGTTCAAGCGGCGCCGAGCCGCTGGACCCGAAGCGGTTCCAGTATCTCGAGGGCTGCGTGCGCGAGGAGGCGGCCTACGAGGTGCCACGCTGCAAGGCCAACAACGACAAGCCGCTGCTCTATGTCGAGCTTCGGCTCGCTCGGCGCCGGCGACACCGACGCTGCTGAAGCGGATGATCGCGGCGATCGGCAAGATGCCCTATCGGCGCGCTGGTCAATGTCGGCGACTACATGGGCGAGTACACCGACGTGCCGGCCAACGTGCATCTCGCGAGCTGGTTCCCGCAGCCCTCGGTGATCCCGCAGGTCGATGCGGTGATCCATCACGGCGGCAACAACTCGCTTCACCGAGTGCCTGTACTTCGGCAAGCCGGCGATCATCATGCCCTATGTCTGGGACGGGCACGACAATGCCACGCGGGTGCAGGAGACCGGCCACGGCTTCAAGCTCGACCGCTACGACTGGACCGACGCGGAGCTCCGGCAGAAGCTGGACGCCATGATCTCGGACCCGGCGATGCAGAAGCGGCTGGCGGCGACCTCGGCGCATATGCAGTCGCGGCACGGGCCGACCAAGGCAGCCGGCATCCTGAACGGCATGCTGAAGTGAGCCGGGGCATGGAGAGGAAGACCGCATGAGCGCAAAATTCAAGTCCAGCGCGCCGCATATCCCCGCAGTCACCGCCTGGCGGGGGGAGCTCAGCGACTGGGGGCCGGTGCCGACGATGATCGAGGGTCAGAGCCGAACCTCGGGCGAGCTGCTGCACAAGGGGCCGGGCGGCAGCCCGGAGGCCGGGATCTGGGTCTGCACGCCAGGTGTCTGGGAGTGCCACGTCACCCGCGACGAGTTCTGCCAGTTCCTGAGCGGGCGCTGCACCTACACCCATGAGACGGGCGAGGTGATCGAGATCACGCCCGACACGGCGGCGTTCTTTCCGGAGGACTGGAAGGGCATCTGCGCCGTGCATGAGACGGTGCGGAAGGTCTACATGATCCGGTAGGCGCCGGAAACTCTGGCGCGGGGTGGCGCCTTCTCCCTTTCCCTCCCCCAGCGGGGGGAGGGGAGCGCGCGGCGGAGGATCCCGGGAATCACAGATGGAGGCGCGAATGAGCGCGTTCGATCCCTTGCGGCGCAGGTGTTCCGGGGCAACCGCTTCGTGCCGGCGGGCGGCGCCGAGCCGAGAGATCGTCAATCCCTCGACGCTGAAGGTCGAGGGCCGGATCGCGCTGGCGGACGCGGCGCTGGCCGAGGCGGTGGCTGCCGAGGCCAGGGCGGCGCAGGCGGATTGGACGCGGATCGATTTCAAGAGCCGGGCGGCGCTGCTGCACCGGGTCGCGAACTCGATCGAGGAGACCGACTTCCACGATGTCGCCCGGCTGATGACGCTGGAGATGGGCAAGCCCTATCCGGAGGCGGTCGGCGAGCTCGCCAATGTTGCGCCCGCCTTCCGCTACTTCGCCGAGATGGCGCGCGACGAGGCCGGCAAGATCGCCGGCACGACGCAGGCGGGGTCGTTCCAGTATCGCGCGCTACGAGCCCTATGGCGTCTCGGTCCACATCATGCCGTTCAACTTTCCCATCCTGCTGATGGGCTGGACGGTGGCGGCCTCGCTGGCGGCCGGCAACGCCTGCATCGTCAAGCCGGCCGAGGCGACGACGCTGTCGACGCTGGACTTCATGGAGCATTTCGCCGCTGCCTGCCGCCGGGCCTGGTTTCCTGCCTGCCCGGCGGCGCCGAGACGGCGCAGGCGCTGATCCGTCGCGCGACACCCATGCGGTCGCGTTCACCGGCGCGTGGCGGCGGCCCGCGCGGTGGCGCGTGGCCTGCGCCGAGCGAACTGAAGCCCTGCATGATCGAGGCTGGCGGCAACGACCCGATGATCATCTCGGCGCATGCGCCGCTCGAGGTGGCGGTGGCCGGGAGCGGTGACCGCGGCCTTTCATCTCTCCGGCCAGGTCTGCACCTCGTCCGAGCGGTTCTTCGTGCATGAGGCGGTGCACGACGCCTTCGTCGAGCTGTTTGCCGCCGCCGCCGCGGGCGCTGCAGGATCGGCAACGGGCTGGACAAGACGGAGATCGGTCCGCTGGTCTCGCGAAGCGGCGCGCGCCAAGGTGATGCGGCTGGTCGACGACGCGTTGCGCAAGGCGCAACCGCGGTACTGCGGCGGGCGGGTGCCGCCGGCGCACAACACCGGCTGGTTCTACGAGCCGACCATCCTGACCGGCGTGACGCCGGAGATGGAGATCTGCGCGCGGAGAGTCTTCGGCCCGGTCGCCGCGATCTGCAAGGTGACGGATTTCGACGAGGCGCTGCGACTTGCCAATGACAGCGAATTCGGCCTCGGCGCCTCGATCTTCACCACCGACCTTGCACGAGGCCATGCAGGCGGCCGAGACGCTCGAGGCCGGCATGGTCTGGGTCAACAACCCGCTGATCGACAACGACGCGCTGCCCTTCGGCGGCTGGAAGAACTCCGGCCTCGGCCGCGGAACTCGGCCGGCAGGGGCTGGACGCGTTCCGGCAGATCCAAGATGGTGATCATCGACCACAAGCCCGAGATTCAGCGACTGGTGGTATCCCTATCCGGACGGGGTGTTTCACGGCGGCGGGCGAAATCCGGAGGATTGACGACGGGGCGGCGGGCCGGTGCCAAACGATGCGCGGCGTGGTATCCTGAGCCAATGGACCGCACCGGCACAAGGACCTCGGATCGGCGACACCAGCGCGGCCGCGGCTTTGCGCTGCCGGTGGTGCTGCTGGTGCTGGCCGCCATGTCCGCGATGGCACTGAGGATGGTCGAGGAGTCCCGCGGCGGCATCGCGGTGGCGCGGGCGCGGCTCGGCGAGGCGGTGGCCAGGAACGCCGCAGATGCCGGCTACGAGATGTTCCTGACCCGCTATTCGGAGGCGCTGGATGGCACCGCGCCGGCCTTCGACACGCGCTTCGGCGCGGCGCGGATCGCGGTGCGCGCCGAGGCGGAGAGCGGCAAGGTGGACCTCAACATCGGCGCGCCGGAACTGATCGAGAGCGTCCTGCGGGCCGCCGGAGCCGAGGACGCGCGTGCGAGGGAGATCGCCGGAGGCATCGCGCTGGTCCGGGGCGACGGCGGCGTCTTCCACGCGGTCGACGAGCTGATGCGGGTCCCGGGCATGGATTTCGAGCTTCTGGCACGCGTGCGGCCCTACGTGACCGTGTACTTCGCCGCTCCGGGCGTCGATCCGCGCAGCGCCTCTCGCGAGGTGCTGATGGCGATGCCGGGCGTCAGCGAGGCGACGGCCGACCGGATCATCGCGGCGCGTGACGGCGAGGGGACCCTGGATCGCGAGGAGCGCGTGGCGCTGCGGGCGTTCCGGAGTCGCGGGCGGCCGGTGTTCACGGTCCTTTCCACGGCGACGCTGGCCGACGGCTCGAGCTACACCCGCGAAGCGGTCGTCGATCTCTCCGACCCCGGCGCGCCGCTGATCCTGGACTGGGGCCGTGCCAATGCCGCGCCGGCGGGAGCGGCGGTGCCGGCGCCGGCGCCCGGAAGCGAATGACCGGCTGGGCGCTCGCCGGGGCGCTGGTGCTTTCGGGGCTCTGCGCGGCCCTGGCTGCCTGGGACCTGCGGCGCTACCTGCTGCCCGATGCGCTGACCCTCGCGCTGGGTATGGCAGGGCTGGGCTTCGCCGCATTGCTGGAACCGGAGGTGCTTCCGGACCGGCTGATCGGCGCGGCGGCGGGGTATGCCGTCTTCGATCTGATCGCCCGGGCCTACCGGCACTTCCGCGGCCGAGACGGCCTGGGCGCCGGCGATGCCAAGCTGATGGCGGCAGGGGGCGCCTGGGTCGGCTGGCAGGGGCTCGCCTCGGTGGTTCTGGTCGGGACGATGGTCGCGCTGGCGATGACGCTGCTGACGGCGAAGCTCGCCGGACGCGACCTGTCGGCGTCGACACGGGTGCCGCTCGGCGCCTATCTGTCGGCCGGGATTTGGATTACCTGGATAATGGGTCCAATATCGTTCTAGGCCTGCCCCTGAGCCGAATCAGGGGATGGGGCCGAGTTGTTGATCAGGGGGGGCATTGGCCGTAAGCTATGTGTTATGGGGTAGTTAGCGTAACCTGCTCGCCGATCCGGAGGTGCGAGCGATGCTGAAGTCGGACGATCACTCCGAGGCAGTGGTGGAGTTCCTGCGCGAGCGCGGCACCGTCAATTCCGCGGCGATCGAGCGCGCGCGCCGGGCCGCCATGTCGGAAGGGATCCGCCTGGACCTCGCGCTGGCGAAGCTGGGGCTGGCCCCGGACGCGGCGCTGGCGGATGCCTATGCGGCGGTGCTGGGGATCGCGCTGGTCGAGCCGGCGGACTATCCGGATGCGCCGGTCGGCGGCGTGGACCTGCCGGTACCCTATCTGGAGCGCGCCCGGGTTCTGCCGCTGGGGATCGAGGACGGAATGCTGGTCGTCGCGATGGCCGATCCGCTGGACCGCGGCCAGGCGCGGGCGATCGAATTCAAGACGCGAATGAAGGTTGCCCCGCGGGCCGCCCGGCCGGCCGACCTGGACGCGGCGCTCCGACGGCTCTACCTGCGCCGGCACGATGGCGTGCCGGCGGAGGCGAGCCAGACGGACGTGGAGAAGCTGCGCAGCATCGCCAGCGATGCACCGGTGGTGCGCTTTGTCGACCGGATGCTGGCCGCGGCGGTGGAGCGGCGGGCGTCGGATGTGCATCTCGTGCCCTCGGCCGGGGGCTTGCGGGTGCGTTTCCGGGTCGATGGCAGCCTGCAGGATGAAAACTCGCCGCCAGCGAATTCGAAGGCGGCGATCCTGTCGCGGCTGAAGCTGATGGCGCGGCTGGACATCGCCGAGACGCGACTGCCGCAGGACGGGCGCATCCAGGTGGTGATTCGCGGCCGCGAGCTGGACCTGCGGATCTCGGTCGCGCCGACCATCGACGGCGAGAGCATGGTGGTGCGCATCCTCGATGGCGGCGGCGAGCGGCCGGAGATCAGGCGCCTCGGCATTTCGGGACCGATTCTGGCCGGGTTCATGGAGCTGCTGGACCGGCCGCACGGGGTGACCATCGTCACCGGGCCGACGGGTTCAGGCAAGACCACGACGCTCTACGCGGCGCTGAGGCGCATGAGCCGGCCGGACCGACACATCGCCACCATTGAGGACCCGGTCTGTTG
>CAVOYU010000013.1:0-109870 GCA_963700775.1 uncultured Pseudomonadota bacterium
AACCCGCCCGAGCCGGTACAGGCCTCGTTCAACGAGGTCAACCAGGCGCAGCAGGAGAAGGAGAGGCTGATCAACGAGGCCCGGCGCGAATACAACAAGGTGATCCCGCTCGCCGAGGGCGAGAAGGACCAGCGCATCCGCGAGGCCGACGGCTACCGGCTGAAGCGCATCAACGAGGCCGAGGGCGACGTCGCGCGCTTCACGGCGCTGCTGGCCGAGTACGCCAAGGCGCCCGAGGTCACCCGACGGCGCATCTACATCGAGACCCTGCAGGAGGTGATGCCCGGCATTCGCTCGAAGATCATCATCGATGAGCAGACGCGCAGCATCCTGCCGTTCCTGAACCTCGACCAGCAAGCGGAGGCGCGGCCATGAGGATTGGTGCAATCATTCTCGCCGTCGTTCTGGCGCTCGGCGCCTTCATCGGGGCGAGCGCGGTCTACACGGTCAGCGAGGTTGAGCAGGCGATCATCACGCAGTTCGGCAAGCCGGTCGGCGAGCCGGTCACCACGGCGGGCCTGAAGCTCAAGGTTCCGTTCATCCAGGAGGTCAACCCGATCGACAGGCGGGTACTGGAGTGGGACGGCAACCCCTCGGACATGCCGACCAAGGACAAGCTCTACATCTCGGTCGATCTCTTCGCCCGCTGGCGCATCACCGACCCGCTGCCGTACTTCGAAAGACTCCGCGACGAACGCAGCGCCCAGTCCCGCCTCGATGACTTCATCGGCAGCGAGAACCCGCGACGCCGTCGCCCGCACGACCTGATCGAGAGTCGTCCGCTCCACAAGGAGCGCATCCGCCCGCGACGATTTGCTGATGGAGGTCGACGCGCAGACATTGGCGCCCTGCCACCGATCCGCCGGGCCGCAAGTGCGTCGCGCAGGAGATCTTCGCGGCGGCCGGCCAAAGGTGCGGGTCTTCGGATCGAGCTGATCGACGTCCGCTTCAAGCGCATCAACTACAACGCGGGCGTGCGCCCGAAGATCTATGACCGAATGTCGCGAGCGCACCAGATCGCCGAGCGTTTCCTCTCGGAGGGCAACGGCGAGGCCGCCCAGATTCGCGGCATCGCGTGCGCGACCTCAGCAAGATCGAGTCGGAGGCGTACCGGCAGGTGGAGGAGGAAATTCGTGGACTTGCGGACGCAAAGGCGACCGCGATCTATGCCGGCGCCTACAACAGCAGTTCTGAGGCCGTGGAGTTCTACGAATTCACGCGCACGATGCAGGCCTACAAGGCGATGATCGCCGAGGACACGACACTGGTCCTTTCGACCGACAGCGACCTCTTCAAGTTCCTGAAGGCGATGAACCCTGTTGTCGGCGCCGACCGCGACGGCAAGGATTCTGCAACGGTCATCGATATCGTCCGAAGCGAATAGGCGCCCAGGCCGTCGCAGGTTCCGTCTGCCGGGCTTGCGACATCGCGGCAGAGTTCTCCAGTTCAATGCAATATCCGTCACCGGGGACGCAGAACTCGAACGCGAGAACGCGCGCTTGAGGCTTGAAGTCGATGCATTGTCACTCAAGAACTCGGTTCTCAGATCGGAACGCGACGATGAGTAAGCAGGAGGCAAATCATGTTTCCCATCCTTCGAATGTCCCGATCGCTGCATCGAATTTTCGTCATTTGTCAACGGCGGAGACAAAGTCGGCCATTCGGCGGCGCAAACCCAGGCCATTGGGCGCGCGCCCAGCGGCATGACGCGCGCGCTCTCCAGATAGCTGGCGCGTTGGCCCGGAGGCGCGGTCCTCGGGCTCAGACCGCCTCGAGCCCGTACTCGAAGCCGGTGAGGTCGCCCGTGTCCCAGGGCAGGCCGGTGGCCGGGTTGAGGGCGAACTCCGCCAGGCCGTAGCCGATCGCGCCGGCGGGCAGGCCGTAGCCGGCCGCGGCGGCGTGATCCGTCGCCCCGGCGATGTCGCGCAGGAAGGCGCGCACGTCGCCGGCCTCCGCCGAGCCGCGGGCGGGGATGAAGAGGCCGCGGACGGCGGCCGAGGCCGGGCCGCCATAGGTCGCGACGGCCCGGCTCACCCTGGCGCCCAGCGTCGCGGTGCTGACCCCGGTGGCGTCGTCACCGTCGGTCAGGCCAGCAGGGTCGCCTACCCAATCCGCATGTGTTCCCGCGCCGAACGTCATCAGATCGGTCAGGCCGAGACCGCGCGTGTCCTCGTCGCCCACCATGACTTCGCTGATCTGCTGGTAGGCGGTGTGCGCCGAGTGATCGGCCAGGTCGTAGGCCCGCCATTCCAGTTGCATCGGATTGGTCCTGGGAGTTGCCGAGTTGGCGACGGAAACAGAGAGGAAGGGGGCGGCGCTCGCATCCACGGCATTCAGATACGCCTCGACGGCAATGTTGCCGCCCGAGAGGTCGATCTTCACGTCGAGTGCATGGAGGGTGCTGCTGGACAGGTTGGACAGCGAATAGGTGCCGCTGTCCGCCGTGCTCGATCCGTAGGCCCTGATCTTCAACTTGCCATCCACTACGGTGAACTCTGCCACGATGGCGCCGGAGGCGTCCCGTGCAGCGAAGAACATATTGCCGTCCGCGTTGCTGTGGTCCTGTGGGGCACTGTTGGTCGAACCGAAGAACCCAACCTGCGCGTGCACCCACGTCACCGACCCCGCGACGGCCTGAAAGCCAAGGATCGCCTTGGACTGCATGGTGCTGGCAGTGCCGTGCATCTCGATGGCATGGCTGACGCGGCTGCTGCGGAAGCTGCCCGCGCGCGTGGTCTTGTAGGCGCCGCCGCCGAAGTCCGCCGGATTGTTGCTGACGAAGGTGAACATCAGAGGTCTCCTTGCAGGATCAGGTAAGGCCGGGCGGTGGTGAGGCTCGCTCCGGCACCGGCCCGGCCGGTGATCGCGGAGGGCTGGGCGGTGGTGAGGCTCCGGCCCGCAGCGGCCCGGCCGGTGAGCGGTGTAGGGCTGGGCGAGCAGGAGGCTCACGCCGGCGGCCGCGCGGCCGGTGAGCGCATAAGGCTGCGCCTCCAGGACCTCCCGCAGTTCGATCTCGAGGAAGAACCGGACTCTCCGCGCGTCCCGGGCGTCGTAGACGATCCCGCCTACGGTTCGTCGCGCCTGCACGCGGACGTCGATCTGCTCGGTGCCGGAGGGCGCCGAGAGGACCGGCACGTCCTCTTGCGTGAGCGTGAACGCGGTGGCGGTGCCGGCGTCGAGCTCGGCGGCCGGCGGCTCGAGGGCCAATCGCCGTCACCGGGTCGACCCAGCGGATCTCGACCCAGTAGCCGACGCCGGGCTCGGGGCCGATGTCGGCCGGCGGTGTAGGCGTCGAAGACCGGGCTCGTCTGCGCGAGCCGGTCGCGATGCGCCCAGGTGAGCGTGACCGGTCCCGGGTTGAGGAGGTTCGGGTTGACGACCGAGACGCCGTTGCCGCGCAGATCGCCCGGCGGCAGCGGCCGGATGGCGCGGGACGCCAGCGTCACCTGGTCCTCGGGCGCCTGCGCCAGCGGCAGGGTGCCGAAGCCGGTCTCGGGCAGCAGCTTCGCCGCGACCGTCTCGCCGGCGGCGAAGCGCGGCTCGGTCGCATCGGCCGAGCGGCTGCCAGCAGATCACGGGCGTGCCGGCGGCATGGATCTGCGGCACGGTGTCGAGGCAGCCGCGCCCGACGGTCAGCGTCGTCGCGCTCACCCCGTCGATGCGCACGAGCTCGTCGCCGATCGCCGCCAGCGTGCCGATGGCGACCTCCTCGAGGCCGGTCCAGCCGGAGACGGCGAGCTCCCGCTCGGCCGGATCGTCGCGTGACATCGGCGGCGAGCAGCGCCGTCGGCACGAACTCGACCGTCGCTTCGAGCGCGTAGCCGGGACCCGGATCGGTCCAGAGCTGGGCCGAGAGCGCGTCCGCCGAGGGCCGCTCGCCGGCGGCGACGAGGGCGCCCGCATCCGGGTCCTCGGCGAGGAGCGCATCGGCCTGGGCATGGCCGAGGTCCTGGACGAGGAGCCAGTAGGGCGCCTCCTGGACCATGCGGCGGGCGAGCGGCTTCGGCGCCACGACGAGCGGCGCGGGCGGGGCCGTCTCGCCGCCGACGAGCGCGGTCTCCCCGAGCGCGAAGACGTCCTCGGCGATCTTGAGCCGGACCCCGTTCGCGCGCCCGTCGCCATGGTCGAGCTCGACCACCCGGACGACGACGCCCTCGAGCCCCTGGCGCGGGCTCTCGAGCCGGATCACGTCGCCGGGCTCGAGCCCGGCGCCCGATCGCGGTTGACGGTGATCTCGCCCGAGAGCAGCGGCGCCGAGAGCGCGCGCAGGTCGCGCTCGGCGACGCGCACGGCGAGCCGCTCGAAGCGGATGCCGGGATAGTCGACGGTGGCGCCGACGACCTGGCCCATCAGCTGCACGAGCGCGGTGTCGGTGACGCTCACCGAGCCCGTCGCATCGGTGCGGGCGTCCGAGAACTTGACGGTGACGCTGTTGACGAGGTCGGCCGCCTCGCGCCGGCCGAGCTCGCCCCAGTCGACGACATTGGTCTCGTCGAAGACCGGGAGCGTCGCCGGGTCGTAGTCGGCGCGGATCAGCCTCAGCTCCCACTGGCCCGAGCGCCGGTCGACATGGAGATAGGCGTCGATGTGCTTCAGCACCTCGGCGATGAAGTCCTCGATCGTCGACTCGCGCTGCCAGAGCAGCGAGAGGCCGAAGCCCTCGGCGAAGAGCGTGTCGGCGGCCGCGGCGAAGCTCGGCCCGATATCCGCGTCGCCATGGCCGAGGCCCCAGTCGCTGTTGGTCAGGCACTCCCGGATGATATGGGCCGGGTTCATGTCCGGGCCCTGGCCGAAGGCGGCGCGGAGCGAGGCGACGAGAACATCCGGATCGCCCGGCGGCACCACCGGCACGCCGTCGACGGGGGTGTTGTCGAGCTGGGCGGTGGCGCTCGTATCGGAGAGCGCGATGTTGAAGGCGAAGACATCGAGATCGGCGATGCCGGCGAGCGTCGTCTTCGCGGTCTCGAGCGAGGCGGCCGGGCTCGGCTCGCCGTCGGTGACGAAGATCAGCACGCGCTGCTTCGCCCCGGCGCCGGCGAAGAAGGCGCCCGCCCGGCTCACGGCAGCGCCGTAATCCGTGCCGCCGCTGGTCGCGCTCGCAAGCGCGTCGACCCAGGCCTTGAGCTCGCCATAGGCCGCGGCATCCGCGTCGCGCCGGGTGATGCTGCCGATGACCGCCGGAGTTGTAGGTGACGATCTCGATGTCGTTCGGCTCGGCACCGGACGACGTTTGGGGATGGGCGCCGATCTCGCCGATCAGCGTCGAGACCGCGGCGATCTGGGCCGCCATGCGGGCGCCGGACATCGAGCCCGAGGCGTCCATGGCGATGTAGATCGCCGCATCGCCGATCCGCGCCTCGGGGACAATGGCGGCCTTCTCGGGATACCACTGCTGGGCGCCGTCCTCGGCCTTCAGGACCCGGGTCAGCCGCACCGCCCAGGGCTTCAGATAGGGGTTGAGGCCGAGATAGACCTGCCGCAGCACGAGCGAGCAGAGGCCGCGATAGGCCGGGACACCGGTTCCGGCGCGGGCGGCGAGGTAGTCGTTCTGGCCCTGGTCGGGCGCGCCCATCAGCACGTCGACATCGCCGACGATGCCGCCCTCGCGCTTCTCGCCGCCGAAGAGCTCGGGCTTGTCGATCCGGATCCGCCCGCCGGCGGCGCCACTGCCCGTGGCGCTGGCGGCCGCCCCCGCCTCGGTGACGGTGACCGACTGCGCCGCGAAGGCGAGCGCGGCGGGCTCGACGCGCCAGGTGGTGATGCCGTTGTCGCCGTCATGGGCGACCGAGCGGAGCGGTCACGGTGCGGGTCGTCCCGTCCGTCCCGAGGGCGAGGGCGTAGCGCTGGCCGAGCCGGACCCCGGCGAGCGTGCCCGGGAAGCTGACCCGGCGCGGTGTCCTCCTCGCCGGTGCCGGCGACGGCCGACATGCCCGCGACGGTGCCGAGGCGTGCCGCGGCGCCGACGCCGGTCCCCTCGGCTGCTCCGCGCCGCGCCGATGCCGATCGACCAGGCGGTGCGGTCGTCGACCCGGATCTCGCGGATCGCATCGACCGGCCCGTGGCAGAGCGCCAGATGGGCGCCGAGCGAATAGCGGTAGCCGACGGTCTGCTTCTTCGAGCTACCGCCCATCGGATGTCTCGCCCGTCCCGGCCTCGCCCGCCTGCGCTTCCCGCTCCCGCGCCTCCGCCGTCACCCGGAAGGCGAGCGCGTCGCCGGTGGCCTCGAGCCGCTCGGCCTCGATGCCCGTCGGCGACGAAGGCCTGCCAGTCGAGCCCGTGGCGGCGGAACCAGGGCCGGGCGCCGCCGAAGCAGATCCGGGCGGCGCGGAGGTCGCGGGGGTAGACACGCGTCATTTCTTGCCGCCCTTCTTGCGGATCGGGTCGACCTTGAGATCGCCGGCCCAGACCACGTTCGGCCCGCGCAGCAGCACGGTGCCGAAGACGACCGGGATCGGCCGGCCCTCCTCGGCGGTCGGCAGGTCGAAGTCGTCGAGCCCGGCCGCCTTCGGCGGCTCGAGCTTCGGCTTCGGCGAGAGCGCATAGGAGATCGCCATCAGCGCCAGGCTGACGACGATCTGGATCACGAAGTTCCAGACCATGGTCGGTTGTCTCGAGATGTGGTGAGGTCTGCGGCAGCGGCGTGCGGCGAGGGCTGCCGTTGTGCCCCGCAGAAGACACGGAACGGGCGCCGCGGGCTTCGAGCCCCGCGGCGCCCAGGTCAGGTGACGGCTGTTTCGGTTCGGATTACACTGGCTGGATCAAGGGCAAGGCCCGGAGTGCGGGACCTTCCTGCCGTTCGGTGCGAGCGCACGATCAAGCATCCCGCGGATGCGGCATCTGGAATAGAGGGTGGCAAGCAGGCATTCGCTGCAATGCAAAGACACGGCAGCAACGCGCCAAAAGGCGTCATCGGGTGCCGATGCTACCGCTCTGACTTTGTCCTCCGCCGGTGGGTGCCCGGCAATTCGCCGGCCCTGCGTTTATAGTTGCGGCCAAAGACCACCTCCCCGGAAAAGCCGGATCGCAAGGCCACATCGTTGAGCGCATGATCGCCGCGCGTCACCAGATCGATCGCGACCTCTTGACGGACATTGTCCCTGACCACCCGGAAGGAAGTTCGATGTGCGACGAAGATGCGCTGCATTCTGCGGCGGCCGGTCCCGCAGATCAGTGCCAGCTGGGCAAGGTCGAAGTCCTCTTTCGCGATGTTGCTGCGAATAACCTCGCGAACGAAGGCGAGCGGAACCTGCTCTCTATAGGGCGAGCCGGAGAGATACCGCCGTGAGTCGTTCACCGGCCAGTCGAGCGAGAACAGGGCAGGAAGCCACTCCTGAGGGAAGGCAAGCGAAAGCGCGACCTGCGGCGAGCGGAGGAGGACGGGCGGCGAAACGATATCCGGTGGCACGCCCTCGATGGACGGCGCCAAAACCAGGAAATCGCTAAGACTGACCGCCTGCGCGGCGGATTCACGTAACGCCGCCACAACCCTGGAGAGCTGCGTCCCGGGCGATGTTGGCGCAGAAATATGCGTCGCCGAGGGCGGCCGCCATGTCCTCCATCACCGCGTAACAGGCTGACGCTTCGATCAGCCGTTCGGGTTCATCCAGGTCAATTTTGGAGCCGCCTCCTCCCATGAACTCGCCCGCTCGCTGGTACTCGTTGGCGCGACTCTTTCCGTGGCGGACGAACCTTCTTGATCTAGATCAAACGCGCGCACAAGGCCGAAGGATAACGTTAATTAAGTATCAATCTCTCTCGGCGGCCATAAGGGCCATGGAGGAAAAGCCCCTTGACGACCAGACGCCAGATCCTGACCGATATTCCTGCAATAGGTGCCGCCTTCACCTTGGGCGGAGTTCTAAACGGCGAGAGCCCGGCCCTCGCTCAGGAAGCCCGCACCCCCTTCGAAGGCCACTTCCACCCCAAGGGCAAGGCGCCCTCGGAGCACACGATGCGGGTACTGGAGGAGGCGAAGGCGACGCTGCCCTTCGACGACACGCGCGACTTCGACGAACAGTCGCGCGGACTCATCGCCGAGCGCCCGGCCCGGCAGATCATGGCGGACGCCGGCAACGTGGCCTTCGACCGGTCCGACTACGACTTCCTCGACGCGCCGGGAGATTTCGATTCGATCCATCCCTCGATGACCCGCATCGGCCGGCTGAACAACAACTTCGGCCTCTACGAGGTGGTGCCCGGCATATATCAGGTGCGCGGCTTCGATCTGGCCAACGTCACCTTCGTGCGCGGCCGCAACGGCTGGATCGCCTTCGACGTGGGCACAACCGTCGAGACGGCGCGGGCGGCCTGGGAGCTTCTGCAGGAGCATGTGGGCGAGGGGCTGCCGATCACCGCGGTGATCTATTCGCACACCCATGCGGACCACTGGGGCGGCGTGGGCAGCCTCGTCACAGAGGAGGACGTGGCCACGGGCCGGGTGGAGGTGATCGCGCCCGATGGCTTCATGGAGTTCCTGATCTCGGAAAACGTCTTTGCCGGCAACGCAATGAACCGGCGGCTGTTCTATCAGTATGGCCTGCTGCTGCCCTCGGGCCAGCACGGCTTCGTCACTCAGGGCCTCGGCCATCGCGTCCCGGCGGGCGTCAACAGTCTGATCGCGCCCACCCGGCTCGTGTCCAAGCCGGTTGAGGAATTCGAGGTCGACGGCGTGCGGATGATCTTCCAGAACACGCCCAACACCGAGGCGCCGCGGGAGATGAACACCTACATCCCCGACATGAAGGCGCTGTGGATGGCCGAAAACGTGACGGCGGTGCTGCACAACATCTACACGCTGCGTGGCACGCTGGTACGCGATGCGCTAAACTGGGCGGGCTACATCAACGAGGCGCTGTATCTCTTCGGCAAGGAAGCCGAGGTGATGTTCGCGTCGCACCACTGGCCCCGCTGGGGCAACGACCGCGTCAAGGAGGTGCTGCGCGACCAGCGCGACATGTATGCGAACTTCAACAACCAGGTGCTGCACTACGCCAACCAGGGCGTGACCATCAACCAGATCCAGAATGTCTACGAAATGCCGGCAAGCCTGCAGGCCAAGTGGCACTGCCGCGGCTATCACGGCTCGCCCGAGCACAATTCCAGGGGCGTGATCCAGCGCTTCCTCGGCTTCTGGGACTGCAACCCCGCGACGCTGATCCCACTCTCGCCCGAGGACTCGGCGCCGCTCTATGTCGAGATGATGGGCGGGGCGGATGCGATCCTCGCCCGGGCGGCGGAGCTGCACGACGCCGGCGACTACATGCTGGAGGTCGAGATCCTCAACAAGCTCGTGCAGGCCGAGCCGGCGAACGGCGACGCCAAGGACGCGCTGGCCGATGCCTTCGAGCAGATCGGCTATCAGCAGGAAAACCCCGGGCTGCGGAACAGCTTCCTCGCCGCGGCCTACGAGCTCCGCTCCGGCATCCCGCAAGGGGCGGCGGTCAACAGCGCAAGCCCCGATGTGATCCGGGCGATGTCGACGGAACTCTTCCTGAACTTCCTCGCCATCAAAATGGACGGCCGCCGCGCCAAGGGGATGGAATTCGTGATGAACCTGGTCACGCCTGACAACGGTGAGCAATTCGTCGTTGAGCTGGCGAACGAGACGCTGACCAACATCGCCGGCTTCCAGGCGGATGATGCTGGCCTGACCTTGACGGTGAACCGCGCCGACCTCGAGCGCGTCATGTCCGGCGAGGCGAAACTCGAGGCGCTCTTGGCCGATGGCACGGCAAAGGCGGAAGGCGACCTGACGATCCTCGGAAAGCTTGCCGAATTCATGGTCGAATTCGATCCGCGATTCGAGATCATGCCCGGCAGTAAGGGACGGACAGTAGTTGCCGATGCTGAGCCTTTCGAGGGCGATATCGGTGCCGTGATACCGGAATAACCGCGGGCGGAGGCGGCATCGTGTCTCTAGCCGCCAGCCTGGAAGACTGTCGTACCGTCTTTGACAGTTTCGAGCATCTTAATGTCCTTCATCGCACCCGGATCTACCTCCAGAGTGTTCGCTGATAGCAGTGGGACCTCGTGAGGTAAGTGCGACAAAACTTGCTGCGGTGCATGAGGCCGTTCAGAAGCGGTCATTCCCTGCTTGACTGTACAATGGCAGCTTAGGGCCGGTCACGTCGAGCCCGCCCATACTGGAACCGTGAAACCCTCAATCACCGACGCGGGTAGTCTGGGCTCGGTCAAGTCCGAGAACTGCTGGAAAAATCGGCGGGGTTTTTCCGGGCTGAGAGGGGTGCTGGGGTTACGATTTCGGCTTCGTACTCCTGATCCAGTTCTTTTCTGACAGCGGCCATCTGGCGGCGCTCGAAGTCGGTGATCTTGACCGCCCGCCAGCGTTCGGCGGCGCGGATCATGGCGCCGAACATCAGCTTCAGGACGGGCTTCTCGCCGAAGGCGTTGGGAATGATCTTGAGGCGGCGGCGCTCCTCGACGAACAGGCGCTCGAGCAGGTTGGTGGTGCGGATGGCGCGGCGATGGGTGACCGGCATCCTGAGATGGGCGATGCAGGCCTCGAAGTCATCCTGGAAGCAGGCCACTGCTGAGGGAAACTCCTTCTCGTAGTCGGCGACGACGCCGGCGGCCAGGTCGCGGGCGATGGCCCGGCTCGGCGCCTGGTAGGCGGCCTGGAAGCGGGCCTTCAGCTCCGGCCACTGGTCCTCCGGCACCTTGGCGGCGAGGTTGCGCATCCGGTGCGCCAGGCAGCGCTGGCGGGCCGAGCGCGGGAAGCAGGTCTCGATCGCCTTGATGATCCCCGGCGCCCCATCCGAGACCACCAAGAGCGGGTCGCCAAGCCCGCGGGCACGCATGTCCTGGAAGAATGCCGTCACCGTCTCGGCGTCTTCCTTCGACCCCGCCATCAGCGCCAGCAGCACCTTCGCCCCGGTCACCGTGAAGCCCCAGGCTGCCATCACCGGCTCGCGCCGCTGGCCAGGCCGGATGCGCTCGGCGATGCCGTCGACGAACAGGTAGACGATGTCGTATTCGCCGAGGTCGCGGGCGGCGAAGTCCTGGTAGTCGGCCCAGAGCTGCTCGCCGAGCTCGGAGACGGCGGTGCGCGACAGCAGCAGCCGGCCCCTCTCGTCCCGGAAGGCGTCCTCGATGTCGCGCACCGACAGGCCGCGGGCCAGCAGCTCCACGGCCAGACCCTCCAGCGCCTCGGTCCGGCCCTTCAGGTGGTCGCGGATCTGCGAGCGGAACGGCGCATCCCGCCCGGCAATCTGCGGCGCCGCGAACTCGATCAAGCCCTCCGCCGTCTTCAGCCGGCCCGGGCGCACCCCGTTGCGGTAGCCCCGGCCAGGCTCGGCGCCGTGCTCGTAGTAATCCCGGCCGAGCGCATCGCGGCTCTCCGCCTCCAGAGCCTCCTCGACGATCAGCCGCGTCGCCAGCTTCACCAGCTCCGACCGGCCGTCGGGTGACGAAAGCCGGCCCTCGATCAGCTCGGAAAGGGATTGGCGCGTGCGCATCGAGCCAGGTATTCTCTTCTCCATGGGGTGCTCCTCGCTGGCGCCGGCGGCAACCGGCGATGGTGGTGAACCTGCTTCCCAGCAAGGCTGCACCCCAACCAATTTTCCAGCAAGTTTAGGACTTCACCCATGTGCTCGCCGAACCAAATGTATAAGCGGCTGACCTGCTCCCCAGATTGTCCCCGCCTGGGCCTGGGGTTTTCCGCCTTTCTCAGGCACATGGGCTAGCAGCGTGCCCCGATTTCATGAGCGCCACAGGGACGTTGTTCCCGATAGCGCCGTATGGGCGTTCCTCATTATAGTCTCTATGCCAAGCCTCCATCTTTTCGGCTGCATCTGCAAGGCTCAGGAACCAGTGGGCGTTCAGACACTCGGCGCGGAACCTGCCGTTAAATGCCTCGATGAAGGCATTCTCGGTCGGCTTGCCGGGCCGGGAGAAGTCCAGGGTCACGCCGTTGGCGTAAGCCCACAGATCTGAAAGGGTGCGTGCCCTTCACCAGCCGCAGCGAAGCGGCATCGGGACCGGCGGGTGCGGGGCACGCTCACTGCGGGCTATTCCGGGTTCGCCGTCACCTGGAAATGCCGGCTGCCGTTCCATCTCAGCAGCCACTTCGCGCCGGGGCGGACGTTCTGCACGATCTGCGGCTCGAAGGCGACGAGGCAGGTACCCCCCGCCCTGCGCACCGAGGGATAGACCATTCCGGCCCAGCCTTCGCTCCGCAGCGCGCGCGCCAGCCGCTGGCCGGCGGGGTACCCCACCGCCGGGTCGGGATCGAGGACATCCGCCAGGGGCGGGCGGGTGCGCAGGTCCGGGAACTCGCCGATGAAATCGGCGAGTAGCGCCTGGTAGGCCATCTCGTCGTGGAAATGGCCGATGAACGCCAGCTCGCGGGTACGGTGGAAGGCGACCTCCTCGATCGCGGTCAACGCATCGAAGGCGCAGTACCAGGCGCCCCGGTTGCCGTCGTTGAACCGGTTGCCGCCCGGGCGGGCGGAGCAGAAGGCAGCGTTGACATAGGTGTGGCCCCACTTGCCGAGCGCCCCTGCCCGGGCCTTGAAGGCAAGCTCGCGCGGATCGAGGTCGGCGAGCCCCGAACGCTCGGCGGTAAGCCGCTCGCTGGTCAGCCCTTCCAGCGCGGCCAGGGCGGCGAGTTCCGCGTCGCTGTCCACCAGGGGCCGCAGCACCGGAGGCTTGAAGTAGGCGTTGGGAATGAGGCGGGTGGTGGCCTTCTCGGCAAGGCTCGCGGCAGGAAGCGTCACATCCCCCCTCGCAGGGCATCGACATAGGTCCGCGTCCGCAGGATCGCCGGCAGCCCGCCCTCCAGCATGTAGGCTACGGGCGGCGCGCCGCCGAACAGCGGACCGGCGTTGGCCAGCTTGACCCAGCGGTCGGCCAGCGGCTCGGAGAAATAGAGATGCAGGCCCTTGTAGAGGCCGATCAGCGCGCTCAGCCGCAGGAGCTGGTCCTGCGAGATCCGGCCGGACCAGCCGGGCCGCTTCATCCGCGCCCAGGTGCGATCGGTGACATCGGCGAGCTGCGCCGCCTCCTCGTTGGTCAGCGACCAGGCGGCGGCGAGGCGGCGGAACGCCTTCAGGCCGACCTGAACGGGGTCCGGGCCATCGTCGCGGGAAAGGGCGGCTTGGGTCTCTGCTGTCGCCATTCTTGCCATATGGCATAATATATCAAGTCATATGGCGGAATTCAACGGGCGCCGTAATGATAGGGCGGGCGCTTGCGAGCCCACCCGGGAACGCCCCGTTGCGCGCGGCTCATCGAGGCCCCGGCTCAGGGTCGGGGCCTCGGCTGCTTCGGTTCAGAGCGCCTTGTCGGTGATCGCGTGCGTCCACGCTCCCTCGGGCGTCTTGGTGATCACCGGGTCCGAGCCGCCCTTCATCAGGGTGTCGACCGTGCGCTGATAGTCGGCCTCGTCCAGCGCTCCGTTCGAGCCGGCGGTCAGCTTGGCGATCTCGCCCATCATGCGCTTCTGGTGAGCCTCGGTCTGGGCGCCGGTGGCGTCGTTATCGAGCACGATCTCGGCGGCGTCGTCCTGGTTCTCCTCGGCCCATTTCCAGCCCTTCATGCTGGCGCGGACGAAGCGGACCATCTTGTCCTCGAAGGCCGGGTCCTTGAGCTTGTCCTCGAGCACGTAGATGCCGTCCTCGAGCGTCGCGACCCCTTGGTCCTGGTACTTGAACACCACCAGCTGATCGGCCGGGATCCCGGCGTCGATCACCTGCCAGTACTCGTTGTAGGTCATGGTCGAGATGCAGTCGGCCTGCTTCTGCAGCAGCGGATCGACGTTGAAGCCCTGCTTCAGCACGGTGACCCCGCCGGCCGAGCCGTCGGTCGGGATGCCGAGCTGGCTCATCCAGCTCAGGAACGGGTACTCGTTGCCGAAGAACCAGACGCCGAGCGTCTTGCCGCGGAAATCCTCGGGCGCGGTGATGCCGGTCTCCTTGCGGCAGGTCAGCATCATGCCCGACGACTTGAACGGCTGGGCGATGTTGACGAGCCCGACGCCCTTCTCGCGGGTCGCCAGCGCCGAGGGCATCCAGTCGAGGATCACGTCGGCGCCGCCGCCGGCCAGCACCTGGGCCGGCGCGATGTCGGGACCGCCGGGCTTGATCTCGACGTCAAGCCCCTCTTCCTCGTAGAAGCCCTTGTCCTTGGCCACGTAGTAGCCGGCGAACTGGGCCTGAGTGACCCATTTGAGCTGCAACGTCACCTTGTCGGCGGCGCCCGCCTGGGCGGCGGCGAGGGCCATCGCCCCGGCCAGCGCGGTTGCGAGAAGTCGTTTCATTCCGGAACTCCTTGTCGTTTCCTCAATCGTTAGCGGTCCTGTCCCCGGACCGAGGGATGCCAGAAGGTGACCCGGCGCTCGACCAGCACCACGGCCCCGTAGAAGGCCGAGCCGGCCAGCGCCGCCACCGCGATCTCCGCCCAGACCATGTCGACGTTCATCCGGCCGACCTCGGTCGAGATCCGGAATCCCATGCCGACGATGGGGGTGCCGAAGAACTCTGCGACGATCGCGCCGATCAGCGCAAGGGTCGAGCAGATCTTGAGCGCGTTGAAGATGAAGGGCGCCGCGGCGGGCAGGCGGAGCTTGAACAGCGCCTGCCAGTAGCCCGCCGCATAGGTGCGCATCAGATCCTTCTGCATGGCGTCCGCCGCCTGCAGCCCCTGCACCGTGTTCACCAGCATCGGGAAGAAGCACATGATGATCACGACCGCCGCCTTCGACGGCCAGTCGAAGCCGAACCACATGACCATGATCGGGGCGACGCCGATGATCGGCAATGCCGAGACCAGGTTGCCGATCGGGAGGAGCCCGCGCTGGAGGAAGGGCGAGCGGTCGATCAGGATGGCGGTCAGGAAGGCCGAACCGCAGCCGAGTGCATACCCGATCAGCACAGCGTGCAGGAAGGTCTGGCGGAAGTCGGCCCAGAGCATGGGGAGGTTGGAGACGATGCGCCCCCAGATCATGCTCGGCGGGGGCAGCAGCACCGTCGGTACGCCGGCGCCGCGGGTGATGCCTTCCCACAGCACCAGCAGGGTGACGCCGAAGATCGCCGGCACCGCCAGACGCAGCGCCCGGCGCGCCCCGGCGCCTGCGGGCACCTGGCGCGCCAGCCGGGCATTGAGCGCCCAGGCGGCAATCCAGAAGCCGAGCGCGCCGAGGACCACGAGCCAGTTCACGGCTGCATCCCCATCCGCTTCAGCACCAACCGGTTCGCGAGCCCGACCAGCGCCACCAGGGTCGCGGCCAGGAAGGCGGCGGCGAAGAGGGCCGACCAGATCTGGATCGTCTGGCCGTAGTAGCTGCCGGCGAGCAGCCGGGCGCCGAGGCCCGCCACCGCGCCGGTCGGCAGCTCGCCGACGATGGCGCCAACCAGCGAGATGGCGACCGCCACCTTCATCGAGGTGAAAAGGAACGGCACCGAGGACGGCCAGCGAAGCTTCCAGAAGGTCTGCCAGCGGCTCGCCGAATAGGTGCGCATCAGGTCGAGTTGCAGGGCGTCGGGCGAGGTCAGGCCCTTCACCATGCCGACGACGACCGGGAAGAACGACAGATAAGCCGAGATCAGCGCCTTTGGCAGCAGCCCCGAGAGCCCGACCGCGTTCAGCACGACGATGATCATCGGCGCAATGGCGAGGATCGGGATGGTCTGCGAGGCGACCACCCAGGGCATGACGCTCATCTCCATCGCCCGGTTGTGGACGATGCCGACGGCGAGAAGGATGCCCATCACCGTGCCGATGGCGAAGCCGAGCAGCGTCGCCGAGAGCGTGACCCAGCCGTGGTAGACCAAGCTCCGCTTCGAGGTGACCGGCTTGTCGACGGTGGTCGCCCAGAGCTCGTCGGCGACCTGATGTGGGGTCGGCAGCACGGGGCGATCCTGCGCCATGGTGTCGGCGATGAGCTGGGCGGTGGTCAGCGTGGTCCCGGCCCGCTCGGCCTGGTCGCGCGCCCAGGGGGCGTTGAGGATCACCGCGCCCAGATACCAGAGCGCCAGGATGGCGGCGAGGACGCTGGCGACGGGGAGGATGCGGGTCATGCCCGTTCAGTCCTCATAGCTGTGCCCCGCGCGCAGACCCTCGCGCACCCGTGCCGCCACGGCGAGGAACTCCGGGCTCTCGCGGATATCCAGCGGCCGCTCGCGGGGGAGCGGCGAGTCGATGACGTCGGTGACCCGGCCGGGGCGGGGCGACATGACCACGATCCGGGTCGAGAGGTAGACCGCCTCGGGGATCGAATGGGTGACGAAGCAGACGGTCTTCCCGGTCTTGGCCCAGAGCGCCAGAAGCTGCTCGTTCAGGTGGTCGCGGACGATCTCGTCCAGCGCCCCGAAGGGCTCGTCCATCAGCAGGAGATCGGCGTCGAAGGCCAGCGCGCGGGCGATCGAGGCCCGCTGCTGCATGCCGCCCGAGAGCTGCCAGGGGAACTTGCCCTCGAAGCCCGTGAGCCCCACCAGCTCCAGCGTGCGGGCGGCGCGCTCCTGCTGCTCGGCGCGGGAATAGCCCATGATCTCGAGCGGGAGCCGGACGTTGCGCAGGATGCTGCGCCAGGGGTAGAGGCCGGCGGCCTGGAAGACATAGCCGTAGGCGCGCTTCAGCCGGGCCTCGCCGGGGCTGACGCCGTTCACGGTGATCGTGCCCGAGGTCGGCTGCTCGAGGTCTGCGACGACCCGCAGGAAGGTGGTCTTGCCGCAACCCGAGGGGCCGATGAAGGAGACGAAGTCGCCCTGCCCCACGGCCAGGTCCACGTCCTTCAGCGCATGGACCGGCGCGTCGGCGGTCTGGAACACGAGGTTCAGGCCGCGCGCCTCGATGACCGGACAGTCTTTCCCCGTCCCCTCCGCCGTCATACCGACCTCGTGATACCACCGTCGACCCGGAGGTTCTGGCCGGTGATGTAGCCCGCCCCCGGCGAGGCGAGGAAGGAGATCGTGGCGGCGATCTCGCCGACGGTGCCGTAGCGGCCCATCGGGATGCGGGCGCGGGTCTCGTCCTTCTCGGGGAAGCTGTCGATGAAGCCCGGCAGCACGTTGTTCATCCGCACGTTGTCGGCGGCGTAGCGGTCGGCGAAGAGCTTGGTGTAGGCGGCGAGCCCGGAGCGGAACACGCCCGAGGTCGGGAAGGCCGGGTCGGGCTCGAACGCGGCGAAGGTCGAGATGTTGATGATCGCGCCGCCCTTCTGGGCCGCCATCATCGGGGCGACCAGCCGGGTCGGGCGGACGACGTTCAGGAAGTAGACCTCCATCCCCTCGTGCCACTGCTCGTCGGTTAGATCCAGGATCGGCGCGCGCGGCCCGTGGCCGGCCGAATTGACCAGCACGTCGATACGGCCCCAGCGGGCCATCGCGGCGTCGACCAGGCGCTTCAGGTCATCGGCGGAGCGGTTCGAGCCGGTAATGCCGATGCCGCCGAGCTCGTTCGCCAGCGCCTCGCCCCTGCCGGAGGAGGAAAGGATCGCGACGCCGAAGCCGTCCTCGGCCAGCCGCCGGGCCGCCGCGGCGCCCATGCCGCTGCCCCCGGCGGTGACGATGGCGACCCGGGTCGCCGGCTCGGTTGCGGACATGCCCCCTCCCGCCCTGCTCACACGCCGCTGGCCGGGATGCCGGTCCTCTCGACCCTGCGGGGCGCGGTCAGCTCCTTCCAGGCCGAGAGCGCACGGCTGACGGCGGGGAAGGGCTCGCGGGACACGAACTCGCCATGGCCTTCCTCGGTCTTCACCGTGCTCTCCTCGATCGCCACCTTGCCTCGGGTCAGCGTGTAGCGCGGCAGGCCCTTGACCTGCTTGCCCTCGAAGACGTTGTAGTCGATGGCCGACTGCTGGGACTTGGCCGAGATGGTCTTCTCGCGCTTCGGGTCCCAGACCACGAGATCGGCGTCGCTGCCGACCAGGATCGCGCCCTTTCTCGGGTAGCAGTTCAGGATCTTGGCGATGTTGGTCGAGGTGACGGCGACGAACTCGTTCATGGTCAGCCGGCCGGTGGCGACCCCGTGGGTCCAGAGCATCGGCATCCGGTCCTCGAGCCCGCCGGTGCCGTTGGGGATCCTGGTGAAGTCGCCGACGCCGAAGCGCTTCTGCTTGGTGGTGAAGGCGCAATGGTCGGTCGCCACCACCTGGAGCGAGCCCGAGGCGAGGCCGGCCCAGAGCGAATCCTGGTGCTTCCTGTTGCGGAACGGGGGCGACATCACCCGGCGGGCGGCGTGGTCCCAGTCCGGATGCGAGTATTCGCTCTCGTCCAGCGTCAGGTGCTGGATCAGCGGCTCGCCATAGACCCGCTTGCCGTTCTGCCGCGCCCGGCGGATCGCCTCGTGGGCGTCCTCGCAGGAGGTGTGGACGACGTAGAGGGGCACGCCGGCCATGTCGGCGATCATGATGGCCCGGTTGGTGGCCTCGCCCTCGACCTCGGGCGGGCGGGAATAGGCGTGCGCCTCCGGGCCGTTGTTGCCCTCGGCGAGCAGGCGCTGCTGGAGGTCGGCGACCACGTCGCCGTTCTCGGCGTGGACCAGCGGCAGCGCGCCCAGCTCGGCGCAGCGGCGGAACGAGGCGAACATCTCGTCGTCGTTCACCATCAGGGCGCCCTTGTAGGCCATGAAGTGCTTGAAGGTGTTGATGCCCTTGCTCCTGCACCACCGTCTTCATCTCGTTGAAGACCTGCTCGGACCACCAGGTGATCGCCATGTGGTAGGAGTAGTCGCAGTTCGCCCGGCCGGACTTGTTGTGCCACATGCCGAGCGCATCGAGCAGGCCCTGCCCCGGCGCCGGCAGGGCGAAGTCGACCACCATGGTGGTGCCGCCGCTCAGCGCCGCGCGGGTGCCGGACTCGAAGTCGTCGGTCGAGTAGGTGCCCATGAACGGCATCTCGAGATGGGTGTGCGGGTCGATGCCGCCCGGCATGACGTAGCAGCCGGTCGCGTCGAGCACGGTGCCGCCGGAGAGATTGGGGCCGATGGCGGCAATCTTGCCGTTCTCGATCTGGACGTCGGCCTTGTAGGTCAGGTCGGCGGTGACGACGGTGCCGTTCTTGATGGTGGTGGTCATGGGTCGTGTTCCTCGCGCTGCGATGTCCCGGGCTTGACCCGGGACCTCCTTGCCAGGGTCAGTAGGGAATTTCCGGCGACAGGTCGCGCCAGCCGGGGTTGACGAACTCGATCAGCTCGATCTTCCAGTCCCGCTTCCATCGCTTGATGCGCCGTTCGCGGATCAGGGCAGCCTCGAGCGTGTCGTGAACCTCGAAATAGATCAGCTTCTTGATGCGGTATTTCTGCGTATGGGCTCCCGTGATGCCGGCCTGATGCTGCTCCAGCCGCCTGCGGAGATCGCGCGTCGTTCCAGTGTAGAGCGCGTTTCCCGATGCCGAGACGAGGATGTAGACGAAATACCGCACTGCCTGCCCTCCCCGGCCGGTGGCAAGGAGGTCCCGGGTCAAGCCCGGGACATCGCGGTGTGTGACTGCGAGGCTCACTCCACGATCCCCGCCGTCTCAACCACCGCGTGGAACAGCACGTTCGCCCCCTTTTCCGCCCATTCCGGCGAAATCTCCTCCGCCTCATTATGCGAAAGCCCATCCACGCAGGGGCACATCACCATCGAGGTCGGGGCCACCCGGTTGATCCAGCAGGCGTCGTGGCCGGCGCCGCTGACGATGTTCATGTGGGAATAGCCGAGCCGTTCGGCCGCGCCCCGCACCGCCGCGACGCAGCCCGCGTCGAAGGCGGGCGGGTCGAACTGGCCGACGATCTGGCTCTCGAAGCCGACGCCCAGCCACTCGCAGAGCTTCGGGGCCTTCTCCATCAGCTCGTCGACCATCGCGGTCAGCGTCGGCAGGATGTGGCTGCGGAGGTCGACCGTGAACACCACCCGGCCGGGGATGATGTTGCGGCTGTTCGGGTAGACGTCGATATGGCCGATGGCGCCGACCGCATTCGGCTGGTGCTTCATCGCGATCTCGTGGACGAGCTCGGTGATCTGCGCGAGGCCGCGGCCGGCGTTCCGGCGCATCCGCATCGGGGTCGACCCGGTGTGGCTCTCCTTGCCGGTCACGGTGCACTCGATCCAGCGCAGCCCCTGGCCATGGGTGACGACGCCGATGTCCTTGCCTTCGGCCTCGAGGATCGGGCCCTGCTCGATATGCAGCTCGAAGAACGCCTTCATCGGGCGCTTGCCGACCGGCTCCGGCCCCTTGAAGCCGATGCGCTCGAGCTCGTCGCCGAATTTCAGGCCCCTGGCGTCGGTGCGGCCATAGGCGAAGTCCCGGGTGATCACGCCGGCGAAGACCGCCGAGGCCATCATCGCGGGGGCGAAGCGGGTGCCCTCCTCGTTGGTCCAGTTGACGATCACGATGGGGTGGCGGGTCCTGATCTCGCGGGCGTTCAGCGTGCGGATGATCTCGAGCGCGCCCAGCACGCCGAGCACGCCGTCATACTTGCCGCCCGTGGGCTGGGTGTCGAGGTGGCTGCCGACATAGACCGGCGGCAGATCCGGCTCGATGCCCTCGCGGCGGGCGAACATTGTGCCCATCTGGTCTACGCCCATGGTCAGGCCCTCGGCCTCGCACCATTTCTGCGAACAGCCGCCGCCCCTCGGCGTCGGCGTCGGTCAGGGTCTGGCGATTGTTGCCGCCGGCGATGCCGGGGCCGATCTTCGCCATCTCCATCAGGCTGTCCCAGAGCCGCGCGCCGTCGATGGTGAGGTTCTGCCCAGGGGCCGCCATCCGATCCTCCCGTTTTCTTGCTTGCTTGACCGTTTGGTAAAATCGACGCTACCAAGCCGGGAGGACGGGTCAAGGGACAAATTGCAGCGGGAGGGCCGGGATTGCCCGACGACAGGCCGAGCGGCGACGACACGCGCCCGGCGCGCGCGGACCAGACCGCGCGGCGCACCCGGATCCAGGCCGAGAACAGCGAGAAGATCCTGACCGCGGCGCTGGAGGTGTTCTCGGCCGACGGCTTCCGCGGCGCCACCATCGACCGCATCGCCGAGGCGGCGGGCATGTCGAAGCCGAACCTGCTCTACTATTTCCGCTCGAAAGAGGAGATCTACCAGGTGCTGCTGGACCGGCTGCTCGACCGCTGGCTCGAGCCGCTCCAGGCACTCGATCCCGCGGGCGATCCGCTGCGCGAGATCGCCGACTATGTCCGCCGCAAGATCGAGATGGCCCGCGACCTGCCGCGCGAGTCGCGCCTGTTCGCCGGAGAGATCATGCGCGGCGCACCGATCCTGAACGACGTGCTGGCCGGGCGGCTGAAGACTCTGGTCGATGCGGAATGCGGGGTGATCCACGGCTGGATCGCGGCCGGCAAGCTGGCGCCGGTCGATCCGCGCCACCTGATCTTCGCGATCTGGGCGACGACCCAGCATTACGCCGACTTCGATGCGCAGGTGCGCGCCGTGCTGGGCGATGACGGCGAGGGCCGGTTCGACGATGCCGCAGCCGCCCTGGAACAGTTGTTCCTCGAGGGGTTGCGGCCGCGCTAGGCGATGCGGGATGACCCGCGGCGCCTAGACCAGCAGGTAGTCGAAGCCGGCGCCCGAGAAGACCGTGTCGAGATCCGCCGCCGCGACGTTCGCCAGGAACAGGTTGCCGCCGGTGTCGAACTCGAGCGCGATGCCGGTGCCAAGGTCGTCGGCGAACACGAAGTGGTCGATGCCGAAGATCGTCAGCTCGTCGACGCCGACCTCGAAATCCTCGATTGCGTCGCTGTCCCCGGCCTGCCCGGCGCCGGCCCAGAAGATGAACTGGTCCGCACCCGCGCCGCCGTTCAGGATATCGTTGCCGTCGTCGCCGTAGAGATCGTCATCTCCGTCGCCGCCCTCGAGCCGGTCGTCGCCCTGCTGCCCGGCGAGGAAATCGTCGCCGGCGCCGCCGAAGAGCGTGTCGTTGCCCAGGCCGCCATAGATCTCGTCCTCGCCGTCGGCCCCGTCGACCAGATCGTTGCCGTCCTCGCCGGCGAGCCGGTCGTTTCCGTCGCCGCCGTAGAGAAAGTCGTTGTCCTCGCCGCCGTAGAGCTCGTCGTTGCCGGCATCGCCATAGAGCGTGTCGTCGCCCTCCTGGCCCGCGAGCCGGTCGGTGCCCTCGCCGCCATAGAGGTAGTCGCTGCCGGCGCCGCCGTAGAGCTCGTCGTTGCCGTTGCCGCCGTCGACGGTGTCGTCGCCCGCCTCGCCCGCGAGGCGGTCGGTCCCGTCACCGCCAAAGAGCCGGTCGTTGCCGTCGCCGCCATAGGCCTCGTCGTCGCCGAGGTCGCCGTAGATGGCATCGTCGCCGCCGTCTCCGGCGATCCAGTCGTTACCGTCCTGGCCGGCAAGGAAGTCGTTGTCCGCGCCGCCGGTCAGGAAGTCGTCGCCGGCGCCGCCATAGATCTCGTCCTCGCCCGACGCGCCGTCGACGATATCGACGCCGTCCTCGCCCGCGAGCCGGTCGTTGCCGTCGCCGCCGTAGAGGGTGTCGTTGTCCTCGCCGCCATAGAGCTCGTCGTTCCCGGCGTCGCCATAGAGGATATCGTCACCCTCCTGGCCAGCGAGCCGGTCGGCCCCCATGCCGCCATAGAGATAGTCGTTGCCGGCGCCGCCGTAGAGCTCGTCGTCACCATTGCCGCCATCGACGGTGTCGTCGCCCGCCTCGCCGGCGAGGCGGTCGATGCCCTCGCCGCCGAAGAGCCGGTCGTTGCCGTCGCCGCCATAGGCCTCGTCGTCGCCGAGATCGCCGTAGATATCGTCGTCGCCGCCGTCTCCGGCGAGGCGGTCGTTGCCGTCCTCGCCGGCGACGAAGTCGTTGCCCGCGCCACCGTCGATCACGTCATTCCCGGTGCCGCCATAGAGCTGGTCCATGCCACAGCCGCCGTTGAGCCGGTCGTCGCCGTCCTCGCCTGCGATCCAGTCATCGCCCGCGCAGCCGTAGAGCGTGTCGTTGCCCGCATTGCCGAAAATCGTGTCCTTGCCGGCGGCGCCGTAGATCACGTCGTCGTCGGGGGTTCCGAACAGGATCTGGTCGACGGCCAGTGCGCCGAGGCCGGCGTCGCAGCCGCAGTCGGGAAGCTCATTCTCCGGCACCACGTCCGGAGACACGTCCTGACCGCCGCCACCACAGCCGTTATTGTCGTCGTCGTTCAGATCGTCGGACGGGCTGGACGGACCGGAAGGGCCAGACGGGCCGGAAGGGCCAGAAGGGCCAGACGGATCGGAAGGGCCGGAAGGGCCAGACGGACCGGAAGGTGCAGAGGGGCTCGACGGGCCAGAGGGGCCGGACGGGCCAGAAAGACAGGACCGGCCGGACGGGCCGGACGTGTCAGAGGGGCTGGACGGGTCGGAGGGGAAAGGCCGGCCGTGGTCGTGCCTGTCGGCCAAGTTCCGACCGTGGGCCGAGTGCGATCCGCCGCCGAATGACCCGCCCTTCCTGCCATGCCCTCTCATCTCACCACCCTCCAGACGATGGCTCGCCCAACCGAGCCCGACGCAACCGCCGCTTTCTTCCGGCGATCTGCCGGGACAGCGGCCAATTACCGGGTGGAACTTGACAAAATATTGGCAGAATTCGCGCAGTCTTCGGGATTAGTATCAAATTGTTAGGAATTGCGAGGGTTTGACAACCCTGAATTGTTCTCTATTACTTCCGTGATCGCATAGGATTATCGCGGGCCGTCGCCGGGGTCGCGTCGGGGCCGAGCAGGATCGCCAGTCCCAGGAGCGTCGCCGCCACTCCGAGCAGCACCTGCGGTGCCACCCAGCCATGGCCTGAGAAACCTTCCCACAGGATCACGAAGCTCGGCACCAGATAGCCATAGGCCATGACCTTGGACGACGGCAGCCGCAGGGTCGCGTACTGCACCATCAGGAACGAGCCCACCGTGGCGAAGACCGCCAGATAGGCGATGGCGATCCAGACGATGCCGGGCAGCGCCGCCCAGTCGGCGACGAGCAGCGCCGGAGCCCCGGCGAGGCCCAGCAGCGCCGCGCCCGCGACAATGGTGCCCCAGGTGAAGACGGTCACCGGCTCGCCCCGGCTCAGCCTGCGCACCAGCGGCGTGTAGAGAGCGTGGCAGGCGCAGCCGGCCAGGAAGATCAACTCGCCCGCGCCAATGTCGAAGGCGAGGATGCGGGCCACATCGGCGCGGAAGATCACCCAGATCGCGCCGACGCCGGCGAGGGTCAGGCTGAGCGCGATCCGGGGCGTGGTGACCTGGCCGAGCAGGAACCAGCCGAAGACCGCGCTCATGATCGGGGTTAGGGTGAAGACGGCGGCGGTCGAGACCGGGTCGGTCAGCCTGAGCGCCACGAACATCAGGAAGAAATAGCAGGCGAAGACCCCGCCCAGCAGCGGATAGCGCCAGGGCGCGGCCAGATGGTGACGCCGCAGCCGCGGCAGGGCGAACGGCGCCAGCAGGCAGCCCGCGAGCACGAAGCGCACGGCGTTCAGCGCCGCCGGGTCGAGGTGCGGCGCGGCGAGCTTGCCGAGGGAGAACGAGCCCGAGATCGCCACCGCGAAGGCGAACATCGCGGCGTGGCCCTTCAACGCCTCGGCGCGGTCCTGATCCTGGCTCAACCCCTGCTCCCGCTGGACGTCCCGGCCCTCCGTCATCTACCGTCCCGCCCACCGCGTCAACGCAAAGGAGCGCGCGAGAGATGACGACCCCCCTGCCCCCGGGCGGCGAGATACCCGGAGAGGTCCGGCTCGACCATGTTGTGCCGCCCCGGAGCCCCTGGAGCGCCCGGCTGGAGGCGGGCGAGATCCTGCGGCTGATCGATCTGGAGGGTGCCCAGGCGGTCGACTTCCTGTGCTACAACGCCGACGACCCGCGAGAGCGCTACCACGCGCCGAACACCATCAAGGTGCCGCGCAACATCTATGTCGGCCTCGGCACGGTGCTGCGCTCGAACCTCGCCCGCCCGATGATGACGGTGGTGGCGGACAGCTGCGGGAGGCACGACACCATCTTCGGGTGCTGCTCGTTCGAGATCGACCGGGTGCGCTACGGTCGCACCAACGTCGAGAGCTGCCAGCGCAATTTCGAGCGCGAGCTGGCGCGCCACGGCATCGGGCCCGAGCATGTGGTGCCGAACCTCAACTTCTTCATGTCGGTTCCGGTCGGGCCGGACGGGGCGGCGGCGATCGCCGACAGCCGGTCGAAGCCCGGCGACCATGTGGACCTGCGGGCCGAAATGCCGGTGCTTGCGGTGCTGTCGAACTGCCCGGAGGAACTGAACCCGGCCACCGGAGCGAACGGGCCCACGCCGATCCGGGTGGTGGTATGGCGGGAGATGTGAGGGCCTTCACCCCACCCGGATCACCCGGTCGCCGACGCTGACCATGCCATCCCGCACCACCCGGCCGTAGATGCCGCGCAGCCGCAGGCGCTTGCCCTCGCCGGTGTTGACGAAGACGCAGGCGTCGCGGCCGTAGCGCTCGATGAAGCTGGCGCAACCGTTATGCGGCGTGTCGGTGATCTCGATCACCGCGCTGCCGATGGCCAGCCGGGTGCCGGGCGGCGTGCTGTCCGGGCTGAGGTCCATGTCGATCATCAGGTTGTCACCCGCTGGCGCCCAGTTGGCGCGCTCCTGTGCGATCAGGCCGATGCAGCGGGCGTTCATGATGCAGATCTGCACATCCGGATGCGGCTTGCCGTCCTCGGTCGACTTCCAGCAGCCCTTCGCCCAGTGGTCGCCCTCGACGCCGCCGGCGAGGCTGATCCGGGCGCTCGGAACGTCCTGCCGCCGGCCATGACCGGGCCGGACCACGATCGCCTCGAGGCTGCCCTCCTCGCGCGGCGCCGCCAGGATGCCGGGCAGGCCGGCCTCGAGTTCGGCCATGGTCAGGCGGCGGGGCATGGGTTTCCTCCGGTTCACGCGCGGCGCAGTCTAGCGGGGTGGCAATCACTGTCCAGCCTCTCGGCTCATGGCCGGTGGCGGCGCAGGACCTCGCGCAGGATCTCGAACAGGAAGGCGGTGGAGAGCCCGAACAGCAGCATGCCCGCCGCCGCCTCGCAGCTCGCCAGCAGCCGCCACTCGGGGGACGCGACGATGTCGCCGAACCCCACGGTGGTGAAGACCACGGTGGAGAAATAGAGCGCGGGCTCGAGGCCCTGAAACTCGCCCAGCGCCAGGTAGAGCAGCGCCCAGACCCAGATCTGCGCCACGTGAGACGTGAACGTTGCAGCCACGGTGATCGTGACCAGCGTCAGGCGCAGACGGCTGTGCAGCGGGATGGCGTGCCGGTCAACCACCGCCCGCACCCGCTGGGCGACGAAATCCAGCACCGCCACATGCATGGCGATGCTGAGGGCGACCAGCGCGCCTCCGAGCGAAAGCTGGACCAGCAAGGGCGACCCTCCGCGGCAGACGGCCAGGATGGGGGCAGATCGGGCGCGCAGCGTCAAGGGCGGGCTGGCGCTGGGCGTCCGGGCATGGTTTGATGCCGCCGGCAGGGAATTGCTGCGGCTTCCTGCCCGGGCCGCCTCGGGCGGCCGCGAAGACCGGGTTGCGCCGATGCGCAGACCCTGCAGCGGAACAGGATTTGACAGGCGTGCCCGGCATCCCGCCGGCGATTTGGCGGGGTGGGTTGGTGCGTGCGGTTTTTCGCTTCCGGATAGGGGCTTAACACGATTTTCACACAGCGGACGTGATCCGGTCACGGCGCTCCGATAGGAAGCCCCAGTTCCAACCGGACAGCCGGTTTCAACCGGGCAGGAGGAGACGCCAAGATGCAAGATCCCGTAAGGCCATACCCAGCAAGGCGAGAGCCTTCTGTGAGCCGGAGTTTGGCGAGTGAATCCGTTTCAAGGGAGCTTGGAATGCGGGAGGTCCGCGAGACGCTCGATTTCGATCCCGCTCGCCCCCTACCGCGATGCCTGTCACGAGGCGCGCGATGCGCTGGAGGTCGCGGAGCTGATCCGCGCCTTCCGCAAGCTCGATCCGGCCGACCGCGCCCACATCCTCAAGCTGTCGCGGCGGCTGGTGGAGTGGCATAACTGAGGCCGCCGTGCGGGTGGCCGAACGGCACCGGGAGAGCCGGAAGCGACCACTCCGCTCGCGCTATCGAGCGTTGCCTTTGCCAGGCGCCCGGATGCGGGGAGCAAATCTGCTGCATCACGTTCGGGGCGGCGGCTCGCGGAGACTTGCCGGCGGGACGTTTATCAGTTCGGGATCGGTCGGGACGCGGGTTGCCTTGCCGGGTGCGACCGCAGTGGGATGGAAGTTCTGTCCGCTCTCGCTAGGGTAGAATATTCCGCTTACCTGGACCTCGCGGCGTACAAGGAAGAGATCGTCGATGATCGCCACGGCAAGTTGGCGCTGGGCATCGGCCAGAGCCTCGCGCAGCCCCGTGGCGTTGTCGCGGGTCACTGTGAAGAAATCGAGGTCAGGCGAGAGGTAAACCCAGCGATAGGACGTCGGGTCTCGGGTCCCGTCGGCATTGGTCGCGACGGCTGCCGCGTCGATGCCGAACCGGAGGTCCGGGGAAAAGGTTCCGGTGGTGGAGAAGGAATAGGTCACGGTCAGGCTCAGCCGGTTGGCGGCCGCGGGCGCACAGCCGGCGGGGGCGGGCTGCACGGCCCCTTCTCCGATCCCGTTGCAGAGCGGCGCGGCCGGGAAACCGAGGCCGCTGGCGCGGGCTTCGAACGCGGCAGCGACACCGGACAGAAGATCCTGGTCGCGATAGACCCCCTCGATTGCCGCAATCGCCGCATCGGTTTCCGCGGCAGGATGGGCAGCGGCGGCGCCGTAGACGCCGCCAACGACAGCGAAGACCGGCGCAAGGAAGATGCCGAAACCCGTCGAGGCGCCGCCGGCGATTGCACCACCCGCCCCCTGCGCCATGCCGGTGCCGACGCCGTCGGCCGAGCCGGACGCGACGGGTCCGTGCAGTTCGGCAATGGTCGCCGCGTCGGTGACCTCGATCGGCGCCGAAGCGTCGAACAGTTCCGCGGGCGCGGGCGTTAGCGTCATCACTCGGGCTTGTGGACGGTTCTGAGCGCAGGCGGCGGCGAGCAAGGCAGCGACAAGGCCGGCAGCGTTTCTTGCGGCGCGCGCGGTCATCGGATCACCTCCAGATCAATCTCCACCCCGGACAGCCCAATGCCGACCTGTCATCGCAGGATCGCCGCCCGTCCCGGCTGGTAGAGGCGGGCCGGACCTCCGGGACCAGTGGGAAGGCCGCAGACGCGGCAAACCACCGGCGGTCGGCGAACCACCTCACGTCGAGCGAAGCGCGGGCCGGACTGGCCCGCAGCCGAGATCATCGGCGGCAGGCAACGCAGGTCGTCTCTACCCGGCACTCGATGCCGACGATGACGAATGATGGATTCGGAGAATTTGCGTGTCATCGATTCCGTTACTCCGCCGCCACCCGCATCGGGTTGTTCGGATGCGTGGTCCAGTCTCCGTGCTCCTCCCGCACCGTCTTGCCGGTACGCGGGTCCACGGTCCCCGGCGCCAGGCGCTCCATGGTGATGCAGTTCTCGACCGGGCAGACATTGACGCAGAGGTTGCAGGCGACGCATTCGGCGTCGATCACCTCGAAGCGCCGCTCGCCGCCAAGGGGTGTGCCGGGACCCTGCATCGAGATCGCCTGGTGCGAGGTGTCCTCGCAGGCGGCATAGCAGCGGCCGCACTTTATGCAGAGGTCCTGGTCGATCCGGGCCTTGGTGACATAGTTGAGGTTCAGGTACTGCCAGTCGGTCACGTTCGGTACTGCGCGGCCCTGGAAGGCGGCGAGGTCGGCATGGCCTTTCTGGTCCATCCAGAGCTTCAACCCTTCGACCATCTCGGTCACGATGCGGAAGCCGTAGGTCATCGCCGCGGTGCAGACCTGCACGTTGCCGGCGCCGAGCGCGATGAACTCGGCCGCGTCGCGCCAGGTGGTGATGCCGCCGATCCCGGAGATCGGCAGACCGCGGGTCTCGGGGTCGCGGGCGATCTCGGCCACCATGTTGAGCGCGATCGGCTTGACCGCCGGGCCGCAATAGCCGCCGTGCGAGCCCTTGCCGTCGATCTCGGGCTCGGGCGCGAAATTGTCGAGATTGACCGAGGTGATCGAGCTGACCGTGTTGATGAGCGAGACTGCGTCAGCGCCGCCTTTCTTCGCTGCACGAGCGGGATAGCGGATGTCGGTGATGTTGGGAGTGAGCTTGACGATCACCGGCATCCGGGTCGCCTGCTTGCACCAGCGGGCGACCATCTCGATGTATTCGGGCACCTGGCCCACCGCCGATCCCATGCCGCGCTCGGACATGCCGTGCGGACAGCCGAAATTGAGCTCGATCCCGTCGGCGCCGGTCTCCTCGACCTGCGGCAGGATACCTTTCCAGCATTCCTCCTCGCAGGGGACCATCAGCGAGACCACAACCGCCCGGTCCGGGTAGTCGCGCTTGACCGCCTTGACCTCGTCGAGGTTGGTCCGAAGCGGCCGGTCGGTGATCAGCTCGATGTTGTTGAGCCCCAGCAACCGACGGTCCGGCCCCCAGACCACGCCATAGCGCGGGCCATTCACGTTGACGATGTGCGGGTCGAGCCCCAGCGTCTTCCAGACCACGCCGCCCCAGCCGGCCTCGAAGGCACGGCGCACGTTGTACTCCTTGTCGGTCGGCGGGGCCGAGGCGAGCCAGAACGGGTTCGGCGACTTTATGCCCACGAAGTCGTTGCGGAGGTCGGCCATGTGCGGCTCCTTTCAGCCGGGCTTGCGGCAGAGAATCTCGACCGGCGCAATGCGACCGGCCTCGATGCTGGCGATCATGTTGAGCACCTTCTGGCGGCCCGTCGGGCCGGTCAGCAGGTGAATGCCGAGCGGCGGCGGGCCGCTGCTCGCCTCCATCGCGGCGCGCTGGGCGGCGAAGAACTCCAGCGCATGAGCGCGGCGCGAGCGCTCCGGCGCGCAGGCGAGGTCGGCGGCAACCGCCGCGGCGCGGTATGCCTCAGGTGAGGCCGAGAAATCGGTCGCGGCCGTCTGCGCCCATGGGACCGGATAGATCAGGTCGCCCGGGCCTGTGCGCATCACGTCGTAGACCATGAAGACGCCGCCAGGCTTCAAGACGCGCGCGACGCCCGCGAACAGGGCATCCTTGTCGGGCAGGTTCATGCCGACATGGATCAGCGTGGCGGCATCGAAGCTCGCCGGCTCGAAGGGCAGGTCAAGGGCACTGCCCTGGACGAAACGGGTGCGCTCCGACATGCCCGTCATCGCCGAGAGCGCGTTGGCGGTGTCGACGAACTCCGGCGTCAGGTCGATGCCTGTGACGCGGGCGCCGGTTTCCGAGGCAATCAGCCGCGCCGGGCCACCCAGCCCCGAGCCGAGGTCGAGCAGATGCTGCCCGGCGCCGAGTTTCATCTGCGCCAGCAGGCCGCGGGTCGCACCGGTGCCGCCGATATGGAACTCGTCGACCGGCTTCAGGTCGTCGAGCGCCGGGCGGTCCGGGTCGATCCCCATCTCGGTCAGCGCGGCGCGGATGCGCTCCAGCAGGTTGCCGCTGGTGTAGTGGCGGGCGATCTGGTCGTTTACCGACAAGGTTCTCGCCTCCTGTTTTGTGCCCCGGAAATGATCCGGGACGTCTTGGTCACGCGCACAGCGTCCGGTGAATGCTCTCCGCCGCGTCGCGGCCTTCGGCGACCGCCGTCACGGTCAGGTCGTCGCCGCCGGTCGCACAGTCGCCACCGGCCCAGACCCCGGCGACGGAGGTGCGCCCTTCGGAGTCGACCCGGATCTTGCCGCCCTCCAGCGCCATCCCGTCCGGCGCGCCGTCCAGCGTCTGGCCGATCGCCTTGAACACCTGGTCGGCGGCAATCCGGAACGTCTCTCCGGTGCCCTCCAGACCACTCGCGCCGTTCCGGGTGTATTCGAACTCGATCTCATGCGCCGAGCCATCGCCGTTCACCCGAACCGGCCGCGCCCAATGGCGGATCGTGACGCCCTTCGAGGCCGCGAGGTCCTGCTCCCAGCGGCTGGCCGGCATGTCCCCGGGGCCGCGGCGGTAGACCAGTGTCACCGTCTCGGCGCCCAGCAGCTTCGATTGCACCGCGGCGTCGATCGCGGTCATGCCGCCGCCGATCACCACCACGTTGCGCCCCACGGGCAGCTTCGCCAGGTCCGAGGCCTGGCGAAGCTCGGCAATGAAGTCGACGGCGGGGAGGACGCCATCGAGGTTCTCGCCCTCGGCCCGCAGGGAATTCACGCCGCCAAGGCCGATGCCGACGAATACGGCATCGAACTCCGCGCGCAGCGTGTTGAGGAAGATCTCGCTTCCCAGACGTTTGCCGCTTTCGAGCCGGATGCCGCCAATGGACATCAGCCAGTCGACCTCGGCCTGGGCGAAGCCGTCCACGGTCTTGTAGGCGGCGATGCCGTATTCGTTGAGGCCGCCGGGCTTCGACCGGGCGTCGTAGACGGTGACGTCGTGGCCGTGCATCGCGAGGCGGTGGGCGCAGGCGAGGCCGGCCGGGCCGGCGCCGACGACCGCGGCCTTCTTCCCCGTGGCGGCCGCGCGGCTGAAGGGCTGGCGGCCGGTGGCCATCTGGGCGTCGGTCGCGAAACGCTGAAGCCGGCCGATCTGCACCGGCTCGCCCTCGGCCGCCTCGCGGACGCAGGCCTCTTCGCAGAGCGTCTCGGTCGGGCAGACCCGGGCGCACATGCCGCCGAGGATGTTCTGGGTCAGAATCGTCTTCGCCGCCCCCAGCGCCGAGCCGGCGGCGATCTGGCGGATGAACATCGGGATGTCGATGGCAGTCGGGCAGGCGGCGACGCAGGGGGCGTCATGGCAGAAGTAGCAGCGGTCGGCGGCGACCCTGGCCTCGTGGGCGGTCAAGGGCGCGTGCAGATCGGCGAAGTTCGCCGCCAGCGTCGCCGCGTCGAGCCTTCCGGGCCGGATTCCGGGCGCGAGATCGGCCTTGGCCATGCGCTGCCTCCCTGCAGTCGTTTCGGGAAACTATGCCGCCCGGGTGAAATTTTATCAATTGGAAAATTTTTACCGCCAAAACCCCGTGCCGGCGACGCCTCGGGATGGCAAGATCGGGGTCAGGCCGCCGATTCCCGCCTGCCCCGCAAACGCCCGGAGGCGTCATGGCCCCCCGCACCAGGGTCAAGATCTGCTGCATCGCCTCGCCCGAGGAAGCGGCGCTGGCCGCGCGGGCGGGGGCTGACCTGCTGGGTCTGGTGGGGCCGATGCCGACCGGCCCCGGTCCGATCGGCGATCGCGAGGCTGCAAAAATCGCGGCCGAGACGGCACCGTGGGCAAATCCGGTGCTGCTGACCGCCGAGGAGACCGCCACGGGCATTGCCGAGCATGCGGCGCGGGTGGGCGTGCGCGCCGTGCAGATCGTCAGCCATGTCGCACCCGACGCGCTGGCGGGTCTGGCCGCCACGGCGCCGGGGCTGGGGCGGATCCAGGTCGTGCATGTGGAGGATGACGAGGCGCTGGACCTGATCGACGCCTATTCACCCCACGCAACCGCCTTCCTGCTCGACTCCGGCCGTCCTGCGGCACGTGAGCTCGGCGGCACCGGCCGCGTGCATGACTGGCGGGTCAGCGCCGAGTTCGTGCGCCGCTCGCCGCTGCCGGTGTTCCTTGCGGGCGGGCTGACGCCGCTGAATGTCGGCGAGGCGATCCGGCGGGTCAGGCCTTTCGGGGTCGACCTCTGCACCGGGGTGCGCGTCGACGGCGCACTTGACCCAGGGCTGCTGGCGGCTTTCATGGAGGCGGTCCAATTGGCCGACCGCAACCAGGGCTGACAGGCGACGGAGCGCTTGCCATGAGCATCGTCAATCTCGGCTCGATCAACATCGACCATGTGCACCGGGTGGCCCGGCTGCCGGGAGCGGGTGAAACGGTGATCGACACCGGCTATGCTCCCGGTCTCGGCGGCAAGGGTGCCAACCAGTCGCTGGCGGCGGCGCGTGCCGGGGCGCGGGTGATCCATGTGGGCGCGGTCGGCCCCGACGGCGGCTGGATTCCACCCAGGCTGGCGGCGGCGGGGATCGATGTCGGCGGCATCGCGACCGTCAAGGTGGCGACCGGGCACGCGGTGGTGCTGGTCGACGATGCGGCCGAGAACGCTATCGTAATCCACAGCGGCGCCAATCACGCGCTGACCCCGGCGCAGATCGAGGCGGCTCTCGCGGGCACGAAGCCCGGCGACTGGCTCCTGGCCCAGAACGAGACCAACCTGGTTGCCGAGGCTTTCGCGATGGCGCGGGCGCGCGGGCTGCGCACCGCCTACGCCGCCGCCCCCTTCGACCCGGAGGTCACTGCGGCCCTGCTGGGATCGGTCGACCTGCTGGCGATGAACGAGGTCGAGGCGACCCAGCTCGCCGCCCATATGGGCATGGCCGCCGAGGCCCTGCCGGTGCCGGAACTGCTGGTCACTCTCGGCGGTCGCGGCGCCCGCCACCGGGCGGGCGGCGGCGTGACCGAGGTTCCGGCGTTCCCGGTGACGCCCGTCGACACCACCGGCGCCGGCGACTGCTTCCTCGGCTACTTCCTCGCCGCCCGCGATGCGGGGGCGGCGCCCGAGGCGGCGCTACGTCGCGCCACGGCCGCCGCCGCGATCAAGGTAACCCGGCCGGGCGCCTCCGACGGTATCCCGGCCGCGGACGAAGTGACGGAATTCCTGAGGGAGCGGGGCGGATGAGCGCGCAACGGCTGATCATCGACACCGATCCGGGCATCGACGACGCGATGGCGATCTTCTATGCCGCCGCCCATCCGGGGCTCGACCTCGTCGGTCTGACGACGGTCTTCGGCAATGTCCCGGTCGCCACCGCAACCAGAAACGCGCTCCGCCTGGCCGAGATGACCGGCTTGCGCATCCCCGTCGCCGAAGGGGCAGGCAAGCCGCTCGTCCAGCCCCTGCCGCCCCATCCGGACTTCGTCCACGGGGTCGAGGGCTTCGGCGACGTCGCGCCGGAGACACCGGCCGGAAAGCCCGACCCGCGCCCGGCGGCGCGGTTCCTGTGCGACCTGACCGCCGCCCATCCGGGCGAGGTCACGGTCTGCGCCATCGGGCCGCTGACCAACCTGGCCGAAGCGCTCAGGCTCGACCCGGCGATCCAGCACAATGTTGACCGGGTGGTCGTGATGGGCGGCGCGGTGGAATGCCCGGGCAATGTCAACGAACATGCCGAGGCCAATATCTGGAACGACCCCCACGCCGCCGCGGCTGTCTTCGGCGCCGACTGGCCGGTGACACTGATGGGGCTCGACGTGACCGAACGGGTGAACTGCTCCGCCGCCGACTTCGCGGCACTGGCCGCGGCCTCGCCGGTGATCGGCGGCTTCCTGAACCGCGCGGTGCAGTTCTACTTCCGCTTCCACGCCGAGCGGCATGGGCTCGAGGGCTGCCACATGCACGACCCGACCGCGCTGGTCGAGATCACCGACCCCGGCCTTTTCAAGGTGCGCGAAGCGCCAGTGACGGTAACGCTGGAGGGCGAGGCGGCGGGGCGGACACGCTTCGGGACCAGACGGGCCGGAGGCAAGGGGGCGCCGAAGGTGCGGGTCTGCCTCGACGCCGATCTGGCCGCGGTGAAGGCGCGCTTCCTCGAGACGATCGCCACAGCGGACGCTTGCCGCGGCAGCGCCCTGCGCTAAAGTGGCCCGAACCCAGGCGAGGCCCTGATGACCGCCAGCTTCGACATCCAGACTGTCAGCTTCACCGCGCCGGACGCCCCGGCGGCCTTTACCCGGTCCCTGCGCGAAACGGGCTTTGCGGTGCTGACCGGCCACCCGATCGGGCCGGAGCGGATCGCCGAGGCCTATGCGGCCTGGGGGCGGTTCTTCAACTCCGACGACAAGCACCGGTTCACCGCACACGAGACCCAGGCCGGGTTCTTTCCGTTCCGCTCGGAGAATGCCAAGGGGGCGAAGGCCAAGGACCTGAAGGAGTTCTACCACGTCTACCCGGACGGCCCGGTGCCGCCGGAGCTCGAGGTGATGACCCGCAAGCTCTATGCCGACCTGGTGGCGATCGGCACGGCGCTTCTGAAGTGGATCCAGGCCGAGGCGCCGGCCGAAGTGACCGCGCGCCTCTCGGAACCGCTGCCCTCGATGCTCGCTGGCTCCAAGCAGAACCTGCTCCGCATCCTGCACTACCCGCCGCTGGACGAGCCGCCCGAGCCGGGCGCCGTGCGCGCGGCGGCCCATGGCGACATAAACCTGATCACCGTGCTGCTGGCCGGCTCGGCGCCGGGGCTGGAGGCAAGGGACACGGCAGGCAACTGGCACGCGGTGCCCTGCGATCCCGGCATGATCGCGATCAACTGCGGCGACATGCTGGAGATGGCCTCGGGCGGCTATTTCCCCTCGACCGTGCACCGGGTGGTCAACCCCGGGCGGGCCGAGAGTGGCGCCCGTTTCTCGATGCCGATGTTCCTCCACCCCCGGCCCGAGGTGGTGCTGAAGCCGGGCACGACGGCCGAGGACTACCTGAACGAGCGGCTGAGGGAGATCGGGCTGAAGAGCTGACAACGAAACCCGCCGGCTGTCGGCGGGAGCGATAACGAGCTGGCGGCGCTGCCGCCGATCAAAGGGAGAAAATCGATGCATCTGAAACATCTGATCGCCGGAGCGGCGCTCGCCGTATTCGCAACCGTGGCCCAGGCGGCGGACTTCAAGCCCGCGGTCGTCTTCGACATGGGCGGCAAGTTCGACAAGTCGTTCAACGAGGGCGTCTGGAACGGGATCAAGAAGTTCTCGGACGAGACCGGGGTCGAGGTGATGGAGTTCGAGGTCACCAACGAGACCCAGCGCGAGCAGGCGATCCGGCGCATGGTCGAGCGCGGCGCCACCGTGGTGCTGGGCGTCGGCTTCGCCCAGGCCGACGCGATCGACAAGGTCGCCGCCGAGAACCCGGACCGGCAGTTCGCGATCATCGACGTGAACTGGCTCGACCGGCCGAACCTGCGGCAGTACGCCTTCAAGGAGCACGAGGGCAGCTACCTGGTCGGCGTCGCCGCGGCACTGACCTCCGGCACCGGCAAGGTCGGCTTCGTCGGCGGCATGGACATCCCGCTGATCCGCAAGTTCGCCTGCGGCTACGTGCAGGGCGCCAAGGAGGCCAAGGCCGGCACCGAGGTGCTGCAGAACATGACCGGCACCACCCCCACCGCCTGGAACGACCCGGCCAAGGGCGCCGAGCTGACCCAGAGCCAGATCGACCGCGGCGCCGACGTGATCTACCACGCGGCCGGCGGCACCGGCCTCGGCGTGATCCGGGCGGCGGCGGACGCGGGCAAGCTCGCCATCGGCGTCGACTCGAACCAGAACGGGCTGGCCCCCGGCCATGTGCTGACCTCGATGCTGAAGCGGGTCGACGTGGCCGCCTACCAGACCATGAAGGACGCCATGGACGGCACGTTCACCTCGGGCGTGGTGACCCTGGGGCTCGCCGAGGAGGGCGTCGACTGGGCGCAGGACGAGCACAATGCCGCCCTGGTGAGCGCCGATGTGAAAGCGGCGGTCGAGAAGGCAAAGGCCGACATCATCTCGGGGGCCATCAAGGTCCACAACTACGAGGACGATCAGGCCTGCCCGTTCTAAGATGCGCAGGGGTGGAACCGACACCGATGCCCCGGGCTCGACCCGGGGCATCGCGCCACTTCGCCGGTCCGGCCCAGGGCCGAGGCTGTGGTGGCGGGCTGGCGGCGGCCGGACATGACGAACGCTGCGGTCCGTCTCTCCGGCGTCACCAAGCGCTTCGGAGCGGTGCTGGCCAATGACGACGTCGACATCGACGTCGCGCCCGGCACGATTCACGGCATCATCGGCGAGAACGGGGCTGGCAAGTCGACGCTGGTCAGCATCCTCTACGGCTTCTACGCAGCCGACTCCGGCACCATCGAGATCGGCGGGCAGCGGGCCGAGATCCGCCGCTCCGCGGACGCCATCGCGCTAGGCATCGGCATGGTGCACCAGCACTTCATGCTGGTGCCGCCCTTCACCGTGGTCGAGAATGTGATGCTGGGTGCCGAAGGCGGAATGATGCTCAAGGACGGCATCGCGGCGACATGGGCGGAGCTGGAGCGGCTGAGCCGCGAGCACGGGCTGGAAGTCGACCCCGATGCGCTGGTCGAGGACCTGCCGGTCGGCCTCCAGCAGCGGGTCGAGATCCTGAAGGCGCTGCGGCGCGGGGCGCGGATCCTGATCCTCGACGAGCCGACCGGCGTGCTGACCCCGGACGAGACCGACCGGCTGTTCGACATCCTGCGCGCGCTCAGGGCCGACGGGGTGACGATCCTGCTGATCACCCACAAGCTGCAGGAGATCATGGCGGTGACCGACAACGTCACCGTCATGCGGCGGGGCAAGGTGGTGGGCCACCGCAAGACCTCCGGGACCACCCGCGAGGAGCTGGCCGAGCTGATGGTCGGGCGCAAGGTGTTCCTCGAAGCCCCCGCTGCCGTGGCTGCGCCGGGCGATGTGGCTCTGGCGGCCGAGGGCCTCGGCTGGCGCGACGGCGCCGGGGTGAAGCGGCTCGACGGGGTGTCGCTTGAGCTCCGCGAGGGCGAGATCCTCGGCGTCGCCGGGGTCACCGGCAACGGCCAGTCCGAGCTTCTGAACCTGCTCGCGGGTATCGAGCCGGTGCAGGAAGGCGCGATCCGCATCGGCGGGCGCACGGTCGACCGGGCGCATCCGGCGGATGCCGCCGAGATGCGCCGCCTCGGCCTCGCCCATGTGCCCGAGGACCGCCACCTTCGGGGGCTGGTCCTCGAGTTCGAAGCGGCGGAGAACGCGGTGCTGGGGCACCACCAGGGGCCGAGGGCGGGTTCGGGGCGGCTGATCAGCCCCGCCGCCATGCGGGGGCTCTGCGCCCGGCTGATGGAGCGCTTTGATGTCCGACCTCCGAACCCCCGCTTGAAGGCGCGCGGCTTCTCCGGCGGCAACCAGCAGAAGCTGGTGCTGGCCCGCGAGATCGAGGTCGGGCCGAAGGTGCTGCTGGTCGGCCAGCCGACCCGGGGCGTCGATATCGGGGCGATCGAGTTCATAAACAGCCAGCTCGCGGCGCTGAAGCGGGACGGCTGCGCGGTGCTCCTGGTTTCGGTCGAGCTCGACGAGATCCTGGCCTTGGCGGACCGGATCATGGTGATGAATGCCGGCCGGGTGGTGGGCACCATCCCGCGCTCGGGCGCCGACCGGCAGCGGCTGGGACTCATGATGGCCGGCGTGGCGGAAGGGGCGGCGGCGTGAGCGGGGCGGAGATGCTGCGGAGCGCCTGCGGCGCCGCCCTCTCCCCATCTCTCCCCCACGAGGGGGGAGGGGGGCGCACGGTCCGGCCGCACGAGCGTGAACCCAGCGTCGGCCAACCCTCGTGGAACCCGCCCACAAGGCGCCTCCCTCCCCCCTCGTGGGGGAGAGATGGGGAGAGGGGGCAGCCATGCGGCTGCGAACCGATACCCCAGCGGGAGGTACGCGCATGACCCCCCTGCCCCGCTGGGCCGAGATCGGGCTGATCCCGGTGCTCAACATCACCCTGGCACTCGGCGTCTCCGGGGTGGTGATCGCGCTTCTGGGCGAGAGCCCGGCCGAGGCGCTGACGGTGATGCTCAAGGGCGCCTTCGTCTATCCGGGCGGGCTCGGCTACACGCTCTACTACACCACCAACTTCATCTTCACCGGGCTTGCGGTCTCGATCGCCTTCCACGCCATGCTGTTCAACATCGGCGGCGAGGGGCAGGCGGCGCTGGGGGGCCTGGGGGTGGCGCTGGTCTGTCTCGCGCTCGACCCGTTCCTGCCGGGCCCGCTGGTGGCGCTGGTGGCGATCGGCGCCGCGGCGCTGTTCGGGGCCGGCTGGGCACTCATCCCCGGCTATCTGCAGGCCTATCGCGGCAGCCACATCGTAATCACAACCATCATGTTCAACTTCATCGCCGCCGGGCTGATGGTTGCCCTGCTCTCCGGCCCGCTGATGCGCCGCGGCCAGCAGTCGCCGCAGACCCGCGACTTCGCCGAGGGCGCCTGGCTGCCCTTCATCCACGACATGTTAAATGGCCTCGGCTTTCAGGTCGCCCGCTCGCCGCTGAACCTCTCCTTCGTCATCGCCCTCCTGTGTTGCTTCGGCGTCTGGGTGCTGATCTGGCGCACCCGCTTCGGCTACGCGCTGCGGACCATGGGACAATCCGAGCCGGCGGCCGTCTATGCCGGCATCCCGGTCCGGCGCATGGTGGTGGCGGCGATGGCGCTTTCCGGCGGCATGGCCGGAATGATGGCGCTGAACGAGATCCTGGGCGTGCAGCACAAGCTGCTGCTGAACTTCACTTCCGGCTACGGTTTCACCGGCATCGCGGTGGCACTGATGGGGCGCAACCATCCCGTCGGCATCGTGCTGGCGAGCCTGCTGTTCGGGGCGCTGTTCCAGGGCGGGGCCGAGCTCGACTTCGAGTTCACCACCATCACCCGCGAGATGGTGCTGCTGATCCAGGGGCTGATCATCCTGTTCTCGGGCGCGCTGGCCTTCATGCTTTCGCCGCTCGTCGGACGGGTCTTTGCCGCGGTTCGCGGAGCGTCGGATGGCTGAGACCTGGGTCGACTTCCTGCGCCTCATGGACGGCACGCTGCGCTTCGCCGCGCCGCTGATCCTCTGCGCCATGGCCGGGCTGGTCTCCGAGCGCAGCGGCATCATCGACATAGGTCTCGAGGGCAAGCTGCTGGCCGGCGCCTTCGCCGCCGCGGCGGTCGCCTCGCTGACCGGTGCGCCGGCGCTGGGGCTGATGGCGGCCATCGGGGTTTCGATGGCGATGGCGCTCCTGCACGGCTTCGCCTGCATCACCCACAGGGGCGACCAGATCATCAGCGGGGTGGCGGTGAACTTCCTCGCCTCGGGCGCGACCGTGGTGGTGGGGATCGCGCTCTTCCGCCAGGGCGGCCAGACGCCGCCGCTGGCCCAGACGGAACGGTTCCCGCCAATCAGGCTTCCGGGCGCCGAGGCGTTGTCCGGCGTGCCGGTGCTGGGGCCGCTCTATGGCGAGCTGGTCAGCGGCCACAACCTGCTGGTCTATCTCGCCGTCCTCGCGGTGCCCGCCGTGGCTTGGCTGCTGTTCCGCACCACCTTCGGGCTCAGGCTCCGGGCGGTCGGCGAGAAGCCCGAAGCGGTGGACAGCGCCGGCCTCTCGGTCACCTGGCTGCGCTACCGGGGGGTGCTGATCGCCGGGGCGCTGTGCGGCGTGGCGGGGGCCTATCTCTCGATCGCCCATGGCGGGGGCTTCGTGCGCGAGATGAGCGCCGGCAAGGGCTACATCGCGCTGGCGGCAATGATCTTCGGCAAGTGGCGACCCTGGCCGGTGCTGCTCGCCTGCCTGATCTTCGGTTTCCTCGAGGCGGCGGCGGCTCGGCTTCAGAGCGTCGAGTTGCCGGTGGTGGGCGAGATCCCGGTCGAGCTGATCCTGGTGCTGCCCTATATCGCCACCGTGGTGCTGCTGGCCGGCTTCTTCGGCCGCGCCGTGCCGCCGAAGGCGCTGGGGACGCCCTATGTGAAGGAGCGGTGATGGGGCCGCCCTTCGTCAGCCATCTTGAATGCAGCGCGACCGGTGCGCGGGTTGCGCATGACCGCAGCCGGGATGAAAGGTCGCCGGTTCAGGAACGCCCGGCCGGCGGCGCCCCCGCCGCCCGCTTCAGCCACCAGATGAAGCGCCTCAGCGGCTCGCGTACCGGGCCGGGGCGGCGGACAAGGTAGTAGCCGGTGCGGCTGCCGCGATAATCTGCGTCCTCGAACAGGCAGACCAGCCTGCCGGCGCGAAAATCCTCCTCGACCAGCACGTTCGAGGTCAGCGCCACCCCCTGCCCGTCCCGCGCCGCGGGCAGGATCATGTAGCCCGGCAGGTGGGTGACGTCGTGCTTGCCGGTGATGCGCACGTCATGAGCGGCGAGCCATACGTCGAACTCGTCGCTGCCGACCTGCTGCAGCCAGGGCAGCCGCGCCAGGTCCGCCGGTTCGGCGATCCGGGCGTCCTTGACCAGCCCGGGCGCGGCCACCACCACGAAGCCCGAGGGCAGGAAAGGCTCCGCCTCCAGCCCCGGCCAGTCTCCGGAGCCGAAGCGGATGGCAAGGTCGTAGTCCTCGCGCCGGAGGTCGATCACCTCGGGCGACGGATTCAGCATCAGTTCGGTCTCCGGGCATTCGGCGCGGAACTCCGCCAGGCGCGGCATCAGCCAGGTGGCGGCGAGCATCGGCGTGATGGTGACCCGGAGCGGGCGCTGGCTGTCGGTGGCGGCGAACTCGGCCAGCGCGGCGCGGACCAGATCGAAACCCTCGACCAGACGGTCGGCGAGGCGTGCCCCGTCAGCCGTCAGCTCGATCCGCCGGCCGTTGCGCATCACCAGCACCGCGCCGAGATGCGCCTCCAGCCGGCGCACCTGCTGGCCCACGGCCACATGGGTGACATTAAGCTCGCGCCCGGCGGCGCTGAAGCTGAGATGCCGCGCCGTGGCCTCGAAGGCGCGCAGTGCGGCAAGCGGTGGAAGGGCGGCGATGGCCATATGTAACCTCTGATTACATATGGGAATTATTTCTGATTCTCCGCGAACGGTCAAATGACCCTATATTATCGGCAGATATACCTTCAAACCGGAGTTGAACCCATGCTTGGCATCCTTTCCAATTCTTTCATGATCGCGACCCGGCTGGACGGCTTCGCCTACGAGCGCCGGCCCGGCGCCGACCGGAGCTGGAGTGACGATGCGCCGCAGAATGCCGCTGCCTCGCTGCCGGCGCGGGTGCCGGGGCAGCTTCCGCGAACCTGATGAAAGGGATTGTCGGGGCGGTCTGGCGTCAGGCTGGTCTGCCCCAACCCGAGAACCCGGTGGCCATGCGTTCGCGCGCGGCAGCGAAGGCGTCGTTCGCCTGCCGTCCGGATGAATCTCGCGAGAATTCGGGTTTCAGCCGATCGAGGAAGTACATCGGCAGTGGTGCCTTGTTGTGCATCTCGATGGTGCCGCGTGGCGTCGCGTCGAACAGCGTTTTCACCTGGTTCCAGACCTGCTCCGAGACATTGACCCGGTTCGGCTCGCTGCCGGTCTCCAGCCGGGCCGCGATGTTCACCGTGTCGCCCCAGATATCATAGGTAAACTTCCGCCGACCAACGACCCCGGCCATGATCGGCCCGGAATGGACACCGATTCGGATGTCGAGTGCCGGCAGCCGCACTTTCTCGCGTTGGGCGCGGAGCCGCTCGACCGCGCCCAGCATCGCCTGCGCCGCCAGGCAGGCATCGAGGGCATGCAGGCGGCCGGGCTCCGGGGCGCCAGCCACCGCCATATAGGCATCGCCCACGGTCTTGATCTTCTCCAAACCATGCTCGGCGACAATGTCATCGAAGGCGCAGAAATACTGGTCGAGCAACCCGACCAGCGCCGCGGGCTCGGTGCGCTCGGTCAGCCCGGTGAAGTTGCGGAAATCCGAGAACAGGACGGTCACCGCGGGGAAGTGCCGGGGCGCCACCTTGCCGTTTTCCTTCAGCTCGGCGGCGATGCTCTCGGGCAAGATGTTGCTCAGGAGTTCGTCCGATCGCGCCTTCTCCGCGGCAATCGATTCGCGCGCTTCCTCGAGATCGTGCATCGCCCGGTCGAGTTCGATCAGCTTGCGCCTGAGCTCGAGTTGCCCGACCACCTGGCGCGACAGGCGCCGCAACGCCTCCTGCTGGTCGAAGGTGAGGTTGCGCGGTTCGAAATCCATGACGCAAAGCGTCCCCAGGGCATAACCCTCCGGGTTGATCAGCGGTAACCCGCAATAGAATTTCAGATGCGGCTCGTTCACGACGAAGTGGGCGTCCCGGTAACGCTCGTCGGTCGTCAGGTCGGGCGCCAGCACCATCTCGGTGCCGCAGATTGTAAGCTGGCAGAAGGACAGCTCGCGCGGACAACTCGCCATATCGGGTGGCAAGCCGTAACGTTGCTTGAACCAGAACCGGTCGTTGTCGGCAAAGGCGATGTAAGAGATCGCGCAGCCGCAGAGCTGCGCCGCCAGCTCCCCGACTTCGTCGAAGGTGACCTCCGGGGCGGTATCGAGGATAGCGTAATGGCCCAGCGCAGCATTGCGCTCGGCTTCGTTGGCAGGAACCGGATAAGCCATCCCGTAGACCTCCACTGCCCGACCCGCTTGGCGCTTACGGCGTCACGCGGTGTCCGCCGTCACCAGCGCCTTGTAGAGCGCGCGGATGCGCAATGTCACCGGGCCTGGCCCGTCGCTGATCCGCCGCCCGTCGATCTCCACCACCGGCGTCTGGGCGCCGAAGGTACCGGTGATGAAAGCTTCCTCGGCGCCATAGGTCTCGACCAGCGAGAAGTTCTTCTCGAACACCGGGATGCCGCTGCCGCGGCAGAGCCGGACCACATTCGCGCGGGTGATGCCCGGCATGCAATAGTCTCCCGTCGAGGTCCACACCTCGCCCCGGCGCACGATGAAGAAGTTGCACGAGTTGGTGGTGTTGACGAAGCCGTGCACGTCAAGCATCAGCGCCTCGTCGGCGCCGGCCTTCTGGGCGGCGATTCCGGCCAGGATGCAGTTAAGCTTCGAATGCGAGTTGAGTTTCGGATCCTGCGTCATCGGCAGGCCGCGCAGATGCGGCACCGTCGCCAGCCGGATTCCGCGGCGGAATGTCTTCTCCGAGGGTGCCGAGTGCTCCATGATGATGACCATGGTCGGGCCGGATTTCGACAGCCGCGGATCCTGGAACGGCTTCGCCTTCACGCCGCGGGTGACCATCAGCCGGGCGTGGACGTTCTCGGTCATGCCGTTCGCGGCGGCGGTCGCCTCCAGCGCCGCCTTCACTCCGGCCTTGTCCATGCCGATCTTCAGGTCGATCGCCTTCGCCGCCTCGAACAGCCTGTCGAGATGGGCGTCGAGGAACGCCCACTTGCCATTGTAGAGCCGGATCCCCTCCCAGACCCCATCGCCGAGCAGGAAGCCGGAATCGTAGACCGAGACCACGGCCTCGGACCGGTGCACGATCCGGCCGTTGACGTAGATCTTCAAATCGGCGTTGCGGGCGTCGGTCTCGGCGTCGTGAGTGGAGGTCTCGGAGAGTCCGGGCATGGGGCGGGCTCCGGTCGGGGGTCAATAGCCGCGGTCGCGGTCGACGAGGCCAGCAGGCCGCTCGCCGCGCTCGAAGGCGAGGATGCTCTCGGCGATGATGCGGGCCGCGGTCGCTGCGTCGGATTCGCTCGCCACATGAGGGGTGAGCATGACATGCGGGTGATGCCAGAAGGGATGTCCGGCGGGCAAGGGCTCGGTCGCCATCACGTCCAGCGCCGCCATCGCCGGGCGGCCCCGGTCGAGCGCGGCGAGCAGGTCGGCCTCGACCAGATGGCCGCCGCGGCCGAGTTGGATCAGCATCGCGTCGTCGCGCATGGCGTCGAGGAATCCCGCCGAAAGGATGCCGCGGGTCGCCTCCGTCAACGGCAGCAGGTTGACCACCGCCCGCGAGCCCCGCGCAATCTCGGCCAGCCCCTCCGGCCCTGTGACGATCCGGACGTCGCCCCCGTCGCGGGGGCTGCCCGCAAAGGCAGTGACCGGATAGCCGAGCGCAGTCAGGGCCTGCGCCAGCGGCCGGGCCATGTTGCCGAAGCCGAGCAGGCCGACCGGAAACTCGGCCGGGGTGACGAGGTTGACCGTGTTCCAGACCTCAACTCTCTGCTGGGCGGCGTAGTCCCACATCCGGCGCTGCCAGCCGGTGATGTACCAGAGGGCAAATGTGGCCATCATCCGGGCCTGCTCGGGATTGACCATGCGGGTGAGCGCGATCTCGGGCCTGAGGCCCGGATGGGCCAGGAGCGCGTCAACCCCGGCGCCGCCGCCGCAGACGAGCTTAAGGTTCGGATAGGCGTCAAAGGCATCCGGCGCCGGTCGGAACGCCAGGGCATGGCGGATCGCCGCCGGGTCGCTCACCTCGTCCGGGAAGACCAGCCTGATCCATGGATGCCCGGCAAACCCGGCGCCGTACATCTCCTTCAGGTCGTATTGCATGCAGAGGCAGACAAGGTCGATCCGGTCCATGCTGGCGGGGGTCTCCGGGGATGAGGGTGATCGTCACGGGCGCGCATTGTTTCCGACAAAGCCGGGGGCGGCAAGATCCTGCGGGACCGGCCTATCCCTCGCCTACCCCTCGGGCGGCGCCAGCCGGGGCGCGCTGCCGAGGGGGATCGGCCCAAGCCAGACCTGGCCGTCCCGGAAGCTGAAGGTCGCGTCGAGCTTGTCGCGGTCGCCGCCAAGCATTGCCACGACCTCGAGCGCGGTGGTCAGGGTTCCAGCCATGTCGTGGCCGATCGCGCCGGAGCGCTTGGCGAGCGCGATGATCTCGCGCCAGTGCACGGCGGTCACGTCGAGGTCGCCCATCGGGTAGCCCTTGCGATCGATGTCGATGTCGCCTTTCGCCTGCAGCCGCATCTCGCCCCATTGCAGGTCGGCGCGGCGGATCCGGGCCTGACGCAGCGCCAGCCGGCCGTCCTCGATCGTGTACCGGTCGAGCGGCGCCGCGAACACCGCCGAGCCGTCGAGGTTCAGACGCTCGACCTCGGCGCTTACCAGGCCCAGCGGGTCGATCCGCTTCAGCACCGGCTTCGGCAGCAGCACCTTCTCGGCCCGGAAGCGGATGTCGTAGCCGGGATCATTGACCCGCTCGGCGACCTCGGCATCGAGGGTTCCGGCGCGGGCGGTCCAGCCCGCCTGGGACCGGACATCGAGCCCCGCCATGTCGGCCGCCGCGCGCACCAGTCCCAGCGCCCGCTCGGGCCGGAGCTCGAGCGAGGCGGTCATGGAGGTAGAGGCGACCTCGGCGCGCTCGCCGGGGACGGCGACCGACTGCCGGTCGGGCCAGGTGACGTCGAAGCGGTTCGGCTTGAAAGTCTCGCTGTCGATCCGGAACCAGGGCGCGGCCCAGGCCCAGCCGGTCTTCGGATCGGCGAGCTGGATGCCGCCGATCTCGCGCGTCAGCCGGAACGGGAAGCCGGTCAGGGCGACGCCGTCATGCTCGGCCTGCCAGCCCGCCCGGCTGCGATTGGCGAACCAGTGGTCGAGCGCCAACTCCTGACCGTGGGCCAGCGCATACCACCAGCCGGACCAGCCGAGGGCGCCGAGCACCAGGGCACCGGAAAACAGTCGCAACAGCCGCATTCCTTGCGCAGCTCCCCTTGCCGCCCCATTGCCTACGGATATACGAGGTCGGTCCGAGGAGTGTGGGGATTGCGGGCGCCGGGGGCAAGCCCGGCGAAAGGTGCGAGGTCAGGCGCGGTGCGCGACGATGGCGGCTTCTGGGTGTTCGGCTACGGCTCGCTGATGTGGCGGCCTGGCTTCGACATCGCCGAAGCCAGGCTGGCGCGGTTGCCGGACTACCGGCGCGCCTTTGCGCTGATCTCGGTGCACTATCGCGGCACGCCCGAGCGGCCGGGGCTGGTGCTGGGGCTGGACTGGAAGCCCGGCCATGGCTGCACCGGCATGGCGCTCAGGATCGGCCCGGAGCGAGCCGACGAGGTGCGCCACTACCTGGCCGAACGCGAGCTGGTGTCGCGTGCCTATTTCGAGGTCAGCCACCAGGTAACCCTGCTTTGCCCCGGCGAGGGCGCCTCGCCCGGCGAGGGTGATCGGGTGGAGGCGATCTGCTACATCGTCGATCGTACCCATCCGCAGTACGCGGGCGGCATGAGCCTGGAAGATCAGGCGGCGATCATCTGCGAATCCGAAGGGCCGACCGGGAGCAACCGGGACTATCTGTTCAACACCGCGTCCCATCTCAGGGACCTCGGCATCGACGACCCGGAGCTGTTCGAGCTCGAGCGGATGGTGCGCGGCCGGACCGGGTGATTCCGGCCCTACCTGATCCCGAGACCGAAGGCGCCGAGCTGGCGCGAGACCACCTCGAACCAGAGGCCGGAGCTCTGCAGCTCGGCGAGCCCGGCATTGACCAGCGCCAGCTCGTCCTGGCCCCGGGGGTTCGACTTCGCCGCGACCACATGCAGAGTCTGCGATGACGCCAGCGCCGGGACCTCGGTCACACGGCCGTCGAGACCGAGCCGCGCGATTTCCGGGGCGGCCGCGTTACTGGCGAGCGTCACCACATCGGCGTCGCCGCGTTCGAGCAGCGCGAAGCAATCCTCGGCCGAGGGCGGGAAAATGCGGGTCACCGCGGGCTCGCGGAGATCCTGCTGATCGAGGTCGAACGTGAAGTAGCCGGCCGGGCGGCAGATGCGCCTGCCTGCCAGTGCCGCATAGCTCTGGGCGGAGACCAGAGGGTCCCCGGCGCGGACATAGTAAGCCATCCAGAGCTCGAAGAAGGGTGCCGAGAAATCGAACTTCTCGCAGCGGGCGCGCATGTCGTCGCCCAGCCGGTCGGCGCGGGTGCAGTCGGGCTTGTACCAGGGGAACGCAAGCTCGAACTCGCCCTTCTCCAAAAGGCCCGCATGGGCGGTCCAGTCGGACACGAAGGTGATTTCCGCCGGCTTGCCGGGCTGCTCCTTCTTGACCGCGAGGCGCACGAGCTCGGTGATCATGCCGCCGCCCGGCAGCGCCTCGTGGGCGAAGGGCGCGAAATCCGTGCCGGTGACGATGAGCAGCCCCTGGTCGGATCGCGGCGCCGCGGCCTCGGCCTCGGCCTCGGCTTTCGCCGTGGCGGCATCAGCCTTCGCCTTGGCATCGCGCTCGGCGAGCGCCTGGCGTCGGGTCTGCGGGCCCTTGCGGTGGCAGGGAATCCAGAGCTCGGTGCCGGGGACCAGCCCGGTGCTGTCGTTCAGCACGTCGGTATTGGCGGAGAACAGCGGCTTGTAATCGCCCGAGCCGAGAGCCTGCCAGGCCAGGTCGGTGAGGGTGTCGCCGCTCTTGACAGTATAGAACTGACCGCAGGCAGGTTTTTGCCCTGCCGCAGCGGCGGACGGCGCGGACGCCGCCAGCGCGCCGGCAAAGGCCAGCACGAAGCCCGTCATCGCTCCGAGTGCCCGGAACCGCAATCGACCACCCCTTCCGCGGGCCGCCTGGACAGCCCGCCGCTTCGCATTTCCTGGCGGCCACCCCGCGTCGGCCGCCATCCACCCTCAACCTGCCGACGCGTGACTAGGCGGCTGGCGCCACCACGAGGGTCATGCCCTCGGCGTCCGACACCGCCATGGTGGTGCCCGCAGGCGGCGGCTCGCTTCCGTCGGCCAGCCGCGCGCGCCAGCGCACGCCGTCAACCTCGACCCAGCCAATGCCGGCGGCAAAATCGCCGGTCACCACCGCCTGGCGGCCGACCATCGCGGCCGAACGCCGGTTCAGTCCCGGATGCTCGTCGCGCGCCTGCCGGCGGCGCACCCAGGCCCAGCCGATCGCGGTGTAGAGGATCGCCAGCAGCGAGAAGGACGCCATCTGGCTGGTGCCCGGCATCGCCGGGAACAGCATCATCATTATGCCGACCGTGAGCGACGCCAGCCCCAGCCACAGCATGAAATAGGTCAGAACGACGATCTCTACCGCGCCAAGCCCCAGCGCGAGCGCGATCCACCACCAGGGCGACGCCCCGTTCAGGAAGGCGAACAGATCGAGACCCATCGCGACCTCCTCTCTCCCGGCTACTGCTGCGCCTTGCCGCCCAGCGCCTTGGTCAGCTCGGCCACGCCCGCGACCGCGCCGGCGATTCCGGCGGCCTCGAGCGGGATCAGCACTGTCTTGGAGTTAGGTGAGGCGGCGATGTCGCGCAAGCTCTCGACATACTTCTGCGCCACGAAGTAGTTGAGCGCCTGCACGTCGCCGCGTGCAATCGCCTCCGACACCATCGTCGTCGCCTTGGCCTCGGCCTCGGCGGATCGCTCGCGCGCCTCGGCGTCGAGGAAGGCGGCCTGGCGCCGGCCCTCGGCCTCGCGGATCTGGCTCTCGCGCAAGCCCTCGGCCTTGAGGATTGCGGACTGCTTCTCGCCCTCGGCCTGCAGGATTTCGGCGCGTTTCAAGCGTTCGGCCTTCATCTGGCGGCCCATCGCCTCGACGATGTCGGCAGGCGGGCGCAGATCCTTGATCTCGACGCGAGTAACCTTGACGCCCCAGGGATGCGCCGCGTCGTCGATCACATGCAGGAGCTTAGAGTTGATCATGTCGCGGTTTGACAGCACATCGTCGAGATCCATGGCGCCGATCACCGTGCGGATGTTCGTCATCGAAAGGTTGGTCAGGGCGCGCTCCAGCTCGCGTACCTCGTAGGCGGCCTGGGCGGCGTCGATCACCTGGTAGAACGCGATGGCGTCCGCATGGACCATGGCATTGTCCCGCGTGATCACCTCCTGGCCTTCGATGTCGAGCACGGTTTCCATCATGTTCAGGCGAGACCCGACAGTTTCTATAAGCGGGATCATGAACTTGAGACCAGGAGTTAATGTGCGCGTATAGCGGCCGAAGCGCTCGACGGTCCAGTTCTCGCCCTGCGGAATGGTGCGGACTGCGCGGCTGACCAGGAGCACCACGAAGATGACCAGGACAATCAATGCAATGCCGAAAACGCTGATGCCTTCCATTTCGGGATTCCCCTTGCGACGGCCGGTTGGCGGCAATACTGCGCGCGAAAGCCGCAAATCACAAGATTCCGCGGGCGACTCCGCCCGGCATTGCGCCGCACCGGGATCGTGGCGCAACGGCCGGACGCCCTCTTTCGCTCTGGGGTTGACCGGAGCTATGCTCGGGCGCGGTTCAGTGGACTGTGAACGCCGGAAACCGCCCGACCCCAATCAGGAGAACCGATCATGCAGAGACTGCTTGCCGCCGCCGTCGCCCTCGCGCTGATGGCGCCCGCCGCCCTGGCCGAGCCGCCAGTGGCGACCCTGACCGTTACCGGGCAGGGCACGGCCGCCGCCGCACCCGACCTCGCCACCGTGCGTGCCGGGATCGAGACCGAGGGCGTGACGGCGGCCGAGGCTCTGGCTGCCAACAACGCCATCGCGGCAAGGGTCATCGCGGCGCTGAAGGAGGCCGGAATCGAGGCGCGAGACATCCAGACCTCGGGCCTCAGGGTCGATCCGCGCTACGAGAACCCGGCACCGGACCAGCCGCAGCGGGCGCCGTCGATCGCCGGCTACGGCGTGGTGAACGAGGTGGCGGTGACAGTGCGCGCGCTCGACGGCCTGGGCGCGGTGCTTGACCGGCTGGTGTCCGAGGGCGCCAACCGAATCAACTCGCTGGGCTTCGGCCTGGCAGACGACCGGGCGATGACCGACGAGGCGCGCAAGGCCGCCGTGGCCGACGCAACCCGGGCGGCGGAGGTGCTGACCGGCGCGGCCGGCGTGAAGCTGATGCGCGTTCTGTCGGTCACCGACGGGGGCAGCTTCGGGCCGCAGCCGATGCCGGCGGGGATGCAGTTCCGGATGGCCGCCGAGGCAGTCCCGGTGGAGGCCGGTGAGATCAGTGTGCAGGCATCGGTGACCGTCGTCTGGGAGATCGCCCCGGCTCAATAGCCAGCGGCGAAAGGGCGGCTCGGACAAGGCAGGGCGAGAGCCCTGCCCGCCGGCCGCACCGGCCTGCTGCCGGTTACTGTTCCGGGGGCAGAAACTCCGCCGATTCAACGCGCAGCGCCGGCGGGTCGCCAGCGACACCCAGCTGGAACCGGATCTCGCCGCCCGAGGGGCAGCAATTGGCGTCGTTGTCGCGCCAGACGCGCGTCGTACCGGAGAGCGTGGCGTAGTCGACGATGATCCCCTTCCAGATCCCATGACCGGGCGGCAGGTAGGGTTTCAATCCCTCGACCCAGCCCTCGCCGCTCTCGGGGTCGAGACCGGCGGCCTTGACCTCGGTCCAGCCCCGCCCGTGGTCGGCCATGAAGACCCGGTCCTCGATGAAGCTTCCGGTGCCGGCGTAGCGGCCGGGGACGACGAGGAATTCGCCATATTCGGGGTGCGTCGCCAGATAGGGCGTCTCGAACCAGGCGACGCCCAGCCTGTACCAGCCCGACCAGAATGGCGGGTCATCGGGCCGCCCGGCCGGCGATAGGGCGGCGGCGGTCTGGTCGTAGGGCGCGGAATCGTAGAGCGCCGAGACCTCCTCGCGCGTCGAGACCCAGCGGTAGAGCCGCCAATCCACATCGCCGTTGCCGAGGGCAGAAGTGAGCCGCCCCTCTCCGGCCAACCTGCATTCGGGCGACTCGGCGGCGAGGTCGCGAGCCAGGCCGGCGGGGCAGCCCTGCTGTGCGGTGGCGGAACCTGCAAGCAGGCCAGCCAGCAGCGCAATGGCGATGCCGCCGGCCACCTCTGACCGGACCGCCGCCGCAAGCGCCGGACCGCGCCGCTTTGTGAAGATTGCATTTACCATAAATGCCGCTCAAACTTGGAATCTAATGATATCAATAGCTTAACCTGATTCTCAACCTTGAGCACACGCGAAACCACCCTCACTCGCATTTCGAGTAACCGCAATCGAGGCAGACCTCACAGCCCTCCTTGATCGCGGTGTTGAAGCTGCCGCAGGACGGGCAGGCAGAGGGGACCACATGGTTCTCGCCCACCGCGATCGCCTGCGCGGCCGGATCGGAGGCGAGCCCCATACCCTCCCCCTCGATGAAGCCTGTCTCGATCAGGTGGCGCTCGATCACGCCCCCGATGGCGGCGAGGATCGAGGGCACGTAGCGCCCTTTCATCCAGGCCCCACCGCGCGGGTCGAACACCGCCTTCAGCTCCTCGACCACGAAGCTCACGTCGCCGCCGCGCCGAAACACCGCCGAGATCATCCGGGTCAGCGCCACGGTCCAGGCGTAGTGCTCCATGTTCTTCGAGTTGATGAAGATTTCGAAGGGCCGCCGCCGCCCGTTCACCACCACGTCGTTCATGGTGACGTAGATCGCGTGCGGGCTGTCGGGCCATTTCAGCTTGTAGGTCTGGCCCATCAGCGTCTCGGGCCGCTCGAGGGGCTCGGAGATGTAGACGACATCGCCGGGATGGCTCGGCGCCTCGGAGGCCGGCAAGGTCTCGACTTTCTCGGATGCTTGCTTCGCCTCCAGCACCGAGCCGGTAACGGCGTTCGGGCGGTAGGTGGTGCAGCCCTTGCAGCCGGTGCGGTAGGCCTCGGCATAGACGTCCTTGAAAGCGTCGAACGAGATGTCGGCCGGGCAGTTGATGGTCTTGGAGATCGAGCTGTCGACCCATTTCTGCGCCTCGGCCTGCATGCGCACATGGTCGAGCGGCGCCAGCGTCTGGGCGTCGACAAAATGCTCGGGCAGCGGCGCGTCGGCGCCGAACTTCTCGCGGAACTTCGCCACCGCGTAGTCGACCACCTCCTCCTCGGTGCGGCTGCCGTCGGGCATCAGTACCTTGCGGGTATAGGCATAGGCAAAGACCGGCTCGATGCCGGACGAGACGTTGCCCGCGAAAAGCGAGATGGTGCCCGTGGGCGCGATCGAGGTCAGGAGCGCGTTGCGGATGCCGTGCTCGGCGATGCCGTCGCGGATGTCCTCGGGCAGGGTGCGGACGAACTCGCCGTCGAGAAAGCGGTCGCGGTCGAACAGCGGAAACGGCCCCTTCTCGCGGGCGAGATCCACCGAGGTCCGGTAGGCGGCGTGCAGCACCGCCCGCATCCACTCCCCGGTCCGCGCCACCGCTTCGTCCGACCCGTACCGCAGCCCGGTCATCAGCAGCGCATCCGCGAGCCCGGTGACCCCGAGGCCGATGCCGGCGCTTCGCCTGCGCCTCGGTCCGCTGGGCCTCCAGCGGGAAGCGTGAGGCGTCGACCACGTTGTCCATCATGCGGATGGCCGTGGCGACGAGATCGGCAAGCTCCGCCTCGTCGACAACAGCGCCGTTCCCGAAGGGATTCCGCACCAGGGCGGCGAGGTTGACCGAACCCAGCAGACACGCGCCATAGGGCGGCAGGGGCTGCTCGCCGCAGGGATTCGTAGCGCTGATTTTCTCTATGTAATTCAGGTTGTTCGACCGGTTAATTCGATCAATGAAGATCACACCCGGCTCGGCGTAGTCGTAGGTCGCCCGCATGATCCGGTTCCACAGGTCGCGCGCCCGGATGGTGCGGAAGATGCGGCCCTCGAACTGCAGCTCCCAGGGGCCGTCGGCCTCGACCGCTTCCATGAAGGCGTCGGTGGCCAGCACCGATAGGTTGAACATCCGGAGCCGCCCGGGGTCCCGCTTGGCGGCGATGAAGGCCTCGATGTCGGGGTGGTCGCAACGCAGCGTCGCCATCATCGCGCCCCGGCGCGAGCCGGCCGACATGATGGTGCGGCACATGGCGTCCCAGACGTCCATGAAGCTGAGGGGGCCCGGAGGCATCCGCCCCCACCCCCGCCACCGGGGCACCCTTCGGCCGGATGGTGGTGAAGTCGAAGCCGATCCCGCCGCCCTGCTGCATGGTCAGCGCGCCCTCCTTCAGCATCTCGAAGATGCCCGAGAGGCTGTCCGGGATCGTGCCCATGACGAAGCAGTTGAAGAGCGTGACCGCGCGGCCCGTCCCGGCGCCCGACAGGATCCGGCCCGCCGGCAGGTAGCGGAAGCCCTGCAACGCCTCGAAGAACTGCCGTTCGCGCTCTGCCCGTGCGGCCTCGGGCTCGACCGCCGCCAGCGCGCGGGCGACGCGGCGCCAGGTGTCGGCCACGTCGCGGTCGACCGGCGCGCCCTCCGGGCTCCGCAAGCGGTATTTCATGTCCCAGATCTGGGCCGAGATCGGGGCGGCGAAATCGTTCATGGCGGACCTTGGGTCATCGGCGTCTATTGCGCGCGAACAATACAGGAACAGGCGGAGCCAGGTCAATCTGACAGGGGTGGGACGCGAGTATAGCGTTCCGGGGTATCACGGCAACCGGTGCTCGGCCCGCCATGCCGCCCTGAGCCCGGCGGCCTCGGCAACGAAACGGCCGGCGGCGGTCTCGCAGGCTTCGATCCGGTCGGCACGGAAGTGGCGGAAGCCCTCCCTGAGCTCGCACCACGCTGCGAGGACCACGGCTTCCGTGTAATAGAGCAAGCCGAGGGGCCACACTGTGCGGTGGGTCCGCCGGGCGTCCCCATCCAGATAGGCGATCCGGAGCTTCCGGGCGTCGCGGATTGCGGCGCGGAGTACCCGCATGTCGACCGCGGCCGCCGGAACCTCGTTCCAGCGCGAGGCGTAGAGCGGCCAGTCGGCGAGATCCTTCCCCTCTCCCCCCGGCAGCACCGCGCCGATCTTGCGCCCGGCGCTGACAGAGGCGGCCTGCAGACCGGCGTCGCCGGTGCGCCCGAGCATGGCGAGGCCGACGACGATGGCCTCGACCTCCTCGGCGGTGAAGTTCAGCGGTGGCAGATCGAAACCCGGCCGCATCACATAGCCGATCCCGGCCTCGCCGACGATCGGCACCCGCATCGCCTGCAGCGAGCCGATATCCCGGTAGACCGTTCGCTTGGTGACCTCCAGAGCCTCGGCGATCCGCTGCGCCGTCATTGGCACACCGGCGCTGCGGAGCAGCTGGATGATCTCGAACATGCGCACCGAGCGGCTCACCGGCAGGCCCTCCTCACCGCGCCCCCTATGGCATAGCGCTGCTGACATCCTGTTGTCAGCAGACTTCCCGTACGGTCTCGGCGCATCACCGACAAGGAGACGGAAATGACCGCCAACATCCTGCGCGACGGCCTCGACACCCGGCCCATTTTCATGGAGCCCCTGTTTCTCGTCGCCTTCCAGGCCCCCGCAGAAGACGTCGACCGGATCTTCGGCAAGATCACCGAGGTTGCTCCGCTCGCGCATGGCAAGACCGACCGCAATGGGTTCCGCGCCCCCGGCGGTTTCGAGTACTACCGGCCTCGCGAGGGAACGCCGACCGGAGCCTAGGACGAGGTCCGCAAACGCCCTGGCGTCGACGAGTTGCGCGTTTTCCTGCCGCGCGACACCGCCCTGCTCGACCGGGTGATCGAGGCGATCTACGCGGCGCACAGCTACTACGAGCCGGTGGTCACTGTGCAGGAGGCGCTGCGCAGCCGCTGCAAGGGCCTCGACGACGGCGCCAATCCGAACCGCTGGTGGAACAGGGCAGGCGACTGGAAGTCGGCGCGCGCCGATGAGTAGTCGCGCGGGCCGCGATGGCAGCCACCTGACCGGTGTCGCGCTGGTCTTCGCCTCGGCGGCGGTCGTCAGTCTCGCCGGTGTATTGACCAAGGCGATCGCGTCCGATGGTTGGACCATCGCCTGCTGGCGCGGCTTCGTGGGCGGCGCCCTGATCGTCGCCTATTCCGCCTGGGCCGGGCGGGCGCGTCCGGCATCTGAGCGGATCAGGCTCGGCTGGAGAGGCTGGCTGCTCGCCACCGTCGGCGCCCTGTCGAGCCTCGCCTTCATTTATGCGTTCAAGCTGACCTACGTGGCCAATGTGGCGGTGATCTACGCAACCGCGCCGTTCATGGCGGCGGGGCTCGGCTGGCTCGCGATCCGGGAGCCGGTGCGCAGGAGGACGCTGGCCGCCGCGGTGGTGGCGCTGATAGGAGTTGTGGTGATATTCGGCGACGGCCTCGGCACCGGAAGCCTCACGGGCGACATCGTAGCCCTGGCGATGGCCTTCGGCTGCGCGGTCTACATGGTGCTGATCCGCACCTTCAGAGGCACCGACGCGGTGCTTGCCAACGGCGTATCGGCACTGCAGCTCTTCGCCGTCGGGGTTTTCGTCATCGACCCGCTCGCGGTGCCGGTTCGGGACATCCCGCTGCTGGCGACCTTCGGCCTGACCTTCGCGATCGCGAGCGTCCTGTGGGTCGAGGGCACCCGGCGGATCCCGGCCAGCGAGGCGGGTCTGATCGGGACCGCCGAGACCCCATTCGCGATCCTGCTCGCCTGGCTGATGCTCGCCGAACTGCCGCCGACCGCCAGCTTCGCCGGCGGCGCGATCGTGCTGGCGGCGGTCATCGGCCACGCCCTCGGAGATGCGGCAGCGGCGAGGAAGTGAGGCCCGGGATTCAAGCGCCCACGCGCGTCGGGGTCTGCACCTCGATCTGGTAGCCCTCCGGATCGGTAAAGGTGAAGGCGCGGATACCCAGCGCAGCGTTCTGCCGCACCGGAGAGAGCGCCGCGACATCCTGCGCCGCGGCGTAGGCATGCCAGGCGTCCACGTCGGGCACCCTGAGACAGAGCTGCACCGGCTTCTCCGGCGCCGCGCGATGCATGCCGCGCGCCTCGTCCACCAGCCCGACATGGGCCGCGCCGGCGATCCGGTAGATCTTCGACCAGCCCTGGTCGATGGCGAGGCGCAGGCCCAGCACGTCCTCGTAGAACCGCATCGCCGCGGGCAGGTCACGGTAGTAGAAGAATGTAATGGACAAACCGATGCCGCCGCCCGGCGGCGCGGCCATCACTTCGCGATCGGCCGGCCCGCTCACGCCGCCTTCGGCTCGTGGATCATCCAGAACTTCTTCAGCGTCTCGGTGATGTGCCAGATCCCGGAGAAGTCGCGGTCCATGACGAAGCTGTCGCCGGGTCCGAATGTCTCGGAGCGGCCCTCGCGGTCGGTGATGGTGACCGAGCCGCTGATTACCGTGCAGAGCTCGTCGACTCCATAGCGTTTGATATCCTCGCGGCAGGGCGAGCACTCCCAGACCCCGGCGGTCACGTTGCCCTCGCGGCTGCGGAAGGCGGTGTGGATGGTCTCGCCGGGATCGGAGACGAGGAAGTTCTCCGGGTTCGTCAGGTGCGAGGGCTCCATGCCGCTGCGGGGATCGCCGCCGGGCAAGAGTCGGATGCAGGTCGCGGGCATGGGTGGTTTCCTCCGGGCCGCTGCCGCCATGAGGGCGACTGGTTTCGTGGGCCGAGAATGGGGGGAAGCGGGCCCGTCGGCAACCGCTTTCCGCCCCACGGCAACCGGTCCAGAGAATCGTTGTTCCCCCGGAGGGCGCGAAATAAGAGTTGCCGGAACCAGGAGGGGAATGTGGTCCGGGGAATCGTGCGACGGCAACCCGCAAGGCAGGCCGCCGGCCGGGTGCCTGCGGCGTTTGCTGCAGCGGTCCTGCTGTTGGCGGCCCCCGCCGGCGCCGAGGTTCCAATGCCGCCGCCACGACCCAGCCTGAACCTCTACGGCATGACTGGGCTGATCGACATGCCGACCGCCGAGATGCAGCCGGACGCCCAGTTCTCGGTCACCTCGTCCTATTTCGGCGGCTATCTTCGCAATACGATCGCGTTCCAGGCGCTGCCCTGGTTCGAGGTGGCGTTCCGCTATTCGGTGCTCGACGACATGCTGCAGGGGCCGGGCGAAACCACGCTCTACGACCGCAGTTTCGACCTGAAGCTTAAGCTGATCGAGGAAGCGCCGAACTGGCCCGCGGTATCGCTGGGGCTGCAGGACTTCCTCGGCACCGGGGTCTATTCGGGCGAGTACTTCGCCGCCACGAAGAACCTGCTCGATGGCGACCTCAAGCTCACCGGCGGCATCGGCTGGGGCCGCTTCGCCGGCCGGAGCGGAATCGATAACCCGCTGTGCCAGAACGGAAACCGGTTCTGCGACCGGCCGACATCCTCGGGCACCGGAGGCTCGGTCGAGTTCGGGCAGTTCTTCTCCGGCCCGGACATCGGCGTTTTCGGCGGCGCCGAATGGCAGACCCCGGTCGACGACCTGGCGCTGAAGATCGAATACAGCGACGACCCCTATACCCGCGAGCGCGAGTTCGGTTCGTTCGACCCCAGGACCGGGATCAATCTCGGCGCCGAGTACCGGCCGCTCGACGGGGTCGAGGTCGGCGCCTACTACATGTACGGCACCGAGTTCGGCATCCGCCTGAGCCTGACCGCCAACCCGTTTCGGCCCGTGTCACCGATCGAATCCGAGCCCTCGCCGCTGCCGCTGGTGGCGCGGCCCGCGCAGGAGCCCCAAGGGAGCTCGATCCTCGAGGAGATCCGCGAGCTGCTCACCGGCACTGCGGTCACCACCCCCTTCGCCGCCAGCGGCATCACCGACATCGCCGTCGAGGACCGGGCGGACGGGGTGCGCTGGGTGGTCGCCACCCTGCCCGCCTCGGCCGGCTACGACTGCCCCGACCAGGAGGCGACGGCCATCGACGCGGAGTACGGGGTGGTCGACGCGGTCAGCTTCCGCCATCCGGACGGCACCGCCGTCTGCACCGTGGTGCTGCGCCCGGCGGCGCAGGCGGCGATCCGGAACGAGGCGAGGGCCGCCGTGAGCTATCCCACCGACTGGTACCAGGACGAGGCCCAGCGCCGGGCCGCGGTCGAGAAGCTGGTGGCCGAACTCGACCCCGACCGGATCGGGCTCTTCGGCATCGACCTCGCTCCGGAGCGGGTCACGGTCTACATCGAGAACACCAAATTCCGCGCCATGCCCCGGGCGATCGGGCGCACCGCGCGGGCGCTGGCGGCATCGATGCCGGCCTCGGTGGAGCTGTTCGAGATTGTGCCGGTGGAGGATGGCCTGCCGGTGGTGAGCGTGACGCTGCGGCGCTCGATGCTCGAGGACACGGTCAACCGGCCGGACGCCGCCCGCAGCTCCTGGCTGAGTGCCAGCGTCTCCGACGCGGCGCCGGTCGACTGGCGGAGCACCGAAGGGACCATCGAGCAGTTCCCGCGCACCTACTGGGCGGTCAACCCGACCGTCCCGGTGAACCTGTTCGACCCGGACCAGCCGCTGCGCCTCGACGTCTCGGTGGTGGCCGAGGCCGGGGTCGAACTGTTGCCGGGGCTGAGCCTGAACGGCGCCGTGCAGAAGAACCTGTTCGGCAATCTCGACCAAATCGAGCCGCTGAACGACTCCACCCTGCCCCATGTGCGATCGGACATCGCCCAATACCTGAAGGAAGGTGATCCCTCGATCAACCGGCTGACCGCGGACTACGTGACCAAGCTCGATGACAGCCTCTATGGCAGGCTCTCGGTCGGCCTGCTCGAGCGGATGTTCGGCGGTGTAAGCGGCGAGTTGCTGTGGCAGCCGGCGACCCAGAGCTGGGGCCTCGGGGGCGAGCTCAACTGGGTACAGCAGCGCGCATTCGACCAGCTGTTCGACTTCCGCGACTACAATGTGGTGACCGGGCACGCCAGCCTCTATCTCGACACCGGCTGGCAGGGGATGAGCGCCCAGATCGATGCCGGACGCTATCTCGCCGGTGACTGGGGCGGAACCTTCACGCTGAAGCGACAGATTCATTAACGGCTGGGAGGTCGGCGGCTTCGCCACCTTCACCGACGTTTCGTTCGACGAGTTCGGCGAGGGCAGCTTCGACAAGGGCCTGTTCCTGAAGATCCCGTTCAACTGGTTCCTGCCCTATGAGAGCCGGTCCGAGTTCAGCGCCCTGATCCGGCCGCTGAGCCGCGACGGCGGCCAGAGACTGGTGGTGGAGAACCGGCTCTATCCGATGGTCGAGGACCTGGGCCGGAACGAGCTGCGCGCGAACTGGGAGGAATTCTGGCAATGACCGGCAGGCGGGCCATGCCGGCACTGTCGCTGGCGGCGCTGGCGCTGTCCGCCCTGTTGGCGGGCTGTTCGAGCTCGGGCTCGAGCGATCTCGGCCGGATCGCGGAGCTGGCGAAACAGTCGATCCTGCCCTCCGAGCCGCTGCCACCGCCGGTCGAACTTACAAGGGCGGAGCTGAACCAGATCCCCTATGCGACCATCGCCCTGTCGCTGGATGGCGGGCCGCGGAGCTACCTGGTGCCGCTGGCCGACAATGGCGGCTATCTGACCTATCTCGACGCCAACCGGCGCGGGCTGGTGATGCTGGGCGGCGCGGTGACCGGCACGCGGGCGCTCGGCCAGGACCTGCGCGGGGTGCGGCACGACCCTCGGGACCCGATCGCCTTCCCGAAGCCGCTGGCCGGTTGGCCGGCGGAGCTGTTCCGCGACTACCAGTACGCGGTGCGCGACGGCGCGTTCTACCGGGTGACGCTCGGCTGCAGCTTCCAGCGGGTGGCGGCCGAGACAGTGGAAATCGCCGAGATCGACTTCGATCTGGTGCGGGTCGGCGAGACCTGCACCAACGCCGCCCGCCAGGTGACCAACACTTACTGGGTCGAGGAGGACACCGGCTTCATCTGGAAGTCGGTGCAGTGGCTGGGACCGGAACTGGGCCAGGCGACGGTGGAAATCATAAGGCCCTATGGCGGGTGACGCAGGCATCGGAACCGGTGTGGCCTCGATGTGACGGGCTGGAAAAACTCGGGCCGGGATGGTCCTGAGATTCAAGGATTATCTGGATCACGCGGCAGAACTGGCGGTATGGTTGCGCCCATGGATCGCGACCTGTTTGCGGCTGAGGGAGCCGCGGGGTGGCGGCGGTGGGGCAAGATCCGGCGTCAGCCGGTTAACAATAGATAATCGGGGCACGAGCATGAACAGGACACTTGCGGGAGCGGCAGCGGTTGCCGCCCTATTCCTCGCAACCGCTGCAGCGCAGGCGCAGAGCCTGCTGACCGTTGACGGCGACACGACCGGTGCACCGACCGCAAGCTTCGGACCGTATAACGCGGTTCCATTCTCGGTTTCTCAGGATGGTAATGTGCGGGTCGAGACGATCGTCGGCTTCACCAACTTCGACACGGTCGTGCATCTCTACGCCTCGACATTCGACCCAACCAATGTCGGCCTGAACCAGATTGCGGTTAACGACGACGGCGGTGCCGGCCCCTGCGGAAGCTTCAGATGCTCGCTGATCAACCAGTCACTTGCGCCGGGTCAGTATGTGGCGGTCGTGCGCGGCTTTGGCGGCGCAGTTCGGCGTCTACCGGCTGGAAGTCGAAGGACCCGTGTTCATCGGGTTGGTCGGCGGCGCCGGTGACGCCGGGATCATGGGCGCAGAGAGCGCCAGCGCTATGCTGCAGGCGCAGACCCAGAGCCTGCGCCAGATCGTGCGCGCGAATTCGGGCGCGCGGCAGCAGGTGGCGGCCGGCGACAAGCCGGTGGTCTCGAGCATGAACGGCTTCTCCACCGCGGGCTTCAGCGTCTGGGCCGAGATCGCCGGTGGTCAGATCAATGCCGATTTTGGCGGCGATCTCGACATCACGAATTTCCTCGGCCAGGCCGGCGTCGAGATGGCACTGGAGGGACCGTTCGTATTCGGCGTCGGCCTCGGCGGCGGCACTACGTCGGCGGACGCGACCGGCCTCAGCCTGGACGGCGACGCCTACTTCGTCCAGCCCTATGTGGCCTACATTCAGGGACCTCTGACCGCGGTCGCCAGCTTCGTCTACACCCACACCGACTACGACGACTCGACCGACACCATCGACAGCGGCGACCGTTTCGGCGGCTCGCTGACGGCCGGATACGACGTGCCGGTGATGGCGGACACGGTGGCGACGCCGTTCGGCTACCTGGCGGGCGGCTGGGAGAGAATTCGACACCTCGGCCGGCAATGAAAACTCCGAGTACCTGATCGGCCGGGCGGGCGTCGAGCTGTCGCACCAGTTGGTCCTGGTGAGCACCGGCACGCTGACGGCCTTCGGCTCGGCGGCGGCGGAGTACGTGTCGCTGAACGAGCCCGAACTTGGGCCCGCACTGCTGCTGAACGACTATGACGACGACCGTTTCGGCGGCCGGGTCGAAGTCGGCTTCGACTTCACCATTGCCGGCACCAACACCCAGCTCTTCGCCTCGGGCTATGGCGGCGGCCTGGGAACCGACGCGCCGGGCTTCGGCGGCCGGCTCGGGTTGAAGATGCCGTTCTGAGCCCGACCGGATCCCAGGCGATCCGGACCAGAGATTGCGGGCGGCCCGCCGGACGCGTTCCGGCGGGCCGCGTTTGTCGGGATTGCCTGCACCAGCCCGTCCAGCGCATGATCCCAGATCGCGCGCCGCCCCGGAGACCCCATGCAGCCGCTCCACGTCGTCGAGACCGAAAGGCTGGTCCTTGCGCCCCACGACGTCGCCGACTTCGAGGATATGTGCACGCTCTGGTGCGACCCGGAGGTCACCCGCCACATAGGTGGCCGCCCGTTCAGGCGAGAGGAGGTCTGGGCCCGGCTGCTGCGTTATGCCGGGAACTGGGCGCTATTCGGCTTTGGCTTCTGGGCGATCCGTGACCGGCAGTCGGGCGCCTTCCTTGGCGAGGCCGGCTTCCACCGGCTGCGCCGCGAACTGAACCCGCCATTGGCCGACCTGCCGGAGCTTGGCTTTGCCCTGCTCCCTCATGCCCAAGGCCGGGGGATCGCCACCGAGGCAGGGCGCGCGGCGGCCGGTTGGGGCGACGCAGCATGGCCTGACGGCGAGACCGTGTGCATGATCGCCGCCGGCAACGCGCGTTCGATAAGGGTGGCGTTCCGGCTCGGCTACCGCGAGACCGCCCGCGGCACCTACCAGGGCGACCCGATTGCTCTGCTGTCGCGTCCGTCGGGCGCGTCGGGCGGGTGAGCACCGGGGCTTGTTCCCCTGCCCCGGTGGTGATTTAACAACTCAGTACGAGCGGCGTAGAAGCCGCCGCAGCGGGTTCGCAATGAACCGGGTTCGGGGAGACCATGGACGCCACGCCCATCCTGCGCGTCGACAAGCTGGTGAAACGTTATGGCGGCCTGACCGCCGTCGACGAGGCCAGCTTTGAGGTGCGGCGCGGCACCGTAACCGGGCTGATCGGACCGAACGGCGCCGGCAAGACCACCACCTTCGACATCATCGCCGGCGCCCAGCCGCCGAGCGGCGGCCGGATCACCTATCGAGGGCCGCGACATCACCGGCATGGCCACCCACGAGCTGTTCCATCTCGGCATCGTGCGGAGCTTCCAGATCCCGCGCGAGTACGCCGGGCTGACCGTGCTTGAGAACCTGATGGTCGCGCCCCCGGACCAGCCGGGCGAGTCGGTCTGCGGCGACCTGGTTGCGCCGGGCCGCTGCCGCGACCGCGAGCGCGACGTCATGAACCGGGCGGACGAGACGCTGGACTTCCTCGGCCTCACGCACCTCCGCGAGGAGCTGGCCGGCAACCTCTCCGGCGGCCAGAAGAAGCTGCTCGAGCTCGGCCGGGCGATGATGACGGATTCGAAGCTCGTGCTGCTCGACGAGCCGGGCGCGGGCGTGAACCCGACGCTGATGAACAAGATCATGGAGATGATCCGCCGCCTGAACCGGGAACGCGGCTACACCTTCTGCATCGTCGAGCACGACATGGACCTGATCGCCAAGCTCTGCGACCCGGTGATCGTGCTGGTCGAGGGAAGGGTGCTGACCGAGGGCCCTTTGGCCGAGGTTGCCAACGACCCCCGCGTGATCGACGCCTATTTCGGGGGGGCCGCCGCGTGAGCCGGGTGCTCGAGCTCGACCGAATCTCGGCCGGCTATGGCGAGACCGAGATCCTGCACGGGGTCGACCTGCATGTCGACAAGGGCGAGATCGTGGTCATCGTCGGCCCGAACGGCGCCGGAAAGTCGACCGCTATGAAGGCGGTGTTCGGCCTCCTGAACATCACCCGTGGCCAGATTCGCCTCGCCGGCGAGGAGATCACGAATACGCCGCCGCAGAAGGTCGTGACCAAGGGCGTCTCCTACGTGCCGCAGAGCGCCAACGTGTTCGTCTCGCTCAGCGTCGAGGAGAACCTCGAGATGGGCGCCTATGTCTCGAACGAGGATCCGGCGCCGCGGATCGGGGAAATCTACGAGCTGTTCCCGCCGCTCCGCGAGAAGCGGCGTCAGCCGGCAGGCTCGCTCTCCGGTGGGCAGCGCCAGATGGTGGCGATGGGCAAGGCGCTTATGCTGCACCCAAAGATCCTGCTGCTCGACGAGCCGACCGCTGGCCTCGAGCCCCAAGTACCGCGGTGAGATCTTCCAGATCGTCAAGGACATCAACGCCGCCGGCGCGACCATCCTGATGGTCGAGCAGAATGCCAAGCAGGCGCTGGCGATCGCGCACCGGGGCTACGTGCTGGTGGACGGCGCCAACCGCCACACCGGCACCGGCGCCGGGCTGATCGCCGACGAGGAGGTGGCGCGCATGTTCCTCGGCGGAGGGCGTGCATGATGATGGAGTTCCTGAACTTCTACCTGATCCCGGGCGTGGTGCTCGGCTGCATCTACGCGCTCGGCGCCATCGGCATTTCGCTGACCTTCGGCATCCTGCGCTTCTCGAACTTCGCCCATGGCGACACCATGACACTCGGGGTCTACATCACGCTCAGCCTGATCCACCTGACCGGCCTGCACCCGCTTGCGGTCGCGCCGGTCGCGATGGCGATCACCGCGGTGCTGGTCCTCGGCATGGACCGGGCGTTCTTCAAGCCGTTCCGGCAGAGCCCAACGATCATGATGGTGATCGCCTCCTTCGGGCTCATGCTGATGATCCGCTCGGTGATCCAGTTCTTCTGGGGCGTCCAGCTGCAGGCGCTGCAGACCGGCATCGCCCGGCCCTGGGTGCTGCTCGACAGCTTCCGCATCCTGCCAAAGCATGTGCTGATCATCGGCGCGACGGCGGTGCTGATGATGGCGGTGCACCTGCTGCTGACCCGGACCAAGATCGGCAAGGCGATGCGCGCAACCTCGGACAATCCCGAGCTCGCCGCGCTGACCGGCATCGACACCGAGCAGGTGATCCGCGCCACGTGGATCATGGGTGCCTCGCTGGCCGTGGCGGCGGGCGTGTTCCTCGGCCTCGACACCCATGTCGAGACCATGATGGGCTTCAAGCTGCTGCTACCGATGTTCGCCGCCGCCATCCTCGGCGGCATCGGCAAGCCTTATGGCGCTGTGGCCGGAGGGCTGGTGATCGGTATCGCCGAGGAGCTCAGCGCCTATCCCTGGATCGGCACCGTGCCGCTCCTGCCGCCTGGCTACAAGGCTGGCGTCGCCTTCGCCATCATGGTGGCGATGCTGATCTGGCGCCCGCAGGGCCTGTTCCGCGGGAGGCAGTTCTGATGGAGCAGTATTACGGCCTCTTCGTCTACGGCCTCAGCCTGCTGACCATGGGCGGCATCTACGCGGTGATGGCACTGGGGCTGAACGTCCAGTGGGGCTTCACCGGACTCTTCAACGCCGGCATCGCCGGATTTTTCGCGGTCGGCGCCTATGTGCAGGCGATTCTCACCACACCGATCTGCCGCGACCATCTCGGCTGCTACGACGTGCCGATCCCGCTCGCCATGCTGGCGGCGATGGTATTCTCGGCGGCCGTCGCCTGGGCGATCGCCAAGATCTGCATCCGGCTCCGCTCGGACTACCTCGCCATCGCTACCATCGGCATCGCCGAGATCCTGCGGCTGGCGTTCAAGAACGAGATCTGGGCCACCAACGGTCCGCGCGGGGTCAGCCAGATCCCGAAAGCGTTCGAGACCCTGCCGGGCCCCTGGAACGCGCTGGCCTTTCTCGGCATGGTGGCCGCCGTCGTGGGCGTCATCTACCTCGCACTCGAGCGCGCCCGCACCGCGCCATGGGGCCGGGTGATGACCGCGATCCGCGAAAACGAGACCGCCGCCGCCGCCGCGGGCAAGAACGTCGAGCGCTTCCGGCTCGAGAGCTTCGTCATCGGCTCGGCACTGATGGGCCTCGGCGGGGCGCTGATGGCGCAGTACCTGAAGCAGATCGACCCCAATGTCTCCGACCCCCTCACCGCCACATTCCTCGTCTGGGTGATGCTGGTCGCCGGGGGCTCGGCCAACAACAAGGGGGCGATCCTGGGTTCGCTGCTGATCTATGTCGTCTGGTCGGGGTCCGAGCTTGTCAGCACCCGGTTCCTCACGCTCTTGTCCTCTGATAGCATCGGCGTCCTCACCCATACCGAGGCCGGGGAATGGTCGATCAGATTTGCCTATTTGCGCGTCTTCCTGATCGGCCTGATCCTGCAGGTGATCCTGCAGATGCGCCCGCAGGGGCTGCTGCCGGAGGTCCGGCCCAAACCGCATCCGCGCCAGGGGAGCGATCGGGCTCCCGGCGTAACACAAGGGAGTAAGTGACCATGAAACGTCTGTTGTCCGCGGCCGCTCTGGCCGCAATCGCGACCTCACCGGCGCTGGCCGGCGAGATCAAGGTGGGCTCGGTCGCCGGTGTGACCGGCCCGATCGCCGAGCTGGTGGCGCCGATCGTCGCCGGCCGCAACCTGGCGGTGGAGGACATCAACTCGCAGGGCGGGCTGCTCGGCGGCGACACCATGGTGATGGTGCTGTCCGACGGCCAGTGCGACCCGAAGGCGGGCGTTGACGCCGGCCAGAAGGTGGTCAATGTCGAGCAGGTCGTCGCCATCGTCGGCGCCTCGTGCTCGGGCGAGACCAACGGCATGGTGCAGGCGGTCACGATCCCGGCCGGGGTGGTGAACATTTCCAACTCGGCGACCGCACCCTCGATCTCGGATCTCGCCGACAACGACCTCGTGTTCCGTACCGCGCCCTCGGACGCCTACCAGGGCGCCGCGCTGGCCAAGCTCGCCTACGACGCCGGCATCAAGTCGGTCGCAGTGACCTACTCGAACGATGACTACAACGCCGGCATCGCCAAGGTCTTCGTCGCGAGCTTCGAGTCGATGGGCGGCAAGGTAGCCGCGAATCAGGTGCACGAGCCGAACAAGGCCTCGTACCGCTCCGAGATCGCCACGCTGGCAGGCGGCGGCGGCGAGGCGCTGGCGCTCTTCGCCTACTACGGCGGCTCGGGCATCACCATCATCAAGAACTCGCTCGAAACCGGCGCCTTCGGCAAGTTCATGGCCGCGGACGGCATGTTCGACGTGTCGGTGATCGAGCAGATCGGCGCCGACAATCTGAAGGACAACTACATGGTGACCCAGGCGGCCGCCGACCCGGAGAACGAGAGCTACAAGCTGTTCGCCGAGGAGTACAAGTCGAAGACCAAGTTCGATCCGGCCGCACCCTATGCAAGCCACGGCTACGACGCGGCGTTCCTGGTGGCGCTGGCGATCGAGAAGGCCGGCGCCGCCGACCGCGCGAAGATCTCGGCCGCGCTGCGCGAGGTTGCCAACGCGCCCGGCGAGGTGATTCGCCCCGGCGAGTGGGAGAAGGCCAAGAAGCTGATCGCCGAGGGCAAGGACATCAACTACGAGGGCGCCTCGGGCCCGGTCGACTTCGACGACAAGGGCGACGTGGCCGGATTCTACTCGGTGAACACGGTCACCGCCGACGGCACGTACAAGATGGACTACCTGCGCTGACAGGCTCCGGGGCGCCCCTCAGGGGGCGCCCCGCTTCCCGACGGCCCGGGCCTGACCCGAGACCCCTTTCCCCATGTCCCGGGCTTGATCCGGAACCACGTGCCGTGATGCACTGACCATCGAGGCCCCGGCTCAAGGCCGGGGCATTGGCTTCAAACGCGATGCTCCGAATCCCATGACCAATCCCATCCGACTTGGCGTCGACATCGGCGGCACCTTCACCGACGTGGTGTTGGAGGCGGGCGGTCGGCTGACCACCGTCAAGGTCCTGACCACCCCGAAAGCGCCCGAGGAAGCCATCATCGACGGCATCGGCAAGGTTTGCGCCGAGGCGGGCGTCGCGCCCGCCGAAGTCACCCTGATCATCCACGGCACCACGCTCGCCACCAACGCGCTGATCGAGCGGCGCGGCGCGAGCACTGCCCTTGTCACCACGAAGGGCTTCCGCGACGTGATCGAGATGCGGACCGAGAGCCGGTTCGAGCAGTACGACCTGAACCTCAGGCTCCCGGAGCCCCTGATCGCCCGCAACCACCGCCACGTGCTCGACGAGCGCATCGGCGCCCAAGGCCAGGTGCTGAAGCCCCTCGACCGCGCCGAGGTCGAGGCGCTGGCCGACCGGCTGAAGCAGGGCGGATACCGGAGTATCGCCGTCGGGCTGATGCATGCCTACGCCAACGACGCCCACGAGCGGCTGGTGCGCGAGGTGCTGGCCGAACGGCTGCCCGGCGCGGATATCTCGCTCTCGTCGGAAGTCTCGCCGCAGATGCGGGAATACGAGCGCTTCACCACGGTCTGCGCCAACGCCTATGTGAAGCCGATGATGCGCGCGTACCTCCGCCGCCTGACCGGCAAGCTGGCCGGGATCGGGGCGACGGCACCCGTCATGCTGATGCATTCGGGGGGCGGCATCGTCTCGCTGGAGACGGCAGCGGAGTTCCCGGTGCGGCTGGTGGAATCCGGCCCCGCCGGCGGCGCGATCTTCGCCGCCGACCTCGCGCGGCGCCACGGGCTTTCCCGCGTGCTCTCCTTCGACATGGGCGGCACCACGGCGAAGATCTGCATGATCCGCGACCAGGCGCCGAAGACCGCGCGGGTGTTCGAGGTGGCGCGCAGCTACCGGTTCAAGAAAGGCTCCGGCATGCCGATCTCGATCCCGGTGATCGACATGGTCGAGATCGGCGCCGGCGGCGGATCGCTCGCCTCGGTCGAACTCGATGCGCCAGATCAGGGTCGGGCCGGAGAGCGCCGGATCGGAGCCGGGTCCCGCATGCTACCGGCGCGGAGGCGAACGGCCCGCCGTGACCGATGCGGACCTGGTGCTGGGGCGGCTCGATCCGGAGAATTTCGCCGGCGGCACGATCCCGCTTTCCGCCGAGGCCGCGGGCGTCGCGGTCGACCGTGAGGTGGGCACGCCCCTCGGCCTCGACCGGACGACTGCGGCCTTCGGCATCTCGGAGATGGTCGACGAGAACATGGCCAGCGCCGCCCGGGTCCATGCGGTCGAGAACGGCGAGGATCTCGCCGGCTTCACCATGATCGCCTTCGGCGGCGCGGCGCCGCTGCACGCCGGGCGGCTGGCGCAGAAGCTCGGAATCGACCGTTTCCTGGTGCCGCCCGGCGCCGGCGTCGGCTCGGCCATCGGTTTCCTGCGCGCACCCTTCAGTTTCGAGGCAACCCGCAGCGCCTATATGCGGCTTTCCGACTACAGCGCCGCGGCGGCGCAGCGGGTGCTGGCGGAGCTGCGCGACGAGGCCGCCGCCTTCGTGCGAAACTGCGAGCCGGACGCCGCGATCGAGTACGAGGCGCGGGCCTACATGCGCTATGTCGGCCAGGGCTGGGAGATCCCGGTGGACTTCGGTGCGGAGGATTCGGCCGACCCGTCGCGCGAGCGCTGCCTGCGGCTGTTCGAGGACGCCTACCGCACGCTCTTCGGCCGCATCGTCGACGGGGTCGACATCGAGGTGACGAGCTGGGCCGTGAAGGCCGGCACCCCCCTGCCCCGGTCCGAGGCGGTGGCCCCCTCGGGTACCGGGACCGAGGTCGAGGCCGAGGCGGAGCGGCCGCTCTTCGACCCCGCCCTCGGCCACGAGGTCGATGCCCGCATCGTCGCCCGCAACCGGATGGCCGCCAGCCAGCGCATTGCCGGGCCGGCCATGATCACCGAGCGCGAGACGACGGTGGTGATCCCCTCGGGCTTCACCGCGACGATGCGGGCGGACGGCAGCATCGAGGTGACGCGCGAGGCGGCGGCCAATGAACGGGAGGCTGCGGAATGAGCCTTTCGCCGCTCTGCCATGCCCCGGACCTGATCCGGGACCAAACGCAGCCGCGTCCCATTCCACGAGGTCCCGGCTCGGGGGCCGGGTCGTCGGACCCTTTCGCGAAGGTGAGGCCATGACCACCCATTCTCAGGTCGCCATGCAGGTGATGTGGAACCGCCTGATCTCGGTTGTCGAGGAGCAGGCCCGCGCCCTTGTCCGCACCGCCTTCTCAACCTCGGTGCGCGAGGCGGGCGACCTGAGCGCCGGGGTCTATGACCTCCAGGGCCGGATGCTGGCCCAAGCCGTCACCGGTACGCCCGGCCATGTCAACGCCATGGCCGAGTCGGTCGCCCATTTCATGCGCGAGATCGGCACCGAGAACATGCGCGAGGGCGACGTCTACATCACCAATGACCCCTGGATGGGCACCGGCCACCTGCACGACATCACCGTCGTCACCCCCTCGTTCCACAAGGGCCGGCATGTGGGCTATTTTGCCTGCACCGCCCATGTGGTCGACATCGGCGGGCGCGGCTTCGGGGCGGACGGCAACTCGGTCTACGAGGAGGGGCTGCTGATCCCGATCATGCCCTTCGCGCGTGCCGGCGAGGTAAACCGGGATCTGGTCAAGATCGTTCGGAACAATGTCCGCGAGCAGGACCAGGTGGTGGGCGACATCTACGCACTCGCCGCCTGCAACGAAACCGGGCACCGGCGGCTGATCGAGATGCTGGATGAGTTCGGCCTCGACGGGCTCGAGGAAATCTCGGCCTTCATCCTCGAGCACAGCTACCGCGCCACCACCGAGCGCATCGCCGCCCTGCCCCGCGCGATCGCGGTCAACGAGATGACCATCGACGGCTACGCCACTCCGATCCACCTCGCGGTGCGGCTCGACATCCGCGAGGACCGGATCCTCTGCGATTTCGACGGCACGTCGGCGGTCGACCCCAAGGGCATCAACGTGCCATTGGTCTACACCAAGGCCTATGCCTGCTACGGCCTCAAATGCGCCATTGCGCCCGAGATCCCGAACAACGCGGCCTCGCTGGCGCCGTTCGAGATCTCGGCGCCCGAGGGCTCGATCCTCAACGCCCCCCACCCGGCGCCCGTTGCGCTCCGCCACGTGATCGGCCACATGATTCCGGACACGGTGCTGGGGGCGCTCCACAGGCTGAGGCCGGGAACGGTGCCGGCCGAGGGCTGCGGCAGCTTGTGCAACTTCCAGCTCAGCCTGCGACCGGTACGCGGCGGCAATGCACCCCCGGATGCGCGGCGGGCCGAGGTGCTGATGTTCAACTGCGGTGGCTCGGGCGCGCGGCCGGAGATCGACGGGATGAACGCGACCGCCTTCCCCTCCGGCGTGATGACCATGCCGGTGGAGGCGACCGAGCACACCGGCCCGGTGATCATCTGGCGCAAGGAGCTCCGGCCCGACTCGGGCGGCGCTGGCCGGCAGCGGGGCGGGCTCGGTCAGTACATGGAGATTGGCGCCTTGCCGGGCCACGAGTTCGACTTCTCGGCGATGTTCGACCGGGTCCGCCATCCGGCGCGAGGGCGCGAGGGCGGCGGGCCGGGCGGGATGACCGGGTTCACTCTCGACGACGGCACGGTCATGCGCGGCAAGGGACGCCAGCATATCCCGGCCGGGCGGCGGGCGCTGCTGGCCCTGCCGGGGGGCGCCGGCTACGGCGATCCGAAGTCCCGCGACCGGGCGACGGTGCGCCGCGACGTGGAACTCGGCTACATCTCGCGCGAGGCGGCGATGCGGGATTACGGACTGTCGATCAGCGACCTTCCGGAGGACGCGCAATGACCGTGATGCCGATCGTGAAGGAGCCCCGTCACCATGCCTATGACGTGGTGATCGTGGGCGGAGCCATCATGGGCTCGTCGCTCGCCTGGTGGCTCTCGGCCGATCCGGGCTTCGGGGGCCGGGTGCTGGTGGTGGAGCGGGACCCAGACTACCGCACCGCGTCCTCGGCGCTCAGCGCGAGCTGCATCCGGCACCAGTACTCCAACGCCATCAACGTGAAGATTTCGATGTTCGGCACTGACTTCGTTCGGAATTTCCGAGAACGGCTCGGCGGCGATCCGGAGATTCCCGAGATCGTGCTGAAGGAGATCGGCTATCTGTTCCTGGCGACGCCGCAGGGCGTGCCGGTGCTGGAGTCGAACCAGGCGGTCCAGCGAGGCTGCGGCGCGGCGACGATGCTGATGACGCCGCCCGAGATCAAGGCGCGCTTCCCGTTCTATAATGTCGACGACATCGTCATGGGCAGTTTCAACCCGGTCGGCGAGGGCTGGTTCGACGGCGCCACCATGATGCAGTGGTGGCGCAGGAAGGCCCGTCAGAACGGCGTCGAATACATCCGGAACGAGGTGACTGCGATGGAGCGCCGCGGCGGCAGGATCGAGAACGTGACCCTGGCCACGGGCGAGACGGTCGCCTGCGGCACCGTGGTGAACGCCTCGGGGCCGCAGGGCGGCCGCACCGCGGCGATGGCCGGGATCGAGCTGCCAGTGGTGCCGCTTAAACACTCCCTGTTCGTCTTTGACTGCCGTACACCGCTCGGCCAACCGCTGCCGCTGACCATCGACCCCTCGGGCATCCACTGCCGGTCCGAGGGCGAGTTCTACCTTGCCGGCGCCCCGGCACCCGAGGGAACGGTCACCGATCCGGACGATTTCGACGTGGACTACCCGGAGTTCGACGAGCAGATCTGGCCGGTGATGGCCAACCGGGTGCCGGCCTTCGAGTCGATCAAGCTCGTGCGCGCCTGGGCCGGGCATTACGACTACAACCTGCTGGATCAGAACGCGGTGATCGGCCCGCATCCGGAGGTGACGAACTTCTTCTTCATCAACGGGTTTTCCGGCCATGGCCTGCAACAGGCGGCGGGCGCCGGGCGGGCGGTCTGCGAACTGATCGTTGATGGCGGCTTCCGGACTCTGGACCTGAGCGAGCTTTCCTATACCCGCATAGCCGAGGGCCGGCCATTCCTGGAACTGGCGATCATCTGACCGGGCCGCAGGGTTTTCAGCCGGGCCCGGCCGCACGGTACGCGGCCGGCGTCGACCCGGTCCAGCGCTTGAAGGCGTGGTTGAAGGTGCTGACCTCGCCGTAGCCCAGCAGAAAGGCGACCTCGGTCAGGCTGAGGCGGCTCTGGCGCAGGTAGCGGGTGGCAAGCTCGCGGCGGATCTCCTCGACGATGGCATGGAACGAAGTCTCCTGCTCCGCAAGCCGGCGCGAAAGGGTGCGCGGGCTCAGGCCGAGCTCTGCGGCGACTGTGGCCAGCATCGCCTCGCCATTGGTCAGCCGGTCGGCAACCAGGCGCTCGATGCGTTCGACCAGCGAAGGCGCGCGCACGGGGCTCCGCGCCAGCATGTCCTCGCAGCAGCTGCGCAGGACCTTCAGCAATCGGTTGTCCGCGGTCGACAACGGCAAGGCGAGGTCGGAAAGCCGGAACTCGACGGTGTTCGCCGGTGCGCCGAAGCCGACCGGGCAGCCAAAATAGTCGTCGAACGCCGCGGTCTGCTCATCGCGAACATGGGCAAAGGTCAGTGACATCGGCGCGACCCGGCGGCCGGCGCCCGAGCGGATGGCGCGGATCAGGTTCGAGGCTGCGAACTCGATGCATTGCCTCGCGGGCTCGCCTGATACTCCGTGGAACCACCAGGTCACCCGGCCATGTGTCTCCAGCCGGTCGACATCGATCTCGGAGGCGTCGCTGAACACGCGGCGGTAGCGCGCAAGGTTCTTCAGCCCATCGAGGATGGTCGGCGAGGAAAGCCCTACATAACCGAGGAGGCCAGCGTCCCGAACATCGCGGGTCTGCCCGAAATGGAGCCCGCAGCAAGGATCGCCTGTCCGCTGTGCCGCCGCCTCGAAGAAGGCGGCGTGGAGGGCGAAAGGGATTCGCGCGCCATCGACCTCGATGCCGCGATGGTCGATGCCAAGGGCTGCCAGCATCCGCTTTGCCGGATGGCCCTGGTCGCGCAACTCCGCTGCGAGCTGCCGGACCCAGACCGCGTCGTGCTTGGGCGAACCCTGCGGCACCGATGCCTCCTGCCAAGTCCGGGACCGCGGCCCAGCATAGGGTATTGGCAGCAATTCTCAACAGATTGGCGGCAGATACCAAGCGGCGGACCTACCACGGGTCATACCCTGTGCCAGGGAGACGGCAGGCACGGGGAGGCTCGCCCACCTTGGTCACACGCACGCAGCCAGACAGAACCTGGAGTGAGGGACCGGCCGGACGGCGCTACGGCGCCGTCCGGATCGGGTCACGGGTTCCGGCGGATTCCGCCTGACCGGCCATGCCACACCCGGTCCACTTCCTCGCGGTCGGGACGCCGGAGGGCGGGACGCTCTGCGGCTTGGCCGGCACCGGGCAGCGGCCGCCGGAAACCACCGTCCTCGTGGAGCGGCTGACCTGCCCGGATTGCCTCGACCGGCTGAACCGGTTTCTGGGTGACCGGCGGAACCGGTTACTGCTTGCGCACCTCGGCAAGCTCGGCGGCGAGCGCGGACGGATCTGACCGCCTGCGCGTGCGCCGATTGGCGCGAACTCCCAATCCTTTGGCGGTCCCGCCCAAGCGGAACGCGCCGCGCCCGGCCAGAAACACTGCCACTGGAGAGCGCCATCCGGGCGGGGGAGAACCGGAGGCAGCGGGCCGGAGGCGGGAGCCTGCGGGCGGGGCCAGCCGGGACAGCGTAAGAGCGCCCCGCCCGCAGAGCATCGCGGACAGTCCCGGATCGAGAACCTGTCCGGACCGGAAATTCGGCAGTTCAGGCGCCCCGTGTGAAGCCGGGCGCGATGGGAACGGCAGACGCAGGAAACGGAACCGGCATGATCTACGTCGACGAGCGGCTCGCCCTTTACATCGACGGATGGAACCTCCACTCCTCCGCCCGTGCGCTGGGCTTCGAGATCGATTTCAAGTCGCTGCTGGCCGAGTTCATGCGCCTCGGCAAGCTGGTCTCGGCGGCCTACTACACGGCCCTTAACGAGCACGAGGACAGCCCGGGCGTCAGGCCGCTGATCGACTGGCTGTCGTACAACGGATTCACCGTGGTGACCCGCACTGCTGTCGAGGTCGAGGATTCGGCAGGCAGGCGCCGATTTCGTGGCCGGATCGACCTCAGGCTCGCGGTCGATGCCATGGAGATGAGCGAACAAATCGACCATGCGGTACTGTTCTCCGGCGACGGCGCGTTCCGGCCGCTGGTCGCGGCGCTGCAACGCCGGGGCGTGCGGGTCACGGTGGTCTCGTCGATCCGGACCGGCCCGCCGATGATCGCCGACGAGTTGCGCCGCCAGGCCGACAACTTCATCGAGCTTGACGAGCTGCGGGAACGTATCGAGCGGGTGCGATCGGGCGAAGGCGGCAACGGAGACCCCGCCGGCACGGACAGCTGAATTCAGCCATGCAGGCCTATTGGACGAACGGCCCGCAGTTCGGGAAGCCGTAACCCCAGCGCCAGCCGAGACCGGTGCAGGGACCGCCCCCAAGCCGCACCGCCAGGAACATCGCATCGGAGATCGCCACATAGGCGGCGTCGATCTGCTCGCGGGTCATGCCGTAGTCTTGCGCCAGATCCTCGGCTCGGTCCCGCCCGGTGGCCAGCACGCATTGTCGCAGCGCCTCGTCGGCGCGGAGCCGGGCGGCGTAGCTCTGCTCCGGCTCCGGGTCCGGCCCGCCGAGATGATAGGCGCGGTCGTGGGTGATGCAGCAGGGCTCCCAGGGCGGGCGGTCCTGATGTAATTCGGCGAAGCGCGGCAGGGTTTCGGCCACATAGGACCACACGGTGGACAGCCCGCCGCTGCAGCCGTCGGTGGTGAAAGGCGCAAGGGCCACGCCGGGGCGGGCGCGCACGCCGGCGAGGCTGCGGTGGCCGATCAGCTCGAGCCGGCGCTCGATATCGAGGAGGCTGCTCTCCTGGGCCTGGGCGCCGCTCGCAAGAAGCCCGGCCGCGACCGTCAGCGGCAAAAGAAACTCAAGGCGCGTCATCACGATAGGCCTTCGGGTTGAGTTTCAGTCCGAGGATCTCGACGGCGGCCAGAACCAGCCGCTCCGGCGTGTTGAGATCCGCCCGGTCTGCCAGCACTTCGCGCGCCATGCCCGGCTCGTCGGTGATCAGCCCGGCGGCGCCGCGCGACGCCATCTTCGACATGGCGAGCGGGTCGTTGAGGGTCCAGACATAGACATTGCGCCCGGCATCGCGGGCGCGCCGGATGAAGCGCGCGCTGGCCATGCCCGCATTAACCGCCAGGAAATCGGCCTCGAGCCTGGTCAGGTCGCCGACCGCCGTCGCCGCCAGCAGGCCGACCCGCCAGTCCGGCCGCAGCGCCTTCATGCGCTGGACCTGGGGATAATGCAGCGACATGAAGGCGACACTGTCGACCATACCGGTCTCCTCGACGACGCGGGCGACCCGCTCCGCGAGGCGTTCGTCATGGCCATAGAACTTGAGCTCGACAAGCACCCGCGACCGGCCCTTCGCTTCTTCCAGCACCGCGCGCAGGGTCGGCGTGCGCTCACCGGCGTATTCGGGGCCGAACCAGCTGCCGATGTCGATGGCTTCGAGGTCGGCCATGGTCGCGTCCCAGACCTTCAGATCGACCCCGGCCAGCTTCATGAAGTCGCTGTCATGGACCACCACCACCTCGCCGTCGGCGGTCTCCTGGACGTCGATCTCGACGTAGTCGGCTCCGTCTTCGATGGCCTTCCTCACCGAGGCAAGGGTGTTCTCGGGCCGCGCGCCCGCAGCGCCGCGGTGAGCGATCACCAGCACGTCATCGCCGACCCGCAGCCGGTCCAGCGCCACCGACCCGGCGATGAGCCCGACAGCAGCCGTGAAACCGGCCCCGAGCACGACACGGCGCGCGATCCCGGCCGATACGCGCCCGGCATCCGCGCCGGAGGCGAACGAGGCCGCCACGGGTGCGCCGCGCGCCTGCATATGCGCGACGAGCAGCACCGAGATGCTGCCGGCGCCGAGGGCGCCCGCCAGCAGGTTGGCGATGACCCAGATCAGCGCGACGGCCCACAGGGCGAGCGCCAGCCTGCCGAGATCCAGCCCGGCCGCGGGCAGGGCCAGCCCGGAGATCAGCCCCACCGCGCCAAGCAGCATGGCGCCAATGGCAAAGGCCGCCGCTCCCCAGATCACCAGCTGCCAAAGGAACGGCATCCGGTGACCCTGCATCAGCCGGGCGCTCTCGGCAAACGCGGCGCGCGGGCCGAAACCGCAGAACAGCAACCCCGGCAGGCCGAGCGACCAGGACAGCAGACGGCTTGCCAGCAGGGCGGCCAGCGCCGCAAGCACGAGGCCAATCGCCCCCGCCGCTGCCAGGAACACGGGCGGGTGTTCGGCCAGGTAGTAATTGATGTCGTACTCGGTCAGCCAGCGCCAGGCGATGAAACCGGCAACCGCCAGAAACGGGCCCGAGATCAGCAGCACGCGCACGACGAGCAGCACCGCGAACAGAAGCAGCCTGGGAAGATGCCCCAGCACATGCCGGAGACCGGCGAACAGCCGCAGCCTCGCACCCCGCCGATCGGCGAGATCAATCGACATCATCACCGCCGTCTCCAGCACCGCGGCGGTGATCAGGACGCTGGCCGCGGCGACAAGGCAGAGGAGGCCGACGGGTGAGAGTAAGAAATGGGCGATATCCTGATCGGCAAGCGCCGGCTCGCCCGAGAGCGCGATGGCAAGGCGCATCAGCGCCGCGACCAGCGGCGTCACCACGGCGAAGGCGAGGGCCGCCATCGCGAGGTGGGCGGTCACGAACGGCCCGCGCAGGCGCCAGGCACGGCAATAGGAAGACCAGACCGTCGCTGCCGCCTGCCGCATTCCCTGTCCGTCCGTTTCCGATTTTCCCCGAGGACCCGGAGTATAATCCGGCGTCGCGCCGAATCCCAAGAGCCCGGACCACGAAGCGCGCGCGGGATTGCAGGCGGGAGTGGCCGTCCGTTACCCTGCCGGCAGGACGCAATGCATGAAAGGACAGCCGATGCGGCCCGGACCAGCGGCAGTATCGAAAATCCGCCACCTGATCTCGATCGCGCTGGGTGCGACGCTTCTCCTGGGGCTGCCTCACGCCCGCGAAGCAGGGGCCACCGCCGACGGGCCGGATTACTTCCGGGTCACCGGCGTCACCGAAGGCGCGGTCCTGAACATGCGATCCGGCCCCGGAACGGAGTATCCCAAGGTCGGCACGATCGGGTCGGATGCGGACGGCATCCGCAATCTGGGCTGCGCCGGCGGGCTGAGCTTCGCGGAATGGCAAAAGGCAACCCCGGAGCAGCGGGAGGCATCTCGGCACGACCGCTGGTGCCGGGTCAGCTACAAGACTGTCGAGGGTTGGGTCGCGGGCATCTACCTGACCGAGGGCACCGGGCCGGACGCTGCGCCGGCCGCGACGGCGCAGGCGCCTGCCGCAGAGCCGGGTGCCGGCGATTTCTCCTGGCGGCTGGTCGAGACCGCCGACGGTCCGGCCGCGGGCGAGGGGTGGATCCGGTTCGCCGGCGACGGCACGGTCAGCGGCAGCACCGGCTGCAACACGTTCCAGGGTCGCGCGGTCCTGGGTCCGGGGACCGCCAACTTCCCACAGCCGATGGCATCGACCCGGATGTTCTGCGCCGAAGCCGAGGTCATGGCGCAGGAGACGGCGGTGTTCTCGGCCCTGGCGGAAGCCGAGCGCTGGGAGATCGATCTGGCGACCGGACGCCTCACGATCTCGGGGCCGGGCGGGGCCGGGCCGCTGGTCTTCGTGCCGGGAGCTCCGTAGTCAGGATCTCCCGGTCTCAGATACCGTGCTCGGCCAGGAAGCGGTCGATCGCGGCCCAGACCTCGGCGCGGATCGGCGGCGTCTCCATAAGATGCTCGTGGCGAGCCCCGGCGATCTCGACCAGCCTCGCGCCGAGCCGCGCTGCGCCGTCGCGGACCGCCCTGGGCTCGACGATCTGCTCTCGCCCGCCGAGCAGGAACAGCGCCGGGCGCCCCAGCGGCGGCTGCGCGTTAAGCCAGCGCATCTCGTCGCGGGCGGCGCCGATCCAGCCGATGGTCGGCAGCGCCATCTGGAACGCCGGCTCGCGGCGCAGCGTCTCGACCATCCAGTCGAAGGCCTCGAGATCGCCGGTCAGCATGTTGCCTTCGAAGCCGAGGAAGACATGGGGAAGGTCGAAACGCGGCGGCGGCGGCCAGCGCTCGAGCCCGCCGGTGCGCCGGGCGAATTCCAGCACCGGGCGGGCAATCAGCCGCTGGTACCAGGCCATGCGGATGCCGAGCATCGGTGCGGTCAGCACTGCCGCCGCGACGCCGACCTGCCCCCTGAGCATGGCGCCGAGCCCGATCGCGCCGCCCATCGAATGGGCCAGCATCAGCCTGGGCGGGCCGAGCGCGGCCACTGCCGGATGGGCGAGCAGCGCCGCGAGATCGAGGCGGTATTCCTCGAAGCTGCCGACATGGCCCTTAAGTGGGTGGTCGATCAGCCGCTGCGAGCGCCCCTGCCCGCGCCAGTCGAGACTGGCCACCGAAAAACCGCGCTCGACCAGCCTGGCCGCCGCGACGGTGCATTTCTCGATGAACTCGGTGCGACCGTTGAGAAGGAGCGCCAGACCCCGGCCGCCGCCACTGAAGTGCCAGATCGCGCCACGCAGCCGGACCCCATCGGCGGCCTGCAACTCCAGCGTCTCGTCCCAGTCGAGGCCGCCCGGCGGCAGGACGGGCCCGGGGGCCGGCTGCCCCGACACCGGCGTCAGCCGAGGATCTGGCTCAGCTTCATGGCGGCGCCCATATCGCCGTCGATCCGCATCCGGCCGGTCATGTAGGCCGCGGTCGGCGACAGCTCGCCGTCGAAGATCTCGCGGAAGGTGTCGAGCGTGGCGGCGATGGTGACATCCGCCTCGCCGTCCTCGGTCGTGACTTCGCCGTCGGCGATCCGGACGACGCCCGCGCCTTCGATCTCGAACCTGGCCGAGCCGTCGAATTCGGCGCCGGCGAAGCGCTCGCGCAGGGAGTTCGCCGCCTTGTCCAGGACATCGCTCATGGGCTGCTCGCCTCCTTCGTGATCGGGAAGTCCAGAACGCCTTGCAGAGGTACGCGTCCTGCCTATCATTAGGCAATGGCCATTTTCCGCATTCGCACCGCTGCCCTGCTGCTCGCCTCGGCCCTGTCGCTGGCCGCGGCGCAGGCGCTCGCCCAGTCCGATGTGCCGCTGCCCGGTGCCGGGGAAGGCCCGCCGGCCGAGGGCGGAACCGGAGACGGGACCGCGGACGGCTCGTCGCCCGAGGAGGACCTGTCCGCATTCGGCCCCGATACCCAGCCGGCCCCGCAGTCGCGCGCACTCCCCGGCGCCCAGTCGCCGGAGGAGGAGGCACAGCTCCGCAACGCCAAACTCGACGAGTTGTTCGAACAGCTTGCGGTCAGCGACGAGAACGGCTGGGAGCGAATCCAGAACCAGATCTGGCTGGTCTGGGTCGAGAGCGGGTCCAACTCGATGGATCTGCTGATGGCCCGGGCGGTCGCTGCGATGCAGGCCGAGAACTACGAGCTGGCGCTGCGCTTCCTCGACGACCTGGTACGGCTCGACCCCGGCTTCGCCGAGGGCTGGAACAAGCGGGCGACGGTGTATTTCCTGCTCGAGGAATATGGCCGCTCGGTCGCCGACATCGAGCGCACTCTGGCGCTGGAACCCCGGCACTTCGGGGCGCTGTCGGGTCTGGGCATGATTCTTCGAGCGGCTGGGCGACAAGAAAGGCGCGATGACCGCCTACCGGCGCGGGCTGGAGCTTCACCCGCATCTGCAGGGCGCCGCCGAGGCGGTGGAACGGCTGGCGCCCGACGTGGACGGCCGGGCGCTCTGAGGCATCTCTCCCGCTTGCCCCTGCCGCCGCCAGGCCTTATGTGAGCGCGACCGGCCGGAGCGGGCCTCCCCGCGCAGCAGAGAGCCGGGCACGAACCCCGGAGCCCTGAACCGGGCCGCGGAAACCCGGGAGATAATCCCGGACGCCGAACGAGGAAGAGCAGCCTCTTGGACATCCAGACCCAGCGCATGCCGGACCAGGGGTCGGTCACGGCGCTCCTCGGCCCCACCAACACCGGCAAGACCCATTACGCGGTCGAGCGGATGCTGTCGCGCGGCAGCGGCATCATCGGTCTGCCGCTCAGGCTGCTGGCACGCGAGATCTACGACCGGGTCTGCGCCCTCCGGGGTTCCGGCGAGGCGGCGCTGATCACCGGCGAGGAGAAGATCCAACCCGCCGGCGCCCGCTACTTCATCTGCACCACCGAGGCGATGCCGCTCGAGATCGGCGCCGACTTCGTCGGGCTCGACGAGATCCAGCTCTGCGCCGACCCGGAGCGCGGGCACATCTTCACCGACCGGCTGCTGACCGCGCGGGGCCGCTACGAGACCATGATGATGGGCTCGGACAACATGCGCGGCCGGATCGCCAGCCTGGTGCCGCGAACCCGTTTCGACGGCCGCGAGCGGTTCTCGAAGCTGACCTACACCGGCGCCAGCCGGATCTCGCGGCTGAAGCCCCGGACCGCGGTGGTCGCCTTCTCGATCGACCAGGTCTACGCCATCGCCGAGCTGATCCGGCGCCAGCGCGGCGGGGCGGCGGTGGTTCTGGGGGCGCTGAGCCCGCGCACGCGCAACGCCCAGGTGGCGCTCTACCAGAACGGCGATGTTGACTACATCGTCGCCACCGACGCCATCGGTATGGGGCTGAACATGGATGTCGACCATGTGGCCTTCGCCGGGCTGTCGAAATTCGACGGCCAGCGGCACCGGATGCTGGAGCCGAACGAGCTTGCGCAGATCGCCGGACGCGCTGGGCGCTATACCCGCGACGGCACCTTCGGGGTCACCGGCGAGCTCCGCGCCGTCGAGCCGGGCGTGGTCGAGGCGATCGAGAACCATCGCTTCAAGCCGCTCGCCCGGCTGATGTGGCGCAACACCCGTCTCGATTACGGCACGGTCCCGGCACTGGTCGAGAGCCTGGAGGCGCCGCCCGAGCACCCGGACCTGATGCGCGCCCGCGAGGCCGAGGACCTTTCGGCCCTGAAAAAGCTCTGGTCGGATCCGGAGATCGCCGACATGACCCGGAGCGGCGACCGGGTACGACTTCTCTGGGAAGTCTGCCAGGTTCCGGACTTCCGCAAGACGGTAAGCGCGGACCATGCGACGCTCCTGGGGCGTATTTACCGTTTCCTGCTTGCGGACGGTGGCGTAATACCTTCGGACTGGATCGCCGGGCAGGTCCGGCGGATCGACCGCACCGAAGGGGACATCGACGCCCTCTCGAAGCGGCTGGCCTATATCCGCACCTGGACCTTCGTGGCCAACCGGGGCCGCTGGCTCGACGACGCGGAAACCTGGCGGGCGACCACCCGCGAGGTCGAGGACCGGCTGTCGGAGGCGCTGCACGAGCGCCTGACGCAGAGATTTGTGGACCGTCGCACCAGCGTGCTGATGCGCCGGCTGAAGCAGAAGGAACGGCTCGTGGCCGAGGTGAACGACAAGGGCGAGGTCAGCGTCGAGGGGCATTTCGTCGGACGCCTCGACGGCTTCCGTTTTACGGTCGACGAGACCGCTGGCAACGAGGAGAGCAAGACCCTGCGCTCCGCCAGCCTGGCGGCACTGCAGGCCGAGTTCGCCCGACGGGCCGACAAATTCTATGTCAGTCCGGACACCGAGATCGAGGTGACAGAACAGGGTGGCCTGATGTGGGGCACCGACGCGATCGGCCGGCTGGAGAAGGGCGACAGCCTGCTGGCCCCGAAGATCAGGGTCTTCGTCGACGACATCGCCGAGCCCGCGGTCGCGGCCAAGGTCGAGCGGCGGCTCGGCCACTGGATCCAGCGCCGGGTCACGACCCTGTTCGAGCCGATGCTGAAGATGCGCGACGACGAGACCGTGACCGGCCTCGCGCGCGGCGTCGCATTCCAGATCGCCGAGGCGATGGGCGTGGTGCCGCGGCGCCAGATCGCCGACGACGTGAAGGCGCTGGGCCAGGAGGAGCGCGGGCTCCTGCGCAAGCACGGCGTCCGGTTCGGCCAGTTCAATCTGTTCATGCCGTTGCTGCTGAAGCCGGCGCCGACCCGGCTGAGGCTGATCCTGTGGAGCCTGTGGGAAGGCTTCGAGGAGTTCCCCGAGTCGCCGCCGCCGGGACTGGTGACCATCCCGGCGGCCGAGGGCGCGCCGCGCGGCTATTACGAGAAGGTCGGTTACCGGCTCTGCGGCCAGCGCGCGCTCCGTATCGACATGCTCGAGCGGCTGGCGGACCTGATCCGGCCGATGGATGTGCGTGCCGGTTTCGAGGCGACACCGGACATGCTGTCAATCACCGGCTGCACCCTTGACCAGTTCGCCGACATAATGAAGTCGCTGGGCTACGACGGCGAGCGCGGCGAGCGCCCGAAGGCGGCGCGAGCGGTGCCGTCGGCGGCCGCGCCCGCAAGCGAGGGGCCGCCCGCCGGGGTTGAAACCGTTGAGGTCCAAACCGTTGAGGCCCAAATCGTTGACGCCAAAATCGTTGACGCCGATCCCTCGGAATTGCCGCCTGCGGAGACGGCTTCCGAGGCGCCAAATTCCGGTGCCGGGGATCTGCCCACCCCGGAGGACGCGCAGGCAGATGCGCCCCGGGACACGCCCGCCCCGGAGACGGATGCCCCGATGACGGGAGACGTCGCGCCCGGCCAGACCGCAGCCGAACCGGCTCCCGAGAGTGCGCCAGCGGGTGCGACAGAAACCGCCGAGGAAGCTCCCGCGGACACCCCTGCCGGAGTTGCCCCCGAAGGTTCGCCTGAACTTCCCGATGAGGCGACCGCCGCGGCTGGGCCGGAAATCGAAGTGTTCTACACCTTCCGCCTCCGCGCCCGGACGCGCCACCAGAGCGGGCAGCGTGGCGACCGCGAGGGCGCCGGGCGGCCAAGGCGGGGCGGTGAACGGAACGGCGAACGGGGTGGCGAACGGGGCGAACGGGGCGGCGGCAAGCCGGGCCACAAGGGCGGCTTCAAGGGCGGACGCAAGAGCGGCAAGCCAGAACGCGAGAAGGGCGAGCGGCCGGAGGGCGGCGGAAAGCCGAAGCAGGTCCGCCCGCCGCGCGAGGACCGGCCGGTCGATCCGGACAGCCCCTTCGCCATCCTGATGCAGCTCAAGAACAAGTAGCGCCGCATGGCCGAAGGCCCGCGCGACCCGTCGTCGGAGAAGCTCCGGATCGACAAATGGCTGTGGCACGCCCGGTTCTTCAAGACCCGCGGGCTGGCGGCCGAACTGGCAGGCTCGGGCCGGCTCCGGATCAATTCCGAACATTCCGCCAAGCCCTCGCACGCGGTGCGGCCCGGCGACGTGCTGACCTTTCCCCAGGGCAGCCGGATCCGGGTGATCCGGATCGAGGCGCTGTCCGGTCGCCGCGGCCCGGCCAGCGAGGCGCAGGCGCTCTACACCGATCTCGATCCGCCATCCTTGGCGCAGCCCGCCCTGGACCCGGCCCCGGCGGCACCGGCACCGCGCGACACGGGTGCCGGGCGGCCGACCAAGATCGAACGCCGAAAAACCGACGCCCTGCGGCGGCGCGACCCTTGAAGCGCATCGGCCGCGCCCCTAATACACGGGCGAGGCACGGAGCGACGCGAATCCACGCAACCGGGATGTGGTTCGACGATATCGGGAGACCCGAGAATGACCTATGTGGTGACGGACAATTGCATCCGCTGCAAATACATGGACTGCGTCGAGGTCTGCCCGGTCGACTGCTTCTACGAAGGCGAGAACATGCTCGTCATCCATCCGGACGAATGCATCGATTGCGGTGTCTGCGAACCGGAATGCCCGGCCGACGCGATCCGACCCGACACCGAGGCCGGAATGGAGCAGTGGGTGGGCTTCAACCTGAAATACTCCGAGGTGTGGCCCAACATCACGATCAAGCGTGAAGCTCCTGACGACGCTGAGAAATTCGACGGCGAAACCGGCAAGCTGGAGAAGTACTTCTCGGAAGCCCCGGGCCAGGGGGACTGACAGCGGGCCGAGCCGGGCTGGAGGCTGCGGCAACCTGAGTCATCGGTCCGGCCCGGATATGCAACCGGGATGAGAAATCCCTCGTCCAGGGTAAATTCCGCTGCCCGGAAACGGAACGACCGTGCCGGATTGACGCAGGGAGTGGAAATTTCCCTGCAAATCTGTTACACAAATGTTGCACAAGCACTGAAAAGCCGTCGGGACACTGGCATTCGGCGGTAGGTGATTTGTCACGATAAAAAAACCGATTCCCGGCTGCCGAATGCCGGGGCGCTATTTCCACCGCGGCGGGAGCACTTGCTGCGGTCGGGAACTTCCGGACAGGAGAGAACATGTCGAAGAAGCACCTCACGGGGCACGAGTTCCGCGCCAACGACTATGTCGTCTACCCGGCTCACGGTGTCGGTCGCATCGTGTCGATCGAAGAGCAGGAGATCGCCGGCATGGAGCTGGAGCTGTTCGTGATCTCGTTCGAAAAGGACAAGATGACCCTGCGAGTGCCGACCGCCAAGGCCGCCTCGATCGGGATGCGCTCGCTGTCGAGCCCCGGTCTGGTCGCCAAGGCGATGGACACCCTGAAGGGCCGTGCCCGGGTGAAGCGCGCCATGTGGTCGCGCCGCGCCCAGGAGTACGAGCAGAAGATCAACTCCGGCGATCTGATTTCGATCGCCGAGGTCGTGCGCGACCTCTACCGCGCCGGCGACCAGCCGGAGCAGTCCTACTCCGAGCGCCAGCTCTACGAGGCTGCGCTGGAGCGGCTGACCCGCGAGGTCGCCGCGGTCGAGCGCGTCGACGAGGCCAATGCGGCGGCGCGGGTCAGCGCCGTGCTGGTCGAAAAGGCCGCCTGAGCCGCATCGCGCCGAGACTGATCGGAGAGCCCCGCCGGGGGAACCTGGCGGGCTCTTTCCGTTTTTAGGGCACAGTGCCCGGGTGCCGGCCCCAGGTCTTGCGCCGGCCTTCGGGCTGGGACAGGCTGGGCGGCGGACCCGCCAGCAGCATTCAACCGGACATATGAGCGCCCATGCCCCTCTATCACCGCAACGCCCCCTTCAAGCGGCTCGGCGCCGCGGACCTCGCCGCCTGGGCCGAGATCCCGCCCGCGATCGCCTCGGACTGCATGAACCGCAGCCAGGCGATGGCGGCGCGGATCAAGCCGGTGGCGCCGGGCACCCGGCTGACCGGCCAGGCGCGCACGGTCACCTGCATGGTCGGCGACAACAGCGCCATCCACGCGGCGATCCGGCTGATCGCGCCCGGCGACGTGCTGGTGATCAGCGGCGGCGGCTATGAGGACACCGCGCTCTGGGGCGGCCTGCTGACCCAAGCGGCGCTCAGCCGCGGCGCCGCGGGAGTGGTGGTCGACGGCGCCGTGCGCGACGTGGCCGAACTGCGGGAGAACCGCTTTCCCTGTTTCGCCGCCGCGATCGTGCCGGCCGGGCCGCACAAGGGCTTCGGCGGCACAATCGACGGCGTGATCGCCTGCGGCGGCTGTACCGTGGCACCCGGCGACATCGTGCTTGGCGACGACGACGGGGTTGCGGTGGTGCCGCTGGCGCGGGCCGAGGAGTTGCTGGCCGACTGCCAGGCCAAGCTCGCACAGGAGGCCCGGGCGCTGGAAATGCTGCAACAGGGGACCCTCCTGGCGGACCAGATGGCGATCCCGCAGCCGGAACGGCTGGGGTGAGCACGGCTGGACGCATTTCGGATCAGGTCCGCCGCAGCCATGTTTCCTTGACATCGCAGGTTCGTTTTGCGATTCTGCCTTAGGGAGCTTGGGTAATATATTGACATGATGCACGAAAACTTGATGGCACGGATCACCCGAAGCGCGAGCTCCGGGGTTGTGGCCTTCGTTCCTGCGCTGGTCCTACTTGGCGTCTTCGTGCTCGCCTACTTCACCCTGCTCGGCCCCGGTGACGAACGGTCTGACCTCAATCCAGGGGTGGTGCTTGTCGGCCTCCTGAAGATCGTACCGTTCTTTCTGGGTGGCGCCGCGGTGATCGGGCTGATTTGGCTCGGGCTTTCGCTGGCTTGCCGCCAGCCTGTCGGCGCCGCGCTGCGCGGCCTCGTCGATGTCCCCTGGCTCGAAGTTTTCCTGGTGCGGATCCCGCTGGCGATCGTCTTCACCGCGACGGTCAGCTTCATCTTTATCAACTTCAAGATAAACATCCCGAAATTCGCCGACTACACTTGGGATCCATTCTTTATCAGGCTGGATCGTGCACTCTTCCTGGGCCACGACCCGTGGACCCTTACGCATGCGCTGTTCCCGGATGTCCTCGCCACCAGGATCTTCGATACCTTCTACATGATCTGGTTCCTGATCATGCAGCTCTCGATTATCGCCGTTGCGCTGCTGCCACTCCGGGACCGCCGCCGGCTGACCTTCCTGACCGCTTATGCGATGAACTGGATCGTGGCTGGGGCATTGCTGGGCACCCTGTTCGCCTCGGTCGGTCCGGTCTATGTCGAGCGGCTGACCGGAGATCCGGTCTTCGCGCCGCTTTTCGACCTGCTTAAGAGACAGAGCCAGGTGCACGAAATCACCGCACTGGCGTCGCAGGACTGGCTGTGGGAGGGCTACACCGATCCGGATGTTGCTCCGGTCGGCATTTCAGCCTTTCCCTCGCTCCATCTCACCATTGCTACTACCTGTGCCTGTCTCGGCTTCTCCGTCAGCCGTGTGGCGGGGATCGGACTATCTCTATTCACCGTCGGGATACTATTCGCCTCGGTCCATCTCGGGTGGCACTACGCTGCGGACGGAATAGCCGGGATCGTGTTGTCGCTGCTGATGTGGAAGGCGAGCGCGCGAATGACCGAGTGGTGGCTGGTGCGCACAGGACTTTCCCCGGCACCGTCGGCAGGGACGGCACAGGAATTCGTATCGACCCCTGTGCTGACGCCCGCAATCGGCATGGCGAGTCCGATCGCTCCGGAAATTGCCGACAACCGGCTCAGCGCATCAAGGTGAACGGGACGGCGATCGAATGGGGACGGAAATGAATCGCACGTTGGCCAGATGCCGCAGCGTCGGAACGGAGACCGGAGATGGCGCTGCCAAGGACTCGCGAAAGCCAGTCTGCCTGAAGCACGTACGCGCGCGACCGCCGCGTCATTGACATGAACATCGGAACTGGGACACGATTTTCGAATGAACCAGAGCGGTTGAGATTCAGCGTGCAACCGGAGGCTCTGAGCCGTATGGCACGCATCGGGCGGTCTTGGCACGTCGGTCTCCGGGCCCATGCGCCGGTCATTACGGTTCTCGCGGTTGCCCTGCTCGCCTCTACGCTCCTGCTTGGCCCCGAGGATCAGCAGGTAGCGTTCAACGCCGGCGGGGTGGCCAAGAACGTCTTCAGCATCCTTCCGCATGTCCTCGCCGCCATCGGCCTGTTCGGCATTATGGCATTGTTGTGCAGGCGCGACCGAAAATCGACCCTCCTGCGCATGCTTCGCCAGCTTCGCGACCAGGACTGGCCCGAGATCGCACTTGTCCGCATACCCATGGTGCTTGTCCTGCTGTCGGTCAATGGCTACGTCCTTCTGCACTTCAAGGTGAACATCGCTCAGTTCGGACAGTATTCATGGGACCATGCTTTCGCCGCGGTCGACAGGTTGATCTTTGCGGGGGTCGACCCTTGGGTGCTGACGCACTCGGTCTTCGGGACACCTGAACTTACTAAGCTGATCGACAACCTCTATCTTCTCTGGTTCTTCGTACAGAAATTCTGCGTCGTCTACGTTGCGCTCCTCCCGCTCCAGAGCGAGTTGCGCCAGACGTTCCTGCTCGCCTACTGCCTCTGCTGGATGATCGGCGGTGTCGCCATTGCTGTCACACTGCCGGCAGCGGGGCCGGTCTACATGCAGCCGATCACCGGCGACCCGACTTTCCGGCCGCTGATGGACCTGCTGTATCAGTACTCCGAGACCATCCCGATCAAGGCGCTGCGCATCCAAGAGAAGCTGTGGCAAGGATTCACCGACCCGGGCTCTGTCGACCCGCTGGGGATTTCGGCCTTCCCGTCGTTGCATGTCACGATCGCCGTCGTGTTCGCTTGCTTCGGCTTCCGGCTGCGCGGTGTGCTGGGCTGGGGTCTTACACTGTACGCGGGGATCATGCTCGTCGGCTCAGTGCATCTCGCTTGGCACTATGCCATCGACGGAATCGCAGGTATCGCGCTGGCGCTTGCCCTCTGGCATGTCAGCCGGCGGGTATCGGTCTGGTGGCTGGCACGGGGTGATCTCGCGGTCGCGATGCCATTAGCGGAGCCAGCCTGGGGCGCCATACCGATCCGGGCGCTTGCCGAGCAGTCCAGCGCTGCCGTTCAGCCTGCGGTCGAACTGGCGAAGAACCGCTTCAGCACGTCGAGATAGATCCGCGAGAGCGCCATGATTGCGTCGACGGGCACACGCTCGTCGACCTGGTGCATGGTGTCGCCGACCAAGCCGAACTCCATTACCGGGCAGAGATCCTTGATGAACCGGGCGTCCGAGGTTCCGCCGCCGGTCGTCAGCTTCGGCCGCCGGTTGGTCGCCGCGGCGATGGCGTCGGCCACCGCCTCGACCCGCGGGCCGGGGAGGGTCAGGAAGCTCTCGCCGGAGACCGACCAGTCGAGGGTCGCCTTCAGCTCGGTGCCGGCGACCTCGCGGTCGACGATGACCTGCGCCCAGACCTTGATCGCGGCCGAGCTGTGCAGGTCGTTGAAACGGACGTTGAACTTTGCCCGACCCGAATTAGGGATCACGTTCGAGGCAGGGTTACCGACGTCGATGGAGGTGAGCGCCAGCGTCGAGGGCTGGAAATGCTCCGAGCCCTGGTCGAGCGGGGTGTCGGCCAGCGTGGCGCAGATGCGGGCGAGTGCCGGGAGCGGATTGGCGGCGCGCTCGGGATAGGCCGAGTGGCCCTGCCGACCGCGCACCGTCAGGGTGCCGTTCATCGAGCCCCGGCGGCCGATCTTGGCGACGTCGCCGAGCTCGGCGACCGAGGTCGGCTCGCCGACGAGGCAGAAATCCGCGCTCTCGCCGTGCTCGCGCATCCAGTCGAGGATGGCGACGGTGCCGTCGACCGACGCCCCCTCCTCGTCGCCGGTGATCATCAGCACGACCGAGCCCCGCGGGCCGGAGGCGACGAACTCGGCGGCGGCGGCCACGAAGGCGGCGACGCCGGACTTCATGTCGGTAGCGCCGCGGCCCCAGAGCACGCCGTCGACGATCTCGCCGCCGAAGGGGTCGCGGGTCCAGGCGGCGCGTTCGCCAACCGGCACCACGTCGGTGTGGCCGTTGAAGGCGAAGACCGGCGTGCCGGTGCCCCAGCGGGCGTAGAGGTTCTCGACACCGCCGCGGCTGATGCGGGTGCAGGCGAAGCCAAGCCGGGCCAGCGTCCGCTCGAGGAGCGCGATGGCGCCGCCCTCCTCCGGCGTGACCGAGGGGCAGCGGATCAGCTCGGCGGTGAGCGCGACGGGGTCGACGGGTTGGGCGGTCACGGGGGGCTGGGCGGTCACGGGCGGGTCTCCCTGTTCAACGCGGCCTCGGCGAGGGGGCCGAGATCGGCCGGGTGCTCGGCCAGAAGGTCGGCACCGGCGCGGGTCAGCTCCTCGCGCCCGCCATAGCCCCAGAGCACGCCGACAGATCCGATGCGGTTGGCCCGCGCGCCCTCGACGTCGTGGCGGCGGTCGCCGATCATGGCGGCCGGCTCCCCTGCCGCGCCGGTCCCGGCCAGCGCATGGGCGAGCAGCTCGGGCTTGTGCGTGCGGGTGCCGTCGAGCTCGGAGCCGAAGAGGCCGTCGAGCCAGCGGTCGAGGCCGAAATGGGCGACGATCCGGCGGGCGTAGACATGCGGCTTGCTGGTGGCGAGGTAGAGCCGGGCGCCGGTGGCGCGCAGCGCCTCCAGCGCCTCGGGGATGCCGGGATAGACCGCGTTCTCATAAAGGCCCACCGTGCCGAAGCGCTCGCGGTAGAGCGCCAGCGCCCGGGCGCCCAGCGCCGGGTCGCCGCCGGCAAGCGTGGTCAGGCTCTCGGCCAGCGGCGGGCCGATGCACCAGGTCAGCTCGTCCTCGGCGGGCGCGCTGAGGCCGAGGCTCAGCAGGGCATGGCGGATCGATCGGGTGATGCCGTCCTTCGGGTCCGTCAGCGTGCCGTCGAGGTCGAGGAAGAGGCGCATTCGGCTCAATCCTCGAACGGCGTCACGCTGAACACGATCACTGCGTTCTCCGCCAGCGCTCGGCCCATCAGCGCGAGCTCCTCGTCCCCAAGCTCGATTCCGGGCGCCTCGCGGCTGCCGTAGGACTCGACCTCGATCGGCGCCATTCCCGCCTCGCGCAACACCTTCACGGTCTCGTCCACCGCGTTCCGCTCGGTGCGGCCGGAGGCGAAGCACAGCAGCGCCGCCCCGGTCGCCCCGTCCGGCAGGTCATCCCCCTCGCTCCGGCCGACCTCGACCAGCAGGATGAAGACCGTCTCCGGCGCCGGGGCCTGCTCCTCAGGCACGTAGCAGCTCGTTGATCGAGGTCTTCGCCCGCGTCCGCTCGTCGACGCGCTTGACGATGACCGCGCAATAGAGGCCGGGACCGGGGCTGCCGTCCGGCATCGCCTTGCCAGGGATGGTGCCGGGCACCACCACCGAATAGGGCGGGACCTCGCCCATGAAGGTTTCGCCGGTGGTGCGGTCGATGATCTTGGTCGAGGCGCCGATGAAGACGCCCATCGAGAGCACCGAGCCCTCGCGCACGATCACGCCCTCGGCGACCTCGGAGCGGGCGCCGACGAAGCAGTTGTCCTCGATGATCACCGGTCCGGCCTGCAGCGGCTCCAGCACACCACCGATGCCGGCGCCGCCCGAGATGTGGACGTTCTTGCCGATCTGGGCACAGGAACCGACGGTGGCCCAGGTGTCGACCATGGTGCCGGAGTCCACGTAGGCGCCGAGGTTCACGAAGGAGGGCATCAGCACCACGCCCGGCGCGATGTACGCCGAGCGGCGCACGATGCAGCTCGGCACCGCCCGGAAGCCGGCGGCGCGCCACTGGTTCTCACCCCAGCCGTCGAACTTGGAGGGCACCTTGTCCCACCAGGAGGCGTTGCCGGGGCCGCCAGCGATCGGGGCCATGTCGTTCAGCCGGAACGACAGCAGCACCGCCTTCTTGGCCCACTGGTTCACGGTCCAGTCGCCCCGCAGGCTGCGTTCGGCGACGCGGAGCTTACCCTGGTCCAGCTGGCCGAGGGTTGACTCCACCGCGTCGCGCACCTCGCCCCCGGTGGCCGGAGTCACCTCGGCGCGAACCTCCCAGGCGCGTTCGATCGCGGCGGCGAGATCGGCGTGGCTCATGGCTGTCTCCTCAGGCTGCATCCCAGGTTCGGCGTCCGCCCTGCCTATAGGGTGGTTGGCCCATCCGCGCAATGCGCGAGGCGGGCCGGCTCCGGCGAAATTGCGATTGCGGAGCTCCGCTGGCATCATTAGGTCAGGGGACCCGAAACCCGGGGAATTGGCGAGGCTGCAGCATGACCGAAAAGCGCGTATCGATCTTTCCGCCGGCGGACTACGATGCCGAGCGGGCGGAGAAGCTGCCGGAGACGCCGCAGACCCGGTCGCCGACCTTCCGGCTGGCCTTCCGGGACTCCGAGTTCCTGGAACTGGACGAGCTCCGCCCGGTGCGGCTGCAGCTCGAGCTTCAGAAGGTCGAGATGATCCTGCAGGACCACGGCATCACCTCGACCGTCGTCATGTTCGGCGGCGCGCGTATCCCTGCGCCCGACAAGCGCCACACGGCGAAGACCGAGACCCTGGCCGAGCTCTCGCACTACTACGAGGAGGCGCGCAGGTTCGCCCGACTCGTCGGGGAGGAATCCGTGCGCCGCAACGGCCGCGAATTCGTGGTCTGCACCGGCGGCGGCCCCGGCGTGATGGAGGCCGGCAGTCGCGGCGCCCACGAGGCCGGGGCGCAGACCATCGGGCTCGGCATCGTGCTGCCGCGCGAGGAGGCGCCGAACGAGTTTGTCACGCCCGAGCTCAGCTTCAACTTCCACTACTTCGCGATCCGCAAGATGCATTTCCTGATGCGGGCCCGCGCGATCGCCGTGTTCCCCGGCGGCTTCGGAACGCTGGACGAGCTGTTCGAGACGCTGACGCTGATCCAGACGAGGCGGATGAAACCGGTGCCGGTACTGCTGTTCGGCCGCGCCTTCTGGGAGCGGATCGTCAACTGGCAGGCGCTGGCCGATGCCGGCACCATCTCGCCTGGCGACATCAGCCTTTTCGATTATGTCGAGACCGCCGAGGAAGGCTGGGACATCATCCGCAAGGATGCCGGGATCGGAGGCGCAATCGGGGAGTGACGGGTACAGCGCACCCAGATCCAGCGCGCCCTCATAATGATAGTTTCGTTACCGTCTCGTCGCGGAGCGCAGACGAGGTGGCCCAATCCGAAACGCCCTATGCCGGATTGCGGCCCGCGCAAGACGCGGCTTGATGACGGCGAGGGAGGCTGGCCTCTGGCCATGCCAGGTCGGCTCGACCTGATGCGCCGACGACCGGAAAACTCCGAAGCGGGCCGCGGCCATCTCCGCAGCGAAGAGTCCGCATGGAGCCCGAAGCAGACGCGCTAGGCCCACTGCTGGGCCATGTCCGTTACTTTCTCCGAATATGGTAGGATCGCCAGCTTTCAGGTTCTTCGCTTTATCAGGTCGGCGCCTTTTTCTGCGATCATGATGGTTGGGGCGTTGGTATTTCCGCTTACCATCGTGGGCATTACGGATGCATCGCAGATGCTAAGCCCTTCTAGACCGTGCACGCATAGATCAGGGCCGACAACGGAATCTCCATTTGGGCCCATCCTGCAGGTGCTGGTCGGATGCCAGATCGTGGAGGCATTGCGCCGGACAAAATCGGCCGCCTCGCGGGCGCTGGTGAATTCGGGCTGTGCCAAACCCCGCCGAACCGGATCGAATGTTCTTGAGTTCAGTATCTCGCGGTTCCACTTGAGCATTTCGACGCTGAGGCGCAGGTCGTCCGGCTCAGAAAGATAGTTCGGGTCGATCACCGGTGCGTCCAACGGATTGGCCGAAGCGAGCGTGACGCTGCCGCGGCTCTTGGACCGGCATGGCCAGCCACCAAGATAGAATCTGCCGCGGTCAGGCACTCCGTCGGTGCGACCGAATTCGGAAATGCCCGGCAGGATGAAGCACTGGCACTGCGGGTAAGCCGTGCCCGGATCAACCGAGTAGAATGCCCCGGCATCCAGGTGGTGGGTCGCCAGAATTCCGCCCCCGGTGGTTTCGAACTCGGCAAGCGCCTCTTCAAACCGGGCCGGGACCTGTCCGTACAAAGAGTTCTGGGTCGAGGACATGCGCTGCCAATTCTCCGGCGCCGAGGTGATCCTCAAGGTTCTGTCCGACCGCCGGCATGTCCGCCACCGCGCGAATGCCATGTTCGGCCAGATGTGCCGCAGGGCCAAGGCCGGAGAGCATCATGATATGGGGCGAGCCGATCGCACCTGCAGCCAAGACGATCTCGCGCTCGGCGCTTAGCGTTTCCGCCCGTCGACCGTCGACCAGATACTCGACCGCAACTGCGCGGTTCCTTTTCACGGCGATCCGCGTGACATGCGCGTTCTTGATCACGGATAGATTGGCTCGTTCCAGCACCGGGGCGAGATATGCCGTTGCGGTATCGCACCGCCGCCCGCGGCGCTGTGTCGCTTGGTAATAGCCACAGCCGGCTTGCACCGCACCGTTGAAATCGGGATTGAACGGCACGCCCATCGCCACCGCCGCCTCGATGAACAGTGCACCAAGCGGATGGCGGTGTGCGTTGTTCTCCACACTTAGTGGCCCGGCTCGACCATGATAGGAGTCGTCATACTCCGCGTTGGATTCAGCCTTGCGGAAATAGGGCAGAACATCCTCGTAGGACCAACCGGCATTGCCCCTTTGCGCCCAACCATCGTAGTCGCCCGCATTGCCGCGGATATAGACCATGTAATTCAGAATGCTAGTGCCGCCGATGACCCGTCCGCGCGGATATGCGATGCGGCGGTCGAACAGCTCTCTTTGCGGCGTGGTAGTGAAAGCCCAATCGGCGCAAGTATTTCGCATCCTTGAGGCCGCGCCCGGAACCGGAGCCAAGCGCGGATCGGGTTCCCCTCCCGCCTCAAGCAGGACGACCGAGCAGTCTGGATTCTCGCTTAGGCGGGCGGCGAGGACACACCCCGCTGATCCGGCTCCGACGATGATGTAGTCACAACCGCTGGGCATGGGCGGAGCCTACGCCAATGGACACACCAGGCAAGGTCCTTTGTATCCAACGCCTGCGTCAGTAGCCGAACCAGGTGATTGCCAGTTTCGTCCGCACCGTCCGTTCGCTCGATGACGCTTCGACGGTGGTCTCTGACACCGAACCGACCACGCCGCAGGCCGCGACGCTGGATCTCGCGCAATTCGGTCATCTTCGCCATTGTGCGCACCCTCGGGCACGCACAATGATAGCTATTCCGCCACAGCCTCGCCCTCGATCTCCACCAGCATCCCCGGCGCCGCCAGGCCGGCGCAGACGATATAGGTCATCGGCGGCATGTGCCCCTCCATCACCTCGTCGCGGACCGTTCTATAAGCGACGGTTAGGCCCGGCTGGGTGACGTAGACGGTAACCTTGCAGAGATCGGTCTTCTTCATGCCAGCCGCCTCGATGACGGCGAACAGGTTCGACCAGGCGCGGCGCGACTGGGCCTCGAACCCCTCCTCCAGCGAACCGTCGGGGCGCACCCCCACCTGGCCCGCGATCAGGAGCCGCCTGCCTCCCGCAGGCACCAGCGCGCCATGGGAATACTTCGACGCCGGCTTCGCCGTGGTCTCGGGATTGAACAGCTTCATCGAATCCTCCCTTGCGCGTATCGGAGCCAAGCATGCACCCGCGGAGCTTCCGGTTCCAGCGGCCGCCTCAGCCGGTGACGTCGAAGACCATCAGCAGGGTCCGCTGCAGCCAGCTGAAATTGTCGTCCGAGATCAGCCACAGCCTGAGCGTACCGTCCAGCGCCCGGTCGAGGGCGAGGCCCTCCATGTTGTCGATGCCGCCCGAGGACAGGAACGTCGCCAATGTCTCGCCGCTTCGGGGCAGCGGGAAGCCGTCGGCGCCGAGAGCGAAGCGCATGACCCGGATACTGATTCCGGTGAGCGGCGAGAACGACCGCCGCACCAGGTAGAGCCGCCCGTCCGGGCCGATATCGGCGCCGGTCGGCAGTTCCGGCCCCGAGAGGCTCAGCCGGCCCTCCTCGACCCTGTCACCGGGGCCGAGCAGGAAGACCGGCGCCCCGCCGTCGTCACTCGTTTCCACAAGCACCATCAGCCGGCCGTCAGGCAGGGTTGCCAGTCCCTCGGGCCCCGCGTTCGAGGCGAACCGGCGGAAGGCGTCCGGCTGGATTGCGCCGTGCATCTGGCCGTCGGGACCGAGGAACATCACCCGGGGCCTTCGCTCGAACGAGATCGCAAGCCGCGCCGATTCCCGGCTCAGCCCTTCGGTGTCGAGATCCTTCGTCCTCCGGGGGCCGACGCGCGAGCCATCGCGCAGCTTGGCCAGGCGGGCATCGGCGAGACGCAGCCCGGCCTCGTCGGCACTGTACCCCGCGACCAGCAGCGAGCCCCGGTCCGACAGCGCATAGAGGATCCCGCCGTCCAGCAGGAGGCCGGAGAATCCACCGAAATAGGCATCTTCTGAGCTGAGCTCCCATGCGGCACGAAGCTTCAGGCCGGGGCCGATATCGCCTTCGATCGACACGGGCCGGATATCCACGGCAACCGCCGTCGCTTCGGCCATCAGCGCCCCAACACCCTCCAGCGGTTCGCCCGCCGGAGCGGCGGTGGCGGCCAGTACGAAGCAGAATGCGCAGGCGGCGGTGCGCCTCACCGGTTCACCAGTGCCCGGCAGGCCTGCGGCAGGTCGTCGAGGGTCAGGTCCGGCTTCTTGTCTCCCGGCTTCGGGTGCAGCGCCTCGTCGGTGAACCACCACGCCAGGTCGTCGTCACAGCCGTCGCCGGGCGGCGGCGGCTCCTGCTCGGCACATTCCACCGCCTCATCAGGGCAGTTGAGCCGGATGTGGAAGTGCGAATCGTGCCCCCACCAAGGGCGGATCTTGGCCAGCCAGGCGCGGTCGCCCGCCGGCTCGGCCTCGCAGAGCGCCTTCTTGATCGCGGCGTTGACGAAGATCCGCGCCACTTCCGGATCGCGGGCCGCGAGCCGGATCAGCGCATGGTGGGCCGGAACCCAGTCGGCAGTGACGCCGAGCCGGTCCGGCCGCACTACCGTAGTGCTCGAGATCGCTTCGCGGTCAGCCCGGCTGAGCGTGGCGCCAGCCGGGATCTTCAGCCAGATGTCCACATCGAGCCCGATCTGGTGTGAGGCGTGGCCGCCGTTCATCGGCCCGCCGCGCGGCTGGCTGATATCGCCCACTAAGACCCGTGGCCAGCCCAGCGGCCGGGCCGCCACCGACAGGCGCTCGACGAACCCGATCATCTCGGGATGGCCCCAGTTGCGGTTTCGGCTGAGCCGCATCGCCTGCCAGCCCGCCCCGGTCTCGGGCAGCTCGACGCCACCCGCCAGACAGCCGCGGGCATAGGATCCATACGGCATCGCAGGCCCAGCCGCCGGTGCGCGCTGGGCGCCGAACAGGATCTTCGCCGGCTCGGCCATACCGGCCGATGCGCCGGCAAACACGAGGATTGCGGCCGCGAGGATTCCAGCAGTGACTGCCGATAGACGCCGCTTCACCAGCCCGTTCCCTCTGCCCGCCCCTTCGTCTCGCCCGCCCCTTCGCCTCGCCGCGGATTATGCCCGTCCCGGCCACCGGCGGAAAGGGGGCAAGCGCGCGCCTCCGGGCTCCGGCGCACAGGCCGCGTAACGCGCTGCTAATCCCTCGCCCATACTGTCCGTCCGACAGCCCCAAGCCCGGCGAGGCAGATGCCCCCACCGACCGAAAATCAGATCATCATCCTGAAGCGCAAGAAGGTGGCTGGCGACGGCGGCCACCATGGCGGCGCCTGGAAGGTCGCCTACGCTGATTTCGTCACCGCGATGATGGCCTTCTTCCTGCTGATGTGGCTGCTGAACGCCACCAGCGAGGAACAGCGCAAGGGGCTGGCCGACTACTTCAACCCCACCATCCCGGTCAGCCGCGCCTCCGGCGGCGGCGCCGGCATGCTCGATGGCCGGGCGATCTTCGCCGAGACAATGGCGCTCGGTGACCGCGACCAGGGTGAACCGCCGCGCCCGGTGCAACGCGACGCCGAGCCGGTGGACGGGGAGCGGCTGCGCTCCGACGAGACGGAACCCGGCGACGCCCCGGCTCTGGGCGGAACGGCGGGCGACGACGAGAAGGCCGGCCCGGCCAAGGCTCCCGACGCCGCCGAGGCCAGGCGTCTGGAGGCGGCACGCGCCGAGCAGGCGCGGCTCGAACAGGTGGGCCGCGAGATCGCCGAGGCTGCAGCGGCGGCCTCCGAGGGCTCGATCGCGCATCACTTCTACCTCCGGATCACTCCCGAGGGGCTGGTGATTGAGATCATCGAGGCCGACGACGAGCCCCTCTTCGCGTCGGCGTCGGCGGCGCCCGCACCCCTGCTGCCGCTGCTGATCGAGGTGCTGGCCCCGGTGTTGCAGACCACGAGCAACGCCATCGCCGTGGTCGGGCATACCGACGCGGTGCCGTTCGGCGGTGCGCACTACTCCAACTGGGAGCTCAGCGCCGATCGCGCGAACGCCGCCCGGCGGCTGCTCATCGGTGCCGGCCTGCCAGAGGACCGGATCAGCCGCGTCACCGGCAAGGCCGCCGTCGAGCCGCTGGTTCCCGATCCGCTGGCGCCACAGAACCGGCGGATCTCGGTGACGCTGCTGCGCGAGGACGTCCGTTAGGCAAGGCTTAAGGGGCGACCCGGATACTGCAGGCGAATCCGCACTGCGGAGGCCAGGTCCGGAACCCGGAGAGAGTTCGAGAAAGGTGGTACCATAAGTCTGTCGTCATCGCTCAATGCCGGTGTTGCGGGTCTGTCGGTCAATGCGACCCGGCTTGCGGTGATCTCGGACAATATCGCCAACTCATCGACCCATGGCTACCGCCGCGCCGACGTGGACTTCGCGGCGCTGGTGACGCCCTCGTCGTCGAACGCCTATTCCGCCGGCGGCGTGACCGTCGCCACCTACCGCGACGTGGACTCGGCGGGTTCGCTGATCTCGACCGGCAACTCGACCGACATCTCGATCTCCGGGCGCGGCATGCTGCCGGTCACCACTGCCGAGTCGGTCGGACTTCAGCGTCATCGAGCGGCCGTTCCAGATGGCCCCGACCGGCGCCTTCTCCCGCGACGAGGAAGGCTATCTGATCACCCGCAGCGGCCTCGCGCTCCTTGGCTGGCCGACCGACGCCGATGGCGCGCTCCTCGGCCCGGTGGTGCGCGAGAGCCCGGCCAGCCTGGTGCCGGTGCAGATCTCGCCGTTCCTCACCGTCTCCGAGCCGACGACCGAGATCAACCTCGGCATCAACCTGCCGGCGGGCGCGACCGAAGCCGGTGGCACCGGAGACAGCTACGAGACCACGCTCGAGTATTTCGACAGCGTCGGCCGCAGTCACCAGATGCGGGTCGAGTTCACACCGGTCGTGCCGGCGACCGGCAGCAGCAACCAGTGGCGGGCCTCGTTCTACGACAGCGTCACCAGCACCACTGTGCCGGTGGCCGAGATCGACCTCGAATTCGACGCTACCCGCACCGGCCGCGGCGCTCTGCTGGCGGTGACCCCCATCGGCGCCATGCCCTATGACGCCCTAACCGGCACGGCCCAGGTCACGGTTGCCGACGGGCCGATCGACGTCTTCATCGGCGCGCCGGGGGTCAATGGCGGGCTGATCCAGCTCGATTCGCCCTTTGCCCCGGTCAACGTCTCGAAGAACGGCGCCCCTGCCGGCAACCTGCAGACCCTCGAGTTCAGCGACGCCGGCGTCCTGCAGGCGATCTACGACACCGGCCAGGTCCGCTCGCTTTTCCAGGTCCCGCTGGTCAACGTGCCCAACCTGAACGGCCTGACCGTGATGGACGGCCAGTCCTTCGCCCCATCGGCCGATTCCGGGGGGATCTATCTCTGGGATGCCAATACCGGGCCGGTCGGCGGGATCGTCGGCTTTGCGCTGCAGGAAAGCTCGGTCGACGTCGCCCGCGAACTCACCGACCTGATCCAGACCCAGCGCGCCTATTCCTCGAACGCAACCACCATCCGCACCGTCGACGAGATGCTGCAGGAGACCACGAATCTGAAGCGGTGACGGCTGACGCCGCAATGGCGCGGGTCGTCCCCGCAGCGAACACCAGGGTGACGCCATGTCGATCTCGAGTGCCCTCCAGAACGCCATCAGCGGCCTGACCGCCACCGGAGCGCGCGCCGGGATCACCTCGGGCAACCTCGCCAATGCGCTAACCGAGGGCTATGCCAGCCGCTCGGTGGCGCTGACCTCCACGGTCATTGGTGGCTACGGCACCGGCGTCGCGGTGGCCGGGATCGACCGGGCCGAAAGCCCGGAGCTGACCTCGGCGCGCCGGATCGCCGATGGCGACCTCGCCGGCGGCGAGGCGCAGCTCGGTGCCCTGACCCGGCTCGAGCGCAGCCTCGGCGCCACTGGCGACGCCGATTCGCTGACCGCCCATCTGGCAAGGTTCGAGGCGGCGCTGCGCAACCTGGCCGAGACGCCGGAGCTTGCGCCGCGCCAGACCGCCGCAGCCATGGCCGCCGGCGATGTGGCCGCGAAGTTCAACCGGATATCGACCGAAAGCACGCGCGTCCGCCAGACCGCCGACGACGAGGTCGCGCGGCTCGTTTCGGAGGTGAACGGAGCCCTGACCACGATCGCGCGCCTGAACCGCCAGATCCAGATCTTCTCCGCCTCGGGCCGCGACACGTCCGGACTGGTTGATCAGCGCGAGATGCTGATCGACCGGGTGGCTGCGGTGGTGCCGATCCGCGAGCATCGCCGCGACGGTGGCGTGGTCGAACTGACGACCGCCCAGGGGCTGCAGCTGGTCGATACCCGCGCCCAGCGGATTGAGTTCACCCCGAGCCCGGTGATCACGCCCGCGATGCGCCATGACGGCGGCGCCGGCGCGCTTTCCGGCCTGACCCTGAACGGGGCCGACATCACTCCGGGCGGCCCCGGCAGCCAGGCCATCGCCGGCGGCGCGCTCGCCGGCCAGTTCGCGGTGCGCGACCGGCTCGCCCCCGCCCTGTCCGACCGCGCCGACGCGCTGGCAGCCGAGCTCGCCGGACGGCTCGCGGCGCCCGGCCTCGACCCCACCGTCGCTCCCGGCGAGCCCGGGCTGTTCACCGACGACGGCAACCCCATCGACCCACTGAATCTCGCCGGTTTGGCCGGCCGTCTTCGCCTCAACGCGCTTGCCGATCCTTCCGCCGGCGGCGACGCGGCGCGCCTGCGAGACGGGCTCGGCGCCGCAAGCCCCGGCCCTGCCGCCAAGGGCGACCTGCCGCGCGCCATGCTCGATGCCCTGACCGCCCCCGCCGGGGCCGGGGCCATCCCGGGGCTGACCGGCGTGCTCTCGGTCACCGGCGCCGCCGCGGCGATGACCGAGCTCGCCGCCTTCGACCGGGTCTCGGCCGAGGCCGACGTCGCCGCCTTCTCCGGCAGCCGCGCGACCCTGGCCGCCGCCGAGGCCGACAGGCTCGGCGTCGACAACGACGCCGAGCTGCAGGCGCTGATCCGGATCGAGCAGGCCTACGCGGCCAATGTCCAGGTGATCCAGGCCGCGTCGCGGATGATGGACCGGCTGATGGAGATCTGACCCCATGACCTTCCCGCTCACCGGCTTCCCGCCCCAACCCCGCCCCGACCTGATGGCGCGCCTGATCGCCGATCTGCGCAGCCGCGCCGATGCCGCGCGAACTGAGGCGGTGACCGGCCGCCGCGCCGACCCGGCCCATGCCCTTGGCGGCCGAATTGGCGAGGCGCTGGAGATCGAGCGAGCACTGGCCGAGGCCGGGCAGTTCCGCGAGATCATCGACCTCGCCGGGGCCCGCGCCGGGGTCACCCAAACCGCACTCGAGGCGTTGCGCGGCCTGGCGGTCGATCTCGCCGCCAGCGGCCAGACCGCGCTCGACACCAGCCTCTCCCCTGCCCGCATGGCCGTCTCGGCCTCGGCACGAGCGGCGCTCGGCTCGGCGGTCTCGGCGCTCAATTCGAGCTTCGGCGGGCGCAGCCTTTTCGCCGGCGACGGCGGCAGCGGCACCGTGGCCCCGGCCGAGCTATTCCTCTCGGCCTCGGTCACCATCCTCGAAGCCGGGCCGACCGCCGGCGCCGCCTATGCGAGCCTGACTGTCGCCTTCACCGCGGCAGGCGATCTGTTCGACACATCGCTCTACACCGGCGGCACCGGCGATGCGCCTGCCACCGAGGTGGCGAAAGGCGAGCGGATCGCGCTCTCGGCCCGGGCAGACGAGGCGCCGATCCGCCATCTCCTGCGCGATCTTGCGGCGCTGGCCGCCGCCTTCGACCCGGAAAACGCGATCCCCGCCGACGCGCGCGAGGGCATCGCCACTCGGGCAATCGCCGGGCTCCGCGACAATCTCGACGCGCTCAACGGCATCGCCGCGCGGATCGGCGCGGCCGAGGAGAGGATGGCTTCGGCAAAGGCCCGCCACATGGCCGCGGAAGTCACCCTGGCGCTCGCCTATAACGGGCTCACCGGCCGCGACCAGTACGAGGCAGCGACCGAGCTCACGGCGCTCGAGGCCCAGCTCGAGACCAGCTACATCACCACTGCCCGTCTCGCCAACCTGTCGCTCGCCAGCTACCTGCGCTGAGCCCGATGGGAGCCTGCGGGAGCATGAGGCGCCGGATTGCCCGGAAAATGGCGCAGCGGGACATGGCGCAGCGGGACATGGCGCAGCGGGACCCGGCATGGCGCGACCGGCCACCGTCTCCCCTGCCGGCCCGGCCTCCTCGTCGCGGCGGCCGGCGGCCAGCACCGCTCCGGCGCATGGCCGCCGCCCTGTTCGGCCTCGCCGTCGCCGTTGCCGCCGTCCTTGCCGTCCCGCCGCCCGCCGGTGCCGCACCCAGGATCAAGGATCTGGTCGAAATCGAGGGCGTGCGCGGCAACGACTTGGTCGGCTACGGGCTGGTGGTCGGTCTCGACGGCTCCGGCGACAGCATCCGCAACAGCCCCTTCACCGAAGAGGCGCTCTCGAACCTGCTCGAGCGCCTCGGCATCAACATCGCCGGCGAGAGTGTCCGCACCAGGAACGTCGCCGCGGTGATCGTCACCGCGACGCTACCGCCCTTCGCCCGCGCCGGCGGCCGCATCGACGTCACCGTCTCGGCCATCGGCGACGCCAGGAGCCTGCTCGGCGGCACCCTGGTGATGACCCCGCTCAACGCCGCCGACGGCGAGATCTACGCCGTCGCCCAGGGGCCGATCATCGCCGGCGGGATCAGCGCCTCCGGCGAGGCCGCCACCACGCAAATCGGCGTGCCGACCGCCGGAGCGATCCCGGGCGGCGCCAGGGTCGAGCGCGAGATCGCCTTCGTCTTCGCCAACATGGCGCAGATCCGCCTGGCCCTGCGCGAGCCGGACTTCACCACCGCCCACCGGATCGAGGCGGCGATCAACGCCAGCCTCGGCCAGCAAGTGGCGCGGATGAGCGACGCCGGCACGGTGGCGCTCGATCTTGGACTCGCGGGCGAGAGCCCGGCGCGGCTGATCAGCCTGATCGAGAACATCGCAATCGCCCCGGCGACCAAGGCCCGGGTCGTGGTCGACCAGCGCTCCGGCACCATCGTGCTCGGCGCCGACGTGACAATCAGCCGGGTCGCCGTCGCCCAGGGCAGCCTGTCGATCCAAGTAACCGAATCGCCGATCCCCTCGCAGCCGAACCCGTTCTCCGACGGCGAAACCATCGTGGTGCCGCGCACCGCGATCGACATCAACCAGGGCGCCGAGAATCGGATGGCGCTGGTCGAGGGCAATGTGACCCTCGCCAACCTGGTCGACGGGCTGAACGCGCTCGGCGTCGGGCCGCGCGACATGATCGACATCCTGAAGGCGATCAAGGCCGCCGGCGCCCTGCACGCCGAACTGGTGGTCCAGTAGCACCGGATGCAAGGCGAAGGAAACACGGGCGAAGGTTAAAACAGGGCCAAGGGGCAAGAAAGGCACAGCGCAAGTCCGGTACGATGCAAAGAAAGCGGTGGCGACCGAGGCGCGGGCCCGCTTGGGGCGCGCGTCCGGGTCGGGGACCGGGTCCCCGATCAAGATCCGAGGGGCCCCACGTTCCGAGACGCCTGCCGCGAAGGGCGGCAAGGGACGGCGCGAGACGCTGAGGGCGCATCCCACCCGTGGCGGCGCATCCCCTTCGCTGCCTTACCCCTCGCCGAACGGCGTCTCCGGCAGGTCGGCCAGATCCCAGCCCAGAAAGGCGAAGGTCCGGGCCATGTGCTCGGGCAGTGGCGCGGCGAAGGTCAGTTGCCGCCCGGTGACCGGATGCGGCACCGTCAGCCGCGCCGCGTGCAGGTGCAGCTTGCGGCTGAGCGCACCGCCGAGGCCGGCGCCCCAGCCGCTGCCCTCGTTCTCCTGGCTCCGGCCGCCATACTTGCCGTCACCGGCGATCGGGCAGCCGAGCGCCGCCATGTGGGCGCGCAGCTGGTGGGTGCGTCCGGTCACCGGCCGCAGCGCCACCCAGGCGGCGCGTCTGCCGGCGGCGGCGATCACCCGGTAATCCGTGGTCGCGTTCCGGGCGCCCTCGGTCGCGGCGACCTCGTCCGGGTGGACGGTCCGCATCCGCTCGCCCTCGCCGCGCCCGCCGGCCTTCACCAGGCCGTAGCGGATCGTTCCCCGGGCCGGTTCGGGCCGGCCGGCAACGACGGCGACATAGATCTTCTCGACCGCCCGCGAGCGGAACATCCGCCCGAGCTCGACCGCCGCCTTGCCGGTCCGCGCCAGCACCATGAGCCCGGAGGTGTCCCGATCGAGCCGGTGCACCAGGCGCGGGTCCTCGTCGCGGCCGAAGCGCAGCGCCGGCAGCATCGCGCCGAGATGACGCACCTGCTTGCTGCCTCCCTGCACCGCCAACCCGGGCGGCTTGTTGATCACGATCATGTGGTCGTCGCGCCAGATCACCGCGGCGCCCAGCGCTTCGGCCTCGGCCCGGTCCGGGCCGGCCGGCGCCGCAGGAACCGGCCGCTCCGGCAGGTCCCCGGGTTCCGGCAGCGGCGGCACCCGCACCACCTGGCCGGACGCGCGACCCGGGTCGAGGCCCTGACCCGGCCGCCATCGACCCGGAGTTCGCCCTTGCGGCAGAGCTTCTCGAGCCGACCCTGGGAGATCTGCGGGAACAGGCGGCTCGGGCAACCAGCGGTCGGGCCGCGTTCGGCGCCTCGTCCGGCCGCCGATGGTCAGGTGCTGCACCTCGCTCACTGGCCCCAGAGCCCCCGCGCCAGCGCGGACCCGGCCCAGAGCCCGCCGATCGACAGCACGACCGAACCACCGATGTGCACGCCCGCCGCCGCCAGGTTGCGGCCGCGCTCGATCAGGAACAGCGTATCCAGGGAATAGGCGAGAAGGTGGTGAAGCCGCCCAGCACGCCGGTCATCAGGAACGGGCCGAACCGGCCCCAGCTGCCCGGAAAGCGGTCCATCATCGCGACCGCGGCAACCCCCATTGCGAAAGAGCCCGCCACGTTGACGATCACAGTTCCCCAGGGGAAGCCATGCCCCAGCGCCCGCCCGGCCCATGCCACCGTCGCGTAGCGCAGCGACGCCCCTAGCGCGCCCCCCGAACGCCACCATAAGGACCTTCTCCATCGCACCCCCCGATCAGTCGCCGCCGCGTTCGCGCCTGAGCTTTGCGAACCAGGCCATGCGCTTCATCATCTCGCGCTCGAAGCCGCGCTCGACCGGGCGATCAGTGCCGGCCGCGCCATGCCTTCGGGGAAGTAGTCCTGGCCGGAGAAGGCCTCCTCCGCGTCATGGTCGTATTCGTAGCCGCTGCCGTAGCCGATCTCCTGCATCAGCTTGGTCGGCGCGTTCAGGATGTGCTTGGGCGGCATCAGCGACCCGGTCTCCTTCGCCGCGCGCATCGCGCCGCGCCGAAGGCGGCGTAGACGGCGTTGGACTTCGGCGCGGTCGCCAGGTGAACGACCAGTTGCGCGAGCGCCAGCTCGCCTTCCGGCGAGCCCATGCGCTCGAAGGTCTCCCAGGCCGCGATGCGCCGAGCGGCAGCGCGCGCGGGTCGGCCATGCCGATATCCTCGGCGGCGAAGCGCGTCAGGCGGCGGGCGATGTAGCGCGGGTCCTCGCCCGCCCGTGAGCATGCGCGCGAGCCAGTAGAGCGCCGCGTCGGGGTCGCTGCCGCGCATGGATTTGTGCAGCGCGGAGATCAGGTTGTAGTGCTCCTCCCGGTCCTTGTCGTAGAGCGCGGCGCGCTTGGCGAGGAGCGGGACGACAGCGCCGCGGTGTCGAGCGGCGCGGTCGCCGGCGGCAGCGCGAACAACTGCTCGGCCATGTTCAGCAGGTAGCGCCCGTCGCCGTCCGCCATCGCGCGCATCGTGGCGCGCGCGGCGTCGTCTCGCGGTCAGCGGCGCGGGCGGTCTCGGCCTCCGCGCGCGCCAGCAGCAGGTCGAGCGCCGCATCGTCCAGGCGCTTCAGGCCCCATCACCTGGCAGCGCGACAGCAGCGCGCCGTTCAGCGCGAAGGACGGGTTCTCGGTCGTCGCACCGACCAGCGTCACGGTGCCGTCCTCGACCACCGGCAGGAAGCCGTCCTGCTGGGCGCGGTTGAAACGGTGGATCTCGTCCACGAACAGCAGCGTGCCCTGCCCGTTGGACTTGCGCGCCCGCGCCTCGTCGAAGGCGCGCTTGAGGTCGGCCACGCCGGAGAACACCGCCGACAGCGCCGTGAAGCGCAGCCCCGCCGCTTCCGCCAGCAGCCGCGCGATGGTGGTCTTGCCGACGCCGGGCGGCCCCCAGAGGATCAGCGACGCGAGCGACCCGCGGCCGAGCATGCGGCGGCGATGCCCTCCTCGCCCAGCAGGTGATCCTGGCCGACGACCTCCGCCAGCGGCGCGGGCGCAAGCGGTCCGCCAGCGGGCGCGGCGCGCTTCGGCCCTTGCCGCCCGGCGCGGCGGCGGGGCTGTCCGGCGGACGGTCGAAGAGGTCGGTCATCGGGCCCGTCTCCCCGCCTCACTCGCCGATCTTCAGCCGGCCGCGCGGCCGTCGCGCTCGACCCCGAGCACCACGCCGCCGAGCCGCGGCAGGGCGCGCTCGAGCTCGTCCACGTTGCCTACAGCGCGCCCGTCCACCGCAAGGATCACATCGCCGGGCTTGAGGCCGCTGCGGCGCGCCGGCCCGCCGACCGCCTCGACCAGGATGCCGCCGCTGGAGACCGGCAGCGAGCGCTCCTCGATCACCGCCGGGTTGAGGTTGAGGACGGTCGCCCCGCGCAGGCCGCGCGGCGCCTCGAGCGTGGTGCGATCGCGTTCCGGCCGGTTCGGCGCGCCGGCGAGGGCGATCTCGTTGCCCGCTCGACATTGTCGCGCAGGTAGCGCACCTGCACGTTCCGCCCGGTCCCCAGGGTCGCGGCGCGGAAGGCGAGCTCGGCGGGCGTATTGACCGCATCGCCGTCGATCGCCAGCAGCACGTCGCCGGTGCCGATCCCGCCGCCACGAAGGGGCTTGCCGGGTGCACCTGGCCGACGAGAACTCCGACCGGCCGGTCGAAGCCCATCGCCTCGGCGAGCTCCGCCGTCAGTGGCTGCAGGTCGATACCGAGCCAGGGCCGGTCGAGGGCGCTCGCCCCGGCCTGCGCCGCCGTGATCATCCGCGAAACCAGATTGGCGGGCACCGCGAAGCCGATGCCGTTCGAGCCGCCCGAACGGCTGATGATCGCCGGTGTTGAGGCCCGCGATCAGGCCTCCCCTTGATATCGATCAGCGCACCGCCGGAATTGCCCGGATTGATCGGCGCGTCGGTCTGGATGAAGTAGCCCATCCCCTGCTCGCGCACTCCGCCCGACCGGGGCGAGACCCGAGACGATGCCGCTAGTCACGGTCTGGCCGACGCCGAAGGGGTTGCCGATGGCAAGCACCAGTTCGCCGACCTCGAGCAAATCGGAATCCCGCAGCTCCAGCGCCGGCAGGTTCTTCGCATTCTCGACCTTGACCACCGCCAGGTCGGCCTCCCTGTCGGCCAGGATAACCTTGCCCTCGAACTCGCGCCTGTCGGAAAGCACCACGGTGATCTCGTCGGCGCCGCCGACAACGTGATAGTTCGAGACCACGATGCCGGAAGGATCGACGATCACCCCGGAGCCAAGCGAGTTCTCGATCCGCGGCCGGGTGGGGGCGCCGGAGAACAGGTCGCCGAACAGGCGCTCGAAGAACGGGTCGCCGGCGAAGGGGCTGGCGCTGCGCTCAACCACCTTGCGGGTGTAGATGTTGACCACCGCCGGAGCGGCCCGGCGCACCACGGGCGCGAAGCTGAGCGTGATCTCGACCTGGCTCTCGGGCACCCTGACGACCTGCGCGAGGGCGCCGGCCGGCACGCTCAGCGCGACGATGAGGGCGAGGCGGATTGCCTGCGGGATCACGGATCGGCCTCCTGACGCGGCGGTTTCCCTGCCGCCGTAGCTAGGGACTTGGCTGCCCGCCGCCAAGCTTGCGCCCGGCTTCGGAGATCAGAGCGAGCGCAGCAGCAGCGCCAGGCCGGCCGCGCCCGACCGACAGCATGGCATGGCGCGCCGCCCGGGCGAGAAGTCTCCCCGCGAGCCGGCGCCCGGCCAGATAGCCGAGGCCGACCCCCGGTAGCAGCAATGCGCCTCTGCGAAGCTCTTCGACGTCCGAGGAGGCCGGTCAGCCAGAGCGATCCGAGCGCCAGGAAGCAGCCGAACAGGAACACGCCCGCCATGGTGGCGCGCACCTTCTCCGGATCCTCCCGCTGATCAAGGATGATCGACGGCAGGCCGTGCATGGCGGCGATGATCCCGACCGCGCCGCCGACGGAAGCCGCCGCCAGCAGCCGCAGCCGGGTGATGGTCATGGGATTGTCCTCAGATTGCGGGAAAACACCCGGGTCATGAGAGCAAATTAACTCTGACGGAAGACGACGGCCGCGAGAACGTGAACGCCAGAGCCGATGCGTTCGGTGTCGACCTGCTCGACAACAATGCTGGTGTCGGCAGGTATGGCCCGGTGCTCGAGAGCGACGCCGTCGCCGAGCGCGCCGCGGTGCAGGTGAACGTCGTCGCCACGGCGGACCTCACCGGGGCTCCTTTCGGGCATGATCGACCGTGCTGGCGCGACCAAGCGGTGTGCCGGCGTGTTCAAGGTCGCCACCACGCTCGCCTTCCTGCCGCTGCCCTTTCTCGCCAGCTACACCGCGAGCAAGATGTTCGTGCTGATGTACACGGAAGCTCTGGCAGCCGAGGGGCGGCATGAACCGGTCGACCTCATCACGCTCTGCCCCGGCCCGCCGCACCGCCTTCGGCCGCCGTCCGGGTTCTCGCTCGGCAGCTTCCCCGGCGCCATCGAGCCGGCGTTCGTGGCCCGCCAGGCGCTCGACGCGCTGGGCAAGCGCTCGATCCATGTCGTGGGCCCAATCTCACGCTCTCTCCTCCACCCCGGTCTAACAATGCAGCACCTGGTCGCCCAGGCGCTCGCTGTCGCCATGCGCACATTCGGACGGCGGGTCAGGGCACCCCACGATCTGCCGGCCGCCTGAAGGAGAATGACGATGCGTCGAACACTGATCGCGATGGCCAGCGTCGCGCTTCTCGGCGGCTGTTCGGTCGTTGGGGATTCGGTCGGGCTCCGAAGAACCGGCCTACACCGTGGTCGAGACGATCGCCGAGCGCGTGGAAATCCGCCAGTACCCCCCGCGGCTCGCCGTCCAGACGACCGTCAACGCAGCTGGGGCGGAGGGCCGGAACGAAGCGTTCCAGCGCCTCTTCGACTACATCTCCGGGGCCAACCAACCGGCATCCGAGGTCGCCATGACCGTTCCCGTCGAGGTGAGCGATGCGGGCGCAACCATCGAGATGACGGCGCCGGTGGAGAGAGGGCTCTCGAATGATCGTGGCACGACGATGCGCTTCTTCCTGCCGTCCTCCTACTCACCATCGACCGCGCCTGTGCCAAGCGATCCACGTGTCGCACTGGTCGAGCTTCCGGCAACGACGACCGCTGCTCTCCGCTTCAGCGGAGCGAGGGACGACGAGAGCGTCGATGGGCGAACGGCCGAGCTCCTCGACATCCTGGCCCGATCGAGCTGGGCGCCTGTCGGTGGTGCCAGCGCCCTGTTCTATGATCCACCCTGGACCATCCCGCTGTTTCGGCGCAACGAGGTGATCGTGCCGGCCGCGCGTTCGTCAGCGGCGCCATGACCGGCGTCGAGGAAAGGCGCGCTCGAACGGCACGGCAGTCGCGTCGCTTCCGAAGGCCACAACGAGACAGGAGAAGGTCATGGATGACCAGCTTGGGCGCGCGTCGGAACGGCTACACCCCAAGGTCATGGAGGCGCGCGACCTGATGGCGCACGGCCACATGGACCGGCGCGCATTCGTGCGCGTCGCGACCCTGCTGGGCGTGGGTGCCGGTACGGCCTATGCGATGGTGGGCCTGCCGA
>CAVOYU010000014.1:0-135000 GCA_963700775.1 uncultured Pseudomonadota bacterium
CGTGGAGCACGGTGGCCGAGATCTGGTCGCCGAAGGTATCCTGGGTACCGCCCCAGCCGGCGATCTCGGCCGCAAATCCATCGCTGTCGAAGAACGGCGCGAACTCGGCGAAGGTCGCCCGGGCGGCGCCTTCGGTCTCGAGCAGGGCCAGGTTGGATTCCGCAAGCTGCGGCCGGATGATGGTCTTGCCCGGCGGGTCGTAGATCTGCGCCTGCAGAAGCGCGCTGGTGCGGGACGCGTCCCGACCGAGCCGGGTCCGCAGCACGTCGGCCAGCAGGTAGTGGGCCGCCGGGTTGGTCGGGTCCGCCTCGGTCGCGGCGGCTCCCGCGGTGATCGCCTGGTTCTGGAACCCCAGCACCTGGTTCACCCGGCCGATCGCCGCCTTGCGCACTGCCCGGTCCTCGCCAAGCCCGGCCTCCGAGCGCAGCGTGTCGCGGCCCCGACCCCGTGCCTCGGCCTCGCGCAGGTCGCGGAGCGCCCCGATCGGCCGGTTCGCGTCGTACTTCTCCCGCGCCGAGAACAGCCACGGGGTCGGGTCGTCCGGGTCGCGGGCCTTGGCCTCTTCGAACTGGCTTCCGGCCTTGGCGTTGAGCCCTTCCTTGGCATAGGCGCGCCCGAGCCAGCTCCGGGTGCTGGCAAGCCGCGGGTCGAGTGCGGCCGCGAGCTCGATCTCGCGCCGTCCGCCGACCACGTCGCCGGCGCGGATCTTCAGGAGGCCAAGGCCGAGGCGCGGCAGCGGCGCCGCGCTGTCGAGCGCGATCCCGCGGCGGAAGGCGATCTCCGCCCTGTTGCGATCGTCCGACGCCAGCAGGGCAAGCCCCTCGACCGCCCGGCTGTCGGCGGTCTGCGACTCGGCCGGGATCGAGGAGAGCGCCGCCAGCGCTCCGGCCCGGTCGCCCTCGATCAGCAGAAGCTCGGCCAGCCGGGCGCGGGCATTGGCATCCGCCGGGTCAGCCCCCACCGCCCGCGCCGCGGCCTCGCGGGCGGCGCCGATCCGGCCCTCGGCCTGCAGGGCATAGCTCTGCGCCAGATGCGCGGCACTCAGTGCTGGGTCGGCGGCCACCGCCCGGGCGGCCAGTTCGGAACCCTCGGAGCGGCGGTTGCGCCGGGTGGCGATCAGCGAGGCGAGCGAAAGGGAATAGGCGTCCTGCTGCCCGGCAAGTGCCGCCTCGGCCGCATCCGGATTGCCCGCCGCCAGCAGCGCGGCCGCCTCGACCGCCGCCGGCGGAGCCCCGGCGGGCGGCAGGATCGGCGGGAAGTAGATCGCCCAGTCCGCGGCGCCCGCGGGGTCGACGACCATGCCGTGGAACCTCTCCGGCACGGTCGAGCCGGTCGCCAGCGCAAGGTCGGTGTTCTGGCTGATGAATCCGGCCTGCCCCTGCGCCAGTGACAGGCTGGTCCGCGCGCCTTCGCGCGCGGTCACCGTGACGTCGCCCTCCTGAACCACGAACAGGCTGTCCGCCAGCGGCCCGTCGACGGCGATCACCGCTTCGGTGCCGTCGATTCCCGCATTGGCGTGGCGGGTCCGGACCGAGAAGTAGTCTCGCACCGAGCTCAGGAAGCGCAGGATGCCGGAGTCGAGCTCGACATCGGCCTCGGTGTCGCTCGCCAGGGGCAGCCGCATGCTCGAATCATGGCTGAGGCCGACGATCGTCTCCTTCGCGGTGAAGCGCAGCTCGACCCGCCCGTCCTGCCCGGTGGTGATGGTATCGCCAGGGCAGAGCGGGTCGCCCAGGATCAGCGCTAGCGGCCTTCCGTCGACCGCGGCGGCCGAAACCTCTCCATCGATCGTTACCAGGATCGCTGGTGACGGGCCGTCCACGCAGAGATCGCGCGCACCGACCGTCGTGGCGGAAAGGACTACTGTCCCGCCAAGCAAGAATGAAACAGCGGTGCCGCGACACGCGCGGTACAGCATCCCGACCTTTCTCCCCTTTTTCGATCCGAAACACCGGCCGACGTGCAACGATGCAGAAATTCAACACGCTGTTGCAACAGGAATTGCGGCGTCTTTCGTTCTGTCCGTAAAGAAAAGACCGGTCCCTACCGCCGCAAGCGTGCGACACCGGTCGGATTCTGCTTTCCGCGCAAGGGAATCGCGCCCAGATCCTCGAATCTCACGGGTGGCAGGCCGCTCATCGCGCAGGTGGTGTGGCTGACGAGGATCACATCCTCGTTTCCGTCATCGACATCGCGCCCCAGCTGCTCGAGCCGAGCCGCCACGTTGACGGTGTCGCCGAGCGCCTTGAAGTTGTACCGGTGCCGGGCGCCGATGTCGCCGGTGGCGGTCATGCCGGAGTTGATGCCGATCCTGAGCCGGATCCTCTCGCCGGCGCCGAGAGCGTCCGGCACGGCGGCCGCGCGCAGGCGCGCGGTCAGCGCCAGCGCCGCCTCGCAGGCGCGGGCGGCGTGATGGGAGCCCGACATGCTCTCGCTCCAGACCGCCAGGATGCCGTCACCCATGAACTCGACCACCATGCCGCCATGGTCCTCGATCGCCGTCGTGGCGGCGTCGTAGTAGTGGTTCATCACCTGGGTATAGTCGAGGTTCGACAGCCGGTCGCCGAGCCCGGTCGAGCCGACCAGGTCGGTGAACATCACGGTTGCCGGCTCGGTCTGCACCGCGCGCCGCTCGGCACTGGTCGCCTCCAGCAGCACCCGGGCCACCGGTTGCGGCGCCAGCCGCCCGACCAGCAGCCGGGCGAAGGCATAGCGCGTCGCCAGCGCCGTCAGCGCCGCCGCCGTCAGCCCGAGGAAAACCGGCACGGCGAACGGCGGCCAGAGATGGGCATGGACGAACACCGCCCAGGCGCCGGCGACATAGAGACCTGCGAGCGCCACGATGCCGAGAAGCCCGCGCCGGCCCGGTAGCACCCGGGCGGCCAGCATGACCGCCAGGCCGAACAGGAACACCGCCGCCGCGCCGGTCATCGCGCCGGGCTTCGTCATCACCTCGCCGTGCAGCAGGTTGAGGAACGCGGTGGCCAGCAGCTCGACCCCGCCGATGTCGTTCTCGCGCGCGTCGCGGATCGGGATCTTGAAATGGTCCTTGGTGCCCAGGAACTCCGGGTCGGAGACGCCGACGAAGGCCGCAACTCCGGCCAGGCTTTCCGGCAGGGGATGGGCCGATCCGCGCTCGAACACATCGCGCAGGGTCCAGGTCCGGATCGCCTTCGGCGGGCCGTAGAGCCAGAGCGGACGGTAGCGTGGCTCGGGGCCGGCAGGTTCCGGCTGGCCGGTGAATCTGCTCCAGGCCAGCTCGGCCATGTTGCCGAGGCTGGGGAACTCGGGCAGCCGCCGGACATAGCCCTCGACGAAATTGCCGGAGTGGGCGTTGACCAGGAAGGTGGCAGTGCCCGCCGCCGCCTCGGTGAAGAGCGCGCGCGGATGCATCCGCTGCGGCAGCACCAGCGCGTCCGGGCCGCCGGTCTGCTCCACGTCGGTGCGGATGCGCTCGTAGAGCAGCACGTTGCCGGCGCCCCGGATCGCCGCCGCGAACGCCTCGTCGTCCGGGGTCTCGACCTGGAACAGGATGTCGAAGCCGATCAGCGCGGCGCCCCGGCGCTTCAGCTCGCCGATCAGGCAGGCGTGGACGCCGCGCGGCATGTCGGAGATGTTGCGCGCCCGCCCCAGCGCCGCGCGGGCGTAGGGGGTCAGGCAGGCCGGCAGGGTGTCCGAGACGCGGGCGAAGTCGGCGGCGTTGAACTGCAGCCAGGTGACAGACTGCTGGTCGAGTGCGATCACGATCGCCTGGGGCGGCACCTCGACCGGGCCGCGCAGCCGGTAGAGGCTGGCGAGCCCGTAGTCGCGCTCCAGCCGCTGGCCGAACGGGCTGAGGAACACCAGCGCCAGTCCCAGCGCCAGGGCGATGCAGCCTGCGATGCGAAATATCAGACGCCGCATTCCGGCCGGTCTCCTCCGGCTCTAGACCCCGAGGTAACGGCCCGTGACCTCGGCATCGAGTTTCGCCGGCGCCCCGGCCCAGACCGTCGTGCCGCGTTCGAGGATCACGCAATTGTCGGCCAGCGGCAACAGTTCCTTCAGCGTCTTGTCGACGATCAGGATCGCCTCGCCCTCGCTCTTGAGCCGGCGCACCGCCGCCCATATCTCGGCCCGGATGGTGGGGGCGAGGCCCTCGGTCGCCTCGTCCAGGATCAGCAGCTTCGGGTTGGTCATCAGCGCGCGCCCGATCGCCAGCATCTGCTGCTCGCCACCGGAGAGCGTGCCTGCCATCTGTCCGCGCCGTTCGGCGAGACGCGGGAACAGCCGCTCGACCGCCGGACGGTCCCAGGGGCCGGGGCGCTGGGTGGCGATCAGGTTCTCGGCGACCGTCAGGTTGGCGAAGCAGCGACGGCCCTCGGGCACGAGGCCGAGGCCGAGCCGCGCCGCCGCATGCGGGGCCAGCCGTCCGAGATCCTGCCCCTCGAAGCTGATCCGTCCCCGCGCATGGGGTGTCAGCCGCAGGATCGAGCGGATGGTCGTGGTCTTGCCCATGCCGTTCCGGCCCATCAGCGCCACCACCTGCCCGGCGCCGACCGCGAGATCGACGCCGAACAGCGCCTGCACCGGCCCGTAGAACGTCTCGACCCCCTCGAGGAGCAGCACCGTTCAGCCCTCCCCGCCCAGATAGACGTCGCGCACCACCGGGCTCGCGCGCACCGCGTCCGGGGCACCGGAGAAGATCACCTTGCCCTCGGCCAGCACGCTGATCCGGTCGGCGAGCCGGAACACCGCGTCCATGTCATGCTCGATCAGCAGCATGGCGAGCTTGCCCTTCAGCCCCTCGAGGAGCCGGGTCAGCGCCGGGGTGCCGCCGGCGCCGATCCCGGCCATCGGCTCGTCGAGCAGCAGCACCTTCGGCTCGAGCGCGAATGCCATCGCCAGCTCGAGCTGGCGCAACTCGCCGTGGCTGAGCGCGGCGGCGGGGATGCCGCCACGTCCGAGCAGGTCGAACTCCTCCAGCACGGCTCGGGCCGGGCCGGTCAGGCGCCGGTCGCGCCCGACCGGGGTCAGGAAGCCGAAACCCGAGCCGGTTCGGCCCTGCACCGCCAGCATGACGTTCCTGAGCGCCGAGAACTCGAGGGCCAGCGACGATACCTGGAAGGTCCGCCCGAGCCCCAGCCGCGCCCGGCCGGCGACCGACAGCCGGGAGATCTCGCACCCGCCGAGGAAGATCTCGCCGCCGTCCTGCGCGAGCTGACCGGCGATCTGGGCGATCAGCGTGGACTTGCCGGCCCCGTTCGGCCCGATCAGCGCGTGGACCTCGCCGGGCATCAGCGTCAGGGAGAGGTCGTCGGTGACCTTCAGCGCGCCGAAGCTCTTGCGCAGGTTCCGGATCTCCAGCACCGGGTCACCCATGCCGGGCCTCCCCAGCCAGCAACCCCACCAGCCCGCCGCGGGCGAACAGCACCACCCCCAGCAGCACCAGCCCGATCAGCAGCTGCCAGTGCTCGGTCAGCCCGCCCAGCACATGCTCCATCAGCACGAAGAGCACCGCGCCGGCCACCGGTCCGAACAGCCGCCCGACACCGCCGAGGATGACGAAGACCATGATCTCGCCGGACGTGTGCCAGCCCAGCATGGAGGGGCTGACAAAGCCGTTGAGATCGGCGAACAGCGCCCCCGCGAGCCCGGTGATCATGGCCGAGATCACGAAGGCCGCGAGCTTCACCGGGAAGGGCTCGATCCCCACGGTGGCGAGGCGGCCGGGGTTCATCCGCGCGCACATCAGCGCCGCTCCGAAGCGGGCGCGCATGGCGAGCGCGGTGAAGCCCAGCGCCAGCATCAGGCAGCCGTAGCAGATCAGGAAGAAGGTCAGCGGGTCGTAGGTGTCGAGGCCCGGAAACCCGTTCCGTACATAGATCGACAGCCCGTCCTCGCCGCCATATTCCGGCCAGGAGACGGCGAAGTAGTAGATCATCTGCGCGAAGGCCAGCGTGATCATGATGAAGTAGACGCCCGAGGTGCGGAGCGAGATCGCCCCGATCCCCGCCGCCACAAGCCCGGCCAGCGCCATGGCGGCGATCCAGATCGGCAGCATGTTCGCGGTGCCGGGGATTGCCACCGGCCAGCCGATCACCGGAGCCGCGTTGAAGGCCGCATGGGCCGAGATGCCGGCGACATAGCCGCCGATGCCGAAGAAGGCGGCGTGCCCGAAGCTCACCATCCCGCCATAGCCCAGCGCCAGGTTCAGCCCCACCCCCGCCAGCGCCAGGATGGCGGCGCGGCTGGCGAGGTTGGCGTAGTAGGGCTCGCCGAGGCCGAGCGCCGCAAGCGGCGCGGCCAGCAGGGCAAGCGCGATGGCGGCGTTGACCCAGGGTTCGGCCCCGCCGCCCTGCCTGAGGTGGGCCGCCGTCTCAGCCATTGGCCGGGAACAGCCCCTGCGGGCGCACCGCGAGGATCGCCGCCATCACCAGGTAGATCAGCATCGAGGCCAGCGCCGCGCCAGTGGTGTTGGCCGACGAGGGATCGGTGAACAGCCCGAGCAGAAGCGGCAGGAAGATCCGGCCCATGGTGTCGACCACCCCCACCAGGAGCGCGCCAACGAAGGCGCCGCGGATCGAGCCGATGCCGCCGATCACGATGGTGACGAAGGCGAGGATCAGCACCGGCTCGCCCATGCCGACCTGCACCGACTGGAGCGCGCCGACCATCGCGCCCGCGAGCCCCGCGAGCCCAGCCCCCAGCGCGAAGACCATCGTGTCGAGACGGGCGATGTCGACCCCCAGCGCCCCGATCATCTCGCGGTCCGAGGCCCCGGCGCGGATGCGCATCCCGAGCCGCGTGCGCCGGATCAGCAGGTAGAGCCCCGCCGCCACCGCGATTCCGGCGCCGATGATGGCGAGGCGGTAGACGGGATAGGCGGCGCCGCCCGGCAGGCTCACATGGCCGGTGAGCGATTTTGGTACGTCGAGCCACAGCGGCTGCGCCCCGAAGATCATCCGCGCGCCCTCGGAGAAGATCAGGATCAGCGCGAAGGTCGCCAGTACCTGGTCCAGATGGTCGCGCCCGTAGAGTCGCCGCATCACGCCGACCTCGATCAGCGCCCCCAGCGCCGCCGCCGCCGGGACCCCTGCCGCGAGGCCGATCCAGAACGAGCCCGTCGTCCCCGCCACCCACGCGCAGACGAAGGCGCCGGCCATGTAGAGCGCGCCGTGGGCAAGGTTGATCAGCCCCATCACCCCGAAGACTAGCGTCAGCCCGGCCGCCATCAGGAACAGCATGACGCCGAGCTGGACGCCGTTCAGCAGCTGCTCGATCAGGAGGGCGAGGGTCATGCGTCAGGTCCGGTCGGGAAAAGCACGACACCCCGGCCTTGAGCCGGGGTCTCGCTGGGCGGCTTGCGGCGGCGCGAGGTCCCGGGTCAGACCCGGGACCCTGGCGTCCATCACATCTTGCACTCGGCCGCGAAGGCGTCGGCGTGGTTCTCCTCGGCGAGGCCGATCAGCTTGTTGGTCGGCTTGCCCTCGCCCGCCACCACCTCGCGCACATAGATGTTCTGGATCGGGTGGTGGTTGGTGTTGAACTTGAACGCCCCGCGCACGCTGGCGAAGTCCGCCGCCTCCAGCGCCGCCCGGAAGGCGTCCTGGTCCTTGATGTCGGCCTTGGCCAGCGCCGAGAGGATCAGGTTCGCGGTGTCGAAGCCCTGGCTCGCATAGAGGGTGGGCGTACGGCCGTACTCGGCCTTGAAGCTCTCGACGAACGCCTTGTTGGCCGGGTTGTCGAGGTCATGGGCCCACTGCGAGGTGTTCTTGGTCCCGATCGCCGCGTCGCCGACCGCGCCGAGGATCGTCTCGTCGAACGAGAAGGCCGGGCCGTAGACCGGCAGGCCGACGCCCGCGCCGGCATACTGCTTCAGAAAGGCGATGCCCATGCCGCCCGGCAGGAAGAAGAACACGGAATCGGCACCCGAAGCGCGGATCTGCGCGATCTCGGCGGCGTAGTCGGTCTGCCCGACCTTGGTGTAGAGCTCGGCCAGCGGGTCGGCGCCATAGCCCGCCTTGAAGCCGGTCAGCGCGTCGGTGCCCGCGGGATAGTTCGGCGCCAGGATGAAGGGCTTCTGGATCCCCTGGCCCTTCATGTAGGCGCCCATCGCCGAGTGCAGGTCGTTGTTCTGCCAGGCGACATTGAAATAGTTCTTGTCGCAGCCCGCCCCGGCCAGCGCCGACGGCCCGGCATTGGGCGAGATGTAGATCATCCCCTGCTTCACAGCCGCCGGCACCACCGCCATGGCGACGTTCGAGAAGATGATGCCCGTCAGCAGGTCGACCTTGTCCTTCTGCATCATCTCGTCCGAGATCTGCTTGCCGAGGTCGGGCTTCAGCGTGTCGTCCTTGACGATCACCTCGATGTCGGTGCGCCCGGACTGCTTCAGCGCCAGCATGAAGCCGTCGCGCACGTCGACGCCGAGGTACCCGGCCGGACCCGACAGCGTGGTGACCATGCCGATCTTCACATCGGCCATCGTCGCGCCCGCCAGCGTGACCCCGGCTGCGAACAGTGCCCCTCCCAGAAGCCTTTTCATGTTGTCATCCTCCGTTTTTGCGTATCTGGTGATCCGGTTGCCTATTGACCGTGATCCGGCGCGTATTGCTAGCCTCCCGGGCCGGGAATCGGCAAATTTTTGACGGATTGCCCGCCGCCGGGGAATGCGATGGACTGGGACGACGCCTACAACAACCGCGGCCATATCGAGGGCGCCGAGTCCTACCCTCCCCGCTGGGCGTCGGAGGCGGCGGCCTTCCGCGACCGTCTCGCCGCCGCCGGCCGCGCCCAGCTCGACATTCCCTATGGCGCCACCGCCCGCGAGCGGCTGGACCTGTTCCTGCCCGAAGGCGTGGCGCTTGGGCTGGTCGTCTTCGTCCATGGCGGCTACTGGCGCGCCTTCTCGAAATCGGACTGGTCGCATTTCGCCGGCGGTGCCCTCGCCCATGGCTGGGCCGTGGCGATGCCGGGCTACACCCTGTGCCCGCAGATCAAGGTCTCGGGCATCACCCGCCAGGTCGCCGCGGCGATCGCCGTCGCCGCGCGCAGCCTCGGCGGCCCGATCCGTCTCGCCGGCCATTCCGCGGGCGGACATCTGGTCGCCCGGATGGCCTGCGAGGCCCCGCCCCTGCCCGAGGCGGTGGCCGCCCGGATCGTCTCGGTGCTGTCGATCAGCGGCGTGCATGACCTCCGGCCTTTGCTCCGGACGGCGATCAACGGGGACCTCCGGCTCGACCGGGCCGAGGCGATGGCGGAGAGCCCGGCCCTGCTCACTCCGCGCGAGGGGATACCGGTCACCTGCTGGGTCGGCGCCGACGAGCGGCCCGAATTCCGGCGCCAGAACGCGCTGCTGGCGAATGTCTGGACCGGCTGCGGGGCCGCGACCCGCGAGGTCGAGGAGCCCGGAAAGCACCATTTCAACGTGATCGAGCCGCTGGCCGACCGGGACAGCGCTCTGGTGGCCGCCCTGCTCGGACGCCAGGGCGCGGACTAGGAGCGCAGCGCCCGGATCCGGCGCGCGCCGGACCGGCATCAGGACAAGAAGATCCGGGCCGGAGGCCCGCAAGACCGGGGAGAAAACGATGGATGCCGCCACGCCGAACAACATCATCACCACATGGCTCGCGAAGCTCGAATCCGCGCTGAAGGCGCGTGACGCGGCGGCCGCTGCGGCGCTCTTCGCCCCCGATGGCTACTGGCGCGACCTGGTGAGCTTCACCTGGAACATCCGCACCGCCGAGGGCCGCGGCCAGATTGCCGACATGCTGGCGGCGACACTGCGCAGCACAAGGCCCTCGAAGTGGCGGCTCCGCGGCGACGCGACCCAGGCCGGCGGCGTCACCGAGGGCTGGATCGACTTCGAGACCGCCACCGGCCGCGGCGAGGGACATCTGCGCCTGACCAAGGACGGGGCCTGGACCCTGCTGACGGCGCTGAAGGAGCTGAAGGGCCACGAGGAGAAGAAGGGCCCGACCCGCGAGAAGGGCGTCGAGCACGGCGCCGACCGGGGCCGGCTGACCTGGAAGGAGCGCCGTCAGGCCGAGGCGAAGACGCTCGGCTACAAGGAGCAGCCCTATGTGGTGATCGTCGGCGGCGGTCAGGGCGGCATCGGCCTCGGCGCGCGGCTGCGCCGGCTGGGCGTGCCGACCATCATCATCGAGAAGAACGACCGGCCGGGCGATTCCTGGCGCAAACGCTACAAGTCGCTCTGCCTGCACGACCCGGTCTGGTACGACCATCTGCCCTACCTGCCATTCCCGGACCACTGGCCGGTCTTCTCGCCCAAGGACAAGATCGGCGACTGGCTCGAGAGCTACGTGAAGATCATGGAGCTCAACTACTGGTCGAAGACCGAGTGCAAGAGCGCGAAGTACAATCCGAAGAAGCAGGAATGGACCGTCAAGGTGGTCCGCGAGGGCAAGCCGGTGACGCTCAGGCCGAAGCAGCTCGTGCTGGCGACCGGCATGTCGGGCATCCCTAACGTGCCCGAGATCCCGGGCATGGAAAGCTTCAAGGGCGAGATCCATCACTCTTCGAAGCACCCCGGCGCCGAGCCATATGCCGGCAAGAAGGCGGTGGTGATCGGGTCCAACAACTCGGCCCACGACATCTGCGGCGACTTCTGGGAGCACGGGGTCGACGTCACCATGGTGCAGCGGAGTTCGACCCATGTGATCCGCTCCGAGACGCTGATGGACCTGGCGCTCGGGGGGCTCTACTCCGAGCAGGCGGTGGCAAGCGGCATCACCACCCACATGGCCGACATGATCTTCGCCTCGCTGCCCTACGCGGCGCTGCCGCCCTTGCAGGTGCCGGTCTACAAGGAGGCGGCGAAGCGCGACCGGAAGCTGCTGGCGGGACTGAAGAAGGCGGGCTTCCTGCTCGACTCGGGCGACGACGGGTCGGGCCTATTCATGAAGTATCTCCGCCGCGGCTCGGGTTACTACATCGATGTCGGCGCGAGCCAGCTGATCGCCGACGGCAAGATCAAGCTCAAGGTCGGCCAGACCGAGAAGATCACGCCGAAGGGCGTCGTGGTGAACGGCAAGACGATCCCGGCCGACGTGATCGTGCTCGCCACCGGCTACGGCTCGATGAACGGCTGGGCGGCGAAGCTGATCGGCCAGGACGTGGCCGACAGGGTGGGCAAGTGCTGGGGCCTCGGCTCGGGCACTACCAAGGACCCGGGCCCCTGGGAGGGCGAGCTCCGCAACATGTGGAAGCCGACCCGGCAGGAGGCGCTGTGGTTCCACGGCGGCAACCTGCACCAGTCGCGGCACTACTCGACCTATCTCTCGCTGCAGCTCAAGGCCCGCATGGAGGGGATCCCGACACCGATCTACGGGCTGGCCGAGGTGCATCACCTGAGCTGACGATACGCGGGGGGGCGGTCGGCGGGGCCGCGCCCCCCCTTCCAATTCGCCCGCCCGCTCCCCATCTTCGCGCGGACGCGCTTCGCCTGAGGGGAAATCATGGATTCGATCGCTGCGCTTCTGGCCGACCCGACTGCCTGGGTCGCCCTGGTCACTCTCGTCGTGATGGAGATCGTGCTCGGGATCGACAACCTGGTCTTCATCTCGATCCTGACCAACAAGCTGCCGGAGGGCGAGCGCGAGAGGGCGCGGCGGATCGGCATCGGGCTCGCCCTGATCATGCGGCTCGTCCTGCTCGCCACCATCGCCTGGATCATCCGGCTGACCGAGCCGGTCTTCGCCGTCTTCGGCAACGAGTTCTCCTGGAAGGACCTGATCCTGATCGCCGGCGGGCTATTTCTGGTCTGGAAGGCGACCACCGAAATCCACCACAACGTCGATCCTGACCCGCACGGAGACATGTTCACCGTCGAGGCGGTCCGGCTGGGCTTTACCGCGGCGATCGGCCAGATCCTGGTGCTCGACCTCGTGTTCTCGATCGACAGCATCATCACCGCGGTCGGCATGACCCCGCACGTCCCGATCATGGTCGTGGCGGTGGTCGCCGCGGTGACCGCGATGCTGTTCGCCGCCGGGCCGCTTTCGCGCTTCATCGAGGCGAACCCGACCATTGTCATGCTGGCGCTGGGCTTCCTGATGATGATCGGCATGACGCTGATCGCCGAGGGCTTCGGCGTCCACGTGCCGAAGGGCTATGTCTACGCCGCCATGGCTTTCTCGGCGCTGGTCGAGGGGCTGAACATGATGGCGCGCCGGGCGCGGGCCCGCCGCCACGCCGCCGCGGTCCGCGAATGAGGGCGCTCGCCGATCTCTGGGCGGGGCGGCTGCCGCTCGGGACCGCCTTCTGGATCTGGGGCGTCTTCGTCGGACTGACCGTGAACCTCGCCGCCACCGCCGGCACCATGGCGGTGCTGGCGGCCGGGTTGCCGGGGTCGGCGGCTGTGGCGGTCCACCTGGTGCCGTTGCCCTACAACATCCTGACTGCCGTCGGCATCTGGCGGAGCGCCGGCAACCATGACGGGGCACGTTTCTGGGCCGATATGGCGCGCGTGGCGGCGGTGGCGCTGGCGGTTGGCCTCACGCTGATCTAGCGGCCCGGCCGTCAGGCCGGGGACGTGGAGCCGGCCCGTTGCCCCGAGGCCTCGTGCAGATGCGCCATCAGCGGCTTGCCCTGGTGGCGCTCGTAGCCGCCGGTCGCCTCGGTCTCGATGCTGTCGAAATGATGATCCAGCACCGTCGCCCGCTCATGGGCCAGCGGCGGGTCGCAATAGCAGGTCTCGGTCCAGACCACCTCGCCGGCGTCGGTAACCACCGCCCGCTGCATCGATTCCACGATCTCCTCGCCGTCGGGCTTCTGCCGCTCGACGCTGCCGTCGGTCAGCCGGCGCAGAAGGCCCTCCTCGGTGCCGGGCCTCAGCCTGGCGCGAACCCTGTAGATCATCGCGGTCCTCCGACTCCACGCTCGCCCGGCCCAAGGATACGCCTGCGGCGCGAGGCGGGGAAGGCCGCTACACCGCCTGCAGCCGCACCTTCGGGACCAGGTCGAGATATCCCTCGCGGGTCTGCGGCAGCTTCCGCCCCAGGATCGCCCCGGCCACCTGGTTCCGCAGCACCTGCGCCGTGCCGCCGCCGATGGTGAACATGCGCGCATCGCGCACCATGCGCTCGAGCGGCAGGTTGCGCGAATAACCCGCGGCGCCGTGGAGCTGGAGCGCGTCGTTGGTCACCTTCACCGCGGTCTCGGCGGCCAGGATCTTGGCCTGCGCGGCCAGGCACATGTCCGGGAACCCGCCCGCGGGTGCGCTGGCGGCCGCCTTCCAGACCAGCGCCTGCGCCGCGGCGAGGCCGACAGACATGTCGGCCAGCATCCATTGCAGACCCTGGAACTCGGCGATCGGCCGGCCGAACTGCTCGCGCTCCTGCACGAAGGCGAGCGCCGTCTCATAGGCACCCTCGCCGATCCCGAGCGCCACCGCCGCGGCGCCGACCCGCTGGCTGTTGTAGGCCGCCATCAGCTTGCCGAATCCCCGCGCCGGGTCGCCGCCGGGGATCAGCGCCATGGCGTCGGGGACGAAGAGGTCGTCGAGGATGATCTCGGTCTCTGGGATGCCGCGCAGTCCCATGGCCGGCTCGCGGGCGCCGACCCGCAGCCCCTCGGCCTCGCCGCGCAGGGCAATGAAGCCGCCGATCCCGCGATCCTGCCCGGCCTCGACGATCCGGGCGAAGATCAGGTGCAGCTTCGAGACGCCGCCGCCGGTGATCCAGTGCTTCCTGCCGTTCAGCACATAGCCGCCCTTCACCCGGCGCGCCGTCGTCGTCATCTCGGTCGCGGCCGAGCCCGCCTCCGGCTCGGTGATGCAGATCGCCGGCTTGTCGCCGCCAAGCACCATCTCGGCCGCCAGAGCCTTCTGCGCCTCGGTGCCGTAGGCCATGATCGCGGCGATGCCGCCGAGATTGGTCTCGACGACGATCCGCGCGGTCACCCCGCAGACCCTGGCGATCTCCTCGACCACCAGCACCGCATCGAGGAAGCCGCGACCCTGGCCGCCCAGCGCGACCGGCAGCGTCATGCCCAGGAATCCGGCCTCGCCCAGTGCGCGGATATTGTCCCAGGGGTATTGCTCGGTGCGGTCGATCTCGGCCGCCCGGCTGCGGAATACCGCGTCCGCCAGCTCCCGCGCCCGCTGCCGCAGCCCCTCGCGGTCCTCGCCAAGATCGAACATGCCAAAACTCTCCCAGACTCCTCACGGTTTCGTGATCAGGATAATCGTTTGAGAATCGAAACGGAAACGAGTTATTCTCGCGAACTTCGTTAGGAAATCTGACGCTATGAATCTCCGCCAACTCGATACCCTTGTCGCCATCGCCGAGCACGGCAGCTTCACCGCCGCCGGCCGCGCGGTCGGGCTCAGCCATTCGGCGGTCAGCCTTCAGGTCAAGGCGCTGGAGCAGGAACTGGGGATCGCGCTGGTCGACCGCCGCCAGCGACCGCCCCGGCTGACCGCGCGGGGCGCTGCGCTGGTCGGGCAGGCAAGGCGGATGGCGGCGCTGGTCGAGGAGATCCGGGCGCTGGGCTCGGACGCGGCCCTTGCGGGCATGCTCGCGGTCGGCGTGGTGCCGACCGAGATGGTGCATCTGCTGCCCCCCGCCCTGGCGCGGCTCCGGGCGCGGCACCCGAAACTGGCGATCCGGGTCCGGACCGGCCTCTCCTCCGAGCTTGCGGCCGCCGTCCGGGGCGGCGATCTCGATGCCGCGGTGGTCACCGGCCCGGACATTGCGCCCGAGGGGCTGAGCCTCAGCGAGATCGCCCGCGAGCCACTGGTCGCGATCGCTCCGGCTGAGGCCCCCGGGGCCAGCGCGGCCGAGCTTGTCGCCGCGCATCCCTTCATCTGGTTCAGCCGCCGTACCTGGGCCGGCCAGCAGATCGAGCGCATGCTCGCCGCGCGCGGCCTGCGTCCGGCCGAGGCGATGGAGGTCGACAGCATCGAGGCGATCGAGTCGCTCGTTGCCCATGGCCTCGGCGTCTCGGTGGTGCCCGAGCGCCCGGGCGCACCGCTGCCGCCAGGCCTCCGCCGCCTGCCCCTCGGCGATCCCCCCGCCTATCGGCAACTCGTGCTCGCGGTTCGCGAAGGCGGCCCGAAGGCCCGCCTCGCCGAGGCGCTCCATGCCGAGCTGGTCAGCGCGGCGCGACAGCGGCCGGCCTGACCCTGCGAAACCTGTTGCCGGCGCTTCGGCCCCAGCCCTAATCTGCAATGGAGCGGATCGGTAACGGTGGGGCGTCTGCAGTCATGCCCACAGCATCCGAGAGCGAGTCGAACAAGGCGCTGTTCCGGCGTTTCGTCGGGGTCTGGGAGAGCGGCGATCTTTCCGCACTCGACGATATCCTCCACGCCGACTATGCCGGACACCCGGTCACCGGCGACCGCGATGCCGAAGGTCTGCGCCGGCGCATCCTGGCCTTCCAGGCGGCCTTTCGCGATCCCCGGTTCGCCATCCACGATCAGCTCGCCCAGGGCGACAGGGTCGCCAGCCGGATGACGGTCCACGCCGTCTGCGCGAAGGACGGCAGGCCGGTCGCGCTGTTCGGCCACAACATCAGCCGTTTCGTCGACGGCAGGCTCACCGAGGAGTGGATGGCCTGGGAGCCGGTGCCCGACTAGCCGTCCGCCTTTGGCTCCTCCGGCGGCCGGAACACGAAGCGGCGGTAGATGTAGCCGATCCCGATCAGCACCAGCCCGAGGCCAAGGAACGAGGCCACCCGGTAGAGCCCGGTCAGGTCGGACATGTCGTAGAGGAACACCTTGGCCACGGTGACGATCAGCACAGTCAGCGAGGCGTAGCGCAGCACCGAGGAGTTGCGCAGGATGCCTACCGCCAGGAGCGCCAGAGCGTAGACGATCCAGACCGCCGAATAGGCGTAGACCTCGGCGCTGCTCGCCGGGCGCTCCGAGCCGAGGGCGATCATCCCGCCCTGGAAGCTGCGCCGGGTCTCGAGCGTCAGATAGACGAAGACCAGCACCCCGGCCCCGATCCTCAGCGCCTCGCGGGCCCGGTCCGGCAGTTCGAACCGCCCTGCCGCAAGCACGGCGGCCAGCAGCGCCGGAAGCAGATAGGCGAGGCCGAGCAGGTTCAGAAGCGGGATCCCGCCCACGTCCTCGCGGAAGAACAGCGGGTTCCGGCCCAGCAGGTGGCCCAGCACCACCTGCGCCGACGCCAGCGCCAGCAGCGCCCAGCCGCCATAGAGCGCCACATGCGAGCGCGCGGTCACCTCGCGGCGCAGCATCAGGCCGGCGGCCAGCATCCACCAGACGGTCTGCACCGCCTGGTCGAACAGCCGGTAGCGCAGGCCGAAGGCGTTGCCCGAGGTCCATTCGTGGAGCTGGAGGGCCACCATCAGGAAGCCGAAGCCCGCGGCGGCGGCCTCGCAGAGCGCCGCCAGCGGATCGCGCCGCGCGTCGCCGAACAGCCGCGAGGCGCCGAAGAAGGCCGCCGCCGGGATGCCGTAGCCGTAGATGACCCAGCTCACGATCCCGTCCGAGTAGCCGACGATATTCGGATTCAGCACCAGCCGTACGATCACCGCCAAGGCGGCGCTGAAGGCGATCACCCGCAGCGCCTCGACCCGGAGCCGGGCATAGATCCAGCCGAGCGCCAGCACCTCGAGCGACAGGGCGACCGTCAGCCAGGCCTCGCGCAGGAGGCAGGTGAAGGCCAGCGCCAGGGCCGCGGTGGTTCCGGCGGCGTAGAAGGCCAGCGGCACGTCGCGCCCCGCGCGGCCCGCCATGCGCTCGACCTGCGAGGCTGCCGCAAGCAGGGCGAAGCTCAGCCCCGCCGCCAGCGCCGCCCATTCCACGTGAACCTTCAGCCCGCCGATCCGCCAGTAGGCCAGCACCAGCAGGAACAGCGGCACCGAGGCCGAGAGCGCGGCCCAGACCGGCGGCGTCGCCGCCCGCCTCAGCGCCAGGAAGCCGCCAAGGCCGTAGAGCGCGGCGAAGAACAGGGCCGCGCGCCCGAATGTCACGAACTCCTGCGGCAACACGATCGGGCCGAAGGTGTCGCCGTAGTTCTGGATGCCGTGCGCCGCGAGGTCCGGCGGAATGGTGATGTCGGCCGGCTGCGGCCACAGCAGGAAGGCCAGTGCCACAACCAGAGCTGCGGCGACCGCGAGGCTTTCATAGGCGGCGCGGCGCAGGCCGAAGCCCAGCGCCAGCGCGGCGTAGAGCGCCAGGAACACGAAGGCGGGCGGGTTGTAGTCGCAGGCCAGCGCCAGCACCACCAGCACCAGCCCGTGGGCGATGAAGCCCATGCCCGAGGTATCCGCCACCACCCCCGCGAGCCAGGCGGTCAGCGGCGTGTCGGGGCGCTTGATCGGGAGGCCGACCGAGAGGATCGCGAAGGCGGCAGCGGCCGCGAGCGCATAGAGGCTGAGCGGCCCCTGATCGGCGATGCTCCAGGGTCCGGCGAGCCAGACCAGCGGCCAGAGACCCGAGCCAGCCACCGCGGCGATGGCCAGGAACGGCCAGTTCCGGAACTGCACCACCGCAAGGCAGCCCGCCGTCAGCATGAAGAGATAGACGAAGACCGGGATCGGCGCGGGCACTGCCGATTCCAGCAAGGCCGGCATCGCATAGCCGCCGGCCAGCCCCAGCAGCGCGACGAACCAGCCCTGCCTGACCGCCAGCACCAGCGCCGCGAAGCTGACCGCGCCCAGCGCGGCGAAGGCGATCGGGATGCCGATCAGCCCGTAGAGCGCATGGGCCGAGAAGACGGTGGCATAGAGCGCGAACAGCCCCGCCGCGGTCAGCGCCTGGGGCACGTAATCGGGCTTCACCGCCTGGGCAAAGCCGGCCCTGGCGAATCCGTCGATCGGGTGCCGGTGGGTCCACTCGCCCCCGGCGATCAGCGCGGCGCCCAGGATCAGCCCCATGACCACACGGGGCAGCGGTCCGAGCCAGCCCTGCTCGATGGCGTAGGAGAACAGGAACACCGCGCTCAGGCCCACCGCCACGGCGCCGAGCCACACCAGCCAGCGCGAGGTCAGGGCCTGCTCCACCCCCTCCGCCCGGCTCTTCGCCGGTGGCAAGGGCGGCGGGCCGGCTTCGGGCGGCTCCGGCGGCTCGGCTGATTCCGGTGCCTCGGCGGTGGCCGCAGGCGGCTCGGGTGCCTCCTCCCGCATCACCGCGGCGGGGGCCGGTTCGGGCATCGGCGCGGGGGGAGGCGGGGCAGGCCGCTCGTCGGCCGCCTCCGGCCGGGGCGGCGACGGCATGGACCGGGCCCGCAGCTGGACGATCCGCGCATCGAGCTCCGATACCTGGCGCTTCAGGTCCTGGATCTGGAAGATCGCCACCCATGCCAGGATCGGCGCGACGCCGACGAACAGCCCGACCAGCAGGCCGAGAACGATCAGCACTCCATCCATCCGGCCCAATCTCCCTTCGCCCCCATCATACCCTGATGCGGGCCGGCAGGAAATCTGGGCGATTCTGGCGGTTCGTCAGCCTTCTCGGCTCCGCGTACGGCGCCCCAGGATCCGCCCCATCACCATCGGCGTGAACAGCATCGGGAACTGGTAGAAGGCGACATAGAGCCCGAAGAGCGGGTCGGGTGGCAGGGCGGCCAGGTAGATCGAGACGTTGCGGTTGCCCCACATCAGCCCGGCGGCCCCGGCGATGTCCGGCGCCGTCGCCCGGCGGAGCCCCGCGGCGACCAGAAGCTGCGGCCCCCAGTTCGCCGCCAGCACCAGCCCGAGCGTCGCCAGCGCGAAGCCCGGCATGGCGCCGACCACGGTCCAGAACCCGTCGAACAGCGGCACCACGAACAGCACCAGGATCACCGTCGCCACCCCGTCGAAGGCGCCGCCGTGGCGCCGGATCGCCTCGGTTCCCAGCAGCCGGCGCAGCGCCAGCGCCATCACCGTGCCGGCGGCGATCATCGCCGCCATTCTGAGCGCGAGCGCCACCGCGTCGACCGGCACCGCGTCGCCCAGCAGCGCCTTGGTGACGACCGGCCCGAGGAACGGGGCGATCACGCTCGCCAGAACGGTGAATTCCAGCGCGAAGCCGGCGTCCAGCCCCAGCATCAGGCAGAGCGCCGAGGCCGACATGATCGGCGGCGCGGCGAAGGTGTAGGTGAGCGCGGCGACCTGCGCCTCGCCCATTCCGGCGGCGCCGGCGGCAAGGCAGACCAGCGCCGGGGTCGCCACCATGAAGGCCACGGCCCAGAGGCCGAGCGCCGCCAGCCGCTTCGGCCGGGCCGCCCGGCGGGCCAGCGCGCCGAGGTCGAGCCGCACCAGCGAGATGCAGAACACCAGCGCCACCAGCCCCGGAAGCATCGGCCGCAGGAAGGCGCTGAGCGAGGGCAGGAGTGTCGCCAGCAGCACCCCGGCCGCCAGCACCCAGCGCGCCCGCGCGCCGATCCATGAGAGGCCCGCAAGCACCGGGTCAGCCCGCCCCCGGTCGCGCCGGCCGCCCGCGCCCCTGCATTCCGCTCATCGCCGCATCCCCGGTCAACCCCTCGCCGCCGACGCTCGGCCCGGGGTGCTGGGTTGTCAAGCGCCGGTTCCGCGCATGTTCCGGGCGCGTCCGGATTCCGGCCCCAGCGACATTCCCGGTTGAAATACCTCCGCCGCATCGGCTCTGGTGGCGGCAGACGCCCTGACCGGGGAATCGCCCGGCCGGACGTCCGGAGGCAAGACCATGACCGATCTCCCCGCCCAGGCCTCCGTCGTCGTCATTGGCGGCGGCATCATGGGCTGCTCGACGCTCTATCACCTGGCGAAGGAAGGCGTGACCGACGCGGTGCTGCTGGAGAAGAACCAGCTCACCTCCGGCACCACCTGGCATTCGGCGGCCGGGGTCCGGACGCTGCGCTCGTCGCGCAACCTGACCGAGCTGGTGAAATACTCGACCTCGCTCTACTCGACCCTTGAGGCCGAGACCGGGCAGATGACCGGCTGGATCCGGAAGGGCTCGATGTCGATCGCCGCGACGCCCGACCGCGTCACCCATGTGCGCCGGCAGGAGGCGCTGGCGCATCTCTACGGCATCGAGGCGCACTGGATCAGCCCCGGCGAGGCCGGCGAGCGCTGGCCGCTGATGCGCACCGACGACCTGCTTGGCGCGGTCTGGGCCCCGGGTGACGGGCGGGTCAGCCCGTCGGATCTCTGCTCGGCGCTGGTGAAGGGCGCGAAGGCCCGTGGCGCCCGCATCTGCGAGGAGACCGGGGTCACCGGCATCCTGACCCGCGATGGCCGCATCGCCGGGGTCGAGACCGCGCGCGGCACGATCCGATGCGATGCCGTCGCGCTCTGCACCGGGCTCTGGTCGCGAAGGATGGCGGCGATGGCGGGCGCGATCGCGCCGGTGTGGCCGACCGAGCATTTCTACCTGCTGACCAAGCCGGTCGAGGGCATCGAGGGCAACCTGCCGACGCTGGGCGACCACGACGCCAAGCTCTACATGCGCGACGACAGCGGCGGGCTGCTGGTCGGCTGTTTCGAGCCGCTCGGCAAGGCGCTGCCGCCCGAGACGATCGACGGCCTGAAGCCGTTCCAGCTCCTGCCCGAGGACTGGGATCATTTCGAGCCGATGATGGCGGGCGCGCTGAACCGGATCCCGGCGCTGGAGCATGCCGAGGTCAAGATGCTGCTGAACGGCCCCGAGAGCTTCACGCCCGACGGCATGTTCCTGCTCGGCGAGACCGCCGGCACAAGGGGCCTGTTCCTCGGCTGCGGCATGAACTCGGTCGGGGTCGCCACCGGCGGCGGCGCCGGCATGGCGCTGGCGCACTGGATCTGCCACGGCCATCCGCCCGCGGACCTGGGCGAGGCCGAGCCGAACCGCTTCCCCGACTGCTTCAACTCGGTCGAGGCGCTGATGGCCCGCATCCCCGAGGAGCTCGGACGGCACTACGAGATCGCCTATCCGGGCCGCCAGTTCAGATCCGCCCGCAACCTCCGCCGCCTGCCTTTGCAGGATCGCTGGGAGGCGGAACGGGCCCATTTCGGCCAGGCCTATGGCTGGGAGCGGCCGCTCTACTTCGGCAAGGCGGCGGAGCCGGAGCTGAGCTTCGGCCGCCCGGCCTGGTTCGGCCCCGTCGGCGCCGAGGTCGAGCGCGCCCACACCGGAGCCGCGATCTTCGACCAGTCGAGCTTCGGCAAGATCGAGGTCGAGGGCCCGGACGCGGAGACGTTCCTCGACCGGATCTGCGCCAACGACATGACCCGGGCGCCGGGCCGGGCGGTCTATACCGGCATGCTGAACCCGCGCGGAGGCTACGAATCCGACGTGACCGCCCAGCGCATCCGGTCCGACCTCTACCGCATCTTCACCGGCACCGCCGCGATCCGCCGCGATCTCGGCTGGCTGCACCGGCACCTCGACGGCGCGCGGGTCTCGTTGCGTGACTGCACCGAGGACTACGCGGTGATCGGGCTCATGGGCCCGGAGGCGGCCTCTGTCGCGGCGGCGGCCGGCGCGGGCGGCCTGAACGGGCTCGGCTATTTCGAGGTCGGCGAGGCGGAGATCGCCGGGGCGCATGTGCGGGCGGTCCGGCTCTCCTATGTGGGCGAGGCCGGGTGGGAGATCACCAGCAGGGCCGCCGATGCCGGGCGCATCCATGACGCGTTACACGAGGCGGGTGCCCGGCCGGCGGGGCTCTATGCCCAGACCGCGATGCGGATCGAGAAGGGCTACCGCGCCATGGGCCACGAGCTCGATTCGGATGTTACGCCCCTCGAGGCAGGGCTCGATTTTGCCGTTGCCTGGGAGCGCGATTTCATCGGCCGCGAGGCGCTGCTGCGCAGGCGCGACGCGGGCGCGAATTCGCGGGTCGCGACCATATTGCTCGACGATACCCGGGCGGTGCCGCTCGGCAACGAGCCCGTCTATGCGGGCGGCCGGATCGTCGGCAAGACCACCTCGGCGGGATTCGGCTACCGGATCGGCCGGCCGCTGGCGCTGGCCCATCTCGACGCCGCGATCGGCGAGGGCGACCCGGTCGAGGTCGATATTGCGCGTCGCATGTGGGCGGGACATGCTACCCTGAAGCCCGCCTTCGATCCCGCCGGTGCGCGGATGCGCCGGATGCAAGGAGCCTGAGCCATGAGTCCCGTCAAGAGCACCGCCAAGAGCCACGTCTTTCCCCGCCACACCAAGGCCGTGCTGCCGACCGTCGCTTCCGGCGATGGCCCCTACCTGATCGACACCACCGGCAAGCGCTATCTCGACGCCAGCGGCGGGGCGGCGGTTTCCTGCCTCGGGCACACGCCGACCGACGTGCTGGAGGCGGTCAAGGCGCAGCTCGACCGCATCGCCTACGCGCATACGAGCTTCTTCACTTCCGAACCGGCCGAACAGCTTGCCGACATGCTGATCGCCAGGGCGCCCGAAGGCATCGAGCGGGTCTATTTCGTCTCCGGAGGCTCCGAGGCAACGGAAGCCGCAATCAAGCTGGCGCGTCAGTATTTCACCGAGCGGGGCGAGAACACGCGCCGTCACGTCATCGCCCGCTGGCAGAGCTATCACGGCAACACGCTGGGCGCGCTCTCGGCCGGCGGCAACCGCTGGCGGCGCACCCAGTTCCAGCCGCTGCTGGTGCCGGCCATGTACCATATCGACCCCTGCCACTACTGGCGCTGGGGCGAACCCGGCGAGACGCCGGAGCAGTACGGGCTGCGCATGGCCAACCAGCTCGACGCGAAGATCCGGGAGCTCGGCCCGGAGACCGTCGCCGCCTTCATCGCCGAACCGGTGGTCGGCGCCACCATGGGTGCGGTCGCGGCCGCGCCGGGCTATTTCAGGCGCATCCGCGAGATCTGCGACCGGCACGGGGTACTGCTGATCCTCGACGAGGTGATGTGCGGCATGGGCCGCACCGGGCATCTGTTCGCCTCCGAGCCCGAGGGCATATCCCCCGACATCGTCTGCATCGCCAAGGGGCTCGGCGCCGGCATCCAGCCGATTGGGGCGATGCTCTGCTCGGGCAGGATCTACCGCACCATCGAGGAAGGCTCGGGCTTCTTCCAGCACGGCCACACCTATCTCGGCCACCCGGCCGCCTGCGCCGCCGGGGTGGCGGTGCTGAACCGCATCCCCGACCTGCTGCCGAACGTGCGGACGATGGGGGCGAAGCTGAAATCGGCCCTCGAATCGGCCCTCGGCCAGCACCCTTACGTGGGCGACGTGCGCGGGCGGGGCCTGTTCCTCGGCGTCGAGTTCGTCGCCGACAAGGACACCAAGGCTCCCTTCGATCCCTCGGTCGGTCTCGCCGCGAAACTGAAGAAGGCGTGCTTCGCCGACGGGCTGATGGTATACCCGATGAGCGGCACGATCGACGGCCAGCAAGGCGACCATGCGCTGATAGCGCCGCCGTTCATCCTCGAGGATGGCCACGTCGACGAGATCGTGACCAAGTTCACCGGCGCACTCGACCGGACGGTGCGCGAGGCGGTGGCGGCGTAACCGGGCAACCGGGAAGGGTGTTTGGCGTATGGTCGTTCTGAACCGGATCTATACCCGGACGGGAGACAAGGGCGAGACCGCGCTCGGCGACGGCACGCGGGTCGCCAAGCACAGTCTGCGCGTTTCCGCCTATGGCACGGTGGACGAGACCAATGCCACCGTCGGGCTCGCGCGGCTTCACGCCACGGGCGACATCGGCGCGGCGCTGGCCCGGATCCAGAACGACCTCTTCGACCTCGGCGCCGATCTCTGCCGGCCGGAGATGGCGAAGGATGCCGGGGCGCAGCACCCGCCGCTGAGGGTCAGCGACGGCCAGGTCGAGCGGCTCGAGCGCGAGATCGACGGCATGAACGCCGGCCTGCAGCCGCTTCGGAGCTTCGTGCTGCCGGGCGGCACGGCGCTCGCCGCCCATCTCCACCTCTGCCGCACCGTCAGCCGCCGGGCCGAGCGGCTCGCGGTCGAACTCGCCGGCGCCGAGGAGGTGAATCCGGCCGCGGTGAGGTATCTCAACCGCCTTTCCGACTGGTTCTTCGTCGCCTCGCGGGTCGCCAACGGCAACGGGGTGGAGGATGTACTGTGGGTTCCCGGCGCCAACCGCTGAGCGGGGCGGCGCTCGTGCTCGCCCTGGCGCTGGCCGACCCCGCCGGGGCGGTCCCGCCGCCAGAGGCCGATATCGGCCAGCGCGAGGCTGCGGCCATGGACCCGAAGGTGGCCGAGGCCGCACGGCTCTGCGCCATGATCGAGGACGCGGCCGCCGAGCACGGCCTGCCGCCCGAGTTCTTCGCCCGGCTGATCTGGAAGGAAAGCCGCTTCGACGTGAAGGCGGTCAGCCCCAAGGGCGCCCGCGGCGTCGCCCAGTTCATGCCCGGCACGGCGAAGCTGCGCGGCCTCGCCGACCCCTTCGATCCCGCGCAGGCGATCCCCGCCTCGGCCGCCTACCTGGCCGAGCTCAGGAACCGCTTCGGCAATTACGGGCTCGCGGCGGCCGCCTACAACAGCGGCGAGAACCGGGTCGAGGCCTGGCTCGGCGGCAGATCGGGCCTGCCGGGCGAGACGCTGGCCTATGTCCACTCGATCACCTTCCGCCCGGCCGCCTGGTTCCGCGAGCGGGGCCGCGAGGTCGAGCCTCGCCCGCTCGACGCGGCACTTACCTTCAGCGCGGCCTGCCGCAAGCTGCCGGTGATGAAGACCCGGGCGGTGTTCTACGAGGGCGCCGAGTGGCAGCCCTGGGGCGTCGAGGTGGCGGCCAATGTCCGCTACAACGCCACCCTGTCGCGCTTTGCGCGGGTGCAGGCCCGCTACGGCAAGGTCATCGGCGAAAGCGAGCCGATGCTGGTCCGCGCCCGCGCCGGCCTCGGCCGACAGCGCATCTGGTCCGCCCGCATCGGCATGGCGAGCCGGCTCGAGGCCTTCCGCCTCTGCGCCCAGCTCCAGCGCGCCGGAGGAGCCTGCGTGGTGCGGCGGAACTGAGGCGACGCCCCGGCCCCTGCGTCCGACCGCCCCGTTGACGCCGCCCCTCTCCTCCCCTAACCCGGCCCCGGCGATCAGGGGAAAGGGCGGCGCGGTGGCGTTTCCCTGAAATACCCCGTCGTTTTTTCAATAGGCTTTCGCGCCAGAACCGCTATCAAGCGGCTCGGAGAAGCAAGCCTGCCGCAGGAATCGCTCCGGTGAGACGCGCCGGGGTGCCATCGAACCGAGGAGACACGCCGCCATGAAGGTGCTGGTGCCCGTCAAGCGCGTGATCGACTACAACGTGAAGGTCCGCGTCAAGGCGGACAAGACCGGGGTCGATCTCGCCAACGTCAAGATGTCGATGAACCCCTTCGACGAGATCGCCGTCGAGCAGGCGATCCGGCTCAAGGAGGCAGGCCAGGTCGAGGAGATCGTCGCGGTCTCGGTCGGCGTCAAGCAGGCGCAGGAGACCCTGCGCACCGCGCTGGCCATGGGCGCAGACCGGGCGATCCTGATCGAGGCGGCCGAGACGGTGGATACCGACATCGAGCCCCTGGCGGTCGCCAAGCTGCTGAAGGCCGTGGTCGAGGCCGAGCAGCCCGGCCTGGTGATCTGCGGCAAGCAGGCGATCGACAACGACATGAACGCCACCGGCCAGATGTTGGCGGCCCTGCTGGGCTGGAGCCAGGCGACCTTCGCCTCGAAGCTCGAGATCGCCGGTGACAGCGCCACGGTGACCCGCGAGGTCGATGGCGGCCTGCAGGTGATCAAGGTCAGGATGCCGACCATCCTGACCGTCGACCTGCGCCTGAACGAGCCGCGTTACGCCAGCCTGCCCAACATCATGAAGGCGAAGAAGAAGCAGCTCGATATCAAGACGCCCGCCGACTTCGGCGTCGACGTCAGCGCCGCGCCTCGCCGTGGTCTCGGTCACCGAGCCGCCGGCGCGCAAGGCCGGGGTCAAGGTCGGCTCGGTCGCCGAGCTGGTGGACAAGCTGAAGAACGAAGCGGGGGTGATCTGAGATGGCTGTGCTTCTTGTAGCCGAAGTGACCGACGGCGAGCTGCAGCTCGATTCGACCGCCAAGGCGGTGACCGCGGCCAAGGCGCTGGGCGCGCCGACGCTTCTGTGCTGCGGCGCCCGGGCCGCCGGTGCCGCCGAGGCCGCCGCCAAGATCGACGGGGTCGCCAAGGTGCTCTGCGCCGAGCACGCGCTCTACGGTCACCGGCTGGCCGAGCCGGCGGCGGCGCTGATCGCCTCGCTCGCCGGGAACTATTCGCACATCCTGGCGCCGGCCACGACCGACGCCAAGAACATCATGCCCCGCGTCGCCGCGCTCCTAGACGTGATGGTGATCTCGGACGTGCAGGAGATCGTCGACGGCGACACCTATGTGCGCCCGATCTACGCGGGCAACGCCATCGCCACGGTAAAGTCCTCGGACCCGGTCAAGGTGGTGACGATCCGCACTGCGACCTTCGATGCCGCCGGCACCGGCGGCGCGGCTCCGGTCGAGACGATCGGCGCCGGCGCCAATCCGGCGCTCAGCGAGTGGGTCGAGGACAAGACCGTCGGCAGCGACCGGCCCGAGCTGACCTCGGCCCGGATCGTGATCTCCGGCGGCCGCGGCATGGCGTCGAAGGAGAACTTCGCACTGATCGAGGCCGTGGCCGACAAGCTCGGCGCCGCCACCGGCGCCTCACGCGCCGCGGTCGATTCGGGATATGCGCCCAACGACTGGCAGGTCGGCCAGACCGGCAAGGTGGTGGCCCCCGAGCTCTACATCGCCGTCGGCATCTCCGGTGCGATCCAGCACCTCGCCGGCATGAAGGACTCGAAGGTCATCGTCGCCATCAACAAGGACGAGGAGGCGCCGATCTTCCAGGTCGCCGACTACGGGCTGGTGGCGGACCTGTTCCAGGCGCTGCCGGAGCTGGAGAAGGCGCTGGGCTGACGGCCGACGCGCCGCTGAATTCCGAGACGGCCCGCGCCCCGGCGCGGGCCGTTTCTCATTTGCCTGCGGATTTCGCGGCAGATTTTCCCCGCGACCGCCGCCGCGACCGGGGGGCGGGTGCTTCCTCCGCCTCCGCCCCGGTGGCGCGGCGGCCGGGCTTGCGGCGGATGCGAAGCCGCCCGCCCTCGCTCTTCAGGAGCTCGAAGCCGCCCGACTTCGACACCACGGTGCTGAGGTTCGGGCAGCCGTAGCTGCGCGGATCGAAGTCCGGCGCGATGCCGGGGATGCGCTGGCCGATCTCGCCAAGCTGCGCCCAGCCGTCGTCGTCCTCCAACTCCTCCATCGCCTTGACGATGATCGGGATCGCGCTCGACGGCGGCTCCTTCTTCGCCTCGGTTGTTGCGGGCGAGGCCGAGGCCTCGGCGCCAGCGGCCGGGACTGCCAGCAGGTTCTCGATGTAGATGAACCGCGAGCAGGCGTTGCGGAATGCTTCCGGCGTCTTCTTGGCCCCGAATCCGTAGACCACCGCCCCCTCCTCGCGCAGCCGCGAGGCGAGCCGGGTGAAGTCGCTGTCCGAGCTGACCAGGCAGAACCCGTCCAGGTGCCCCCGGTGCATCAGATCCATGGCCTCGATCACCAGGGTGATGTCGGCGGCGTTCTTGCCGGTGGTGTAGTTGAACTGTTGCGCCGGCACGATGGCGAGCTGCTGCATCACGTTGCGCCAGCCCTTCAGCCGGTCGTCGGCGAAGTCGCCGTAGATGCGCCGCACATTGGCCTCGCCCAGCTTGGCGATCTCCTCGAAGATCGCCCGGGCGTAGCGGGCGCTGGTGTTGTCGGCGTCGATCAGCACGGCGAGGCTGGCAGGGCGGGTGTCGGGGGTCATCGGCGTCTGGCTCCGGTTCGGGCAGGGCCAAGCAGATCAGATCGGCCGCGCCCTGTCGACCGCCGACTGCACCGCGGCGGTCTGCCGCAATGCACGAAACAAAATTGTCGCCTTTTTTCACAGTGTGCGCTTGCAAAACGGCCTGCCTACGGCATACTTGTTTGCTGCAGCGCACCATAAGAGTGCGCATGGGAGATAGGCTAGGGGATAGCGCGGCATGGAGATCCGCACGGTTGGCGTCGTCGGCGCCGGGCAGATGGGCGCCGGGATTGCGCAGGTTTTCGCCGGCGCCGGCTTCGAGGTTTGGCTGAACGATCTCGGCCAGGAACAGCTCGACAAGGCGGTCCGGATCGTCGGGCGCGGTTATGGCCGGCTGATCGAGAAGGGCCAGATAACCGAGGCCGAGCGCGATGCCGCGCTGGCGCGGATCAAGCCCACCCTCGACCTGATCTCGCTCGCCAAGGCGGATCTGGTGATCGAATGCGCGACCGAGAGCGAGGCGGTGAAGCGCAAGATCTTCGACACCCTGAAGCCGCATCTGGCGCCGCACACCATCCTGACCACCAACACCTCTTCGATCTCGATCACCCGCCTGGCCAGCGCCACCGACCGGCCCGAGCGGTTCATGGGCTTCCACTTCATGAATCCGGTGCCGGTGATCGAGCTGGTCGAGCTGATCCGCGGCATCGCCACCGACGAGCCGACGTTCCAGACGCTCAAGGACGTTGTGGTGAAGCTCGGCAAGACCGCGGCGAACGCCGAGGACTTTCCCGCCTTCATCGTCAACCGCATCCTGCTGCCGATGATCAACGAGGCGATCTACACCCTCTACGAGGGCGTCGGCTCGGTCGAGGGCATCGACACCGCCATGAAGCTCGGCACCAGGCACCCGATGGGGCCGCTCGAGCTGGCCGACTTCATCGGCCTCGACGTCTGCCTCGCGATCATGAACGTGCTGCATGACGGACTCGCCGACACCAAGTACCGGCCCTGTCCGCTGCTGGTGAAGTATGTCGAGGCCGGCTGGCTCGGCCGCAAGACCGGGCGCGGCTTCTACGACTACCGCTCCGACCCGCCGGTGCCGACCCGCTGACGCAGGCGGCCACGCCTCCGGCACCGATCACGCCGTTGTTCTCGGATGTTCTCAACCGGCGCTGTCAATCCGGCGCCGGTCGCACTACATTGGCGCGCAAGGCCCGGTCGCCACGCGCCGCCGGGCAGGTGATGCCGATCCAGTTCCGACCGGGTGCCATGCGCGCAACCGCCTCTGCTATCGCAATCATTCTCGGCCTTGCCGCTCCGGCCGTGGCCGAGCCCTACCTGGTCGACAAGAGCCACGCCTTCGTCACCTTCACCGCCGACCATCTCGGCTTCTCGGCCGTCCACGGCCAGTTCCGCGATTTCGATGCCGCGATCGATTTCGATCCCGGCAACGTCGAGGCGACGAGGGTCGAGTTCACCGTTCGCACCGGCAGTGTCGAGACCTTCAACCAGGCTCGCGACGAGCAGCTCCGCTCGCCGGCCTTCTTCGATAGCGCGCGTTTTCCCGAGATGGTGTTCCGCTCGACGTCGGTCACCCCGACCGGCAGCGACACCGCCGAGATCGCCGGCGAGCTGACCATCCGCGACGTGACCCGGCCGGTGACGCTCGAGGCCACGCTGAACCGCATCGGCCCGTCGCCCTTCTTCCCGGACATCACGGTCGCGGGCTTCACCATCTCGGGCGAGATCGAGCGCACCCAGTTCGGCATGACCTTCGGCGCTCCGGCGATCGGCACGGTGATCCCGATCCGGATCGACCTCGAGATGAGCCCGAAGCGATGAGCGGAGCCAGGCGATTCCCGCTCGCCCTCGCCGTCATCACCACGCTGGCGGGCACGCTCGCGGCCGGACCGGCCAGCCGGCCCGCCGCGGCCGCGCCGAAGAGCTGGTCGGTGGCGGCGGAAGCGTCCCGGATACTGTTCGACTACCAGCGCAACGGCCAGCCCGCCGAGGGCGAGTTCTCGCGCTTTGCCGGCGAGGGCGTCTTCGACCACGACGCGCCGGGGAGCGCGACGCTCGAGCTCAGGATCGACAGCGCCAGCATCGACCTCCGCGACGCCATGGCCAGCGCCTTCGCCACCTCGGCCGAATGGTTCGACTCCGCGACCCATCCCGAGGTGGTCTATCGCCTGCAGCGCCTCGTGGCCGAGGGCGGCGACAGGTTCCGGGCCGACGGCGAGCTGACGATCCGCGGCAAGACAAAGCCGATCTCGACCACCATCACCCTCCGCATCGGCGACGGCAGCGCCCGTGCCACCGGGACGCTCAAGGTGGATCGCACCGATTTCCTGCTCGGCGTCGGGCCGTCGGCGATGTTCGTCGATATCGGCCCCCAGGTCGCGGTGCGCTTCGAACTGACCGCCCAGCGCGCGCCGTGAGCGGCATCCGCATGGGGCTCGGCAACTCCGCGTCGGGATGGGGCTGGCCGGCCCGGCTGCTGCACTGGCTGATGGCGGGGCTGATCCTGTTCCAGCTCGGCCTCGGCTTCCGCATGGTGAACCTGGTCAGCGACGTCTACCTGCAGTTCGGGCTCTACCAGACCCACAAGAGCTGGGGTTTCGTGATCTTCGCCCTCGCGCTCCTGCGCATCGGCTGGCGGCTGTGCCATCGCCCGCCGGAGCCGCCCGCCGGAACCTCCGCCCTCGATGCCGCCCTCGCCCGGGGTGCCCATCTGGCGCTCTACGTGTTGATGGTCGCGCTGCCGGTCACCGGCTGGCTCGCAGCCTCGGCCTCGCCCCTGCAGGAGACCTACGGGCTGAAGAACATGATCTTCGGCTGGTTCGAACTGCCGGACCCGGTCCGGCCGGGAACCGAGGCGCTGAAGAACCGCTTCGCCTCGCTGCATGCCGCTGCGGCCTTCGGCCTCGCGGTGATCCTGGCCGGCCATGTGGCGGCGGCGCTCCGCCATCACTTCGTCCGGCGCGACGGGGTGCTGCGGCGGATGGTGACGGGCCGCTGAGGCGCTGCCCGTCCCGTGTCAGCCGGGGTTGCGCGGCAGCTGTGTCGAGCCCTCGGGGAGATCTAGCCAGCTCACCTTCTCCTCGCACCAGATATGCACCGCCGGCGCGAAGGTGTCGGGATCGTCGAGCGTGCCCGCCTTGATGAACTCGAGCCCCTCATAGGCCGGTCCGCCGGACAGGAAATGCGAGCCGCACTTCGAGCAGAACTTGCGGTTGAACGGCTTTCCGCTCGCTCCCGAGCGGTCGACATAGGTCGCCACCGTTGAGCCGGTCACCTTCACCGATCCCGCTGGCATGGCCAGGTTGTAGGAATTGGTCGAGCCGGAATTCTTGCGGCAGGTCTCGCAGTAGCAGTTGATCACCGCCTTCGGCTCTTCGTCGCTGCTGTAGCGGACGCTGCCGCACAGGCAGCCGCCTTCGATCTTCGCCATTCTCTGATCCTCCCCCTTTGTTTGGAAGCCCGAAGAATGACAGCCGTGATGCCCGCCGGCAAGCGGGAGATCTCGCGAGTTCTCCGGCGCCCGGGCCGGCGCGGTTGCCGGGCATTCCGCTACGGGTGCCGCTGGTCGTTGTTCGATCCGGTCACGACCACGCCGACACTCGGCTCTGTCCCTCGGAAGCAATTGATCGGCTGATGATCTGGCCGCCGCCCGCATGAGGTTCGCGGAGGTCTCCCGGCTTGCCGGTCAAGCCTCGCCATGGGCGAATTCCGCAAGGGCTTCCAGATTGCCTATGGCGATACGATTGTAGCTCTTGGAAATCCATCCTCTTGCCTCGAACCCTGCGAGGGTCCTGTTCACGAGGTCCCGCGAGGCATTGGCCATCTCGCCGAGCTCGGATTGCGTCAGGGAGAATCCGGAGGGATCGTCGGACGGGCTTCCGGAATCCGCCGACGTCACCCGCAACAGCGTCGCCGCGATGCGTTGATCGGCCCGGCGAATGAGCAGATCGCGAACCGCCGTGGCGGCGATTTCGAGGTTGATCTCGGTGAGCGCGCCAAAGCTGCGCAGCGTCATCGGGTCGCGCGCCACGATCTCGTTGAGGGCAGGTAGCGAAACATGCAGCACCGCTGCTTCCTCGGAGGCCCGAAAGCTCATCTTGCGATCACGCCGAATGTTCATCGGCCCCTGCCCGAACCAGACCCCGGTGCGGGCTATATGGACCATCCGGGTGCCCCCCCGGACCAATGGCAGATAGATGGCGAATGCGCCGCGAACGATCCCGTAGATCCCGCCCGGATCGTCTCCCGCATGGTAGACGAACGCGCCGGCGTCGAAATGCTTCAGCTCGGCGCGTCGCAGCAAGCCGGGCTGAAAGCTGCGCGGCTGGCCGGCAAGCCAGCCATGAGAGATCGCGATGCGCTCGGCTTCAGTTCGTTTCATCGGCTTCCAACCGGGCTCGGGAGAATTTATTCAAATGTGTGATTCCCGACAATCTTGCCCGCCCGGCCGAAGCTATCCTACTGCCGGTTGAGCGCGAGTCGCACTGTGCAGATGGAACTTCCGCAAGGTCGAATCTTCATGGAATTGGCCTTCAACTCCAGCTTCTCTGCTGCCCGGGCCGGTTTCCGCGGTCGTCGCGGGCAATCGGGTGCGCGGCCTGCAACTGCGGGGGAACCGCGAGTGTGCCGAAGATGGCGAGTGCCCGATCGGCAAGACTATCCACGGATCCGGTTGAACTGCCAGGACGGCGACCGGCTCGCAACGGAAATGGAACAGAGACGATGATGACCAGATCCTTCGCCGCCGCAGCGGCATTACTCCTCATTTCCAGCGGAATTGCCGCTGCGCAGGAGGCCGCGGACCGGATTTTCATTGGCGGCACGGTCCTCACCATGGAGGACGCGATACCCCGCGCCGAGGCCGTCGCGGTCAAGGGGGGCCGCATCGTCGCGGTCGGGACCGAGGCCGAGGTGATGGTGCGCCGCGGAGACGGCACGGTCGTCACCGACCTCGGCGGCAAGGCGCTGCTGCCGGGCTTCATCGACGCCCATACCCACTACATCAACACCCTCTCGCTGGGTGACCAGGTCAAGCTCTACCCGAGCCCATCGGGGCCCGGGAACGACGTCGACAACATCGTGGCCGAGCTCAAGACCTTCGCCGCCAAGCGCAACATCGCGAAGGGCGAGCTGATCACGGCCTATGGTTATGACGACTCGGTCATGCCAGGGGGGCGCCTGCTCAACCGCGACGATCTCGACGCGGCCTTCCCGGACAACCCGGTGCGGGTCGATCACGTTTCCATGCACGGTGCAGTCCTGAACAGCGCCGCGATGGAGAAGTTCGGCTACGACGCGACCACCCAGACCCCGCCGGGTGGTGTCATCGTGCGTAAACCCGGCACGAACGAGCCCTGGGGGCTCATCATGGAGACGGCCTTCCTGAAGGTGTTCGAGCAGACGCCGCCGATGACGCCCGAGCAGGAGATCGCGGGGACGAAAGCCGCGCAGATGATGTACGCCGAGAACGGGATCACGACTGCGCAGGAGGGCGCGACCCTTCTCGGGCAGCTCCAGATGATGAAGCGGACTGCGGACGCCGGCGCCTACATCATCGACGTGGTCGCGCTCCCTTTCATCACCGATCTCGACAAGATCCTGGCCGAGTTCCCGGTCTCCGGCTGGGGCAAGTATGACCGGAACTTCAAGATAGGCGGGGTCAAGATCTCGATCGACGGATCGCCGCAGGGCCGGACCGCCGCCTTCACCACGCCATACCTGACCGGCGGGCCCGGCGGCGAGCAGGACTGGAAAGGACAGCTCTTCGCGCCGCAGGAGGTCATCAACGGCGCGCTCAAGAAGGTCTACGACCTCGGCGTGCCTGTGGCCTTCCACGTCAACGGCGATGCGGCGATCGACTCGCTCATCGCCGCGCACGAGTTCGCGGCCGCGGACGATCTGACGAAGTACCGCAACGTGACCGCCATCCACGCGCAGTTCACGCGGCCCGACCAGATCGCGAAATACGCCGAGTACAGGATCCGGCCCTCCTACTTCACGCTGCACACCTACTACTTCGCCGATGCGCATATCGCCAATCGTGGCCCGGAGCAGGCGGCCTACATCAGCCCGATGCGCGACTCGATCGATGCCGGCCTCCATCCGACGAACCACACCGACGCGCCGGTCGTGCCGCTGGACCAGATGTTCATGCTGTGGACGGCGGTGAACCGGATCTCGCGCGCGGGCGAGCCGATCGGGCCGGACCAGAGCGTGACACCGGTCGAGGGGCTGAAGGCCATGACGATCTGGGCCGCCGAGCAGTACGGCGAGGAAGCCGAGAAGGGCTCGATCGCGCCGGGCAAACGCGCCGACCTCGTGATCCTCAGCGCCGATCCGACCGCGGTCGATCCGGCAGCCATCAAGGACATCACGGTGGTCGAGACGATCAAGGACGGCGCGACGATCTACGCCAGGTGACCGGCGGCCAGGTGTTTCGCTGCCGCACGGGGCCCCGCCAAGAGCGGCTGTCATGTGACCGCCTGAACCTCCGCCCCGGTCAGGCGTGCCAGCTCGCCGGGCGTGGTCGGGAACACCGCGCGGGGGGTGCCGGCGGCGGCCCAGATTTCGGGATAGGCGTTCAGGTCGTGGTCCATGACCACCCGCATCGGCGTCGCGTGCCCCAGCGGCGGCACGCCGCCGATGGCGTAGCCGGTCGCAGCGCGGACGAAATCGGCGTCGGCCCGCTCGAGTTTCTCGCCCAGCGCGCGGCCCAGCCGCTTCTCGTGCACCCGGTTTGTCCCCGAGGTCAGCACCAGGACTCCCCCGCCCGAAACGGCGCCACGGAACACCAGCGACTTGACGATGGCGCCCGGCGGGCAGCCGCAGGCATCGGCCGCCTCGGCCGCGGTGCGGGTCGAGGCCGGCATCTCGCGCACCTCCGCCGCCGAGCCGAGCGCGCGCAGCGCCTCCTGCACCCGCCGGGCCGAGGGCGGCAGGCCGCTCACGTCTTGACGGTCGGGGACTGCGGCCGGGTCATCGCGATCAGCCGGTTCAGCAGCGCCCGGGCTTCCGGGCTGCTCCAGTTGGCGTCGCCGATCATCCGCGCCACCTCGCGGCCCTCGCGGTCCAGGACCAGCGTCACCGGCAGGCCCAGCACGCCGGCATCCCGCGCCATCTTGCCGTCGCGGTCGTGCATGGTGTCCAGATGCTGCACCTGGATGTCCTTCATGAACCGGTCTGCCCGCTCGACCCCGCCGCGGTCGGTCGAGAGCGGGATCACCGCGAAGTCCGGCCCGCCCAGCGCCCCGGCCAGCCGGTCGATCGAGGGCATCTCCGCCCGGCAGGGCGGGCACCAGGTGGCCCAGAAGTTCAGGAGCACCACCTTTCCGTCATAGGCATCGAGCGTCACCGGGTTGCCGTAGAGGTCCTGGAAGGTGCCTTCGAGCCGCGGCTTCGGCGCATCGTGGACGATCAGCTTCGACATGTCGCCGGCGCGCATGTCGCGCAGCGCCGAGACGTCGGCGGCAGTGAGGTCCTCGGCCGCGGCGGTGTTTGCAGAGAACGGGAATGCGCCGTATAGGAAGGCCGCGAGGACGAGGCTGAGGCTTTGGCGGCGCATCGGGCTCTCCGTGCCGGTACAGGGACGAGACATGGCAGAAGATAGCGACTCCGGCGCCGGAGACCAGACCCCGGGCGGCGCGGCGGCGAACACGATGTGGGGAGGCCGTTTCGCCGGCGGCCCCGCCGCGATCATGGCCGAGATCAACGCCTCGATCGGCTTCGACCGCCGCTTCGCCGCCGAGGACATCGCCGGCAGCCGGGCCCATGCCGCCATGCTGGCGAAGCAGGGCATCATCACCGCGGCCGACCGTGACGCCATCGACGCCGGGCTCGCCCGGGTGCTGGAGGAGATCGAGTCCGGCCGCTTCGAGTTCTCGACCGCGCTTGAGGACATCCACATGAATGTCGAGGCGCGGCTGAAGCAGGTCGCCGGCGAGGCGGCCGGGCGGCTCCACACGGCGCGCTCGCGCAACGACCAGGTTGCGACCGACTTCCGGCTCTGGGTCAGGAACACCATCGACCAGACCGACGCCGCGCTGGCCGCGCTGATGCGGGCGCTGGTGGGCCAGGCCGAGGCGGGGGCCGACGTCGTCATGCCCGGCTTCACCCATCTCCAGACCGCCCAGCCGGTGACCTGGGGCCACCACATGCTGGCCTATGTCGAGATGTTCGCCCGCGACCGCTCGCGCTTCGCCGACTGCCGGCGGCGAATGAACGAATGCCCGCTCGGTGCCGCGGCGCTGGCCGGGACCTCGTTCCCGATCGACCGGCACATGACGGCACAGGCGCTGGGCTTCGACCGGCCCGCCGCCAATTCGCTCGACGCGGTGGCCGACCGCGACTTCGTGCTCGAATACCTCGCCGCCGCCACCATCGCCGCCACCCATCTCAGCCGCTTCGCCGAGGAGCTGGTGATCTGGTGCTCGGCCCAGTTCCGCTTCGTGAAGCTCTCGGACCAGTTCACCACGGGCTCGTCGATCATGCCGCAGAAGCGCAATCCCGACGCCGCCGAGCTGATCCGCGCCAAGGTCGGGCGCATCGCCGGGGCGCTGGTCGCTCTGGTGATCGTGATGAAGGGCCTGCCGCTGACCTACTCGAAGGACATGCAGGAGGACAAGGAGCCGCTGTTCGACGCGGCCGACGCCCTGGCGCTGGCAGTCGCCGCGATGGAGGGCATGGTCCGCGACATGAAGCCGAACGTCGAGGCGCTGCGGGCGGCCGCGGGCAACGGCTATTCCACCGCCACCGACCTCGCCGACTGGCTGGTCCGGGTCCTGGGCATGCCGTTCCGCGACGCCCACCACGTCACCGGCCGGATCGTGGCGCTGGCCGAGGGAGACGGCTGCGGGCTGGCGGACCTGCCGCTGGCGAAGATGCAGGAGGTGGAGCCGCGGATCACCGCCGAGGTTTTCGGCGTGCTCAGCGTCGAGGCTTCGGTCGCCAGCCGCACCAGCTACGGCGGCACCGCCCCCGTCCGGGTCCGCGACCAGGCGGCACGGTGGAAGGAGATGCTGGGATGAGCGCCGCGCGCATCCTTCTCGCGACGGTGCTGGCCGCGGCCCTTTCGGTCTCCGGCTGCGGGATCAAGGGCGACCCGATCCAGCCGGGCTCCGAGAAGGACAAGAAGAAGCAGACCAGCGGCTGAGGGGCCCGGAATGGACCATTTCAACTATGCCGGGGGCCGCCTCCATGCCGAGGACGTGCCGATCGAGCGCATCGCCGAGGCTGTGGGCACGCCGTTCTATGTCTATTCGACCGCGACGCTCGAGCGGCATTACCGGGTGTTCGACGAGGCGCTGGCCGGCACCGACCACCTGATCGCCTATGCGCTCAAGGCCAACGGCAACCTCGCGGTGATCGCCACCCTGGCGCGCCTCGGGGCGGGCGCGGATGTGGTCTCGGGCGGCGAGCTCGCCAAGGCGCTGGCCGCCGGGGTGCCCGCGGGGCGGATCGTCTTTTCCGGTGTCGGGAAGACTGAGGCCGAGATGCGCCACGCGCTGGAGGCCGGCATCCGCCAGTTCAACGTCGAGAGCGAGCCCGAGCTCGCTGTGCTCGACCGCGTCGCCCGCGCCATGGGCAAGGTGGCGCCGATCACCGTCCGGGTGAACCCGGACGTGGACGCCCGCACCCACGCCAAGATCGCCACCGGCAAGTCCGAGAACAAGTTTGGCATCCCGATCTCGCGCGCCCGGGCGGTCTACGCCCATGCGGCGACGCTCGCCGGGGTGCGGATCGTCGGCATCGACGTCCATATCGGCTCGCAGCTGACCGAGCTCGCGCCCTTCGAGACCGCCTTCACCCGCATCGCCGGGCTGGCGGCGGATCTGCGCGCCGACGGCCACGAGATCAGCCGGCTCGACCTCGGCGGCGGCCTCGGTATCCCCTACAGGCGCTCGAACGAGGCGCCGCCGCTGCCGTTCGACTACGGCGCCATGATCAAGCGCACGGTCGGGCATCTCGGCTGCGAGATCGCCATCGAGCCCGGCCGGCTGATCGTCGGCAATGCCGGGCTGCTGGTGACGCGGGTGATCTACCGCAAGCAGGGCGAGGGCCGGGATTTCCTCATCGTGGACGCGGCGATGAACGACCTGATCCGCCCGGCGATGTACGACGCCTGGCACGACATCGTGCCCGTGGTGGAGCCGGCCCCGGATACGCCGGTCGGCCCGGTCGACGTGGTCGGCCCGGTCTGCGAGACCGGCGACACCTTCGCCCGGAGCCGCGACCTGCCGAGGCTCGAGGCCGGCGCTCTGGTCGCCTTCCGCTCCGCCGGGGCCTATGGGGCGGTGATGTCGTCGGAATACAACGCCCGTCCGCTGGTGCCCGAGGTGCTGGTGCAGGGCGATCATTTTGCCGTCATCCGGAAGCGCCCCACATATGCAGAAATGCTGGCACGTGATACCCTGCCGGCATGGCTGGAGCAGTCGCCCGGGTCCTGACCGGCCCTGTCGCGGCGGTAAGCGCAGGGAAAAAATGGCGAATTTCAGCTTCGCGGGGCACAGACGGGCGCTTGGCAAGGCCACCCGCCGGGCACTGCGGCTGAGCCATCTGGCGCTGATCGCCGAGGAGTTGGCCCGCGCGGTCTGGCCCGCGTTCAGCATTCTCTGCTTCACGCTTGCGGCCGCGCTTTTCGGCTTGTTCGCCGGTCTCGACGCCCTGCAGCACCGGATCGCCGTGCTCACGGCGCTCGGCCTATTCTGCGCGGCGCTCGGCTGGGCGGCCTACCGGTTCCGGATGCCCGACCGGGCGGCGGCGGCGCGCCGGCTCGACGCCGACCACCCGACCCACCCGATCGCGACCCTCGACGATCACCTCGCGGGCGGGCGCGACGACCGCACCTCGCAATCGCTCTGGATCGAGCATCAGCGCCGGGCCGAGAAGGCGGCGGCGGAACTGCGCGCGCGCGCTCCCGAGCCGCGCCTTGCGCGCTACGACCGCTGGGCGCTGCGGCTGTTCGCGCCGACCCTGCTCATCGGTGGCCTGATCGGCAACGGCGGTGACTGGACCGACCGCCTCGGCACCCTGGTCGCGCCGCTGCCTCCGGGGGCGGAAGGCGCCGCGGCCGGTCAGGCGGCGCGCGAGCCGGTCGCCGAGGCCTGGGCGATACCGCCCGCCTATACCGGTCTCGAAACCCTCTACCTGAACCGCGCCGCCGGAGCCGGGTCCGAAGTCCGCGTTCCGGCCGGCTCGGAGCTGGTGCTGCGCGTCACCGACCTGAACGGCAAGCCGGAGCTGACGGCGCCTGGCCTGACCGGCTTCGAGGGCTTTTCCGATTTCGGCGGCGCCCTCGCCGAGGCGCGCGGCGTGCTGACCGCATCGGGCCCGGTCGAGATCAGCGGCAATGGCGACGTCCTGGCGCGCTGGGAGGTGACCGTCGTGCCCGATGCGCCGCCCGAGATCGCCATGTCCGACCCGCCCGGCAGCACCCTGGCGGGGGCGCTGGAAGTCCATTTCACCGCCCGTGACGACTACGGAGTCGATACCGCCTGGGCCGAGATCGTGCCCATGGGCGGTCTGGTGCCGGGCAAGGGCATTGTCTCCGAGCCGGTCGTCTTCGCCCTGCCGCTGCCGATCGCCGGGCGCGCGCTCGAGGTCAGCGACTCCGCCATCCGCGATCTCGGCGAGCATCCTTGGGCCGGGGCCTGGGTCGAGCTGCGCCTCTATGCCGAGGACGGCGCCGGCCAGCAGGCGGTCGCCGGGCCAGTTACCATGCGGCTGCCCGGCCGCGACTTCCAGAACACCCTCGCCCGCGCCCTGGTCGAGCAGCGGCGCGAGCTGGCGCTCGACACCGAGCAGGGTGCCCAGGTGCTCGACGTGCTGCAGGCGGTGACCCGGCTGCCCGAGGAGGTGTTCGGCGACAACACCGGGGCATTCCTCGGCGTGCGCACCGCGATCCGCCGTCTGGCCGACGGGGTGGTGTCCGACAGGGTCTCGCGGATCGCGCCCGACGTGGCCGAGTTCCTGTGGCAAGCCGCCCTCTCGCTGGAGAACGGCGACCTCGCCTCGGCCCTCGAACGCCTGCGCTCGGCCGAGGAGAAGTTGCGCCAGGCGCTGGAAAGCGGCAGCGACCAGGACATCCGCGAGGCGATGCAGGAACTCCGCGCCGCGATGCAGGAATACCTCGCCGAGATGATGCGCCAGGCGATGGAGCGCGGGCTCGACCAGCAGGGCCAGCAACAGCCGCAGCAGGGCCAGGGCGATGACCGCAACACCCTGAGCCAGCAGGATCTCGAGGACATGCTGAAGGAGATGGAGCGCCGCGCCGAGGCGGGGCTGCGCGACCAGGCCCGCGACATGCTGAACGAGCTCAGCCGGATGCTCGAGAACCTGCAGGCCGGGCAGCCGCGGCAGGGTCCCGGACAGCAGTCGCTGCAGCAGCTGCAGGAGATGATCCAGCGCCAGCGCGACCTCTCCGACCGCACCTTCGATGCGCTGCGCCAGCAACGCCGCGAGGGCCAGCAACCCGGCGGCCAGCAGGGCGACGGCCGCCAGCAGCAGCAGGGCGGCCAGAACGGGCAGCAGGGCGAAGGCCGGCAGCCGGGCGAGAGCGGTGCCTTCGGGGGCCTCTCGATGGAGCAGGAGGCGCTGCGCCGCGCCCTCGAGGAGCTGGCGAAGCGCATTCCCGGCGACAATCCCGACATCGACAATGCGCTCGAAGGCGCCGGCAAGGCGATGGGCGAGGCGACCGAGAACCTCGACAACAGGCTGCCCGACGATGCGGTCGAGGATCAGATCGAGGCGCTCGACCGGCTTGCGGAGGGTGCCGAGGCGCTGGCGGAGGCGATCCGCAACGGCCAGGGCAACACCGCCGCCGAGGGCCGGTCGCGCGGCGAGGGCCGGGCGCGAGACCACGACCTCGATCCCTTCGATCGCCCGGCCGGCGCCTATGGCGCGATCGACGGGCGCGACACCAAGGTACCGGACCGCTCGGTGCTCGACCGCGCCCGCGAGGTCCTGGAGGAGCTCCGCCGCCGCGCCGCCGAACCGCAGCGCCCGCGCCTGGAGCTCGACTATCTCGACCGGCTGATGGACCAGTTCTGAGGGCTCCGGAACCGGCGGGACGGCCCTCCCCGCAGCTCCTCCGGTCCGCCGATCTTCGCCGCTTGGCCTGCGACCCGGATGAATTCGTCGCCGGCGCGTCGCAAGTATCTCGATAAGGTCAGTCAGGTGGTGAAGAAAAACCGAATTTTCATTTACTACACCCTTAAATTCATTGTAGTTTTGGCCGTGTTCTTAGCTGCTGCAATGGTTCCTTGTTCTCCCGTATGTGTGCCAAGCCCCGAAACGCCGGATCGGGAGGCAGATCTCACGTTGCGCGCCTTCCGGTCGACGGCAGGGCGCCGCAGCCGGATCGGCCGCGTGTGCCGGGACCAGTGCCGTATCGCGTAACGTCCAGAGGGAGCGTACCATGAACGAGGAGCCGTCCGGGAAGATGCAAGCAGGCGCGCGTGTCCAGGGAACCTGCCGGCTGTGCGGATCGCCGTTCCACCGTTCCCTCGTCGATCTCGGCAAGACTCCGCTCTGCCAGACCCTGCTCGAATTCGAGCAGCTCGACATGATGGAGCCGTTCTATCCGCTGCACGCCTTCGTCTGCGAGTCCTGCTGGCTGGTGCAGGTTAAGGAGTACATCGCCGCCGACGAGATCTTCACCGACCACTACCCGTACTATTCGTCCTTCTCGACCTCCTGGGTCGCCCATGCGAAGGCCTATTGCGAGATGATCAGCCGGCGCCGCGGGCTTGGCGGCGACGACTTCGTGGTCGAACTCGCCTGCAATGACGGCTACCTGCTGCAGCATTTCCCCCCGGCGGGCATCACCAACATCCTCGGCGTCGAGCCCAGCGCCAACGTGGCCGAGGCGGCGGCGGCCAAGGGCATTCCGGTGCTGGTCGATTTCTTCGGCGAGGCGGCCGCCGGGCGCATCGTCGCCGGGCACGGCCAGGCGGCGCTGGTGATCGGCAACAACGTCCTGGCCCATGTGCCGGGCCTGAACGACTTCGTCGCCGGGGTGAAGCGGCTGCTGCGGCCGGACGGGATCGCGAATTTCGAGTTCCCGCATCTGGAGAAGCTGATCGCCGAGAACCAGTTCGACACCATCTACCACGAGCATTTCTGTTATTTCTCCGCCACCGCCATCCAGGCGCTGGCCCGGCGGCACGGCCTGGTTTTCTTCGACGTCGAGGAGCTGCCGACCCATGGCGGGTCGCTGCGAATCTACCTGGCCCATGAGGGCGCCGAGACCCAGAGCCGGGCGGTCACGGACCTGCTCGCCCGCGAGCAGGCGGCCGGGTTCCGCACCGGCGCCTTCTACGCGGCCTTCGAGGAGCGGGTGATGGCGACCAAGCGCCGGCTGCTCGCCTTCCTGATCGGGGCGAGGGACGCCGGCAAGTCCGTCGTCGGCTATGGCGCGCCCGGCAAGGGCAACACGCTGCTGAACTACTGCGGCATCGGCCCGGACCTGCTGAAGTTCACGGTAGACCGCAATCCGCACCGGCAGGGACGCTTCACGCCCGGGCGCCACATCCCGATCCTGCCGGTCGAGGCGATCGACGCCGAGCGGCCCGATTACGTCCTGATCCTGCCCTGGAACCTGCGGGCCGAGATCTCGGCGCAGATGCGGCACATCGGCGACTGGGGCGGAAGGTTCGTCGTCCCGATTCCGGAAGTGGAGATCTTCGAGCCGGAGGGCCGGTCGTGAAGGTCGTCCTGTTCTGCGGCGGCCTCGGCACGCGCATCCGCGAGTACTCCGAGCAGGTCCCGAAGCCGATGATTCCGATCGGCAACCAGCCGATCCTTTCGCATGTGATGAACTACTACCGCGACTGGGGCCACGACGACTTCGTCCTGTGCCTCGGTTACAAGGCCAACGTGATCAAGGAATTCTTCCTGAACTACAATCCGCAGATCGATACCGACTGCGTGCTCGACCACGGCAAGGTCGAGATGCTGGGGCCAAGCAGGGTCGACTGGCGCGTCGCGATGATCGACACCGGCATCTGGCGCAACGTCGGCAGCCGGCTCTGGCATGTGCGTGACCATGTGCGCGACGAGAAGATGTTCCTGGCCAACTACAGCGACGGCCTGGCCGACGTCGACCTGCCGGCGATGATCGAGGCCTTCGAACGCAGCGGAAAGGTTGCCTGTTTCCTGGCCGTGCACCCGCCGGTGAGCTTCCACGTCGCCGATCTCGATCCGGACGGCAACGTGTCGCGCCTGATTTCCTCGCAGGACTCCGACATCTGGATCAACGGCGGCTATTTCATCATGAAGCCCGAGATATTCGACTACATGAACGATGGCGAGGAGCTGGTGGTCGAGCCCTTCTCGCGGCTGATCGCGGAGGACAAGCTGATGGCCTACCGTCATACCGGATTCTGGCGCCCGATGGACACGCTGCGCGACCGGCAGGTGCTCGAGACCATGGTCGAGAACGGGGACATGCCCTGGCGGCGCCTGAGCGCGCCTCCGGCAGCGGCGCCCGCCTGAGCCGATGTTGCCCATTGGCCTCTTCGACCGCGGCCGGCCGGCGAGGGTGCTCTGCCTCGGCGCGCATTCCGACGACATCGAGATCGGCGCCGGTGGCGCGCTCCTCTCCTGGATCGCGTCCGGTGCCAGGCTCGAGGTCACGTGGTGCGTCGCCAGCGCCGCCGGCGCCCGCGGCGACGAGGCGACCCGCTCCGCCCGTGCCTTCCTGGACGGCGCGGCGGCGACCGAGCTGGTGCTCGGCGATTTCCGGGACGGCTATCTTCCGGCCGAGCGGGCGCGGCTGAAGGACTGGGTCGAGTTGCTGAAGCGCGACAGCGGCCCGGATATCATCCTCACCCACACGGACGCCGACTTGCACCAGGATCACCGGCTGATCCGCGAGCTGACCTGGAATACCTTCCGCGATCACCTGATCCTGGAATACGAGATCCCGAAATGGGACGGGGACCTCGGGCGCGCGAACGCCTATGTCGCCCTCGACGAGCCGGTGCTCGAGCGGAAGATCGCGCTTCTGCTCGAACACTTCGCCACCCAGCGCTCGAAGGACTGGTTCGACGCCGAGACCTTCCGCGGCCTGGCGCGCCTGCGCGGGGTCGAATGCCGGAGCCGCTATGCCGAGGCCTTCCGGGCCAGGAAGCTTCTGCTGTCCTGATCCGGCTGCGCGACGGCCCGCTCCGGGTCCGGAGATGTGGGGGATTGTGACGAGGGTCCGGCCGCTGCCGGTGTGCGGCCCCGGCCGTGCCGGAGCAGTGCCCGGCGATTCCGGCAAGGGACGATCGAATCCGGCAAGGGACGGAACTGCCGCTCCGGGGCTCGGCGTGGGAAAAGTCCCTCGAAGCGGCGGACTCCCGGCCGGCAGGTCAGGGGGCAAGCGAGACCCTGAACTGCCGGCGCGGGGCCGATGCGCGGGTGGCGAGGACGCCAGCGAGAGCCCGCGCGTCGTCGAAGGGCCTGACAGGGACCGGAACCCAGGCTCAGCCGTTGGCGGCGCGGCCAGCGGGGTCGGTTCCGGCGCCCGGCAGACGCCGGAGGAATTTCAGATCAGCCCGCGACGGCCCTGCGAAGCTCGTCCGACGAGTTGCAGGCACCCCGGAACAGCGATCCGCGGGTCTGGTAGACGGCCGGCACTGCGGCCGGGCGCATGACCGCGGGCAGCGTTTCCGCCGCAGGCCGGTGGCTGGCCGCAGGCGCGGACATCCGGGAGGCCGGGAGAACCAGGGGGCGCTCGTCGCGCGCTTCCTTGGCGGCGGGAGCGGTTTCGGCCCTCGTCACCGGCATCGAAGCCGGGACCGGCGCGGCGGCGGCCATCGCCGGACGGGAAGGCGCGGCGCTGGCGAGCAGGTCCAGCCCGGATTTCGCGGGCTCGCGCGACAGCTTTTCGGCCATGCGGATGAATTGTTCGATCTTGGCGATCTCGCCCTGCAGCCGGTCACGGTGCGCCGCTGCAATCATCAGAATATCGGTCACGGTCTTTACCCTCGCATGTACACGACCAGAACAACGGGTGGGGTACTCACACATCCATGTCCACCCAAGTGTCATGATGCTTCACGCTCTGGAAAAATCTAGGAAAATCTGGCTCGATGTATCATTACACAACCTGAGGGAGAGCGGCCATTAGGGGGGCTCTGCCATCATAAGGTATAATAATGCGATCAGTCCGGTTTCGATACTTTCCCACCCGGCCTGTCGGCAGCGCCGGGCAGGGAATCGATTCGCCGGAATGGCTCGGGTGGCGCGTTGGGCGCTCCGCTCCCGCCGCCGCCGGGGCCGCACCGCCGCTCTCCGGAAAATGCCGGCTCCGTCGGCCATATCCGTTCCAAGGCCCGGCGAACCGGTCTATCCTCCGGCGCGAATCCCGAGCCCCGAAGTCGCGATCCAGCATGATGTCCAGATCCATCACGAAGCCCCGATCCAGCACGAGGTCCCGCCCATGACCCAGACACCGCTCCGCGGGGTGATCTCCCCGACCCTGACCCCCTTCGATGACGACCTCTCGATCGCCGAGGATCTGTACGTCTCCCACGCCAAACGCTGCCTGGCGGACGGCTGCGTCGGGCTCGCGCCCTTCGGCACCACCAGCGAGGCGCTGTCCGTCGGCATGGACGAGCGGATGGGGATGCTGGAGAAGCTGGTCGCCTCGGGCGTGCCGGCGGCGAAGCTCATTCCGGGCACCGGGCTGACCAATCTGCCGGACACGATCCGGCTCACCCGGCACGCGGTCGAGCTCGGCTGCGCCGGCGCGATGACCCTGCCGCCGTTCTACTTCAAGAACGTGGCAGATGACGGGCTCTACGACTATTTCCGCCGGCTGGTCGAGGGCGTGGCCGACGACCGGCTGCGCATCTATCTCTACCATATCCCGCAGGTCTCGGGTGTCGGCATCCCGGTGCCGCTGGTGGCCCGGCTGCACCGCGATTTCCCGGACGTGATCGTCGGCATCAAGGACAGTTCGGCGGTGTGGGAGAACACTTCCGGGCTGCTCGGGATCAAGGGGCTGATCGTCTATCCGGGCTCGGAGCTGCCGCTGATCGAGTGCCTCGGCATGGGTTCGATGGGGGTGATCTCGGCCACCGCCAACATCAATGCCGGCGGGATCGCCGAGGTGATCCGGCTCTGGGATGCGGGCGACAAGGCCGGTGCTTCGGCGAAGCACGAGCAGGTGAAGAAGTTCCGCCTGGCCGTGCAGGGCTATGCGCCGATCCCGGTGATGAAGCGGATGCTGGCACTGGCCTCGGGCGATGCGCGCTGGGCCAACATCCGCCCGCCGCTCCTGCCCGCGAGCGTCGCCGAGGGCCAGGCGCTCGCCGGCCAGCTCGCGGGAGATTTCGGCTTCCGGCTCGCGGCCTGAGGGCGCCGGCATGGCCGACAAGCGGCTGACCATCCGCCGCCCGGACGACTGGCACCTGCACCTGCGCGACGGGGCGATGCTGGAGGGGGTGCTGCCATGGTCGGCGGCGCATGTGGCCCGCGCCATCATCATGCCGAACCTGGTGCCGCCGGTGGTGACCGGGGCCGAGGCGGCCGCCTATCGCGAGCGCATCGCGAGGGCGCTGCCCGAGGGGGCGCGGTTCGAGCCGCTGATGACCCTCTACCTCACCGAGGACACCGACCCGGATGACGTGGCCGCGGCCGCGGCTTCCGGGCTGGTGAAGGCGGTCAAGCTCTACCCGGCCGGGGCGACCACCAATTCCGCCTCGGGCGTGCGGGACTTCGGGCGCGTGGCGCCGGTGCTGGAGCGCATGGCCGAGATCGGCCTGCCGCTCTGCGTCCATGGCGAGGTCACCGACCCTGCGGTCGACATCTTCGACCGCGAGGCGGTGTTCATCGACCGGGTGCTCGACCCGGTCCGGCGGCGGACGCCGGGGCTGAAGGTGGTGATGGAGCATGTCACCACCCGCGAGGGGGTCGACTATGTGCGGAGCGCGGCCGAGGGGCTCGCGGCGACGCTGACGACCCATCACCTGATCATCAACCGCAACCACATCCTGGCGGGCGGCATCCGGCCGCACTACTACTGCCTGCCGGTGGCGAAGCGCGAGACTCACCGGCTGGCCCTGCGGGCGGCGGCGGTGTCGGGCGACGGGCGGTTCTTCTCCGGCACCGACTCGGCACCCCATGCCGACCCGCTGAAGGAGGCCGCCTGCGGCTGCGCGGGCTGCTTCACGGCGCCGAATTTCCTCGCCTGCCTCACCCATGTGTTCGAGGAGGAAGGGGCGCTCGACCGGCTCGAGGGCTTCGTCTCGCTGGCGGGGCCCGCCTTCTATGGCCTGCCGCCGAACGAGGACCGGATCACGCTGGTCAAGGGCGACGCGCCCGTGGCATATCCCGCCGGAATCGAGACCGGGGCAGGCCGGGTGACGGTCTTCGATCCTGGATTTCCGATCCGTTGGCGGGTTGAGGGCTGAGCGCCTCCTTCCCCCCTTGTGGGGGAGGGATGGGGAGGGGGGGTGCCACAGGCGCCTGACGAAAATCGAGGGAGCCAGATGATCCAGACCAGTTTCCCCGACCGCGAACTGATGGGCCGCGAGGTCGCCCGCATGCTGCTGGAGATCGGGGCGGTGCATTTCCGCGCCGACCCGCCCTACAAGTTGACCTCCGGCCTGGCGAGCCCGGTCTATATCGACTGCCGCAAGCTGATCTCGTACCCGCGCATCCGCTCGGCCTGCATGGACTTCGCCTGCTCGGTGCTGATGCGCGACGCCGGCTACGAGCGGTTCGACGCGGTCGCCGGTGGCGAGACCGCCGGCATTCCCTTCGCCGCCTGGATCGCCGAGCGCCTGGCCCTGCCGATGCTCTATGTCCGCAAGAAGCCGAAGGGCTTCGGCCGCGACGCCCGGATCGAGGGCGAGATCCGCGAGGGCAGCCGGGTACTGCTGGTCGAGGACCTGACCACCGACGGCGGCTCGAAGGTCAGCTTCGTCAACGCGATCCGCGAGGCCGGGGCCGAATGCGCCCATACCATCGTGGTGTTCTATTATGGCATCTTTACGGAGGTGCCGGGCAAGCTGGCCGAGCAGGGCATCGCGCTCCATTACCTCGCCACCTGGCGCGACGTGCTGGCCGAGGCGCGGCGGGGCGGCTATTTCGACGCCGCGGTGATGGACGAGGTGGAGAAGTTCCTCGACCGGCCGCTGGAGTGGTCGGCGGCCAACGGCGGCAAGGGCGAGATCTCGATCTGACGCGCCGCTGTCCCGCGCCCGATGCGGGAACGCGGGGGGCTGTGCCCCTTGCCCCCACCTCCGGACGCCCCCATATCCCCTGCAAGCGGGTGCTGCCTGGCGGGCCCGCGTCTGACGTCGCTTTGCTGAAAGGACGGTCGCATGTCACGGGTTTCCTTCACCTCGCAGCCCTTTCTGCTGGGCTTCGACCGGCTCGACAAGCTGGTCGAGCGCACCATGAAGGCCGGGGCCGACAACTATCCGCCCTTCAACATCGAGCAGCGCGGCGAGGATGCCTACCGCATCACGCTGGCGGTCGCCGGTTTCGCCGAGGACGATCTCTCGATCACCGTCGAGGAGCAGCAGCTGATCGTCCGCGGCCGGCATGACGCCGAGGAGGACGGGCGCGTCTATCTGCATCGCGGCATCGCCGCCCGGCCGTTCCAGCGCAGCTTCGTTCTGGCCGAGCATGTGGAGGTCGAGAGCGCCGGGCTGGAATGCGGGCTGCTGCATGTGGATCTTGTGCGCCGGAAGCCGGAGACGGCGGTGCGCACGATCAGGATCGGGGGAACGGAGTGACCAGGATGAACAGGAATCCATTCACCAACCAGACCGGCGAGCCGATCGTCTATGTGCGCGAGGTCGCGCCCGAGGAGCTGCCGGACGAGCTGAAGGGCGCGCCGGCGAAGCTGTTCGCGCTGCACGATGCCGAGGGCAACCGGCTGGCGATCGCGCCGGACCGGCGCCAGGCCTTCGCGCTGGCGCGGCGCAACGATCTGCGGCCGCTGAGCGTGCATTGACGGCGCGGGCAACCGGCGCGGAACGCCGACACCCGGCGCCACGCTGGAGTGAATCTGGGGTTGCGTCAGGCCGCCCGCGAGGCGGCGGGCTCGGTGATCAGGGCATAGAGCGCCGCGGCCTCGGTGGTCTTGCGAAGCTTGGCCCGGGTCTCCTGATCGCGCAGCAGGCGCGAGACACGGGCCAGCGCCCGGAGATGGTCGGCGCCGGATTCCTCGGGTGCCAGCAGCACGAAGACCAGATCGACGCCCTGGCCGTCCGCGGCCTCGAAATCCGCCGGCTTCTCGAGCCGGGCGAACAGGCCGACGATGGACTGCAGCCCGGCGAGCCGCGCATGAGGGATGGCGACGCCGCCGCCCATGGCGGTGGAGCCGAGCTTCTCGCGGGCCAGCAGCCCCTCGACCACCACTCGGGTGTCGAGCCCGTATGCGTCGCGGGCACGCTGGCCGATCTCCTGGAAGATCTGCTTCTTGCTGCCGGCCTTGAGGGCGGGGAGGATCGCGTCGCGCGCAATCACGTCGGCGAGTTCCATGGGATCTTTCCGTGAGTTCTGTCTGATTACCGTTGCGGACGCTGCCGGGCTTAGCCGTTCGGCAGGTTGGCGGGATCGATCCAGCCGACATTGCCGTCGTCGCGCTGGTAGACGATGTTGATACGGCCATTCGCGTCGTTGCGGAACAGCAGGAACGGCGCATGGGCCAGTTCCATCTGCATCACCGCCTCGCCGACGGTCAGCGACTTGATCGGGGTGGTCATCTCGGCGACGATCACCGGCTGCATGCCGTTCGCGTCGCCCTCGTCGGCCTCCTCGTCATGGCCGCGCAGCACGTAGGACGAGGCCTCGATCATCTCGATCGGGTCGGTGCGGGTGTTGTGGTGGTCCTTCAGCCGGCGCTTGTAGCGGCGGAGCTGCTTCTCGATCCGGTCGGTGGCCTGGTCGAAGGCGCTGTAGATCTCGCTGGCGACCGCGTGGGCCTGGGCGGTGAGGCCGGTCGCGAGGTGCACCGACGAGTTGCAGGCGAATTCGTGGCCGCGGCGCGAGAACACCACATGGGCGTCCACCGGGCGGTCGAAATACTTGGCGACGGAAGATTCGATATTCTGCTCGACATGGGTGCGCAGCGCATCGCCCACATCGATGTGCTTCCCGGAAACCTTGATGTACATCGCGTCTCCCAACGCTTCGGAGAAGAGGGCATGCACGCGTCCGGCATGCCCTCCTCGCGGGGTGCGGAGCATGGGTCCTGCCGCCCGCGATTCCAGAGAGGTGCGGAACCTAGGCGGGGCTCCCATGACTGTCAATATAGCAAAGCCCGGTGGCAGGTATAAGGCATCACGGCATGATTTCCTCAGCCCGCGCCGCCCAGAGCCTTCTGCCGGCGCCGGTCGACGGATGACGGAATTCCCATTTTATTCCGGTACTTGGCGACAGTCCGCCGGGCGATGTCGACGCCATCCTGCCGCAACCGGTCGACGATGGTGTCGTCGGAGAGGATATGCGCGGGCGCTTCGGCGTCGATCATGGCGCGGATGCGGTGGCGGACCAACTCGGCGGCGATGCCCTCGCCGCCGATCGCGTTGGTGAAAAAGAGTTTCAGCTCGAAGATGCCGCGCCCGGTGGAAATGTACTTGTTGGCGGTGACCCGGCTCGCGGTCGACTCGTGAAGCCCGGTCGCCTCGGCCACCATGCGGAGCGTGAGCGGCCTGAGCCCGGCGATGCCTTCGGCGAAGAACCGGTCCTGGTGGCGGACGATCTCGGCCGCGACCTTGAGGATGCTGCGCGCGCGCTGGTCGAGGCTGCGCCGGAGCCAGCTCGCCCCGGCCCGGCATTCGGCGACGAACGCCCGCGCCTCGCGGCCGCCGGCGGAGAGGCGGGCGGCGTAGGCACGGTCCTCGATCAGCCGGGGCAGGGTATCGGGGTTGAGCTCGATGTCCCAGCCGCCACCTGGGGCGGGGCGCAGGAAGATGTCGGGGATCAGGGTCGCGACCGGGCCGGCGGCGAAGCCCGAGCAGGGGCGCGGGTCGAGCGCCCGGAGCTCGGCCAGCATGGCATCAAAATCCTCGTCATCGACCCCGCAGAGCGCCTTCAGCCGCCGCCGCTCCCCGCGGGCAAGAAGCTCGAGATTGTCGACCAGCGAGCGCATCGCCGGATCGAGCCGGTCGCGCTCGGCAAGCTGCAGGGCGAGGCATTCGGCGAGGCTCCGGGCACCGACGCCGGTCGGTTCGCAGGACTGGAGCAGCGCGAGGGCGGGCTCGAGCTGCGACGGCGCGGCCCCGACACGCTGGCCGAGCTCGGCAAGCGGGGTCCGCAGATAGCCGTGCTCGTCCAGCTCCTCGGCCAGATAGCGCGCCAGGGCGCCGGTGACCGGCCCGGACCGCATCTGGCCGAGCTGCGCGAGCAGGTGCTCGCGGAGCGTCGGCGCCGGGCCTTCGCGGGCGGCGGGATCGAACTCCGGAATGTCGAAATCCGCGGCGCCGCCGCGTCCGGCCCGGCCGGAGGCGGGTGCCGGCCGGAAACGGTCTGGCCGGGAATGATCTGGCGAAGCTGGGTCTTGCCAGGAATGGTCCGGCCCGTCCCCCGGCCCGCTGTCGTCGAGGTTCTCGGTGCCGGTGTCGAAGACCTCGGCGGCAAGGCCCATGTCGCCCTCGGCCGTCAGCCGCGTGTCGAGTGGCGCCTCGGGGCCGGCGGCCGGAGCGGGTGCGGGCGCCTCGCCGCCACCGTCGTCGAGCCGCAGGAGCGGGTTCCGCTCGATCTCCGCCTCGACAAAGGCGCGGAGCTCGAAATTCGACATCTGCAGCAGACGGATCGCCTGCTGCAGCTGGGGGGTCATCACCAGCTGCTGGGTCTGCTTCTGCTCGAGTCGAAGTCCCAGAGACATTCCCGGCCCATTCCTTGCTGCCGGGCCAGTCTGGGGCGGGGCCGGTTACTAAATCCGGAAGCCCTCGCCCAGATAGACGCGGCGCACATTGGCGTCCCGGACCACCTCGTCCGGGCTGCCGCTCATCAGCACGTGACCATCATGCAAGATGTATGCCCGGTCAATAATCTCCAATGTCTCACGGACGTTGTGATCGGTGATCAAAACGCCGATGCCGCGATCCTTCAGGTGCGCCACCAGGGTGCGGATGTCGGCGACCGCGATCGGGTCGATGCCGGCGAAGGGCTCGTCCAGAAGCACGAAGGCCGGGTCGGTGGCCAGGCAGCGGGCGATCTCGACCCGGCGCCGCTCGCCGCCGGAGAGCGCCGCGGCGGGGGTCCGGCGCAAATGCGTGATCGAGAACTCGCCCAGGAGCTCGTCCAGCCGCTGGGCGCGCACCGTCCGGTCAGGCTCGACCAGCTCCAGCACCGCCTTGATGTTGTCCTCGACCGAGAGGCCGCGGAAGATCGAGGCCTCCTGCGGCAGGTAGCCGAGCCCGAGCCGGGCGCGCCGGTACATCGGCAGCGGCGTCAGGTCGATGCCGTCGATCACGATGGCGCCGCTGTCGGCCGGCACCAGGCCGATGATCATGTAGAAGCAGGTGGTCTTGCCGGCGCCGTTCGGCCCCAGGAGGCCCACGGCCTCGCCCCGGTGCAGCTCGAGCGAGACGTCGCGCACCACCGGGCGGCGGCGGTAGCTCTTGCCGAGGCCGGTGACGATGAGCCCCTCGCGGCTGCGTCGCGTGGCGGGAGGGGTCTCGAGGGTTTGCTCGACCATGTGGCGGTCAGTTCTTCGGCGTGGAGGAGTTGGGCGCGGGCGTGAACACGCTCTTCACCCGGCCGTCGCCCTGGCCTTCGATCCGGCCGGTCCCGTCGTTCAGGTTGATCGCCAGCGTCTCGCCCGAGATCGCGTTGGCGCCCTGGGTAAGGATCACCTTGCCGCCCATCGTCACCCTGCCGCCGGCGACATCGTACTCGGCCCAGGCGCCCTGGGCGGTCTCGGCGCCGTTGGAGAGGAAGACGTTTCCGTCGGCACGCATCTTCTGGATCGCTCCGGTCGCGGCGTCGGACTTGCCGGCGCTGTAGGAGACGGTGACCTTGTCGGCGGTCAGCCGGAGCGTGCCCTGACCGGCCACGACGCTGCCCGCGAAAATGGCGACACTCTCGGCCTGGCGCACCTCGAGGCTGTCCGACGTGATCTCGATCGGGGCCTTGGAATCGTGCTTGAAGCCGCCGAAGGGGCTATTGTTCTGGGACGCCGCAGGGGCGGCCGCCAGAAGGGCGACGACGGCGATCAGCCGAACTGCACCGGTCAACAAGACCACCTCCCGTCCGTTTCTCCGGTCCCGTGCCGCGCCACGCTCACTCGCGGTCCCCCGCCGGAATGAACACCAGCCGGACCTTGTTTTCAAACCAAATCGTCCCGTCCCTGGTATCGCCCTTGCCGGCGTCACCGGTGCCGCTTCCGCCGCCGGCGCTGGCGCGCATGCTGCCCGCCTCGATCTGGCCGCGGGGGCCCGAGCCGGTCACGCGCCCCGGCGCGACGGCGGTCTCGGCCTTGGCGTCGATCTCGACCCGTTCGGTTTCGACATGATAGCCATCCGACGTATCGAGCACGACCCCGCCCTCTAGCACCAGGGTTTTCTCGATCCGGTTCAGCCGCGCCTTGGCGGAGGCGGCCGCAACCGTGCGCCCATCCTCGAGGCGGATCTCGCCCTCGGGGCGCTCGAGGTCGATGAAGGTCGGCACCGCGCTGTCCGGCAGCGCCCATTCGGCCCGGAGGGCGAAGGGCTCATCCTTGCTGGTGACCCCGGCGAAGCGCGGGTTCTCGAGCTTGAGCCCGGCGCCGAGGGTCGCAAGCTCCTCGGGCGTGAAAAGCTCGCTCAGATCGCCCTTGTCGCGCATCGAAAGGAACAGCAGCGCCACCAGCCCGACCGCGGCGAGCGGCAGGATCACCTTCATCCAGGCGACAAGACGGGAATAGTTGCGCACGCGCCGCTGTCCGCGCTCGCTGCCGCCGGCCCGTTCGCGGAAGGCTCCCCGCATGGATCAGGCCCGGCCCGCGTCAGCCACCGTCGACACCGGCGCGCAGGCAGTCGTGCAGATGGATCAGCCCGAGCGGGACCGCCGGCATGGCGCTCCCGGTGACGAACAGGCAGGTGATCTTGTGCGTGTTCATCAGGCTGAGGGCTTCCTGCGCCAGCCGGTCCGGGCGGATGGTGCGCGGACTGCCGGTGGCGACCTCGCGGGCAGTCAGGGCGAGGAGCCCCTCCATGTGGCGGCGAAGGTCGCCGTCGGTGATCACGCCGGTCAGCCGTCCCTCGCCGTCGGTGACCCCGGCGACGCCGAAGCCTTTCTGGGTCATCACCAGCAGCGCCTCGGGCATCGGTGTTGCGGCCGCCACCAGGGGCACCCGGTCACCGGTCGCCATCAGGTCGGCGACCTTGACCAGCTGGGCGCCCAGGCTGCCGCCCGGATGGAACTCGGCGAAGCGTTCGGGGGTGAAGTCGCGCCGCTCCATCAGCGCCACCGAAAGCGCGTCGCCGAGCGCCAGAGTGAGCGTGGTCGATGTGGTCGGCGCGAGCCCGACCGAGCAGGCCTCCGGCGCCTGCGGCAGCACCAGCGCGATGTCGGCGTTCCGGAGCAGCGACGAGCCCGGCCGGCTCGCGACCCCGATCAGGGGGATGCGGAACCGCCGGGTGTAGGCGATCAGGTCGGCCAGCTCGCGGGTCTCGCCGGAATTCGACAGCAGCAGCACCACGTCGTCGTCGGTGATCATGCCGAGGTCGCCGTGGCTGGCCTCGGCCGGATGCACGAACTGGGCCGGGGTGCCTGTCGAGGCCATGGTCGAGGCGATCTTGCGGGCCACATGGCCGGATTTGCCCATGCCCGAGACGATCACCCGGCCGCGGGCCGAGAGCATCAGCTCGACCGCCTGGGCGAACGGTCCGCCAAGGGTCTCGGCAAACAGCGACAGTGCCGCCGCCTCGGTCGCCAGCACCCGGCGGCCGGTGGCGATGACGCGGTCGTCCGCGGTCATGCCTGCGCCGGACCCGTCTGTTTCGGATCCGCTCTTGCCCGTTCCCTTGCTGGCGGCAATCGCCACGGCAGTCTCCTTGTCGCGGCCCCGGGGCCGGACGGCGGCCGGGCCGGGGTCAGTGAGCGAAGATGTCCGGCTCGACCCAGCCGAGCAGGTCGAGCCGCGCCCGGTCAGGCAGGAAGCGGAAGCACGCCTCCGCCAACGCGGTGCGGTCCTCGCGCTCGAGCCGTGCCTCGAGCTCGGACTTGAGCCTGTGCAGGTATAGAACGTCCGAGGCGGCGTATTCCAGCTGTGCTTCGCTCAGCGTCTCGGCGCCCCAGTCCGAGGACTGCTGCTGCTTCGAGAGATCGACGCCCAGCAGTTCCTGGCAGAGGTTCTTCAGCCCGTGCCGGTCGGTGGAGGTGCGGCAGAGCTTGGAGGCGATCTTGGTGCACCAGACCGGGCGGGCGACGGTGCCCAGCGCCTGGGCCAGCACGGCGATGTCGAAGCGGCCGTAGTGGAACAGCTTCAGCACCTTGCGGTCGCGCAGCAGCTTCTGCAGGTTCGGCGCTCGCCTCTGGCCCCTGGCGATCTGCACCAGATGGGCGGTGCCGTCACCGGCCGAGAGCTGCACAACGCAGAGCCGGTCGCGATAGGGGTTCAACCCCATGGTCTCGGTGTCGATCGCGACCACCGGGCCGAAATCGAGGCCGTCGGGCAGGTCGCCATGATGGAGGGTGACTGTCATCGGTGTCCCTTCCTCCCGCGCCGGTCCTGTGCGTCGGGAGGGAGTGGTGCCCAGGAGAAGACTCGAACTTCCACGACCTTTCGGTCACTAGCACCTGAAGCTAGCGCGTCTACCAATTCCGCCACCTGGGCCCAGCGAGGCACGAACTCGGAACCGTGCGCCTTGCGGCGCGAGGGCTGATCTAGCGACGGCGGCGGGGGATGTCAACGGGGGTGGCGGCGCGGGGCCGCGCTCCGGTCGGGCGCCCCTGCCGGGCGCCCCTGCGGGACGTGGTCGCACCCCATTGCCGGGCCGGGGCGGCCGGCACATAACTTCGGGCCTGGCTCGGCCGCACCGGCCGCGCCGGTCCGTGACCGAAACCGCCCGGGAGGCCCGAATGATCCGACATGCATTGCTTGGCCTTGCGGCGATGCTCGCCGTCGCCGTCGTTCTGCCGGCGGGCCCGGCGCCGGCGCATGACTTTCGGGCTCGGCGACCTGAAGATCATCCATCCGGCGTCGCGGCCCAACCTGCCGGACCGGCCGATGGTCGTCTATGTCACGATCGCCAATGACGGCGATGCGCCGGATCGGCTGGTGGGCGCGCGCGCGCCCGGTTTCGGGGCTGCCGAAATCCATGAATCGGTGATGCAGGGGTCGACGATGTCCATGCGGCCGGTGGCGGCGATCGAGCTGCCGCCCCACGACTCGGTCGAACTGGCGCCGGGCGGGCTCCACATCATGCTGTTCGGCGCCGGACACCTGTTCAAGCCGGGCGAGAGCTTTCCGATGACGCTGGTCTTCGAGACTGCCGGCGAGGTCTCGGTCGACGTGCAGGTCGAGAAGCCCGACGCCGGACAGATGGGCGGCATGAAGATGGACCACGGGACGACGGGTCATGGCCAGTCCGGCCACGGCACCGGCCAGACCGGCAACTGATCCGGGCGCATTGCCCTATTGCCCGAGCCCGCCCCGCGGCCTACACCAGAGCCGGCTTTCGCCCCGCCCGGCTTTCGGCATCCGAGGAGGCACAGACATGTCCGACCGATCTCCGCTCGTCACCATCATCGGCGGCTCAGGCTTCGTCGGCCGGCACATCGCCCAGCGCATGGCACGGCGGGGGTGGCGGGTGCGGGTGGCGGTGCGCCGGCCGAACGAGGCGATGTTCGTCAAGCCCTACGGCGTCGTCGGCCAGGTCGAGCCGGTCCAGTGCAACATCCGCGACGAGGCATCGACCCGGGCGGTGATCCGCGGCGCGGATGCGGTCGTGAACTGCGTCGGCATCCTCTACGGCTCGGGCCGCAACACTTTCGAGGCCTGCCAGGCCGAGGGTGCCGGCCGGGTAGCCCGGATCGCGGCCGAGGAGGGTGTCGGCCGGTTCGTCCACATCTCGTCGCTCGGGGCGGACCAAGGGAGCGATTCCGAATATGCGCGGACCAAGGCCGAAGGCGAGGCCGCCGTGGCCGCGGCCTTTCCGGGCGCGGTGATCCTGCGGCCCTCGGTGGTTTTCGGCCAGGACGACGGCTTCTTCAACCGCTTCGCCGGCATGGCCCGGCTCATCCCGCTGGTGCTGCCGGTGGTGGGAGCCGGCACGCGGTTCCAGCCGGTCTGGGTCGAGGACGTGGCCGAGGCCGCGGCGAAGGCCGCCTGCGGCGACGCGGCGCCGGGGGTTTACGAACTGGGCGGCCCGCGGGTCTACACGCTCCGCGAGGCGGTCGAGCTGATGCTGCGGGTGACGCGGCGGCGGCGGCTGGTGCTGGACGTCCCGTTCTTCTTCGCCCGCATCAAGGCCTGGTTCCTGCAACTGATGCCGAAACCGCTGCTGACCGTCGACCAGGTGAAACTGCTCCGCCACGACAATGTGGTCTCGAAGGGCGCGCGCTCCCTCGCGGACCTCGGCATCGAGCCGACCGCGGCCGAGGGGGTGATCGAGAGTTATCTCTACGCCTATCGCCCGAAGGGCCAGTACACCCAGCTGACCGAGAACGGCGGCGAGGCCTGAGCGGCCGGTCGCTTCGCGACGCCTGAATCCGGGAGCCGGCCATCCGCATCCGGCTCATTCCAGGATTCCCGCCCGGGACCGAGATCATTGTCCGCAAGTTACGCGCGCCGCATCCGGCGCCAGGCCGGGGCCGCTGTTTCAGCTGCCATAGGCCATGATCAGCAGCCCCGCCCCCAGCACCAGCCGGTAGACGACGAAGGGGAACATGGTCCAGTCGCTGCGGAACATGCGCATCATCACGCTCAGCGCGACCATCGCCGCGGCGAAGGACAGTACGGCCCCGAGGGCCAGTTCGCCGGTCAGGGCGAAGTTGCCGCTGCGCACCAGTTCCTCGCCCTCGAGCACCCCGGCCGCAAGCGTGATCGGAATCGCCATCAGCAGCGAGAGGCGCGCCGCCTCGGCGCGCTCGAAGCCGAGCCAGCGCGCCGTGGTCATGGTGATGCCCGAGCGGCTGACGCCCGGCACCAGCGCGACCGCCTGCATGAGCCCCATCACCGCCGCGTCGGCGAGGCGCCAGTCGCCGCCGGCCCGGCGCTGGCTGCCGGTGCGGTCCGCGTACCACAGCAGCAGCCCGCCGATCACCGTCGCCCAGCCGATTATCTTGACCGACCGCAGCGCATCGATCCCGCCGGTGAGCTTGAGCGCCAGCCCGGCCACCACCGCCGGAACCGTCGCCAGCGCCACCAGCCAGAACAACCGCGCCGGGGTGCTGGACCAGCGGCCGCGCAGGATGTCGCCGAGCCCGGTCACCAGCCGCCCGGTGTCGCGGCGGAAGAACAGGCAGACCGCGGCCAGCGTTCCCATGTGGACCGCGACGTCCATGGTGATGCCCTGGTCCGGCCGGCCGGTCAGCAGCGGCCAGAGGATCAGATGGCCGGAGGACGAGATCGGCAGGAACTCGGTGATGCCCTGGATCGCCGCCAGCGCCGCAGTGTCGAAGAAGGTCATGGATTGGAGCCCGGTGCAGCAGGAGGAGAACCTTCTAGCGGGTCCCAGGCGGTTTGCAACCGGGTAAAGGCAAGCCAATCGGATATATGTAAGTAATATTGACATAAAATTGACGAGCACTCGCGATTGGCGGGCATCCGTGGCGCGGAAAATCTGAAAATCAGACAGCGCTATTGACTTTATTTTTGCCGCTCTTTCCATTACCGAGAGCGAAGTGACCCATTTCGGTGCGAGTCAGCCTTTGGCCGCGCCGCATTTTCCGGAACGGACCCGCCCCGATGGCCCAGAGGATGCTGAGTTTCGTCTCGCTGGAGCGCGAGATGCCCGAGAAGCGCCCGGCCGGCGAGCGCGCCCATGATTTCGGCGAGATCTACCGCGACTATGCGGCGGCCAAGGCGGCGGATCAGGCGTCGCGGTGCTCGCAATGCGGCGTGCCGTTCTGCCAGAACCACTGCCCGCTCCACAACAACATCCCGGACTGGCTGAAGCTGACCGCCGAGGGGCGGCTCCGCGAGGCCTACGAGCTGAGCCAGGCCACCAACACCTTCCCCGAGATCTGCGGCCGGATCTGTCCGCAGGACCGGCTGTGCGAGGGCAACTGCGTCATCGAGCAGTCCGGCCACGGCACGGTCACCATCGGCGCGGTGGAGAAGTACATCACCGACATCGCCTGGGAGGAGGGCTGGGTCGAGCCCGGCCGGCCGGACGCCGAGCGGCCCGAATCCGTCGGCATCATCGGCGCCGGCCCGGCGGGGCTGGCGGCGGCCGACCGGCTGCGGCGGATGGGCTTCCAGGTCACTGTCTACGACCGTCACGACCGCGCCGGCGGCCTGATGACCTACGGCATCCCGGGCTTCAAGCTGGAGAAACCGGTGGTGATGCGCCGGAACGATCAGCTCGCGGCTGCCGGGGTGAGCTTCGTGCAGGGCTGCAATGTGGGCGCGGAGCTTCCGTTCGCCGAGATCCGCGGGAAGCACGACGCGGTGCTGATCGCGACCGGCGTCTACAAGTCGCGCGACATCGGCGGCCCCGGCGCCGGGCTGGGCGGCATCGTGCAGGCGATCGACTACCTGACCGCCTCGAACCGCAAGGGCTTCGGCGACGCGGTGCCGGAGTTCGACTCGGGCGGGCTCAATGCCGAGGGCAAGCGGGTGGTGGTGATCGGCGGTGGCGACACGGCGATGGACTGCGTCCGCACCGCGGTCCGCCAGGGGGCCACCTCGGTCAAATGCCTCTACCGGCGCGACCGCGACAACATGCCGGGCTCGCAGCGCGAGGTAGCGAATGCCGAGGAGGAGGGGGTCGAGTTCGTCTGGCTGACCGCGCCCAAGGGCTTCACCGGCACGGACCACGTCACGGGGGTGAAGGCCGCGAAGATGCGGCTCGGCCCGTCGGACAGCACGGGGCGCCAGGCGCCGGAGCCGGTGCCGGGATCGGATTACACCGAGCCCTGCGATCTGGCCATCAAGGCGCTGGGCTTCGAACCCGAGGAGCTGGTGCGGCTCTGGGGAGTCGAAGGGCTGGAGGTGACGCGCTGGGGCACCGTCAAGGCCGATTTCCGCACCCACGCGACCTCACTCGACGGGGTCTACGCGGCCGGAGATATCGTGCGCGGCGCCTCGCTGGTGGTCTGGGCGATCCGCGACGGCCGCGAGGCGGCGGATGCGATCGCAGCGCGGCTCGACGCCGCGCAGCGGGTGGCGGCGGAATAGGGCGGCGCGAGAGGGACGAAGGATGAGCATCATCGGCCAGTGTCTCTGCGGCGCGGTCCGCTTCACCGGGATCCCGGACAGGAAGCGCGGCATCAGCGTCTGCCATTGCGGCCAGTGCCGGCGCTGGGCCGGCGGCGGGCCGTTCTTCGCCGTGCGCATGCAGGGCGGCGTCGCGCTGACCAAGGACGAGGGGCTGGAGTGGTTCCGCTCGTCGGATAAGGGCGAGCGCGGCTTCTGCCGCCACTGCGGCACCTCGCTGTTCTGGCGCGCGCCCGGGGCGGGGCTGGACGTGGCGGTCTCGGCCGGGTCCCTGGCCGCAGGCCACGGGCTGAAGATCGGCGCCCATATCTGGGTCGACGACCAGCCCGGCTACTACGAATTCGCCGACGACGCGCCGCGGCTGACCGCGGCCGAGGCGCTGGCAAGGAGTTGATGCGATGGCCTTGACCGGACGATGCCTGTGCGGCGCGGCGACGTTCACCGTCGAGGGCGTGCGCGAGAACTTCAGCGCCTGCCATTGCGAGATGTGCCGGCGCTGGGGCTCGGGGCCGTTTCTTTCGGCCGGCGTCAAGTCGATCGCCTTCGCGGGAGACGAGAATATCGGCCGCTACCGCTCGTCCGACTGGGCCGAGCGCGGCTTTTGCAAGCGCTGCGGCACCAACCTGTTCTACCGGCTGGTCGAGATGGACCACTACATCCTCGGCATCGGCGCCTTCGACGACCAGGAGCGCTGGAAGATGACCAGCCAGATCTTCACCGACGAGAAGCCGGGCTATTACGACTTCGCCAACCGGACGCGGACGATGACCGGACCGGAGGTGTTCGAAGCCTTCGCCAAGGGGGACCTCGAGGAATGAAGGCCGGCCCCGAGCGCAAGTTCGTCCTGACCGGCTGGTGGCTGTTCGTCGTCAGCGCCGGCTTCTTCATCATCGCGTCGCTGCGGGCCGGCGACATGATCGGCCTGCTCGGCGCATGCGCCTTCATGGCCGCCAACATCTCGTTCCTGATCCCCTTCTACCGCCGTTCCTCGCACGAGGACCACGAGGACTGACGCCATGACCGACCGCATCATCGACCAGGGCTGGGTTGAAGCTTACGAGGCCGAGGCCGCGCGCCTCGCCCGAGACGGCATGTACCTGCCTGCGGAGGAGCACGCCTCCTGCGGCGTCGGGCTGGTCGCCGCCATCGACGGCAAGCCCCGGCGCGAGGTGGTCGAGCACGGCATCACGGCCTTGAAGGCGGTCTGGCACCGGGGCGCGGTCGATGCCGACGGCAAGACCGGCGACGGGGCCGGCATCCATGTGCAGATCCCGATCGGCTTCTTCTGGGACCAGATCCGCCGCACCGGCCACGAGCCGCACGACACGCTCTGCGCCGTCGGCCAGGTCTTCCTGCCGCGCACCAACTTCGCCGCGCAGGAGACCTGCCGGACCATCGTCGAGACCGAGGTGCTGCGGCTCGGCTACTACATATATGGCTGGCGCCAGGTGCCGGTGAACATCTCGGTGCTCGGCGAGAAGGCCAACGCCACCCGGCCCGCGATCGAGCAGATCCTGATCTCGAACGTCAAGGGGGTCGACGAGGAGACCTTCGAGCGCGAGCTCTACGTGATCCGGCGGCGGATCGAGAAGGCGGTGGCGCAGGCGCAGATCTCGGGCTTCTACATCTGCTCGCTCAGCTGCCGGTCGGTGATCTACAAGGGCATGATGCTGGCCGAGCAGGTCGCCGACTTCTACCCGGACCTGCAGGACGCGCGCTTCGTCAGCGCCTTCGCGATCTACCACCAGCGCTATTCGACCAACACCTTCCCGCAATGGTGGCTGGCACAGCCGTTCCGGATGCTGGCGCATAACGGCGAGATAAACACGCTCAAGGGCAACGCCAACTGGATGCGGAGCCACGAGATCCGCATGGCCTCCGCCTTCCTCGGCGAGCTGGCCGAGGACATCAAGCCGATCATCCCGAACGGCTCCTCGGACTCGGCGGCGCTCGACGCGGTGTTCGAGGTAATGGTGCGGGCCGGGCGCAACGCGCCGATGGCCAAGACCATGCTGGTGCCCGAGGCCTGGTCGAACGACGAGTCGATGCCAGAGGCCTGGCGGGCGATGTACGCCTATTCGAACGCGGTGATGGAGCCCTGGGACGGGCCGGCGGCGCTGGCGATGACCGATGGGCGCTGGGTCTGCGCCGGCATGGACCGAAACGGCCTCAGGCCGATGCGCTATGTGGTGACCGGCGACGGGCTGGTGATCGCCGGCTCCGAGGTCGGCATGGTTCCGACCGACGAGAGCACCATCCGCGAGAAGGGCCGCCTCGGTCCGGGTCAGATGCTGGCGGTGGACCTTGCCGGTGGCCGGCTGCTGCACGACACCGAGCTGAAGGACGAGCTGGCCGCCGCGCAGCCCTATGCCGAGTGGATCGAGAAGATCACCGAGGTCTCCGACGCCATCGAGGGCGAGCCGGAGCGCCGCCTGTTCCGTGGCGCCGAACTGCGGCGGCGCCAAATCGCCGCCGGCTACACGATCGAGGAGCTGGAGACGATCCTGCACCCGATGGCCGAGGACGCCAAGGAGGCCATCGGCTCGATGGGCGACGACACTCCGGTGGCGGTGCTCTCCGACCTCTACCGGCCGCTCAGCCACTTTTTCCGGCAGAACTTCAGCCAGGTGACCAACCCGCCGATCGACAGCCTGCGCGAAAGCCGGGTGATGAGCCTCAAGACCCGGTTCGGCAACCTGAAGAACGTGCTCGACCAGGATTCGAGTCAGACCGAGATCATCACCCTGGAAAGCCCGGTGGTCTCGAACGGCCGGTTCCGCCGGCTGGTCGAGGCCTTCGGCGACAGCCACCGGGTGATCCACTGCGTGTTTCCGGCGGCAAGCGGCGACGGCGCGCTCCGCCGGGCGCTGGTCCGGGTGCGGGCCGAGGCCGAGGAAGCGGTGCGCGCCGGGGCCGGGCATGTCATCCTGACCGACGAGACGGCGGATGCGGAGAACATCGGAATGCCGATGATCCTCGCCACCTCGGCGGCGCACAGCTGGCTGGTGAGCCGGGGGCTGCGCACATTCTGCTCGTTGAACGTGCGCTCGGCCGAATGCATCGACCCGCACTACTTCGCGGTGCTGATCGGGGTCGGCGCGACCACGGTCAACGCCTATCTGGCACAGGATTCGATCCTCGACCGGGCCGAACGCGGGCTGCTCGACGGCATCGGCGTCGAGGCGGCGATCGCCAATTTCCGCGCGGCGGTCGATGGCGGGCTGCTGAAGATCATGTCGAAGATGGGCATCTCGGTGGTCTCGTCCTATCGTGGCGGCTGCAATTTCGAGGCCGTGGGCCTGGGCCGGGCCCTGGTCGCCGAATTCTTCCCCGGCATGCCGTCGCGCATCTCGGGGATCGGCGTTGCCGGCATCGAGGCGAAGCTGCGCACGGTCCATGCCAGGGCGTGGGCTTCCGGGGCCGAGATGCTGCCGATCGGCGGCATCTACAAGGCGCGCCGCAGCGGCGAGGCCCATGCCTGGGGCGCGCAGGTGATCCACGCCATGCAGGCGGCGGTGAGCCAGAAGAGCTATGCGCTGTGGAAGAAGTACAGCGAGGGCATGGGGCAGCAGAAGCCGATCCACCTGCGCGACCTGCTGGACTTCAAGCCCGGGGCGGCGCCGGTGCCGCTGGATGAGGTGGAATCGATCACCTCGATCCGCAAGCGCTTCGTCACCCCCGGAATGTCGCTCGGCGCGCTGAGCCCGGAGGCGCACAAGGCGCTGAACGTGGCCATGAACCGCATCGGCGCCAAGTCCGACAGCGGCGAGGGCGGCGAGGACCCGAAGCATTACCACCCGGAGCCGAACGGCGATAACCCCTCTGCCAAGATCAAGCAGGTTGCCTCGGGCCGCTTCGGCGTGACCGCCGAGTACCTGAACCAGTGCCAGGAGCTTGAGATCAAGATCGCCCAGGGCGCAAAGCCCGGCGAGGGCGGCCAGCTTCCCGGCTTCAAGGTCACCGAGATGATCGCGAAGCTCAGGCACTCGACACCCGGCGTGATGCTGATCTCGCCGCCGCCGCACCACGACATCTACTCGATTGAGGATCTGGCGCAGCTGATCTACGACCTCAAGCAGATCAACCCGGACGCCAAGGTCTGCGTGAAGCTGGTGGCGCAGTCGGGCGTCGGCACCATCGCGGCGGGCGTGGCGAAGGCCAAGGCCGACGTGATCCTGATCTCGGGCCACAACGGCGGCACCGGCGCGAGCCCGCAGACCTCGATCAAGTATGCCGGCCTGCCCTGGGAGATGGGCCTCACCGAGGCGCATCAGGTGCTGTCGCTGAACGATCTCCGCTCGCGGATCACGCTCAGGACCGATGGCGGGCTGCGCACCGGGCGCGACATCGTGATCGCGGCGATGATGGGGGCAGAGGAGTACGGCATCGGCACCGCGGCGCTGATCGCCATGGGCTGCATCATGGTGCGACAGTGCCAGTCGAATACCTGCCCGGTCGGTGTCTGCACCCAGGACCCGGCGCTGCGCGAGAAGTTCGTCGGCACTGCCGACAAGGTGGTGAACCTGTTCAGCCTGCTGGCCCAGGAGGTGCGAGAGATCCTGGCCTCGCTGGGGGTGCGCTCGCTCGACGAGATCCTTGGCCGGGCCGACCTGCTGACCCAGGTCAGCCGCGGCGCGGCGCATCTGGACGATCTCGACCTGAACCCGATGCTGGTCAGGGTCGATGACGGCGACGAGATCGAGTACGACCGCAGCCGCGCGCGGACGCCGGTTCCGGACACGCTGGACGCCCAGATCGTCGCCGACGCCGGTCCGTTCTTCAAGGACGGCGAGAAGATGCAGCTCGACTACACGGTGCAGAACACGCTGAGGACCATCGGCACCCGGGTCTCGAGCCACATCGTGCGGCGATTCGGCATGAACAATTCGCTGCAGGAGGGGCATCTGACGGTCAGGCTCAACGGTTCATGCGGCCAGTCGCTCGGCGCCTTCGCGGCGCCGGGGCTCAAGCTCGAGGTGCTCGGAGACGCCAACGACTATGTGGGCAAGGGCCTGTCGGGCGGCGTCATCACGCTTCGCCCGCCGCTGACCTCACCCTTGGTCGCCCACGAGAACACCATCGTCGGCAACACCGTCCTCTACGGGGCGACCGCCGGCAAGCTCTTCGCCAACGGCCAGGCCGGCGAGCGCTTCGCGGTGCGCAACTCGGGCGCGCGCGTGGTGGTCGAGGGCTGCGGCTCGAACGGCTGCGAGTACATGACGGGCGGCGTCGCGGTGATCCTGGGGGCGGTCGGCGACAACTTCGGCGCCGGCATGACCGGAGGCATGGCCTATGTCTACGATCCGCAGCAGAGGCTGCCGGCCAAGGCCAACTGGGACACGCTGGTGCTGACCCGGATCGAGGCCGCCTATTGGGAGGAGGAACTCCTCGACCTGGTGCGCGAGCATGCCGCCCAGACCGGCAGCCTGCGGGCGATGGAGCTGTTGCGCCACTGGGACGAGGAGCTGCCGCGGTTCTGGCTGGTCTGCCCGAAGGAGATGGTCAACCGACTGCCGCGGCCGCTGTCCGATGCGGCGGAGGAAGTGCGGGCCTAGGGAAAGCGGTCCCGGCGGCGCGCGGCCGACTGACGGAGATCAAGGCGCCCATCCGTGAAAGCTGGCAGTGAGTTGGTCGGGACAGCATTAAAAGAACATTCCGAGGGACAAAGATGACCGAAACCGAGAAATCACCGGCCCCGCGCGCCGAGCCGGGGAGCAGCGATCGCCGCCGGGTCCTGCTGGGGCTGGGCACGGCCGCCCTGCTCGGTGGCCTGCCGGCGCCGCGGGCCGCCATGGCCGCCGCGCCTGCCGTGGAGGTCTACAAGGACCCGTCCTGCGGCTGCTGCGGCAACTGGGCCGAGCACCTGCGGCGGGAGGGCTTCGCCGTCACCGTGCACGAGGTCGCGGACATGGCGGCGATCAAGCTCCAGGCCGGGATCCCCGAGGCGATGGAGTCCTGCCACACGGCATTGGTCGACGGCTATCTGATCGAGGGCCATGTGCCGGCAGGCGACATCCGCCGCCTCCTCGCCGAGCGCCCCCGGGTCCGCGGCCTTGCCGTGCCGGGCATGCCGGCAAGCGCACCCGGCATGGACATGCCGGGCGAGCCCTACATCGTGTTCGCCTTCTACGCCGACGGCGAGTCCGCGGTTTTCGCCTCGCATTGAGCGGTGGCCGAGCCGCTGCGGCCCTAGCCAGCCCGGGCCATGGATGATACTGCGGCAACCGGGCCGGGGCGGCCTGGGCCGGGCGGGAAATGGGCAGCAAGAAGACGGGGCTCGAGGGCGAAAAGCGCGCGCGCAAGCGGGGCGGGAGCCGGGACGGCAAGCGACATCGGCCGGGCCGGCTGCGTCGCGCGCTCGCGGTGCTGCTGCGCTGGGGACTCTATGCGGCCGGCGGCGCGATCCTCTGGGTCGGAGCCTACACGGCGATCAACCCGCCGGGCGGATATTACATGGCGACGGAAGCGGTGCGGCTCGGCGGGGTCGAGCGCGACTGGGTCGACATGGACGAGATCTCGCCGCATCTCGCCCGTGCGGTGATGGCGGCCGAGGACGCGAATTTCTGCGACCATTACGGCTTCGATCTGGAGGCGATCCGCAAGGCGTTCGAGCACAACGCCGGCAGCGGGCGCGTGCGCGGCGCCTCGACCATCAGCCAGCAGGTGGCGAAGAACGTGTTCCTCTGGCACGGGCGGTCCTGGATTCGGAAGGGGCTCGAGGCCGGTTTCACCGTGCTGATCGAGGCGATCTGGACCAAGCGGCGCACGCTGGAGATCTATCTCAACACGGTCGAGTTCGGGCCGGGGATCTTCGGCGCCGAGGCGGCGGCCCGGCACTACTACAAGCGCCCGGCCGCCGAGCTGAGCCTGGCGCAGGCGGCGCGGCTTGCGGCGGTGCTGCCGGATCCGAAGGACCGCGATCCGCGCAGCGGGTCCGGATTCCTGCAGCGTCGGGCCGCTTCCATCGCCGGTGGCACCGAGACCCTGCTGGCAGAGGGGCGGGCCGCCTGCATCGACTGAGGCGCCGCGGACAACCCGAGGTTTAGCCATTGCCTCCCAAGTCGCGTAAATAAATCCTGCTCTACCGGAAGTAGAAATTTAAGACAATACTTCAATTCTCCTAAAATTTTATTCTCGCCACAATCCATCCAAGAAATGATCATGATCGAAGATTAACCATGACCTCGTTCCGTTGAGTATGTGCTCGACATGTGGAAGTAGGGGGTAGCTTCAGATGAACGCACATGTGCAACTCGCCGACGCCCGCGAGGTTCCCGCGACGATCGCGCCGCGCGCGCCGCAGCGCATGTCGGAGACCGGGCTCGACGACAATTTCCTGATCGACCTGCTGGTCAAGACCGTCTACCGCATGGGCCTCGAGCGCCCGACCGATATCGGCCGCGAAATGAAGCTGCCGGTCGGCATCGTCGTCGAGATGATCGAGGCGGCCCAGGCGCTGAAGCTGATGGAGACGCTGGGCCAGCTCGGCGCCAGCCTGACCGCAGAGATGCGCTATACCCTGACCGGCAAGGGCCGGGAATGGGCGCTCGAATCCCTGAACCAGAGCGAATACTACGGGCCGGTTCCGGTGACGCTGCGCAGTTTCGCGCAGCAGATCCAGAAGCAGTCGATCCGCAACGAGACCCTGACCCGGCCGATGCTGGACAAGGTCTTCTCGGAACTGACGCTGCCGATGCCGCTGCTGGAGAAGCTTGGTCCGGCAGCCAACTGCGCCGCCTCGATCCTGCTTTACGGGCCACCGGGGAACGGCAAGTCGTCGATCGCCGAATCGATCTGCGCCGCCTTTGCCGGTGTCGTCTACTTCCCGCATGCGATCGTGGTCGACAAGCAGGTGATCACCGTCTTCGATCCGACGGTCCATATCCGGGTCAAGGAAACCGATGGCCCCGGCGGGGCGAGCACGCTGCGCAAGGGCACCGCCTATGACCGCCGCTTCGTCGCCTGCAAGCGCCCGGCGGTGATCACTGGCGGCGAGCTGACGCTGGACCGGCTGGACCTGGCCCTGAACACGGTCAGCCGGGTCTACGAGGCGCCGATGCAGCTGAAGGCCGCGGGCGGCGTGCTGGTGATCGACGACTTCGGCCGCCAGCGCCAGAGCCCGCAGGAGCTGATCAACCGGCTGATCATTCCGCTGGAGAACAGCCGCGACTATCTCTCGCTCGAGACCGGGCGGAAGTTCGAGGTCCCGTTCGACGCGCTGGTGGTGTTCTCGACCAACATTGCGCCGAAGAAGCTGGTCGACGACGCGGCGCTCCGCCGTCTGCGCTACAAGATCCTCGTCGACAAGCCGGACCAGGATACCTACATCCAGATCTTCGCCCGCACCGCCAAGCGCTTCGGGCTGCAGCTGGACGAGCGGACCATGCTGTTCGTTCTCAGCGAGCTCTATGCGACGACCGAGGGGGCGCAGTTCGCGGGCTTCCATCCGCGCTTCCTGATCGACCAGGTCAACTCGATCTCTGCCTTCGAAGGCGTCGCGCCACAGCTCCGGCCCGACTTCCTGCGCCGGGCCTGGGAGAATCTCTTCGTCGCGGATTAGGCCGTCGCCCGCGGCCTGCCGCGATGGCGGGCCCGGCCGTCCCGGGATCGCAAGCCCCGGGCCGGCCGGGCCTGGCCGTTTGCGCGGACGGCGGGCAGGGCGTCAGCCGGGCTTGTGCCAGAGCAGATAGAGACCCTGCGGCGGGTTGGCGGCGGCGTCCTCGAGATCGGCGCACTGGTTCGAGATGTCGTGGTCGATCTCCTCCATGCGCCGCAGCACCAGCCCCGCGGCCAGGCCCGCATTCACGATGTCGCAGGTCTTGCGCATGAACGAATAGCAGGCCGCCGCCGCATAGCGCTGGTTGCCGAAATAGTCGAGCCCGCCGTCCCAGCGTTCCGGCTCGGTTCGGAAATAGGAATGCGCCAGCCGCGACGGTCCGCCGGCGGGATCCTCCTCGTACATGAAGACCACCGGATGGGTTTCCTCCATCACCCACCAGCCGCCGGGCTTCACCAGCGCGGCGACGGCCGTGAAGAAGGCCGGAAGGTCGGGCATCCAGCAGATGACGCCGATGGTCGTCAGGGCGATGTCGAAGGAGCCGGCCAGCTCCGGCGGCAGATCGTAGACGTTCGCTTCCATGAAGCTCACCTCACCGGCGACGCCCGCCGCCCCGGCGAGCTCGCGCGCCTGGTCGAGGAACGCCGCGGCCTGGTCGATGCCGAGGCAGCGCCCGGCGCCCATGCCCTTGACCGAAAGCAGGTCGATGCCGTTGTTGCAGCCGACCTGCACCACCGACTTCCCCGCGACCCCGGTCTGCCGGACCAACTCGCACGCGGCGTCATCCAGGTGGTTGTAGCCCCCGACCCGGAACAGCTCGACCAGCCGCGCCTGGTTGTGTGCCCGGTGGCGCGGGGCGACCTCGTTCCAGGCGGCGCGGTTCGCCGCTACATAGTCCTCCCGGTCAGGCATGGCCGGCCTCGGCTTCCACAGTATCCGGAGCAATTGCGGCCGGGAAGCTAACCCAGCGTCACCGCATAGGCCAGCCCCTCGGTCAGGAACCGCGAGCGGCGCCACTCCACTGGCCGGCCAGCCAGGTCGAATGCGATTCGCTCGGCCTGCAGCAGGGGGGCGCCCGGCCTGACCCCCAGCGCCTTCGCCGCCGCCGCGTCCGCCGCGACGGCCGAGAGCCGCTCCTCGGTCGAGATCACGCTGACGCCGTGGCGGGACTGGTAGTGCGGATAGAGCGCATTCGGCAGCGGCGTCTCGGTCTCGAGGCCCGGCATCAGGCCCGCGGGAACCTTGACGGTTTCGAGGATCGCCGGGCGGCCGGCGACGGCGCGGATGCGCTCGATCGCCACCAGCCGGTCTCCCCTGGCGAGGCCAAGGCGGCGGGCGGCGCCGCTTCCCGCCCTGATCAACGTGACCGATTCGCGCACCGGCTCCGGCAGCACGCGGTTGCCCGCGCCGTCGACCAGCCGGAAGAAGTGATAGTTCGCCCGCTCGGGCGTCTGCTCGGTGACGAAGGTTCCCTTGCCCTGGTGGCGGCGCAGCACCCCGTCGGCGACCAGGCTGTCGACCGCCTTGCGCATGGTGCCGGGGCTGACCCCCATCTCGGCCGCCAGCGCCGCGTCACCGGGCAGCATGGCGCCGGGCGCCCATTCGCCCGCGGTCAGACGCGCGACAAGGCTGCTGCGTGCCCGGGCATAGAGCGGCTGGTGGGCCGGAGCGTCCATGGCCTTCCTTTTCGCGTCGCCACGGCAGTTCCGGGTTGCGACTCACCCTGCCGTGCTGTAACCCTGCGCCTCGGCACACTCTTATATAAGAGTTAGAAGAGTCAGCCAACAAGAACTGTCCGGGAAGAACTTCCCGACAAGAAACGCCCGAGAAGAACCGCCCGAGAGGAGCCGCAGATGAGCATCCCCCAACTCCTGGTCCACGACCGGCGCGACAATGTGGGTGTCGTGGTCGTCGAGGGGCTGAAGGCCGGCACCGAGATGCTGTGCGTCGTCACCCACGACAACTCCGACTTCAAGCTGACCGCCAAGGCCGACATCCCGATCGGCCACAAGGTGGCGCTGGCCGACCTCAATCCCGGCGACACGGTCATCAAGTACGGCGAGGATATCGGCAAGATGGTCGGGCCGGCCGAGAAGGGCGGGCACGTGCACGTCCACAACCTGAAAACCAAGCGGTGGTGAGGCGACAATGGCATTCGATGCGAAGAACGTGACGGTCAACGCCTGGCGCCGCGAGAACGGGCGCGTGGGCGTCAGGAACCACGTCATCATCCTGCCGGTGGACGACATCTCGAACGCAGCCTGCGAGGCGGCGGCGAACAACGTCAAGGGCACCATGGCGCTGCCCCATGCCTATGGACGGTTGCAGTTCGGCGAGGACCTGGACCTGCATTTCCGCACCATGATCGGCACCGGGTCGAACCCCAACGTCGCCGCCTGCGTGGTGATCGGGATCGAGCCGGAATGGACCCAGGTGATCGTCGACGGCATCGCCAGGACCGGCAAGCCGGTCGCCGGCTTCTCGATCGAGCAGAAGGGCGACTTCGAGACCATCCGGCAGGCGAGCTGGAAGGCCAAGGAGTTCGTCCACTGGGCGACCGAGTTGCAGCGCGAGCCCTGCCCGGTCAGCGAACTGTGGGTCTCGACCAAGTGCGGCGAGTCGGACACCACCACGGGCCTCGGCTCCTGCCCGACGGTCGGCAACATGTACGACAAGCTGATCCCGCAGGGCATCTATGGCTGCTTCGGCGAGACCTCGGAGATCACCGGGGCCGAACACATCTGCAAGGCCCGAGCCGCGACGCCCGAGGCGGGCGAGAAGTTCATGCGGATCTTCCAGGCCTACCAGGACGAGGTGATCGAGCAGTTCAAGACCTCCGACCTCTCGGACAGCCAGCCGACCAAGGGCAACATCCTGGGCGGGCTCTCGACCATCGAGGAGAAGGCGCTGGGCAATCTCGAGAAGATCGGCCGAACCAGCACCTATATCGATGCCCTCGGGCCGGCGGAGGAGCCGGCGATGGGGCCGGGGCTCTACTACATGGACACCTCCTCGGCGGCGGCGGAATGCGTGACCCTGATGGCGGCGGCGGGCTATGTGATCCACACCTTCCCCACCGGCCAGGGCAACGTGATCGGCAACCCGATCGTGCCGGTGATCAAGATCACGGCGAACCCGCGCACCATCCGTACCATGTCCGAGCATGTGGACGTCGATGTCTCCGGCATCCTGCGCCGCGAGATGACCATCGACCAGGCCGGCGACGCGCTGATCGAGATGATCATGCGCACCGCCAACGGCCGGTCGACGGCGGCCGAGGCGCTGGGGCACCGCGAGTTCGTGATGACCAAGCTCTACCGTTCGGCGTAACTGGGAGCGCGGCGGCGATCACGGTCGCCGCGGCCCCCGCCCGCCCCTCCCCCCGGCGTGGGGAGGGGGCGCGCAACGCAATCCGGAAGTCGCCGCATGACCGACGTCGTCATCACCGAGTTCATGGACGCACCGGCCGTCGCGTGCCTCTCGAGACACTGCCGGATCCACTACGACCCGGAGCTGGTCGACAAGCCGGACCTCCTGGTCGAGTTCGCCGCCGAGGCCCGGGCGCTGGTGGTGCGCAACCGCACCCGGGTGCGGGGAGCGCTGCTTGAGGGCGCCCGCCGCCTGACCTGCATCGGGCGGCTCGGGGTCGGGCTCGACAATATCGACACCGGGGCCTGCACGCGGCGGGGGATCGCAGTCTATCCCGCCACCGGGGCCAACGACCAGTCCGTGGCCGAGTATGCCGTGACCGCGGTCCTGATGCTGCTGCGCGGCGCCTGGCAGGCGAGCGCCGAGGTGGCTGCCGGCGCCTGGCCGCGCGAGGCGCTGATCGGCCGCGAGGCGGCGGGGAAGGTGCTGGGGATCGTCGGCTTCGGCGGCACCGGGCGCGAGACCGCGCGGCGCGCGAAGGCGCTGGGGTTCGGCGTGGTGGCACACGACCCGAACCTGCCGCCGGACGATCCGGCCTGGAGCCTTGCCACGCCGATGACACTCGGCGATCTGCTGAAGGCATCGGACGCAGTCAGCCTGCACGTACCGCTGGCCGCCGGCACCCGCCACCTGATCGGCGGCGACGCGATCCAGCGGATGAAGCCCGGCGCGGTGCTGGTGAATGCCGCGCGCGGCGGGATCGTCGACGAGGCGGCGCTGGTCGAGGGGCTGGTCACCGGGCATCTGGCGGGCGCGGCGCTCGACGTCTTCGAGACCGAGCCGCTGACCGCAGCGGCGGGCGCGAAGTTCCGCGGCATCCGCAACCTGATCCTGACCCCGCACATCGCCGGCCTGACCGCCGAGTCGAGCGCTCGGGTCAGTGACCTGGTGGCCGGCAAGGTCATCGCCCATCTGGAGAAATTCCAATGACGCAACGGCTTGCGGTCGACGAGGCGCGCCGGCTGGTGGTGGAGACGCTGATCCGCTGCAACACCTCTGAAGCCAATGCCCGGATGGTGGCCGACGCCCTGGTCGGCGCCGAGCTCGCCGGGCAGGCCGGCCACGGGCTCAGGCGCGTGCCGTCCTACGCGGCGCAGGCCGCCTCGGGCAAGGTCGACGGCCACGCGGTGCCGAAGGCCGTCCGGACCCGGCCGGGAGTGCTCGCCGTCGACGCGGCGAACGGCTTCGCCTACCCGGCGCTGGCGCTGGCGATGGCGGCGCTGCCGGAGATGGCCCGCGCGCAGGGGATCGCCGCCGCCGGCATCCGGCGCTCCAGCCACGCGGGCGTCACCGGGCTATCGGTCGAGGCGCTGGCGCGCGAGGGGCTGGTGGCGCTGATGTTCGCCAACACCCCGGCGGCGATCGCGCCCTGGGGCGGGGCGCGGCCGCTCTACGGCACCAACCCGATCGCCTTCGCCGCCCCGGTGCCGCAGGCCGAGCCGCTGGTTGTCGACCTTTCGGTCAGCAAGGTGGCCCGGGGCAGGATCATGGCCGCGGCGCAGAAGGGCGAGCCGATCCCCGAGGGCTGGGCCTTCGACGGCGAGGGCAGGCCGATCACCGACGCCAGGGCGGCGCTGGCCGGCACCATGGCGCCGATGGCCGACGCCAAGGGCGCGGCGCTGGCGCTGATGGTCGAACTGCTGGCCGCCGGGATCACCGGGGCCAGCTACGCCGCCGAGGCGTCCTCGTTCTTCACGGCGGAGGGCCCGCCGCCCGGCACCGGCCAGCTGCTGATCGCGCTCGATCCGGCGGCGTTGTATCCGGGGGCGGTCGAGCGGATCGGGGTGCTGGCGGCCGCCATCGAGGGCGAGGCCGACGCCCGGCTGCCGGGCCGGCGGCGCCAGGCGATCCGGGCGCGGCTGACGGCCGAGGGAATCCCGCTCGACCCGGATCTGGCCGCCGAGATCGGCGCGCTCGGGCGGTGACGGCCGGCCGCGGCCGCGGCCTCAGTCCTCGTCCAGATCCCGGCGCACCCGCTCGTCGCCCAGCATCCGCCTTGTGTCGTCGATGCGGTCGAAGGTCTCGTCGAGCCGGAAGCGCAGCTCGGGCGAGTATTTCAGGTTGACCGCCCGGGTCACCAGCCGGCGGAGCTCGCCGCGGGCGCGGTCGAGGGCCTCCAGCACCCGCTCGGCGTCGCGCCCGCCCAGCGGCATGACATAGGCCGTGGCGACCTTGAGATCGGGCGAGCAGCGCACCTCGCCGACCGTGATCGGCACCCCGTCGAGATCGGGCGCGTGGTGCTCGCCGCGCATCAGGATGTCGGCCAGCGCGCGCCGGATGGTCTCGCCGACCCGGAGCTGGCGCTGGGTGGGGCCCTGGCCCGGCTGGTCGTGGTGGCGTCTCGGCATGGCTGACCTCCCGGAAGGCCCGCGCTCTAGCACCGGGGAGCCGGGGAGTCCAGCGCGCCGGGGGGAAAGAGAGAACCCCGCGGGCGTCGACGCCCGCGGGGTCCGGTGTTGGGGGTCCTCCGCCCTGGGGCGGGGGAGGAGAGGCCGGTCCTTACAGCGGCGGAACGTCGATGTCGGAGAGACCGCCGGTCGCGACACCCGGCATCTGGCAAGGCACGCTGAAGTCGTGCGCGTGCGGTCCCGGAGCTTCGCGGAGCAGGCCTTCCTCGAAGGTCTGCCAGGCGGGCAGACGTCACCGCCTGGCGACCGACCGGCATGCGCGCGCGTGCGTGCAGGTCCGCCATGATGCTCTCGCCGGTCTCCGGGTCATGCCCGACGGCGACGCAGAGCTGCGGGTGCGAGAACTTGCCTTCCTCGTAGACCGAGGCCCAGTCGGTGAGGCCGGTCTCCATCATCTCGATCACCGCCGATTCCCGGGCGGGGTCGAGCCCGATGATCCGGAGCCCGGCGTCGAGATTGGCGAGGTTGAGGTTGGGGAACCCCGCCGCCACGCCCGGCGTCAGGTCGCCGATGTTCTTGTAGAAGTCGAACACCTGCCGCAGGTTCATCTTCGACCCGTTGTGGAAGTGCGGCCCGGTGTACCGGACATTGCGCAGACCCTGAGCCTTGAACGCCCCGTTCCTGAGGATGAACTCGTCCGGAAGGATGTTCGGGTCGCAGTTCACGTTCGGGTTGTTGTTCGGCTCGCCGGCGCCGGCGTTGTTGAGGCCCGGGCCGCAGGCGGTGGTGATGTTGAACGGCACCGGCGCCAGGTTGGTCGAGCCCAGGGCCGGCACGGTTCCGACCGCCGGCTGGATCTGCATCGAGGTCGGGAACTGGAGCGCGCCGGGCGCGATGGTCACTCCGTCGATGGTCGCACCGATATGCGGCGATCGCGTCAGTGTCGAGTTCGGCTTCCGCTGTGCCGCCGCCGGCGATCACCGCGATCTGCTGCTTCAGTGTCGAGAGAGACAGCGGGATCGTTCCGCATCGCCGACATCGATCGGCGCGCCGATGGCCAGGTCCTCGGCCGTCGGCCGGATGGCCAGGTTGTAGAAGCCGGCATCGTAGATGGCGGGGAAGCCGTCGAACTTGATCATCCGCTCGGTCATCGCCGGCGGTTCCTCGCGCCGGAGCGCGCCCGGCGGGATGAACGGATCCGGCGGCGGCGCGCCGAAGCCGGTGATGGTCGAGACAGTCGCGCCGGTGAAGTTGGCGCTGAAGTGGCAGACGATGCAGGCCGTCGCGCCGGCCTCGAAGCGGCCAAGCCCTTCCTCGATGTTCAGGAGCGTGGCCTGGGCGTTGTTGCAGATCGGATCGGTGTGCAGGAACAGGCCGGGGCGGCGGCACCACTGCCGGCGCCGTCGAAGCACGTTCGTTGCCGGACTGCACCCGCCGATCGGCGAGCCGGGCGCGACCGGACCGGTTGGCTGAGGGTCGGCTGGAACGGCGCCAGATCCGACTCGCTGCCGGACTCCGCCTTCGGGTGGATGAACTGGGCGAATTTCAGCGTGCACAGATCCTCGGCGATGGCCACCTGCGCCGCCGTGGTGCTCGTCTGCACCAGCGCGATGCACTGCGCCAGCGTCAGGTGCTGGTGCGGCACCGGCGCATTCGGACGGCCCCGGTTGACGACCGGGAAGGGCGCGCCGACATTCACCACCTTCTGGTTCCGGCCGGTGCCGTTGCGGATGACGGTGCTGATCCCGTTATGCGTGATCGCGCTTCCATCGTTGTCGAAGCCGATGATGCCGCCGGCGAGCAGGTCGATGATCGTCTCGTCGGTGACCTGGGTCGCCTCGAAGGCCTGGATCGACAGGGCGAAGAAGATCTGGAAGTTCTTCTCGATCAGCAGGCGGTTCGGCGAACCGATGCCGCAGTCAGTTAGATCGGCTTCGGTCGTGAATGGCGGCGTGTGACGTCGGAGTCATCCTCCAGACACACGTCGCCGGCTCCCGAGCCGTTCCCCCAGAATCGCTCGGCGAAGATCGGCTCGATCAGGGAGCGATAGGTGACGTTCGTCGGGATGTAGGCCGAGCCGGTGCCCCCGGACCCGCAATTCGCGTCCGCGGCCACAAGGCTACCCAGCAGCGGATCGGTGCACGACACCAGCTGGTTGAACAGCGGCGTCGCCTCGACCATCTTGCGGCCCAGATTGTGGTTCGGACGCCCCGCCGCCGGAGGCAGGTGCCCGACCATCTCCATGACGCTCTCGATCGGCCCCACGGCCTGCGAGGCCAGCGAGGAGAACGGCACGTTCATGCGCTCTGGTCGACGCCGCAGCGCCACCGTTCGCGACGGATCGTAGACCGTCACCATCGCTCCCGGATCGCGGAACCCCAGCGGGTTGACCCCGTTGAAGAACATGTCGGCCCGGCCGTCATGGAAGCTGCGCAGGTTGAAGATGGCGTTGTGCATCGTGTTGGTGTTGCGCGGCTCGACGTGGCGGGTGGTGTCGGGGATACCCGGAGTCAGTTGTCGCGTGAACCCGTCGAAGAACGGCGCAGGCTCGCGGACCTGTGACGCATCGAAGCCGAGGTCATCGGCATCCAGCGCGCCGAGGTCCTGGCGGCCGGGGCTGTTGCCGTTGCCTTCGCTTGCGAGCGGAAACGCATCTGCCGCCGGATCGTCGCAGGATACGGCGACTGGGCGAACGATCCTCATCGCGGGAGGTCATCCAAGCGCATCGAGCGCAATACGGCCCCTCGAAGGACATGCCCCGCGGGCCGGCCGAGGAGACGACGTCGTTCACGTCGTCGGCGCGATGTCGCCGATCGTCCGGCGAACGGTCGTGTCCGAGCGGCCGGCAACGCCGGGCGTCCCCGTCAGCCGGATCGTCCGCAGTGCCGCCGGCCGCGACCGACGGCGGCCTCGCTGACCGGCAGGCCCTCGCCATTAGTGGCCGCCGAAATCGGCGACCGTGAGGGTGCCGTTCGGGCCGCTGACGCCGACTTCCAACTCGAGCTGATGCTCGCGGTCGGGCGTTTCGAACAGGTTGTTGCGGCCGCCCGCGGTGCGCCGCAGGCCGGGGCTCATCTGGTTGGTCGGCCGGTTGTCCGCCCCCGCGGTGAAGTGGCACGAGGCGCAGGCGATGGTGCCGTCGCCGCCCACCTGCATGTCGAAGAACAGCAGCTTGCCGAGCTGCTGCAGCTGATCTGGTTGATGCTTGGCGGGGTTGACCGTTGCATGATCGGCTGACCCCACTGGGCGCTGCTGATACCCGTCGCCGCTGCCATCCAGCAGCCCCAGCACATTCACATCCGGCACGCCGGTCAGCCGCAGCGGCTGCACCGCGAAGCCCGGCGGCACGGTCATCGCCAGGGTGACGACCGACAGGGTCGTCATCCGGGCGATCCGTTTCAGGGAATTGCGAGCCCTGCGGCTCAGAAAGGACTTCTTGGTCATCATAGCTTCCCCCTAGTTGACGTGTCTAAAGCCAGCAGGCACGGCCGGCCGCCGCGGCGGCGGAGGTCCGCCCCGCGCCGGTTCCGGCGACGCCGTTTCCTGATCCTTGAAATCCGGCCGGGCGCCGGAACGCCGGGCGGAAAACCGGGAGCCGCTCCGCCGGCCGTGGCCGGGCGAAACGGCTCCCCTCCCCCCGAGGCTCTCCTCGCGGCTCCCCCCAGTCGGGCTGCGTGTGGCGCCGGATTGCCGGTGGCGGGTCTCCGGGCAAGGTCCCGGACAGGTGCCGCGGACGATCCGTCCACCGCCAGGGTCAGGCCCTGGGCGCGTGGCAGCGCCATCGGGGCGCCCGCCGGGATATCTGTCGGGATGTCGGAGATCGGAACCGCGGCACTCTCAACACACGGAACCCGGCCGCCCGCAATGCGGGACGCAGCACTCATCAACGCCTCCCCCCTCACTCAAAGTCTTTCACCAATGCGACGCAAGCAGTTGCAGGCGAGTGGTAGTCACGGGCAATAACGTTACCCATTTAGGGGTACCCACGCAAATTTGATGCGCAGCAAGATTAGCCGGGCCGCGCCGGCATAACTGCCGCGAATGGCGAGCTCGATAGTGAATACTCAACCAGTAGTTGAAAATAAAAATAACGAATCATCAAGTAAAAATGATTAACAATCCCCCATAAATAAAGTTTTCACTTAAAACTTAAACCAATAGAAAATATCTCCGAGAGAAAGCCTCCGCGACATCTTTGCTGTTCGCGCCGGTCCCGGGGCAGGGCCGGTCGCCGCCAAGTAACGGAATCGCGCCGTCCGGCCGCCCGCCGGCGGTTCCGGCGCCGTTTCGGCCCGCTCCCGGCACCGCCGGAGCGGTGCCGGGGCTCGGGCCGGGAAGTCGGGAAGCCGGAACGGAAACGGGCGCCCCGGAGGGCGCCCGTCGAACGGTCAGGCGGCGGCGGTCAGAGCGTGCGCTCGACCTCCTCGCGCTCGAAGATCTCGATCACGTCGTCGTCGCGGATGTCGTCGTAGTTCTCGAAGGCCATGCCGCATTCCTGGCCGGCATTGACCTCCTTCACCTCGTCCTTGAAGCGCTTCAGGGTCTTCAGCTTGCCCTCGTGGATCACCACGTTGTCGCGCAGCAGGCGGACGCCGGCCGAACGCCGCGCGATGCCCTCGGTGACCTCGCAGCCGGCGACCTTGCCGACGCCCGAGACCTTGAACACCTGCTTGATCCGGGCGTAGCCGATGAAGTGCTCCTTGACCTCGGGGGACAGCAGCCCCTCGAGCGCCTTCTTCACGTCGTCGACCAGGTCGTAGATGATCGAGTAGTAGCGGATCTCGACGCCCTTCTGGTTCGCCGCCTCGCGCGCCGGGGCGTTGGCGCGGACGTTGAAGCCGATGATCGGGGCGCGGGACGCCTCGGCCAGCGTCACGTCGGACTCGGTGATGGCGCCGACGCCCGAATGCAGCACCCGGACGCTGACCTCCTCGTTGCCGACCTTCTCCAATGCCTGGACGATGGCCTCGGCCGAGCCCTGCACGTCGGCCTTGACCAGGATCGGCAGCTCCTTGGTGTCGACGCCGGCCTTGGCCTGGGCCAGAAGCTGGTCGAGCGTCGCCCGGGCGCCCTTGGCGGCCTGCGTCTCGCGCGCCTTGCGCTGGCGGTAGGAGGCGATCTCGCGCGCCTTGGCCTCGTCCTCGACCGCATTCAGGGTGTCGCCGGCCTCGGGCGTGCCCTGCAGGCCCAGCACCTCGACCGGGATTGCGGGGCCCGCGGTCTCGACCCGGTTGCCCTGATCGTCCATCAGCGCCCGCACGCGCCCCCACTGCTCGCCGACCACGAAGATGTCGCCCTGCTTCAGGGTGCCGCGCTGGATCAGCACGGTCGCCACCGGGCCGCGGCCGACATCGAGCTTGGCCTCGATCACCGCGCCCTCGGCGGGCCGGTTCGGGTTCGCGGTCAGCTCCATGACCTCGGATTGCAGCAGGATCGCCTCGAGCAGCTTGTCGAGACCGGCGCCGGTCTTGGCCGAGCACTCCACGGTCAGCACGTCGCCGCCCATCTCCTCGACCACCACCTCGTGCTGGAGCAGCTGGGTCCGCACCTTCTGCGCATCGGCGCCGGGTCGGTCGATCTTGTTGATCGCCACGATCATCGGCACCTTGGCCGCCCTGGCATGGTTGATCGCCTCGACGGTCTGCGGCATGACCGAGTCGTCCGCCGCCACCACCAGGATGACGATGTCGGTGACATGGGCGCCGCGGGCGCGCATCGAGGTGAAGGCCGCGTGGCCGGGCGTATCCAGGAAGGTGATCTTGTGGCCGCCGTCGGTGGTGACCTGGTAGGCGCCGATATGCTGGGTGATGCCGCCGGCCTCGCCCGCGACCACGTCGGTCTTGCGCAGCGCGTCGAGCAGCGACGTCTTGCCGTGATCGACGTGCCCCATGATGGTCACCACGGGCGCGCGCGGCGCGAGGTCCTCGTCGCTGTCCTTCGCGGTCTCGATCACGCTCTCGACATCCGCCTCCGAGACGCGCACCGGCTTGTGGCCGAACTCGCCGACGATCAGCTCGGCGGTGTCGGCGTCGATCGACTGGTTCTGGGTCGCCATGATGTCGTTTTTCATCAGTGCCTTGATAACGTCGGCGACACGCTCGGCCATGCGGTTGGCGAGCTCCTGGACGGTGATCGCGTCGGGGATGCGGACATCGCGCACGACCTTCTCGCGCTCGACCGGGCCGCCCATCAGCTTGCGCTTCTCGCGCTCCTGGCGGCGGCGCATGGCGGCCAGCGAGCGCTGCCGCCCGCCCTCGTCGTCGCCGAGCTTGGAGATGGTCAGCTTGCCCGTCCGGCGCCGGTCGTCGGCGGCGCGGGCGCGCGAGGGAGCCGGCTTCTTCGGTGCGCCGGGGCGGCCGCGGGCGGGGCCGCGGTCTTCTTCCTCCTCGGGGGCGGTGCGCGGCGGCACCGACCGCAGTGCCGGGCGCTCGTCGCGGGGCACCACCGGCTCGGCGGGGGGGCCGGCGTCCGGTTCGGGTTGCGTCGCCTCGGCCGGGGCCTCGCGCCCGGCCTTGGCGGCCTGGCGTTTCTGACGCTCGGCCTCGCGTGCGGCCTCCTCCTCGGCCACGCGGCGCTCCGCCTCCTCGATCTTGCGGCGGGCGTCCTCCTCGGCCTTGCGAAGGGCTTCCTCCTCGGCGCGGCGCTTCGCCTCCTCGGCTTCGCGCTGGCGCCGGACCTCCTCGTCCTTCTTGGCCTGCTTCAGGGCGTCGAGCCGGCGGGCGTACTCCTCGTTGGAGAGCGAACGCAGCATGGCGCCGCCGCGGGCGTCGCGGGGCTTGGTATCCTTCTTCGGCGCGGCCTCGGCCGCCGGCTGCGACGGGGCGGAAGGCGCCGGCTTCGGCTTCGCGGTCAGTGTCGCCGCGGTCACCGCAGGCTTCGCAGCCCCGTCAGGGGCGGTCAGGACGCGCTTGCGCTTCTTCTCGACGACCACGGCCTTCGAGCGGCCATGGCTGAAGCTCTGGCGCACGGAGCTCCGCCCGCCAGTGGCCCGTCCGCCCGGGCCTCGTCCGCCAACCTTGCCGTCGCCGCTGTTCGTATCGCTCATCAGTCATCCTGTCCGGGGGTCGCATCACCCCGTTGCCTTGCATCACCCGGCAGCGCCGAATTGCGCCGCGAGCCGTCCGTTTCCGTCGCAGCGGATCGCAGCCCTTCGAGCCGTGCCGCCTCTCCGATCGCGCGATCCGCGAAGCCGCCCCGGTCGAGCGCGGCATGTATCGCAAAATCGCGGCCAAAAGCCAAACCCAATTCCGCCGCGTCCAGAACCGCGATCACCGGCGTCTCGCCAGCGAGCCGCGCGAGCTTGCCGCGGCCGTCCGCGGCACCGTCGCGAGCTTCGACCAGCACCCCGGCGGCGCCCTCGCGAAGCCTTGCCCGGACCTTCTCGAAGCCGGTCACCGCCTGGCCCGCCTTGCGGGCCAGTCCGATCAGCTCGACCAGCCGGCGCACCAGCAGCGCCTCAAGCCGGTCGGCGAGGTCGGCCGGTGCCGCCGCCTGAGTCCGGAAGGCGCGCGAGAACAGCTTCTTCGCCACCGCCCGGTCGACCAGCGCGCGCTCGGCCGCAAGCCAGGCGCCGCGTCCGGGCAACCGCCCCGCCAGATCCGGGACGACTTCGCCGCCAGGCCCGAGCACGAAGCGGATCAGCCTTCCGGCCGCTCCGCTCTCGCCGGTCGCGATACAGCGCCGCTCGGGTTCGGCTCGGGATCTGGCCTGGCCGCCCCGGGTCATACGCTAACGGGCGGGCTTACGCCAGCCCGGCCTCCTGCATCGGCTTGCCGTCGCCGCCTTCAGCGCCTTCGCTGCCAGCTTCGCCGTCAGTCTCTTCGCCGTCCTCACTGCCGTCCCCGGCCGCTTCGCCCGCGGCTTCGAGGACCGAGGCGTCGACGATGCCGAGCGCGACGCGGGCCCGCATCACCAGGTACTGGGCCTCCTCGAGGCTGATATCGAAGCGCTCGAGGATACCGTCGTCCTTCACCCGCTTGCCCTCGATCACGGTGTACCCGCCGGCCAGCTCCCAGTCGGCGCACTTGGCGAATTCGTCGAGCGTGGTGATGCCCTCCTTCGCCAGCGCCAGCACCATCTGCGGCGTCAGGCCCTCGAAGCCGATCAGGGCGTCCTCGGCGCCGAGCTCGCGGGCCTCGGCCAGCGCCTTCTGGTTCTGCTCCTCGAGGCTCTCGCGGGCGCGGGCCTGCAGTTCCTCGGCGGTGTCCTCGTCGAAGCCGTCGATCGCGGTCAGCTCGTCCGACTCCACATAGGCGACCTCCTCGAGCGAGGTGAAACCCTCGGAGACCAGCAGCTGTGCGACCATCTCGTCGACGTTCAGGTTCTCCATGAACATCTGGCTGCGCTCGTTGAACTCCTGCTGGCGACGCTCGGACTCTTCCGCCTCGGTCATGATGTCGATGTCCCAGCCGGTGAGCTGCGAGGCGAGCCGCACGTTCTGGCCGCGCCGGCCGATCGCCTGGGAGAGCTGCTCGTCGGGAACCACCACCTCGATGCGCCGGGCGTCGTCGTCCATCACCACCTTGGTGACCTCGGCCGGCTGAAGGGCGTTGACGATGAAGGTGGCGGCGTCGTCGTTCCAGGGGATGATGTCGATCTTCTCGCCCTGGAGCTCGTTCACCACCGCCTGCACGCGGGAGCCTCTCATGCCGACGCAGGCGCCGACCGGGTCGATCGAGTTGTCGTAGGAGATCACGCCGATCTTGGCGCGCGAGCCGGGGTCGCGGGCGACCGCCTTGACCTCGATGATGCCGTCATAGATCTCGGGCACCTCCATGGCGAAGAGCTTGGCCATGAATTCGGGGGCGGTGCGCGAGAGGAAGATCTGCGGGCCGCGGGTCTCGGTGCGGACGTCGCGGACATAGGCGCGCACCCGGTCGCCGACCCGGTAGGTCTCGCGCGGGATCAGCTGGTCGCGGCGGATCACCGCCTCGGCGCGGCCGAGATCGACGATCACGTTGCCGTACTCCACGCGCTTCACTAGGCCGTTGACGATCTCGCCGACCCGGTCCTTGTACTCCTCGTACTGGCGCTCGCGCTCGGCCTCGCGGACCTTCTGCACGATCACCTGCTTGGCGGTCTGGGCGGCGATCCGGCCGAAGTCCATCGCCGGCAGCGGCTCGGTGATGAAGTCACCGACCTGCGCCTCCGGGTTCCTCAGCCGGGCCTCGGCGAGGCTGATCTGGGTGAAGTGGTTCTCGACCTCCTCGACCACCTCCATGGCGCGGCTCATGGCGATCTCGCCGGACTTGCGGTCGATGAAGGCGCGGATGTCGTACTCGGCGCCGTAGCGCGAGCGCGCCGCCTTGCCGAGGCTGTCCTCCATCGCCTCGAGCACGAGGTCGCGCTCGATCAGTTTCTCGCGGGCGACCGCGTCGGCGATCTGCAGCAACTCCAGTCGGTTTGCACTGACCATTTCAGGCGTCCTTTTCCAGTGCGGGGAGCTCGGTCTCCCCGTCGGTGTCCTCATCCTCGGTCTCGATCTCGTCGAACGCGGTCTCGTCGAAGGCATGCTTGCGCGCCTTCAGCGATTCCCTGACCAGCTCGTCCGTCAGCACCAGCTTGGCATCCGCGAGCCAGTCGAAGGCGAGGCCGATGGTGCCTTCCTCGACCTCGATCAGCACCTCGCCGCCCTCGGTCCCGGCCAGGATGCCCTTGAAGCGCTTGCGGCCGTCGATCATCTCGACGGTCTCGATCCGGGCCTCGTAGCCCTCCCAGCGGTCGAAATCCTCGATCCGCGTCAGCGGCCTGTCGATGCCTGGCGACGAGACCTCGAGGGTGAATTCGCGATCGATCGGATCCTCGACGTCCAGCACCGCCGAGATCGCCCGCGAAAGCCTGACGCAGTCCTCGACCTCCATGCTGCCGTCGGCACGCTCGGCCATGATCTGCAGCGTGATCCGCTTGCCGCCCATGAGCCGGAGCCGGACCAGGCGGAACCCCATGCCCTCGACCGTGGGCGCGACGATCCCGGCAAGGCGCCGGTCCATCGGCGTCTTGGCGACCAGGTCGGTCACGGGCGTGGTCGCATGATCGGTCGCGGAATCCGTCATCAGGCGGAACGCTCCCTCCGGGGCTGCGAATCAAAAACGGGCCTCGCGGCCCGCCTCGTTACCTCCGGTGGGGGTCTCGCCGGTCTTGCGAGGCCGCCGCGATGTTGAGCCCCATATAAGGCCGAGTCGCTGCGGTAGCAAGCCCAAACGGGCGATGCGTCAGGATACGGTTCCGGCCTCGGCGCCGGCGAGCCTCAGGGTCTCGTCGGCGAGGTAGTTCCGGCTGAGCGGCACCACGTCGCGGGCATGGCCGAGCTGGAGCTGCATGACGGCCAGGTTGCCGGTCTCGAAGGCGCTCTCGAAGCCGGTCAGGTAAAGCTCCCACATCCGGCAGAAGCGCTCGTCGTACATCGCCCGGGCCTCGTCGCGCCGGGCCATGAAGCGGTCGTACCAGTGCCGGAGCGTAAAGGCGTAGTGCTTGCGCCAGACCTCGAAGTCGAGCAGCCACAGGCGGCTGCCCTCGACCGCCGCCAGGGTCTCGGAGGCGGAAGGGACGTAACCGCCGGGGAAGATGTACTTCTGCGTGAAGGGGTCGGTGTGGCTGCGGCTCCGGGTGGTCATGATCGAGTGGATCAGCGCCACCCCGTCCGGCTTCAGCAGGCGCGAGACGGTGCGGAAATAGGTGTCGAACTGGCCCGCGCCCACATGCTCCATCATGCCGACCGAGACGATGCGGTCGAACGCGCCCTCGACCTTGCGGTAGTCGAGGAGCTCGAAGCGCACCCGGTCGGCGACGCCCGCCGCCGCCGCCCGCTCGCGGGCGAGGCGGAGCTGCTCCTCGGCGAGGGTGACGCCGAGGACCTCGACGCCCGAGGTCTTCGCCAGATAGATCGCCATCCCGCCCCAGCCGCAGCCGATGTCGAGCACCCGCTGGCCGCGACGGAGCATGAGCTTCGCGGCGATGTGGCGCTTCTTGGCGATCTGGGCGTCGTCGATGCTCTCGTCGCCGCGCGGGAAGTAGCCGCAGGAGTACTGCATGTCGGCATCGAGGAAGAGCCGGTAGAGATCGTTGCCGATGTCGTAGTGATGCGCCGCGTTGTGCCGGGCGCGGATCGGGTTGTTGCGGGCCGCGAACTGGCGCACCAGCCGCAGCGAGCGGCGCCACCCGGCCTCGGCGGCGCTGCGCCGGCGCCGGGCCTTGTTGACCTGGTAGAGCTGCATCAGGTCGCGCAGCCCGCCTCTGGTGAATTCGAGCCCGCCGTCCATATAGGCCTCGGCGAAGGCGAGGCGGGGGCTCAGGATCAGCTTGCGGTCCAGCGCCGGGTCGATGACGCGGATGGCGATGTCCGGGCCCGGCCCCTCGCCGCCGAAGGTCCGGCTGGCGCCGTCCGGACCGGTGACGGTCATGGTGCCGTGCCGGACCATGCGGGAGAGGAAATAGGACAGGACGCGCATCTCGGATCACCTTGCGGGTTTCAGCGGCTTTTGCGCCGGGCCGATGCCCGCGTCAACCTGCCGTCAACCCGCCATCGACCACGAACTCCGATCCGGTGACGAAGCCGGCCGCCGGAGAAAGCAGGTGGACGACGCTGGCCGCGATTTCCTCGGGGCGGGCGAGGCGGCGGATGGGGATCGCGGCCGCCATCTTGTCGCGCGCCCGCGCCGGGTCGCGGGCGGAGCCCGCGATCTGCTCTACCATGGCACCCTCGACGAAGGCCGGATGCACCGAGTTGCAGCGGATCGGCGGGTCGAGCCGGGCGCCGTGCAGCGCGACCGACTTGGTCAGCAGGCGCACGGCGCCCTTGGAGGCGTTGTAGGCGGCGAGGTTGGCGCCGCCGACCAGCCCCGAGACCGAGGAGAGGTTGACGATCGAGGCCGCGCGGCTGCGCTTCAGCAGCGGCCAGGCCGCCTTGCAGCCGAGGAAGACGCCGTCCGCGTTGACCGCCATCACCCGGCGCCAGTCGGCGAGGCTGGTATCCTCGATCGAACCGAGGATCGCGATGCCTGCATTGCTGACCAGCCCGTCGAGCCGGCCGTGGCGTGCCTCGACCTCGGCGCCCACCCGCGCCCAGTCCGCCTCGGAAGTCACATCATGGGCGAGGTCGATGCCTTCGCCAGCCCTGAGATCGGTCCTCACCGCTGTCCCGCCCGCGGCGCCTATGGCCGCGGCCGTCGCCCGGCCGATTGTCCCGCCGGCACCGGTGATCAGGACGACGTGGCCGCTCAGCGCCCCGGCCGTCACGCGGCGCCCCGCACCCGGGCGCCGGAGCCGTAGCTCTCGGCGATCCGCTCGGCCAGTTCGCGGGCGGCGGCGGACGGCTCGGCGCCGAACCGCAGTCCGATCCGGCAGCTTCCCATCGCGGGCAACCCCTCGGCCGCGCGGAGCTGCACCAGGCCCGGGTCGATCATGCTGCGCGGCAGCGGCGCAACCGCGAGATCGGCCCCGATGGCCGCCTTCTGGGCCTCGTAGTACTCGGAGACATAGGCAACCCGGTAGGGAATGCCGGCGCCCTCCAGCGCCTCGACCGCATCGCGGCGCCAGGCGCAGCCGGCCGCGGCGACGGCCAGAGGCAGCGGCCGCTCGCGCCAGGCGCGGCCGCCGCTGCGCCCGACCCAGACCAGGGGCTCGTCATGCAGCACCCTGTCGGTGCCGCGCCAGGGCACGTCGCCGCCCGGGGTAAGTACGGCGAAATCCAGTTCGCCCCGCTCGATCCGGGCCGCCAGATCGGAATCGAGTCCCATCACCACATCGACGGTCACGCGCGGGTGCGACCGCGCGAAGGCGGCCAGCACTTCGGAAAGGCGGATGCCGCCGAAGTCGTCGATGATGCCGGCGCGGACGACGCCCGAAAGCTCCGGCGCGCGGAACGCGTCGAGCGCCTGGCGGTGCAGATCGACCAGGCGCCGGGCATAGCCGAGCAGGCGCTCGCCGTCGCCATTGAGCTCCATGCCCTGGCGCGAGCGCTCGAACAGCGGACGGCCCAGCGTCTCCTCCAGCTTCTTGACCTGCATCGAGATTGCCCCGGGCGAGCGCGCCACGCGCATCGCCGCGGCGGTGACGGATCCGGTCTCGGCAATCGCCACCAGGGTTTTCATCACGTCGATGTCGAGTGTCGCCCCCGGAGCGGGCGGATAGGTTGAGTCCTTCATCGAACAACGTTCATCAGACCTAAATGAAATCGTCAATTGATTTCGATTTACTGAACCGGCGCCGACGCCATAATCACCGTCAAGCACCCCAGTGCCTCTTGCACCGCGATGGACCAGGAAAGGAGACCGCCATGCTGACACTCATTGCTCTTCGCCTTCGTGCATGGCTGGCTTCCGAGCGCCGCCGCGACGAGCTCCGCGGCCTGCTGGGCCATGACGACCGGCTGCTCGCCGATGCCGGCGTGACCCGGACCGAGGTCGCGGACAAGCTGGGCCGCCGCAGCCCCGGCGCGGCGGGCGGTTTTGGCCTGCTGCATGATATCTGCCGCCATTCGACCCGGGCGATGGCCTTTTCCGGCTGGCGGTGAACGGGCCCCGCTGGCTCCCCGCTAAGCCTCCGCCGCCCCGCTCAGGCTGCTGAGGCGGATCAGCCAGCGCCCGTCAGGCTGGCGCTCGAGGACGCCGAGCGAGCAGCCGGCGGTCGCCGGGTCGCCCTCGGAGAACTCGACCAGGCACCAGCCGAGCCCGCCCTCGCTGCCGGCATCGATCACCGTCAGGCGTTTGCGTCCGGCATCGGGCGCCGCGGTCCAGATGCGGTGCAATGCCTCGATTGCTGTGCGGCCCCGCGCCGGCGGCGCCCAGGGCGAGAAGACCGCGCCGTCCTCGGTCCAGAAGGCGGCGCAGCGGGCGGCATCGCCGGCCCGGTAGGCTTCGCCCATGGCATCGAACAGGGCCTGCGCCTCGGCGCGGAAACTCACTCGTTCTCTCTCTGACGCTGATCGGCGAGCCGGTCGGTCGCCCGGATCAGCTCGGCGGCAATGCCCGGCTCGGACAGCGCATGGCCGCCGTCGTCGACCAGCTTCAGCACCCCGGCCGGCCACTCGGCGGCGAGCCGAGCGGCGGTCTCGGGCGGACAGATCATGTCGTAGCGGCCCTGGACGATCACGCCGGGGACGCCGCGGATGCGGGCCATGTCGCGCAGCACCTGCCCGTCCTCCTCGAGCCATCCGCCGTGGGAGAAGAAATGGCTCTCGATCCGCGCGAAGGCGCGGGCGTAAGCCGCGTCGATGAAGCCGGCACGCGACGGGCGGAGTGCCGCCGTGGCGGTCTCCCAGCGCACCCAGGGCCGGGCGAAACGGGTCTGCGCCGCCTCGTTGCCCCCGGACAGGCGGCGGTAATAGGCGCCGATCAGATCGTCCCGTTCCTCCGGCGGGATCGGGGCGACGAATTCGGCCCAGTCCTCGGGGAAGAACCGCGCCGCGCCGCCGCCGTAGAACCAGTCGAGCTCGGCCCGGGTCATGGCGAAGACGCCGCGCAGGATCAGCGCCGAGGCGCGCTCCGGATGGCGCTGGGCATAGAGCAGCGCTAGGGTCGAGCCCCAGGAGCCACCGAACAGGTGCCAGCGCTCGACACCGAGATGGGCGCGCAGGCGCTCGATATCCTCGACCAGATGCCAGGTGGTGTTGGCCTCGAGGCTCGCATGGGGCAGCGAGCGCCCGGTGCCGCGCTGGTCGAACAGCACGATCATGTAGCGCGCCGGGTCGAAGAAGCGGCGCATGAAGGGGCTGATCCCCGCTCCCGGCCCGCCATGCAGCACCAGCACCGGGGTGGCGCCTTCGGTGCCGCAGATCTCCACGTAGAGCTCGTGCCCGTCGCCGACCGGCAGGTGGAAGCGCCGGTAGGGCTCGATCGCCGGATAGAGCCGGGGCGCCGTCCTGACGTCGGGGCCTTGCAGCAATGGACTGCCTCCGGGTTCCGGGCGCGGCGACCGGCGCCATGGTGCCGGCCCGCTGACTGGGCTATGGAATGAACTATGTCATGCTTCGCCGTTGATGCAAGCGGAGCGCAGCGAAACGGAGGACCGGATGGCGGTGCCGGGCAGTGCGGAGCGAACCGGGGTCGACCCGGCCGAGATCGCCAAGTTCGAGGCGATGGCCGACGAGTGGTGGGACCCGAACGGCAAGTTCCGGCCGCTGCACATGCTGAACCCGTGCCGGCTCGGCTACGCGGTGGCGCAGATCGCCGCCCAGCACGGCCGCGACCCGGCGAGCCTGCGCCCCTTCGAGGGGCTCAGGCTGCTCGACATCGGCTGCGGCGGCGGGCTGCTCTGCGAGCCGATGGCGCGGCTGGGTGCCGAGGTGCTGGGGGCGGACGCGGCGGCGCGGAACATCCCCGTCGCCCGGCTCCACGCCGAGAAGATGGGGCTGGAGATCGACTACCGGGTGACCACCGCCGAGGCGCTGGCGGAAGCCGGCGAGAGCTTCGACGCGGTCCTCAACATGGAGGTCATCGAGCACGTCCCCGACCCGCAGGCCTATCTCGACGCCTGCGCCCGGCTGGTGCGGCCCGGCGGGCTGATGGTGACATCGACCATCAACCGAAACCCGAAAAGCTTCATGCTGGCCATCGTCGGCGCCGAGCATGTGTTGCGCTGGCTGCCGCGGGGCACCCATGACTGGTCGAAGTTCATCGTGCCGTCCGAGCTGAAGACGATGCTGGAGCGGGCGGAACTCCGGCCGGTCGACGCCAAGGGCTTCGCCTTCAACCCGCTGGCCTGGGAATGGCGGGTCTCGGAGCGCGACCTCTCGGTCAACTACGTCACCACCGCCGTGAGGCCCACTTGACCGCTGGGGCCGGCGCGGCGCGCCTTACCGTGCCGGCTTGACCAGCGCGAGGCCCGCGAACATCAGCGCCAGGGCGGCCCAGATCCAGGGCGAGTGGCGCTCGCCCTCGACGACCATGCCGATGACGACGCCGAAGCCGGTGACCACATAGGCGATCTGGGCGGCGAACACCGGCCCGGCATGACCGATCAGCCAGATATAGGTGAAGTAGGCGATCAGGTGCAGCCCGGTATTCACGACGACCGCCAGCTCGGCCGGGCCGAGGCGCAGCGGGTCGAACCAGACGCCGGGCAACAGCAGGGTCGGTGCCAGCAGCAGGGTGGCGGCCCAGCTCAGCCCGCAGAGCACGGTAACCGCATCGCATCCCGGCGGCCGGGCGCTGGCGATATAGACGTTCTCGCCGGCATAGGAGAGGGCGACGATCACCGGCAGGGCGACATAGATCGCCTGGCCCGCGACTGGCAAGCTGGCGTCCGGCAGGGCGATCAGCAGCACCGCCCCGGCGCCAAGGGCGAGGCCGGCGAGGCGATGCGGTTGCGGCCGCTCGAGGCCGAGGGGCAGCGCCAGCAGCAGGGTCGCCATCGGCACGAAGGCCAGCACGATCATCATCACCCCGACCGGCAGGTGCCGGTAGCCGAACAGCGAGACGGTGCCGGGCAGGGCGGTGCCAAGCAGGCCGCAGAACAGGAAGAACGCGACCGAGCGGCGGTCCAGCGGCAGCCGCCGGCCGGTCGCCGCCAGCACTGCCGCCAGCAGCAGCGAGGCCAGGGCCGCGGTGAAGAAGTTGATCGCCAGCGGGTGGTTGCCGGTCGAGACCGAGAGCTTCGAGACCGGTCCCGTCGCACCCCAGACCAGCCCGCTGAAGACCAGCGCCGCCCAGAGGCGCGCGCCGGCGGGCGGCTGGAGGTGGTCGGTCGTCGGCATCGGGAAAATCCGGAATACGCATTCGGCCGGGAAGCGCACTCGACCGGGAAGCGCATCGGGCTCCCTGCGGCCGGCGCCGGGCGCGGCGGCGTGCAACTGGCCCGGCAATTGGCATCGGATCGGCGCCCAAGTCAATCTGCCGGATCCTGCCGACCGGGACCGAACCCGCTGTCGTGACCGGTGCCGATGGCCGCAGGTCAGGCTCGACCGCCGGACGTTTATTTGGGGACAACCTGCTGGTTTCCGCGAGATGCTTGATCCGGAAGTAAGACTGGCCGCGAGAGTGGCAGATTGCGGCCGAAGCTCATGCATTGGTATTGAATTGAAATCTTGATTTTATTTCATAAAGCGCGACAGACTCGGCAAGCCTCGGATTCCAAACGCGTTTTTAAGTAGCCCAATACCTGAAATCGAGCACCTACTCTCCTCAATAGTGTAAACGGGCGCTTTACCGTATACTTAAGGGAGAGTTATGATTCGCGGTCGAGCGACTGCGAGGTAGCGGTGCGTGGAGTCAAAGCGATGCGCGGCATAAATGATTTTCTCCGGGACGATCGCGGATCGCAGACGATTCAGTTCGTGGTGTGGTTCCCGATGTGGTTCATCCTGATCATCACGATCACGGATGCGAGCCTGCTCTATTACGCCCATACCGAGATGTCGACGGTGGCGCGCGATACCGCGCGGCGGCTGACCTCGGGTGCGCTGCCCGATACCGCGGCCGCCGAGACCTATGCCATCGGCCGGCTCGGCAACCTGTCCTACACGGTCGATGTCGAGTACGACACTGCCACGACCATGGCGGTGCGCATCTCGGTGCCGGCCGACGAGGTGGTGCCGTTCGGCTACATGATCCAGAAGATCCTGCCTCGCGCGCTGACCACCCGGGTCGCGATGCGGTCCGAGCCGAACCTCATCGCCAGCGCCGGCGGAAGCAGCGGAGGCGGCAACGGCGGTGGCAACGGGGTGGCAACGGGGTGGTTCGACCGGGGGTTCGACTGGCGGTTCGACCGGCGGTTCGACTGGCGGCTCGACTGGCGGCTCGACTGGCGGCTCGACTGGCGGTTCGACGGGCGGTTCCACGGGCGGCAACGGCGGCGGCAACGGCGGCGGCAACGGTGGCGGCCCGAAGAAGTAAGGCGCCCGGCAGGTCGCGGCGGTCCGGAATGAATTTCCCCGAACGCTCGTGTTCCGCTCGATGAGCCGACGCGTGAAGTTCTGGCTGCCGTTTCCTTGAATTCGGTTGACTTTGGCCGCAGCAGGATCCGGTTCGCTGCATGGACAAGCGCCGCGTATCTCCCTGGAACAAAATGACTCTCTCGGAAAGGTCTTGAAGTTAAACGAAAAAGTTCACTCAACCTGTTAGTGTGAATCGGCGTTTTAACATATACTTAAGGATGCATCTCGATTCGGTATGCCGGTTAAGCGATCGTGATGGGATGCGGGTGACTGAAGGGTTCGAGGATGCGGTGCGTGTTGGCATTTCTGCGGGACGACTATGGGGCGGTCACGATTGAGTTCGTGACGCTGGTTCCGGCGTTCGTGTTCGTGATGGTGCTGATCACGGATGCGAGCGTGGTCTATTACACGCGGTCCGAGATGTGGAACGTCGCGCGGGATGCGGCGCGCCGGATGTCGACCAAGGAGTTCACGACCCCCGAGCAGGTGCGCGCCTATGCCGCCGATCACCTGTTCATGGGCCAGCGGACCTATTTCATCGAGCCCGAGTTCGGCGGCAACGTGACGGTGCGGATCGTGCTCAGCATGGGCCAGGCCGGCGTGTTCGGCTTCTTCTTCCAGCCGATCTTCGGCAGGGAACTGCTGGCCGAGGTGACGATGCGCAAGGAGCCGCTGATCGAGTGACCCGGGGCCCCGGCGCCCGCGGGGTCGCTGGCCGGACAGACTGCTGCCCGCCGCATGGCCGGGCGGATGCAAGCGAAGGGAGACGGTTGTGTCGAGTAAGAGTATCCGTACCTTTATCGGTGACGAGAACGGCGGCTACACGGTGTGGTCGCTGACATGGTTCATGCTGTATGTGGCGCTCGGCGGCATCGCCGTCGACATGAGTGACGCGTTCCGCAACCAGAACATCCTGCAGTCGACCGCCGACGCCTCAGCGCTGGCCGGCGTGATCGAGCTGCCGGACGAGAACGCGGCGGTCACGGCGGCGCTCGCGTATTCCGTCGACAATATGGACATGAACATCAACGGCCATGTCCTGAAGGATTCCGAGGTGATCGTCGGGACCTGGGATTTCGCCACCCGGACCTTCTCTCCCGGTGGCGCCACGCCGAACGCGGTGCGCACGGTGACCCGGCGCGACCGCAGCAACAACAACCCGCTGGCGACCAACTTCCTGCCGATCCTGGCCTTCGCCGGCATCGACGCGACGCTGTTCGACATCAGCGTCGAGGCGATCGCGGCCAAGAACGTTCCGAGTTGCCTTACCAAGAACGGGCTGGTCGCCAACAACAGGTCGGACGTGACCTCAAACAACCATTTCGATAATATATGCGTTCACGGGCAGAATATCTATTCGGATCAACTGGCCATGACTATGCGATCGACATCCAGAACAACAACACGATCGATCCCGGCTCTATTCTCACCATGCCCGACCTGGACATGATGAACGGTCGCCCGAACGTCTACAGCAACAATACCGGATTGGCCGAAGCGGTTGGCGAAGGCGATCTCTGGGCGAAGGACGCGTCGCAGGATGCGATCGACGAGTACATCGCAGGTCTCCTTGCGAGCGATCCCGATTATGCACCTGCCTATGTTCTGACGGACGACGGGTCCGGCACGGGAACGATGATTCTGAAGATCCAGTTCAGCATATCGGCGGCAGCTTCGCAGGCCCCTACTTGCCTGACACGGTCTACATCACCAGCTGCGTCCGGCGGCAGCGCGGTCACATTGCCGGGTGGGGTGTGGATCGAAAACGTGGTCATCGTGGGTGACTGCAAGATTACCGGCACTTCGGTGTGGCTTCGGAATGTAGTGCTGGCGTCATCGTTCACCGCGAACGGGCAGGACCCCTATCCGCAGAACGGCATCCATTTCGCCTCGGACGCGCAGATCGGCAGCGGCGACTTCTGCAGTGTCGGCGGCGGCGAAGGCCAGGTGACAATGATCACGAAGGCATCGATGCACGTCGCGGCCGGACCGGATGTCTACGGTCTCAGGATGATTGCTGGCGGGGACATCGAATTCACTGCCAACAATAGTGTGTTCAGCGTCTCCGCGCAGGCCGGGAATAACATCACTGCGACATCGAATGGCGACTGGTCGTACTGCGTGGGCGGCGACTTCGCCGGACCGTTCGAGTGGCATTACGCCTTGGTCCAGTAGGCCCGGAACGCTTACTCCACCGAAACGCACAGCGCGGCCGGCGGGTTATCCCGCCGGCCGCGTTCATTTTGTGCGGTCCGGAGGAATCCGGCGGCGGATCGCGCCTGAAGCGCTGGTCGATCACGCGAGTGTGCTTGTTGAAATTCTACCATTGCGTGTATTCGCGTGGTAATTTGGCAAAAGAAAAGAATCTAAAAAACGATTCGCCAGCTCCTGTGCGTCTGAGTGACATGTGGTTTACCGCAGGGAGTGCGTCGTGTTTATACAGTCTTTTTCCAGCTTCATCCGCGATGATCGCGGCGGTTACACTGTCTGGTCGCTGACCTGGTTCATGCTCTATGTCGCACTGGGCGGCATTGCCGTCGACATGAGCGACGCCTTCCGGAATCAGACCCTTCTGCAAAGCACGGCGGACGCTTCGGCGCTGGCCGGGGTGATCTCGCTTTCGGACCAGGCGGATGTCGTCAACCAGGCGATGGCCTACTCGGTCGACAACATGGATGTGCAGATCAACGGCGGGGTGCTGAACCCGGCCGAGGTCACCGTCGGTACCTGGGATTTCGCCGCCCGGACCTTCACTCCCGGCGGCGCCACGCCGAATGCGGTGCGCGCTGTGACCCGGCGCGACAGCGACAACAACAACCCGCTGGCGACCGCCTTCCTGCCGATCCTGGCATTCGCCGGCATCGACGCGACCCGCTTCAACATCAGCGTCGAGGCGGTCGCCGCGCGCGGCGTGCCGAGTTGCATCAACGACGGTTTCGTTGCCCTCAACACGACCGACATGAGGAGCAACAATGGCTACTACAACGACATCTGCATCCACGGTCAGAATGTCATCGTCGATCCCGGCCAGAACCACGCGGTCGACCTGCAGAACGGCAACGTTTTTGAGCTCGGCGTGCAGGTCAGCATGCCCGATCTCAACTGGCTGCCGAACCGCCAGAACCTCTGCAACAACAACACGGGTCTGTGCGATGCCAAGGTCGAGGGCGATCTCTGGCCGAAGGATATTGCGCGGTTGGGCGATATCATCGCCGGCCTGAGGCGCCTCGACCCCGACTACCTGCCCGAATTCATGGTGACCAAGGACGCGAGCGGCGATCTTCAGGTCGCCGGGGGCGTTACCATCGAGGAGCCGCCGAGCGGAAGCCTGCCGCCAACCCTGACGCCGATGACCGTCTACGTCCTCAACTGCAACGGCCAGGTCCAGCTCCCGGGGGTCCTGATCGAGCAGGTGGTCATCGTTGCGACCTGCCGGATCCACTCGTCGTCGGGCACCCATATCGAGGACGCGGTCCTTGCGACGGACTATACGGGAAGCAACGCCGCGATCCACATGGCCGCCCAGTCCACGCTTGGCCGTGCCGACTACTGCACCGACGGCGGCGGCCTCGAGATCTACACGCCAGGAGATGTCCACCTGGCCGCCCAGGGCGAGTGGCACGGGCTGCGGATCGTCTCCGGAGGAGAGGTCAAGTTCACCTCGAAGAATGTGGGCATCCACGGCATGTCGGTGCAGGCGATCAACATCGACATGTCGTCGAACAACGATTTCGGGCTTTGCGCCGGCGGCGTGCCCGGACGTCCGGCCTGGCACTACGCCCTGGTCCGGTAACCCTGTTGCGGTGACCGGCCCCGGTTCCCGCGGCCGGCGGGCAAGAACCCCGCCCTGCCGGCCGCGGGGCCGGGGATCGCGCCTTCCGGAACCGGACGCGCCGCCGCCTCAATCGAGCGGCGGCGCGCCGCCCTCCGCCTTCCGGCGCGCGACGAAATCGTCCAGCGCCCCGGCGATGCCCGGATCCAGCGGCGGTGGCACGAACTCGCCCAGGCGCCGGTTCCAGATCTCGCGGGCGCGCTCGGTGGCGGTCTTCGACCCCGCCTCGGCCCACTGGCCGAAATTCGACCAGTCCCACACGAAGGGCTCGTAGAAGGCGGTGGCGTAGCGCTCCATCGTCTGCCTGGCGGCGAAGAAATGTCCGCCCGGCTGCACCTCGGCGATCGCCTCGAAGCCGATCTCGTCCGGGCCGCAGGGCACCGGCTGCAGCGCCTCGGCCACCACCTGCAGCGCCTCGATGTCGGTGATGAACTTCTCCTGCGAGATGGTCAGCCCACCCTCCAGCCAGCCCGCCGCATGGGTGATCATGTTGCCCCCCGCCAGCAGCGCCCCCCAGAGACCGAGCAGCGTCTCCTGGGCGCCCTGAACGTCCGGGGCGTTGGAGGCCGCTCCGGTCGAGACCCGCCAGGGCATGTTCACGTGCCGGGCGAGCTGTCCGGCGGCAAGGTTGGTCTTGATGTGCTCGGGTGTCCCGAAGGCCGGGGCGCCGGACTTCATGTCGACGTTCGACGAGAAGGCGCCGTACATCATCGGCGCGCCGGGCCGGGCGAGCTGGCCGAGCGCGATCCCGGCCAGGCATTCCGCGTGGCTCAGCGTCAGCGCCCCGGCGATGGTGATCGGCGCCATGGCGCCCGCGAGGCAGAAGGGCGAGACCACGCAGATCTGGCCCCAGAGGGCGAAGTCGATGATGCCGCGGGCCATCGGCTTGTCGATCTGCCGCGGCGAGTTGGTGTTGATGATGGTGATGGTCGACGGCCGGTCGCGGAAGGCGGTCTCGTCGAGGCCACGGGCGATGCGGATCATGGCGAAGCCGTCCTCGACCTGCCCCCGGCCGCGGGCGAAGACGAAGGGCACCTTGTCTGAAAGCGTGAGCTGCGCGCGGGTGGTCTCGAGATGGCGGGTCGCGATCGGCACGTCCTGCGGCTCGATCCAGGCGGTGAGCTTCGGCAGCACCTCGAAGCCGTGCTGAAGCTTCACGAAGTTGGTGAAGTCGGCCATCGTCCCCGGCCGCCGCCCGCGGTCGAGGCTGGTGATGTTCGGGCAGCCGGCACCGGCGGTGAACATGAAATCGTCGCCGCCGACGGGAATGTCGCGCCCCGGCCTCCCGCCATGGAGGGTGAAGCGGTCCGGCACGGTGCGGATCGCCTCCGCGATGACGTCGCGGCCGATGCGGACCATCTGGCTGTCCTCGTCGACCAGCGCCCCGGCGGCGCGGTAGAGTTCGCGCGCCTCCGGCAGCAGGACCCGCAGGCCCAGCTCCTCGAGCACCCGGAGCGCGGTCTCGTGGATGGCGGCGACCTGGTCGGTGGAGAAGACCTCGGCGCGCGGCAGGCGGTTGGACAGATGGCCGTAGTCCGTGGCGCGCGCCGGCGCCGGGGCTGCGCTGCGGCGGCGGTGCGGGCGGACGTTGCGCGCGGTCTCGGTCATGATGCTACCGGTGTGCTCCAGGGTGAAAATCGATCAAACGCAATACTCCCCGGACGCGGCCCGGGGTCTCGCGCCGCCGGGCGGCAAGGCTCCGCGGCAGGCCGAGATCCCGGGGCGGGCCCGGGACCTCGTGGATCTCATCCCCGCATCCGCTCGCCCTTCGGGTCCCAGGGCGACGGCTCGATCACCTTCGCGCCCCGCTCGACCCCGACGACATGGACCGACAGCGCCGTCCCCGGCGCGGCGAAGCCGGGCTCGACCAGCGCCATCGCCAGCGACTTGCCGACGCAATGGCCGTAGGCCCCGGAGGTAATGTAGCCGACCCGCCGCCCCTCGGCCCAGACCGGCTCGTAGCCGCTGGCGTCCGCATCGGGCGAAGCGACCTCCAGGGTCACCAGCCGCCGCTTCGGCCCGGCGTCCCGCTCGGCCAGCGCCGCCTGCTTGCCGGTGAAGTCGGGCTTGGTCCAGTCGATCCAGCGGTCCATTCCGGTCTCGCCGGGCGTGTAGAGCTGGGTGAACTCCTTCGACCACACCCCGAAGCTCTTCTCGATCCTCAGCGACAGCATGGCGTTGAAGCCGAAATCGGCGGCGCCGAACTCGGCCGCGGCTTCCTTCAGCGTCCGGTAGAGTGTGACCTGGTCCGCGGCCGGGCAGTTCAGCTCGAAGCCCATCTCGCCGCAGACCGACATGCGCCCGACCCTGGCCCGGACCAGACCCACATCCAGGGTCGCGCAGCCCATGAAGGGCAGCGCCGCGTCCGAGACGTCCTGATGCGTCAGGCTCGCCAGCATGTCGCGCGAGCGCGGCCCGACGATCCCGAATCCGACGGTCGCGTCCGAGATGTCGCGCACCGTCACGCGATCCTCCGGATGGTCCTCGAACCAGCGCATGTGCCAGTTGCGCAGGTAGTAGGATCCCATGATCCACCAGGTCCCGTCGCCCCAGTTGAAGACGGTGAGATCGCCCTTCAGCCGCCCGTCGCGGGCCAGCATCGGCGCCAGCCGCGCCCGGCCGGGCGCTGGCAGCCTGCCCGCCATGATCCGGTCGAGCCAGGCCCCGGCGCGGGGGCCGGTGACCAGATAACGCGAGAAGCCGGAGATATCGATGATGCCGGCATTGTCGCGCACGGCGCGGCATTCGGCCCCGACGATGTCGTGGGCGTTCGAGCGCTTCAGCGTCGGCGTCTCGGCGAAGTCCCTGGGCGCGAAATAGATCGGCACCTCCAGCCCCCAGGAGCAGCCGAAACGCGCGCCCTCCGCCTCCATCGCGTCATAGGCCGGCGCCTTCTTCAGCGGCCGACCGGCCCAGAGCTGCTCGTTCGGATAGGTCATCACGAAGCGGCGCGAGTAGAACTGGCCGGTGGTCTGCCTGATGTATTCCCGGTTCGAGCAGAAGTCGCCGTAGCGGGCGTTGTCCATCGGCCAGGCATCGGCCTCGGTCTCGCCGTGGATCATCCATTCGGCCAGCGTCTTGCCGACCCCGCCGCCCTGCAGGAACCCCGCCATCACCGCGCAGGCGAGCCAGTAGTTCTTCAGCCCGCGCACCGGCCCGACCAGGGGGTTGCCGTCGGGCGAGAAGGTGAAGGCGCCGTTGACCCATTTCTTGATGCCGACATGGTTCAGGACCGGATAGCGGTTAAACGCCATCTCGAGCTCGCGCTCGATCCTGTCGGGCTCCTCCTGCAGCAGCTCGATGCCGTAGTTCCAGGGCGCGCCGTCGATCATCCAGTGCTTGTGGTCGATCTCGTAGATGCCGACCAGGATCCCCTTCTGGTCCTGGCGCATATAGGTGAAGCCCTCGAGGTCGACCGTCATCGGCACCTCGAAGTCCAGCGCCGCGACCTCCGGGATCGTCTCGGTCACGAAGTAATGGTGCATCAGCGGCGACAGCGGCAGGTCGAGCCCTGCCATCCGGCCCACCTGCTTGGCCCAGAGCCCGCCGGCATTGACCACATGCTCGGCATGGATGGTGCCCTTCTCGGTCACCACGTCCCAGCTGCCGTCGGGCCGCTGGCGCAGTTCCTCGACCTTGTTGTGCTCTATCACCTCGGCGCCGCGCTTGCGCGCCGCGCGGGCATAGGCCTGCACCACGCCGGTGGTGTCGATATAGCCCTCGCGGTCGGCCCAGAGTCCGCCGATCACGCCGGTCACGTCCATGATCGGGCAGCGCTCCCTGATCTCCTCGGGCGTCATCAGGTGACAGTCCTCGATGCCGATGGTCTGGAAGATCCGGTAGGCCGACTGCAGCCATTCCCAGCGCGCCGGGGCCGAGGCGACCGTGATGCCGCCGGTCATGTGCAGGTTGATATTCTGCCCGGATTCCTTCTCGACCTCGGAGAGGAGGTCGATGGTATAGGCCTGCAGCGCCGCCATGTTCGGGTCGGCGTTGAGCGCATGGATGCCGCCGGCGGCGTGCCAGGACGAGCCCGCGGTCAGCACGCTGCGCTCGACCAGGGCCACGTCGGTCCAGCCGAACTTCGCCAGATGATAGAGTACCGAGGCGCCGACCACGCCGCCGCCGATGACCACGACACGGTACTGGGATTTCATCGCTGTCTCCCGTCAGACTCAGCTTGTCGGAAGACGAGCTTAGGGGCGGTCGGCGGGCAAGTCTAGACACTAATGTCCAGACATTGTAGGGTCGAGCGATGGACGCAGTCCCGGACACGCCCAAGGGCAACGTCAAGGTCACCCGCGAGGACTGGCTGGGACTCGCGGCGCGGGTGCTGGTCGAGCGCGGCGTTAGCCATGTGAAGGTGCTGACGCTCGCCGGCGAGCTCGGCGTCTCGCGCTCGTCCTTCTACTGGTACTTCCGCAGCCGCCGCGATTTGCTGGACCAGCTTCTGGCGATGTGGGAGGGGCAGAACACCCGCGCGGTGCTGGAGCATGCGGGGCGGCCGGCGGGGAACATCTGCCGCGGCGTGATGAACCTGTTCGAGTGCTTCATCGACCCGGCCCAGTTCGATCCGCGGCTGGACTTCGCCGTGCGCGAATGGGCGCGGCGCTCGCCCGAGGTGCGCGCCCGCCTCGATGCCGCCGACGAGGCGCGGATGACCGCGATCCGTGACCTGTTCCAGCGGCACGGCTATGCCCCGATCGAAGCCCTTGTCCGCGCGCGGATCATCTACTTCATGCAGATCGGCTACTACGCCCTGGTCGAGAACGAGCCCTTCGAGACCCGCTTCTCGCTGCTGAAGCCCTATCTGGTGAGCTTCACCGGCCAGGAGCCGGATCCGGCCGAGATGGCCGAGTTCCTGGAGCTGGCCTGGGGCCTGCTTGGCCGGTAGCGCGGCGTCCGTTCCATCTGAGTCGCCATGCGTGCGCCACCGTCATTCCCGCGCAGACGGGAATCTCCGGCCGACTTCGTCAGCTTCCCGCTTTCGCGGGGATGACGCCGGATGAGCGGGCGACCCGGTCCGGACTGACGCGGCGCGCGCGCGGCGCATCGGAACCCGCGGCCGTCTCCGTGCGCCGCGCTTGCGCGGGTGCCCGCGGGTAGCGCTTGATTAACCATAAATCAGCGCCGCATGGGGTTTCGTTTGTTTTCAATGAGTTGACCCTGCGTCCGCGTGCGGACGCGCCGCGAAAGGGTCATTTCCGGCCCTGGTCGAGCCGCTTCTCGAACCAGTGATGGGCATAGGGATTGTCGTTGAACCGCGGAATCGGCCGGTAGCCCGACGAAAGATAGAGCGCCTGCGCTTCCGCCAGCGCCTTGTTGGTGTCGAGCCGTATCACCGTCAGCCCGGCGGCGCGGGCCCGGTCCTCGAGTGCCGCGAGCAGGCGCCGGGCGAGGCCGACGCCGCGCAGCCGCCCGGCGACCCAGACCCGCTTGATCTCGCCATACCCCTGGGGGTCGCATCTCAGCGCCCCGCAGCCGACCGGCTCGCCATAGATCCGCGCCAGCAGCAGCCAGCCGGCCGGCGGGGTCAGCTCGGCGACATCCTCGGCGACGCTGTGGCCGGCGTCGAAGCCGTTCTCGAAGCGGCGGTCGAGCTCGGCGAAGTATTCGCCGACGCACCAGTGCGCCTCGGCGCTGGAGGGTTTCTCGACGGCGATCTCGATGGCCGTGGCCTCGATCAGCCGCTCGACCTCCGCCATGGCGGCCACCAGACGGGCGCGGCGCGGCGGGTCGAGCGGGGCGAGCAGGGCCTCGGCTGACGCATCCGAGAGCCGGTCGATGGTGTCGAGCTCTGCAAGCCCCCGGGCGGTCGGCCGTGCGATCCTGACCCGGGCGTCCCGCGGCGAGGGCTCGATCCGCACCAGCCCCTGCGCCTCGAGCGCACGCAGCATCCGCGCAGCGTAACCGGAATCGAGCCCGAGCCGGGTGCGGAGCCGCCTGATCTCGGCGCCGTCGCGGCCGATCTCGAACAGCAGCCGCGATTCCCCCAGCGGCCGGTGGCGGCCCAGGAAATCAGTGCTCAGCGCGCCGATACGCTGGGTGACGGCGCGGTTGAAACTCCGCAGATGGTCGATATCCGAAAGCATTCCCTGACCCTAGTCAGGGAACTCTTGTCACGCAAGAGGACACGCTGGTCCGACTCTCACTTCGAGATGCGGGTGATCTTGCTGCCCTCGATACCGGCGCCGGCGAAGAAGCCCTTCTGGCTGACGAAAAAGACATAGATGCCCTTGCGCTCGGTGGTGGTCGACAACTTGCGGGCAAAGCCCTCGTCGGCGATCGTGACCGTCGGCCCGACACCGATCTCCCAGCCATCGGTCTCGCGCATGTAGCGCAGCGATTCGTCGTCCATCAGGAACATGACGTAGCCGAACTTCTCGATACCGGCCTGGAGGCCATAGGAGAGCGCGGTCGAGCGGTAGAAGGAATCGGTCTTGCCATTGACCCTGAGCACGCCGTCGCCGGCGGCGGCGCCGACAAGCAGGCCGCCCTTGATGATCTCGGGGAAGATCAGGATGCCCTTGGCGGACTCGATCATCTGGTCGGTGACCGGCTCGGTCTTCTTCAGGCGCTCGAGCGCCGCAGCGGCGCTGGCCTCAAGTTCGGCGGCGCTTTCCGCGATTGCGGCGCCGGGCAGCGCAGACCCGGCGGCGACGCAGGCCGCAGCGGCCTGCAGGAAGTGACGGCGTTTCATCCGGAGCGTCTCCTGCTGTCATCGTTCGGCGCCGCGCGCCCTGTCTTCGGACCCTGCTGCCCGGCAGCCTCAGCGGCAACAGTTACCCAACAATTATCCTTTGCGCCAGCGGCCACTGGCGGGCCGGGCGGCTAGTCGTCGGGCCGGTCCTTCTCGTTGAAAAGGATCCGCGCCTGGTCGCCCTCGATGTCGTCGTACTGGCGGTGCCGGAGCGCCCACAGGAAGGCCAGCAACCCAAGCAGCCCGAGGCCGACCGAGACCGGGATCAGGAGCGCGAGAACGTTCACTTCGCTCCCCGGAGCCGGAGCGCGTTGAGCGTGACCACGATGGAGGAACTCGACATGGCGAGCGCGGCAATCAGCGGCGTGACCAGCCCCGCCATCGCGACCGGGATGGCGACGGCGTTGTAGAGTGCCGCGAGGGCGAAGTTCTCGATCGCCCGGGACCGGGCCATGCGGGCCGTGTCGAGGGCATAGACCACCGGCTCCAGCCGCTCGCCGGTGAATACCAGGGCGGCGGCGGCGCGGCTGACGTCCGAGGCGGACACGGGGGACATGGAGATGTCCGCGACCGCCAGGGCCGGAGCATCGTTGATGCCGTCGCCGACCATCAGCACCCGGCGGCCCTGGCGAGAGAGCTCCTCCAGCGCCTTCAGCTTGTCGGCAGGAGACATGCCGGCGCGGGCATCGGCGATGCCGGTTGCGGTCGCGATCCTTGACACGGGCGTCGCGGCGTCGCCGGAGAAGAGCGCCAGATCGAGGCCGCGGGCGCGAAGCGCCTCGCAGGTCACGGCCGCATCCGGGCGCGGCGCGTCCTGGAAGGTGAAGGCGACCGGCGGCGCTCCGGCAGCCTGGAGCCAGACCGCCGTCACCTCACCGGCTTCGGCACCGACCCATTCGGCACGGCCAAGGCGGGCGCGCTGACCGCCGAGCACGCCCTCGATACCCGAGCCGGGGATCTCGCAGATGTCGTCGGCCCGGGCCGGCACGATGCCTCGGGCGTCGGCGGCCTCCGCCAGGGCGAATGCCAGCGGATGACGCGAGGCGGAGGCCAGCGCCGCCGCCACCGGCCAGGCCGGGTCGGACTCCGGCGGGCCTGACTTCCAGCTCTGGCCGGCCCTCGGTCAGGGTGCCGGTCTTGTCGAACACCACCATATCGGCCCTGGCAAGGCGTTCGAGCGCGGCGCCGTCCTTGAGGAAGATGCCGCGGCGAAACAGCCGGCCGCCGGCAACCGCATGCACCGCCGGCACGGCGAGGCCGAGGGCGCAGGGGCAAGTGATGATCAGGAGCGAGATGGCGACGGTCAGCGAGCGGTGCACGTCGCCCGTGGCCCAGAGCCAGCCGAGGAAGGAGGACGCCGCGACGAAATGGACGCCCGGCGAGTAGATCCGGGCAGCCCGGTCGGCCCAGCGGTCGTAGACGGTCTTTCCCCGCTCCGCGCTCTCGATCATCCGTGCGATTTCGGCGAGCAGCGTCGCCTCGCCTGCGGCGGTGACGCGGACCCGGAGCGGACCGGAGAGGTTCAGCATTCCCGCATGGACCAGGGCGCCGGCGGCGACCGGCTCGGGGTTGGTCTCCCCGGTGACCATCGAGCGGTCGAGATCGCTCGTTCCTGCCTCGACGCGGCCGTCGGCGGGGACGCGTTCGCCAGGTGCGACCTCGACCAGGGCGCCGGGGGCGAGATCCTCGATGGCCACGGTCTCGCGGGCGCCGTCGGCGGCGATCAGGGTCGCGGCGCGGGCCGAGAGCGCCGTCAGCTCGGCCGCGGCCGAGCGGGCGATGGCCCGGGTGCGGTGGTCGAGGTAGCGGCCGATCAGCAGGAAGAAGATCAGCCCGACCGCGGCGTCGAAGTAGGCGTGCTGGCCGTGGTGGATCGTCTCGTAGAGCGACGAGCCCGAGGCCAGCAGTATGGCGAGCGAGATCGGCACGTCCATGTTGAGGCGGCGCACCTTCAGCGCCGAGGCCGCCGAGCGGAAGAACGGGACGCCGGACCAGGCGACCGCCGGAAGGGCGATCAGGGCCGAGATCCAGTGCAGCAAGTCGCGGGTCGCCGCCTCTGCCCCGGACCAGACCGAAACCGAAAGCAGCATCACGTTCATCGCCGCGAAGCCAGCCACCGCGAGCCTGGCCAGCAGGTCGCGCCCGACGCTGTCGCGGTCGATCTCGGTCATTGCCGCCGCGTCATAGGGCCGGGCCTCGTAGCCGAGCGCCGCGAGCCGGTCGAGCACCATGGCGACCGAGGTGGCTGCGGGGTCGAAGATGACCCGCACCCGCCGGAGCGACAGGTTGACCCGTGCCGAGACGATGCCCTCGGCGGTGCCGAGCCCGCGCTCGATCTTTGCCAGGCAGCCGGCGCAGGAGATGCCCGGGACCATGAGGTCGACTCCAGAGCCGCCGCCCTCGGCCGGGCGTGCCCAGCGTTCGGCCGAAGCATGGCGGGCCTCGACCGCAGCGGCGGCAAGGCCGTCGGCACAACAGCCGCCGATGATCGGGGCGGCGCTGGGCGCAGTGTCGGCCGCGTCGCGCATCACTGGGTCCCGGGAACGGTGAACTCGGCCTCGGCGGCGAAGGCTGCGCCGGAGGCATCGGTGGCAGCCAGTGCGATCCGCCAGAGACCCGGACCGAGCGGGAGCGCGGCGGAGTAAGTGCCCGCAGATTCGGCGAGATCGAGCGTCATGTCCTCGCGGGTGCTGGCCGGACGGCCGACCGTGGCGCTGAGCGACAGCCCGGCCACCGGCACCCCGTCGCGGCCAGTCATCCGAACGGTCAGGATGCCGCCGGCATAGTCCGATGCCGCCGTCCAGCCGAGGGCGCGCTGGGCTTCGGTCTTGCGGTTCCATTCCTGGCTGGCGACATAGGAGTTCTGCACCACGAGACCCGGGAACGTACCGGTCGCGGCGAACAGCATGGCGAGGTTGGCGGCAATGACGATGCCGAAGCCCGCCACCATCATCATCAGCACCTTGCGACCCGTCACCTGACGGATCGGCGCGGTTTTGCGGCTCGCCCGTCCCTGCTCGCTCATCGCCTTACTCCTTACCCGCCGGGGCGTGGAACAAGGTCTCGTAGCGCGTCCGCTCATGGGTCACCAGATCCTCGAGCCAGATCTCGACCGAAGTCCGCTCCGGCATCTCGAACCAGGAGCGGGCAAGCAGGAACACGCGGAGCTTCCGGGCCTCGTCGGCAGCGATCTCGAAGTCGTTGACCTCGAGGCCCTGGATGTCGAGTCGCAGCTCGGGCTCCGATTTCGCAGAGAGTCGGAAGCGGTGCGGCTCTCCGTTCATGTTCTGGACCTTGATGTCATAGGCGTTGCGGATCGCGCCGTCCGAGAGCGTCACATAGAGCGGATTGCGGACGGGAGCGACCGAAAGGCCGATGCTGTCGCGCATGAACAGCGCCACGACCATACCGATGCCGATCAGGCACCAGAGGGTCGTGTAGAGCAGGGTGCGAGGCCGGATCACACGCCTCCAGGGCGCGACCGGGTGGCTGCCGGCGCGCTCGAGCCCCGCATCGACCAAGGTGCAATAGTCGATCAGCCCGCGCGGCTTGCCGATCTTGGCCATGATCTCGTCGCAGGCGTCGATGCAGAGGGCGCAGGTGATGCAGCCGATCTGCTGGCCCTGGCGGATGTCGACGCCGGTCGGGCAAACCGCAACGCAGGCGTTGCAGTCAATGCAGTCGCCTAGCCTCTCGGCTCCCTCCTGCTTGCGATGCTTGCCGCGGGGCTCGCCGCGCCAGTCCTTGTAGGTGACGATCAGCGAATTCTCGTCGAGCATCGCGCCCTGGATGCGCGGCCAGGGACACATGTAGATGCAGACCTGCTCCCGCATGAATCCGCCGAGCACGAATGTGGTGGCGGTCAGGACGCCGATGGTGGCATAGGCGACGGAGGGCGCCTCGCCACGGACGAGGTCACCCAGGAGCGTCGGGGCGTCAGCGAAGTAGAACACCCAGGCGCCGCCGGTGGCGATCGCGATGGCGAGCCATGTCGACCATTTCGCCAGCCGGCGCATGATCTTCTCTGCATTCCAGCGCTGCTTCAGCAGCCGGAACTGGGCATTGCGGTCGCCGTCGATCCAGCGTTCGACATGCTGGTAGAGATCGACCCAGACGGTCTGCGGGCAGGCATAGCCGCACCAGACCCGACCGAGCGCCGAGGTGAACAGGAACAGGCCGAGCCCGGCCATGATCAGAAGCCCCGCGACGTAGTAGAATTCCTGCGGCCAGATCTCGATCCAGAAGAAGAAGAAGCGGCGGTCGGCAAGGTCGACGAGCACCGCCTGGTTGGGCAGGTGCGGGCCGCGATTCCAGCGGATCCATGGAGTGACGTAATAGACTGCCAGCGTGACCGCCATGATCCACCATTTGAGTCGGCGGAAGAAGCCCTTCACCGCTTTCGGGAAGACCGGCTCCCTCGCGGCGTAGAGCCCCGGCTCGGCGGTGTTCGCGTCCGGCATTGCTGGTCGCTCCATGATTGAGAATCAACGGAAGGATACAATGGATGCGTGCCGAGGCGGAGCCTTGATCCTGATCAAATAAGGCTGGCGCGCCACAATTTTCCCGTTATTGGGGTATTTTCTAAAATTGGCGCAGTTAACAGTTCCTTTTTCATGGGTTTTATTGTTGTCGGCAACTAATTCGGATAAACTGCCCGGAGCGAGAAATTGCGGGGCAACCCGCGGGGTGAATGTGGGTCTGTCATGAGTGGCGAAGTGAATTCGCAGCCACGCGCTGGCGTGCGAAAAATTGGCGGGACGGGGCGTGGCTCGGTCGCTGCCCTGACAATTGCCGGCGGGCTGTCCGTTGCGCTGGTCTGGTCGCTGACAACGAACGATCCCTACTGGCGGCTGGTTCGGGCGGAGAGCGTCCCGGCTCCGGCCTATGTGCCGCAGGTGGATCTGGGCCTTGCCCTCGCGGCCGCCGCCGTAGCCGAGATCGGCAATGCCGACCAGGGCGCCATCAGCCAGAAACCCGACCTGCCGGCCTATGCTCGTCAGCCGTCGGCGGGCGAACTCGCCGTGCAGGCTGACGCGACGCCGGTCAGGCTGCCACCGGCCGACCTCGCTGAGCAGCCACGCTTCGATCCGGAACTGGACCCGGTTCCGGAGCTCACCCGGGAGCTTGCATCGTCGGTGATGTTTCCCGAGTCCGGTGACGCCGGGCCCCGCGCGGCGGCGATCTCGTCGCTGGCCGCGCCGCTCCCCCCGATCGGGGCGGTACTGCGCGACGAGGCGCCAAATCTTCAACCCGGACTGCTTCAGAGCCGGGATGAACTGGCAGGATTCGATGCGCCCGCGGCACCGGCACAGCCGCATCTGAGTCCGACCGAGGAATCCGAGCTGGCCCTGGAACTGTCCGCCGCACAACGGATCAACGTCCAGCGGCGCCTGGCACTTGCGGGCTTCGATCCAAACGGGTTCGACGGCGTGTTCGGCGACCGCACCCGCGGCGCCATCGCCGATTTCCAGACCGCCTGGAGCTTCCCGGCCAGCGGCTATCTGGACACGTCGGTGATCGCCGAGCTCAACGAGCGTACCGAAAGCGCCTACCAGGCCCTCCGGCGTCAGGCGGCGGCGCAGCCGGCCGCGGCGCCGACAATCGCTCCGGTCGAGTCGCAGGTTGCGACGGCCGATGCCGCCGGCGAGTGCGCCCGGTACTCGGACGGACGGATCGTCGAGCGCCAGAGCCTGGCCTGCGACATCGCCGGCCTGTCGGAGAAATTTGCGGTCTCGCTTGGCCGCAACCGGCTGGCGCAGGAGGACGCGGCGCTGACGAACGCGCCCGCCCCGGCGATCGCACCACGTTCCTATCGCGGCGTCGATCGTTAAGCGGTCACGCGGTGCGGCGCGCCAGTGCCGTCAGCACGCCAGCTCCGATCAGGAAGCCGCCGCCGAGTCGGTTGACGGCCCGCAGCGCCTGCGGTCGTTCGAACCGCTGGCGCATCTCGCCCGCCAGCAGTGCCCAGAGCGCAGTGTTGACGGCGGCAAGACCCACGAAGGTGGCGGTCATCGCGGCGAACTGCGGCAGCACCGGTGCGCCGGCGACCACGAACTGCGGCACGAAGGCGATGAAGAACACGATGCTTTTCGGGTTGAGCGCGGTCACCACATAGGCCCGCCAGAACATCTTCCGCCAGTCGCGGGGTCCGCGCCGGCCCGGCTCGACCGCCAGCCGCTCGGGAGCCGCGCGCCAGAGGCCAAGGCCGAGCCAGATCAGGTAGGCGGCGCCAAAGAGCTTTAGCGCCGTGAAAAGGGTCGCCGACGCGGCCAGAACCGCACCCGCTCCGGCGAGTGACACGGTCATGGCGGTGAGATCGCCGAGGGCGACACCGGGTACGGTCGCCCAGGCGGTCTCGCGGCCGCGTCCGAGGGCGTAGGACACGACCAGCATTACGGTCGGCCCCGGAATGGCGAGCAGCACGGCGCTGGCCAGAGCGAAGGCGATCCAGATTTCGAGCGACATCGGCGGAACTCTCTCCTGCGGACCGGAAGCTAGACAAAGTCGCGCCCGAGTGGCAAGCGGGTCAATCAGTGCCGGATCGCGATCGCCACATGGGCCGGCGCCGCGAAGCCGACAGCGCCATCGGCTGCAGCGAGATGGGCGAGGTCGCTCCGGGCCGCCTCCAGCAAGGCCTCGAAGCCCAAATCGTCGATCATCCCCGCGAGGGTCCAGCCCCTGACATCGGTCGTCACCCAGTCCTCGATTGAGGCGAAACGGGCAGTCCCCGCGACGGTCTCGATCCTGGTGCGCGAGATGCCCGCCGCGGCGAAACACTCTGTCAGTTCAGCGCGGTTGCCAAGGACGAAGGGCGCGCGCAGCGCGTTGGCTGTCCGTGCGCCGAACAGCCGATCGATCAGTGCGATCATCGCGGCGTAGCCGGGCGAGTTCTCGGCCGCGTCCCAGACTGCGGCGGCGAGGCGGCCGCCGGGCTTCAGTACCCGCCACATCTCGGCCAGCGCCGCGGCGCGGTCGTCGAAGAACATCAGGCCGAATTGGCAGAGAACCGCGTCGAACGCACCATCGGCGAAGGGCAGTGCCTCGGCGCGGCCGGTCTGCCAGTCAATCGCTGGCGCCACCCGCCGCGCAACAGAGAGCATGCCATCATTGCGGTCGAGGCCTGTCACCCGGCCGCCCAGGACCGCCGCAGCGCGAGCCGCCGCGCCGGTGCCGCAAGCGACGTCGAGCACTGCATCGCCGGGCCCAACTCCCGCGGCCTCGGCAAGCCGTGGTCCCCATTGGCCGAACAGGGCCGGGACGAAGAACTCTTCGTAGACATCGGCGGCGCTGCGGCTGATCTGGCCCGCGGCGGCGTCGGTATCGTTGTATCTGATGATTTCGTCGGTCATGGCAACCTCCTTCCCAGAGTCTCACCGGGGATACCGGCAGCGGGGCGGCCGGTTTAGTCCAGAATCTGTAGTTTGAAGCCGGGCCGGGCACGGCTATCATCGGGGCAGGAGGATTGCATGAAATCCTACGGCCAGTTCTGCCCCGTCGCGAAGGCGGCCGAATTGTTCTGCGAGCGCTGGACAGCGCTGATCATCCGCGATCTCGCAACCGGCGCGAGCCGCTTCTCGGAGCTCCAGCGCGGCGTGCCGCTGATGTCGCCGACGTTGTTGTCGCGGCGGTTGAAGCAACTTGAGGCGGAAGGCATCGTCGATCGGAGCGGCGGGCCCGGCTATCGGCTGACCGAGGCGGGGCGCGAATTCGTGCCGCTGGTCGAGGCCCTCGGGGTCTGGGGGCAGCGCTGGGCGCGGCGTACGCTGGCCGAGCACGAGGTCGACCTCGGGCTGCTGATCTGGAGTCTGGAGCGCTCGGTGAAGGCCGATGCCTTCGATGCGGGGCGCGTTGTCGTCCGGCTTGAGTTCACCGACCAGCCGCCTCACAAGGCGCTGTGGTGGTTCGTGAACCAGCATGGCGGCTGCGAGCTCTGCCTCGAGGATCCCGGTTACGAAATCGATCTCTACCTTTCGTGCACCCTGCCGGACATGATCCGGATCGTGCGCGGCGATCTGCGTCTCGCAACCGCGCTGGAGGACGGGCGCCTCGAGGCTCATGGCGACGGCCAGACGCGGCGGCGGCTGAGACGCTGGCTGAATCTGAAGTCCTCTGGCGGCGATCCCCCCGCAGCGAACGGGGTAACGTACCGCGCCAGCCGTCTTGCGGAATCCTTCGCAGTGCGTATCTACGGTGCGCGGCAGCGAGGGAAGCGGCATGAAATCTTGGTTCGCGACGGGATTCCTGTCGGCACTCTTGATTCTGCTTCCGCTTCGGACGCTGGCCGAAGGCGCGGGCAGCGCGCCGCACGCTGTGTCCGAAGGCGGCACGTTCGGGATCATCTACGAGAACGACGTTTTCGCCGGCGACGACCGGAACTATACCAATGGTGCGCGCATCGACTACCTCACACCGCGTAACGACCTTCCGCTCTGGGCGCGGATTGCCCGGCGCAACCTCGGCTGGCTCACCGATGCGGAGGATTGGTATGCCGCCTACGCGCTGGGCCAGAACATCTACACACCGTCGGACATATCGCGGGATCCTCCGGACGCGGATGACCGCCCCTATTCGGGGTTTCTCTATGGTTCACTCGGCGTCGTTGCCGACCGAGGCGATCGGCTGGATACGATCGCGCTCGATTTCGGCGTGGTCGGGCCGGCGGCGCAGGCGGAATGGGTGCAGCGCACCGTGCATCAGGCGATCGGATCACCAGACCCGAAGGGCTGGGACGACCAACTCGACAACGAGCCCGGCTTTCGTCTGCTCTACGAACGAAAGTACAGGTTCCTCTATGATTTCGGCTTCGAGCTCCTGGATCTTGATGTGGATGCGGCGCCGAATTTCAGCGTGGCCCTCGGCAACGTGGATACCTCGGCCAGCGCCGGGCTGACGCTGCGGATCGGTGACAATCTCGACGACAACTACGGTCCGCCCCGGGTACGGCCGGCTGTCGCGGGACCGGGTTTCTTCGAGGAAACCAACGGGCTTGGCTGGTATCTCTTCGTTGGCGCCGAGGGACGGCTGGTCGGCCGCAACATCTTCATCCAGGGCAATACGTTCGAGGACGGTCCCGGTGTCGAAGCGCTTCCGCTGGTCGCCGATATTCAGGCGGGGATCGCCCTGCAGTTCGGTGGCGCCGAACTGACCTACACGCATGTGCTGCGCAGCCCCGAGTTTGAAGGTCAGGGGTCGTTCTCCGAGTTCGGATCGGTGAACCTTCGGATCAAATTCTGACTAGGTTGCCGAAGCCGGAGCACCGGAGCCAGAACGAACGGGACCCCGGCACCTTCGTGCCGGGGCCCTGAACGCGAATGCCTTCGATGGCGGCAGCGGTGGTCGCTCACTGACCGCCGCCGAGGTCGTGGATGTAGAGTGCGACCTGCTTGATCTGCGCCTCGCTGAGCCGATGCGCCCAGGCGGGCATGACGCCGCGGCGCGAGTTGCCGACCGTCGCGAGCACCGTGTCGCGATCTCCGCCATAGAGCCAGATGGAGTCGGCGAGGTTCGGTGCACCGAGTTCCTGGATCCCCTTTCCGTCATCGCCGTGGCAGGCCGCGCAGTTCTCCTCGAACAGAACGCGCCCGTCCTCGTTCGGCGCCCCCGCCCCGGAGAGCGAAAGCACATGGTCGGTGACGGCGCCGATCTCGTCGGCGGTCAGGATCCCGTCAGCGCCGAAGGCGGGCATATCCGAGAGCCGGGTGTCGTCATCTCCGGCGAAGCGGATGCCATGGGCAATGGTGACGCGGATATCCTCGGGCGTGCCGCCCCAGAGCCAGTCGTCGTCCTGCAGGTTCGGGTAGCCCTTGGCCCCGGTGGCGCCCGAACCGTGGCACTGCGAGCAGTAGGTTCGGTAGATCGCGGCGCCGCCGGCGCGGGCGAACTGGGCCAGCTCCTGGTCCTGCGCCAGCGCGTCCATCTCCGCGGTGGCGATCCGGTCGGTGAAGGACCTCTGCGCCTCCACATGCTCGGCCATCGCCGTGTGCAGCGCGGCCCGGCTGGAATATCCCAGGATGCCGGGCGTGGCGGCGGTCAGCAGCGGCCAGGCCGGATAAAGGATGACATAGACAATGCCCCAGACGATGGTGCCGTAGAAGGTCCACAGCCACCAGCGCGGCAGGGGCGTGTCGAGCTCCTTGATGCCGTCCCACTCGTGGCCGGTCGTCTCGGTGCCGGTGAAATCGTCGCGTTCCGTTGTGTCATGCTTGGCCATGGATCACTCTCCCGGCGTTTCTTCGTTGCGGAACGGAATGTTGGCGCTGTCCTCATGGGTCTGCCTTGCGCCCGGGCGGAACACCCAGGCGATCGCGCCGATGAAAAACAGCACCATCGCCAGCAGAACCCAGCTGTCGGCAAGCTGGCGGAGGAAGCTGTAGCTATCCATCGTTTCCCCCTCCGATCAGCGTGCGTTCGCGACGGCGTCGTAGGTCGAGAAATCGACCAGCGTGCCGAGCATTTGCAGATAGGCGATCAGGGCATCCAGCTCGGTGATCTCCGGCTGGCCATCGAAGTTGCGGACCTGAGCCTTGGGATAACGGGCCAGCAAGGCGTCGACGCCTTCGCTGTCCGGGTCTACCTGCGCATGGATGTCCGCCTGGGCCGCCGCGATCATCTCGTCGGTGTAGGGCACGCCGACAATCCGGTTGGTCTTGAGGTGATCGGCGATATAGCGGTAGTCGAGCCGGGTCTCCTCGAGCCACGGATAGCGCGGCATCACCGACTCGGGCACCAGTTCCTGCGGGTTGCGGAAGTGATCCACATGCCACTCGTCCGAGTAGCGGCCGCCGACGCGCGCGATGTCCGGGCCGGTGCGCTTCGAACCCCACTGGAACGGATGGTCGTACATCGACTCGGCCGCCAGGCTGTAGTGACCGTAGCGCTCGACCTCGTCGCGCATCGGGCGGATCATCTGGCTGTGGCAGACATAGCAGCCCTCTCGGACGTATATCTGTCGGCCGGCCAGCTCTAGCGGCGTGTAGGGCCGCATCCCTTCCACCTTCTCGATCGTGTTCTGCAGGTAGAACAGGGGGGCGATCTCGACGATGCCACCCACCGTGACCACCAGGAGCGAGCAGATCAGCAGAAGCGTGACGTTCCGCTCGAGGATCGCGTGCTTGGTCTTGAGGCTCATGGTCCGCCCTCCTTATTCGGCGGCCACGGTGGCGGGGCCACCAGCGGCCTTGCCGCTGACCTTGCCCCGGACCGTCTGCCAAAGGTTGAAGCACATGATCGCAGCGCCGCTGAGGTAGAGGACGCCTCCGAGTGCGCGCACCACATACATCGGGAACTTGGCCGCAACCGTGTCGGCGAAGCTGTTCACCAGGAAGCCCTGGGCGTCGTACTCGCGCCACATCAGGCCTTCCATGATCCCGGTCACCCACATCGAGGCGGCGTAGAGCACGATACCGATGGTGGCGAGCCAGAAGTGCCAGTTGACCAGGCTCAGCGAGTAGAGTCGCTCGCGGTTCCACAGCCGGGGCACCAGGAAGTAGAGCGCACCGAATGTGATCATGCCGTTCCAGCCAAGGGCGCCGGAGTGCACGTGGCCGATTGTCCAGTCCGTGTAGTGGCTGAGCGAGTTCACCGCCTTGATCGACATCATCGGTCCCTCGAAGGTCGACATGCCGTAGAAGGCAACCGAAATGACCATCATACGGATGATCGGGTCGGTGCGGAGCTTGTCCCAGGCGCCGTTGAGCGTCATCAGCCCGTTGATCATGCCGCCCCAGCTGGGCATCCACAGAACGATCGAAAACACCATGCCGAGCGTCTGCGCCCAGTCGGGCAGCGCGGTGTAGTGCAGGTGGTGCGGGCCGGCCCAGATGTAGAGGAAGATCAGCGCCCAGAAGTGGATGATCGAGAGGCGGTAGGAATAGATCGGCCGCTCGGCCTGCTTCGGCACGAAGTAGTACATCATGCCGAGGAAGCCTGCCGTCAGGAAGAAGCCGACCGCGTTGTGGCCATACCACCACTGGGTCATCGCGTCCTGCACACCGGCGAAGGCCGAGTAGCTGGCGGAGCCGAGCAGCGAGACCGGGACCGAGAGGTTCCGCACGACATGCAGCATGGCGATGGTGATGATGAAGCTGAGGAAGAACCAGTTCGCCACGTAGATGTGGGGCTCCTTGCGCTTCATCAGAGTGCCCAGGTAGACCGCCAGATAGGCGACCCAGACAATGGTCAGCCAGAGATCGATATGCCAGGCGGGCTCGGCGTATTCCTTGCTCTCGGAGCCGCCGAACAGATAGCTGGTCGCCGCCAGGACGATGACGAGCTGATAGCCCCAGAACACGAACCAGGCCAGGTTCCCGCCCCAGAGCCGCGCGGCGCAGGTGCGCTGCACGATGTAGAAGGACGAGCAGATCAGCGCGTTGCCGCCGAACGCGAAGATCACCGCCGAGGTGTGCAGCGGCCGCAGCCGGCCGAAGCTGGTGAAACTTAGGCCGAGGTTGAGCTCCGGGAAGGCCAGCTCGAAGGCGATGTAGACTCCGGCGAGGAACCCGACCATCCCCCAGAGGGCGGTGGCGATGACCCCGGCGCGGATCACGTCGTCCATGTAGCCGGTTGCGGCAGCGCGGGGCTCGCCCATGGTCCGGACGGTATAGATGAAAAAGACTGACGCGAAGGCCAGGACGACCAGCGCGTTGATCTGGTAGGCGAGGTCATGGCCCCAGTTTGCGGCGATGGCGGCCAGCACCGCGACCACTGCGAACACGACCAGCTTGACGATAGATCCCATGATCTTCCCCCGGAACCCTTTCGATCTCAGGCGGCAATGAGTTCGTACCCGGCACCGACCGGGAACTTTACCCGGCAAGTCTCAGATTGCTTTTTGCGGCGCAACAGGAATCGAGCCTTGATCTGAATCAACTCCCACATATCGACCTGCCGCGGAGGCCGCGACCTGACGGGTGCCCGGTGTGCGGAACACGCGACTGTGGTGGACTGTTCCAAGATCAGACGGGTGCCTCGATGAGGCCAGGTCTCCGGCCGGAACCGCCTTCGGATCCCGGCCGGGTACTGCGTCAGCGGTAGAAGATGTGAGCGCCGATCCGGGCAGTGGGCTCGAGCTTGCGGGCCCAGCGCGGTGACACCCAGGTCGCGTGGTAGTGGGTTGCGTTCCCCGTCAGCGTGCGGGGCTTGCCCTGCAGCATCACCCAGGCGATCTTGCCGAGTTCCTCGAACTTCGCCTTGTTGCGAATCGCCTCGGTCTTGCCGTCGCACATGAACGAGAACTGGCAGGCGTTCGGGTTCTCTTCGCCCTGGCGGACCACGCCGCAGATCGTGTCCGGGTAGTTCTCGGTCTTGACCCGATTCAGGATCACCTCGGCGACGGCGATCTGGCCCTGCAGGCTCTCGCCTCGGGCTTCGAAATAGAGCGCCTCGGTCAGGCAGCGCCACTGTTCGTCGCGCTGGCCGACCTCGACGCTCAGGATCTGATCGAGTTCTGCGACCGCGCCGAAATCGGTGGTCATCAGGTTGGCCAGCACCTCGTCGCGCGCGCCGGACGCCTCGGTCGCCGCCTTGGCGTCCTCATCGCTCAGCTCTCGCAGCATGCTGCGCGTGCCGACGTCGGCTTTGTCGAGGCTGACCTCGGGGGCGATGGTCGTATCGGCGCCGGGCAGCGAGGTGACTCGCTGGAACCGGTCCGAACCGGAAAGCGCGGCGAAGGCCGCGCGTTCCCTTTCGAGCAGGCCGGTCTCGGCCTTGAGATGCACCTTGAACGGACGCGACTCCCATCCACGTGTCTCGGCGTTGGCCGGGCCGGCCGTCATACCGAGTGCGGCCGGCAGTGCGGCCGCCAGGGTACAAGCAAACACGAACGCTGCCCTTGCGGGCGGGCGAAACACAGTCGAGCCAGTCATCTCTTCCCTCATCGACACGGGCCATTTGGTAGCCTAGGCACGATCGGGTGGCGCTTCCTCCCTCACCTTCTTTTTCGTGCCGGCAAGCTTGCATCAAAATACGCGATACAATGCCCGATGATTACCAAGGCGCCTTGGCGGGACGAAACCCGCTTGCGCCGGATCGTCGCGGAAGCAGTCAAGTTTCTTGGGTGCGAGTGCGCGAGAGCTACACAATTTGTGGCTTTTTGGCAACAAATTGACTCGCCTAACTTTCCAGGTTCACACGGTGTTCCAGACCTTGCCGTTGCGTCGGGAGGTCAGGGTCGTGGGCTGGTGGACCGTGCGTGCTTCGGGGAATTCAATTGACGGGCCGCGGGCGGATCGCCGGGGCGGCGGGAGAGGGCAGTCCATGGGCGGACGCCGCGGGCCAGTGGCGCTGATGGGCTCGCCGGTGGTTCGGCCGGAAGTCCTGCAACCGATTGAGACAACTATCTTTCCGACCGCTTCGCGCGGATCGTTGCCTGGGCCGCGGCGAGCCGCGCGATCGGCACCCGGTAGGGCGAGCAGGAGACATAGTCGAAGCCGGAAGCCTCGCAGAACGCGACCGATTCCGGGTCGCCGCCATGCTCGCCGCAGAGCCCGATCGAGATGTCCGGGCGGTGCGATCGGGCGCGTTCGGTGGCGATCTGCATGACCTCGCCGACCCCCTCGAGATCGAGCGTGTGGAACGGATCGTGGGAATAGACGTGTTGCGCGACGTAGTCGGGGATGAACCGGCCGGCGTCGTCGCGGGAGAGGCCGAAAACCATCTGGGTCAGGTCGTTGGTGCCGAAACTTAGAAAATCGGCTTCGTCGGCGATGTCGGCGGCGCGGAGGGCGGCGCGGGGGGTCTCGATCATCACGCCGACATGGTACTCGACCATCTCGCCGCGTTCGGTGCGGACCTCGGCGGCCACCGATTCGATGTGGCGCTTCAGAAGCTCGAGCTCGCGCACCGCCGAGATCAGCGGCAGCATGATCTCGGGCCTGACCGGCTGACCGGTGCGCCGACCGGCCTCGCAGGCCGCCTCGAAGATGGCGCGGGCCTGCATCTGGTAGATCTCGGGAAAGGCGATGCCGATGCGGCAGCCGCGCTTGCCGAGCATGGGGTTGAACTCGGCCAGCTCCAGCGCCCGGGCCTTGACCTTGGAGACCGGCACGTCGAGCGACTCCGCCATCTCCGCCATCTCGGCCTCGCCGTGGGGCAGGAATTCGTGCAGCGGCGGGTCGAGCATGCGGATCACCACCGGCAGCCCGGCCATCTCGACGAAGAGGTCGATGAAGTCGGCCCGCTGCATCGGCAGCAGGACTTCGAGCGCCCGGCGCCGGTCGGCCTCGGTCTCGGCCAGGATCATCTCCCGCATCGGCGTGATGCGGCCGTGCTTGAAGAACATGTGCTCGGTGCGGCTGAGGCCGATGCCCTCGGCGTTGAAGCCGCGCGCGGTGGCGGCGTCCTGGCCGGTGTCGGCGTTGGCTCGGACCTTCATGCGGCGCTCGGCGTCGGCCCAGTCCATCAGGGTGGCGAAGGCGCCGGTGATCTCGGGCGGCACGGTCTCGACCTGTCCGGCCAGCACCTGACCCTCGGCGCCGTCGACCGTCACCACGTCGCCCTCGTGGAAGGCGCGGCCGTCGCGGGCGCGGAGAATGCCGGCCTTGCGATCGAGCGTGAGGTCCTTGACGCCGACGACACAGGGCCGGCCGAGGCCGCGCGCGACCACGGCGGCGTGGCTGGTCATGCCGCCGCGCACGGTCAGGACGCCCAGCGCCGCGTGCATGCCGCGGATGTCCTCGGGGCTGGTCTCGATCAGGGCGAGGATGCCGGGGCGCCCGGCGGCGGCGGCGGCCTCGGCGGCGCCGGGCGAGAACACCAGCGGGCCGCAGACGGCGCCCGGCGAGGCGGGCAGGCCCTGACCGATCAGGTCACGCTCGGCATCGGGCGCGATCGAGGGATGCAGATGCTCGTCGAGGAAGCTGGCGTCGACCCTGAGCAGCGCGTCCTGCCGCGAGATTGCACCGCGCTCGGCCAGCTCGACCGCGATCCGCACCGCGGCGCGGGCCGAGCGGCGGGCGGGGCGCGCCTCGAGGATCCAGGTACGGCCCGCCTCGACGGTGAATTCGAGGCTGAAGCTCTCGCCGAACTCGGCCTCCAGCCGGTCGGCCGCCTCGGACAGGGCGGCGGTGGCGGCGGGGCAGATCTCCTCGAGCGAGGGCTCGCTCAGCCCTTCCGCCTCGCGCTCGGCGATGGTCAGGACCGCCGGGGTGCGGAGTCCCATCAGTGCCTCCTCACCCTGGGCGGCGGCGAGGAAGCGGCCGGAGAGGCGCTTCTCGCCGGTGGCCTCGTTGCGCGAATGGGCGACCCCGGCACCGCTCGGCGGATTGCCGAGACCCAGCACCATCGCCTGCACGATCAGCGACAGGCCGGCATCCTCGTCGTGGCCCTTGGCGACGCGGCGGAGCCGGGCGCGGGGGCCGTTCCAGGACTGCGCCATGGCCTGGACGGCGCCGAAGAGCTGGTCTCGCGGGTCCTGCGGGAAGCTCTCGCCCGCATCCTCGATCAGGGACAGGCAGGCGCGGGCGAGTTCGTCGAGGTCGCGGGTCGAGAGCTCGGTCTCGGATTCGACGCCGGCATACTTCATCGCGTCGAACAGGGCGTATTCGAAGTCCTCGCCCTCGACCCCGAGTGCGCCGGCGCCGTAGGACTGGATCAGGCGGCGGTAGAGGTCATGGGCCACATGGTCGCCAAAGCGCCGGCCGAGCGCCGGGAGGGTGGCGGCCGAGGCGCCGATGTTCAGGATCGAGGGGGCGCTGCCGCCGCCGCCGCCGGGCGCTGAGGGGCGGAGCGAGACCAGGAGCGGGCTCTCCGGGTCGCCGAGCCGGGTGCCGGTGCGGGCCTCGAGCCCCGCCAGGGCGGCCTCGACCAGCGGCCGGACGGCGCCGGGATCGGCCACCAGCGCGGCGGGGATGACGAAGCCCGGCGGCACCGCCAGTCCCAGCGCCGCGACCCGGCCGAGCCAGGCCGCCTTCTCGCCATGGGCCTCGGGCGTGAGCGGGTCGGTGCCGAGCCAGCCGATCGGTGCGCTGCAATCCTTCATGCGCCCGTCATACAGCCCCTCTTCGCAGGTGCACAAGCGCGGTGACGGGCGCCTGCGCGCGGCCGCGGGGCCTCAGTTGCAGTTCGACGGCTGGGCCATCTTGGCGACGCCGTTCAGCATCATGGTGCGGCTGGAGCCCTCGCCGATCTCGAAGGTGATCGGCCGGTTCTCCCATTCCGGATGGGCGGCGAGGGCGGCGCCGAGGGCGTCGCGGATCAGGCCGATGTCGCCCTGCTTCTCGCAGATGCACTTCTCGACCGAGCCGCCGCCGTCGCGGCAGGCGGCGATCGACTGGCGGGCGCCTTCGACGGCGTTGTCGATGGCGACCGCGAGCGCGGTGTCGGCCTTGTCGGTGATCACGATCTCGGCGGCGCCGGCGGGAAGCGCCAGGGGAAGGGCCAGGGCCGTCGCCGCGAGGGCGGCAAGGGTGAGGGTGCGAAGATGGGTCATGTCCTGCTCGGGTTCCTGCTTGTTGTTGTCCCCTTTTAGCCGATCGCGGCGCGGGTGGCGAGACGGGAGGTTCCGGCGGGCGCCTCCGGGGTGGCGGGGGCGGATGCGGAACGGGCCGGCTTGCGGGCGTCCGCGTGCGGACGGGGGGTCAACCCTTTGGCGCCAAAGGCGGATCACGTGAGTGATGCGGCCGCCGGGTGCGGACGGGGGCGGGACGGGCGCGCGCCGCCATGTGCGGGGCGGGAGCGACCGGAGCCTGCGGAGCCGGCACGCCGGCCCCTTGCGGGACGCCGTGAGCGCGGTGGAGGGAGGGCCCGCCGGAGCGTTCCGGTGCCGGTTAACGCTTGGTTACCGGCGCTTCGCGCGCTTCGGGGGTTCGGCCGGAAAACGGTCCAGTTGACCGTCTTCTGGCCCCGCTCAGCCCTCGATCGCCTCCCAGATGGCGATTTGGCGCAACACCGTGCGGATTCTGTGCAACAGGCAAAGGCGGTTGCGCCGCACGATCCGGTTGTCGGCGTTCACCGTCACCTTGTCGAAGAAGGCGTCGACCACCGGCCTGAGCCTGGCCATCGCAGCCATCGCCGCGGCGAAGTCCTCGGCCTTGAGCGCGGCGCGGATGGCCGGCTCGGCGTCGTCGAGGGCGGCGAACAGCGCGCGCTCCTCGTCCTGCTCGGAGAACTTCGCGTCCGGGGCGCCGGAATACTCGACGCCGTCCTTCTTCTCCTCGATGCCGACGATGTTGGCGGCGCGGCGATAGGCGGTGAGCAGGTTGGCGCCGTCCTCGGTGGCGAGGAAGCCCTGGAGCGCCTTCACCCGGTTGACCAGCAGCACGAGGTCGTCCTGCCCGCCGAGATCGAAGCAGGCCTGGATCACGTCGTGGCGGATGCCCTGGTCGCGGAGGGCGACCTTGAGGCGGTCGGCGAAGAAGGAGAGGAGGTCATGGCGTTGCACCGGCACCTGCGCGCGATCTCGAATTGGCCAGCTTCTCAAAGCCTCGATCTGGTCGCATGCAGTCGCCGCGCTGTTCGCCGCGAGCTGTTGCCTCGAACGTCCTCTACGCGCGCAATTTCGCTCGTGGATGTCGTGCAGGACAAAGACTCGTCCACCCGTGGCAGAATGGTCTGGTGAAGCTGGGATCGACAATCGCGGTTCGTACACTGCGCGCTTTCGAGGACTGATCCGGATCACCCCCGAGCGCCGCCCTTCTCAGCGCAAACGGGTCCTTGCTGCCGGTCGGCTTCTCGTCGATGGCCCAGAAGCCCGGTCAGCATGTCGATCTTGTCGGCCAGCGCCACGGCGACCGAGACCGGCTCGGCAGGCACCGCGTCCGCGGGGCCGAGCGGGCGGTAATGGGCCTCGCAGGCGTTCGCCACCTCAGTCGGGCAGCCCGGCGGCGGCGGCGTAGTAGCGGCCCATCACGCCCTGCAGTTCGGGGAACTCGTAGACCATCTCGGAGGCGAGGTCGGCCTTCGCCACCTTCGCCGCCTGCTCGGCGAGGTCCGGGTCGGCGCCGACCTTGGGGGCGATCTCACGGGCGAGCGCGGCGATCCGCGCGATGCGCTCGGCTTGCGTGCCGAGCCTGGCGTGGAACACCACCGCATCCAGCGGCTTCGCCATCGCGGCCATGCCGTCGGCGCCCTTGCCCTTCACCTTGCGCAGATCGTTGTCCCAGAAGAACCGCGCATCGGTCAGGCGGGCGGCCAGCACCCGGCCGTTGCCGGCGAGGATGGTGGCGCCGTTATCGGCGGTCTCGGTGTTGGCGACGGTGATGAAGCCCTCGATGCGCCCGGTGGAGGGGTTGCGGACCGAGAAGAACTTCTGGTGGGTGCGCATCGAGGTCTGCAGCACCTCGGGCGGCAGGTCGAGGAAGCGCGCGCCGATCTCGCCCATCAGCACCACCGGCCATTCGACGAGGCCCGCGACCTCGGCCAGCAGGCCCTTGTCCTCGACGAGCTCCATGCCCTGGGCGAAGGCGAGCTGTTTTGCGTCGTGCTCGATGCGGGCGGCGCGCTCGGCCGGGTCGAGGATCACCTTCGCCCCGGCGAGCTTGTGGACGTAGTCCTCGAAGCCGCGCACCGGGAAGCGGCCGGGCGCCAGGAAGCGGTGGCCCTCGGTGTTGTCGCCGGACGCGATGCCGTCGATCTCGAAGGGCACCACCTCGGGGCCGTGCTCGTCGTGCAGGATGCAGAGGATCGAGTGCAGCGGGCGGACCCAGCGCAGCGTGCCGGCACCCCAGCGCATCGACTTCGGCCAGGGGAAGTTGCGCACGGTGTCGGTGACCGCTTCGGCGATCACCTCGGCGGCGGGGCGGCCGGGTTTCTCGATGACCGCGAACCACACCTGGCCCTTCTTGTCGTCGCGGGCCTCGAGCTGGTCCTTCGTGAGCCCGGTCGAGCGGAGGAAACCCTCCAGCGCAGCCGCCGGCGCGTCGGTGCGCGGTCCCCTGCGCTCCTCGCGCATGGGCGGCGTCATCTTCGGGAGGCCGGTCAGGTGGAGCGTCAGCCGCCGGGGTGTCGCGAAGGCGCCGGCGTCGCGGTAGGTGAGCCCGGCCTCGACCAGCTTGTCGGTGACAAGCTTCTTCAGGTCCCCGGCGGCGCGGGCCTGCATGCGCGCGGGGATTTCCTCGGAGAAGAGTTCGAGCAGCAGGTCGGGCATCGGGGCGTCTCAGTCCGGGATGTCGGCGGCGCGGACCACGGTCGCGAAGCGGTCGGCCATGGCGGCCAGGGCGGCGCGGTGGACGGCGCCGGCGGGGAGGTCGGCGCCGCCGGTGGGGTCCGGCAGGTCGCGGGTGGCGGTGGCGTCCATCGCGACCGTCGAGGCGAGGCCCCGGTCGAGCGCGGCGCGCACCGTCGAGGAGACGCACATATGGGTCATGAAGCCGGCGACCACGAGGGGGCGCTTTCCGATCCCCTCCAGCGCCGCGGCCAGCGCGGTGCCGGCGAAGCCGTTCGGCAGACCCTTCTCGACCACGGTTTCGCCGAGCTCGGGCTCGACCGAGGCGTGGATCTGGCCGCGCGGGGCGTCCGGATCGAAGGCGCCGCCGGCGCGGCCGCGGTGGCGGACATGGACCACCGGCGCGCCGAGCCGGCGGGCGCGGGCGAGCAGGGCGGCGGCGGTCTCGGCCGCGGCCTCGACGCCGGCGAGCTTCAGCGGCCCGTCGAAATACTCGTTCTGGATGTCGATCAGGAGCAGCGCCGACTCCGAGAGCCGCGCGGGCGCCGGCTCGGCGCCGGCAAGCTGCAGCAGCGTTTTTGCCATCGTCGCCCCCTATTCGCCGTTCGGCTGCGTCCACAGATACATGCGCCCGCCCGGCAGTGCCGCCACGATCAGGTCGTAGCCCGGCGGCCGGTTCCGGCCCGCCACATACGCCTTTCCCTCGCCCGAGGCCAGAGCACGGGCGATGAATTCGGTGTTGAAGCAGCGCAGCCAGACCGGCGCCTCGGGCACCTTCGGGTTCAGCTCGGGCGCCGCCTCGATCGGCTCCAGCAGCAGGAAGCAGGCGCGCAGCCCGCCGTCGTCGTCGGGCGAGGCGACGCCCTCCCAGCGGGTCACCTCGTAGCTCTGGCCGGCGATCTCGATCCGCTCGGCGAAGATCGGCTCGTAGCCGACATGGCCGGTGTCCCACCAGATGAAGGCCGCCAGCGCCAGGGCGAAGCCGATCATCCCGGTCAGCAGCTGGGGCCGGCTGAGGTTCAGCACGCGGTCACCCGCCCCCGGCCGCGGTGGCGATGAAGGCGTCGGCGCATTGCTTTGCCAGCGCCCGCACCCGGCCGATATAGGCCTGCCGCTCGGTCACCGAGATCACGCCCCGCGCGTCGAGCAGGTTGAAGACATGGCTGGCGGCGATGCACTGGTCGTAGGCCGGGTGGGCCATGACGATGGTGCGGCCGGTCTTCGGGTCCAGCGCCTCGTGGCCGAGGATCGCCTCGCACTCGCGCTCGGCGTCCTCGAAATGGCGGAACAGCATCTCGGTGTTGGCGGCGTCGAAGTTGTGCCGCGAGTATTCCTCCTCGGTCTGGCGGAAGATGTCGCCATAGGTCAGCTTGATCGGCGAATCCGGGTCGTTGAAGGGCATGTCCATGACGTGGTCGATGCCGAGGACGTACATCGCCAGCCGCTCGAGCCCGTAGGTGAGTTCGCCCGAGACCGGGTGGCAGTCGTGCCCGCCGACCTGCTGGAAATAGGTGAACTGGCTGACCTCCATGCCGTCGCACCAGACCTCCCAGCCGAGGCCCCAGGCGCCGAGGGTGGGGCTCTCCCAGTCGTCCTCGACGAAGCGGATGTCGTGCAGCCCCATGTCGATGCCGATGGCCGCCAGAGAGCCGAGATAGAGGTCCTGGAGGTCCGGCGGGCTCGGCTTGATGATCACCTGGAACTGGTAGTAGTGCTGCAGCCGGTTCGGGTTCTCGCCGTAGCGCCCGTCGGTCGGCCGGCGCGAGGGCTGCACATAGGCCGCCGCCCAGGGGCGGGGGCCCAGCGCCCGGAGCGTGGTGGCGGGGTGGAAGGTGCCGGCGCCAACCTCCATGTCGTAGGGCTGCAGCACGGCGCAGCCCCGCCCGGCCCAATAGGACGAGAGGCGCAGCAGCACCTCCTGGAAGGAACGCGGCTTCCGGGGCGCGTCGGGTGTGGCGGCGGTGGCGGCTGGCATTCGGGCGCTCTCGCGGCTGGTGTCCATCGCGCGCCTTGGTAAGGCCGCTCGCCCCGGCGGTCAACGCGCGGAATGGACAGGGGGAATGGACAGGGGAGAGCGGGGGAATTAAGTCAGGCCAGACCGCAACTCGGCCGGGAACCCGATGGAAACCGTACGCAGGAGCCTCGCCGCGGCCCCCGACGGCTGGACGCTCGGCAGCCTGGTGCTGGCGGCGGTGCTGCTGATGCCGATCGTGGCGGTCGGCTGGATGGCGTTGTTCCCGACCGAGAACATCTGGCCGCATCTGGTGCGCTACGCCCTGCCGGTCTATCTCGGCAACACCCTGATGCTGATGGCGATGGTGGGCTTCGGCACCGCCTGTATCGGCACCGGCGCCGCCTGGCTGGTGGTGATGACCGACTTCCCCGGCCGCCGGGTGCTGGAATGGGCGCTGCTGGCGCCGCTCGCCATGCCCGCCTATATCGGCGCCTACGCGCTGGTCGACCTGCTGGAATATGCCGGGCCGGTGCAGACGGCGCTGAGGCACCTCTTCGGCTGGCAGGACGCGCGGGACTACTGGTTCCCGCAGATCCGCTCGATCTGGTCGGCGGGCTTCGTGCTGACGCTGTCGCTCTATCCGTATGTCTACCTGCTGGCCCGCGCCGCCTTCCGCGAGCAGTCGGTCTGCGCGCTGGAGGTCGGGCGCTCGCTCGGCTGCGGGCCCTGGGGGGTGTTCCTGCGGCTCGGCCTGCCGCTGGCGCGCCCGGCGGTGGTGGCGGGCAGCGCCATCGCGATGATGGAGACCCTGAACGACTTCGGCGCGGTCGACTATTTCAATGTGCCCACCCTGACCCGCGGCGTGTTCGCGATCTGGCTCGACACCTACAATGCGGGCGGCGCGGCGCAGATCTCGCTGGTGATGCTGGGCTTCGTGCTGCTGCTGCTGGCGCTGGAGCGGGTCAGCCGGCGTGGCAAGCGGTTCCATCACACGTCGCGGCGCTACCGGCCGATCCGGCGGGCCCGGCCGAAGCGGCTGAAGCGGGCGGTGGTGATCGGGCTCTGCTGCTTTCCGGTGCTGTTCGGCTTCGTGCTGCCGACCCTGATCGTCGCCTGGCATGCGGGCAATCATCTGGGGCAATGGGCGGAGAGCGGCTTCTGGCGCGCGATGGTCCATACCGGCGTGCTGGCCGGGCTGGCGGCGGCGATCTCCTGCGCGGTCGGCATCTTCATGGTCTACGGCGCGACGGGCCTCGCGCCACGGGGCGGCGCGCTGGCTGGCGCAGGCGACCGCACTCGGCTACGCGGCGCCGGGCGCGGTGCTGGCGGTGGGCGTGCTGATTCCGCTCGCCGCGCTCGACCACCGGATCGCCGACTTCGCCGAGGACCGGCTGGGGTGGAATGTCGGGCTGATCCTGACCGGCTCGGCGGCGGCGGTGGTGTTCGCCTATGTGGTCCGCTTCTCGGCCATCGCCCACGGCGCCATCGACGGCGCCTTCGGCCGGGTGACGCCGTCGATGGAGTTCGCCGCCCGCACCCTCGGCGAGAGCCGCAGCGGCGCGCTGGCGCGGGTGCACCTGCCGCTGATCAAGGGCTCGGTGCTGACCGCGGCGCTGCTGATCTTCGTCGAACTCGGTGAAGGAGTTGCCGGCGACCCTGATCCTGCGCCCGTTCAACTTCGAGACGCTGGCCACCACGGTCTACGGCGCCGCCTCGCTGGAGCAGCTCGGCATGGCCGGGCCGGCGGCGCTGGCGATCATCGCTGTGGGGCTCGCCCCGGTGGTGGTGCTGGCCCGCACCATGGACCGCTCGCGCCCCGGCGAGACCGGCGAGAGCCTGGTCGACGTGATGCCGTGAGGCGGCGGGGTGACGGGACGGGTCGGGGTTTGGCGATGGGGAGCGGTTGTCCGGGCGGATCGTTCGGAGGCTCATCTTTGGTCTAGCGCGGGCGCAGGCCTGCTCGTGGCACGTAGCCGATCCGGTCTCGCGGCCACTCATGCCCGACGAGTGCTCGGGCTCACAACCACAAGCTGCAATGCCCTGCCACGCCGGAAAGCGGTCGCAAATCCGTGTCGCATGAGGCAGACTGTGGGCGGATTGCAGATACGGGGCGCCCCGGGCCCAAGTGCCGGAGTTCCCTCGGGAGGACAGGATCATGCGGCGTCTTCTTAAGTATCTGGTAGTGTTCCTCGTCCTGCTGGTGGTCGCGGCCGGCGCGGCGGTGTTGCTGATCCCGCGCGACCAGGTCGTGGCGCTGGCGGTCGGCAAGGTGCGTGAGGCGACCGGGCGCGATCTGGTGCTGAGCGGGGACGTCTCGCCCTCGTTCTGGCCGGTGCTCGGGGTGCGCACCGGGCCGGTCCGGTTCTCGAACGCCGAGTGGGGCGAGGCCCCGGACATGATCACTGCCAGCGCGGCCGAAATCGGGGTCGAACTGATGCCGCTGCTGTCCGGCGACGTACGGGTCACCACGCTGCGGCTGGTCGACCCGGTGGTGGCGCTGGAGATCGGCGCCGACGGGCGTGCGAACTGGGAATTCGGCGAGGCCGGTACCGGGGCCGGCGACGCGACCGGCGGCGGGCCGGACGGCACGCCGAGGATCTCGCTGCCCGAGGCGGTGATCTCGAATGGCACCATCCGCTTTAGCGACGCCCAGACCGGCCGGCGGATCGAGCTGGCGGCGCTGGACCTGACCGCCGGGCTGGCCGGCATGGAGGCGCCGCTGAGCCTGGACGGATCCGGGCTCTGGAACGGCAAGAAGGCGAAGCTGGTCGCCTTCATCGATACCCCGGCCGAGCTGCTCGCGGGCAAGCGGACCGCAGTTCGCCTGACCCTCGACAGCGACCCGGCGGATGTGGGGTTCGAGGGCGAGATTCAGATGCTGCCGGGGGTCGCGGTGCCCGCGGTCAGCGGCAGCGTCACCGCCAGGCTGGCGAGCGCGCCCGGTGCCATGGCATGGGCGACCGGCTCCGGGGCGCCGGCGGCGCTGGCCGAGCTCGGCGCGGTCAGTCTCGACGGCAACCTGGCTGCGACCGGCGACCTGCTGGCGCTGTCGGCGCAGGGCAGCGCCGGCTTTCGCGGGCGCACCGTCGCCTTCGATCTCAGAGCCGACGGCCAGGCCGGCTGGCAGGAGCGGCGCTACTTCAGCGTCGCCGCCGAGGCGCGGTCGGACGGGCTGTTCGAGGTCTCCTTCGCCGGACCGGTCAGCGCCGGCGAGGCGATCTCGGCGGAAGGACCGCTCAGGCTCTCGGTCAGCGACCTCGCCGGCCTGACCGGCTGGGCGACCGGCGCCCCGGCCTCGCTGCCCGAGGGAACGCCGCCGAGCCTCGATCTGCAGGCCCGGCTGTCGCTCAAGGGCACCGACCGGGTCGGGCTGGCGGGGATCAGCCTGCAGGCCGGCGCGGCGGCGATGCAGGGCGACGCCTCGGTCTATCTGGGCGGCGCCCGGCCGCTGGTGAACGCCCGGCTCGAATCCGGGCCGCTCGATCTCTCGGCCTTCATGGCCAGGGGCGGCCGGAGCGGCGGCGGGGGCGGCGGCGGGGGCGGCGGCGGTCAGGGCTGGAGCACCGAGCCGCTCGACCTCTCGGCGCTGCGCGCCGTCGACGCCGAGGTGCAGGTCCGCGCCGCCTCGGTCGATCTCGGCGAGATCGAACTCGGCCAGAGCGAGATCGACGCCAAGCTGCACGAGGGCCGGCTCGACCTGGCCATCCGCCGGCTCGAGGCCTATGGCGGCGGCATGGACGGCACCATCGCCGTCATCGCCGGGCAGGAGGCGCAGGTGGCCGCCGATCTCGCGGTCTCGAACGTGCAGCTCCGGCCGCTGCTGGCGGCGCTGGCGGGGCTCGACCGGCTCGAGGGGATCGGCAACTTCCGCATCCGCGCCAACGGCCACGGCGGCTCGATGAACGCGCTGATGCACAGCCTGAACGGCGACGGGTCGCTGGACCTGGCCGACGGCGCGATCCTGGGCCTGAACCTGGCAGAACTGGTGCGCAACCTGACCGGTCAGGGCGGCGGGGCGCAGGCGCGCACCGACTTCAGCGCGGTCAGCGGCACCTTCGACATCGATCGCGGGGTGATGCACAACGCCGACTTCTCGTTCCTGGGGCCGCTGCTGCGGGTGACCGGCGCCGGTACCGTCGACATCGGCGGGCAGGCGCAGAACTTCCGGCTGGAGCCGACCGCGGTGGCCAGCCTGACCGGCCAGGGCGGGTCGCTGGGCGATGCGGGGCTGGGGATCTTCCCGATCATCGTCAGCGGCACCTGGGCCAATCCGAGCATCCGGCCCGACCTGACCGCCGCGGTGCAGACCCTGCTGCTGAACCCGGACGGCACGGTCGAGGCGCTGAAGGACCTGGTCGGTGGCGGCGACGCGGCCCAGGCGGCCGGAACCCTGCTCGGGACCGTCACCGGCGGCGGCGACCCGAACAGCGCCGGCGGGGCCCTCGGGGGTGCGCTCGGCGGCGCGCTTGGCGGCGCGCTCGGCGGTATCCTCGGCGGCGGCGGCGACCAGGGCGGCAAGAAGGACGGGAAGAAGCGCCGCGACCAGGGGGGAACCGAAACGGGAACCCAGGCGGGAGATCAGCTCGGCGCGGCCGATCCGGCCCAGGTTGAGGCGGGGGTTCCGGCGCAGGGCGGAACGGTCGCGCAGCCGACCTATCAGGAGGAGGTCCGGCCCGGCCCCGAGATCGTCGCCGAGCCCGGCACGCTCGCCCCGCAGACGGCGCCGCTGCCCCGGCCCGCCGACACCTACCGGCAGGCACTGGCCGACCCGTCGGCAGGCGGCAACGGCAGCGGTTCGCCGACGCCGGCGGCGACGGAGCCGGCGGCGCTGGAGCCGGCCACACAGGAGCCGGCCACCATCGAGCAGCCGGCGGCCCAGGAACCGGCGGCCCAGGAACCGGCGGCGCAGGAACCGGCCACCGTCGAGCAGCCGACAGCCCAGGAGCCGGCCGCCGTTCCGAACCAGCCGGCCGCGGAGGCGGCGGGCACCGCGGCCCCGGCGGACGGCGCCGCAACCGGGGCGGCAACCGGGGCGGCAACCGGGGCCGACGCCGGGGCGGCAGCGCCGGCAGACGCCGCCGAGCAGTCCGGCACGAAGAAGAAAAAGAAGAAGGACAAGGGCGGCCTGGGCCTGAAATCGATCCTGGACGCCATTCAGCAGTAACGCCCCGGGGACAAGGCTCCGAGACCGCGCCCCCCGGACCGGGCCCCGGGACCGGGCGGACCGGCTACCCGGGCCGGCCGCCGCTTGCGCCGCCGCCACCCCGGCAGTATCACTCGCCGCAGCGCCGGTTTAGCTCAGCTGGTAGAGCACCTGATTTGTAATCAGGGGGTCGGGGGTTCGAGTCCCTCAACCGGCACCAAATCTCCTATAAATATCAAAACCTTAAGAAGAGTGATTGGTCTTCATATATTGGCGCCTCGCCTTTCTGTGTAATTCCTGTGTAATGGTGCGAGATTTCCGTTGCGCTCACTCTTGGCGATCCTTACGCCACATCGGCTCAATCGTGCCGGTTTCCGGTGGCGACAGGTCAATGGCAATCTTGTCGATTGCGGCATCGACATGCGCATCGCTGATGTGGGTGTATTTGAGAACCATCGCCAACGTCCTGTGACCGCTTATCCTGCGAACTGTCTCCAGGTCGACGCCATTCTGAACAAGCCGGGTAATGCCCGTGTGACGCATGGTGTGTGGCGTGATCAGCACCGGGTCCAGCCCGGCGCGAAGCGCCGTGCGCCGAAATTGCTTTTTCATCTTATGTCGATGACCGTCATGGGTGCGCGAAGGGAATATCCATCCCTCATCGACCCCCAGAAATGCCCGCTCCTTTTCTATGGCCTCGACAAGTGGCCGGGTAAGTGGTTGGTGGCGAGCGCCTGCCTTGGCGTCCGGGATGAAAAGACGGCGTCGTTCAGCGTCTACGTCCTCGAAGCGGGCGCGCAAGATTTCCATGTGCCGCATTGCGGTGTTCAGGCCAAATAGCACGAACAACCATGTCAGATGGTCTTGATCGTTCGAAGCCGCGTGCAGCAAGAGCCTGCATTCATCGTCTGATAGAACGACGATTCGCCCTGGCCCCTCAGCGAACAGCTTCACCTTGAATGGCTTGGCCGTGATCCATTTCCAATCCACTGCCTTGCTGTACAGGTGGTTGAGTACGGCCAGTTCCCGGTTGATCGTCCCTGTCGCGGCGCCGGCGGTTTGGCGAGTCTTCTTGTAGCCGCCAATTGTGAACTCGGTAATTGCGTCCAAGTGTTTAGACCCGAAGTAGGGCTTCAGGTAGGCCCGCAACTGCTGGCGCTTCTGTGGAATGTTGTTGCCGCCCTCGGCTTCCAACCTCTGGACGTATTCGTCCGCTGCCCGCGCGAAACTCAACGGCATCTTGCGACGCTTCGGAAGGTTCAGCCGTCCTTCCCGCGCGTTGGTCCTGGCTTTGGCGATGAACTCCCGCGCCTGGGTCAGCGTGACGCCCTCGAGATTCCAAGCCGATCACCCGATGGATGCGCTGACCATCGACCATGATGTTGACGAGATAGCGTACGTCACCGTTCGACATGCGCTCGGCAGTGATGCCCTCCGCAGAGACCCGCTCGCCGGGCTTCACTGCTCTTATGGTCGGGCGGTCAAGCTTCGTTCGACGTGGCATTGGCATCCACTCTAAGCAGTGGAGCAAGAAGTTCGCCCCGGATGATCTCAATGACCTCTTCTTCCGACTTACCTGGGAATTCGCCTTGGCTGATACGAGCCATTGCGACATCGCGGACAAGCCTTCCACCGGGCTTGCCTACGTCCAGCAGGGCCGCCACAAGAAGTGTTCTTTCCCCCAGTTCCCGAGGGGCGTTAGGCAAAAATGATGGTGGCATCCCGATGCTATCCGCACCCAGAAAACCTAGCGGCCCACGAGCCCGCGAAAGCGCATCGGATCGGTGAGGATCATTTTTGTCGAGGCAGATGTCCCACACGGTCGGTCCAGTAATCTCCGAAGTGCGATTTGCCGAATTCGTGGCCCTTACTATCCGCCCGCGACATCAAGTCCGTCGAGATTTGGCTGGCCATCGCGTCCTGGTCGAAGTCGCCTTTCATCCCGCCCGCGTCGATCCGGCGTTGCCACCCCTCCTTCAGCCGAGACTTTGTTCGCTCCGCGTATGCCGTGGCCGCGTGGCTCGCGACCGTTCTGAAAAGCTCCGCGATGCATGTGGCGGCAATCATCGCCTGTTGTAGGGACGCATCTGTCGGGTCGCTGCTCCATACCTGTGCTCGCGCAGTCCTTCGCACGGTCGCGAGGGCCATGCCGACCTTCACCTCTGCGCTATCGCCTAGCAAATCGTCGACCAGTCGACGCATGGATTCGTAGTCCGCAAGGCGACTCTGAATTTCCCCACTGAGACTCCTTCCGGTTGCCTCAGCGGCATCATCCATGGCGGCCTTCATCAGCCGATCCATTCGGATCGTGACCATGTGACTCTTCTTTTCGTCGTTCGGCTTAGCGGCCATCGCGCCCCTCGGCGTATCGAAGTGTATGAGGATACACTAACAAGCTTGTTGCGCCCCGGCAAGCCACCGTGTAGAAATGGAATGTATGGGGAACCTCATACGGACGATTCGAGCGTAGGACGCCAAATCAAGGTCGCCGTTCGAGGGCCCCCGCGAGCGCAATCGAGCAGGTCAGGAGACCGCAATGAACGCAATCGAGCAGATCAAGGTCCGGGTCTTGCCGGATGGCCGTGTCAGCAGGGCGGATGCCGCCGCATACCTTGGGCTGAGTGAAAAGACCCTCCGCGCGTGGGCGGTGGACGGGAAACACCTTGACGTGGTGAAAGTCGGCGGGCGTTGCTTCTATCGCTTCGATGACCTGAAGCGCCTCGCCGGGGTGGAGGCAGTTTGACATGTCCCGGCAACCATGAGCGCGGCCCGCATGATTGCTGATGCCCTGGGCGGCCGCTGGCACGGCGGCTACGGCTTGGTCTTCTGCCCCGTTCACAACAACACCAACACACCAGCCCTTAGCGTCTCTGACGGCGAGGACGGCAAGCTTTTGGTCCATTGCTTCGCAGGATGCGACGGGGCCGACGTTCTCGCCGCTCTTCGGGCGCGGCGGTTGATTGGGGGCTCTTCCGACTGGAAGTCCGATCCGCAGTTGGCGGCACTGCGCCGGGCCGAATGTGAGGCTGAACGCCAGCGCCGGATCGTGCAGGCGCACCGCTGCTGGTCCGAGGCCGGACCGATCTTTGGAACGCTGGCGGAACGGTATCTGCGCGCGCGCGGTATCACATGCGAACTGCCGCCGACGTTGAGGTATCATTCGGCATGCTGGCACGGGCCGACCGCGTGCAGGATGCCCGCCATGATCGCGGCCGTTGCCGTTGGCCGGAAACTGGTTGGGGTCCACCGGACCTATCTTGCCGAGCCAGGTGTGAAGGCGTTCGACAATGCCAAGCTGATGCTGGGCCGCTGCGCCGGGGGCGCTGTGCGGCTTTCTGGTGGCTCCGGGCCGCTGCTGGCGGCGGAGGGTATCGAGACGGGGCTCTCCGCCTTGTCAGGTCTGCTGGACGCCCGTCCGCGCGTCTGGGCGGCACTGAGCACCAGCGGCATGTCGGGGCTGATCTTGCCCCCCGATCCCGGTGAACTGGTCCTCGCTCCCGATGGCGATGCGCCGGGTCGGGAGGCGGCGCGCAAACTCGCGGACCGCGCCGTCGCGACCGGGTGGCGGGTGCGGATCATGCGCTGCCCGGACGGGCGCGACTGGAACGATGCGGCACAGGGGGTCGCGGCATGAATATTCAGGAAGCATTCGCGGCAGCCGAAGAGCATCATGTCGACGGGCTTGAGAACGGCGACAGGTGGGGCTTCCGCCTCACCGGGAGCGGTGTCGAATGGCGCGACGACAGCGGCGACGAACCGGAGTGGAAGTGGCTGTCCGACCCCATCGAGGTTGCCGCCGATACCCGCGATGCCGGCTCCGAGAACTGGGGGCGATTGCTTGTCTTCGAGGACCGCGACGGGGTGCGTCACGAATGGGCCGCCGCCGCCGCCGATCTGACGCGGAGTCAGTCCGGCGAGGTCATAGCGCATCTTGCGCGCCTGGGGTTCATTCCTCCGGTGACCGCCGCCGGGAAAAACCGGCTGCTGCAATATATCACCACGGCGAGGCCGAAGGTGCGGCTCAGGGCGGTCGGCCGGGTCGGTTGGGAAGGCTCGGCCTTCGTGCTTCCGGATGCCTCCTACGGGGGCGAGACCAACGAACGCATCTGGTTCCAGCTTGAAGGCATGCCGGTCGAGCACAGCTATCGGGTTGCTGGCAATCTGGCCGCGTGGCAGCGGCGCGTGGCCGAAATCTTCCACCGGCAACAGCCGGCTGGTGTTTGCGATCTGCTGCGCCTTCACCGGGCCGCTCCTGAACCTCTTGAGCGAGGAATCTGGCGGGTTCCATCTGCGGGGTGCTTCTTCGGTCGGCAAGTCGACGGCGCTAAAGGTTGCCGCCTCGGTCTGGGGAGGGGGCGGCGTCTCCGGGTTCATCCGGAACTGGCGCGCCACCGATAACGGTCTTGAGGGTGTCGCGGTCCAGCATTGCGATACCTTCCTGGCCCTCGACGAGCTTGGGCAGGTCGAGGGCAGGGCCGCTGCCGCAAGCGCCTACATGCTGAGCAACGGACAGGGGAAATCGCGGTCGGCCAAGACCGGCGCGGCCCGGCGGGTGGCGACCTGGCGGGTTACGTTCCTCTCGACCGGCGAGATCAGCCTGGCCGACAAGATCGCCGAGGACGGACAGGGCAGGAGGGCGAAGGCCGGGCAGGAAGTCCGGGTTCTCGACATCCCCGCCGATGCCGGGGCCGGGTTCGGTCTGTTCGATCATCTGCCCGCCGGAATGGACGGCGCCGCATTCGCAACCGAACTCTGCCTTGCGGCTTCCGAGGTCTACGGCACCCCCGCCCGCGCTTTCATCGAGTGGCTCTGCGCCGGAACAACACAGGCGATCGCTGCGGTGCGGCGCATTCAGGAGCAGATGCTGGGCGAGATGGTCACCGGCGATGCGGACGGACAGGTCAAGCGTGCTGCCCGCCGGTTCGCCCTGGTCGCTGCGGCCGGGGAACTGGCCACGCATGCCGGGGTGCTGCCCTGGAGCAAGGGAGAAGCCTGCCGCGCGGCGATGGCGTGCTTCAACGCTTGGCTGGAGGCGCGCGGCGGGTCCGGTGCCGGAGAGGTTCGCGACGGTATCGAGCAGGTCCGATTGTT
>CAVOYU010000015.1:0-144524 GCA_963700775.1 uncultured Pseudomonadota bacterium
ACCGTCGCCGCGCCCATTCCGGAGGCGACGCAGAGGGTGATCAACGCGGTCTCGCGGCCGCTGCGCTCCAGTTCGTCCAGCGCCGTGCCGAGCAGCATCGCCCCGGTGGCGCCCAGCGGATGGCCCAGCGCAATGGCGCCGCCATTCACGTTGACCTTGCCGTGATCGGCGCCGAACTCGGAGAGGAACATCAGCACCACGCTGGCGAAGGCCTCGTTGACCTCGAAGAGGTCGATGTCGCCGATTTCCATCCCCGCCGCCGCCAATACCTTGCGGGTCGCAGGCAGCGGGCCGGTCAGCATGATGGTCGGGTCCGAGCCGACCTTTGCGGTGGCCCGGATGCGCGCCCGCGGCCTCAGGCCCAGGCGCTCGCCGGCCTCCTTCGAGCCGACCAGCACCGCCGCGGCGCCGTCGACGATGCCCGACGAGTTGCCGGCATGGTGGACATGGTTGATCCGCTCCAGCGCCGGGTATTTCAGCAGCGCAACCGCGTCGAAGCCGGGCATCGTCTCGCCCAGATCCTTGAAGCTCGGCTTCAGGGCGCCCAGCGCCTGCATGTCGGTGCCGGGGCGCATATGCTCGTCGCGGTCGAGGATCCGGATGCCGTTCTGGTCGGTCACCGGCACCACCGAGCGGGCGAAGCGGCCCTCGGCCCAGGCCTCGGCGGCGCGGCGCTGCGATTCGACCGCATAGGCGTCGACGTCGTCGCGCGAGAAGCCGTATTGGGTGGCGATGATGTCGGCGGAGATGCCCTGGGGGACGAAATAGGTCTTCATCGCCAGGTAGGGATCGACGCCGATGGCGAAGCCGTCCGAGCCCATCGGCACCCGGCTCATCATCTCGACCCCGCCGGCGACATAGACGTCGCCCGCCCCGCCCCGGACCTGGTTCGCCGCCAGGTTCACCGCCTCGAGCCCCGAGGCGCAGAAGCGGTTGATGTGGAGGCCGGGCGCCCGCTCGTCCCAGCCGGCATAGAGCACCGCCGAGCGCGCGATCTCGCCGCCCTGCTCGCCCACCGGCGTGACGCAGCCCCAGATCACGTCCTCGACCTGGCCGGTGTCGAGGTTGGTCCGCTCCTTCAGCGCGTTCAGGGTGCGCGCCGAGAGCGCCAGCGAGGTGACCTCGTGCAGGCTGCCGTCGGGCCGGCCCTTGCCGCGCGGGGTACGGACGGCGTCGAAGATATAGGCGTCGGTCATCGGCTCTCCCCGGCCCGGCCGGGGACCGGGCTCTGATGGCTCTTGATGCGCTGCGGGCCCTTGCCCGACAGCCCGCCCGGGCGCGACTCATGCTCGGGCAGACCGTCCGCCAGATGCAACCAGGCGACGCGGCTCTCGATCCCGTAATGCAGCGCCGGTGTCACCGCCGAGGGGTCGTCGAGCGCCCCCAGCATCAGCTCGACCGCGTCCGAGCCCACCGGCGCGTAGAACAGCGGCGTGCCGCAGTCGCGGCAGAAGCCCCGCTCGGCCACGTCCGAGCTGGCGAAGCGGGCCGGGATGCCCTCGAACGCGACGCCCCGCGCGGTGACCAGCGGCGCGAAGGCGTTGCCGGTGGCCCGCTGGCACATGCGGCAATGGCAGAGATTGGCCCGGCCGAGCGGTTCGGTCACCCGGAAGCGGATGCGGCCGCACTGGCAGCCGCCGGTCGCGTATGTCTGGCCTTCGGCCATGGTTGCCTCACTGGCTCAGAGGATGTCCCGGCATCAGGTCGTAGGGGTGCTTCCAGCCCGGCAGCGCCCGGATGCGCTCGCGCCAGGCGACGAGGTTCGGAAACTCCTTCCCCCAGTCGATCGGGAATTCGTCGGTGAAGAACATATAGCCCGCGCAGGACAGGTCGGCGATGGTCATCCGGTCACAGGCGATCCAGTCGCGCCCCTTCAGGTGGCCATCGAGGATGCCGAGCGCCCCGCGGGCGCGGCCCTCGAGGAAGGCGATCACGTCGGCGCTGCGCTTCTCGGCCGGGACGAAATTGAGCAGGAAGCGCCAGGTGGCGTTGTAGGAGGTGAACTTGTGGTTGTCCCACAGGATCCAGCGCAGGATCTCGCGACGCTCGGCCTCGTCGCGGGGGCCGAACTTGCCCAGCGTGCCGGCCAGGTAGTCGAGGATCACGCCGGACTGGGTCAGCCGGATCTCGCCGTGGTCGAGCACCGGGACCTCGCCCATCTCGTTCATCCCCCGGAACTCGGGCGTCCGGCCGGCGCCCTTGAAGAAATCGACGAAGACCGCCTCCCAGTCGGCCCCGGCCAGCTCCAGCATCAGCGCCGCCTTGTAGGCGTTGCCCGACTGGGCGAAGCAGTGCAGGCGGTATTCGGCCATGGTCGGCTCTCCCGTAGGCGCGTGCTTGCGCGCACCGTTGCGTCGCACCCGTCGACGGTGCGTGCAAGCACGCACCCTACGGGCGTCGTCCCTACCTAGAACGCCTCCGCCGGCAAATCCATCACCGGCTCGGCGCCGGTCTCGATGCGGGCCAGTCGCAGCGCGGTCTCGGGCAGGACGCGGCTCATGTAGTAGCGCCCGGTGGCGAGCTTGTTGCTGTAGAACTCCGCGTCGCCAGTGCCCTGCCTGAGCCCGACCGAGGCGGCCTTGGCCATCTTGGTCCAGGCGAGCCCCATGCAGACATGGCCGAAGAGATGCAGGAAGTCGACGGATCCGGCGAGCGCCGCGTTCGGGTTCTTCATGCCGGCCTGCATGAAGAACACGGCCGCCGCCTGCAGGTCCTTCGAGGCCTTCTTCAGGGGCTCGAGGAAGTGCCTCGCCAGGGTCAGGTCGTCCTCGTTGGCCCTGATGTAGCCCTTGACGTATTCGAAGAAGGTCATGATCGGCTGGCCCATCTTCTGGGGCAGCTTGCGGCCGACCAGGTCGAGCGCCTGCACGCCGGTGGCGCCCTCGTAGATCATGGTGATCCGGGCGTCGCGGACGAACTGCGACATGCCCGAGTCCTCGACATAGCCGTGGCCGCCATAGACCTGCTGGGCGAGCGCCGTGAGGCGGTAGCCCTCCTCGGTCAGGAAGCCCTTCACCACCGGGGTCAGCAGCGCCACCATGTCGGCGGCCTTCTCGCGCATCGCCGGGTCGGCGTGGCGCTTCTCGGCGTCGAGCAGCATCGCGACCCACGAAATGAAGGCCCGGCCGCCCTCGACGAAGCTCCGCTGCTCCATCAGCATCCGGCGCACATCGGCGTGCACGATCAGCGGATCGGCCGGGCCGTCCGGGTTCGCGGCGCCGGCCACCGAGCGGCCCTGGAGGCGCTCCTTCGCATAGGCGGCCGCCGCCTGGTAGGCGGCCGAGGCGATGGAGAGTCCCTGGGTGCCGACCGCGAAGCGGGCCTCGTTCATCATCGTGAACATGGCCGCGAGCCCCTTGTGCTCGGCGCCGACCAGCCAGCCGGTGGCGCCGTCATACTCCATGGCGCAGGTGGCGTTGGCGTGGATGCCCATCTTGCGCTCGATCCGGGTGCAGACCACCCGGTTGCGCGCCCCGAGGCTGCCGTCCGGGTTGACCAGGAACTTCGGCACCACGAAGAGCGAGATGCCCTTCGTCCCCTCCGGTGCGCCCGCGATGCGGGCGAGCACCAGATGGACGATGTTCTCGGCCATGTCGTGCTCGCCGGCCGAGATGAAGATCTTGCCCCCGGTTATCTTGTAGGAGCCGTCCGGCTGCGGCTCGGCGCGGGTGCGCAGCAGGCCGAGATCGGTGCCGCAATGGGGCTCGGTCAGGTTCATGGTGCCGGTCCACTCGCCGGAGACGAGCTTCGGCAGGTAGGTCGCCTTCTGCGCGTCGGTGCCGTGGCTGTGGAGCGCCGAATAGGCGCCGTGGGTCAGGCCCGGATACATCATGAAGGCCATGTTCGCGGCCGAGTGCATGGCCCCGGCGGCCGAACCCAGCACCGCCGGCATCCCCTGCCCGCCATAGTCCGGATCGCATTCCATCGAGGGCCAGCCGCCCTCGCGCATCAGTGCGAAGGCCTCGCGGAAGCCGTCCGGCGTGCGCACGACCCCGTTCTCGAGCCGGCAACCCTGAAGGTCTCCGGCATGGTTCAGGGGCGCCAGCACGTCGCGGGCGATCTTGCCCGCCTCCTCGAGCACGGCGCCGGTGAAATCCGGGGTCAGTTCCCCGTAGCCCGCGATCGCGGTCTCGTCCTGGACCTTCAGCGCCTCGTGCAGGATGAAGCGGTAGTCGCCGAGCGGCGGGTCGTAGGCGGGCATCGGGGCTTCCTCCGGGGTGGCCGCGTCAGGGGCGGCGGCGAGGCGGGCGTCGAGCATCGCCTGCCCCTCGCGCATCTGTTCCTCCATGTCGGAGATCGCCGCATTCAGCGCGTCGCGCTTGGCGAGCAACTCGGCATGGTGGCGGCGCGAGGCATCGAGGATCGCCGAGAGCTGGGTGACCTGGCTGCTGTCGACGCCATAGAGGTCGAGCAGGTCCTTCATCTCGTCGAGCGAGAAGCCGAAGCGCCTGCCGCGCAGGATCAGCTTCAGCCGGGCCCGGTCGCGGCAGGTGAAGAGCCGGCGCTGGCCGTCCCGGATCGGGGCAAGAAGCTCCTTGTACTCGTAGAAGCGCAGGGTGCGCGGCGTGACGTCGAACTCGGCGCAAAGCTGGCCGATTGAGAATGTCTCGGGGCTCATGATGTCTCTTGATGCGTGATTCGCTCTGAGTCAGATAACTGGCGCGAGCTTACGTGAACGTCAACCTTGGCGCCCGCACGCGGGGCTGCACGCACGCGGGCGTGATCCGGCGCGAGCCTGTCGACAAGCCGCACCCGGCGGGGCTAGGACAGGACGGGACCCCGGAGGGATGCGATGAGCGGAGCGGAACAGGGCGGCGGCGCGGAGGGACCGGACCGGTTCTCCGTGATCCGCGAGGCGGCGGCCGACGCTGGGGCCGAGGGGGCACTGATGACCGGGCTGCCGTTCGGGCGCGAGATCGGCATGCGGCTGCACTCGGCCGAGGGCGGAGTCGCGGTGGTCTCGGTGCCTTACGACGCCCGGCTGGTCGGCGACCCGGAGACCGGCGTGCTGCATGGCGGCGTGATCACGGCGCTGCTGGATACCGCCTGCGGCTAGTCGGTGATGGCGGCGCCGGTGAAGCTGCTCTCGACCGCGACCCTCGATCTCCGGATCGACTACATGCGCCCGGCGACCGCCGGCGAGACCGTGTTCGCACGGGCCGAGTGCTACCGGCTGACCCGCTCGATCGCCTTCGCCCGGGCGGTGGCCTATCACGGCGACCCGGAGAACCCGGTGGCGACGGCGCAGGGGGCGTTCATCCTCGACCGCGCACCCGCGAAGGAGGCCGCCGGATGAGCCCGGTTCGGACCTCGGCCGCCGGCCAGCAGGCGGAGCGCGACGCGCTGCCCGAGCGGCTGACCGACTCGGTGCCCTACAACCGGCTGCTCGGCGTGCGCTTCGACCGGCTGGGCGACGAGCTGACCGGCCGGATGGCGTTCCGCGACGGGCTGATCGGCAACCCGGTGCTGCCGGCGCTCCATGGCGGGGTCACCGGCTCGTTCCTGGAGATCACCGGGCTGATGCAGCTTGCCTGGGACCAGGTGCTGGCGGCGCTGGAGGCCGGCGATGCCGACGCCGACGGGATCCGCGCCGGCCGGTTCCCGCCCTACCCGAAGACGATCGATGTCACCATCGACTACCTGCGCTCGGGCCGCCCGCGCGAGACCTTCGCCCGCGCCACGGTGCAGAAGGCCGGGCGGCGGGTCGCCAACCTCCATGTGGAGGCCTGGCAGGAGAGCCGGTCGCGGCCGATCGCCATGCTGAGGGGCAACTTCCTGATGCCCGTGGGAACGGCCGGTGCTCACTGACCGTGAAAGGCCGGGCCACAGGGCGAATCAGTTTCACCGACGCGAGGGCGTTCAGCGCCTGATCGGTCTGTCGCTCCGACCCGTCTCGAGATTGTGGCCAAACTGTCCGGAGCGGCACAATGGCTCGGGCGCGACCCGGAATCGCCGTGTCGGGGCATAAGCCCTCGGAAGCCGAGCCAGGTCACGGGTGCTTCCTCAAAGACCGCCACCGGCCGCCATCACGCCGCCGAAACCGATCTGCGCGCCCGGTACGGGCCGCAGGTCATTCGATCTTCACGTTGAACACCTCTTCGCAGAGATTGGCGGCGAAGTCCTCACTCAGCTGCTTCTCCGCGTCCGACATCATCGCGGCGCCGACGAACCCGCCCCAGAAGAAGCTGTTCTGGACGTAATACTCCCCGGTGATCGTCTCGGTCGCAACGTTCGTGAACTTGGCGCGGCCCTCGACCTCGATCTCGTCGCCCACCAGGATTGCCTTGGCCACGTCCTGATCCTCGAAATCGGTGATCGTCACATCGAGGCGATGATCCACACTTCCCTTGGCGCAACGCGGCATCGTGTCCTCGAGGGCGCGTTTCATGGCCGCTTCGAGCTGGGGGTTCGGCTTTGGCGTCTGCAACATGACCGTCACGTCCGAGACCCGGATCGACGCTACGTCGGACTGCCCCGCAACCGTGATGCCGGTTACGTCCGAGGAGGCGCAGGCTGCCAAGAGCGCGGCAGAACCGCAGAAGAGGCCGACACGCAGTCTTGTCGCGAAACGAATCATTGAAGGCCCCTCTCTCTTTCCGATTGCCTTCCGCTGCCCGGCCGAGGACCACCGAACTCTCGGTGGAAGGAACGTGAAGGGAATCAGCCGGAAAGAATGTAACTGGAATCGAAGCTGCGGTACACGACCGAGAGCAAATCGGTTTCCTCGGCTGCGCATCATGATCTCTGCCACTGACGCCGCCCCGCGCGACATCACCTATGCCCGCGTCGCCGCCATCGCCCTGCCGGTGGTGCTGTCGAACGCCATGGTGCCGTTGCAGGGCGCCATCGACACGGTGATCATCGGCAATCTGGGCGAGGCGAGCTTCCTCGCGGCGGTGGCGCTGGGCGCCACGGTGATCACGCTGCTGTTCGTGGTGTTCAACTTCCTGCAGATGGGGGTCTCCGGGCTGACCGCCCAGGCGCTCGGAGCCGACGACCGGCGGCGGGTGGTCAACACGCTGGTCCGGGCCGGGCTGATCGCGCTGGCGATCGCGGCCATTCTGATTCTCGCCAAGCTGCCGCTGCGCGCCGGGGTGATGGCCCTGTTCGAGGGCAGCGAACAGGCCAAGCGGCTGGGAGCCGCCTATGTGGACATCCGCATCTGGGGCGCGCCGGCCGAACTGATGAACTATGCGCTGATGGGCTGGTTCGCCGGCCAGGGCCTGACCCGGCGGCTGTTCGAGATGCAGGCGGCGATCTCGCTCATCAACATCGCGCTCAACCTGGTCTTCGTGCTCGGCTTCGGCTGGGGGGTCGAGGGGGTGGCGCTCGGCACCGTGATCGCCGCCTTTGCCGGCACGGCGCTCGGCCTCTGGCGGGCCGCCCGGCGCAAGGCGGCGATCGCGCCGGGATGGCGCTTCGACTGGGGCCGGATCCTGAACCCGGCCGAACTCGCCCAGGTCATGGCGCTCAATCGCGACATCATGATCCGCACCCTGATGCTGACCGGCAGTTTCGCCTGGATGACCCGGCTCGGCTCGACCCAGGGCGACATCGTGCTGGCGGCCAACGGGATCCTGCTGCAATTCCTCTACGTCGCCTCGCACGCGCTCGACGGCTTCGCGCTGGCGGCCGAGGCGCTGGTCGGCCAGGCGATGGGGGCCGGAAGCCGGGTGCGGCTGCGCCGGTCGGTGGTGGTGAGCATGGTCTCGGCGGTGGCGCTGGCGGCCGCGATCGCGCTGGTGCTGACCCTGCTCGCCGGGCCGCTGGTCCGGCTGTTCACCAATGTCGAGCCGGTGCGCGAGGTGGCCGCGGCGCACGCGCTCTGGGCCACCCTGCTGCCGCTGGTGGCGGTGCTGGCCTACCAGTTCGACGGCATCTTCATCGGCGCCACCGCCGGTCCGCAGATGCGCAACGCCATGATCGTCTCGGCCGTGGCGTTCGTCGCGCTCAGCGCCTGGATGACGGCGGGCTTCGGCAATCACGGGCTGTGGGCGGCGCTCTGGATCTGGATGGCGCTGAGGGCGGGGACGCTGGCGCTGGCCTATCCCGGGATCGAGGCGCGGGCGGGCGCCGACTGATCCCACTTCCCCCTTGCCCGCGCCCCGCCGAGCCGCTTTGATGCAGCCGGGCGCCGGTCGGGCGCGGAAAACCGAATCCAAGGGGAGAGAGACAGATGGCGATCAAGCGGATCGACGTGGGCGCGCGGATGAGCCAGTGCGTGGTGCACGGCAACACGGTCTACACGGCGGGCCAGGTGGCGCAGGGCGCGCCCGGGGGCTCGATCACCGCCCAGACGAAGGACATCCTCGCCAGCATCGACCGGCTTCTGGCCGCGGCCGGGACCGACAAGTCGAAGCTGCTGTCGGCGACCATCTGGCTGACCGACATGGCCGACTTCGCCGAGATGAACAAGGTCTGGGACGCCTGGGTGTCGCCCGGCAACACGCCCTGCCGCGCCTGCGTCGGCGCACCGCTGGCGGCGCCCGAGTTCAATGTCGAGATCGGGGTGATCGCGGCGAAGGACTGAGGCGGGGCGGGCGCGGCGGCGCCCCCTCCCCGGCCTCCACCCGGTGGGGAGAGGGGGCGCGGAACGGCGGGAGCGGTGCAGGGAGTAAGGAATGCGGATCGTCGTTCTCGGCGCCGGGGTTGCCGGCGTCACCACCGCCTGGCAGCTGCTGAAGGACGGGCACGAGGTCACCGTGATCGACCGGGCCGGCGGGCCGGCCGAGTTCACCAGCTTCGCCAATGCCGGGCTGGTGGCGCCCGCGCACTCCTACGCCTGGTCATCGCCCGCCGCGCCGCGGATGATGCTGCGCTCGCTCTGGCGCGGCGATCAGGCGATCCGGTTCAAGCCGCGCCTCTCGGTCCGGCAGTGGGACTGGGTGCTGCGCTTCCTCGGCCAGTGCAACGCCGCCGCCGCGAAGCGCAATACCGAGCGGAAGGCGCCGTTCTGCGCCTATTCGCAGAAGATGCTGAACGAGGTCGTGCGCGAGACCGGCGTCAGATACGACGGCCTGACCGGGGGCATCATCTATTTCTACCGCTCGCCCGAGGCGTTCCGGGCCGCCTCGGTCAAGTGCCAGATCCTGCGCGACCAGGGCATCGCCATCGAGGTGCTGGACCGCGACGCCACGGTGGCGAAGGACCCCGGCCTGAGGGGTGCAGCCGGTCAGATCGCCGGCTCGCTCTTCGCGGTCACCGACGAGAGCGGCGACGCCAACCTCTTCACCATCGAGCTGGCGAAGAAATGCGCCGAGAAGGGCGCCGAGTTCCGCTACGGGACCGAGATCACCGACCTGCGCACCCGCGGCGGGGAGGTCACCGCCATCGTCACCGACAAGGGCGACGTCACCGCGGACGCCTATGTGGTCAGCCTCGGGGTCTACAGCCCGCAGCTGGTCGAGCGCCTGGGCATCCGGCTGCCGATCTACCCGGTCAAGGGCTATTCGGCGACGCTCAGGATCACCGACCCCGAGCAGGCGCCGCGGATCGGCGGGGTCGACGAGGAGAACCTGCTGGCCTACTGCCCGATGGGCGGGCGGCTCAGGCTCACCGCCACCGCCGAGATCAGCGGCTATTCCACCTCGTTCCGCCGCTCGGACTTCCGCGAGATGTTCGCCAAAGCGCGCGCGCTGTTCGGCGGCGCGGCGGACTGGGAGAACCCGAAGCTCTGGGCCGGGCTGCGGCCGATGACGCCCACCGGAATGCCCGTGATCGACCGCACGGCCTATGCTAATCTCTGGCTCAACACCGGGCACGGGCACATGGGCTGGACCATGTCGAACGGGGCCGCGCGCATCCTCGCCGACCTCGTCGCCCAGAAGCAGCCGGCCATAGGCCGCGAGGGCCTGACCCTGGAGGGAGTGTCATGAGGGACGAAGCCGCAGCAGGCGCCGCCTGCGAGATGATCGAGCACCTGCCCTTCACCACCGACGCCGGCATCGGCGCCCGGGCGCGGATCGGGCTTGTCGTGCTGGCCTCGGACTACACCATGGAGCACGAGTTCCGCCGGGTCTTCACCCTGCCCGGCGTCGACTACTACGAGGCGCGGATCTTCAACTCGCCGCAGATCACGCCCGAGACCCTGGCGGCGATGGGGCCGCTGCTGACCGACACGGTGAACCTGATCCTGCCGGGATCGAAGCTGGACGTCGTCGCCTTCGGCTGCACCTCGGCCTCGATGGTGCTGGGCGAGACGACCGTGGCCGAGCGAATCCACGCCGCCCGTCCCGAGGCCAAGGCCACCAACCCGATCAGTGCCGCCTTCGCCGCCTTCGACGCCTTCGGGGCGAAGCGGATCGCGGTCCTGACGCCCTACCGGCGCGACGTCAACCTGATCGTGCGCGACTACATCGCCGGGCGCGGCTATGAGGTGCCGGTGTTCGGATCGTTCAACGAGCAGGACGACGGGGTGGTCTCGCGGATCGACGCGGACAGCATCCGGAACGCGGTGCGGACCATCGTCAGGGACCGCGAGGTGGACGCGGTGTTCGTCTCCTGCACCTCGGTGCGGCTGGTGGACGCGGTGACCGCGATCGAGGCCGAGTGCGGCCTGCCGGTGACCTCGTCCAATCACGCGCTGGCCTGGCACTGCCTGCGGCTGGCCGGGGTGACCGAGAAGCGGCCGGAGCTGGGGCGGCTGTTCACGCTTTAGGCGCCGCTTCAGTTTCCAGAGGGCGCCTGGCCCCCGGCAGCCGCTTCGCCCAGCGCCTCGTTCAACGCCGCGCCGAAGGCGGCGGCGGGCTCGGCCACGCCGACCGGATCGCCGGCCGGATCACCACCGGCGCCGACAAAGCCGCTCAGCACCGCGACGATCCGCGGCGGACCGTTGCCGGTCAGCAGCAGCGGCGCCCCGGAATCGCCCGCCATCGCGGTGCAGCGGTTGAGCAGCGGCGCGCCGCCGCCGGCGAAGCGGAGCGGACCGCAGTCCGGATCGACCGTGAGCACATGGGGCCGGAGCCCGGAATAGCCGGCGAGCGCTACTCGCCCGCCCGCCGCAAGCGCCCGGTCGAGCCCCGCCTGATCCAGTGCCGCGACGCCGAGCCAGCCCGCCAGCTCGCCGAGCGGCTCGGACAGCTCCAGCAACGCCCAGTCGGTGCCGGGACCGGTGCGGAAGTCCCGGCCGGAAGGGTCCTGGACAGCCGGCAGCAGATAGCGCCGGACCGGCGAGACCGCCACCTGCGCGCCGCGCTGGTAGCCGGCGACGAAGCGGAGGCTCGATGCCGGGATCCAGTCCTTGCGGGCGAAGCTGTAGAGGCAGTGCGCCGCGGTCAGCACCAGCCGTGGCCCGACCAGAGCGCCGGTGCAGTGCTGGCGGCGGTGCAGGCTGGCGAAGTTGACCCGGCCGAGGGCGCTCCAGGGATAGGTCGAGGCGTCCGCGACCTCGCGCGCCCTGACGCCCTCGCAGCCGCGGGAAAGCTCGGTCCCGGAGCCGCAGAGCGCGCTCCAGGCCGGGAGGAAGTCCCGGCCGGTCAGGGCGCCGGTATCGGGGATGGCGGGGCCGCCCGCCAGGGCGGTGCGCGCGAGGCAGGCGAGAAACACCGCCGCCGCTGCGGGCAGCCGGGCCGGGCGGATCTGGGTGATGGGGGTGCGCGCCATGCGCCGCATGCAACCAGATTCCGGCCACCGGCGCCACCTCGGGCCGCTCCCGGAAGATGTGGACAACGCGGTCGCCTATCTGGCTGGCCCGGAGGCGAACCATGTGACCGGCATCAATCTGCCAGTCGCCGGAGGCGTGCCGTTCGGCATCTGAGCGCTCGCGGAACCGGTCAGTTCGGGCGCGGCGGCGGCAATGCGAGTCCGGGACCCTCCCGGAATCCACGCCGCATGGATGCAGCGCGGCCCCACTTCTGATAGCCTGACGGCGGAACTGCGATGGAGGAATCGCGGATGCCCGAGGAAGAAATCACCCGCGAGGGCGGCTGCAGTTGCGGCGCCGTGCGCTACCGCATGAGCGGGGCGCCGCTGTTCGTCCACTGCTGTCACTGCCGCTGGTGCCAGCGCGAGAGCGGGGCGTCGTTCGCCCTCAACGCGATGATCGAGGCCGACCGGGTGCTGCTGGTGCGGGGCGCGCCGGAGATGGTGCTGACCCCGACCGAGAGCGGGGCGGGCCAGAAGATCTGGCGCTGCCCCGGCTGCCGGGTGGCGGTGTGGAGCACCTATTCCGGCGCCGGCGACAGGGTGCGCTTCGTCCGCGTCGGGACGCTCGACAATCCGGACACGCTGCCGCCCGACATCCACATCTACACGGTCTCGAAGCAGCCCTGGGTGGTGATCCCGGAGGGCGCGCGGACGGCGCCGGAGTATTACGACCGCAAGAAGGCCTGGCCCCCCGGCAGCCTGGCGCGCTGGAAGGTCCTGAAGGGATGAGGTCGGGCCGGACTTCGCGCCCATGACCGTTCACCTGGTCTTCGACCTGCTGGCGGCGGCGCTCGGCATGCTTGCGACCCTCGCGGTCTACCGCTGGCGGCTCGGCGGCACGGCGGACGCGGCGCTGGAGCGGGCCGGGGCGGGCTATGCGCTGGCGCTGGTTGCCGGCGCGGCGCTCGGCGGCTACGCGGCGGGGACGCTGAACCTGATGCTCTCGGGCGTCCCCGGCTTCGGGCGCAGCGTGCTGGGCGCGCTCGCCGGAGCGATCCTCGCGGTCGAGCTCTACAAGCGCGCCCGCGGCATCCGCGGCAGCACCGGGGTCGTGTTCGTGGCCGGGTTCGCGACCTCGATCGCCGTCGGCCGGATCGGCTGTTATCTCTCCGGGCTCGGAGACAACACCCACGGCCTGCCCACCACACTGCCCTGGGGCCAAGATTTCGGCGACGGCGTCGCGCGCCACCCGGTGCAGCTCTACAAGTCGGCGGCGATGGCGCTGTTCCTGGCGCTGGCGCTGACGGGCTTCGCCCGGCGCGCGCCGGCCTTCATGGCGAACGGCTTCTACCTCTGCGTCGGCTTCTACGCCGCCCAGCGATTCCTGTGGGAATTCCTGAAACCCTATGCGACCATCGCCGGGCCGTTGAACCTGTTTCACCTGATCGCCCTTTGCCTGATGGGATATGCGGCCGTCATGATCGCGCGGAGCCGGCATGCTGCAGCGTAAGGCCGCGCCCTATCTGTTCCACGGGCAGACCGTCTCGCTCTGCGACGCCTGCCTCGCCCCGGTGCCGGCGAAGATCATCATCGAGGGCGACGAGGTCTACTACCTGAAGCGCTGCCGGACCCACGGGGTGCGCAAGGCCCTGATCTCGACCGATGCGGCCTACTGGCGTCGCTGCCTCGACTGGGTGAAGCCCGGCGACCGACCGCATGACTTCCAGACCCGGATCGAGCTCGGCTGCCCCTATGACTGCGGGCTCTGCCCGGACCACGAGCAGCATTCCTGCCTGGCGCTGCTGGAGGTCAACGAGCACTGCAACCTGACCTGCCCGGTCTGCTTCGCCGGATCGTCTCCGGCGCATCAGGGCACGCGCAGCCTGGCCGAGATCGAGGCGATGATGGACGCGCTGGTCGCCAGCGAGGGCGAGGCGGATCTGCTGCAGATCTCCGGCGGCGAGCCGACCCTGCATCCGCAGATCCTCGAGATCCTGGCGCTGGCGAAATCGAAGCCGATCCGCCATCTGATGCTGAACACCAACGGGGTGCGGATCGCCCGGGACCGCGACTTCGTGGCCCGGCTTGCCGGGCTGGCGCCGGGGTTCGAGGTCTATCTCCAGTTCGACTCGCTGCGGCCCGCGGCCCTGAAGGCGCTGCGGGGCGCCGACCTGACCCGCATCCGGCGGCAGGCGCTGGAGAACCTGGAAGCGGCGGGAATCTCGACCACCCTGGTCGCGGTCATCAAGAAGGGCGTCAACGACGACGAGGTGGACGCCATCGTCGAGCACGCGCTGGAGTGGAGCTGCGTGCGCGGCGTCACCTTCCAGCCGGTGCAGGACGCCGGGCGCAACGAAGGCTTCGACCCGGGCCGCGACCGGGTGGTCCTCAGCGACATCCGCCGCGCGGTGATCCGGGGCGCAAATCCCTTCGGCGAGGCCGACATCATCCCGCTGCCCTGCAACCCCGAGTCGATCGCCATCGGCTACGGGCTGCGGCGCGGGCGCGCGGTGACGCCGGTCACCGGCCTGCTGCCGCGCGAGATCATGGTCGACGCGCTGCCGAACGCGATCAGCTTCGAGAAGTACCCGGCGCTGAAGCAGCGGATGTTCGAGTTCTTCTCGCTCTCCAGCGTGCCCGCCAACACCCCGGAGCGGCTCGAGGCGCTGCTCTGCTGCCTGCCGGAAGTGCCGGCCCCGGCCGGCATCGGCTATGGCGACATCTTCCGCATCGCCATCGTCGAGTTCCTGGACGCGCATAATTTCTGCCTGAGCCGGGTCAAGCGTTCCTGCGTCCACTTCCTGACGCCCGAGGGCAAGATCATCCCCTTCGACACCTACAACCTGTTCTACCGCGACGAGGCGGCGCGGGCACGGCGGGCGGCGTCGCTGGCGGCGGCGGGGAGGTAACGCCGATGCGGGTGCTGCGGATCATCTGCGGAGTCGTCGCCGCGCTTGTTGCGGTCTTTGCTGGCGGCTGCTCGCTGATCTTCGGGGTCGGCTTCCTCAGCGATGGTGACGAGTACGGGCTGATCATGATCCCGGCCCTGGGTCTCGCCGGGGCGGCCGCCCTGGGCTTCGTCGCCTGGCTGCTGCTGCGCGCGCGACCAGGAGGGGAACCGGAAGGGGGGCCGGGCTGAATGCATGCGCTGCGGATCATCGTCGGGGTGGCCTTCGCGCTCGCGGCACTGTTCGTCGGCGGCTGCTCGCTGCTGTTCGGCGGCATATTCCTGATCGAAGGCGACAGCGGCGGCTATGACTTCTGGGTCATCCCCGTGGCCGGGATCGCCGTCGCGCCATTCCTGGGCTGGGGCGCGTGGGCGCTGCTGAAGGGACAGGTCGGCGGCCGGGGCGGGGACGGCCGGCCAGGCCCCGCCCGCCTCGCCGGGGCGGCGCTCTGCGCCCTCGCGGCGCTGTATTTTCTCTCGCGCGTCGCCCTCACGGCCCTGGTCTGGCCCGCCGGCATGGCGCTTACCTATCTCTGGTTCGCGGTGATGTACCTGGCGCTCACCGCCCTTGCCGCGTGGGGCGCCTGGCATCTGTTGTCGACGGCGCCGAGATCCGGGCGCGGCGGGACGGAAGGCGAAGGGAGCGGGGACGGGCCGCCGCCGCCGGATTAGTCCCGCGCCACGGCTACTGCCCGATCCGCACCTCCTCGACCGGGTAGCCGAGCCCGCCCTGGTGGCCGAAATTGCCCATGTGGCACTCGTTGCAGGCGGTCATCACCGGCACCGCCATCGGGCTGCCGTTCGGGGCGACCGCCATGTAGTACCAGTCCATGGTCTCGGGCGACTTGCCGGCCTCGACCTTCTGCATGATGAAGAGCGGCCCCTTCTCGACCTTGCCGGCATCGTCGACGGCGAAGGATTCCTTGGCGATCACCGTGCCGGCCGGGATGTCCACGTTCTCGTCCTTGTATTCGAGATAGGCCGACGCGCCCGGCTCGGAGACGAAGGTCAGCAGGAACCGCCCGCCGTGGAAGCCCGGATTCGCCGGCAGGGTATTGGCCGGGGTCCAGCCGCGGTAGTCGGCCACGAACGCGGCCGGGATCCACATCTTGTCGCCGGTCATGTAGCCGGCGTGCAGGTCTTCCTTGATGCAGTCGTAGACCGCCTGGGCCTCGTCATGGGTCAGGTCACCGCCGGGCTTGCCGGGGTCGCAGCTCTGCGCCCGGGCCGGCGAGCCCATGCCCGGGATATCGGTGCCCAGGATGCCTGCGCCAAGGATGCCGGCACCCAGGATGCCGGCGGCAAGCGCCACCCTGCCGAGGGAATTGATCATCGGTGCGTCTCCTGACTTGCTTGGCTCCCGGCGTCCGGTTGCCCGAACCGGCCGCCCCGCGGCCGCCGCCCGCATGCTTGCGGGACCGGCAGGGGGCGGGCAATTCAAAGCTCAACAACTGGCTGTGATGTGGCGGAGAGGAGCCGCCCGCGTCGTGGAGGCGTTCCGCCTCGGGACGTCAGATCAGACGATGCCGCGCTCCCGGTACCTGCGGCCCGCCGGAATGCGGGCATAGCCGAAGGCCGAGAGATCGAGCGATTGCAGCATCCCCGAGGATCTGCTCGGCGAGCGCGCGGGCCGTGGCCGGGGCGTGCATGATCCCGTGGCCGGAGAAGCCGCAGGCCATGTAGACATTCCCGGCGCCGCCGTCCCAGCGGCCCAGGATCACGTTCAGGTCATGGCTGTTCCGGGCGTAGTGCCCGACCCAGGTCCGCCGCAGCCTGAGGGTTTCGAGCGCCGGAAGCCGGTGGGCGAGACGCGGCCAGACAACCCGCTCGAAGCGGTCCGGATCGGGATCGAGGTGAAACCCGGCCGGCTGGTCCCAGTCCGGCAGCCCGCCGGCGTAGCCCTGCCCCTCGGACCCGAAGGCCAGATGGGTTTCGGCCTTGATGAAGGGTAGCGGCTCGATCTCGGCATCGGTGACGAAGTAGTGGCTCTCGCGGCACATCGGCTCGACCGGCAGCGCGAGGCCGATCATCCGGCCGATCGCGGCCGACCAGGCGCCGGCCGACAGCACGAAGCAGTCGGCGCGGAGGACGCCGCCGGATTCCAGAGTGACCTCCCGCGCGAGCCCCCGATCCGCGCGCCAGCCGACGACGCGGTCCCGCACGTAGGTCACGCCGAGCTCCCGCGCCTTGTTGCGGAACCCCATCAGGGCCGCGTGCGGGTTGATCCAGGCGTCGTCCGGCGAATGTACGGCAAGCTCGATGTCCGAGACGTTGAGCGACGGGAACCGCGCCTTCAGCGCGTCGCGGTCCAGCAGGTCGACCCGGGCGCCCATCGCGGACTGGAGCGCATGGTTCTCCGCCATCGTCGCGTGACCGCCGCCGTCCGAGATGAACAGATAGCCCCGGCGCCGGAAGCCGATTTCGGCCGGGACCCCGCCGATCGCCATCTCGCGGTCGAAGGCGGCGTAGAAGTCCAGCCCGTACCGGGCCATGCGGATGTTCTCGGGCAGGCTGAAGAGCTGGCGGATGCCGCCATTGGCCGCCGGCGTCGCCGCGAATTCGTAGGTGGGGTCGGGCTCGATCACCGCGACCGTCCCGGCCCGGCCGGTCCGGGCGAGGAAACAGGCGATCGCGGACCCGACGATGCCGCCGCCGATCATGACGATGTCCGCGTGCTTCATCACGGCCTCTGAGCCTCAGGGCAGGTACTCGTCCTTCCAGCGCAGCACCACGTTGAACGAGATCGAGATGCGCGGCGTCTCGCTGAGGTTCACATGCACCATGTGGTGCAGGAAGGCCGGCCAGATCAGCACCTCGCCCGCCTTCGGTACCAGCCGGTGCTCGGGGTCGACCTGCGGGTCGTTGCGGATCGCCGTCATGTTCGCCTGCGGCCGCGGGTCGTAGAAGCTGATAGCATTCGGGTTGAGGTCCGAACGGCCTCGCCGCGTCCCGGCTGTCTGGGGAACCTGGACATAATAGGTGCCGCTCAGCCAGGAATGCGGGTGGTTGTGCAGGTTGTGGTAGTCGCCGAAGCGGTTGACATTGGCCCAGGCCTGAAGCCGCCACTCGAGCTTGTAGTCGACCCCGGTGTGGCGGGCGTAGTCGAGCACCGCCCGGTCGATGCACACCTTCAGCCAGGCGACCGCCGGGTGCCGGTTCTGGAAGAAATCCGCATCGAGGTAGTCGACCGTCATGTCGGCGGATCGGGCGTCCATATCCTCGATCAGCCCGGCCAGCACCGCATTGGCCTGATCGGCGCCCGGCAAGACGTGGCGCATGAGCGTGGTCGGCCAGAGAGCGGTAAACTCGGGAGACTGGGACATGCGGCGGGGACCCGGTGGGTGACTGACACGTTCGCGGCCCGGCCCGGGCCGGGTGTCACCTTGGCACAGGCGCGCCGCCGCCGCCTACCCCTGATCGAGCCCCAGATAGGCCGCCACCACGGCGCTGTCGCCCGCCGCCTCGGCGCCGGTCCCGGTCCAGGCGAGGCGGCCCGATTCCAGCACCGCGACCCGGGCGGCCGCGTGCAGCACCCGCTCGGTCGACTGCTCGACCAGCAGGATGGCGAGGCCGTCCGCCTTCAGCCGCTCGAGCGCCCGGTAGCATTCGTCGACTGCCTTCGGCATCAGGCCGAGGGAGAGCTCGTCCACCAGCATCAGCCGCGGCCGGGCCATCATCGCCCGGCCCATGGCCAGCATCTGCTGCTCGCCGCCGGAGAGCGAGCCGGCGAGCTGGCCCCGGCGCCCGGCGAGGCGGGGGAAGGTCTCGTAGGCGCGGATGCGCGACTCGGCCAGCGCGGCGGCGTCGAGGCGGGTGCCGCCCACGGTCAGGTTCTCGTCGACCGTCAGGTCCGGGAACACCCGGCGGCCCTCCGGCACCAGGGCGATGCCGTGGCCGACCCGGGCATGGGGCGCCGTGCGGGTGATGTCGGCGCCGCCGACCATCACCCTGCCCGCGCGCACCGGCACAAGGCCGGCCAGGGCCAGGATGGTGGTGGTCTTGCCGGCGCCGTTGGCGCCGATCAGGCCGAAGATCTCGCCTGCCCCGACCGAGAACGACAGTCCGTCCACCGCGGTGATGTCGCCATAGCCGCAGGTGAGGCCGCTGACCTCCAGCATCACGCCGCCTCCCCGCCCAGATAGGCGCGCCGCAGCTCGGGGCTTGCCATCACCTCTGGCGTGGTCCCGCGCAGCAGCGGCCGGCCGTTGTCCTGGACGTAGAGCCCGGGACAGATGCGGGCGACCTCGCGGATGTTGTGCTCGATCAGCAGCACCGACCGCCCGTTCCCCGCCAGCGATGCGATCAGGTCGGCCATCGCGCGGGCCTCGGCCTGGTTGAGGCCGGCCAGCGGCTCGTCGAGCAGCAGGAGCTTCGGTTCCAGCGCCAGGGCACGGGCGACCTCGAGGCGTTTCAGGTAGCCGAGCGGCAGCGCCCCCGGCATGGCCTCCGTCACCTCGCCGAGCCCGACGAGATCGAGCAGCTCGCGCGCCTTCGCCCGTTCGGGCGCCCGGTCGGTGTGGGTGAGCGTCGCCCAGGGACTCGCCATCCGGTGCGCGCCGACCGCCAGCGCCACGTTGTCGGCGAGGCTGAGCGAGCGCAGCGGCTTCACGATCTGCTGCGCCAGCGCCAGCCCGGCGCGGATGCGCCGGTCGACCGGCCAGCCGGTGACGTCCTCGCCCCGGAAGGTCACGCGGCCCCGCTGCGGCCTCAGCACCCCGGTGATGATCCGCATCAGCGTGGTCTTGCCGGCGCCGTTCGGACCGATGAAGCCGAGCAGGCTGTCCTCCGCGACGCTCAGCGACACCCCCTCGACGGCGGTGACGCCGCCGAAGCGCATGGTGACACTCTCGACCGACAGCAGCGTCATCGCGCCCTCCCCGCCAGCCGTTTCGCCAGCCCAGCGATGCCGTCGGGCGCGAAGCGCATGGTGGCGAACAGCAGCCCGCCATAGAGCAGCAGCTTGTAGTCGTCGACGAACTGGAACCAGAGCGGCATGACCGAGAGGAACCCCGCCGCCAGCGCCACCCCCCAGACCGAGCCGATGCCGCCGACGATCACCATCGCCAGCACCGTCACCGACTCGACGAAGCCGAAGCTGTCCGGGCCGATGAAGCGGATGTGGTGGGCATAGAGACCGCCCGCCACCCCGGCCCCGGCGGTGCCGATCACGAAGGCCCAGAGCTTGAAGCGCGGCACGTCGATGCCCGAGGATCCGCGCGGTGTCCTCGTCCTCGGCCACCGACTCGAAGGCGAAGCCCATCCAGGAGCGGCGGATGTGCAGGGTCAGGGCCACGAACAGCACCAGGCAGACCAGCGCCAACGCCAGCAGGCCGGGGCGGCCGAAGGCGACCTGCGGGATGCCGGAAATGCCGACCTCGCCGCCCAGCGCCGCCTGCTTGCGCACGATGCCGACGAACAGGAAGCTCACGCCCATGGTGGTGATCGCAAGGAAGTCATGGCGCACCCTGAGCGAGGTCATGCCGACGACGAGCCCGATGGCGCCGGCCATCGCGGCGGCCGGGACCAGCGCCACCGCCAGCGGCACGCCCGCCTTGGTCAGCATCGCCGCCGTGTAGGCGCCGATGCCGTGGAACGCCGCGTGGCCGAGGCAGACCTGGCCGCAGAAGCCGGTGATGACGTTAAGCGACAGCGCGAACAGGATCGCGATCGCCATCGTCGTCAGCAAGGTGATCTCGTAGGCCAAGCCGCTACTCCCGCGCCAGCAGGCCCTGGGGCCGGATCATCAGCACCAGGATCAGGAAGGCGAAGGCCAGCGCGTCGCGGTCGAGCAGGTGGCCGAGATAGATGGTGCCGAAGCTCTCGATGACGCCGAGCGCCAGCGAGGCCGCCAGCGTGCCCCTGACCGAGCCGAGGCCCCCGAGGACGATGATCGCCAGCGCCTTGTAGGAGGGCACGGCCCCCATGGTCGGCTCGACCAGGTTGTTGAGCAGCGCCACCATCACGCCGGCCGCCGCCGCCAGCGCCGAGCCGATGAAGAAGTTGAGCCACCTGACCCGCTCGATGTCGATGCCGAAGCTCGCCGCGATCTCCGGGTCGGTCACGGTGGCCCGCCAGGCGATGCCGGTGCGGGTCGAGGCGGAAAGCCAGCCGAGCAGGCCGAGGAACACGATCGCGATCCCGATCACCAGCAGCCGGGCGTGGCTGAGGGAGATGCCGGGCAGGATCTCGACCTGGGCCTGCAGGGGCGGATCGGTGAAGGAGAGGCCATAGGCGCCGAAGGCGATGCGGTAGAGCTCCTCGGCAGGCGATGAAGAGCCCGATCGAGGCGATCAGCGCCACCAGCGGCGGCTGGCCCAGGAGCGGCTTGTAGGCGAAGCGGTAGACCCCGATCCCGACCACGCCGACGATGAGCATGGCCAGCGCCAGCGCCAGGGCGAAGCTGCCGGTCTGGTTGGTCACGATCACGCCGATATAGCCCCCCAGCGTGAACAGCGCCGCATGCGCCACGTGCAGGATGCGCAGCAGGCCGTAGACCAGCGTCAGCCCCAGCGCGATCAGGGCATAGATCGCGCCCTGGACCAGGCCCTGGACGGTGAGGTCTAGGAGGAGCATGGAGCCTGGCCCGATGCCCCGGCCCCGCGCCGGGGCCTTGCGCAACTATCGCGATGGCCGGACAATCGGATCGAGGCCCCGGGTCAGGCCCGGGGCTTCACGGCGGGGAGCATCCTCATTCCTCCGGCGGCGCCAGCAGGACCGGGTCGGAGATGACCGAGTGATGGTGCCAGTTGCCGTCCCTGACCACCTGCACCTGCACGTCCTTCCTGACCTCGCCGAGCTTGTTGAACGAGATGTGCCCGGTGGCGGCGTCGAGCTCGGTGGTGGCGATGGCGTCGCGCAGCGCCGCCTTGTCCCCGGCGCCGGCCTTCCTCAGCGCCTCGGCCATCACCAGCACGGCGGTATGGGCCGAGGCCCCCACCATGTCGGCCGGATAGCCGGCCTTGGCGGCGAAGCCGGTCATGAAGTCGACGGCAATCGGGTCGGCCGAGTCGCGGTCGAGCGAGGTGGTGATGATCACCCCCTCGGCGTCCGGCCCGGCGATCTCGATGAACTTCTGGCCGTCATAGCCCTCCTGCCCGATCACCGGCGCGGTCACGCCGGCGGCGCGGAGCTGGCGCACCAGCGGCCCGGCGGTGAAGAAGTAGCCCGAGGCGTAGATCGCGTCCGGGTTGTCGGCCTTCACCTTCGAGACGATCGGGCCGAACTCGCGGTCCTTGATCGAGTATTCCGTACTCCGAGACGATCTCGATGCCGAAATCCGCCGCCTTCTCCTTGAAGCCGGCGGCGAGCGACATGGCCGAAATCGTTGTTCAGCGTGATCACCGAGACCCGCTTGGCGCCCAGCGTCTCGCCGACCAGCTTGGCCCCGGCGCGGCCCTGCACCTCGCCCATGAACGAGGTGCGGAACACGTAGTCGCCGGCCCGCGTGATGTCCGGGTGCACGGCGTAGGCCGAGATGTAGGGGGTGGCGTTCTCCTGGAAGATGGTCGCCGCCGCCCGGGTCGAGCCGGAGTAGCTGCCGGAGATGCCGGCCACCACCTCGTCCTGGGTGATCAGCTTGACCGCCAGCGGCGCCGCCTCCTTCGGGCTGGCCTGGTCGTCATAGACCACGAGCTCCAGCATGTCGCCGTTGATGCCGCCGGCGGAGTTGACCTGCTCCACCGCCAGTTCGGCGCCCTTCAGCGCCGAGTTGCCGTCGGCCGCCGCGAAGCCGGTCAGCGGCACGTTGAAGCCGATTTCGGATCGGATCGGCGGTGGCCGGGGCCGCCCCCAGCGCAACGGCCGCCGCAAAGGCAATGGGTATCCAGTGACGGGTCATGCATCTCTCCCTCGGTTCAGGTTGTCGTTGCCCGTTTCAGGCGGGGTGCAGCACCGGGAACTCCGGTGCGTCGAACGGTGCCCCGTCCTCGTATTCGAGGTCCGGGAACGGAGGTGAACTGCGGCCCAGGCGCCGGGCGAAGCGGGCATCGTCGCCGACCCAGCGCACCGAGATCACCCGGCGCCGCTCCGCCGAACTGTTCGCCGGGGCGCCGTGCAGGGTGCGGAAGTCGAATATCACCGCGTCGCCGGGCTCCACCGCCCAGCCGCGGATATCGTAGCTGGCCCGGTTGCCATCGATGTCCGGGACGGGCTCGGATTCGTCGCCCTCGTAGAGCCGCGTGCCGTCGAAACGGTCGGGCCGGAACAGCTTGCCCCAGAGATGCGACCCGGCGACGAACTCGATGGTGCGGTCGCGCGGGACCGGGTCGAGCGGCACCCAGAACGACACCGACTGCGAGCCCTTCACCAGGTAATAGGGCGAATCCTGGTGCCAGGGGGTGGCGACCGAGGTGCCGGGCTCCTTGACCAGCACATGGTCGTGGAAGATCCGGGCGGTCTTGGAGCGCATCAGCCGCGCCGCCAGCCGCGCCATGGGCGATTCGCGCACCAGCGCGCGATAGCCCGCGATCCGGTCCCAGTTGCAGAAGTCCTGGAAGAACGGCGCCGAACCGTCCTCCGGCTTGTAGGTACGCTCGCGGAAGCTGGGATTCGCCATGTTCTGCTCGACGCCCTCCCTCAGCCCCTCGATCCAGGGCAGGAAAGCGCCACGAATCACGGCGCAGCCATTCGTCTGGAACTCGTCGATCAACGCCTCGCTCACCAGTCTGGGCTGAACGGTCATGTCTCCGACTCCCTATGGACCCTGTCCAGGGGCCGGATTTTGGCCGATCGCGGCGAAACGGTCCAGCGGAGTCTCTCCGCGGTTGTCAGAACATGCTCTTCACATCGGCAGAAAATGTCGGAAACGCAAAGAGTTGCTCCTGCAAGCCCGCGGCGGTAACGCCATGCTTCATGGCGAGGGCGAAGAGGTGAATCAGCTCCTCTCCCGCGTGGCCGAGAATATGGGCGCCGAGGATGCGACCGGTGCTCTTGTCGACCAGGGTCTTCGCCCAGGACGCGGTCTCGGCATAGGTCCTGCCCGAGAACCAGTCGCGCATGTCATTGACCGCCACGGCCGCGTCGAGGCCCCGCTCCGCCGCCTCGGCTTCGGTCAGTCCGACGCTCGCCAGGGCGGGCACGGTATAGACCGCGGACGGAACGACCGCATAGTCGGGCACATGACGCGCGCCCTCGACGATGTTCCGGCCGACGATCCGGCCCTCATAGGTCGCAACCGGCGAGAGCTGGGCCGACTGCACCAGCGCGTCGCCGGCGACCCAGACGGCAGGGTTCGAGACCGAGCGGAGGGTCTCGTCAGTCTCGATGCGGATCCCGTCATGGGCGACGTTGCCGGCGGCGAGATCGAGCCCGGCCACATTGGCGATCCGGCCGGTGCCGTTCACCACCCGGTCCGCGTCGGCCGAATGCTCGGCGCCTTCATGCTCGAAGACCACGCGCAGCCGGCCCCCGGCCCGCTCGATCTGCTTCACCTTGACCTCGGTCCGGATGGCGATGCCCAGCCGCTCGCTCGCGGCCCGGATCGCCTCCACCGCATCCGCGTCCACGCGCGGCAGGAGCCGCGGCAGCGCCTCGAGGATCGTGACCCTGGTGCCGGCGCGGGCATAGACATGGGCAAACTCCATGGCGATGACGCCGCCGCCGACGAACACCACCTCGCCAGGCTGCTCGCGCGCGTCCAGCACCTCGTCCGAGGTGATCATCAGCTCGGCGCCGGGGATCGGCAGCGGCCGCGGCACCGAGCCGGTGGCGATGACGATGTTGTCGGCCTCGAGCCGGGCTCCGCTGACCTCGACCGCGTTCGGGCCGACGAATTTCCCGGTGCCCCGGAACACCGTGCCGCGCTTCGCGGCGAGCCCGGCCATGGCATCCGGCAGATGGCTGATCATCTCGCGCTTCCGGTCGATCAGCTTTCCCCAGTCCAGCTTCGCCGGGCCGACGGTGATCCCGTGGGCGGAGGCGGTCTCGATCTCGTGCAGCGCATGGGCGGCGGCGACCAACACCTTCTTGGGCGTGCAGCCCCGGTTCGGACAGGTGCCGCCGAAGTCGCGCTGCTCGACGAAGGCGATGCGCTTGCCGGCCGGGGCGGCGACGGCCGAGACGCCGAAGCCCGCATTGCCTCCGCCGAGGATGATGATGTCGAAACGCTCGGTCATGGGATCCCCCGATCGATGCAGTCGTGATTGAGTTAGCCCGTTCGGCAGCCGGGGAAACCGGCCGCCGTCGCAGGCTCGGCGAAACGGGCGTCAGCGGTGGACGCGGTCGAGGAAGGCGCCGATCCGCTCGGCGATGAACGCGCCTTCCTCCTCCAGCGCGAAATGGCCGGTGTCGAGGATGTGGAACTCCAGATCCGTCAGGTCGCGCTTGTAGGGGTGCGCACCCGCCTCGGGGAAGATGTGGTCGCCCTTGCCCCACATCAGCAGCGCCGGGGGCTGGTGCGCGCGGAACAGGGCCTGCCACTTCGGGTACTCGGCGACATTGGTGCCGTAGTCGAGGAAGAGCTCGAGCTGCACCTCCTGGTTGCCGGGCCGGTCCAGCAGGTACTGCACATGCCAGAAGTTGTCCGGGCTGATCAGCTCCGGGTCGCGGGTGCCGTGGGTGAACTGCCACTTGGTGGCATCGAGCGTCAGGAAGGCGCGGAGCCGGTCGCCGTTGGCCGCCGTTGGCGCGGCCCAGTAGGCCTTGATCGGGTCCCAGAACTCGCGCAGCCCCTCCTCGTAGGCATTGCCGTTCTGGATCACGAACCCCGCCACCCGCTCCGGGTCGGCGGCGAACATGCGCAACCCGACGGGCGCGCCGTAGTCCATCAGGTAGACCGCATAGCGCCCGATGCCCTTCTGGTCCAGGAGCGCCGTCATCATGCCCGCGAGGTTGGCGAACGAGTAGTCGAACTCCGATGCGGCCGGCATGTCCGAGGCGCCGAAGCCCGGGTAGTCCGGGGCGATGACGTGGTAGCGGGTCGCGAGCTCGGGGATCAGGTTGCGGAACATGTGCGACGATGTCGGGAAGCCGTGCAGCAGCAGGACCGCCGGGCGCGACGGATCGCCCGCCTCGCGATAGGCGATGGTGACGCCGTCGATCTCGGCGCTGCGGTAGTGGACCTGCGCCCGAGCGACCGAGGCATCGACGGCGGGCGCGCGGTCGGCCAGCACGAAGGGGCTGGCGAGCGCCAGTGCGACAACCGCGCGGCGGCTGAACTTTCCGAGGGTCATGGCGGATCTCCTGTCACGGGTCTGGGGAAGGTCGGTTGGGTCAGGCGGTGGCGCCCAGCATCGCCTTCAGCCGGGTGTTTTCCGCCTTGAGGCGGGAGAGCTCGTCCTTGATCGGCGCCAGATGCGGCTCCAGCTCCTCGCGCGTCAGGCGCACCGGGATGTGCTGCGGGCAGTTCCAGTCCAGCGCCTCGACCGTGATCACAACGGCACGCTCGGGGCGGGCCTTGTAGCCCTCGACATGGAGCCGGGCGACAAGCTCCGGATCGTCGGCCGCATCGACCAGTCGCGCCCGGCCCAGCACCTTGAGCCGGCGCCGGTTCGGATAGTCCATGAGAATCAGCGAGATGCGATCGTCGCCGCCGAGGTTCCCGGCGCTGACATACTGCCGGTTGCCGCGGAAGTCCGCATAACCGAGGGTCCGTTCATCCAGCGCCTTCAGGAAGCCCGGCGGCCCGCCGCGGAACTGGACATAGGGCCAGCCGGTCTCCGAGACGGTGGCCTGGTAGAAGCCGTCGCGGGCCTCGGCGAAGGCGGCTTCCTCGGGGCCGAGGCGGTTGGAGGGATCGGCCTCGGGTGCCAGGAAACGGTCATAGGCGGCGGCCGACCCCTGGCGCTGCTGCACGGCGCGCACGGCGGGGGTGAAGGCGATCTCGGCGAAGGCGCGGGTCATGGTTGTTCTCCGGTGTGTTCAGAGGCCGAGGTCGCTCAGCCCCGGATGGTCGTCCGGGCGCCGGCCGAGGGGCCAGTGGAACTTGCGGTCGGCCCCGGCGATCGGCAGGTCGTTGATCGAGGCGATGCGGCGGCGCATCAGCCCGTCGGCCTCGAATTCCCAGTTCTCGTTGCCGTAGGAGCGGAACCAGTGACCGCCGTCGTCGCGCCACTCGTAGGCGAAGCGCACGGCGATGCGGTTCTCCGCGAAGGTCCAGAGCTCCTTGATCAGCCGGTAGTCGAGCTCGCGCGCCCATTTGCGCTCGAGGAATGCCTCGATCTCCGACCGTCCGGTCAGGAACTCGGCCCGGTTGCGCCACCGGCTGTCCGGCGTGTAGGCCTGCGCCACCTTCGCCGGGTCGCGGCTGTTCCAGCCGTCCTCGGCGGCGCGCACCTTGGCGCGGGCGGTCTCCAGGGTAAAGGGAGGCAAGGGCGGGCGGGACATCGGGGGACCTCCGGTTCGTTCTGTCCGGTGAAGATGGGCCCTTTCGCGGATTTGCGGAATATGCGATCGTCGGAATGAATTATTCCGGATTCTGGAACAGATGGATCGTTTCCGCCAGCTCGAGACCTTTGTCGCCGTGGCCGAGGCGGGCGCCTTCAACGCGGCCGCCCGGCGTCTCGGCAGCTCGCCGCCCGCGGTGACGCGCCTGGTGAACGCGCTCGAGGCGCGGCTCGGGGTGCAGCTGCTGACCCGCACCACCCGGCAGGTCGCGCCGACCGAGGCGGGTGCCCGTCTGCTGGCCGAGGCCGCGCGCATCCTCGCCGAGACCGAGGCGGCCGAGGCCTTGGCGACCGGCGCCCAGGTGGCACCGCAGGGCGAGCTCCGGCTCACCGCGCCGGTCCTCTTCGGCCAGCGCTTCATCGCGCCGCTGCTGCGGGAGTATCTCGACGCCTGGCCCGACGTCACCGCCGAGGCGCTGTTCCTGGACCGGGTGGTGGACCTGATCGGCGAGGGACTGGACGTGGCGGTGCGCATCGGCGACCTGCCGGATTCCTCGCTGACCGCGGTCCGGGTCGGCGCGGTGCGGCGGATGACGGTGGCCGCGCCGGACTATCTGGCGCGGCATGGCGCCCCGGAGACGCCGCAGGAGCTGGAGCGGCACCGGGTGGTGTTCTTCAGCGGCACCGGGGCGGCGCGCGCCTGGGACTTCTCCGCCGGCCGCACCCGCCGGCCGGCGCGGCTCGAGCCGGCGCTGACGGTCAACACCAACGAGGGGGCGATCGACGCGGCGATTGCCGGCTTCGGCGTCGCCCGGGTGCTGTCCTACCAGGTCGCCGACGCCATCGCTTCCGGGCGCCTGGTCGAGGTGCTGGCCGCCCACGAGGACCGCGAGATGCCGATCCACCTGGTCCATGCGGGCGGCAGGCGTCCCCCCGCCAAGACCCGTGCCTTCGTCGATCTGGCGACCGAGCGGCTGCGCGGCGAGGCGGCGCGGCTGGCGGCGCGGTGAGGGAGAGATGCCGATGAAAATTCTTCCGCCGGAGCGTTTCGTGACCACGCCGTGGAAGAACGGCGGCGGCATCACCCACGAGATCGCCCGGCACGAAACCGGCGGCAGGATGGTCTGGCGCCTCAGCGTCGCCGAGGTCGGCGCCGACGGCCCGTTCTCGCGTTTCGACGGGTTGATGCGCATCCTGACGGTCATCGAGGGGGCCGGGCTGACGCTCGCGACCCCCGGGGGCGACCTGGCGGCGCTGCCCCGCAGGCCGGTGCGGTTTCCGGGCGACCTGCCGGTGGACGGGCGCCTGATCGCCGGGCCGGTCCGGGACCTGAACGTGATCTTCGATCCCGGCCTGGTGGAGGCAAGGGTGGACCACCTGCGCGCGGCGGAGTTCCGCCCGCCGCTTGCCGCCGGGGGACGGAGCTTCGCGCTCTACTGCCTCGCGGGCGAGGTCGAAGCCGGCCGGGCCGGCACGGTCGCCGCGGGGTCGGCGGCCCTGTTCACCGAGGCGCCGCAGCTCCGGCCGATGGCGGGCGCCGAGGGGCTGCTGGTCACCTTCGACCGGCAGGTCGGGGACTGAGAGGGGCCGGGCCGGCCCCGGCCCGCAAGCGGCGGGCGCTGCCGCGCGCTACACCCCGTGCTTCTTCCGCGCCAGCCGCGCGCCCGCACCCAGCGCCGCGAGCTTGCCCTCGGCGACCCGCCGCGGCAGGGGGGCCATGCCGCAGTTGGTGCAGGGGAGGAGGCGCTCCTTGTCGACGAAGGCCAGGGCCGCGTCGATGGTGGCGAGCACCTGCTCGGGGGTCTCGACGGTCTCCGAGGCCACGTCGATGACGCCGACCATGACCTCCTTCCGGTTCAGGAGCCCGATCATCGACAGCGGCACATGGCTGTTGGCGCACTCCAGCGACACCTGGCCGATCTTCGAGGCATTGATCGCCGGGAAGGTCTGCTCGTACTGGCGCCACTCCGAGCCGAGCGTCTTCTTCCAGTCGATGTTCGCCTTGATCCCGTAGCCATAGCAGATGTGCACGGCGGTCCTGCACTTCAGCCCCTCGGCCGCGCGCTCCAGCGCCGCGACGCCCCACTCGTTCACATCCTTCATGAAGACGTTGAAGGCCGGCTCGTCGAACTGGATCAGGTCGACGCCGAGTGCCTCGAGCTCGCGGGCCTCCTGGTTCAGGATCTCGGCGAAGGCCATCGCCATGTCGGCGCGCCGACCGTAGTGGGCGTCGGCGATGGTGTCGCAGATGGTCATCGGCCCGGGCATCGTCACCTTCAGCCCGCCGGTCGCATGGGCGCGGGTGAACTTCACCTCGTCGCTGTGCACCGGGCCCTTGCGCGAGACCGGGCCGGTGACGGTCGGCACGTCGACCACATAACGGTTGTCGCGGATGCCCATCCTGGTCTTCTTCTGCCAGTCGATGCCGTCGACATGCTCGAGGAAGCCGTGGACGAAATGGGTGCGGAACTGCTCGCCGTCGGTGACGATATCGACCCCGGCATCCTCCTGGGTCTTGATCCACAAGAGCGCCGCGTCGCGCTTGCCCTGGTCGAGCTCGGCCCCCTCGAGCCGCCAGGGCGCCCAGAGCTTCTCCGGCTCGGCCAGCCAGGCGGGCTTCGGCAGGCTTCCGGCGATGGTTGTGGTGAACATGTCCGTCCCCATTTGCAGGGCGCCTCCGGGTCCGGGGGGCGCAGGCGCGGGCGACGATAGCAGCGCCCGGCCGGCGGCGGTATCCCGCGCTCCCCGGACGGGGCGGATTTTCCGCTCTCCGGACGGGAGAGCGGGGAAATTCGCGCGTGGATACGCTCGCGGCCTCTCGACTTTCGGGTGCCGCCCTCTATCGTCGACGCGTCAAACGCGGAGCGGAGCCTGCCATGCGCACCACACCCCTGCACCCGGACTTCGGAGTCGAGATCCACGGGGTCGACCTCAGGACGGTGACCCGCGCCGAGGGGTACCCGGAGATCCGCGACGCCTTCGATGCTCATTCGCTGCTGCTGTTCCGGGGCCAGAACCTGACCGACGCGGAGCAGCTTGCCTTCGCCCGGCTGTTCGGCCCGCTCGAGGACCGCGATGCCCTGCCCGAGCCGGCGATGACCTTCGTCTCCAACGTGAAGGACGACGGGTCGGTCACCGCCGAGCAGGACCTGCACACCCTGAACCTGAAGGCGAACCAGCTCTGGCATACGGATTCGACCTTCCTGCCGGCCCCGGCGCTGGCCAACGTGCTGCAGGCCCGGGTGGTGACGGCGACCGGGGGCGAGACCGAATACGTCTCGACCCGGGCCGGCTGGAACCGGCTCGACCCGGCGCTGAAGGAGCGGCTCAGGAACGCCGTGCTGCACCACCGTTTCGCCCATTCCCGCGCCCGCATCGACCCGGAGCTGGCGAAGCTGCCGAAGTTCACCAAGTGGAAGGACCAGTCCTGGCGGGCGGTCTGGCGCAACCCCGCCAACGGCGCCGAGGCGCTCTACATCGCCTCGCATGTCTTCGCGGTCGAGGGCATGGAGGCGGCGGAGGGCGAGGCGCTGGTCGACCGGCTGATTGCGGCGATGACCCCTCCGGAAGCGATCTACACCCACCGCTGGGCGCCCGGCGACCTGATCGTCTGGGACGAGCGGGCGACGCTGCACCGGGGCCGGCCCTGGCCCTATGGCGAGCCGCGCAAACTCGCCTCGATCTGCGTCACCGCGACCTCGGCGGACGGGCTGGAGACGGTACGGCCGGCGTGACTCGCCGGTTGGGGTTTGCTAGCCTCCGGAACCGATCCGGGAGGCCGCGCGGCCGCCGGCGGCGCCCTTCCCGCGAGAAACGGTGATCCCCATGCTGTTCCGCCAGCTTTTCGACAAGACCTCCTCGACCTACACCTACCTGATGGCCAGCCGGAAGGGCGGCGAGGCGCTGATCATCGATCCGGTGTTCGAGCAGACCAACCGCTACCTCAAGCTCCTGGAGGAGCTGGAGCTGAAGCTGGTGAAGGTGGTCGACACCCATATCCATGCCGACCACGTCTCGGCCATGGGCAGCCTGCGCGACGCCACGCGATGCACCACGGTGATGGGCGAGGAGTCGCCCGCGGACGTGGTGTCGCTGAGGGTGCGCGACGGCGAGGCGGTCACGATCGAGGGGCTGGCGCTGACGGCGCTGTACACGCCGGGTCATACCGCCGAGAGCTACAGCTTCCTGATGGACGACCGGGTCTTCACCGGCGATACCCTGCTGATCCGGGGCACCGGGCGCACCGATTTCCAGAACGGCGATCCCTACGCGCAGTTCCATTCGCTGTTCGAGCGGCTGCTGAAGCTGCCGGAGACGACGCTGGTCTACCCGGCGCACGACTACAAGGGCGACACGGTGTCGACCATCGGCGAGGAGAAGGCGTTCAACCCCCGGCTCCAGGTGCAATCGGCCGATCAGTATGCCGAGATCATGAACGGCCTGAACCTGCCGAACCCGACGATGATGGACGTGGCCGTGCCCTCGAACCTGAAGCTCGGCCTGCGCGCGGACGCCCAGCACCGGGTGCCGGTGGTCGAGGTGGACGAGCTGCTGGCCGCCTGGCCGCGCGAGGACCTGATCCTGGTCGACATCCGCGAGGAGGGCGAGCGGGTGCGCTCGGGCACCATCCCCGGGGCGATCCACGCGCCCTACGGCCAGTTCGACCGCTACTGCGGCAGGGCGGGCCCGCTGGCCGGCCTGGCGCGCGACCGCCGGGTGGTGCTGTTCTGCGCCGTCGGCGAGCGCTCGACCCTGGCGGTGGAGCTGGCCAGCGATCTGGGGCTGAGGGGCCTCGCCCACATCCCCGGCGGCTTCCGCGCCTGGAACGCGGCGGGCGGGCCGGTGGAGGCGGCGGGCTGAAGCCGGTTCAGTGGTACCCCTCGCCGCGGCCGATGCGGCCGCGGAAGGTCCAGTAGACGAAGGCGGTGTAGCCAAGGATCAGCGGCAGCAGCACCACGGTGCCGATCAGCATGAACTTCTGCGATTCCGGCGCCGCCGCGGCCTGCCAGATGGTGATCGAGGGCGGGACGATATAGGGCAGGTTCGACACGACCAGCCCCAGGAAGCCGAGCAGGAAGAGCGCGATCGCCGCCAGGAACGGCGCCGCGGCGCGGCCCCGCTCCAGCGCCCGCCAGCAATACAGCGCCGCAGCCAGGGCCAGGAGCGGGATCGGCGCGAAGTAGAAGAAATCCGGCAGCGAGAACCAGCGCTGGAGGACCCGGTCGATCATGAGCGGGGTCCAGACGCTCACGACGCCCATCGCCCCCAGCACCGCCAGAAGGAGGCGCTGCGCCATCCGGCGGGCACGGAGCGCGACTTCGCCCTCGACCCGCATGTTGAGCCAGGTCGCGCCGAGCAGCGCATAGCCGAGCACCAGCGCCAACCCGCAAAAGAGCGCGAAGGGCGTCAGCCAGTCGAGCGGCCCGCCGGCGAAGGCGTTGTCGCGCACCGTGACGCCCTGCAGCAGCGATCCGAGCACCACGCCCTGGGCGAAGGCGGCGACCGTCGAGCCGCCGGCGAAGGCGTAGTCCCATTTCCGCTGCCTCGGCTTCGCCACCCAGCGGAACTCGAAGGCGGTGCCCCGGAAGATCAGCGCCAGCAGCATCACGATGACCGGCAGGTAGACCGCCGGCAGGATCACCGAATAGGCGAGCGGGAAGGCGACCAGCAGGCCGCCTCCGCCCAGGATCAGCCAGGTCTCGTTGCCGTCCCAGAACGGGGCGACCGAGTTCATCATCAGGTCGCGCTCGTCCTCGCGGCGGAACCAGGGGAACAGGATGCCGACGCCGAGATCGAAGCCGTCGAGGATCACATACATCGCCACCGCGGTGCCGATCAGCCCGGCCCAGATCGCCGGCAGCAGGTTGGCCTGGTCGCCGAGGAACTCAGGCATCGCGGCGCTCCCCTGCGGCTATGGCGTCATGGGCCGCCTCGGTGGCGGCGGCGAGCGGGCGGCGCGAGGCCCGGCCCTCGGGGGGCTCGGCGGGCGCGCCTGCGGGTCCGTGCGCGATCAGCCGGTTGATGTAGTAGACGCCGACCGAGAAGACGGTGAGATAGACCGCGACGAACAGGACCAGCGTCGTGAGCACGGCACCGAAGGCGACCGGCGAGACCGCGTCGGCGGTGCGCAGGATGCCGGTCGCGACCCAGGGCTGGCGGCCGGTCTCGGTCACCCACCAGCCCGCGAGGATGGCGACGAAGCCCATCGGCCAGGCATGGCTGACCGGAACCAGGAACCAGCGGCTCCCGAACAGCCGGCCGCGCCACCACAGCCAGCCGCCGAGCACGCCGATGCCGAGCATCATGAGCCCGAGCCCGACCATCACCCGGAAGGCGAAGAAGACCGGCAGGATCGGCGGCCAGTCCGCGCTCGGGAAGTCGTTGAGGCCGGGGAACCGGCCGTCGATGTCGTGGGTGATGATCAGGCTGCCGAGGCGCGGGATGGCGATCTCGAACCGGTTGCTCCGGGATTCGGTGTCCGGCAGCGCGAACAGCACCAGGTCGCCCGGCTCCGACCCGTCCCAGTGCGCCTCCATCGCCGCGATCTTCACCGGCTGGTGCTTCTCGGTGTTGAGCCCGTGCTGGTCGCCGAGGAACATCTGCAGCGGCGCCAGCACCATCACCATGCCGAGCCCCATGCGGATCATGGTCTTCGCCTCGGTCTCGAAACGGCCCGCCACCAGGTAGCGGGCGCCGACCGCGAGCACCACCAGCGAGGTGGTCAGGAACGCCGCCGTGTACATGTGGGCGAAACGGTAGGGGAAGCTGGGGTTGAAGATCACCGCCCACCAGTCGACCGGATAGGCGATGCCGTCGCGCATCTCGTGGCCGGCCGGCGTGTGCATCCAGCTGTTGGCGGAGAGAATCCAGAAGGCCGACAGCGAGGTGCCCGCCGCCACCAGCACCGCGGACGCGACGTGGAGATTGGGCGAGACCCGCTTCCAGCCGAACAGCATGATGCCGAGGAAGCTCGCCTCGAGGAAGAAGGCGGTCAGCACCTCGTAGCCGATCAGCGGCCCGATCACGTTGCCGACCACACGGGAGAACCTCGACCAGTTGGTGCCGATCTCGTAGGAGAGCACGATGCCCGACACGACGCCCATGGCGAAGGAGACGGCGAAGACCTTGGTCCAGAACCGCGCCAGCCGGTGCAGATGCTCGCGCCCGGTGATCCGCCAGCGCACCAGCAGGGTGGCGATGAAGGCGGCGAGCCCGATGGTGAAGCTCGGGAACACGATGTGGAAGGCGACCGTGAACGCGAACTGCGCGCGGGCCAGCAGGACGGCGTCGGCTTCCATGGCGGTCTCGCGGCCTCCGGAGCTGTCTCGCGACGTCTCTTCCCGGGCCGGGATGATAGGATGGAAGACGGAGCGGCGCCACCCGAATGGTTCGACCGGGCGTCGCGAAGAAACCGGCTCAGCGGAGCGCGAAAGCCAAGGATGCCCCGAAAAGGATGGCGCAGACCACCCACCAGACAATCTGGCTGCGGAGCTTTGCGGGAACGTTCATTCGTCCGCCCTCTCAGTCATAGACAAATCGCTCGCTCAGAATCCGGCCCGCCGGCACGCCGCGCGCGATCAGGGCCGCCTCGGCAGCGTCCAGCATCGGCGGCGGTCCGCAGAGCAGATAGGTCCACTGCGCGGCGGCGGCGAGCCCGCCGAATGCGGTCTCGATGCTTGCCGCATCCACGACGCCCGTCGCGCCCATCCAGCCCGCGGGCGGCTCTCCCAGCACATGGGTGACCGTCACGCCGTCCGCGGCGGCCAGACGGTCGAGTTCGTCGCGGTAGACGATCTGGCTCTCCAGCCGGTTGCCATAGAGCAGCGCGACCGGCCGCCGGTCGCCTGTCGCCCGCATCTGGCGCAGAACGCTCAGCAGCGGCGCGATGCCGACGCCGCCCGCGATCAGGCCGATTCCGTGAGCCTCCGGGCCAGGCAGGGCGAGGCCTCCATGGGGCCCGTCGATCCAGGCCGGCATTCCGGGGACCACGCTGCCGAGCGAACGGGTGAAGTCGCCCACCTCCTTGATCACGAATTCGAGCCGGGCGCCGTCTTGCGGTGCGGACGCGATCGAGAACGGGTTCTCGCGCAGCGTGAACGGGCTGGGACCGAGGCTCAGCCAGACGAACTGTCCGGCCTCGAAGGCCAGCGGCGACCGGTCGCGCCGGGCGATCGCCAGCTCCCATGTACGCTCGGCGATGCGGCGGACCGAGATCACTTCGAAGGGGTTCCGCAAGTGACGCAGCGGCGAGATGAGATAGACATAGACGACGGTCGCGGCCGCCATGCCGAGCAGCCCGAACCATAGCAGCGTGACGGGCCCGTCGGCGCTGTAGCGGCCCGCGACGAGCGCATGGTGCGCCGTCAGACCGGCGACGAGGACCGCGCCGAGACCGTGGCTCAGTCGCCACGCCTCGTAGCTGTAGGGCAGCGAGCCGCGGGCCACGGCAGTGATCACCAGGGCCGCGAGCAGGACCCACGCCGCCCCGCCCGTCAGCAGGGTCGTCCCTGAAAGGCGGAGGTGCTCCGCGGCGCCAGGGTCCCACGGCGGGGGATGCGCCGGGATCGGAAGCGAGTAGAGGAAGGGATGGAGCAGTGCGAGCGCCAGCACCGTGCGGGCGAAGAGCTGGTGGAACCGCATCGTCAGATCGATTCCGATTCCGTCCGAGATCGTGCGGAACCGGCCCGACGAAGCGAACTCGACCAGCATGGCCGCGAAGGCGGTCATCGCGAGCCCGGAGGAGAGATCGTCGAGGAACGGGCGCGGCGGAAGGTCCGATGCCCAGGCGAGCGTAACCGGTGCCAGCGTGATCGCGACGTAGAGAACGAGCAGCAATGGCCCTGGCATCATGATCTCCACTGGCCTGGTGCCCGTCAGGTCGCGGGCCGGATCAGCCTAACCTGCGGCGGCGATTCCCGCATCACCCCCGGCGGCGCCAGCGGCCATAGGGCCTGATCGCCGGTCTGCCCCGGAACCTTGATGCTGCACGGGATTCGGCATTCAATGCGCCGGCAGCGTCACGGAAGGGGTACGGAATGGCGGACGGCAAGGCGGTGCGGTTCCTGATCGTGGTCCTCGACGCGCTGAGGCCGGAATTCGTGAGCCGGGAGCTGATGCCGAACCTGCACCGCTTCGCCACGGACGGGGTGCGGTTCCTGAACAGCCGCTCGACCTTCCCGACCGAGACCCGGGTCAATCAGTCGGCGGTGACCACCGGCTGCTATCCGCGCCGCCACGGCGTGGTGGCGAACCGCTTTCCGCTGCCGGACGCGGCGCCCGGCACCGTGGTCAACACCGGCAAGGACGAGGAATTCGAGGCGGCGCTGAAGCGGCTTTCCGGACCGCTTTTGGGCGTCCCGAGCCTCGGCGAGATCCTGTTCGACGCCGGGAGGAGCTATGCAACGATCAGCGCCGGCACCTCGGGCGGCGGGCGGCTGATCAACATCGCCGCCGAGCGGACCGGGCATTTCCGGCTGGCGCTCAGGCGCCCGGAGGCGGCGGTGCCGGAGGGCGTGTTCGGGGCCGTGCAGGCGCGGGTCGGGCCGGTTCCCGAATACAAGCTGCCGGGGCTCGGCTGGAACAGCTACGCGGTCGACTGCTATCTCGGCTATGTCGAACCGGAGGTGAGGCCGGACGTGATGCTGCTCTGGCTCTGCGAGCCGGACGAGACCTTCCACTACCACGGCATCGGCTCGCCCGAGGCGTTGCGGGCGATCCGGCACATGGACGCCGAGTTCGGGCGCATCCTGGCCGGCCATCGCGACGCGATCGCGGCGGGGGAGATGCAGGTGGTGGCCATGTCCGACCACGGGCAGATCACGCTTTCCGGGGGCAAGCTCGATCTCGTCGGGCGGTTCAACGCGGCCGGGTTCCGGGCGTCGAAGCAACCGTCGGACGACCCGGACTATTTGGTGGTGGTGCACAGCGGCGGCGGCATCTGGGTGCGCGACCGCGACCCGGCGCTGGTCCGCCGGCTGTTGCCCTGGCTCCGGGCGCAGGAGTGGTGCGGGCCGGTCTTTACCCTGGACGGGGCCGAGGGGACGCTGCGGCAGTCGGAACTGATGGCCGATCATCCCCGGGCGGCCGATATCGCCCTGGCGCTCGCTCATGACGACGGCGTCAATCCGTGGGGCTCGGCCGGGCTCAGCGCCGACAATTCGCCCTACCCCGAGACCGGCGGCTGCCACGGGGGCCTGAGCCGCTACGAGCTCCGCAATTTCATCGCCATGGGCGGCAGCGCCTTCCGGCAGGGCGCGGGGATCGAGGCTCCGGCGGCGAATGTCGACGTGCTGCCGACCGTGCTGTCGGTGCTGGGCGTGCCGGTCGCGCACGAGATCGACGGGCGAGTGCTGGCCGAGGCGCTGGCCGGCGGAGCGGAGGATGGCGCGGCCAGGGAAATCCGGCTCGCCTCGGGAAACAGCGAGGGCAAACGGAGCCATCTGGCGGCGACCGAGTATGGCGGCGTGCGCTACCTCGATCGCGCCTGGGCCGAGTAGCGGCCGGCTTCAGCCGCCGGGCCGCGACAGTTCGGGCCGGAGAACGCCGCGCTCCTGGGCGTCGAGGCGCGCGAGGAGCCCGGTCTCCCAGTCCAGATAGGCCTGCGCCGCCGCCAGGTTGCCGCTGTGCCGGTCATGGGTGTGGAAGACGAAATCGATGCAGTCGGCATCCGCCGGATCGCCCGGCGTCGCGACCACCTCCAGCCCCGCCGCCCGCCACTCTGCGGCACCGCCGGCAAGCCGCGAGACCGCGAGGCCGGTCCGCCGCGCCAGGTCGCCGGCCGCGAGCTCGGCGACGGAACCGTCCCCGGCGGTCAGGATGATCTCCGATGCGCCCCCGAGGTCCAGCCGGTCGAGCCGCGGCCGGATCGACCAGCGGGCGCCGGCGACATGGGCGGCGCGGTAGGCCGTCGAGGGCGAGAGGTCGATCAGCGCCGCTCCCGCCGCGATGCGCGCGGCAAGCTCGCCCGGCGCCATCGGCGGCATCGCGGGCGGCGGCGGCGCGGCGACCGGCGGCGCCGGCTCCCGCGAGGCGTCGACGTCGAGCACCGCCGCGTCATGCCCCATGCCGCGGAGCCAGAGCGCGGTGGTCGCCGCCCGCAGGCCGGTATCGTCCGAAAGCACGATCCGGGCATTGCGCACGCCCACCCACTGGTCGGTCGCCTGCACCAGCTGGCCGCCCGGCGCGTGGACCGCGCCCGGCACGTGGGCGGCGCGGTACTCCTCGGCGGTGCGGACATCGAAGAGGTAGTGGGTGCGCCCCGCCTCCTCGCGCCGGAGGGCGAGCGCGTCGCGGCCGATCAGGGCCAGCCCGGACGCGGCGATGATCCGCCGCGCCGACGCGCGGGCCGCGGCGCGGGCTTCCGGGGCGAGCGTGGGGAGCGGGTCGGGCTCGCGCCCCCTCGCGACGCTCAGCCCGGCGAGCTCCCAGCCCTGGGTGCCGTTCCGGAGCGCCAACACCTCGTGCGGCACACCGAGATTGCGGAGGGTCTGCGCGCCGATGATCGAGCGGGTGCGCCCGGCGCAGTTCACCACGATCCGGGTCCTCGGTCCGAGTCCCAGCCCCGGCAGCCGGTAGCCGAGCTCGGCATTCGGGCAGGACCGGGCGCCCGGGATGGTCATGCGCCGGAATTCCTCGGGCGTCCGCCCGTCGAGCAGGACCAGGTCGTCGCCGGCCTCCTGCATGGCGTGGAGCTCGGCGGCCGAGATCGAGGGCGTCTCCATCTCGTGCTCGACCAGCTCGCCGAAGGTCTTGGAGGGCAGGTTGACCCCGTCGAACAGGGTAAACCCCGCCGCCGCCCAGCCCGGCGCGCCGCCATCGAGGACGGCGACATCCGAGTAGCCCAGCCCGGCCAGACGCTCCGCCGCCCGTTCCGCGACCCCGTCGCCATCGTCCAGCAGCACGCAGCGCACCGAGCGGCGCGGCAACAGCCCCGGCGCCAGCGCCTCGAGGCGGCTGTAGGGCAGGTTGACGGCGAAGAAGGGGTGCCCGGCGCCGTATTGTCCCGGCTCGCGCACGTCAAGGAAGGCGATCTCGCCCCCGTCGGTCAGGAGCGGCTTCAGCGTGGCGGGGGAGATATGGCGCATGGGATGGCTCCGGGGCTGCGAGATGGCGTGGGGCTCGGCGCCTCTCCCTATCCCTCCCCCCGGGCGGAGGGAGGGGGCTCCGCCGCGAGGAGCGGCAGGCGTCAGGTCCTGGTCTTGACCGCCATGGTCATGACCTTGCAGGTGCCGGCCTCCATGTCGAAGGTCAGGCGGCTGTCGAGGGTCTCGAGCGGGCGGCCGTAGAAATGCAGGTGGCGGATGATCTCGTCGTTGCGGATCTCGACCGAGTGGATGTCGTCGGGCAGCATGGCGATGGCGTTGCCGGGCGCGATCGCCCGGGTCTCGCGCTGCCGGATCCTGGCCTTGCCGGGCGCGGTCCCGCCTTCCAGCCGGTCGTAGAGGGTATTGTGCTCGGTTCCCTCGACCGCGGCGACGCAGGCCCAGGTGGTGTGGTTGTGGGGCGGGATCATCTTGCCGCGCCGGAGCACGTTCAGATAGAGCGAAATGCCCTCGGGGCCTTCTTGGCCAATGAGATACCGGTTCTGCCGCTCGCCCTCGGGCGGCGCCGGGTAATCGGCCTCGGACCAGAGCTCGCGGCGCGCGGCGACCGGCAGGATGCGGGCACGGATGCGGGCCATGGTCGCGCGGTCGAGCGGCGCGCCGTCGGTGATGGCGCGCACGTCGCGGATCAGCGCATCGACGGTGTCGCGGCGTTCGGCGGCGAGATCGGTCATGTCAGATTTCTCCCTCCGGTTCGGCGGGCATGATTGGCGAGGGCGGCGGGGATGGCAAGAGGGGTCAGCCCCCAGTGTCGCCCGGAGGCCAGGACTTCCGGAAACCATCGTAGAAGTGCTCGGCGGTCTCGGGGAGACCGAGGCCGATATCCGAGCAGTAGACGATCCAGTCCTCCGGGCGGCGGCCCGGAAAGGCCGGCATCTCGGACTGCGCCGCATCGAGGAACAGTGCGAGCTGGCGCTGCGCTTCCTCTGTGCGACCTAGCTGAGCATTGGCGGCAGCGAGCCAGGCATAGACCTCGGCCAGCGGCTCCGCGATCCGGCTGAGGAGTGCAATGGTGTCGTCATAGCGCCGCGCATTATAGCAGGCGGCACCGTGCAGCCAAGGAATGGCGTAGCTGTCGAAGGGGTCGAGGCGGGTCGCCTTCTCGAACTGCGCCATGGCCGGCTCATGCTCGGCTAGGCAGGACAGGAAATACCCATACATGCAAAGCGACTCGGCGTCGTTCGGGTTGAGCCGCAGCGCTGCCTCGAACTGGCTGCGCGACTCGGCAAACTCGCCCCGGTAATGCAACACCTCTCCCAGGCGCCACCGAGCGAGGCTGTCGTCGCGGTCGAGCTCGACGGCGCGCTTGGCGTGGACATAGGAGCGCTCCAGCGCGCGGTCGCGCTCAGTGCCCCAGAAGGCCAGCCATTCGAGGTGGTATGTGGTCGCGATCTGCGCATGGGCGAGCGCGCATTGCGGATCGAGGGCGATGGCGCGCTGGGCAAGAGCGCGGGCCTCGAGGTTTTCCCTGGGCTTGAACTTCCAGATCAGCGCCTTGGCACGCAGGCAAAGGTCGTAGGCGCCAAGCTTCTCGGGTGCGAGCCTCAGGGCCCGCTGCTGGCCCGCCATGTCGAGCCGGCCGTAGACAAGGCCCGCGACCGTTCCGGTGATCTCGTCCTGCACGGCGAAGATGTCGGCGAGATCGCGGTCGAAATGCTCGGCCCAGAGCTGGCGGCCAGTCGCGGTCTCGGCGAGCTGGACGCTGATCCGCATCCGGTTGCCCGCCTTGCGGATGCTGCCCTGCACCGCGAAATCGGCGCCGAGCGTCTCGGCGATCTCGGCGGCCAGCGGCGCGCGCCCCTTGAAGTGGAAGGCCGAGGTCCGGGCGATCACGTTCAGGTTCCGGAACCGGCCGAGTTCGGTGATGATGTCGTCGGTGATGCCGTCGGAGAAATACTCCTGCTCCGGATCGGCGCTGAGATTGTCGAAGGGCAGGACGGCGATGGTGGGAGCCGTGCCGGGGGCCGGCGCCGCTCCCCGCGATTCAGGCGCGGCCGGGGCGGCCCCGCCGGCTCCGGCCCGGATCTCTTCGAGCAGGCGCAAGGTCGCGGCCTCCGGCTCGACGCCGAGCTCGTCGCGCAGCAGGTCCCGGCAGGTCTCGAACTGCTTCAGCGCCCGGCTCCGGTCGCCGCTCGCGGCCAGCGCCCGCATCAGGGCGCGGTGGGCGGTTTCGTTCAGCGGGTCGACCTCCAGCAGCGCCCGCGACGCCGCCACCGCACCCTGCGCGTCGCCCGCGGCATCGGCCGCGGCCAGGCGCCCGGCAAGCCGGTCCGCCACGAGCCCGGCCACGCGCTGGCGCTCGGCCCTGAGCCAGTCGGCAGCAGGCTGGCCCGGAATCTCGATGCCCTCCAGGAACTCGCCCCTGACCGGCTGAGCCGCATCACCCCTTCCCGAAAGCGTATCGGCATCGACGGTGAGCGACTCGGGGTCGATGGCCAAGGTCTCCTCGGTGATCCTGAAGGGAAAGGGCCCATGCCCGTCGAAGCATTTGCGCAGCATCGTCAGCGCCTGGCGCAAGGAGTTCCGCGCCTGCGCCTCGCCGCGGTCGCCCCAGAGCACCGCCGTTAGCCGGCTGCGCGGCACCGGGGCGCCGCCGGCAAGCGCCGCCATCGCCACCAGCGCCTGCTGCTTCTTCCCGGCAACCGGGACCTCCGCGCCCGACGGCGACGTCAGCGTGAACGGACCGAGAAGCTGCAAGCGGTACGTCATCGCGGAATATTAACGCTCAATTGTCTGCCCCTGCGCACTTTCTAACACGCAAATCACATCGTCAAAGCGTTCCTTTGCGGGGCCTCCGGCAAACTGGAGCCAACCAAGTCACCGCCAATGCCGGCCAATCCCGGCAAATCGCGGCGGTGGCACCGCAACCGGAGGACGCTGCGATGACTGACTTCCTGATGCCCACCAAGGTTTCCGTCTTCCTCGACGCGCTCGAGGCTGCCTCGGCGACCGGCCGGCACCGCCACGGAAACCACCCGGACGAGGCTGCGCCGCGCGCACCTTCCCGGCGCGGCCGATGGGCAGCGATTGCGATGATCCCAGTCGCCCTGATCGCGGTCGCCTTAGTCCTCTGAGGGGCACTCGCGCCCCTAACCGCCGCCGATCAGCACCCCGGCGGCGAAGACCAGCGCGCCGCCGAGCACGACCTGGAAGGCGGCGCGCAGGAACGGGGTCTCCATGTACTTGTTCTGGATCCAGGCGATGGCCCAGAGCTCGACGAAAACGATGATCATGGCGAGGGTCGTCGCCGTCCAGAAATCCGGGATCAGGTACGGCAGCGCGTGGCCGAGGCCGCCCAGCGTGGTCATGACGCCGGAAGCGATCCCGCGCTTGAACGGCGAGCCGCGGCCCGAGAGGACGCCGTCGTCATGCACCGCCTCGGTGAACCCCATGGAGATGCCGGCGCCGACCGAGGCGGCCAGCCCGACCAGCAACGTCGTGTGGGTGTCCTGGGTGGCGAAGGCGGTGGCGAAGATCGGCGCCAGCGTCGAGACCGAGCCGTCCATCAGCCCGGCCAGCCCCGGCTGCACCCAGGTCAGGATGAACTGGCGGTGGGCGGCGCGGTTCTCGTCCTCGCGGACCTCCTCGGGCAGGTGTTCTCGCTCGAGCCGCTCGGCGGCGTAGCTATGGCCGCCCTCGGCGGCGGCGAGATCGCCGAGCAGCTTGCGGGTATCGGCATCCTCGGTGCGCTTGGCCGCCGCGAGGTAGAAGTTCGTGCGCCTGCCGCTCCATGCGCGGCGGCTTCCTCGCGGATGCGCTCGAGGCCGAGGTTCTCGACCAGCCAGACCGGGCGGCGGGCATAGATAGCCGGCGACGTGCTCGCGCCGGATCAGCGGGATCGTCTCGCCGAAGCGTTTCTTGTGCAGCTCGATCAGGCGGCGCGCGGTGCTCGTGCTCCTCGGCGGCCATGCTCGTCGAACAGCTTGGCGGACTGCGGGATAGTCTTCGCGCAGCCGCTCGGCATAGGTCTCGTAGATCCGGGCATCGTCCTCCTCGGACGAGATCGCCAGCGCCAGCACCTCCTGATCGGAGAGGTCGGAGAATCGGCGGCGGCTGGTCAGTCCGGGGATCATGCGTGATTCCTGCTGGGGCGGGGCGGCGCCATCGTGCAATCCGGGCGCGGCCGGTGCAAGCCATGTCTGCCGCGACGCGCGCGCCAGGCCGACCGAAGTCGAAATGCCGGTCGCGCGCCGTGACATTTGTCGCAGCCATCCCTAGATGATCCCCTGTAACGGGAATTCGGCGGGATGTAGAGTCCCGCAACTCGCGGACAACACGACACGCGGACAAGGAGAACCCCCATGAGCCTTCGCATCAACGACACCGCCCCCGACTTCGAGGCCGACACCACCAGCGGCCACATCCGGTTCCACGACTGGATTGGCGACGGCTACGCGGTGCTGTTCTCGCCACCCGAAGGACTTCACCCCGGTCTGCACCACCGAGCTCGGCTACATGGCCGGCCTGAAGGCCGAGTTCGACCAAGCGCAACTGCAAGATCATCGGCATCACGGTCGACCCGGTCGAGAACCACAACAAGTGGAAGGGCGACATCGAGAAGGTGACCGGCAACAAGGTCGACTATCCGATGATCGGCGATCCGCAGCTGAAGGTGGCGAAGCTCTACGACATGCTGCCCGCCGACGCCGGCGACACGTCCGAAGGCCGCACCGCGGCTGACAACGCCACGGTGCGCTCGGTGTTCGTGATCGGGCCGGACAAGAAGATCAAGCTGAGCCTCACCTATCCGATGACGACCGGCCGCAACTTCGACGAGATCCTGCGGGCGATCGACTCGATCCAGCTCACCGCCAAGCACCAGGTGGCGACGCCGGCGCAAGTGGAAGCAGGGCGAGGACGTGATCGTGGTCCCCTCGGTCAGCGACGAGGACGCGAAGAAGCGCTTCGGCAGCTTCGAGAAGGTGCTGCCCTATCTGCGCCGGACCAAGATGCCGACCGGATGAGCACGCTTGCCGGTCGCATTAGCCAGACCGGCTCGGTCGTTTTGCGAGCCCTCGCAGCGGATTGCGGGAACGCCGCATTCCGCGGCGGGCGGCTTCGAGCTGGCGGCTGAGATCGGCGCCGCCACGGGCGATCCGCATCTCGCCGTCGGGAGCTTCCGACAGGACCGGCTCGTCACCCTCGCTGACGCCGAGTGCCGCGAGCGCTTCCTTCGGCAGCACGACGCCGGGGGAGTTGCCGATCCTGCGGACCTTGGGATGCTGCATGGCCTGCCTCCGTTGGAACGGAAGTCACAGCACTCCCACGGGCGGGTCAGGAACGCGCCGCGCCCGCTACCCCTTCAGCCGCCAGCTCCGGCCCGGCCGGACTTCGACCCGGCCCTTCCGCCCCTGCTGGCCGACGCCGTTCAGCGTCGCGACCACGTCGCCGATCACCTCGTCGCGCAGGCGGTAGTACTGATGCCGGCCGTGCGAGGCGATGGTGTCGCTGACGTCCCGGCAGTCGATCGCGAAGACCCGCTCGGGCAGCGGGTCGAAGCTCGCCGGGCCGTCGGCGCCGAGCCGGTCGGGGTTGCCCTTGGTGGCGTCGCTGATCTGCGAGCGCCCGGTCGTCGCGGGCATGGTAGACGTGCACCGCGTTGGCGAGGTCGGCCAGCCTGCCGAGCTTGTGGGGACGCTCCAGCGCGTCGGCGTCCTCGTCGGCGGCCATCAGGAAGGCCTGGTCGAAGATCCGCGGCAGCTTTCCCGTGTGCAGGTCGGCGAACTTGACCAGCGCATGGCGCAGCGCCCAGTTGCCCATGCTGTGGGCGACCAAATGCAGCCTGCGCTCGCACTGCCTCAGCGCTTCTGGCGGCGGCACCTGGCCCTGCAATTGGGCGCGGTGGATGACTTCCCGGTCCTCGGCCCGGAGCCGGGCCAGGAACTCGGCGAGACGCTTCAGGGCGCGTGCCATGGCGATGCCGGAAACCTCGGCATCCTCGCGGTCGGAGAAGTAGTGGTAGCTGGGGAAACACCTCGCCGTTCGAGGGCCAGGAGAACATCACCACCTCGACCTGCCGCTTGCCTCCGGAGTAGAGCCGCTGCAACGCCGCCGCGCGCCGGGCCGAGTTGGGAAAGTCGTTGGCGAAGCCGTGGAGATAGACGATCACGTCGCAGTCGGTCTGCTTCAGGTGCTCGCGCAGCGCCTCGAACAGCGCCGCCGAGCCGAATTTGGCGCCGGCCTTGGCGGTGCCGTCCAGCTTCTCGGGGAACAACTCGCAGCGCCCGACCTTCCAGGCGTCGTCGTCCTTCGGGTCGCCGCCATTGGTCACCTCGACCCGGCCGACCCGAAAGCATTGCGGCCCCTGGGCGTTGAAGCGGTCGCCGAAGTTGCTGCCATCGGATGAGGATTCGGCCCGCACGGAACGGTTGGTGGCGAAGTGGATGACGGTCGGATGGCGTCGGGGCAAGGGCGGGGCTCCGTTCTGGGCGCGAATCCGGTCCCGCCCGCGGCGGTCCGCGGCGCGGCGCAACGAGGCGGAGAGCCGTGCCGGCCGGCGCGGCGGGCGGAGGATTGCGGCGGATTCTCGGGAGGGGTTCGGCCGGTCCGCGAAGCGGACGGGCGGCGCCGCCACGCGGGCGGCCCGGTCAGGAATACATCGGAAGGGTTAGCGAAACGTGAACCGGCTGGCTTCGCCCGCCGGCCGGCCTCAGAACTTGTCCTTGCGCCGCCGCACTTCCGCGAACACGGCCGCGTCGTCGGCACCGGCCAGCCCGACCGAGCCCTTCACGGACGGCTCGGTCGCGCGCAGGAACGGGTTGGTCGCCAGTTCCTCGGCCAGGGTCACCGGCACGATCGGCTCGCCGGCGGCGTCCGCCGCCCTGATGCGCTCGATGCGGGCCCTGAGACCGGCATTGTCCGGTTCGATCGACAGCGCGAAGCGGCCGTTCGCCTGGCCGTAATTGTGGCCCGAATAGATGCGCGTGTCCTTCGGCAGCGCCATCAGCTTCGAGAGGCTCTGCCACATCATCGCGTGGGTTCCCTCGAACACCCGGCCGCAGCCGAGCGCCATCAGGCTGTCGGCGGTGAAGGCCGCCCGCTCGGCGTCGATCACGAAGGCGACATGGCCGACCGTGTGCCCTGACACGTCGATCACCCGCGCCACCGTGTCGCCGAGGCTGACGGTATCGCCCTCGGAAACCTCCAGATCCAGCTTCGGCAGCCGGGCCCGGTCCTTGACGTGGCCGACGACCCTGGCGCCGTAGCGCTGGCGCAGCGCATCGACGCCCTCGGTATGGTCGCCGTGGTGGTGGGTGATCCAGATCTGGTCGAGGCCCCAGCCGCGTTCCTCCAGCGCCGCGACGATCGGGTCGACGGACGGCGCGTCCACCAGCGCCACCCTGCCCGAGGCAAGGTCCCGGACCAGATAGGCATAGTTGTCCTGGCGGCACGGGACGGTGACGATCTCGCAGCGGGCGTCGGCGGGCATGGCGGAGTCTCCGGATTTCAACTAGGCTTGGATCGCGGCCAGAATGGCCAATCGGGTGATGGGGTGCAATGCATCTGGATGTCCTCGACCTGCGCGGGTTCTACTACGCCACCCAGCTCGGCCGGATGGTGCAGCGGATGGTGCGCCAGCGGCTGCGCGCGCTCTGGCCCGACATTCACGGCCAGTCCCTGGTCGGGTTCGGCTACGCGGCGCCGTTCCTGCGCCCCTTCATGGAGGAGGCCGCGCGCACGCTCTGCCTGATGCCGGCGCAGCAGGGCGTCTGCATCTGGCCGCCGGAGGGGCCGAACCTCACCGCCCTGGTCGAGGAGACCCTGTGGCCGCTGTCGAGCGGCTTCGCCGACCGGATGATCGTCGCCCACGGTCTCGAGGCCTGCGAGCGGCCCGAGGCCCTGCTCGAGGAGATCTGGCGGGTCCTGGCGCCGGGCGGCAAGGCGATCTTCGTGGTGCCGAACCGCGCCGGGCTGTGGGCGCGGAGCGACGCGACGCCCTTCGGCTATGGCCGGCCCTATTCGGTCGGGCAGCTTGAAAAGACCCTCTCGCGCAACAAGTTCACTGCCGAGCGCCACGAGGCGGTGCTGTATCTGCCGCCCTCGCACAAGCGCTTCTGGCTGAAGATCGCGCCGGGAATGGAGCGGATCGGCCAGCGGCTCAACGCCCAGCGGCTGGCGGGGGTGGCGATGGTGGAGGCGACCAAGCTGGTCTACATCGCGCCGCAAAGCGGCGCCAAGGCGAAGACGAGCGACCCTCTGCGGGTGCTGGAAGGGCTGCGGCCGAAGCCCGCCGCCGGGCGCAGCGCCGCACGCCGGCCGGCCTGACGACGATCGCATGATCTGGGAGGCAATCCATGTGGCCTGACCGCCGGCTCTGCGACCTGCTCGGCACCGAGCACCCGATCATCCAGGCGCCGATGGCGGGCTCGGACACGCCCGCGCTGGCGGCGGCGGTGGCGAATGCGGGCGGCATGGGCTCGATCGGCTGCGCGATGATGACGCCCGAGCGCGTGCGCGAGGTCCATGCCGAGGCGCGGGGCGCGACCAACGGTGCGCTCAACCTCAACTTCTTCTGCCATGCGGCGCCCGGATTCGACGAGCAGAAGGCCGCGCGCGCCCGGGCGCTGCTGTCGCCCTTCTTCATGGAGCTGGATCTCGGCGACGTGCCCGATCTCACCGAGACCAACTTTCCCTTCGGCGAGGCGGTGTTCGAGGCCCTGATGGCGGCGCGGCCACGGGTCGCGAGCTTCCACTTCGGGCTGCCCGAGCAACGCTTCGTCGACGCGCTGAAGGCCGCGGGCACGGTGGTGCTGTGCTCGGCCACCACCCCGGCCGAGGCGCGCGACCTCGAGGCGCGCGGGGTCGACGCGATCATCGCCCAGGGCTGGGAGGCCGGCGGGCATCAGGGCTTCTACCTCGAGGCCCGGCCGGCCCAGATCGGCACCATGGCGCTGGTGCCGCAGGTGGCCAATGCGGTCCGGGTGCCGGTGATCGCCGCCGGCGGCATCGCCGACGGGCGCGGCATCGCCGCGGCGCTGGCGCTGGGGGCGGCGGGGGTGCAGATCGGCACCGCCTTCCTGACCTGCGCCGAATCCGGCGTACCCGCCCCGCACCGGGCGGCATTACTGGCCTCGGACGGCAGCGCCACCCGGATGACCCGCGCCTTCTCCGGCCGCCCGGCGCGGGGCGTGGTCAACCGCTTCATGGAGACGATGGAGCCGCACGAGGCCGAGCTGCCGGACTTCCCGCTGATGAACACCGTCACCGGTCCGCTGAGAAAGGCCAGCGCGGCCGCCGGCTCGCCCGACTTCGTCGCCCTCTGGTCCGGCCAGGCGGTGGGGCTGAACCGCGAGTCGACGGCGGCGGAGTTGATGGCGCGGCTGGTCGCCGAGACGAATGCGGCGATCGGGGGGCTTGGCGATCGCTGACCGGCGGCTTCCTCTGGCCATCCGGCCAAAGACCCGCTAGAGGGGCGTTGGTCCAGCCTAGGAGCCTGCGCCATGACCGCCCACCAGACAATCCGCCCGCGTCCGGGCGTGCTCGACATCGCGCCCTATGTGGGCGGCGAGAGCGGCGTGCCCGGCGCCAACCGGGTGATCAAGCTTTCCTCGAACGAGAATCCGTTCGGCCCCAGCCCGAAGGCCCGCGAGGCCTATCTGAAGGCGGGCGAGACGCTCGGCCTCTATCCCGACGGCGGCCACCAGGCGCTGCGCCGGGCCATCGCCGAGGTGCACGGGCTCGAACCCGGACGGATCGTTTGCGGCGCCGGGTCGGACGAGTTGATCGCGCTCCTCTGCAAGGCCTATGCCGGGGCGGGCGACGAGGTGCTCTACGCCCAGCACGGGTTCCTGATGTACCGGCTCTCGGCGCTGGCCGCCGGTGCGACGCCCGTGGTGGCGCCGGAGCGGGAGCTGACGGCGGACATCGACGCGCTGATCGACAAGCTCGGCGAGCGGACGAAGCTCGTCTTCCTCGCCAACCCCAACAACCCCACCGGCACCATGGTGCCGGAGGCCGAGGTGGCGCGGCTGGCGGCGGCCCTGCCGCCGGAGGCGCTGCTGGTGCTGGACGCGGCCTATGCGGAATATGTCCGCCAGCCCGGCCATGACGGCGGCACGGCGCTGGTGCGGGCGCGCGACAACGTGGTGATGACCCGGACGTTCTCGAAGGTCCACGGGCTCGCGGCGCTGCGCCTCGGCTGGGCCTATGCGCCCGAGCATGTGATCGACGTCATGAACCGGGTCCGCGGCCCCTTCAACGTCACCGCCCCGGCGCTGGCCGCCGGCGAGGCGGCGATCCGCGATACCGGATATGTGGAGCACTGCGCCATCACCAACGAGGTCTGGCGCGACTGGCTCGGCAAGGAGATCCGCGCCGCCGGGTTCGGAGTCACCCCGAGCCACGGCAACTTCCTCCTGGTCGACACCGGCGGGCGCGCCGCCGAGGTCGATGCGCATCTCAAGAGCCGCGGGCTGATCGTCCGGCGGATGGAGGGCTACGGCCTCGGCGGGCACCTGCGCATCTCGGTCGGCGACGAGGAAGGCTGCCGGGCGGTCGCCCATGCCCTCCGGGCCTTCGGAGGCGCGGCGTGAGCGAGCCGCTGTTCCAGCGGCTGACCCTGATCGGCCTCGGCCTCGAGGGCTCGTCGATCGCCTGGGCGGCCAAGCGCGGCGGTCTGGCGGGCGAGATCACCGGCCACGCGCGGACGGCGGCGACGCGGGCCAAGGCGATGGAGCTCGGATTCTGCGACCGGGTCTGCGAGACCGCCGCCGAGGCGGCGAGGGACGCCGATCTGGTGATCCTCTGCGTGCCGGTCGGCGCCTGCGGGCCGGTCGCCGCCGAGATCGCCCCGGCGCTGAAGCCGGGCGCGATCCTCTCGGATGTCGGCTCGGTGAAGGCCGCGATCGTGTCGGCGGTGGGGCCGCATGTGCCGGAGGGCATCCACTTCGTGCCGGCCCACCCGATCGCGGGCACCGAGCATTCCGGCCCGGAATCGGGCTTCGCCGAGCTGTTCGACGGCCGGTGGTGCATCCTGACCCCGGTTCCCGGCAGCGACGACGCGGCCGTCGCGCGGCTTCGGGCCTTCTGGGAAGGACTCGGAGCAAAGACCTCGGAGATGGACCCGGAGCACCACGACATGGTGCTGGCGGTGACCAGCCACGTGCCCCACGCCATCGCCTACACCATGGTCGGCGTCGCGGATCATCTTCGCCGGGTGACCGACAAGGAGGTGATCCAGTTCTCGGCCGCCGGGTTCCGCGACTTCACCCGCATCGCGGCCTCGGATCCGGTCATGTGGCGCGACGTGTTCCTCAACAACCGCGAGGCCACCCTCGACATCCTCGGCCGCTTCACCGAGGAGCTGGCGCTGGTCCAGCGCGCCATCCGCATGGGCGACGGCGAGTTCCTGCACCGCTACTTCACCGAGACCCGGGCGATCCGGCGCGGCATCATCGAGGCCGGCCAGGACACCCCGGCCCCGGATTTCGGCCGCCGGGCGCCGGCGAAGGGCAAGCCCGCGAGCGGATAGGCGGCGCCGATTCATGCTGCCGCCCGCCCTGCCGGGTGCCAGGCAGGAGCGACCGCGGCGAACCAGCGCGAGGCTTGCCACGAGCATGGCGGATACCCGGAGACCGGCTGGCCGGCGCCGCCGACCGAGCGCTACCGCGCGCCGGCCACAGCCTCGGGATTGATGACGTGGATCGGCCTGCCGGCGGCGAAGGCGTTCACCTGGTCGAAGATGTCCGAGAACTGCAACTCGAACTCGTCCTCGGTCACATAGCCGATATGGGGCGTCCCCAGCAGCCGCGGATGCGACAGCAGCGGGTCGCCGGGAGCGGTCAGCGGTTCGGTGTCGAACACGTCGACCGCCGCCATGCCGGGCCGCCCCGCCTCCAGCGCGGCGAGCAGCGCCCCCGGCGCCACCAGCCCGGCGCGCGAGGTGTTCACGAACAGGGCGTCGGGCTTCATGAGGGCCAGGTCCGCGCCGGTGACGATCCCGCGGGTCTCCGGCTTCAGGCGCACATGGACGCTGACGATGTCGGTGCCGGCGAAGAACGCCTCGCGCGAGGCGGCGACGGTGCGGCCTTCCGACGCCGCCCGCCGGCGCCCGTCCTCGGAGCCCCACCAGACCACCGGCATTCCGAACGCCCCGGCATAGCGTTCGATCTCGCGCGCGATCCGGCCATAGCCGTAGAGCCCGATGGTCCGCCCGCGCAGCGACCGGCCCACCCCCATCTGCCAGCCCCCCGCCCGCAGCGAGGCGACCTGCTGGGGGATCTGCCGCATCGCGGCGAGGATCAGCGCCCAGGTCAGTTCCGCCGCCGCATAGGAGGGCGTGTCCGCGTGCATGTTCGAGCAGAGCGTGACGCCGTGCCGGGTGCAGGCGTCGACGTCGATATGCGGATAGACGCTGCGCTGGCTGATCAGGCGCAGGTTCGGCAGCCGCTCCAGCAGCGCCGCGGTGATCGGGGTGCGCTCGCGAAACAGCGTGATCGCCTCGGCCCCGGCCAGCCTTGCGGCCAGGGCCGGAACATCCTCGACATGGTCGGTCCACACCGTCACCTCGTGGTCCGCGAGCCGGTCAAAGCACGGAAGATGGCGCAGCGTGTCGAACCAGTCGTCCAGGATGTGAACCTTCATCGTGCGCCTTTCCCCGGCAAGAGCAGCCGGATTCGCCGGCGGGGCAAGCTATCCCGCGCCGGCGAGACAGGCAATTCGGCCCGCTTCCGCCGAAAGGTGGATGCCGCCTGGAACTCTACGCAGGAACTTCAAACATCGCCGCAAGGAGGTTCCGATTAGAAACCGGTCTCTTTAGTCGACGAAATCGCCAAAGAATCACGATGTATTGAAACGAATTCTTTAGTTAGTTGATGAAATCACCGAACTCATGTATGGTCACCGTTGCTGCAGGCTGGGAGCGAGGGTTTCAGTTTGTGGAGCGTGTCAAATGCGTGTGAGTTTTTCAGGGGAACCCGACAGCGGACGGAATGCAGAGCTGCCGCTTTCCGGCGGCGGAATGAACGATCGGAGCGCTTCGGGATCCGGCCAGGCGAACCTCGAGGGGAATCCCGCGGGTTGCGAGGGGGATCTGCTGCTGTCGATCCGTCGCATCCTGTCCGAGGTGAACGCCCGTCCCGACGATCAGATCCGGATCGACGTTCCCGAGATTCCCGGGACCGGCTCCCGGGTCTACCGGCGATTCCGCGACGATGAGAACGGCGCGGAGCTGACGCGCCGGCTCGGCTGGCTTGCGACCCGGGCGGCCGCGTCGCGGTCGGATGCGGAAAGCTTCGACACCACCAGGCTGCGCCGGTCGCACGAGAAGCGGGTCAAGCGGATCCAGCGCGCCAGAGCCCGCCGCAAGAGCAGGGGCCTCGTCTCGACCGGGCTCACGCTCGTGTCGATGGTGGCGGCGACGCTGGCCGGAATCTATCTGCTCCATCCGCAGATCATCGCCGCATCGCCCAGGCTGGCGCCGGCGATCCAGCAATACGTCGAAACCATCGACCGCTATCGCGCCGAAGGCGGCCAGGAGACCGCGGAATTGCGGGACTGGCTGGCCGACCGTCTCGGCAAACCGGCGGCTGCGGAAGGCTAGCCGCAACCCCGCCCGCGCGGTCGCGCGCGGCGGGTCGCGATCGGCAGGCGCGGCGCCGGTGGCGCCGGCGCCACCGGCCACGGAGCTACCCCGGCACGGAGCTACTCCGGACGGGCCGTCCGGGCGGCTATCCGCTTTCGTGACGCTTCACCCACCCGCCGCGCTCGTCCTGGGCCCAGTAGACCGCCTTCAGGCCGGCCTCGGTGATCTGCCGCCAGCGGTCACGGGCGCGGGCCACGGCCTGCGCGTCATGGCCGTCGAACAGCACCGCCGCGACCTCCATGCCGGACAGTTCGCCGGGCTCCGCCCCGGCATCGTCGATCAGGAACAGCGCCTTCGCGCCGTTCGGATTCCCGCCGTCGCAGCAGAGCCAGACCGGCTGGCGCCCGGCCTCGCCGTCCGCCGCGGTGCCATGTGGCAGGAAGCTCTCGTCGCGCCAGGTCCAGAGGCGGTCGGACAGCGCCTCGATCCGGTCCGGATCGGTGCCGCGCACCAGCGCCCGCCAGCCGCGATCGAGGCTCCGCTCGAGCATCACCGGCAGGGTCGCCTCGAGCGGGCTCTCGGTCAGGTGGTAGAAGCGGACCTCGCCCAAGAGGTCATTTCTCCAGCTTCGACCGGACGAACTGGTCGAGCGCCGCCACGCCCCAGCCGGTGGCGCCCTTGGGGGCGAGGTCGGTGCCGCCGGAGGCCAGCGTCACCCCGGCGATGTCGACGTGGATCCAGGGCGTGCCGTCCTTGATGAAGCGGTGCAGGAACTCGGCCGCGGTGATCGAGCCCGCCGGCCGGCCGCCGGTGTTCTTGATGTCGGCAAGACGCGACTTGATCAGATCGGCATAGGGCTTGCCGAGAGGCATCCGCCAGGCGTCGTCGCCGGAGGCGTCCGCAGCCGCGGCGAAGGCGGCGGCCAGCCGGTCGTCATTGGCGAAGAACCCGGCCCGGTGATGTCCGAGGGCGACGACCATCGCCCCGGTGAGGGTGGCAAGGTCGATGATGCCGGAGGGCTTGAACCGCTCCTGGGTGTACCAGAGGGCGTCCGCCAGCACGAGGCGTCCCTCGGCATCGGTGTTGATCACCTCGATGGTGTCGCCCTTCATCGACCTGACGATGTCGCCCGGCCGCTGGGCCTTGCCGTCGGGCATGTTCTCGACCAGGCCGACGACGCCCACCACATTGGCCTTGGCCTTCCTCAGCGCCAGCGTGCGCATGACCCCGGCGACGACCCCGGCGCCGCCCATGTCCATGGTCATCTCCTCCATGCCCGCCCCCGGCTTGATCGAGATGCCGCCGGTGTCGAACACCACGCCCTTGCCGACAAGCGCGAAGGGCTTCTGCCGCTTGCCGCCCCCCATCCAGCGCATGATCACCATCTTCGACTCGCTGGCCGAGCCCTGGCCGACCGCCAGCAGCGCCCGGGCGCCAAGCCTGGTCAGCTCCTCCTCGCCCAGGATCTCGACCTCGAGGCCGAGCTCGCCCATGGCCCCGAGACGGGCGGCGAATTCGTCGGTGGTCAGCCGGTTCGCCGGTTCGTTCACCAGGTCGCGGGTGAAGAAGATGCCCTCGGCCAGCGCCGCGAAGGGTGCCGAGGCGCGGGACAGCGCCTCCGGTTTCCCGGCGAGCACGGTGATCTCGCCGACGCCGCCATTCTCGTCCTCGTCGCCGGTCTTGTACTCGCGGAAATCGTAGAGCCGCAGCACCAGCGCCCAGACCATCTCGGCCAGCAGAGCGTCGTCGGCGACACCCGCCGTCGCGACGGTCACCGCGCCCTTGCCCAGCGCCTTGGCGATGGCGCCGCCGGTGCGCCGGGCCGCGTCGCGGCCGGGATCGGCGCCGAGGCAGGCAAGGACCACCGCGTCTGCGGCGATGCCGGAGGGATATCGCAGCACCCGCACGGTCGCGGCCTTGGCCTTGAACCCTTTGTCCTTCACCGCCCGGCCCAGCGCGCCGCCGATCGCCTTGTCGAGCTGTCGCGCCGCCCGGCCCAGCCTGCCCCGGCCGTCGGCGAAGACGACGACGGTCCCCTTGGCGGAGGTGAGATCGGCATCCGATTCCGGGCGGAAGGCGACGGGCACGGGTGAGGTCATGGCGGGCTCCCTGGCTGGTTCGCGCGACCGAAGGCTGGCCGCGGGTCAACACCTAGCCCGGATCGCTGGCGCTGACCAGACACCTGCGCGCCGCAATCGGTCCTTGCCCTGCGGGCCGGGCAGACCCATGATGCCCGAGCGGCGCGGATACCCGCGCCAACCCCTGCCCCAGCGGCCCGGAGACCCCCTTGCGCCGGTTGGACAGCTACATCTTCCACCTGATGCTGCGGCCGTTTCTGTTCTTCGTGCTGGTCTTCACCGGCGTGATCTGGCTCGGCCAGTCGCTGAAGGTGATCGACACTGTGGTCAACAACGGCCAGTCGGCGCGGGTGTTCCTGGAATTCACCCTGCTGCTGCTGCCGACCGTCGAGTCGATCGTGCTGCCGATCGCGACCTTCGCGGCGACGCTCTATACGGTCAACCGTCTGTTCTCGGACAGCGAGATCGTGGCCATGTTCGCCGCCGGGCTGAGCGGCGGGGCATTGCTGCGCCCGATCCTCGTCTTCGCGGCGGTGGTGATGATGGCGGTCTTCGTGCTGACGCTGTTCGTCATGCCCGCGTCGCAGAGCACGCTGAAGACCCGCATCAGCGAGGTGCGGGGCGATGTCGCCTCGGCATTCCTGCGCGAAGGCGCGTTCCAGTCGCCGGTGCGCGGCCTGACCGTGTATCTGCGCGGGATCGGCCGGCCGGGAGAGCTGCTGGGCATCTTCGTCCATGACGAGCGCGAGACGGACAAGGTCACGACCTACACCGCCGAGCGCGCCGTGATACTCGACGATGCCGAGGGGACACGGCTGGTGATGTTCGACGGGGTGGCGCAGGTCGCGGCGCGGCACGAGGCGGATTCGATCACGCTGCTGCGCTTCGACCAGTTCGTCTACGATCTGACCCAGTTCACCGGCAAGGGCCGCGAGCGGCGGCGCAAGCCGAGCGAGATGTTCTTGCCCGAACTGCTGTCGATCACCGCAGCCGAGGCCGACGCCGAGGGCCGGCCACTCGGCGCCTACCGGGCCGAGGCGCACGAGGCCCTGAGCGGCCCGCTCTATGTTCTCGCCCTGCCCCTGCTGGCGGTTGCCTTCGTGGTCAGCGCGGGCTTCCGGCGGCAGGGCTTCGTCGGACGGATCCTGATGGCGACCGCCGTGGCGGTGGGGCTGCGGCTGCTCGGCCTCGGGCTCAAGGCCGCGACCAGCGCCGAGGCGGCGGTCTGGCCGGGCATGTACGTGCCGCCGTTGCTCGGGGTCGCCCTGGCCATGTGGCTTCTGGCGGGGCGTCCGTCGCCCTGGCGCCGGGCGCGGGGCCGGGCCGCGCTGGAGGCCGCGCCGTGAGCCTGACCCTCGGCCTCTATATCGCGCGCCGCTTCCTGGGCGTCGCGCTGTTCGCCTTCGCGATCGTCTATGTGCTGGTCGTGACCGTCGACCTTATCGAGCTGATGCGCAACAGCGCCGGCGGGCAGGCCCGGTTCGCCGATCTGTTGGCGATGGCGCTGCTGCACGCGCCGGCGATCACCATCACCGCAGCGCCGTTCACGGTGCTGCTGGCGGCGATGACCTGTTTCGCCTCGATGGCGCGGGCGAGCGAGCTGGTGGTGACGCGCTCGGCCGGTGTCTCGGTCTGGCGGCTGCTGACCCCGGCGCTGCTCGCGGCGATGTTGCTGGGGATCTTCACCGTCACGGTCTACAATCCGATCTCGGCCGCCTTCGCGAGCCGGTTCGAGGCGCTCGAGAACCGCTTCTTCGGCCGCAGCCTCAGCCGCCTGTCGATCTCGGCCGACGGGCTGTGGCTGCGCCAGGGCGGCCCGAACGGCCAGACCGTGATCCGGGCGCAGCGGGCCAGCGAGTCGATCGAGCGGCTCTGGCAGGTGAATGTGTTCCAGTTCGACCCGGCCGACCGTTTCTACCGCCGCATCGACGCCCGTACCGCGCTGCTCGAGGACGGAAGCTGGCGGCTCAACGGCGTGCGCCGCTGGGACCTGCTGGCGGTCGACATCGAGACCGCCGGCGGATCGTCGGTTGTCACCCGCCCCGAGCATCTCGACGCGATGCGAATCCCGACCGAGCTGACCCGCGAACGCATCCAGGAGAGCTTTGCCCCGCCCGAGACGATCTCGTTCTGGAAGCTGCCGCGCTTCGTCGGGCTGCTGGACAATTCGGGCTTCACCTCGAACAGGCACAGGATGCACTGGTACGGCCTGCTTGCCCTGCCTGTGGTGTTCTGCGCGATGGTGCTGATCGGGGCGGCCTTCTCGATGCGCCATGTCCGCTTCGGCGGCCTGGGCTTGATGGCGCTCGGCTGCGTGCTGACCGGGTTCGGCTATTTCTTCCTGTCCGACATCGCCTCGGCGCTCGGCGCCTCGGGCTCGGTTCCGGCCGAGGTCGCCGCCTGGGCGCCGCCCGGATCGGCGGTGCTGTTCGCTCTGGGCTTGCTGCTGCATCTGGAGGATGGGTAGAAGTGGGCCGAACCGTCGGTGATACCGGGACAATTCGCTGATGCGCCCAGGCCTGCGCGCCTTGCTGATCTGCCTGCTGACCGCCACCGCGGCAACCTGTGGCACAGGCACGGAGACGGCGCTGGCGCAACAATCCGGCGGCGCTCCGGCCAACGCCGGGCAACCACCCGCCCGCCCCACGGAGAACGCGAAAGCGGCCCGCGACCAGCCGGTCAGCCTGATCGCCGACAGCGTGGAGTACGACAGCAACACCGGGGTCGTCACCGCCACCGGCAATGTCGAGATCTTCTACGGCGAGCGCACCCTGACCGCCCGCAGGATCGTCTATGACAGCCGCGCCGAGCGGATCACCGCCGAGGGCGACATCATCCTGCATGATCCGTCCGGGGCGACGGTCTTCGCCGACACGGCCGAACTCGACACCGAGCTCCGCGACGGGCTGGTGCGCGGGGCGCGATCGGTGATGGGCAACAATGTCAGGCTCTCCGCGGTCGAGGCCCGCCGCGTGGACGGGCGCATCAACACGCTGTCGAAGGCGGTCTACAGCCCCTGCCGGGTCTGCGTCGAGGACCCGACGCCGCTCTGGCGCATCCGCGCCCGGCGGGTGATACACGACGAGACCGAGAAGCGGATCCACTACGAGGATGCGACCTTCGACGTCATGGGCGTGCCGGTCGCCTGGCTGCCCTGGTTCAGCCACGCGGATCCCACCCTGGACCGGGCCAGCGGCTTTCTGGTGCCGGAGTTCCAGCATTCGCGGAACACCTACGGCTATGGCGCATGGCTCCCCTACTACTGGGTGATCGACGACTATTCCGATCTGACCATCACGCCCTTCATCAGCACCAAGGAGAGTCCGCTCGGCCTGTTCGACTACCGGCGGGCGGTGACCAACGGGCGGTTCAACGTGGGCGGCAGCGGCACGGTCAGCGACTATGAGGGCAGCAGCGCATTTCACGGCCACCTGGAGGGCGAGGGGCTGTTCGACCTCGCCAACGACTTCCAGTGGGGCTTCGACGGGATGGTTTCGTCGGACAACGGCTATCTGCGCCGGTTCGACATCTCGGACGAGGACCGGCTGACCAGCGAGCTGTTCCTGCGGCGCTTCCGCAGCGACGGGTTCATCGAGGCCTCGACCGTCTATTTCCAGAGCCTGCGCGACGACGAGCCAGCGGGCCAGATCCCGCTGGTGCTGCCGGACATCGAGGCCCGGCAGGAGGTGCCGGAAGCCATCCTTGGGGGGGATCTCGGGGTCTTCGCCTCGAGCGCCGTGCTGCTTCGCGGCCAGGGGCTGGATTCGGGGCGGATCTCGGTCGGGACCGACTGGGAGCGCGAGGAGATCCTGCCGGTCGGGCTCGCGCTGAGAGCCTTCGCCCTGACCCGCGCCGACGCCTATCTGTCCGACGATTTCGAGGGCGTCGGCGACGCGACCGAGTTCCGGCTCGCTCCCCTCGCCGGCGTCGAGGCGCGGTTCCCACTGATCAGCGATGCCGGCGGCGACATCGCCCATGTGATCGAACCCATCGCCCAGGCGATCCTGTCGCCCTACGGCATCAACAACGACGTTCCGAACGAGGATAGCCAGGTCACCGAGTTCGACGAGAAGAACCTGTTCGACCTCTCGCACTTCTCCGGCGTCGACCGGTTCGAGGAGGGGCCGCGCTTCAACCTTGGAACGCGCTACGAGCTGATTTCCGCCGAGGGGTTCGGTTTCGAGGCTAGCGCCGGGCGCGTCCTGCGCTTCCGCGATGCCGACGAATTCTCGTCCGGCTCGGGCCTTTCGGGCAAGACGTCAGACTGGGTCGGCTCGTGGGCGGCCAGCTACGATCCCTATGTGACGGTGCGCCAGCGGGTGCGGATCGGCGACGGCTTCCAGGTCAACCGGAACGAGATCGCCGGCGAAATCCACCTCGGACGACTTGATCTGGAGACCGGTTATGTGTTTCTGGAGGCGGATCCGTCGGTGGATGCGCCGGACGACCGCGAGGAACTGGCGAGCCGGGCCTCGTTCCGGCTCGACAACAACTGGTCGGTCTCGGGCCGTTTCCGGCGCGACCTGCAGCTTGAAGAGTTCGTCGAGTATGGTGGCGGCCTCACCTTCGCCAACGAATGCTGCAAGATCGACCTGTTCGTCCGGCGGACCTTCACCGAGTCGGAGGACAACCCGTCCGGCACATCGGTCGGAGTGCAGATCAGGCTGTTCACCCTGGGTGACCGGGATGACGGAGAGAGATAGGGCGCCCCGCGCGCCGGATGAGCGACCGGAAGCAATCGGAGACCCCCAATGCTGAAGAAACTTCTCGGCGCGATCGGATTCGTCGGAGCGCTGCTGCTGGCAGCGGCGGCGCCGGCGCAGACGGCCTTCCGGCCGGTCGCGGTCGTGAATGAACTCGGTGATCACCGTCTACGACCTGACCCAGCGGGCCCAGCTCATGGGCCTGCTCGGATTCCCGGCGGCAAACCAGGAGGCGCTTCAGTCGGCCGCGCTCGACCGGCTGGTCGAGGACCGGCTGAAGCTCTACGAGGCCAAGCGCCAGGGCATCAGCTCGACGCCCGAGATGATCGCATCCGGAGTCGAGGAGCTGTCGAAGACCGCGAAGGTGACGCCCGAGGAGTTCCGCTCGGTGATCGGCAAGCGCGGCGTCAGCGAGCAGGCACTCAACGACATGGTCGAGGCGGAGATGCTCTGGCGCGAGGTGGTTCGCCGGCAGTTCGCCCGCCGCGTCGAGCCGACCGACGCCGAGATCGACGCCGAGATCGCCCTGATGCAGCAGCAGACCGGCGTCAGCTACCATCTCGCCGAGATCGGCCTGCCGCTGAAGGATCAGGGCCGGAGCGAGGCCGATACCATGGCGCTGGCCGACCGGCTCCATGGCGAGCTTTCGGCCGGCGGTGACTTCGCCAAGGCGGTGAAGCGGTACTCCAGGGCGCCAAGCGCCAAGCGCGGCGGCGATGTTGGCTGGGTGCCGACCAACAGGCTGCCGACCGAGGTGGCGATCGCGTTGAGCTCGCTCGAGGTCGGCCAGGTCACGCGGCCGATCCCGGTCTCGGGCGGGATCACGATCCTGAAACTGCTCGAGCGGAAGGAAGACGGCGCATCAGGACTCGATCCGAGCGATGCGGAGCTGCGCAACAAGGTGCGCACGAGCCTGAGCAACGAGCAGACAGCGCGCCTGGCCGACGGCCTGCTGCAGGAGCTCCGGCGCGACGCGCTGATCGAGATGCGATGACACCGGGCCGCCGCGGGCCGGCGCCGCTGGCGCTGACCATGGGCGATCCGGCCGGCATCGGCGGCGAGATCGCCCTCGGCGCCCGCGCCGGCGGAAAGGTGCGCCACCCCTTCTTCCTGATCGACGATCCGGCCCGGATCGCCGAACTTGCCGCGCGTACCGGGGTCCGAGTGATCGAGATCGGCCACCCGGCGGAAGCCGTCGCGGCCTTCGGTGCCGGCCTTCCGGTGCTGCCGCTGTCGCTGCCTGCCCCGGCTCTGCCGGGCCGGCCTGACCCCGCCAACGCCGCCGCCGTGATCGCGGCGATCGACCGGGCCGTGGCCCTGGTGCAATCCGGCGACGCGGCGGCGGTGGTGACCAACCCGATCAACAAGAAGGCCCTGATCGACGGCGCCGGCTTCGCCTTTCCGGGCCACACGGAATACCTCGCCCACCTCGCCGGGATGCGCCGGGTGGTGATGATGCTGGCCTCGCCGATGCTCAGGGTGGTGCCGGTCACGATCCACATCCCGCTCGCCTCGGTCCCGAAGGCGCTGACCGCCGGGCTGATCGAGGAGACCGCCCGGATCGCCGAAGCGGCGCTGAGGCGCGACTTCGGCATCGCCCGGCCGCGCCTGGCGGTGGCGGGGCTCAACCCCCATGCCGGGGAACAGGGCGCGATGGGGCGCGAGGAGATCGAGGTGATCGCCCCGGCGCTGGATCGGCTCCGGGCCGAGGGTCTGGAGGTCGCCGGGCCGCTGCCCGCCGATACCATGTTCCATGCCGAGGCCCGTGCCCGCTACGACGTGGCGCTGGCCATGTACCACGACCAGGCGCTGATCCCGATCAAGGCGCTGGATTTCGCCCGCGGTGTCAACGTGACGCTGGGGCTCCCGTTCATACGCACATCGCCCGATCACGGCACCGCCTACGACATCGCCGGATCCGGCCGCGCCGACCCCGCCTCGCTGGTCGAGGCGCTGAACCTCGCCGCCGCGATGGCGGCGCGCCGGGCCGCGTGAGCGGGACCGCCTTCGACGGCCTGCCGCCGCTCCGCGAGGTGATCGCCCGGCACGGGCTGGCGGCGCGGAAGTCGCTGGGGCAGAATTTCCTGCTCGACCTCAATCTCACCGCCCGCATCGCCCGGGTCGCCGGGCCGCTGGAGGGAGTGAGCGTGGTCGAGATCGGCCCCGGCCCCGGCGGCCTGACCCGGGCGCTGCTGGCGGAGGGCGCCGCGCGGGTGATCGCCGTCGAGCGCGACGAGCGCTGCCTGGCCGCGCTGGCCGAGATCGGCGAGCGCTACCCGGGCCGGCTGCAGGTGATCGCGGGCGACGCGCTGGAGATCGATCCGGGCGCCGGGCTCGACGGCCCGGCGCGGGTGATCGCCAACCTGCCCTACAACATCGGGACCGAGCTCTTCGTGCGCTGGATGACGCCCCGGCGCTGGCCGCCCTGGTGGGAGTCGCTGACCCTGATGTTCCAGCGTGAGGTCGCCGAGCGGATCGTCGCGCGCGCCCGGCACCGGGGCCTATGGCCGGCTTTCGGTGCTGGCCCAGTGGCGGGCACGGGCGCGGATCGCCTTCGAGGTCAACCCGGCCGCCTTCACGCCGCCGCCGAAGGTCACCTCGGCGGTGGTGCATGTGGTTCCGGTCGAGCCGGTCGCGCAGGCGGAGCCGAAACTGCTCGAGCGGGTGACCGCCGCCGCGTTCGGGCAGCGGCGAAAGATGCTGCGCCAGTCGCTGAAGACCGGATTCCGCGACCCGCTGGCATTGCTCGACGCGGCCGGGATCGACCCCACGCGGCGAGCCGAAACCCTGGCGGTCGAGGAATTCCTGCTGCTGGCCCGGCTGGCCGAGCGGATCGGTTGACCGCCGCCAGGACTGCGCGTCAGGACTGCGCGTCAGGACTGCGCGTCAGGCTCGGAAGCGGGTTCCGGTGAAGGTTTCGAAGCAGCCTCGGGAGCGGCCTCCGGTTCCGGCTCGCGCCGGCGCCGCGGTGGCTGGCTTGCGCTCAGATCCTCGGTTTCGACCAGCAGGCTGCCGGCTTCGGGCTGACCCGAGTCGATGGTGGTGAGGCCGCTGACCTCGGAGCGGCGCTGATTGCGCTCACCCCGGTTGCCGCGCTCCCGCCGTTCGCCACGGTCTCCGCGGTCGCCACGGTCTCCGCGGTCGCCACGATCACCGTCCTGCGCCTGGGCCTCGCGCTGACCGCCGCGAGGATGGATGACGATCACGTCGTCGCCATCATCGTCGGAGCCGCCGTCGTCCTGCGAGTCGAGATCGGGCTGATCCGGGTCGGACGGGAAGCCGTCCCGGCGCTCCGGCCTGGGTCCCATCGCCTCGATCAGGAGGCGCTGGTAGTGCTCGGCATGCTGCAGGAAGTTCTCGGCCACGACGCGGTCGCCCGAGGTCTGGGCGTCCCGCGCGAGCGTGAGGTACTTGTCGATGATCTGCTGCGGCGTGCCGCGCACCTTGCCCTCGGGCCCGGCGCTCTCATAGACGCGATTGATGTTGCTGCCGTTCGGCTTGCGGTTCCCGCGCCCCCGGTTCCGGTTCGATTTCTGCGATGGTCTCATCGTACCCGATCTTGGTTTCTGCGAAGCAATCCGCCGTGGGGTCGGCAAACCGCCCTTGTCAGTCCACCGGCCGGAACGCTGCCGCGCCCGGCCCGCGATCTGAATGTTCGCGCTGAAGCGATGTCCCGGATTTCCCCAACCGAGGCGCTGCGGTCATGCCCAAGCGCCTTACCGGGACACCCTTCGATATACTGTCAAATGCGCGCCACTCAACCGCTAATCGGCACTTCGGGCCAAAGAATTCTCGAAATGTGGCGTTTTTCTCAGCCTATTGCGTGGATGACACGGTCCCTGCCGTCGAGATCCTGACGGATGGAAACGACTTTGAGGCCCCCGGCGGCGAGGATGCCGCGCACCGTGGCAGCCTGCGAGGGACCGATTTCCAGCAGCATGCGCCCCCGAGCCGCGAGAAAACGTCCGGCGGACCGCGCGATCCGGCGATAGGCGTCGAGACCGTCCGCGCCGCCCGAAAGCGCCGCGCGGGGCTCATGCAGCCGCACCTCCGGAGCGAGTCCGGCGATCTCCGCCTCGGCGATATAGGGCGGGTTCGACACGATCAGGTCGAAGTCTCCCTCGAGCCCGTCACACCAGTCGCCGCACCGGAACGCCGCGCGCGCCCCGAGACCGAGCCGCCGGGCATTGCCGGCGGCGACCGCGAGCGCCTCGGGGCTGATGTCGATGCCCGATCCGCGCGCCTCCGGCCATTCGGCCAGCAGGGTCAGGAGGATGCAGCCGGACCCGGTGCCGAGGTCGAGGATCTGCCGGGCCGGCGGCCCTTCCAGCGCTGCGGCGATCAGGGTCTCTGTGTCCGGGCGCGGGTCGAGCACCGCCGGCGTGACCGCGAAGCTCCGCCCCCAGAACTCCCGCGTGCCGGTGATGTGCGAGACCGGCGCCCGGCCGGCCCGGGCGGTCACCGCGCGCTCGAAGCACGCAAGCTCCGCCGCGCCGGCCGGCTCAGTCAGCCCCGCCGAGAGCGCCGCGCCGTCGAGTCCCGCCGCCCAGCGATAGAGGAGGCGCGCGTCGCGGGCCGGATCCTCGACCCCCGCCCCGGCCAGCGCCGCCGCGCCCCGGGCGATCGCCTCGGCGCGGCTCGGTGCGCTCACGCCTCCATCTCCGCCAGCTTCGCGGCCTGGTCGGCGGCGACCAGCGCCTCGATCACCTCGTCGAGGTCGCCCTCCAGCACTTCGCCGAGCCGGTAGAGGGTCAGGCCGATCCGGTGATCGGTGACCCGGCCCTGCGGAAAGTTGTAGGTCCGGATCCGCTCGGAGCGGTCGCCGGAGCCGACCTGGCCCTTGCGCGCCGCGGCCCGCGCCGTGTCTGCTTCCTGGCGCTCGAGGTCGTAGAGCCGCGCCCGGAGCACCTCCATGGCCCGCGCCCGGTTCTGGTGCTGTGACTTCTCGGAGCTGGTCACCACGATCCCGGTCGGCAGGTGGGTGATCCGCACCGCCGAGTCGGTGGTGTTCACATGCTGGCCGCCGGCGCCGGAGGCCCGCATGGTATCGATCCGTATGTCCGAGGCCGGAATCTCGATGTCGATCTCCTCGGCTTCCGGCAGCACGGCCACCGTCGCCGCCGAGGTGTGGATGCGCCCGCTGGCCTCGGTCACCGGCACCCGCTGCACCCGGTGCACCCCGCTCTCGAACTTGAGCTTGGCGTAGACGCCGGTGCCGCGGACCGCCGCGATCACCTCCTTGTAGCCGCCGACATCGGCGGCGTGCTCCTCGAGAATCTCGACCTTCCAGCCCTGCGATTCGGCATAGCGCAGATACATCCGGAGCAGGTCGCCGGCGAACAGCGCCGCCTCGTCGCCGCCGGTGCCGGGGCGGATCTCCAGGATCACCGCCCGGTCGTCGTCGGCGTCGCGCGGCAGCAGCGCGAGCCGCAGATCCTCCTCCAGCGCCGGCAGCCGTTCCCCGATCTCGGCGATCTCCTCCTCGGCGAGGCGGCGCATGTCCGGGTCGGACAGCAGCTCGCGGGCGGCCGACAGTTCGGAATCGGCCTTCTGCCAGGCCCGGATGGTGGTCACCACCGGCAGCAGCGCCGCGTAGTCGCGGCCGAGCTGGGCGATTTCGGAGGGGTTCGCCACGGCGTTCATCTTCGCCTCGATGAAGGCGAAGCGGTCGAGGATTTCCTGCAATCGGCTCTGCGGGATCATGGTTCCGGGGTCTGCTACGGCGCGAAGCCTGCGTCAAGCAAGCGTTTGAGCGGCGGCGGAAATGGGAGTAACATGAGCGTCATGAAACGGAACCTCCTCATCGTCGGCTGCCTCGTGGCGGGTCTGGTGCCCGGGCTGGCGGCGGCTGGCGGGCCGAGCGCCAACCCCAATTACAACCCGCCGCCGGCGAAGAAGGGCTTCAGCTATCCGGACTGCTACTGCACGGACAGCAAGGGCAAGCGGGTCGAGATGGGGCAGCGCGCCTGCCTGACCATCGGCAGCCGCGAGGTCACGGCCCGCTGCGACATGTCGGTGAACAATCCGACCTGGCGGCTCGAGAACGAGGGCTGCCCGGGGGTCTGAGCCCCGCAGTCTCGCGGATCACCCCGGGATCACCGCGTCTCCAGCTCCGCCAGCCAGGCCTCGACACGGGCGCGGTTGACGCCGAGATCGCTCTGGCCGTAGCGCGAGCGCGACCAGACGATCAGCGCCGCGCCGCCCTCCGGCATCCCGGTTTCCCAGGGCACCGCCTTGACGGTGATGTAGTCGGGGAAGCCCATCAGCCGCGAGCGCTGCACATAGGTGATCATGCCTTCGGCGACGCTTCCGGCCAGCACCCTGACCCGCGGCTGGGCGCGCACGATGGCGTCGAAGCGGGCCAGCAGCGCCTCCGGCGGCCCGGGCTCGATCGAGACCAGGGCATGGGGCACCGCCGCCGTCGTGTCGGGAGCGGCGGCGAGGAACTCGTTCGGCGTGACGCGGAGCGCGACCCCGGCCGGGTCCGTGTGCCAGGTCGCCGGATCGTCGGCGGCGAAGTTGACCGCGATCCATGCCGCCGCGGCCGACAGCGCCAGTCCCGCGGACAGCCAGCGGCCGATGCGGCGCAGCACCGTCCCTACTCTGCGGCCTGGGCGGCGGCGGCTTTCTCGGCCTCCAGCTCGGCGGCCCTCGTCTCGACCAGTTCGACGATGTGCTCGACCATCCGGGCGTTGTCCATCTTGTGGTCCTGCTTGCCGGCCAGATAGACCATGCCCGCGCCGGCGCCGCCGCCGGTGAAGCCGATATCGGTCATCAGCGCCTCGCCCGGCCCGTTCACCACGCAACCGATGATCGAGAGCGACATCGGCGTGTTGATATGGGCCAGCCGTTCCTCCAGCACCGCCACCGTCCTGATCACGTCGAAGCCCTGCCGGGCGCAGGAGGGGCAGGAAATGATCGAGACGCCGCGATGCCTCAGCCCCAATGCCTTCAGGATCTCGTAGCCGACCTTCACCTCCTGCACCGGATCGGCCGAGAGCGAGACCCGGATGGTGTCGCCGATCCCCATCCACAGCAGGTTGCCAAGCCCGATCGCCGACTTGATGGTGCCGGTGGTCAGCCCGCCCGCCTCGGTGATGCCGAGATGGATCGGAGCGTCGCAGGCCTCGGCCAGCTGCTGGTAGGCGGCCGCCGCCAGGAACACGTCCGAGGCCTTCACCGAGATCTTGAACTCGTGGAAGTCGTTGTCCTGCAGGATCTTCATGTGCTCGAGCCCGGACTCGACCATGGCGTCCGGGCAGGGCTCGCCGTATTTCTCCAGCAGGTGCTTCTCAAGCGACCCGGCATTGACGCCGATCCGCATCGAGCAGCCGTGGTCGCGGGCGGCCCTGATGACCTCGCGCACCCGCTCGGCCGAGCCGATGTTGCCGGGGTTGATGCGCAGGCAGGCGGCGCCGGCCTCGGCGGCCTCGATGGCGCGCTTGTAGTGGAAATGGATGTCGGCGACGATCGGCACGTCGACGGCCCTGACGATCGCCTTCAGCGCCTCGGTCGACTCCCGGTCCGGGCAGGAGACCCGCACGATGTCGGCGCCCGCCTCGGCGCAGGCCCGGACCTGGGCGATGGTCGCGTCCGCGTCCGAGGTCAGCGTGTTGGTCATCGTCTGCACCGAGATCGGCGCATCGCCGCCGACCTCGACCGCGCCGACCCGGACCTTGCGGCTCTGGCGGCGGTAGACATTGCGCCAGGGGCGGATGTGGTTGACCGACATGGTGGCTCCCGATGCAGGACCCGGCGGAGGCGCCTCGCCCGAGAAGTAGGCGCCGGTGCGGCCGAAGTCGAGAGGCAGCAAGGTCGAGCCGCCCGAACCGGCAATCGGGAAAGGCCCGCTACTGGGACAGGCTGACCTCGGCGCGCTGCACCCTGGCGCCGCCCGGATCGGTGCCTGCGGCCGCCGCGGTGGTCTGCGGGATCCGGGCGGTGACATCGGAGGCGAGCAGCGAGAGGTTGCCGACGACCTGGCCGGCGAGGCCGACCGGACCGTAGACCTCGGAGCCGACCATCACGAACACGGCCCCCGCATTGCCGACGCGCAGCACCGGCGCGGTCGCGCGCTCGGGCAGCGGGAAGTCGGCGCCCGCGGCAAGGGTGCCCTCGAAGATCACGGCGTCGCCGTCGCGCACCCTGATCCAGGCTTCGGCGGTCGCATGCACCACCACCGCAGGCGGCAGGGCACTGGCGGCCTCGGCGGCCGCGGCCTCGGCGGCGGTCTCCTCGGCGACGATCGCCGCGATCGGGCGCGCCTGGTCGGGCGCCGCACGCTCGAAGTCGGGGGCGCCGAGTTCGGCAAGCTCGACCCAGGCCTCGCTCTCGGGCGGCGGCGGATCGCGGTAGACTCCCGAAGTCGCCGGGTTGATGGCCGATATCGGCCCGTCCCGGGTCGGCAGCAGCGGCGGCGGCATCTCGGCCGGGGCCAGCGTCGCCAGCACGCCGTCGCCGCGATAGGCGTCGGCGTCCGGCCGGCGGATCATGCCGACATCGACCGTCGGCGGTGTGATCAGCGGCGCGTCGGCGACCACCTCGGGCGCCGAGGGCAGCGGGGCGAAGCCGACCCGCTGGATGTCCTGCAGCAGCGCGTAGCCGCCATAGCCGAGCCCGGCGATCACCGCGACCAGCGCCATGACCGAGGCGAGGCCGCCCAGATTGACCCGGGCGCGGAGGCTGACCGGCGCCGCGGTCACGGCGAAGCGGGACTGGGTCAGGCCGCTGCCGAGCGCCGCACCGGCGGCGGCGATGCTCCGCATTCCGGCCTTGGTCTGACGCTCGCCGCTGGCCAGCATCGCGACCGGCGAACGGAACCCGGATTCGGCACAGAACCGGCGATAGCATTCCTCGGCGTCGAGGCCGAGATAGCGGGCATAGGAGCGGACATAGCCGGCCACGACGCTGTCATTCGGGAAGCCGTCAAGATCGCAGTCTTCGATCGCACGGATCATGTCGGCGCGGATGCGCAGGTCGCGCTCCGCGTCGTGCAACGTCTTGCCGAGGGACGCGCGCTCGCCGCGCATCTGGTCGCCGAGCGTGACCTCGTACTCGTCATACCCCCGAAGGCGCATTCGGGTCGCTCCTGCTCTGGCTGTCCGCCAAACTACTCCCGGGCAAACTCCCCACCCGCGGCGTCGGCGCGAGTATCGCAGACCCGAATCGCTTTTTCAATTGCACAGCCCCGAGTTCGCCAGCGTATTTCTGCCGTTCCGGCGTGTATTCGTGCGAATTCGGGGCGCGGCATTTCGAGTATGGCGGCCTGGAGCGGGCACCGGCCGGGGCCGCGGGCGCGGGCGAAAGTCGATCGCGCCCCGCCGCTGCGGCCGGGCACGGACGGGGAGACGGAGACCGGGGTCGCGGCGCGCGGTTCGGCGGGAGGACAGCGAAGACGGCGCCGGCGCCCCCGCGCGCTGCGGCGCTGGCTGTCTGTCGTCGGAAAGTTTTCTCCCGCCACTTCAACATGATAGGGCCGTGCCGCAAGCGATGGAGGCCGGCGGCGCTCCGCACAGGCTTCACCCGAAGTCCGGGTGGCCGGTGCGACCGCGGCCGGCATCCCCCGCCGTCCGGAAGCGCCGTTCCGTCCGCGGGCGGGCGCTGGCTCCATGACCCGGTCGGGCCGGATGCCCAGCCGGGCGATCCGATCCGGGTTGACCCGCGCGGGCTGCCGGAAGACACCCCTCTCGGCACCGTCAGTTTCGGTCCGGATGATACCGGAATGACACGCCCGAGCCGCCGGCGCGGCGCGTTGCGAGCGTCGGCTGCGGGCAGCAAGGGCATCTCCGGTATAGCGCCCCGCCGGGCTGCTCGCCATTTGGTTGCAAACGGCAACCCGCCCGCCGGGGATGAGCGGCCGGAATTGTCGCGATTCGGGAATCGGTCCGGGCCCGCGCGACCGCGCCGCTCTGGCCGCCGGTCCGGCCCGCAGGGCCACTCGCGGATCAGTAGACGTAGCGGATCGCCTCGGTCCAGTAGCGCTCGACCGAGCGCAGGTCGCGGTTCATGCCCTCGATCCCCTCGCTGCGCAGGCGGTCGTTCAGCGCGAGCTCCTCGGCATGGCGGTGGAACAGCTCGCCGACGACGCGGCGCACGTCGCTGCCTCGGGAGGTCAGGCGCACCCGCACCGCACGGCGGTCGATGTCGCAGCGCTGGTGATCGATGTAGCCGAGCTCGACCAGCTTCTTGAGATTGTAGGAGACGTTCGAGCCCTGATAATGGCCGCGGGTCTTTAGCTCGCCCGCGGTCATCACCTTGTCGCCGATGTTGAACAGCAGCAGCGCCTGCACCGAGTTGATCTCGAAGCGGCCCAGCCGCTCGAACTCGTCCTTGATCACGTCGAGCAGCAGCCGGTGCAGCCGCTCGATCAGGGCCAGGGTCTCGAGGTAGCCGGACAGGACGCCTTCGCGGTCCTCGGCGTCGTAGGCGGTGGCAAGGGCTGCACTCGTGCTCATACTTCTCTCCGCCTGCTGGCCGGGACAGGGAACAGCATCCGGAGAAATCGGAAATTCCCGGTTAACGCCGGGGCAGGCTCAGACCTCGCCGCGCAACAGCCTGATAACGCCGGAGAAATCCTTGCCGGACTGACCGGCCAGATCCATCAGCGCATAGATCTGGGTCGCCTGCGCGCCCAGCGGCGTATGCGCTCCCGCGGCCTGCGCCGCCTCCATGGCGATGCGCAGGTCCTTCAGCATCAGGGCGGCGGCGAAGCCCGGCTGGTAGCCGCGGTTGGCCGGCGAGGCCGGCACCGGCCCGGGCGCCGGGCAGTAGTCGTTCAGCGACCAGCAGCGGGCGGTCGCGGTCGAGGAGATGTCGTAGAGCTTCTGCGCCTCGAGCCCAAGCTTCTCGGCCAGGTTGAAGCCCTCGGAGACCGCGATCATCTGGATCGCCAGCATCATGTTGTTGCAGATCTTCGCCGCCGATCCGGCGCCGGGACCGCCGGCGTGGAAGATGTTCCTGCCCATCCCTTCGAGAACCGGGCGGGCGGCCGCGAAGGCCGCCTCCGAGCCGCCGACCATGAAGGTCAGCGTGCCCGCCGTGGCGCCGCCGACGCCGCCCGACATGGGGCTGTCGACCATCATCCGGCCCCTCCCCTCGGCGTCGCCGATCACCGCGCGCGCCGTGTTGACGTCGATGGTCGAGCAGTCGATGAACAGCGTCCCCTCGGCGGCGGCGGCCAGGATGCCGCCCTCGCCCTGGTAGACCGCGCGCACATGCTTCGCCGCCGGCAGCGCCGTGACCACCGCCTCGGCGCCCTCCGCCGCCGCGGGGGCGCTGGCGGCAACCGTGCCGCCGGCCCCGGCCAGGTCCTTGCAGGCCGCCTCGGACAGGTCGAAGCCCGTGACCGCATGGCCCGCCTTCAGCAGGTTGCGCGCCATCGGCAGCCCCATGTTGCCGAGTCCGATGAATCCGATCTTCGCCATTTGCCCTCCTCCAGCGCGTTCCTGCGCGTGTTCGCGCGCATATTCGTTGCCCGCCGCCGGGCGGGCGAGCCTTGCCGGTTCGCCGGCCGCGTGGTGTAGTCGCGGCCGGGCGAACCACCCGGACGATCCATACCCCATTCTCCAGGCCAAGGTACTCCCTTTGATCGACATCTTCGCGCCCGGCGCGATCGCCGCGACCTTCCTGCTGGCCGGCACCGTCAAGGGCGTGGTCGGCCTCGGGCTGCCGACGGTCTCGCTGGGGCTGCTGACCGCCCTCTTCGGGCTCGAGCCCGCCATGGCGCTGATGCTGGCGCCGTCCTTCGCCACCAATCTCTGGCAGGCGCTGACCGGCGGCCACGGGCGGACGATCGCCGCCCGGCTCTGGCCGTTCCTGGCGACCGCGACCGGCGCCATCTGGATCGGGGCGGCCCTGGCCGCGCAGATGGAGGTGAAGCTGCTCTCGGCCCTGCTCGGCGGCCTGCTGGCGCTTTACGGCCTGATCGGCCTCGCCGGCTTCCGGCCCGCCGTGAGCCCGGAGGCCGAGCGCTGGGCCGGGCCGGCGGCCGGCGCGGTCAACGGGGTCCTGACCGGAATGACCGGCTCGTTCGTCGTGCCGGGGGTGCCCTATCTGCAGGCGGTCGGGCTGCCGCGCGACGCGCTGATCCAGGCCATGGGCGTGCTGTTCACCCTGTCGACGGCGGCGCTCGGCCTGGCGCTCGCCGGGCGCGGGCTGCTGAGCGCGGAGCTCGGCCTCGCCTCGCTGGCGGCGATCCTGCCCGCCATCGCCGGAATGATGCTGGGGAGCCGTCTGCGCGCCCGCCTGTCGGAGACGGCGTTCCGCCGGGCGCTGTTCACGGCGCTGACCGCGCTCGGCCTGTACATCGCGGTGCGGGCGCTGGTCTGAGCGCCTCAGGCCGGCGCATCCCGGCGCAGCCGCTCGATCATCGGGCGGTGCGGTTCGGGGGCCTCCGCCTGCCCGGTGACCCAGGCGTAGAGGTCGTGATCGTTCTCCGCCAGCAGCGTCTCGTAGGCGTCGAGCGCCGCCGCATCCAGATGCGCCAGCCCGTCATCGGCGAAGCCGCCGAGGATCAGGTCCATCTCGCGGGTGCCGCGCCGCCAGCTTCGGATCCGAAGGCGCTTCAGGCGGGTCTCGGGGGTTTCGGTCATGCGCTCCGGTCCGGCCCTCCGCCATCCGGCCCTGCGCTGTTCGGCCCTCCGCCGTCCGGCCCTCCGCCATCCGTTCCGTCATCGTCCGGCCACAGCCACGCGGCGCCGATCACCCCGGCGCTGTCGCCGAGGCGGTTCTTCAGGACCGGCGTGGTGAAGACGTCCGAGAACACGTCCGGCCGCATCGCATCGGGCAGCCGCTGATAAAGATGATCGAGATTGGAAAGCCCGCCCCCCAGCACGATCGCGTCCGGATCGAGCAGGTTCACCACGCCGGCCAGCGCCCGGGCGAGCCGGGCCAGATGACGCTCGAGCGTCGCCCGCGCCGCCGCGTCGCCCGCAGCGGCGCGGGCGGCGATCTCGGGCGCCTCCAGCGCCTCGCCGGTCACGCGGGCATGGTCGGCGGCCAGGGACGGCCCCGAGCACCAGGCCTCGATGCAGCCCTTGCGGCCGCAATAGCAGGCCGGCGCGTCCAGCTCGTCCGCGCTCAGTGCCGGCAGCCGGTTGTGGCCCCACTCGCCGGCGATCAGGTTCCGGCCCGCCAGCACCCGCCCGCCGGTGACGATGCCGCCGCCGACGCCGGTGCCGAGGATGACCCCGAAGACCGTCTCCGCCCCCTGCCCGGCGCCCGCCCGCGCCTCGGCCAGGACGAAGCAGTTGGCGTCGTTCTCGAGCCGCACCGGACGGCCCAGCGCCCCGGCGAGATCGCGGTCGAAGGCCCGGCCGATCAGGAAGGTGGAATTGGCGTTGCGGACCAGGCCGGTCTCGGGCGAGATCGAGCCCGGGATGCCGACGCCGACCGCGGGCGCGCGGGCACCCGTCTCGGCCTCGACCGCGGCGACGAGCGCGGCGACAGCGCGCACCGCAGGCTCGTAGCCGCCATCCGGCGTCGGCACGCGGCGGCGCGACAGCACCTGCCCGTCACGGCCGAGTGCCACGGCCTCGAGCTTGGTGCCGCCGAAATCGACGCCTATCCGCATGTGGTGGACCGTATGTGGTGGACCGTGGCTTCGGATCAGGCCTGCTCGGACATCTGGCGCAGCCGCTTCTCGAGCTTCGCCAGCCGCTCGCCGGCCTTGGTGCTGACCATGCGCAGGTCGCGGATCTCGTCGAGGACGCCCTTCAGTTCGGCCGGCAGGTCGCCCCTGCTTTCCCGCGACGCCGGTGCGCCCTCGCCCTCGCCGGTCAGCAGCCAGACCATCGAGACGTTCAGGAGGCCGGCGAGCATCTGCAGCTTGTTGGCGCGCGGTTCGGAGCGATCCGCCTCCCAGTTCTGCACGGTCTGCAGCCGGAGACCCATGCGCCGGGCGAGCTGCCCCTGGCCGAGACCCTGGCTTTCGCGGGCGAGCGCAAGCCGGTCGCCGAAGGTGGCGGCACCGTCGCTGTAGTCATCCATCTCGAATTCCTCTTGAATCATTGCTCGATGTCTCCTCGCTGTGACTGCGACTTGAAAGGCGCGCACTGGATAAGCCCGAAATCCACCCGGCGTAACCGGACCCGGAGTCGCATCCTGATGATCGCATGAACCGGGTGGCGCAGGGCGCCTGTCCCGGGCAGTTATGATGCGACCCGTTCGGAGGAGCGTTTTCGTGCCCGACCCTAACAGACCCGGAAGCGACATGTCGACCCATGCATGGGCCGAACTGCTGCTGCTGTCGCTGATCTGGGGCACGGTGTTCCTCGCCATCGCCGTCGCCCAGCGCGAGATCGGCCCGGTGACCGTCGTGCTGCACCGGGTCGGCTGGGGCGCGGCCATCCTGTGGCTGGTCGCGTGGGCGCTGCGACTGGCGTTCCCGCGGGACTTGCGGCTCTGGGGCGCCTTCCTGGTGATGGGGTGCCTCAACAATGCGATTCCCTTCACCCTGATGAGCTGGGGTCAGACCCAGATCGGCAGCGGCCTGACCTCGATCTTCAACGCCATGACGGCGATCTTCGCGGTGCTGGTCGCGGCGATCTTCCTCGCCGACGAGCGGCTGACGGCGCGGAGGCTCGGCGGCGCGGCGCTGGGATTCGCCGGTGTCGTTGTGATCAAGGGGCCCGAGCGGCTGCTGGCCTTCGACCCGCAGGCGCTGGGTGCCTGGGCGGTGCTGGCGGGGACCCTGTCCTATGCCTTCGCCGGGGTCTGGGCCAAGCGGCACCTGCGCGGCCAGCCGCCGGTGGTGGCCGCCGCCGGGATGCTGACCGGCGCGACGGCGGTGATGCTGCCGGTGACCCTGCTGACCGAGGGAGTGCCCTCGCCTTTCCTCGCGGCGCCGACCTGGGGCGCCATCGGCTACTACGCCGTGGTGGCGACGGCGGGGGCCTATCTGCTCTACTACCGGGTGCTGGCCATGGCCGGCGCGGGCAACCTGCTGCTCTGCACCCTGATGATCCCGCCGGTAGCCCTGTTCCTGGGCGTGGTGTTCCTCGGCGAGCCGCTGGAGCCGCAGGCCCTGGCCGGCTTCGCCCTGATCGCCGCCGGGCTGGCGGTGATCGACGGACGGGTGTTCCGGCTGATGCGCCGGAGCCCCGCCTGACGCCCGCGGCGGCCGGGAGCGCAGGATGCGACCGATGTTCCGCCGCGCCGGATGCCGGGGGCCGCGCAAAGCCTAGCGGTTGACCCGCTTGCTCCAGAAATACTGCCCGGCGATTCCCGCAACGATCACCGAGGCGCCGAACAGGATGTCTCCGTGCGCGACCCAGAGCGCGCCCAGCACCAACCCCAGGACGATCGGCCAGTGGACATAGAAGAATAACGTTCCGACAACCAATACGGCGATGACAGTACTTGCGGCGACGAATAGCACAAAAATGTAGACGAAGTTCTTGAGCACCTCCATCCTGGGCGACCCGTCAACCGAACAAATCCGCGTCATGGTAGCGATGCCAATTTGGCGAGTTTAGCTCCGGCCGGAACCTGCCGCGGACCCCCTTGCCCGCCCGCCATGCGGCGCGTAGAACGCCCGGTGTCCCTGCAACACCCTCCCACGGAGCCTCCGTCATGGCCTTCCTCGCCGATGCCCTCGCCCGCGTGAAGCCCTCGCCCACCATCGCGATCTCGACCAAGGCGATGGAGCTGAAGGCCGAGGGCAAGAACATCATCGCGCTGAGCGCCGGCGAGCCGGATTTCGACACGCCGCAGAACATCAAGGATGCCGCCAAGGCCGCCATCGACGCGGGCAAGACCAAGTACACCGCGCCCGACGGCATTCCGGAGCTGAAGAAGGCGATCGCCGCCAAGTTCAAGCGCGAGAACGGGCTCGACTACAAGCCCTCGCAGGTAACCGTCGGCACCGGCGGCAAGCAGGTGCTTTACAATGCGCTTGTCGCCACCCTGAACCCCGGCGACGAGGTGATCATCCCGGCGCCCTACTGGGTGAGCTACCCGGACATGGTGCTGCTGGGCGGCGGCACGCCGGTCATCGTCGAGGCGACGATCGAGAACGGGTTCAAGCTGACCCCGGATCAGCTCGAGGCGGCGATCACGCCGAAGACCAAGTGGCTGATCTTCAACTCGCCCTCGAACCCCTCGGGGGCGGGCTACACACGGGACGAGCTCAAGGGCCTGACCGACGTGCTGATGCGCCACCCGCAGGTCTGGGTGATGACCGACGACATGTACGAGCACATCAGCTACCCGCCGTTCGAGTTCTGCACCCCGGCCCAGGTCGAGCCCGGGCTCTACGAGCGGACGCTCACCGTCAACGGCGTCTCCAAGGCCTATGCGATGACCGGCTGGCGGATCGGCTATGCCGCGGGCCCCGAGCACCTGATCAGGGCGATGGGCAAGGTGCAGTCGCAGTCGACCTCGAACCCCTGCTCGATCAGCCAGTGGGCCGCGGTCGAGGCGCTGAACGGGCCGCAGGACTACATCCCGATGAGCCGCGAGGCGTTCCAGCGCCGGCGCGACCTGGTGGTGTCGATGCTGAACCAGGCCAAGGGCATCAAGTGCCCCACCCCGGAAGGCGCCTTCTACGTCTATCCCTCGATCGCGCGGCTGCATCGGCAAGACCGCGCCGGACGGCACGGTGATCGAGAACGACGAGGTGTTCTGCACCAAGCTGCTGGAGGCCGAGGGGGTGGCGGCGGTGTTCGGCGCGGCCTTTGGCCTCAGCCCCAATTTCCGCGTCTCCTACGCCACCTCGGACGCCGAGCTCGAGGATGCCTGCCAGCGCATCCAGACGTTCTGCGGAAGCCTGCGCTGACGCACGGGGTCGGGCGGCCGGCGCCGAACGGGCGCTGACCGCCGCCGCCGCATGGATCACCGCACCCCGTTCAGCGCCTGCGCCTGGCGCAGGTAGGCGACGATCGTGTCGACCTGATGGCTCGGCAGTTCGGCAAGCGCCGGCATGCCGCGGCGCCCGGCGCCGGCGGCGACGCCCTTGCGCACGGTCAGGCGAATCCGCGAATCGCTGAACCGCTCCGGCCCGTAGGCGGGCTCGACCAGCGACGGGCCGCGCTCGGTGCCGCGGGCGGCCCTGCCGTGACAGCGCGAACAGGCATCCACATAGGCGACCCGGCCATACTCGGCGGCGGGCAGATTGGTCCGGATCTCGGCGCCGTCATCGAAGGCCTCGAGCCCCGGAGCCCCGAAGATGACGAAGATCGTGGCGGGGCATGAGAGCAGGAACAGGCCGATGAACAGTTCTCGCATTCCCATACCCCTGCGCCCCCGATGCGCCCCCGAGAGTGCGAGCCCGTGAGAGCGCGGCACCTGCGGATTTCCGGCGCCTCCAGCCTGCGGCCGCGTGCTCCGGCGACCAGAAGAGCATCGGGGGATTAATTAGCGATTGAATTCCGGACGCGGCGCCCTGTCTGTCCCGGCCGCCGCCCACCCGTCCGGGTAGGCATGGCCGCCCGTTCCGGAAAAATCGCTCCCCGCTGAGGCGGGGCGATCGCGGCGGCGGCGGCGTACTCCGTTCCCGTCAGAACCGCGCGCCGACAGGAGCCCCCGCGATGAGCCACACCCTCCATCCCCTCCGCCGCCAGCGCCTGCAGCGCAGCGAGCTCGCCGTGCCGGGCTCGAACCCCGGCATGATCGAGAAGGCGGCCGAAAGCGCCGCCGACTACGTGTTCCTCGACATCGAGGACGCGGTCGCCCCGCCCGAGAAGGCGCAGGCGCGCAAGAACATCATCCAGGCCCTGAACGACATCGACTGGGCCGCGAAGGGCAAGACCGTCTCGGTGCGGATCAACGGGCTCGACACCCACTACATGTACCGCGACGTGGTCGACGTGATGGAGCAGGCCGGCGACCGGCTGCACACCATCCTGGTGCCGAAGGTCGGGGTGCGCGACGATCTCTACATGGTCGAGGCGCTGGTCAGCCAGATCGAGCAGGCCAGGGGCTACACCACCCGCGTCGGCCTCGAGGCGCTGATCGAGACCGCCCTCGGAATGGCCAATGTCGAGGAGATCGCCCGCTTCGGCGGCCGGCTCGAGGCGCTGCATTTCGGCGTCGCAGACTACGCCGCCTCGATGCGGGCGCGGACCGTCAACATCGGCGGCCTGAATCCGGACTACCCGGGCGACCAGTGGCATGCGGCGCTCTCGCGCATGACCATCGCCTGCCGGGCCTACGGGCTGCGCGCCGTCGACGGGCCGTTCGGCGACTTCTCCGATCCCGAGGGCTACCGCGACGGCGCCCGCCGCGCCGCGGCGCTGGGGATCGAGGGCAAGTGGGCGATCCACCCGAGCCAGATCGACCTCGCCAACGAGGTGTTCTCGCCGCCGGCCAAGGAGGTCGACCGCGCCCGGCGCATCGTCGCCGCGCTGCGCGAGGCGGAAGCGCAGGGCAAGGGCGCCGCCTCGCTCGACGGCAAGATGATCGACGCCGCCTCCGAGCGCATGGCGGCCAATGTGATCGCCATGGACGAGGCGATCCGCGCCAAGACCTCCGCCGTGGCGGCCTGAGACCAGGGAGACGCAAGCATGGATATCCACGAGTACCAGGCGAAGGAAATCCTTGGCCGCTTCGGCGTGCCGGTGCCGCAGGGCGGCCTCGCCTACAGCCCCGAACAGGCGAGCTACCGGGCCCAGGAGCTCGGCGGCGAGCGCTGGGTGGTGAAGGCGCAGATCCACTCCGGCGGCCGCGGCGAGGCCGGCGGCGTCAAGGTCTGCGCAAGCTATGCCGAGGTCGAGGACGCCGCGGCGAAGATGCTCGGCAAGCGCCTGGTGACCCGGCAGACCGGCGCCCAGGGCAAGACCGTGTTCCGGCTCTGGATCGAGGAGGCGGTCGAGATCGCCCAGGAGATCTATCTGGGCTTCGTGCTCGACCGGAAGACCGAGCGGGTGATGGTTGTCGCCTCCGCCGCCGGCGGCATGGAGATCGAGGAGATCGCCCACGAGAACCCGGATTCGATCCTGCGCATGGTGGTCGAGCCGGCGGTCGGGCTGCAGGACTTCCAGGCCCGCGAGCTGGCCTTCGGCCTCGGCCTCGACACCGCCCAGATCGGCCGGGCGGTCAAGCTCTTCAAGGGCGCCTACCGGGCGTTCCGCGACCTCGACGCCACGATGGTCGAGATCAACCCGCTGATCGTCACCGGCGCGGGCGAGCTGATGGCGCTCGACGCCAAGATGTCGTTCGACGACAACGCGCTGTTCCGCCGCCCGGACATTTCCGAGCTGCGCGACAAGAGCCAGGAGGACCCGCGCGAGTCCTACGCCTCCGACCGCGGGCTCTCCTATGTGGGCCTCGAGGGCAATATCGGCTGCATGATCAACGGCGCCGGGCTGGCGATGGCCACCATGGACATGATCAAGCTCGCCGGCGGCGAGCCCGCCAACTTCCTCGACATCGGCGGCGGCGCCAGCCCGGAACGGGTGCTGAAGGCATTCCGCACCGTGCTGATGGACGACAGCGTGAAAGTGGTGCTGGTCAACATCTTCGCCGGCATCAACCGCTGCGACTGGGTCGCCGAGGGCGTGGTGCAGGCCTTCACCCAGGCCGAGATCCAGGTGCCCGTCGTGGTCCGCCTCGCCGGCACCAACGTCGACGAGGGCCGCAGGATCATCGCCGAGTCGGGGCTTCCGATCATCACCGCCGACACCCTTGCCGACGCCGCCGAGAAGGCGGTCGCGGCGCTCGCCGCCTGAGGAGACCGAACCATGGCAATCCTTCTGAACGAAAAGACCCGGGTCATCGTCCAGGGCATCTCCGGCCGGATCGGCAGCTTCCACGCGGCCGACATGATCAAGCACGGCACCAACGTGGTCGGCGGCGTGACGCCGGGCAAGGGCGGCGCGAGCTTCGAGGGGCGGCCGATCTTCAACACCGTCAAGGGCGCGGTCGCCGAGACCCGGGCCGAGGCCTCGATCGTCTTCGTCCCGCCCCCGTTCGCGGCGGATGCGATCATGGAGGCGGCGGATGCCGGGCTGAAGCTCTGCGTCTGCATCACCGACGGCATCCCGGCCCAGGACATGATGCGGGTGAAGCGCTATCTGCGCCGCTACAAGGCCGAGAAGCGGATGCGTCTCATCGGCCCGAACTGCGCTGGCATGATCTCTCCCGGCAAGGCCATGATGGGCATCATGCCCGCCCACATCTATCTCCCCGGCCGGGTCGGCATCGTCGGGCGCTCGGGCACCCTCGGCTACGAGGCGGCGAGCCAGATGAAGGCGCTCGGGATCGGCGTCTCGACCTCGGTCGGCATCGGCGGCGATCCGATAAACGGCTCGTCGTTCCGCGACATCCTCGCGCTGTTCGAGCAGGACCCGGAGACCGACGCGGTGATGATGATCGGCGAGATCGGCGGCCCGCAGGAGGCCGAGGCGGCGGAGTACGCCCGCGACCACATGAAGAAGCCGGTGATCGCCTATGTTGCCGGCCTCTCGGCCCCGAAGGGCCGGCGCATGGGGCACGCGGGCGCGATCATCTCCGCCTTCGGCGAGAGCGCGCAGGAGAAGGTCGTGATCCTGGAGAACGCCGGGGTCGCGGTGGCGCCCGACCCCTCCAGCATGGGGGCGACGGTCGCCGGCGTGCTGCGGAAGATGGGCCTCGCGGCCTGAAGCCGGCCCTGCCCCGGACCTGATCCGCGGCATCGGCGACCAAGGAGGGGAGGCTCCGGATGCTGCTCGACACGCCGACGGCCGGAGCCAGGCTCGCGCCTGCCGCCGCTGACGGGGCCGCCGAGCTGCTCGCCGGCCTTCTCGCCGAGGTGATCCGGGCCCAGGAGCCGCGGCTCGCCCGGCTGTTCGCCGATCCGGACAGCATCCCCGCCGACGATCCGGACCTGCTGATCAAGGCGCTGCAGGCGATCGGCCTGCGATTGCAGATGGACCGGATCGCCGAGGAGAGCCTGCAGATGCGCCGGCGCCGGGCCGCGGAAATCTCCGGCGGACCCGACCATGTGATCGGCTCGTTCAGCCACGCGCTCGGCGAAGCGGCGGCGATGCGGATCGGCGGCGAAGCCATCGCGGGCGCGCTGGCGCAGTTCCAGGTCTCGCCGACCCTCACGGCCCACCCGACCGAGGCCAAGCGCGTCACGGTGCTGGAGTGCCTGCGCCGGATCTATCTGAAGCTCGTCGAGCTCGAGGCCTCGCGCTGGACCCCGCGCGAGCGCGAGGCGCTGATCGGCCAGGTGCGCGGCGAGATCGAGATGCTGTGGCTGACCGGCGAGCTCCGCTTCGACCGGCCGAGCCTCAGGGACGAGGTCGCCTGGGGGCTTCACTTCTTCAACGAGACCCTGTTCGAGGCCGCCGGCGCCGGCTACCGCCAGCTCTCCCGGGCCCTGGCGCGGCATTGTCCGGAGGCCGGGATCGAGGTGCCCGCCTTCTTCCGCTTCGCCTCCTGGATCGGCGGCGACCGGGACGGCAACCCAAACGTCACCGCCGCGGTCACCCGCTGGACCCTTCAGGCGCAGCGTCGTAACGCCCTCGAGCGCTATGGCGAGGAGGTCGCGCGGCTGGTGCGCGTCCTCAGCGTCAGCGACCGGGTTCAGCCGGTCCCGGACGCCTTCCGGCGCACCCTTGCGGCGGCGCTGTCCGCATCGGGCGAGGGCGAGGCGATCGCGGCGCGCAACCCGCACGAGCCGTTCCGACAGATGCTGTCGGCCATCGGGCTGCGGCTCCGGGCGAGCGTGGGTCTGGCCGGCGTCCAGGCGGTGCCGTATCGGGGGCCCGCCGAGCTTATGGCCGATCTCGAGGCGGTGTGCGCGGGCCTCTCGGCGATGGGCGCCGGAACCGTCGCCCGGGGCGAGGTGCTGCCGCTGGTCCGCGAGGTCGCCACCTTCGGCTTCCGCACCGCGGCGCTCGACATCCGGCAGAACTCGACGGTGATCAACCGGGTGGTGCGCGAGCTGATGGGCGACGGCGCACCGGAACCCGGCGGCGAGGGCTGGGCGGCGCTGCTGCGGGCCGGGCTTTCGGGTGACGCCCCCGCAGCTCCCGACGTGGCGGCGCTCTCGGACGAGGCGCGCGAGACCATCGAGCTGTTCCGCCTGATCGGCGAGCGGCGCGACGATCCGGAGGCGATCGGCGCCTTCATCCTCTCGATGACCACCTCGGCCGAGGACCTGCTGGCGGTCCACTGGCTGGCGCACCGGTTCTGCGAGGGCCGCCCGCCCGCCATCGTGCCGCTGTTCGAGACCATCGAGGATCTCAGCCGGGCGGTGCCGGTGCTCGAGACGGTGCTGTCGGTCCCGGCGGTGCGGGCCGATCTCGCCGCGCGCGGCGACCGGATCGAGGTCATGCTCGGCTACTCGGATTCGAACAAGGACGGCGGCTTCCTGACCTCGGTCTGGGAGCTCGCCAAGGCCCAGCGCGCCATCGTCGCCGCCTGCGCCGACCGGGGGATCTCGGTTCGCTTCTTCCATGGCAGGGGCGGCTCGGTCAGCCGGGGCGGGGCGCCCACGGGACGCGCCATCGCCGCCCAGCCGGCCGAGACCGTCAACGGCCAGATGCGGGTCACCGAGCAGGGCGAGGTGGTCTCCGGCAAGTACTCGAACCGGGGCACGGCCAGCTACCAGCTCGAGCTTCTGGGGGCCAGCGTGCTGGCGCACACCCTGAAGTCGCCGCACGAATCGCGCGCCGGCGACGCGGCCGATTTCGTCGCCATCATGGACGGCCTGTCGTCCGCGAGCCACCGGGCCTACCGCGACCTAGTGCTGGGCGAGGGCTTCCTCGACTACTTCCAGGCCGCGAGCCCGGTCGAGGAACTGGCGCTCCTGAAGATCGGCTCGCGCCCGGCGCGCCGATTCGGAGCGCGCGGGATCGAGGACCTGCGGGCTATCCCCTGGGTCTTCGCCTGGAGCCAGAACCGGCACCTGCTGACCGGCTGGTACGGGCTCGGCACCGCGCTCGACCGGTTCCGCTGGGACCACGGCCGTGCGGGGGCGGCGGAGCTGCGCACCATGTTCGCCCGGTCGCGGGTGTTCCGGCTGGTGCTCGACGAGGTCGAGAAGACCCTGTTCCAGGCCGATCTCGACATCGCCGCGCTCTATGCCGGGCTGGTGCCGGACGAGACGCTGCGCAGGCGCGTGCTGGCGAAGCTGCGCGAGGAATACGCCCTGACCCGGAGCCGGCTGCTGGAGATCACCGGCGAGGCGGATCTGGCCGAGCGCTTCCCGGCTTTCCGTGACCGCATCGGCGGCGGCCGCGGGATGATCGACCGCTGCAACCGCTGGCAGGTCGGGCTGCTCGCGCACTACCGGGCCGCGCCCGAGGACAGCGACGAGAAGCGCCGGGTGCGGGTGCCCCTGCTTCTCAGCATGAACTGCATCGCCGCCGGGCTCGGCTGGACCGGCTGAGCCCGCCTAGCCCTCCGCCCGCTGCAGGAACTGCGCCACCGCGGTGGCCCGGTTCGGCACCCCCAGCTTGTCGTAGATCAGCTTCAGGTGATACTTGACCGTGTTCTCCGAGATCCCCAGCCGCGACGAGATCTGGGTGTTGCTCCAGCCCTGGGCCAGCGCCTTCAGCACCTCGCGCTCGCGCCGGGTGAGCTGCTCGAAGGGATCGGCGCGCAGGGCGGAGAAGTCGACATAGGGAAAACTCACCCGGCCCTGCGCCACGCTTGAGAGCACCGCGACCAGCGCCTCGGGCGGGTCGTCCTCGGTGATGCAGCCCCAGGCGCCGCCCTGCATGGCGTCGCGCACCAGCGCCGCGCGCAGCGCCGGCAGGCGGACGATGACCCTGATGCCGGAACGCTTCGAGCGGACCCACTGCAGCAGGCGGCCCATCGCCGTCTCGACCGGGCTCTCGGCCAGGATGACGATCGCGGCCGCGTCCGGCCCGGAGTGCGGCCCGGAGTCCGGCCCGGCCCGGCGGATGAATTCCGGCACGTCCCCGGCCGCGCTGCACAGGGTGAACCCGCCGCCGCCCTCGAGCACGGTTCGCAAGGTGCCCACGAACCAGGCACCGCCGCCGATCACGGCTACCTTCACCCGGGTGCCTCCGTCCTGCACAGGTTGCAGTCCGGGGCACCCTAACGTCAAATGCCCGTTAAAATGAATTTTGTTTTCCTTGCGCACCATGAAGACAATCTTCAGGCCGGCGGCGTTGACCGCGATCGGTTTATCGCAATCATGGCCACCATCGACCGGCTGCGGGAGCGGGAAATGCGTGCCTCGATTGTGATCTCGGCACTCGTTGCCGTGCTGGTGGGCTTCGGCGGCTCGGTGGCGATCGTCCTGTCGGCGGCACGGGCGGTGGGCGCCAGCCCGGCCGAGACCTCGTCCTGGATCGCGGCGCTTTGCCTCTCGATGATGGCGACCACGGCCTATCTGAGCGTCCGGACCCGGATGCCGGTGATCACCGCCTGGTCGACGCCGGGCGCTGCGCTGATCGCCGCGACCTCGGATGTCAGCCTGCCGGCCGCGGTCGGCGCGTTCTTCTGCGCCGCGGCGCTGATCCTGCTGACGGCGGCCTCGCGCCGGCTGGGGGACGCCATCGGACGGATCCCGACCCCGATCGCCGCCGCCATGCTGGCGGGGGTGCTGTTCACCTTCGTCACCGCCCTGTTCGGGCACCTGCAAACCAGCGCTGGGCTGGTGCTGCCGCTGCTGGCCGCCTTCGTCGTGCTGCGCGTCTTCTCGCCCACCTGGGCGGTATTGGCGGTCCTCGGCCTGGGCATCGCCCTGTCCTACGGTCTCGGGATGACCCGGCCGATCCAGGCGCTCGCCATCTCCGAGTTCCGCTGGACCACGCCGGTCTTCGATCCGACGGTATTCCTCGGGCTGGGCGTGCCGCTCTATCTGGTGACCATGGCGTCGCAGAACCTGCCGGGCTTCGCCGTGCTGCGGGCCGCCGGCTATGCGCCGCCGACCCGGATGATCCTCGGCGTCACCGGCCTCGCCTCGGCGCTGACCGCGGGGTTCGGGGCGCACACCTCGAACCTGGCGGCGATCACCGCCTCGATCTGCACCGGGCCGGACACCCACCCGGACCCGGCGAAGCGCTGGCTGAGCGGCCCGTTCTACGCCGCGGGCTACGGCGCGCTCGCCCTCTGCGGCGCCTCGATCATCGCGGTGTTTTCCAGCTTTCCTGACGCGCTGATCGCCGGCATCGCCGGCATCGCCCTGCTGGGTCCGCTGGTCGGCGCCGCCGGGGCGGCCTTCGCGGGGGAGGAGCAGCGCTTCGCGGCGGTGGTGACCTTCGGCATCACCGCCTCGGGGATCAGCGCCTTCGGCATCGGCGCGGCGTTCTGGGGCCTGGTCGCGGGCCTGGCGGTGCTGGCGGTCGAGCGGCTCCGCCCCGGCCGCTGACCGGCCGGGCTCAGACCTTCCAGAACACGAAGGCGCCCCAGGCCACCGCGATCGCCAGCGCGCCCCAGAGCGGCGTGCCGATCAGCGCCAGCCAGCCGAGGAAGATGAAGGCGGACCCCAGCAGCGAGATGAACAGCCGGTCGCCCCGCGTGGTGTCGAGGCCGAGCACGCCACAGCGCGGCGCGCCGCCGGGCGAGCGCCATTCCAGGGCGCCCATCAGGGCGATGGCGGCGAAGACGAAGGCGAAGAAGGCGAGCGTCGCCGGGTCCAGGCCATCCAGAACCCGTCGAACAGCGGCTCGGTCCAGGAGAAACCGGCCTCCTTCGGCTTGCCCACATTGGCCCAGCCCCCGGTCGTCTGCGCGGCGGCCAGCGCCGGGAGGAGGACGGCAGGCGCGGCGATGATCGCCCTCCGCATCACACCCTCCCCAGGGCGAAGCCCTTGGCGATGTAGTTGCGGACGAAATAGATCACGAAGGCGCCCGGGATGATGGTCAGGCAGCCGGCGGCGGCCAGCAGGCCCAGCTCGTAGCCGGCGCTCGACGCGGTCTTGGTCATCGTCGCCGCGATCGGCTTGGCCGCGACCGCGGTCAGGGTCTTGGCCAGCAGCAGCTCGACCCAGGAGAACATGAAGCAGAAGAACGCCGCGACGCCGATGCCGGCCGAGATCGATGGGCAGGAAGATCCGGATGAAGAAGCGCGGGAACGAGTAGCCGTCGACATAGGCGGTCTCGTCCAGCTCCTTCGGCACGCCGGACATGAAGCCCTCGAGGATCCAGACCGCCAGCGGAATGTTGAACAGGCAGTGCGCCAGCGCCACCGCGATGTGGGTGTCGAACAGCCCGACCGCCGAGTAGAGCTGGAAGAACGGCAGCGCGAACACCGCCGGCGGCGCCATCCGGTTGGTCAGCAGCCAGAAGAACAGGTGCTTGTCGCCGAGGAACCGGTAGCGCGAGAAGGCATAGGCCGCCGGCAGCGCCACCGCCACCGAGATCACCGTGTTGATCGACGACGTAGATGATGCGAGTTGATAGTAGCCCATGTACCAGGTCGGATCGGTGAAGATCGTCCGGTAGTTGTCGAGCGTGAATTCCTGCGGCCACAGCGTGAAGCTGCCGAGGATCTCGTTCGTGGTCTTGAACGACATGTTGACCAGCCAGTAGATCGGCAGCATCAGGAACAGGATGTAGAGGATCGGCGCGAGCGGTTTCAGGCGTTGCATCTCTCATGCCTCCCCTACTGCGCTTCGTTGCGGGTCATCAGCGGTGTAGAACACCCAGCTCACCAGCAGCGTGATCAGGAAGTAGATCAGCGACATCGCCGCCGCCGGCCCGAGGTCGAACTGTCCGAGCGCGATCTTGACCAGATCGATGGAGAGGAAGGTGGTCGAGTTGCCCGGGCCGCCGCCGGTCAGCACGAACGGCTCGGTGTAGATCATGAAGCTGTCCATGAAGCGCAGCAGCACGGCGATGGTCAGCACCCGCTTCATCTTCGGCAGCTGGATGTAGCGGAACACCGCCCAGGGTCCGCGCGCCGTCGATCTTCGCCGCCTGGTAGTAGGCGTCCGGGAATCGCGATCAGGCCGGCATAGGCCAGCAGCACCACCAGCGAGGTCCAGTGCCAGACATCCATCAGGATCAGCGTGAACCAGGCGGCCCAGCGGCTGCTGGGTCATGTTGTAGTCGATGCCCATGCCGTTGATCATCCGGCCCAGCAGCCCGATGTCCGGCAGCGCGAAGATGTTCCACATCGCGCCGACCACGTTCCAGGGGATCAGCAGCGGCAGCGCCATCAGCACCAGGCAGACCGGCACCCAGGGCCCCTTCTTCGGCATCGCCAGCGCGATGGCGACGCCCGAGCGGCATCTCGATGGCCAGGATCGTGCCGGTGAACAGGATCTGCCGCCCCAGCGCGGCGTGGAACCGCTCGGAGTGCAGCACGTCCTCGAACCAGCCGACACCGTGCCAGAAGAACACGTTGTTGCCGAAGGTCTCCTGCACCGAGTAGTTGACCACCGTCATCAGCGGCACCAGGGCGTTGAACGCGACCAGCAGCATCACCGGCAGGACGAAGAACCAGGCCCTTCTGGTTGTCGGTCTTGCCATCGGGCGTCCTCCCGTGCTCGGCGAGCCAGCCGTCCGCGTAGACCCGGGTGCTGGGCCGGATCGAAGCGGACATGGACCGCGCCCTCGGGGATCGCACCTCCGGCCGGCGCCAGCAGGTTGATCGCGGCTGCCATCGGCGCTGAGCTCGACGATCCGGTGGCGCCCGGCATCGGCGACCTTGACCACCGCGGCCGGGATGCCGCTCTCGGCGAAGCTCACGTATTCGGGCCGGACCCCGATCTCGAGCCGCCGCGGCGCCGGCGGTGTGGCCGACACCGCTCGCCGACCTGGACGTGGCTGGCCGCGGAAGAAGGCGCCGCCGTCGCGCACCTCGCAGGGCAGCACGTTCATGCCGGGCGAGCCGATGAAATGGCCGACGAAGGTGTGGGCCGGGCGCTCGAACAGCTCGACCGGCGAGCCGATCTGCACGATCTCGCCTTCCTGCATCACCACCACCTGGTCGGCGAAGGTCAGCGCCTCGGTCTGGTCGTGGGTGACGTAGATCATCGTCACGCCGGACCTTCTGGTGCAGCTCCTTCAGCTTCGAGCGCAGCTTCCATTTGAGATGCGGGTCGATCACCGTCAGCGGCTCGTCGAACATGATGACGTTGACGTCGTCGCGCACCAGCCCGCGGCCCAGCGAGATCTTCTGCTTGCTGTCCGCGGCGAGGCCCGCGGCGCGGGTCTTCAGCATGTCCGAGAGTTCCAGCATCTCGGCGATCTCGCGCACCCGCGCGTCGACCCGGTCCTCGGCCGACGCCCCGGTTCCTCAGCGGAAAGGCCAGGTTGTCGTAGACGCGTCATGGTGTCGTAGATCACCGGGAACTGGAACACCTGCGCGATGTGGCGCTGGTCCGGCGGCAGCGCGGTCACGTCGCGCTCGTCGAACAGCACGCGGCCCTCGGTCGGCACCACCAGCCCGGAGATGATGTTGAGCAGCGTCGTCTTCCCGCAGCCCGACGGCCCCAGCAGCGCATAGGCGCCGCCGTCCTCCCAGTCGAGGTCGATGCGCTTCAGCGCCCAGTCCGCCTCCGCCTGCGGGTTGGGGTGGTAGCTGTGGCGAAGCGCCTTGAGCCCGATCTTGGCCATCGCCTCCCCGGCCCCGGAGGCGACCAGCCGGCCGCCGGTGTCGAAATAGAGGCAGCCGGCGACGTCGACGAAGAAGTCGTGGGTCGCGCCGACCTGGTAGGGGTGGACCCCATGGCTCTGCGCCACCCAGGTGCGGCCGTTGAGGTCGAAATGGGCGACGCTCTCCGAGCCGGAAAGCTCGGTCACCAGCACCCTGCCGCTGAACCTGACGGCGCCCTCGCCCGCAGGGTGCGGGCTGACGTAGTGGGGCCGCACGCCGACCCGGTACTCGCCGTCCGGCATGCCCGCGACCGGGCCGGCGGCGGGCCAGCGGATGCCGTCGTCGAGCAGGATCTCGGCGCCCCGCTTGGCGACGCGGCGCGACATTGATCGGCGGGTCGGAGAACACCTCCGCGCAGCCGAGGCTGCGCGGGTTCCGGTAGACCGTCGGCGTCTCGCCGAACTCGATCACCCGTCCCGCATCCATCGTCGCCGTATGCCCGCCCAGCATCAGCGCCTCGCCGGGCTCGGAGGTGGCATAGACCACGAGGGCGCCCCGGTCGGCGAAGAGTTGCGGCAGCTCGTCGCGCAGCTCCTCGCGCAGCTTGTAGTCGAGATTGGCGAGCGGCTCGTCCAGCAGCACCAGGTCCGCATCCTTGACGATCGCCCGCGCCAGGGCCGTGCGCTGCTGCTGGCCGCCGGAAAGCTCGGACGGACGGCGGCCGAGATAGGGTGTCAGCTGCAGCAGGTCGGCAGTCTCGCCGACCCGGCGGCTGATCTCGTCGCGGCTCATCCCCGCCACGCGGAGCGGCGAGGCGATGTTCTCGAACACGGTCAAGTTCGGGTAGTTGATGAAGAACTGGTGCACCAGCGAGACGTTGCGCCGCTGCGGCGAGTGGCCGGTGACGTCCTCGCCGTCGAAGAAGACCCGGCCGGAGGTCGGCTGCTCCAGCCCGGCCATCAGCTTGATCAGCGTGGTCTTGCCCGAGCCGGTCGCGCCCAGGAGCACGTTGAAGCCTTCGGTCGCCAGCGTCAGGCTGGTCTCGTAGATATGGGTCTCGGCGCCGACGCGCTTGGTGACATTCCTGAACTCGAGCGTCATCGCACCGCTTCTCTGGCCTCGCTTGTCCGGCTCCGTCCTGCCGCCCGCCCGGCGGGCGAGCACCGTGCTTTCCGGATTGTCGCACCGCGCGGCACTCGGGGAAACACATTCCGTCAAGATGCCGCCGGGGAGAGGGAGGCTCCCCGGCGGCAGGCGCTTGTCAGGCGCGGCGTATCAGTTGCCGCCCCAGCGCTTGATCAGCTCCTCGTAGGCGATGGTCTCGCCCTGCGGCTTCTCGTTGTCGAGCTTGGCCTTCGGACCGTCGGCCTTGCCGAGCCACTCGGAGGGATCCTTCTCGTCGTTCAGCCGCGGGCCGCAGCCGCCATAGACGTTGCCGGCCTCGTCCGCCGCCTGCATGCGGGCCATGGTCTGGTCCATCTCGGAGGCGAGCCGGTCCATGGCTTCCTGCGGGGTGAAGGCGCCCGAGTTCACGTCGCCGATCTGCTGCCACCAGATCTGGGCCAGCTTCGGATAGTCAGGCACGTTGATGCCGGTCGGCGACCAGCGCACGCGGTCGGGCGAGCGGTAGAACTCGACCAGGCCGCCGAGCTTCGGCGCCCGCTCGGTGAAGCTCTCGTGCCGAACGGTCGTGTCGCGGATGAAGGTGAGCCCGACATGGCTCTTCTTCACGTCGACGGTCTTCGACACCACGAACTGGGCATAGAGCCATGCCGCCTTGGCGCGGTCGGCCGGGGTCGACCTCAGGATCGTCCACGAGCCGGCGTCCTGGTAGCCGACCTTCTGGCCTTCCTGCCAGTAGGGGCCGTGCGGGCTCGGCGCCATCCGCCAGAGCGGGTTGCCCTCGTCGTCGACGGTGTTGTTGCCCTCGGACTTCGGCGCCACCATCGAGGCGGTGAAGGCGGTGTACCAGAAGATCTGCTGGGCCACGTTGCCCTGGCGACAGCGCCGGCAGCGACTGGTAGAAGTCGTAGCTGGCCGCGCCCGGAGGCGCGTATTTCCGCAGCCACTCGTCCCACTTCCGGATGGCGTAGACCGAGGCCGGACCGTTGGCCTCGCCGCCGCGGCTGACGCTCGAGCCGACCGGGTTGCAGGACCCCGCCTCCATGCGGATGCCCCACTCGTCGATCGGGATGCCGTTCGGCTCGCCCTTGGTGCCGGCGCCGGCCATGGCGAGCCAGGCGTCGGTCATGCGCCAGCCGAGGTCGGGCGCGCGCTTGCCGTAGTCCATGTGGCCATAGACCCGGACGCCGTCGATCTCCTTGACGTCGTTGGTGAAGAAGTCGGCGATGTCCTCGTAGGCCGACCAGTTCACCGGGACGCCGAGCTCGTAGCCGTACTTCGCCTTGAACTTCTCCTTCAGGTCCGCCCGGTCGAACCAGTCCTTGCGGAACCAGTAGAGGTTGGCGAACTGCTGGTCCGGGAGCTGGTATAGCTTGCCGTCCGGGCCGGTGGTGAAGGACTTGCCGATGAAGTCGTCGACATCGAGGTTCGGATTGGTGACGTCCATGCCCTCGCCCGCCATCCAGTCGGTCAGGTTGTAGGCGAGTTGCAGGCGCGAATGGGTGCCGATCAGATCGGAGTCGTTGATGTAGGCGTCATAGAGGTTCCGCTGGGTCTGCATCTGGGTCTGGACGGCCTGGACGACCTCGCCTTCGCCGAGCAGCTGATGGTTGACCTTGATGCCGGTGATTTCCTCGAACGCCTTGGCCAGGACGGTCGATTCGTAGGTGTGCGTCGGGATCGTCTCCGACAGCACGTTGATCTCCATGCCCTTGTACGGCTCGGCTGCCTTGATGAACCACTCCATCTCGTTGAGCTGTTCGTCGCGGGTCAAGGCCGAGGGCTGAAACTCGGTGTCTATCCATCTCTCCGCCGCCGCAATGTCGGCGAAGGCAGATGGCGCCGGCACGGCAAACGCGATCGCAGCCGCAGCCGACAGCAAGTGCTTGCGCATCATCTCCTCCCGATTGGTCTGGTCCGGAGTCCTCCGAACGGCGCGCATGTTCAAACGAAAGTCACTTGCGCGTCAAGTGAATGTTCCTATTCTCTGGCGATGGATGCTCGGCCGCCGGAGTCGGAGGGCCGAGCCTTGTCCGCGGGACCGCTGGAATGCAGATTTCGGAACGGCAAAGCGACATCCTCGCAAATGCCCGGGCGCACGGCCGGGTGCTGGTCGACGACCTCGCGGTGCAGTTCGCGGTCACGCCCCAGACGATCCGGCGCGATCTCAACGACCTCTGCCAGCGCGGCCTGCTTGCGCGGGTCCATGGCGGGGCGATGCCGGCGGCCGGGGTCGCGAATGTGAGCTACGAACGGCGGCGCGGCATTTTCGCCGCCGAGAAGGCGCGGATCGGTGCGGCCGCGGCCGCCTGCATCCCGGACAATTCCTCGCTGATCATCAATATCGGCACCACCACGGAGCAGGTCGCCCGGGCTCTCTACAATCATCGCGACCTCGTGGTAATCACCAACAATATCAACGTGGTCAACATCCTCTCCGGCTCGCCGGCCAAGGAGCTTATCCTGACCGGCGGGGTGGTGCGGCAGGCGGATGGCGGCATCGTCGGCGAGGCCGCCGTCGAGTTCATCCGCCAGTTCCGCGCCGATTCGGCGGTGATCGGCGCCTCGGCGATCGACGAGGACGGGGCGCTGCTGGACTACGACTACCGCGAGGTATCGGTCGCCCGCGCCATGATCGCCAATGCGCGGCGGGTGATCGTTGTCTCCGACCACCAGAAATTCGCGCGCTCGGCTCCGGTGCGGATCTGCGACCTGTCGCGGATTGACATGTTCGTCACCGACCGGCCGCCGCCGGTCCGCTTCGCCGAGGCCTGCGAGGCTCATGGCGTCGAGCTGGTGGTCACCGATCCGGCTGGTTCGTTTGAACCGGAATCCGAAAATGACTGAGCCGCGCGGCGACCGGATCTTCGACCTCGCCATCATCGGCGGCGGCGTCAACGGCTGCGGCATCGCCCGCGACGCGGCCGGGCGCGGGCTGGACGTGCTGCTGTGCGAGCAGGGCGACCTGGCCCAGGCCACCTCTTCGGCCTCGACCAAGCTCTTCCATGGCGGTCTGCGCTATCTCGAATTCTACGAGTTCCGCCTGGTGCGCGAGGCCCTGATCGAGCGCGAGACCCTGCTCCGCGCCATGCCGCACATCTCCTGGCCGCTGCGATTCGTGCTGCCGCACCACAAGGGGCTCCGCCCGGCCTGGCTCCTGCGCCTCGGGCTCTTCATCTACGACCATCTCGGCGGCCGGAAGATCCTGCCGCCGACCCGGACCATCGATCTCCGGTCCGATCCTGCCGGCAAGCCGCTGAAGGAGGGCTTCGCCCGGGCCTTCGAGTACTCCGACTGCTGGGTCGAGGATTCCCGCCTCGTGGCGCTGAACGCCCGAGACGCGGCGGCTCGGGGGGCGGAGGTCCTGACCCGCACCCGCTGCGAATCGGCCGAGCGCCGGGAGGGCCTCTGGGAGGTGCGCCTCCGCGAGACGGCAACCGGCGAGACCCGGACCGTCCGCGCCCGCGGACTGGTCAACGCCGCCGGCCCCTGGGTCGACGAGGTGATCCGCACCCGCCTTCGCGCCAACAGCCCGGCCCATATCCGGCTGGTCCGCGGCAGTCACATCGTCACCCGGCGCCTGTTCGACCACGACCGGCCCTATATCTTCCAGCAGTCGGACGGGCGGATCGTCTTCGCCATCCCCTACGAGACCGACTTCACCCTGATCGGAACCACCGATGCGGACCACCACGGGAATCCGGGCGACCCGGTCTGCACCCCGGAGGAGGCCGACTATCTCCGCCATGCGGTCAACGGCTACTTCCGGACCGAGATCGGGCCCGAGGATGTCGTCTGGACCTATTCCGGCGTCCGGCCGCTCTATGACGACGGTGCCAGCTCGGCCACCCAGGCGACCCGGGACTATGTGCTGAAGGTATCCGGCGCCGAGGGCGAGGCGCCACTCCTGAACGTCTTCGGAGGCAAGATCACCACCTACCGCCGGCTGGCGGAGGCGGCTCTTGCCAGGCTCGCGGACCGGTTCCCGCAGATGACGGCGAAATGGACCGCCGGCGTGCCCCTGCCCGGTGGCGACTTTCCGGTCGACGGCGTGCCGGAGCTGATCGCCCGGCTGCGCGCCGCCCACCCTTTCCTGGACGAGTCCTTCGCTTGCCGGCTGGTGCGCGCCTACGGCACCGAGGCGGCCGACCTGCTCGCGGGCGCGGCGCGCGCCGAGGATCTCGGCCGCAACTTCGGCTGGAACCTCACCGAGCGCGAGGTCGGCTGGCTGATCGAGAAGGAATGGGCGCGCACCGCAGCCGACGTGCTCTGGCGGCGCAGCAAGCTGGGCCTCCGGCTCACCGCCGCGGAAGCCGCGGACCTCGACGACTGGATGCGCGACCGACTGGCGTCGGTGCAGGGCGGCGCGGCGCTGGCGAAAGGCTGACGCATCGATCCGGGTCTTCGACCCCAGCGATGCGCGATCCCGGACGGGAGGTGGCGGATGGCTGAACTCACGGGGCGCTGCATGTGCGGCGCGATCAGGTGGTCCCACCCTGGACCGGCGATCCGGAACCTGGTCTGTCACTGCCGGGACTGCCAGCGCGCCACCTCGGCGCCCTTCACGGCGTTCATCGGCCTGGCGCCGGAGGCGCTCTGCTGGACCGGCGCGCCCGATCACTACCAGAGCTCGCCGGGGACCTGGCGCGGCTTCTGCCGCACCTGCGGCAGCCGCCTCTACTTCCGCTCGGAGAAATGGCCGGCCGAGATCCACCTGCACGCGGCGACGCTCGACGACCCGGAGCTGCACCGCCCGGACCGCCATGTCTGTGTCGCCTCCAGCCCCGGCTGGCTCCACCTGGCCGACGGCCTTCCGAGGCACGACGGGTTCCATGCCAACCCCGCCGGCCCGGAAGCCGACTGAAGAAAGGGACCGACCATGGACGCAGACCTGTTCGAGAAGGGCCTGGCCCGCCGCAAGGCGGTACTGGGCGCGGAATACGTCGAGAAGAACCTGGCCGCGGCGGACGATTTCACCCGGCCTTTCCAGGAGGCGATGACCGCCTGGGCCTGGGGCTTCGGCTGGGGCGACGACACCATCGACGCCAAGACCCGCTCGATGATGAACCTCGCGATGATCGGGGCGCTCGGCCGGATGCACGAGTGGGAGCTGCATTGCCGCGGCGCGCTGAACAACGGCGTCAGCAAGGACGAGATCCGCGCCATCATCCACGTGGTCGCGATCTACTGCGGCGTGCCGCAGTCGCTGGAGTGCTTCCGCGTCGCCCGCAAGGTGCTCGAGGAACGGGGGCTGCTGTGAAGATCACCCGCATCGCCGTCTACCGGGTCGTCCTGCCGATCCCCGGCGGGTACAGCTTCGCCAAGGGAAAGTCCGTACTGACAGCCGACAGCACCGTGGTCCGGCTCGACACCGATGCCGGCATCACCGGCTGGGGCGAAGCCTGTCCGCTCGGGCCGTTCTACCTGCCTTCCTATGCGGAGGGTGTGCGTGCCGGACTGGCGATGCTGGCGCCGCATGTCCTCGGCCTCGATCCCTGCCGGATCGGGGCGCTGAACCGGCGCATGGACCGCGAGCTGCGCGGGCACCCCTATGTTAAGTCGGCGATCGATGTCGCGGCCCACGATATCCTCGGCAAGTCCGCCGGTCTTCCGGTGCATGCGCTGCTCGGTGGCCGGCAGATGGAGTCGGCGCCGATGTACTGGTCGGTCAGCCAGGGCGAGCCGGGCGAAATGCGGGCGGCCGTCGCGCGGGCGCGGGCGCAGGGCTACGTCCAGTTCCAGCTCAAGGTCGGCGGCGATCCGGAGACGGATATTGCGCGCATCCGCGCCGGCATGGCCGAGGCGAGCCCGGGCGAGACCTTCCTTTGCGACGCCAATACTGGCTGGCGGCGCGACGAGGCGCTGCGGGTCGCGCGGGAAACCGAGGCGCTTGCCTACGTCCTCGAGCAGCCCTGCGAGCTTTACGCCGACAATCTCTCGGTCCGCCGCCGGGTGCGCCAGACCGTCAAGCTCGACGAGAGCCTGCAGACTGTCGAGGACGTGATGCGGGCCCTTGCCGACGATGCCTGCGACGTGGCCTGCATCAAGATCACCAAGATGGGTGGGCTGTCGAAGGCCCGGTTCGCCCGCGACCTGCTTGCCGCCCACGGCATCCCGATGACCGTCGAAGACGTGTGGGGGGCCGAGATCGTCACCGCCGCACTCGGCCATCTGGCAATCTCCACCCCACCGGAGGCATGCCTCAACACGACCGACCTGCACAGCTACAACAGCGTGCACCTGGCGCTCGGCGCACCGGAGCCGCGCGACGGCAGGCTCCGGGTTTCGGATGCGCCGGGACTGGGTGTGGAGCCAGACCTCGATGTCCTCGGCACTCCGGTGGCGGAGCACGCCGCGTAGGGATCGCCCGAGGAAGCCGCCCTCGCCGCTGAGCCGGCCGCGGACTGGCTTTGCGCGCCGACGCCTGCGTCCCGATCCCCGTCGCGCCAGGGCGGCGGAGCCCGTCCTTCCCCCGAACGCTGCCAGGGCCTGCCCGCTTGACTTTCGTCAATCGGACCCTTCGGGGCCGGTGCTAGCGTCTGGCCTCCGACATGCCGCCAGAAAGGATCTGTCCCATGTCCGACGAATCCAAGGATACCTCGCCGCCCGAGCGGATCCCGTTCATGCAGCGGGTGCTCGACAATCCGTTCCTGCTCCTGTTCCTCGGCATCACCATCCCGACGGTCCTGTACATCGTCTGGGGTGTGATGGAGGTCGCCTCAATCCCGCTCGCCCAGTGACGGCGGCAATCGGCAGGGAGACACCCATGGCCATTACCCCTCCGGAACGGCGCATCTGGTGGAACGAACCGATCCACGGGCTCGAGCTCGGCTGGATCGTGATCGCCTTCCTCTGGGGCCTGTTCATGTTCTTCTTCATGATCGCCTGGCACTTCATCGGTCAGCAGAACCTGTCGACCGAGACCTACCGCATCCAGCCCTCGGCCTACGAAGCCAAGGTCGAGGCCTTCGCCGAGCAGTACAAGATCGGCGAGGAGGAGGGCGTCCCGGTGGTCACGCCCGCCCGCGGGCGAGCGACGCCTATCATGCTCGCCCGGCTGTGGGAGTGGTGGCCGATCCTCGAACTGAAGAAGGGTCAGAGCTACCGCATCCACCTGTCGTCGGCCGACTGGCAGCACGGCTTCTCGCTGCAGCCGACCAACATCAACATCTCAGGTGCATCCCGGCTACGAGCACGTCGTCACGCTGACGCCGACCGAGACCGGCGACTTCGGCGTCATCTGCAACGAGTTCTGCGGCATCGGCCATCACACAGATGACCGGCCGGATCCGTGTCACCGAATAGGGCGAGGAGGCTGACCATGACCGCAATCGATGCTGGCTCCGGTCGGCATCGGCGACGCTGGCCGCGAACTTCCGCACCTGCCGCTACACCGGGCTGAAGGTCGACGCGCAGGCCCAGGCGCTGATCAAGGCCAACGCCGTGGCCGCGGTGGTGTTCCTGCTGCTCGGCGGCCTGATGGGCCTCTGGTGGCGCTGACCCGCTGGCCGGCGGTGCATCTGCTGCCGGCCGAAATGGTTCTATCTGGTGCTGACCGGGCACGGCGCCAACGTGCTGCTGTTCTGGATCATCTTCTTCGAGATCGCGGTGCTGTACTTCGCCTCGGCGGATCCTGCTCGAACTCGCGGCTGGCGGCACCGAAGCTGGGCTGGCTCGGCTTCGTCCTGATGGTGGCCGGCGCGCTGATGGCGAACTACGCGGTGCTGCGGGGCGATTCGAGCGTGATGTTCACCTCCTACCCGCCGATGAAGGCCTCGCACTGGTTCTACCTGTCGCTGATCCTGTTCGCGGTTGGCGCGCTGATCGGCTGTCGGTGCTTCTTCGGCACGCTGGTGATCGCGCAAGGCGGAGCGCACCTATGACGGCTCGATCCCGCTGGTCACCTTCGGCGCGCTGACCGCCGGCGATCATCGCCGTCTTCACGCATCGCCTCGGGCGCGATCATCCTCATCCCGACCTGGCTGTGGTCGCTGGGCCTGATCATCGACATCGACACGTTGATGTACAAGGTCGTCTGGTGGGGCATGGGCCACTCCTCGCAACAGATCAACGTCTCGGCCCATGTGGCGATCTGGTACGCGATCGCGCGCCATGGTGCTCGGCGCCAAGCCGCTGTCCGAGAAGGTCAGCCGCACCGCCTTCCTCATGTACATCCTGTTCCTGCAGCTCGCCTCGGCCCACCATCTGCTGGCCGAGCCCGGGCATGAGCGCCGAGTGGAAGATCGTCAACACCAGCTACATGATGTATCTGGCGGTGATGGGTTCGATGATCCATGGCCTGACCGTGCCGGGCTCGATCGAGGCGGCGCAGCGGCGGAACGGCTATCACACGCGGCGTGTTCGAGTGGCTGACCAAGGCGCCCTGGGGCAATCCGGCCTTCGCCGGCATGTTCCTCGCCTGGTCATGTTCGGCTTCATCGGCGGCATCTCCGGCGTCGTGCTCGGCACCGAGCAGCTCAACGTGCTGATGCACAACACGATCTACGTGCCGGGCCATTTCCACGGCACCGTGGTGGCCGGCACGACGCTGGCCTTCATGGCGGTGACCTATCTGGTCGTGCCGCTGATCTTCCAGCGTGAGATCATGTGGCCGAGGCTCGCCAAGTGGCAGCCCTATCTGTTCGGCATCGGCGCCGGCGGCATCTCGCTCTTCATGATGGGCGCTGGAACGCTGGGGGTCGCGCGGCGGCACTGGGACATCACGCTCACCGACGCGGCGCACGCCTTCGAGTACCCCGCCGCAGCCTATCTGATGATGGGGCTCAACGGCATCTTCGCCGTCATCGCGGCGATCGGCGGCGTCATCTTCATCGTGATTATCGTCGGCACCATGCTGTTCGGCAAGCGCCTCGATACGACGCAGGTGCAGCCGCTGGCCTTCCCGCTGCATTCGGGCGGGGCGCAGGCGGTGTCGAGCTATGGCAGCGCGGGCACGCTGCAGCTGCCCGGCACCATCGTCCTGGTCGGCATCTTCTTCGCCTCCTTCGTGCTCTACTACTTCGTCAACTGGAAGTATCTGTCCGAACTCTGGCTGTTCCGCTGAGGACCGGGAGGGAACGACCATGCTCGCCGCGGCCCGCATCACCACCTCGCTTCTCAAGCTGCGGATCGGCTTTGCCATCGCCTTGAGCGCGCTGGCGGGAATGGTGGCCGCGGAGGGCGCCTTCTCGCCGCTCCGGGCGCTGATCTTCGCTCTCGCCGTGCTGGGCGCCTCCGGCGCGGCGGGGGCGTTCAATCACTACCACGAGCGGGACGCCGACCGGCTGATGCGGCGGACCCGCGCCCGGCCCTTCGCGCGGGGCATCCTGAAGCCCGGCGCGATCTGGCCGGTCACCTTCCTCGGCCTGCTGGTCGCCTCGCTGGCCATGGCCGCCGCGGTCGGCGGCTCGCTGGCCGCGGCCTTCGTCTTCCTCGGCGCCTTCACCTATGGCATCGTCTACACGGTCTGGCTGAAGCGCCGCTCGGCCTGGAACATCGTGGTCGGCGGCGCCGCCGGCAGCTTCGCCATCCTCGCCGGAGCCGCGGCCGTCGAGCCCGGGATGCAGGCGACGCCGGTGGTGCTGGCGATCGTCATGTTCCTCTGGACCCCGCCGCATTTCTGGAGCCTCGCCGCCGCCAAGGGCGACGACTACCGCGAGGCCGGGGTGCCGATGCTGCCGATCATCGTGCCGGAATACGCCTGGACCCGGGCGATCCTCGCCCATACGGCGGTGCTGGCGGCGCTGTCGCTGCTGCCGCTCGCCTATGGCATGGGGCCGGTCTACGGGATCTGCGCCGGGATGGGCGGCGGGTTCTTCCTGTGGCGAAGCTGGCAGCTCCTCAGGGCACCGTCACGCAAGACCGCCATGGCGAATTTCGGCGCTTCGCTGGTACAGTTCTGCCTGCTGACCACGGGCGTCTTCCTCGACGAGGCCGTGCGGTGGGCGTTCTGAGGCCAGATTCCATCGGCGTGCGCGTTTTCCGTGGGGTGCGTGCTCGCGCGCACCTGCTTCGGCGCCCGGTCGAATGGTGCGTGCAAGCGCGCACCCTGCGCCTCGCCGCGCTGCTCGCGATTGCGGCCGCCACCCCGGCCGGGGCGGCGACCGATTCGCGCCTCGACCCGGCCGCCGTGATCGAACGCTCCGAGGCGGCCATCGGCCGCATGGTCGGGGCCTACACGCTGACCGATTCCCGCGGGCAGCCTCTGCCGCTCGCCTCGTTCCGCGGCAAGCCGCTGGTGATCAGCCTGGTCTACACCAGCTGCGCCTCGGTCTGCCCGGCGACAACGCAGCATGTCCTCGGCGCCGTGCGCGCCGCCCGCGGGGCGCTGGGCGACGACAGCTTCGCGGTGCTGACCTTCGGCTTCGACGCCCGCCACGACACGCCCGGCGCACTCTCGGCCTTCGCCCATACCCAGGGGATCGACGTCGCCGGCTGGCAGCTCGCCAGCGCCGATGCGGGCACCGTCGAGGCCCTGCTCCGCGACCTCGGCTTCAGCTTCGACGCCGCCGCCGGCGGCTTCGAGCACATCACCCAGACGACCATTCTCGACGCCGAGGGCCGGGTCTACCGCCAGGTCTATGGCGACAGCTTCCCCGACCAGGTCTTCGTCGAGCCGCTGAAGGAGCTGGTGTTCGGCACCTCGGTCAAGTCGCTGTCGTTCACCGATCTCGTCGACCGCATCAAGTTCATCTGCACGGTCTACAATCCCTCCAGCGGCGCCTACCAGTTCGACTACGCGATCGGCTTCGGCATCGTCATCGGCGGCCTGTCGCTGGCCCTCACCGGGCTGATCGTGTTCCGGCTCTGGCGCAACAACCGGCGCCTGCTGGCGGCGCGGGACGGGCGGGAAGCGACGTGACGTCCGCGATCAGACGCGTCCTGCGGAACGGCTTCGACCGGGCCGAGCGCGGCTTCGACGCGGTGTTCGGGCCGGCGTGGAATCCACTCGGCCAGCTCGGCGCGCTCGGCTGGTTCCTGTTCTGGATCGTCGCCGCCACCGGCATGTACCTGTTCATCTTCTTCGACACCGGAGTGGTGAACGCCTACACCTCGGTGGCCTGGCTCAGCACCGACCACTGGTGGCATGCGGGCATCGCCCGCAGCTTCCATCGCTACGCCTCGGACCTTATGGTGGCGGTGATGATGATCCACCTGGTGCGCGAGTTCGCCCATGACCGTTACCGGGGGGTCCGCTGGTTCTCGTGGTTCACGGGCGTGCCGCTGATCTGGTTCGTCTATGTCTCGGGCATCACCGGTTACTGGCTGATCTGGGACCGGCTGGCGCAATACGTCGCCATCGTCTCGACCGAGCTCCTGGACTGGCTGCCGATCTTCGGCGAGCCGATCGCGCGAAACTTCCTGACGCCGGAGAACCTCAGCGGCCGGTTCTTCACCCTGATGGTGTTCCTGCACATCGCCGTGCCGCTGATCCTGCTTCTGGTGATGTGGATCCACATCCAGCGGATCTCGCGGGCGAAGGTGAACCCTTCGCGCGAGCTCGGCGCCATGGTGCTGGCCGGGCTGCTGGCCGCGTCGCTGGTCCTGCCCGCGAATCTCGAGGCGGCGGCGGACCTCTCCAGAGTGCCCGGGGAGGTCGGCATCGACTGGTTCTTCCTGCCGCTCTACCCGCTGGTCGACTATGTGCCGAAGGGCGCCGTCTGGGGCGGGCTCGGGATCTTCACCCTGGCGCTTTGCGCCCTGCCCTGGCTGCCGCCGATCAAGGCGCCCGCGGCGGCCGAGGTGTTCCTCGACCACTGCAACGGCTGCGCCCGCTGCGTCGAGGACTGCCCCTATGCGGCGATCCGGCTGGTGCCGAGGACCGACGGCGCGCCGTTCCCGCAGCAGGTCGAGGTCAAGGCCGACCGCTGCGTCGCATGCGGCATCTGCATGGGCGCATGCCCTTCTTCCACCCCATTCCGGCGCACCGAGGATCTGGTGACCGGCATCGACCTGCCGGGCTACCCGCTGAGGGAGCTGCGCGAGAAGGTGCTGGCCGCGGCGGCGGAGCTCGACGGTCCGGGCCGGGTGCTGACCCTCGCCTGCGCGCACGGCGCCGGCGCGGCGCCGGCGCCCGGCACCGTGGTGCTGCCCTGCGTCGCCATGGCGCCGCCCTCGCTGATCGACTTCGTGCTCAGCCGCGGCCACGCAGACGGGGTCTGTGTCGCCGGCTGCGCCGAGCGCGGCTGCCAGCACCGGCTCGGCATCGAGTGGACCCGCCAGCGCTTCGCCGGCGAGCGTGACCCTTATCTCCGGCCCCGGGTGCCGCGCGAGCGCATCGCCACCGTCTGGGCCGGGCCGACGGAGACGACCCGGCTCGACCGCGAGCGGGCAGCCTTCCGCGACCGTCTGGCGGCCCTGCCGCCGGAGACGCCGCGCGCCCGGCGCGCCGCCCCGGCGCCCGCGCTCGAGGGAGCGGCGCCATGAGCCGTCCCCTGCGCCTGATCCTCGGAACCGCGGTCATGTCGGCCCTGATCCTCGGCACCGCGGCCCTCTCCGCCTGGCCGTCCTACCGTGCGGAGCCGGAGGGAACCGGGCTGATCCGGCTCAGCTTCAGTCATGGCGGCCAGAAATCCTGCCGTGACCTGACGGAAGCCGAGCAGGCGAAGCTTCCCGCCAACATGCGCCGCAAGCAGGTCTGTGACCGCCAGCGGCCGCCGCTCTATGTCGAGCTCGACATCGACGGCGCGACCGTGTTCCGCGCCGTGCTGCCGCCGTCCGGGATCGCCGGCGACGGTCCCTCGCGGGTCTACGAGCGATTCGTCCTGCCCGCCGGCCCGCACGAGATTGCGGTACGGCTCCGTGACAGCGCCCGGCCGGAGGGGTTCGACCATGATGCCGTGCACCGCGTCGATCTGGCGCCCGACCAGAGCTTCGCGATAGACTTCAACCCCGCCTTCGGCGGGTTCATATTCCACTAGGACGGGAGGATCCCATGGCCCCGCTGGAGTGGAAGGACAGCTACAGCGTCGGCGTGCCGGCGGTGGACCACGAGCACCGCGAGCTGATCGACCTGGTGAACCGCCTGCACGAGGCGCTGGGCGGCGGCCAGCCGGCGCGCGAGATCGAGACCGTGTTCGGAGACCTCTTCCGCGCCATCTCGGCCCATTTCGCCCTCGAGGAGCGGTTCATGCGGGAGCATGGTTACGACCAGCTGAGCCAGCACAAGGCCGACCACGAGCGGCTGCTGGACGAGCTGCGCGACATCATGGACGATTTCCGCGAGGGCGGGGCGGATTCCGCCGGGCGAATGGCCGCGGGCGTCGACGCCTGGTTCGCCAACCATTTCAGAACCCATGACGCCCGGCTGCACGCCCGCCTCGGCGAGCACCCGCACTGACCCGAACTAAGCGGTCAGCGTCCCTCGCGAAGCGCGATCAGCGACGCCAGCATCCGTGCCGCCTCGGCGTCGGTCATCCGCGCGTGCCCCGTCAGGAAGGCCCCGATATCGCGGCCGGAATAACGGCCGACCAGCCGCCCGTCCCGCACGATCAGCCGGAGCCGGGCAAAGTCGTAGGCCCGGTCATGGCAGATTCCGCAGCGCTCGCGGAAAAAGGCGCCGGACCCGATCTGGCGGCGGAACGCCTCGAGGAAGAGTTCCGTTTCCTCCGCGCTCAGCCCCCCGGCATGGCTACGCAGGAAGGGCGCGATCTCTCGCCCCGACGTCGTGCCGCGGACCACGCCGTCATCGCCGACCGTCAGCCTGGCGCGCGCGAAATCGCCAGCGTGGCCGTGACACGCGGCGCAGCGCGCCTCGAAGGTCTGGTGGAAGTCGGCGGCCGCCGCGGCGCCTGCGTGAACGGCGGCGAGAAGCCCGGCGGCGAGCAGCGCGCCGCCGGGCAGGGGCCTGAGCATGGCTCAGACCCGGTTCACTGGAAGGTCTTCAGATAGGCGATCACGTCCTCGCGGTCGTCTTCCTTCTTAAGGCCCGCGAAGGTCATCTTGTTGCCGGGGATGTAGCCCTTCGGGTCGGCGAGATAGGCGTCGATGTTCTCCTCGGTCCAGACAAAGCCCTCGCCGGCCTTCGCCATCATGGCGTCGGAGTACTTGAAGCCCTCGGCCGCTCCGGCAGTGCGCCCGACGATGCCGTTCAGCTCCGGCCCGACCCGATTCTTGGCATCGGGGCCGACCTGGTGGCAGGTCTTGCACTTCTTGAACACCTTCTCGCCCTCGGCGGCGTCGCCATCGGCGAGCGCACCGCCGGCGAAACCGGCCATGGCCAGCGCGGCGAGCACTCCGGTCATCGTCTTACGCATGGAATCCCTCCTTCTCGGGTTGCATTCACACCGCTATTCCGCGGCGATCTCGTAGCGGGGCGCGATGCCGAGCGCGTCCCAGGTCTCGGTCAGCGCCGAGACCAGCGCCTCCATCAGCGCATCGTCGTGGAGCGGGCTCGGCGTGATCCTCAGGCGCTCGGTCCCCTTCGGCACCGTCGGATAGTTGATCGGCTGGATGTAGATGCCGTGCTTCTCCATCAGCCGGTCGGTGGCGGCCTTCGCCAGCACCGGGTCGCCGACCAGCAGCGGCACGATATGGGTCTCGGAGCACATCACCGGCAGCCCGGCGCGCTTCAGCAGCCGCTTCAGCCGCGCGGCCCGCTCCTGGTGCCGCTCGCGCAGCTCCGGATGGCTCGTCACGTGCTCGACCGAGGCGAGCGCGGCCCCGGCCACGGATGGCGCCAGCGAGGTGGTGAAGATGAATCCGGCCGCACTGCTCCGGATCGCGTCGACGCAGGCCGCCGAGGCGGCGATGTAGCCGCCCATGCAACCGAAAGCCTTCGCCAGCGTGCCCTCGATGATGGTGAGACGATCCGCCGCGCCGTCGCGCTCGGAAATTCCGCCACCGCGCGGCCCGTAGAGGCCGACCGCATGGACCTCGTCCAGATAGCTCATGGCTCCGTAGCGCTCCGCCAGGTCGCAGATCGCGTGGACCGGCGCCACGTCGCCGTCCATCGAGTAGACCGATTCGAAGGCGATCAGCTTCGGCGCCGCCGGGTCGGCCGCCGCCAGATGCCGCTCGAGATCGGACAGGTCGTTGTGCTTCCAGATCCGCTTCTGGGCGCCGGAATGGCGGATTCCCTCGATCATCGAGGCGTGGTTCAACTCGTCCGAGAAGATGACCAGCCCCGGAAACAGCGCCCCCAGCGTCTTCAGGCTCGCGGCGTTCGAGACATAGCCCGAGGTGAACAGGAGGGCCGCCTGCTTGCCGTGCAATTCGGCCAGCCGGCGCTCAAGCCGTACATGCAAGTCATTGGTTCCGGAGATGTTTCTCGTGCCGCCCGAACCCGCACCCATCTGCGCCAGCGCCTGCCTGCCGGCGTTGATCACCACCGGGTTGCAGCCCTGGCCCAGATAGTCGTTCGAGCACCAGACCACCACCTCGTCCGGGCCCGGCCCGTGATTGACCGCCCGCGGGAAGCGCTCGGCCACACGCTCGAGATGGGCGAACACCCGGTAGCGGCCCTCGCCGCGAACGGCTGCGACCGTCTCCGCGAAGCGCGACTCGTAGTCCATTTCCAACCTCCCCGAAGCCCGCCGGTATGGTCCGGCCGCCAGACTTTCAGCGGAACCATGTCGCAACATTGACCGATGTCAAATCGCGGCGTCGTGACAGATCAGACCGCAGCATCGTTAGGAAGTCGTGTCAGGACCGGCCAGTAGGCGGCGACGAAGAGCGCGAAGCCGGCAAGCCAGAGCCCGCCGGACAGGAGCATCGCCGCGAGATACCATCCTCCCGGCGCCCAGCCCGCCGCAAAGCGGACCAGCGCCGCCAGCGCCACCAGCCCGTAGGCCAGCGCGACCGGTGCCGGCGTCACCAGCGGGCGCCCGGTATGGCCGAGCGAGGCGCGGCTCATCATCGCCAGCGTCATGCCGCCGACGGCGCCGATGCCGATCAGGTGCAGCGCCGCGGTCTCGCCGATAAGGCCCGAAAGCGCCGCCGCCAGCGCCAGATAGCCGGAAGCCAGCATCGCGAAGGCCAGGTGCAGGCTCCAGAGGATCGGCTGGCCCAGGGTCCAGCGCCCGCGCCAGCCCGCCAGCCGCGCCGCCTGCGCCACACCGGCGATCAGCGCCACCAGAGCCAGCGCCTCGTCGGGCAGGCCGAGCGCAAGGCAGGCCGGCAGCAGGATCGCCGCGGCGATCCCGGCAAGCTCGGCCGGCCGGCGGGAGGCCGGCAGGCCGGTCTCGCGCCCGCTGCGCAGCATGGCGTTGCGGGTGAAGGCCGGGATCACCCGGCCGCCGATGACGGCGATCATCGCCGCGACCGTCAGCAGCCCGACCCTGAGCCCGCGCTGCGCCACGCCCGGCCAGAGGCCCATCCAGTCGAGATGCACCAGCAGGTTCCCGGACCAGACCAGCGCGATCAGCCCCAGGAACATCAGGTTCTGCGGCTTCGGCCGCTTGACGAGTTGCATGGCGATCCGTGCGCCCAGGACCGGCAGGAAGGCCAGATCGGCCGCCGCCACCAGCCCCGCCGGCAGCGCGCCCGACCACCAGACCGCCAGCCGGCCCGCCAGCCACAGCGCCGCCAGGACGGACAGGAAGGCGGCGCGGGCGGATTTCTCGCCGGTCCAGCTCGGCACCGCGGTCAGGAAGAAGCCGCCCAGCACCGCGCAGGCATAGCCGAAGATCATCTCGTGCGCGTGCCAGAGCGCCGGCGGCGGGGCGAAGGGCATGTCCGGAGCCGCCGCACCCGCCGCCTGCACCGCGAGCAGCCAGACCCAGACCCCGATCGCGACCAGCGCGTAGACGCCGGCGGCGAGGAAGAAGATCCGCATCCCCTCGCCCAGCACGATGGCCAGTGTCCCGCGGAGGCTCACCCGGTCAGCTCCCGCCGGCCGAAGCGCCGGGTCGTCCCGTCCGCCGCGGTCGCGATCACCGCCACCTCGGTCATCCCGGCAGCGAGATCGCCCACCATTTCCGGCGGCGACACGGCGAACCCGGTCGAGAGCGCGTCCGCCGCCTCGGCCGTCGGGGCAATCACGGTGACCGAGCGCCACCAGCGCGGGCTCGCGCCGGTCGCCGGGTCGAACAGGTGGTGGTGCCGCCCCGCCGGGTCGAACGTCAGCGCCGAGGGCGCGCTGGTCGCCACCGCCGCCTCGGCGAGCCTGAGCCGCAGCCCCGCCGCAGGCAGCTCGATCGCGCGCCGATCCGGCCCCATCAGCCGCATCTCGCCGGTGTCGATCACCGGCGGCAGGAAGCCGTGGCGCTCCAGCAGGTCGGCCACCCGGTCGGCGATAGTGCCCTGGGAGATGCCGTTCAGCGTCAGCGCCGTGCCGGGCGCCAGAGTAACCCGCCCCGGCGCGACGCCGACCCGCGCTCCTCGCACCGCGGCCAGCGCCGCCCCGGCCGGCTCGCCCTGGTTCTCGGCCCAGTGCCGCCACAGCGGCTGCACGGCGGGATCGAAGGCCCCCTCGGTCGCCCGCTTCCAGTGTGCCGCCGCCGCCAGCCCGTCGCGCAGGTCGCGCGAGGGCGCCTCCAGCGCGCCGGCCGCATTCAGCCGGCAAAGCTCGGACCCCTGCCGGTGCAGGCTGAAGATGTTCTCCAACCGCCCGATCTCGTCGGCCACCGCCGCCAGCGCCGCCTCGGCCCGGTCGCGCGTCCCCTCCAGCACGATCCGCGCCTCGCCGCCCAGCGCCGCGCCGCGCCATTCCCAGCGCGCCGGGCGGGCGCCGCCCGCCACCGCCAGCGCGGTCGCGGCGACCAGGAATTTCCTGCGGGTCATCCTCATGTGTTCGCCCTCAGCCGGCCCTCGCGCACGGCCCGGTTCTTCAGCACGGTGCAGACGGTCTCGTCGTGGTAGATCACCTGGCAGCGCAGGCAGAGCACGCATTCGTTCGGGTTGATCCGCCCGATCGGGTCGATGGCGCCGACCGTGCACCTGGTCTCGCAGAGCCGGCATTCCCGCCCGCATTGCGGCCGGCGGCTCAGCCAGTCGAACAGCTTCAGCTTCGCCGGGATCGCCAGCGCCGCGCCCAGCGGGCAGAGATAGCGGCAGTAGAACCGCTCGATGAACAGCCCCGCCGCCAGCAGCACGACGACGAACAGCACGAAGGGCCAGGCGCGCATGAAGCGCATCGACATCGCGGTCTTGAACGGCTCGACCTCAGCCAGCACCAGCGCCTGTTCCATCGAGTAGAACGACAGCGCCAGGATCGCCAGGAACAGCGTGTACTTCACCGCCCAGAGCCGCTCCTGCACCCCGAAGGGCACCTTCAGCTGCGGCACGCCCAGCCGCTGGGCGATCTCGTTGGTGATCTCCTGCAGCGCCCCGAAGGGGCAGAGCCAGCCGCAATAGACGCCCCTGCCCCAGAACAGCAGCCCCAGCGCCACGAAGCCCCAGAGCAGGAAGATCACCGGCTCGATCAGGAAGGTCTCCCAGCGGAACCCGGACAGCAGCGAGTGGAGGAACGCGATCACCTGCACCACCGAGAGCTGCCCGCCGGCGATCCAGCCGAGCCAGACGAGCGTCACCGACAGGTAGCCCATCCGCGCCCAGCGCCACAGCGCCGGGCGCCGGGCGAAGGGCTCCTGGAAGAACAGGAAGCCGGTCAGGACAACGAGCATCGCGACCACCCCGATCGCCGAGAGCCGCTTGGCCTCCCAGGCCGAGACCCAGAGCGGCGCCTCCTCGGGCAGCTCCACCGGTGCGGCGGCCAGCAGGAAGCCTCGCGGCAGATGGTAATCGACCGGGATCCGCATCGAGACCGTACCGCCGTCCGCGGTCTCGCGGCTGGCCGCGACCTCGATCCGGAACGGCTTCGCCGGATCGAAACCGGTCGCGCCCTCCAGCCGGAAGACGCTCATCTCCTTCAGCTCCGGCGCGCCCGCGGACTGCAGACGGTCGATGCGCAGGAAATCCGCGGCGCGGAGCGGAATGGTCCTGTCGCCCTGGATCACCTCGATCCGGTCGAAGACGCCCGACTGTCGCCATTCGGTGCCGCGGTGAGAATGCAGCCCCCGCGAGGCTACGAAGATCGCCGAGTCCTCCGGGCCGAGCGACGCCATTGCCCGGTCGTACACTTGCTGTCCCAGCAGGTTCCGCCCGATCCCCGGCGGATCCAGCACCCCGAGCCAGATGTCGAGGAACGCCCCCTCGCCCGCCGGCAGCGGCAGCTTCGCACCGGCCAGCGCCGTCCGGGCCTGGTCCAGCGTGACCGCGGCATGGGCCAGCGCCCCCTCCGCCCCCAGCGCCTCCCAGCCCCGCTCGGCAAAGCTCACCCGGTCGACCCTCGCCGCGGTGCCGCCGATCAGACCGCGGCCGAGCGCGACCGTCCGCGCGGTTCGCAGGATCGCGTCGCGAATCACGCCGGTCGATACGGTCGCCCGCGCGATGATCGGCGGCAGGTCGCCGCGGGCGCCGAACGCGGTCAGCCTCGGCCTGGTCAGGTCGAGGCCGCTGAATGCGGTCACATAGGCGGCGATGTCCGAGGTCGAGATGCCCAGGGTCAGGATCGGCTCGTTGTGGCGCATCAGCTCGGCGCCCGCGATCGTCCCTTCCGGCGTCACCGCGACCAGGATGTCGATCGGCCGGCCGGAATAGCCGACCGACTGCGCCGTCTCCCAGGTCGAGGCGATCCGCCCCAGCGCTCCGGCCGGCCCAAGCACCTCCCAGGAGGGCGGCACGCCCTCCTCGCGAACCACCTGAACGCCCGCCTGACCGACGCCGAACAGGCGCGCCGCAATCGCGGCATCGGGCGTCGCGGGCTCGACCTCGGCACCGAGCCGAAGGCCCGCGGCGCCGGCCCCGGCGAAGGGGTACGCCATTGAAACAACGGCGATAATCAGCGTGCAGAACAGCGCATGAAGCAGGCGCATCGCTCTCTCCCGGGCCCTGGCGGAACCCTGCGGCCGGCTCCGGTGCCGCGCTTTGATCAAAGTCAAGGCTCCCCACCCGCCGGGCGCCCACTGTGCACTCCGCCTCATCATCGCAACGGAGACTGAAGGCATGACCCTCACCAGAAATATCCGGAGGTTCGCGCTGCTCGCCGGCGTGTCGCTCCCCCTGGCCATCGCCGCGGGGGCGGCGCAGGCCCAGGACAAGCCCAAAGGCCACGGCGACACGCCGGCGGCCTCCTACGAGCCCAGCATGACCACGCTCGGCCAGATCAAGGTCGAGATCCCGGGCCGCAAGCCCGACGACCCGGTGATGACGCCGGAGGAATTCGACAAGGCCAAGCAGATCTACTTCGAGCGCTGCGCCGGCTGCCACGGCGTGCTGCGCAAGGGCGCGACCGGCAAGCCGCTGACGACCGACATCACCCGGCAGAACGGCTACGACTACCTGAAGGACTTCATCACCTACGGCTCGCCCGGCCGGCATGCCGAACTGGGGCACTTCCGGCGAGCATGACCGAGGCCGATGTCGACCTGATGGCGCGCTACCTGCTGATCGATCCGCCGCAGCCGCCGGAGTTCGGCATGCCCGAGATGCAGGCGAGCTGGAAGGTCCTGGTCCCGCCGGACAAGCGGCCGACCAAGCAGATGAACGATCTCGAGCCTCGACAACCTGTTCTCGGTCACGCTGCGCGACGCCGGGCGAGGTGGCGCTGATCGACGGCGCGACCTACGAAGATCGTCAAGGTCATCGACACCGGCTATGCGGTGCATATCAGCCGCATCTCGGCTTCGGGCCGCTATCTCTTCGTGATCGGCCGCGACGCCAAGCTGAACATGATCGACCTCTGGATGGAGGAGCCGACGACCGTCGCCGAGATCAAGATCGGCTCGGAGGCCCGCTCGGTCGAGACCTCCAAGTTCGAGGGCTTCGAGGACAAGTACGCGATCGCCGGCTCCTACTGGCCGCCGCAATACGTGATCATGGACGGCGAGACGCTCGAGCCGCTGAAGATCGTCTCGACCCGCGGCATGATCTACGACAAGCAGACCTACCATCCCGAGCCGCGCGTCGCCTCGATCGTGGCCTCGCACTACCGGCCGGAGTTCATCGTCAACGTCAAGGAGACCGGCAAGATCCTGCTGGTCGACTATTCCGACATCAAGAACCTGAAGACCACCGAGATCGAGGCCGAGCGCTTCCTGCATGATGGCGGGTTCGACTCGACCAAGCGCTACTTCCTGGTGGCGGCCAACGCCCGCAACAAGGTCGCGGTCATCGACACCAAGGAAGGCAAGCTGGTGGCGCTGATCGACACCGGCGGGCAGACGCCGCATCCGGGCCGCGGCGCCAACATCAACCATCCGGTTACGGCCCGGTCTGGGTGACCTCGCATCTCGGCGACGAGACCGTGGCGCTGATCGGCACCGATCCGGAGGGCCATCCCGACCAGGCCTGGAAGGTCGTGCAGACGCTCGAGGCGCTGGGCGGCGGCTCGCTCTTCGTCAAGTCGCACCCGAAGTCCGACCACCTCTATGTCGACGCGCCATTCAATCCGGAAGCCGAGATCTCCGCCTCGATCGCGGTCTTCACGGTGAGCGAGCTCGGCGGCGACAGCCCGGAGTACAAGGTGCTGCCGATCGGCGAGTGGGCCGGCATCGCCGACGGACAGCCCCGCGTCGTCCAGGGCGAGTACAACCAGGAGGGAGACGAGGTCTGGTTCTCGGTCTGGAACGCCAAGGACAAGGAATCGGCCATCGTCGTCGTCGACGACAAGACGCTGGAGCTGAAGGAGGTGATCAAGGATCCCGCCCTGATCACGCCGACCGGCAAGTTCAACGTCTACAACACCCGCTACGACATCTACTGAGCGCCGCGGCGGGGGGCGGCGCCGCCCCCCTCCACAACCCAATTGGCGCCCATTCGGGGGAGGTATCGATGGACAGGCTTGGACGTGTCTTTCTCGTCGGCGCCGGCCCCGGCGATCCCGAGCTCCTGACGCTCAAGGCCGTGCGGCTTCTCTCGCGCGCCGAGGTCGTGGTCCACGACCGGCTGGTCTCGCCCGAAATCCTCGCCATGGCTCCCGCCACAGCCCGGCTGATCCCGGTCGGCAAGGCGCCGAAGCGGCACCCGGTGCCGCAGGACGAGATCAACGCTCTTCTGGTCGCGCTCGCCCGCAAGGGCCACACGGTCGTCCGTCTCAAGGGCGGCGATCCCTTCATCTTCGGCCGCGGCTCGGAGGAGGCGGAATGCCTGCGCGAGGCCGGAATTCCCTTCGAGGTGGTGCCTGGCATCACCGCCGCCCAGGGCTGCGCCGCCGCGACGGGCGTGCCGCTGACCCATCGCGGCCTCGCGACCGGCGTGCGCTACGTCACCGGCCACTGCCGCGCCGACCTGCCGCTCGAGCTCGACTGGGCCGGCCTCGCCGACCCGGAGACGACGCTGGTCGTCTACATGGGCGCCGCCAGCATCGCCGAGATCGCCGGCAAGCTGATCGCCCACGGCATGCCGGCCGATCTGCCCGTGATGGCCGTCAACAACGGCACTACCCCCGACGAGCGCCGCCTCGTCTCGCGGCTCGACCGCGTGGCGGACGCGGCGGCGGCCGAGGGTTTCTCGGGTCCCGTCCTCTTCGTCATCGGCCAGGTCGTCTCGCTCTATGAGGAGCGCCCGCGCCGCCCTGCTGGCCCGGCTGGCGGCCGTCCCGCGCGAGGCGGTCCATGCCTAGGCTGACAGCCATCGCTGCACTGTCCCTGATGCTGCCGGTGGCCCCGGCGCTCGCCGACGGCATCGCGCCCGCCCGGGCCGCCGCAGCTCGAGCGGCTGGTGCGCCAGGACTGCGGCTCCTGCCACGGCATGACGCTGAAGGGCGGCCTCGGCTCCGACCTTACGGCCGAGACGCTGAAGGGCGCCGAGCCCGCCGGCCTCGCCCAGATCATCCTCGACGGCGTTCCCGGGACGGCGATGCCGCCCTGGCGCCCGCTGCTCACCGAAGGGGAAGCCCTATGGATCGCGGACTACCTGCTCGCGGGCGCGAAATGACGGCCCGCCCCGCCAGCGCCCTCGCCGCCACCCTGCTGGGCCTTGCCCTCGCCTCGGCCGCCCCCGCCACCGAGCTTCGCGCCGCCGAGCTCCGCGCCACCGGCGATCTCGGCGTGGTGGTCGAGCGCGCCACCGGCTCGGTGCTGGTGATCGACCAGTCCGAGCACGCCGCCATCGGCCGGATCGAGGGGCTCGGCGACCTCTCCCACGCCTCGGTCGTGTTCTCGCCCGACGAGCGCTACGCCTATGTCTTCGGCCGCGACGGCGGGCTGACCAAGGTCGACATCCTGCGAGCAGAAGATCGCCGGCCGCGTCGTGCAGGCCGGCAACTCGATCGGCGGCGCGATCTCCGACGACGGCACCCTGGTCGCGGTCTCGAACTACGAGCCGGGCGGCGTGAAGGTGTTCGACGCCGGAACCCTCGCCCTCGTCGCCGACATCCCGGCGGAATGGTCGGGCGGCCTCTCCAAGACCATCGGCCTCGTCGACGCCCCCGGCCGGCGCTTCGTCTTCACCCTCTGGGACGCCGGCGAGACCTGGATCGCCGACTTCTCCGGCGGCAGCAGCCCTGCGATCACGCAAGGTCCCCGGCATCGGCAACCACCCCTATGACGCGCTGATCACCGGCGACGGACGGCGCTACATCGCCGGCCTCTTCGGCGAGGACGGGCTGACCGCCCTCGACCTCTGGCAGGCCCCGCCCCAGCCCCGCCGCATCCTCCAAGGCTACGGCATGGGAGAGGAGAAGCTGCCGGTCTACAAGATGCCCCATCTCGAGGGCTGGGCGCTGGCGGGCGACCGCTTCGTGCTGCCGGCGGTCGGCCACCACGAGGTGCTGTGGGTCGATTCGCGCAGCCTCGAGGAGGTCGGCCGAACCCGGGTCCACGGCCAGCCGGTCTTCGCGGTCGCACGCCCCGACGGCCGCCAGGTCTGGGTCAACTTCGCCCATCCGCTGAACGACACGGTCCAGGTCATCGACACGCTCTCGGGCGAGATCCTGGAGACACTGACCCCCGGCCCGGCGGTGCTGCACATGGAGTTCACGCCCCGCGGTCACGAGGTCTGGGTCTCGGTGCGCGACGCCAACCGGATCGATGTCTACGACACCCGCACCTTCGCGAAGAAGGCCGAGATCGCCGGCGGAAAGCCCTTCGGGCATCTTCTTCACCGCGCGGGCGCACCGGACGGGGCTCTGACCATGAACGCGCAGCTCGACCCGCTGGACCAGAAGCTGCTCGACGACTGGCAGCGCGACCTCCCGCTGGTGCCGGAGCCCTTCGCGGTGCTTGGCGAGGCCCTGAGACTCGATGAGGCGTCGGTCCTGAGCCGGCTCGCGCGGCTGGCGGAGCGCGGCGCGATCAGCCGGGTCGGCGCGACCGTCGACCCAATATCGCCGGCGCCAGCACGCTGGCCGCCATCGCCGCCCCCGAATGGGGCATCGACGAGGTGGCGGCGATCATCGGCGCCGAGCCCGGGGTCAACCACTCCTACCTGCGCGAGAACGACTGGAACCTCTGGTTCGTCGTCACCGGCCCGAACCGGGACCATGTCGACGCGGCCCTGGCCCGGATCGCGGCGCGCAGCGGGCTCACCGTGCTCGACCTGCGGCTGGTCCGGCCCTACCACATCGATCTCGGCTTCGCGCTCGACGGCTCGGCCCACGGACCCGGGGCCAGCGCCCCGGCCGACGCCTCGGTCCTCGCGACCGGGGGACACAGACATCCTGCAGACCCTGACCCGTGGCATCGACCTGGTGTCCCGCCCCTACGCCGCGATGGCCCGCAATCTCGGCCGGCCCGAGGCGGAGGTCATCGACCGCATCCGAAGGCTGACCGACGCCGGCATCATCTCGCGGCTCGGCATCATCGTCCGCCACCGATCGCTCGGCTGGCGTTCCAACGCCATGGTGACGTGGCAGGTGCCGGAAGGCGCGGTGGACCGTGCCGGCGCGACGCTGGCGGCGCAGCCCGGCGTCACACTCTGCTACCAGCGCCGCCCGGACGCCCGGCACTGGCCCTACAATCTCTACTGCATGATCCATGCCCGCAGTCGCGAAGAGGCCCTGGGCAAGCTCGGCCCGGCAGCCGAGGCCGCCGGCCTCGCCGGCCTGCCGCAGCAGATCCTGTTCAGCATCCGCTGCTTCAAGCAGACCGGCGCCATGGTGCAGGCCCAGAGCGAGGCCGCCGCATGAGACGCCCGGCCCCGGACCTCGACGCGACCGACCGCCGGATCGTCAACGCGCTCCAGGAGGGGTTCCCGCTCTCGCCCCGGCCCTATGCCGAGGCGGCCGCGGCCCTCGGGCTCGGCGAGGACGAGTTGATCGCCCGCCTGCGCCGCCTGCTCGACACCGGCGCGATCACCCGTTTCGGGCCGATGTTCGACGCAGCCGCGATGGGCGGGGCCTTCTGCCTCTGCGCCATGGCGGTCCCGGCCGCGAATTTCGACGCGGTCGTGACCCAGGTCAATGCGCACCCGGAGGTCGCGCACAATTATGAGCGGGCGCACCGGCTCAACATGTGGTTCGTCCTGGCGACCGAGACGCCGGAGGGGATCACGCAGGCGGCGCGCCGGATCGAGGCGGAAACCGGCCTGCCGGTGCTGCTCTTTCCGAAGCAGCGGGAATTCTTCGTGGGCTTCCGGGTGGCGGCATGACGCTGGACGCGACCGACAGGGCGATCATCGAGGCGACGCAGGCCGGCCTGCCGCTGAGCCCGGCGCCCTATGCCGAGATCGGCGATGCCCTCGGCCTCGCCGAGACCGAGGTGATCGGCCGCCTGGAAACCATGATGGCGCAGGGCGTGATCCGCCGCATCGCCGCGGCGCCGAACCACTACGCCCTCGGCATGACCGCGAACGGCATGACCGTCTGGGACGTGGAGGACGCCCGGGCGGATGCGCTGGGCGAGAAGGTCGGCGCCCTCGACTTCGTCATCGCACTGCTACCTCCGGCCCCGGGCGCTGCCGGACTGGCCCTACAATCTCTTCGCCATGGTTCACGGCCGGGACCGCACCGAGGTCGAGAACAAGCGGGCGCGGATCGCCACCCTGCTCGGCCTCGCCTGCCGCTCCTCGGACATCCTCTATTCGACCCGGATCCTGAAGAAGACCGGGCTCAGGCTGAAGCCTGGCGTAGCCAGCCGATCTGGAGACTGATCCATGTTCCGCCTCTCCCACTACATGCACCAACTCGTGACGCCGACCCCGGTGCGCCTGCGCAAGGGGCCGGTGAAGCCGGTGGTGATCTGGAACCTGACCCGGCGCTGCAACCTGCGCTGCCGGCACTGCTACACGACCTCGGCCGATGTGGACTTCCCGGGCGAGCTGACCCACGAGCAGGCGATGGGCGTGCTCGACGATCTCGGCGCCTTCGGCATCCCGGCGCTGATCCTCTCGGGCGGCGAGCCGCTGGCCCGGCGCGACCTCTTCGAGATCGCCGCCCGGGCGCGCGAGATGGGCATGTATCTCGCCCTCTCGACCAACGGCACCCAAATCGCCGGCGCGGCCGCCGACAAGGTCGCCCAGATCGGCTTCGACTATGTCGGCATCAGCCTCGACGGCATCGGCGCCACCAACGACTGGTTCCGCGGCCGCCAGGGCGCCTTCGCCGACGCGGTCGCGGGCGTCCGCGCCTGCAAGCAGCGCGGCATCAAGGTCGGGCTGCGCTTCACCATCACCGCCGACAACGCCCACCAGCTGCCGGAAATGCTGTCGTTCATCGACCGCGAGGGAGTCGACAAGTTCTATCTCTCGCATCTGGTCTATGCCGGGCGCGGCGACAAGCACCGGGGCGAGGACACCCAGTGGAAGCAGGACCGCCGGGCGATGGACCTGCTGATCGACCGCGCCTGGGTCGCGGTGGCCGAGGACATGCCGCTCGACATCGTCACCGGCAACAACGACGCCGACGCGGTCTATTTCCTGCGCTGGGCCGAGCGGCGGTTCGACGCCGACAAGGTCGCCAATCTGCGCGCCCATCTCGAGGCCTGGGGCGGCAATTCCTCGGGCGTCGGCGTCGCCAACATCGACCCGCAGGGCAAGGTCCACCCGGACACCTACTGGTCCGACTACACCATCGGCAACGTCAAGCAGACGCCGTTCTCGCGGCTCTGGACCGGAGAGGACCCGATGCTGGCGGAGCTGCGCCGCCGGCCGCGCCCGCTGAAAGGGCGCTGCGGCGCCTGCGCCTTCCAGGCGGTCTGCGGCGGCAACACCCGGATCCGGGCGCTGCAACTGACCGGCGATCCCTGGGCCGAGGACCCGGCCTGCTACATGGACGACGCCGAGATCGGCATCGCCCCGGGGGCCGAGCGCCTGACCGTCACGCCGTTCCGGGGCAAGAGCCATGATCCGGCGCATCGCTTCCATTAGCCTTCTGGCGCTGCTCGCCGGCCCGGCCCAGGCCGACCCTGCCGCCCTCTACGCCGAGCATTGCTCCGGCTGCCACGGCGCGGGGCGGCTCGGCGGCACCGGGCCGGCGCTGATCCCGGAAACGCTCGGCCGGATGCGCGGCCCGGCGCTCGAGACGGTGATCACGCAGGGCCGCGCCGCGACCCAGATGCCGGCCTTCGGCGAGACCATCGCCGCGCCCGAGATCGCCGCTCTGGCCGCCTACCTCCAGACCCCGCTCGCCGAGATCCCCGCCTGGGGTCCGGACCGAGATCGCCGCGAGCCTGAGCCTCGAGCCGGGCTACACGCCCGCCCCGGCGCCGGTGTTCGCCGCCGACCCGATGAACCTCTTCCTCGTGGTCGAGACCGGCGACCATCATGTCTCGGTGCTGGACGGCGACAAGTTCGAGCCGATCGACCGGTTCGCGACGCCCTTCGCCGTCCATGGCGGCCCGAAATTCACCCCCGACGGCCGCTATGTCTTCATCATGTCGCGCGACGGCTGGGTGCAGAAATACGATATCTGGTCGCTGAGCGAGGTCGGCCGCATCCGCGCCGGGCTCAACAGCCGCAACATCGCCATCTCGAAGGACGGCAGGCACCTCGCGGTCGCCAATTACCTGCCGAAGACGCTGACCATCCTCTCGACCGCCGACCTCTCGGTCGAGAAGGTGTTCGAGGTCGCCGACAGGGACGGCATCGCCTCGCGCGTCTCGGCCGTCTACCAGGCGCCGACGCGCGACAGCTTCATCCTGGCGCTGAAGGACGCCCCGGAGATCTGGGAGGTCGCCACCGACCCGAACGCGCCGCCGGTCTTCGAGGGCTTCGTCCACACCCGCGAGAAGGGCATGATCGAGGGCATCCCCTCGTCGCAGGGCCTGTTCGCGCTCCGCCGCATCCGGGTCTCGGAGCCGCTCGACGACTTCTTCTTCGACCCGGACTACCGCAACCTGATCGGCGCCGCCCGCGACGGGGCGCGGGGCGTGGTCGTCAATCTCAATGTCGGCCGCGAGATCGCCGAGCTGCCGCTGCCGGGCCTGCCGCATCTCGGCTCCGGCATCACCTGGATCCGCGACGGCCGCCGGGTGATGGCGACGCCGCATCTGAAGGAGCCGAAAATCTCGGTCATCGACATGGAGGACTGGAAGGTCATCGCCGAGATCCCGACGCTGGGCCCCGGCTTCTTCCTGCGCAGCCACGAGAACTCGCCCTATGTCTGGGCCGACGTGTTCTTCGGCCCGAACAAGGACGCCATGCACGTCATCGACAAGCGGACGCTCGAGATCGTCAAGACGCTCCGCCCCGCGCCGGGCAAGACCGTCGCCCATGTGGAGTTCGACCGCGATGGCCGCCACGCCCTGGTCTCGGTCTGGGAGCATGACGGGGCGGTCATCGTCTACGACGCCGGGACGCTTGCGGAGGTGAAGCGCCTGCCGATGCGCAAGCCCTCGGGCAAGTACAATGTCTGGAACAAGATCACCTTCTCGGACGGCACCAGCCACTGAGCGCCGCGGTCAATCCCGCAGTTCCCGGATCCGCGTCACCAGCCCCCCGGTCGATCCATCGAGACCCTCCGGCTCCGCCCCGTCGCGCAGCACCGGCACCAGGCTCCGCGCCATGTTCTTGCCGATCTCGACCCCCCACTGGTCGAAGGAGTTCACATCCCAGATCACCCCCTGCACGAACACCTTGTGCTCGAAGAGCGCAATCAACCGCCCGAGCGCATATGGCCCAAGCAGCCGGAACAGGATCGTGGTCGAGGGCCGGTCGCCCGGGAAGGTCCGGTGCGGCGCCAGCGTGTCGATCTCCGCCCGGGGCCGGCCGGCCGCCGCCATCGCCGCCCGCACCTCCGCCTCGGTTCGCCCGAAGGCCAGCGCCCGGCCCTGGGCGAGGCAATTCGCCAGCAGCAGGGCATGGTGCTCCTCATCCGCGCCGCGCGGCGTCGCGGCGGCGATGAAGTCGACCGGCACCACGTCGGTGCCCTGGTGCAGGAGCTGGAAGAATGAGTGCTGCGCGTTGGTCCCCGGCTCGCCCCAGATGACCGGCCCGGTGGCGGTCTCCACCGCCCCGCCGCCGCGCCGGGTGCGCTTGCCGTTCGATTCCATGTCGAGCTGCTGCACATAGGCCGGAAACCGCTCCAGCCGCTGGTCGTAGGGGATCAGCGCCACCGTCGGCCAGCCCATGGCGTTGCGCCGCCAGACGCCCGCGAGCGCCAGCAGCACCGGCAGGTTCCGCTCCGGGGGCGCCTCGCGGAAATGCCGGTCCATGGCGGCGGCGCCGTCCAGGAACCGCCGGAACCGCTCGGCCCCGATGCCGATCGCCAGCGGCAGACCGATCGCCGACCAGATGGAGTAGCGCCCGCCGACCCAGTCCCAGAAGCCGAACACCCGGCTTTCCTCGATCCCGAAGTCGGCGCAGCCCTCGAGATTGGTCGAGACCGCCGCCATCTGCGCGCCGGCCCGCTCGCCAACGGCAGCCCGCAGCCAGTCGCGCGCCAGCCGGGCGTTGGCCATGGTCTCCTGGGTGGTGAAGGTCTTCGACGCCACGATCACCAGTGTCCGCCGCGGGTCGAGGCCGCAGCGTCACGTCGGCGAAATGCGCCCCGTCGACATTCGAGACGAAATGCAGCCGCGGCCCGTCGCAGTCGGGCCTCAAGGCGCGCGCCGCCATCACCGGGCCGAGATCAGAGCCGCCGATGCCGATGTTGATCACTTCGTCGAACGGCCCGTCCGGCGTGGCGTAGGCGCCCGTGCGCACCGCCTCGGCGAAGCCCAGGAACCGGTCGCGGACGCCCTCCACATCCGCCCCCTCCGGCACCGGCGCCCCGCCGCGCAACGCCATGTGCAGCGCCGCGCGGTCCTCGGTCAGGTTCAGGGGCTCGCCCGCGAAAAGCGCATCGCGCCTCGCCTCGACCCCGGCGGCCCGCGCCAGCGCCAGCAGCGCTTCCAGAGCGCCGGCGTCGAGCTTCTCCTTCGAGAGGTCGACGGTCAGATCGTCGAGCCCGAAGGACAGCCGGGCGAACCGCTCCGGGTCGTCCGCGAACAGCGCCCGCAGATGCAGCGGCTTCAGCCGCGCCGCCTCGCGGCGGACATGCTCCCAGGCTTCGGTAACCTCCATGCCCGTCCCCTTACACCACCACCGAGGCGCCGTCGGCCGCCGCCCCCACATTGCGCCGGAAGGCCGCGAACAGCTCGCGGCCGGTCCCGTGGTCGTTGGCCGAGAGGTCGGCCACCGCCGCCGCGCGTGCCTCGAACCCCGCCGTCAGCAGATCGAGCCGCCCGGCCGCCGCATCGAGCCGCACCAGGTCTCCGTCGCGGATCTTGGCGAGCGCCCCGCCCTCGGCCGCCTCCGGGCTCACATGGATCGCCGCCGGCACCTTGCCGGACGCGCCCGACATCCGCCCGTCGGTCACCAGCGCCACCCGGAAGCCCTTGTCCTGCAACGCGCCCAGCAGCGGCGTCAGCGAATGCAGCTCGGGCATCCCGTTCGCCTTCGGCCCCTGGAACCGCACCACGCAGACGAAGTCGCGCTCCAGCTCCCCGGCCCGGAACGCCGCCTTCACCGCCTCCTGGTCGTCGAACACCCGCGCCGGCGCCTCGATCACATGCCGTTCGGGCTTCACCGCCGAGGTCTTCATCACCGCCGCGCCCAGGTTGCCGGCGAGCAGCGTCAGGCCCGCCGGTCGGCTGGAACGGCTCCGACGTGGGGGCGAAGCACGTCGCGGTTCAGGCTCTCTCCCGCGCCCGCCTCCCACACCACCTCGCCGTCCCTCAGCCGCGGCTCCTGCGTGTAGCGGCTCAGTCCGCCGCCCGCGACGGTGCGCACCTCCTCGTGCAGCAGCCCCGCCTCCAGCAGCTCGCCGATCAGGAAACCGAGGCCCCCCGCCGCGTGGAAATGGTTCACGTCGGCGAGCCCGTTCGGATAGACCCGCGCCATCAGCGGCGTGACGCCCGAGAGCTCCGCCATGTCCTCCCAGCCGATCCGCACCCCGGCCGCCCGCGCCATCGCCACCAGATGCAGCACCAGGTTGGTCGAGCCCCCCGTGGCATGCAGCCCCACCATGCCGTTGACGAAGGCCCGCTCGTCCAGCACCTCGGCCACCGGCGTGTAGTCGTTGCCCAGCGCCGTGATCTCCAGCGCGCGGCGGGTCGCCGCCCGGGTCAGCGCGTCGCGCAAGGGCGTATCCGGGTTGACGAAGCTGGCGCCCGGCAGGTGCAGCCCCATGAACTCCATCAGCATCTGGTTCGAGTTCGCCGTGCCGTAGAAGGTGCAGGTCCCCGGCCCGTGATAGGATGCCATCTCGGCCTTCAGCAGCTCCGCCCGCCCGATCTCGCCCTTCGCGTATTGCTGGCGGATGCTCGCCTTCTCGTCGTTCGGCAGGCCCGACTGCATCGGCCCCGAGGGCACGAACACCGCCGGCAGATGCCCGAAGGTCGCCGCCGCGATCACCAGCCCCGGCACGATCTTGTCGCAGATGCCGAGGAACAGCGCCGCGTCGAAGGCGTTGTGGCTGAGCGCGATCCCGGCCGCGAGCGCGATCACGTCGCGCGAGAAGAGCGAGAGCTCCATCCCCGGCTGCCCTTGCGTGACCCCGTCGCACATCGCCGGCACCCCGCCCGCCACCTGCGCCGTGCCCCCCGCCTCCCGCGCCGCCGCGCGGATCAGCTCCGGGAAGCGCTCGTAGGGCCGATGCGCCGAGAGCATGTCGTTATAGGCGGTGACGATGCCGATATTCCCGGCCCGCCCCTCGGCCAGCGCCGCCTTGTCGGCCGCCCCGCAGGCGGCGATGGCATGGGCGAGGTTGCCGCAGCTCAGATGCGCCCGCCGCGGCCCGTCCTCCGCGGCGCGGCGGGTGCGCTCCAGATAGGCCCCGCGGGTCGCGGCCGAGCGGGCACGGATGCGGTCTGTCACCTTGGCGACGGTCGGGTGGATCATCTCGGGCCTCCTCGCTCGGGCCGCGGCTCAGTCGGCATAGTGGACCGTGACCGGCGCCGGCCCGTCAAGCACCACCCGGACCGGCGCCTCGCGGACCGAGCGCGCCGCCAGCGCGCGGTCCAGCGCCACCCGCTTGGCCGCCCCCTGGATCAGCAGCATCACCTGCCGCGCGCCCGCCAGCACCGGCGCGGTCAGGCTGATGCGCCTTTCAGCCATTCCCGGCACCCGCAGCGCCATGACCGGCGGCGCATCCGGCCCCAGCGCCGCCTCCAGCCCCAGCGCGCCGGGGAACAGCGAGGCGGTGTGCATGTCCTCGCCCATGCCCAGCACGCAGAGGTCGAGCGGCAGCACGATCCGCCCCAGCGCCGCCGCGATCGCGGACAGCGCCATCTCCGGCTCGGCGGTCGCACCGTAGAGCGGCACGAACTCGGCCGCGGCCGCCGGACCGGCGAACAGGGTCCCGGCCAGCAGCCGCTGGTTCGACCGCGGGTCGCCCGCCGGCACCCAGCGCTCGTCGGTCAGGGTCACGCCGACCTGCTCCCAGTCGAGATCCGCCTGGCCGAGCCGGGTCAGGAACGGCCCCGGCGTGGTCCCGCCCGGCACCGCCAGCGTCGCCCGCCCACGCGCCGCGATCGCCGCCCGCAGCAGCGCGGCGGCGTCCCGCGCCGCCGCCTCCGCCAGCGCCTGGCGATCCGGATGGACGCGCATCTCCGGCGCCATCAGGCGATCTCCCGCCAGCGGCGCCCGTCCCGGTGCATCAGCATCAGCGCGTCCTCGGGGCCGGAGGAGCCGGCGTCATAGGGCTTCGGCTGGTCCTGGCGCTCCTCCCAGGCGCTGACGACCGGGTCGATCCAGGCCCAGGCGGCCTCCACCTCGTCGCCGCGCATGAACAGCGTCTGGTCGCCCCGGATCACGTCCATCACCAGCCGCTCATAGGCGTCCGGCATCCTCAGCGCCGGCCGCCCCAGCCCCTCGGCGAAGGTCATGTCAAGCTCGGCCCCGGTCAGCCGCATGCCGCCGGGGCCGGGGTCCTTGATGGTCATGCCGAGCATGATCCCCTCGTCAGGCTGCAGCCGGATCGCCAGCACGTTCGGCGCCGGATGGCCGCCCTCGCCCGGAAAGATCGAATGCGGCACGTCCTTGAACTGCACGGCGATCTCGGACATCCGCGCGCGCAGGCGCTTGCCGGTACGCAGATAGAACGGAACCCCGTTCCAGCGCCAGTTCTCGATCCGGGCCTTCAGCGCGACGAAGCTCTCGGTCCGCGACTCGGGCCTGCCGGCCTCCTGGGCATAGGCCGGCTGGCCGTTCGCGGCGCGGTACTGACCGCGCACCACCGCGTCGGGAAAGCGCACCGGCGCCAGCGCGCGGAGCACCTTCAGCTTCTCGTCGCGCACCGCGTCGGCCTCGAACCGGCCCGGCGGCTCCATGGCGATCAGGCAGAGGAGCTGCATCAGGTGGTTCTGCACCATGTCCCGCATGGCGCCGACGCCATCGTAATAGGCGCCCCGCCCGCCGATGCCGGCGCTCTCGGCGACGGTGATCTGCACGTGGTCGATATGGCGCGCGTTCCACAGCGGCTCGAACAGCGCATTGGCGAAGCGCAGCGCCATCAGGTTCTGGACCGTCTCCTTGCCCAGATAGTGATCGATCCGGTAGACCTGCCGCTCGTCGAAGGCCGCCGACAGCTCGGCGTTGAGGTCGCGCGCCGAGGCGAGGTCGTGGCCGAGCGGCTTCTCGACCACGATCCGCGCCGTGCCGCCGCCGATCCCGCTCGCCGCGATGTGCCGGGCGATCGGCCCGAAGAGCCCCGGCGCCACGGCCAGATAGAAGGCGCGCGGCCGGGCCGGGTCATCGGGCAGCGCGGCACGGAGCCGGTCCCAGCCCTCCTCGGTGGTGGCGTCGATCCGCACGTAGTCGAGGCAGGCGAGGAAGCGGTCCCGGACCGCCGGATCGATCCCGCCGCCCACGAACTCGTCCAGCGCCGCCGCGGCCGCGGCCCGGAACCCGGCGCGATCCAGGTCCGAGCGCGCGGCACCGATCACCCGTGCGCCCTCGGGCATCTGCCCGTCCTCCATCCGGTGATAGAGCGCCGGGATCAGCTTGCGGCGCGCGAGATCGCCGGTGACGCCGAAGACCACCAGGTCGAAGGGCTCGACGGGGACGACGCGGGCGACCATGGGCAGGCTCCTTGCTCGACATCCGGTGCCGGCGCCGAATCCGCGGCGGCCCGGGCCGGAGCCGACCTTAGCGAAGTTCCGCCGGCAGGTCAGTCCGGTCTTGGTCGGCGGACGCAATTCGCGGACCCGCCCCTGCGGCGGCCTTCAGTCCCCTGCCCCCAGCCTCAGCGCGTGGCGCATGACGTGGAAGATGTAGTTCTGCTCGACCGTGCCCGAGAACAGCCCGGCCATCGGCCCCCGTGCGAAGACCGCGACGTCGGCCGCGCCGTGACCGCCCGGCGGCAGCGCGGCGGGAGACGCCGCCCCCCGAACCGCCCCCGGAGCCGGCACCGGAGATCGTACCGCCGCGCCCGGCGCGACCGGCAGCGGCCCGGCACCGCGCTGCGGCGCGTGCTCGACCGGCGGCGGGTTCAGGGCCGGGTCCCAGCCCGCCAGCCCGGCGACCGCCGATCCGCGCGGACCCCGGTTCAGCGGCGGCAGCCGGTGGTCGTGATCGCTGGTGACGATGATCAGGGTCTCGGCCGGGTCGGTCATCGCCGCGGCCGCCGCCACCGCCCGGTCGAAAGCCAGCCCGTCGGTGATCGCCCGGTTGACGTCGTTGCCATGGAGGGCGACGTCGATCAGGCCGCCCTCGACCATCAGGAAGTAGCCTTCCGGGTCGCGCGCCAGCAGCCGGATCGCGGCCCGGGTCATCTCGGCCAGCGACGGCTCGCCGCCCCAATCGGCGTCGCGGTCGACGTCATAGGCCATGTGCGAGGGGCTGAAGATCCCCAGCACCCGCTCCGGCTCGGTCTCCGCCAGGCGATCGAACTCCGCCCGGGTGTGCAGCACCGTCCGGCCCGGCCCGCCGTCGCGCCACTCGGCGATCAGGTCGCGGCCGTCGCGCCGCCGGCCCGGAGCCCGCTCGATGTCCAGTACCCCCTCCGGCAGCAGCATCTGCCGCCCGCCGCCCATCGCGACGGTGAAGGGGAACGCCGCCAGCTGCCGGGCGATATCGACGCAGGGCGCGCCCGGCGGCAGGGCCGCATCGTCCTCCCAGTCGCGGTTGGCGCTGTGGGCATAGACCGCCGCCGGGGTCGCATGGGTCAGCCGGCTGGTGGTGACGATGCCGACCGCGAGGCCGCGCGCCGCCGCGATCTCGCCCAGCGTCTCCGCCGGATGGGCCAGCCCCGAGGCGCAGTCGCCCCTGACCGCCGCGGGCCCGACCCCCAGCACGCCCTTCCGCGTCTTGATCCCGGTCAGCATCGCCGTGGCGGTGCCCGCCGAATCCGGGATCTGGGCGTCGGTGTTCCAGGTCTTGGCCAGCGCCAGGCCGGGAAACGCCTCCCAGGACAGCATCGCCTCCTCGCCGGCCAGGCCACTCAGCTGGCCCGAGGCGATGCGGATGGCGGTCGCAAGCTCGATCCCCATGCCGTCGGCGATGAACAGGATCACGTTCCTGGCCCGCTTCGCGCCCGGCATCGCCGCCAGCCGCCCGGCGAGAGCCGCCTCGGCCTGCCGGAAGGTGGGATCGCCCGCCTGCGGCAGCCCGGCGGCGGGGGCGCCCGCAACCGCCAGCGCCAACGCCAGCGCGACCGCCGCCGGAAGGCGGATCAGGGGCAGAAGCGCTGGGCTGAACCGCCGCATCCGGGCTCGACCGCCGATCTCGACAAGGGCGGCGACTATGACAGCCCGGCAAGAGGCTGCCAAGGCGGCGGGTGTCACCCCAGCGCCGCCGCCAGCGCCGCCGCCAGGGCGGCGATCTCGGCGGCCGCCTTCGAGGTCCGGGCGATCTCGGTGACCCCCGCCCCCTGGGCGAAGGCGTCGGCGAAGGCCAGACGGGCGCCGATGCGGGGCTCGAGCACCGGCGCGCCGGCCTCGGCCAGGGCCGCGGCGGCGGCCTCGGCGGCGCGGCCGCGCGGCGGAAAGCGGTTCAGCACCACCCCGTGGGGGCGGCGTTCCTTGCGCGCCATCTCTAAGGTCGCCCGGCTGGCCCAGACATCGGGCATGCTGGGCTGGCAGGGGATCAGCACGAAATCCGCCGCCCGCATGGCGCCGCGCCCCAGCACGTCGGCCGAACCCGGCGCGTCCACCAGCACCAGGTCGTGCTTGCGCGCCGCCTCGCCGATGTCGCTGGTGGCGCGCCAGTCGGCGCTCTCGATCAGCGCGACCCGCCCGGCGCCGCCGGGCCGCTTCGCCCGCTCGGCGAACCAGGCGGCGGTCGAGCGCTGCGGGTCGAGGTCGATCAGCGCAACCCGGTCGCCGCCCGAAGCGCGGAAGGCGGCGAGCTGGGTCAGGAGCGTGGTCTTGCCGGCGCCCCCCTTCTGCTGCGCGAACAGTATCACCTTGCCCATCGGTGCCTCCCCGGCTCAGGAATCGTGGTTTCGCTGCACCGCACAACATACGGCGCCCTGAGACCCGCGTCCAATGCCAACAGCCGCCGCCGCGAGAGCCGCCGCGCGGGGTTGCCTTCCGCCGCGGCCTTGGCATACCTTGGCCGCGCCCACTGGGAGAGACTGGCACGCGGACCCGCTCCGCCGGGCCGGCGCCGAAGGAGTAACCGCCCCGGAAACTCTCAGGCAGAAGGACCAGCCCCGGGCGAAGACACTCTGGAGAGAGGTGCCACAGCACCCGCCGACGGGATAACTCTCTCAGGCGAAAGGACAGAGGGGGCGCGAGACCGACGCGGTGCAGCGGCCGCGTGACCGACTTGCGCCGGAGAGCGGCTGTGCGCAGCCTCCCGGCAGGAAAACTGGGAGGCGCCGACTTGACAGAGACTGACAGCCTGAAGACGACCCCGCTCCACGGGCTCCATATCGAGCTCGGCGCCCGGATGGTGCCCTTCGCCGGCTACGACATGCCGGTGCAGTACCCGATGGGCGTGATGAAGGAGCATCTGCACACGCGGGCGCAGGCGGGCCTGTTCGATGTCAGTCACATGGGCCAGATGGTGCTCAGGCCGCGCTCCGGCGATGTCGCCGACGCCGCGCGGGCGCTGGAGCGGCTGGTGCCGGTCGATATCCTGGGGCTGGGAGAGGGGCGGCAGCGCTATGCGCTGTTCACCAATGCCCAGGGCGGCATTCTCGACGACCTGATGGTGACCAACCGCGGCGACCACCTGTTCCTGGTGGTCAATGCGGCCTGCAAGGACGCCGACGAGGCCCATCTGCGGCTGACCCTCTTCGATGCCTGCCACATCGAGCGGCTTGACGGCCGCGCGCTGCTGGCGCTGCAGGGGCCCGCGGCGGGCGCGGTGCTGGAGGCGATGGCGCCGGAGAGCGCGGCAATGCGGTTCATGGACGTGCGCGCGCTGACCCTGGCCGGGGCCGACTGCATCGTCTCGCGCTCGGGCTATTCCGGCGAGGACGGGTTCGAGATCTCGGTCCCGGACGAGGCCGCGGCGGACCTGGCGCGGGCGCTGCTCGCCCACGAGGCGGTCGAGCCGATCGGCCTCGGCGCCCGCGACTCGCTCCGGCTCGAGGCCGGGCTCTGCCTCTACGGCTCGGATCTGGACATCACCACCTCGCCGGTCGAGGCGGCGCTGGAATGGGCGGTGCAGAAGGTGCGCCGCCCGGGCGGCGAGCGCGAGGGCGGGTTCCCCGGCGCCGACCGGATCCTGAACGAGTTCGCCGGCGGCGCCTCGCGGCGACGGGTCGGCCTGCTGCCCGAGGGCCGCGCGCCGGTCCGGGGCGGCGCCGCCCTCTATGCCGGGGGGAACGATGCCGAGCCTGTCGGGGCGGTGACCTCCGGCGGCTTCGGGCCGAGCCTGAACGGGCCGATGGCGATGGGCTACGTGCCGGCCGCCCTCGCCGCCACCGGGACCCGGCTTTTCGCCGATGTGCGGGGCAAGCGGCTGCCGGTCGCGGTCGCCGACATGCCTTTCGTCAAGCCGAACTACAAGCGGGGCTGAGCCGGAAAGGCCGGCCCGCACCAACCAGCGAGAGGGAGGAATCGCATGCTGAAATTCACCGATGACCACGAGTGGCTGAAGGTCGAGGGCGGCGTCGCCACGGTCGGCATCACCGAGCACGCCACCGAGCAGCTCGGCGACCTGGTCTTCGTCGAGCTGCCCGAAGTCGGGCGCCAGCTTCGAGAAGGGCGACACCGCCGCGACGCTGGAATCGGTCAAGGCCGCGTCCGACGTCTACGCGCCGCTCGGCGGCGAGGTCATCGAGATCAACCAGGCCATCGTCGACGACCCCTCGATCGTGAACTCGGACCCGATGGGCGCCGGCTGGTTCTTCAAGCTGAAGCTCGCCGACGCTTCCGCCGCCGACGGACTGATGGACGAGGCCGCCTACAAGGCGATGATCGGCTGAGGAGAGGCCCCATGGCCAACGCGAGATACGAGCCCTACGACTTCGCCAACCGCCGCCATATCGGCCCATCGCCGGCCGAGATGGAGGACATGCTGGCCGCCTGCGGCGTCGCCAGCCTCGACGAGCTGATCGGCCAGACCGTGCCGAAGGGGATCCGGCAGGAGAAGCCGCTCGACTTCGGCCGCCCGCTCTCCGAACGCGGCGCCCTCGACCGGCTGCGCGAGACGGCGGCGAAGAACAGGGTGCTCACCTCGCTGATCGGCCAGGGCTACCACGGCACGATCATGCCGCCGGCGATCCAGCGCAACATTCTCGAGAACCCGGCCTGGTACACCGCCTACACGCCCTACCAGCCGGAGATCAGCCAGGGCCGGCTCGAGGCGCTGCTGAACTACCAGACCCTGGTCTCCGACCTGACCGGGCTCGAGATCGCCAACGCCTCGCTGCTCGACGAGGCCACCGCCGCCGCCGAGGCCATGGCCATGTGCCAGCGGTTGTCGAAGTCGAAGGCGACCGCCTTCTTCGTCGACCACCACGCGCTGCCGCAGACCATCGCGGTGATCCGCACCCGCGCCGCGCCGCTGGGCTGGGAGGTGATCGTCGGCGACCCGTGCACGGAGCTCGATCCCGCGAAGGTGTTCGGCGCGATGTTCCAGTATCCCGGCCTGAACGGCGATTTCCACGACTTCACCGGGGTGATCGCCGGCCTGCACGCCGCTGGCGCTCTGGCGGTCGTGGCGGCCGACCCGATGGCGCTGACGCTGCTGAAGCCGCCGGGCGAGATGGGGGCCGACATCGCGGTCGGCTCGATGCAGCGCTTCGGCGTGCCGATGGGTTACGGCGGCCCGCACGCCGCCTACATGGCCACGCGGGACGACTACAAGCGCGCCATGCCCGGCCGGCTCGTCGGCGTCTCGATCGATGCGCGGGGCAACAAGGCCTACCGCCTCGGCCTGCAGACCCGCGAGCAGCACATCCGCCGCGAGAAGGCGACCTCGAACATCTGCACCGCCCAGGTGCTGCTGGCGGTCATCGCCTCGATGTATGCGGTCTTCCACGGCCCCCGCGGCCTGAAGGCGATCGCCGAGCGCATCCACCGCAAGGCGGCACGGGTCGCCGACGCCCTCGAGTCGACTGGGATTCGAGGTCGCGCCCAAGGAGTTCTTCGACACCGTCACCGTCGAGGTCGGCCCCTATCAGGGGCTGATCATGAAGAACGCGGTCGACAACGGCATCAACCTGCGCACCGTCGGCGAGGACCGGATCGGCATCACGCTCGACGAGCGCACCCGGCCGGAGACCCTGGAAGCGGTCTGGCGCGCCTTCGGCGGCTACCACCTGACCTACAAGGAGGAATACCCGGAATACCGCCTGCCGAAGGCGCTGCTGCGCGAGTCCGAGTATCTCACCCATCCGATCTTCCACATGAACCGGGCCGAGAGCGAGATGACCCGCTACATGCGGCGCCTCGCCGACCGCGACCTGGCGCTCGACCGGGCGATGATCCCGCTCGGCTCCTGCACCATGAAGCTGAACGCCACCGCCGAGATGCTGCCGGTCAGCTGGCCGGAATTCGCCGAGATGCATCCCTTCGTGCCGGCCGACCAGGCGGCGGGCTACCGCGAGATGATCGACGATCTCTCGGCCAAGCTCTGCCAGATCACCGGCTACGACGCGATCTCGATGCAGCCGAATTCCGGTGCGCAGGGCGAGTATGCCGGGCTGCTGACCATCCGCGCCTAGCATCTCGGCCGCGGCGACACCCACCGCGACGTCTGCCTGATCCCCTCCTCGGCGCACGGCACCAACCCGGCCTCGGCGCAGATGGCGGGGATGAAGGTCGTGGTGGTCGGCACCCGCGAGAACGGCGACATCGACCTCGACGACTTCCGCGCCAAGGCCGAACAGCATTCGGCGAACCTCGCCGCCTGCATGATCACCTATCCGTCGACCCACGGCGTGTTCGAGGAGACGGTGCGCGAGATCTGCGCCATCACCCACCAGCATGGCGGCCAGGTCTATCTCGACGGCGCCAATCTCAACGCGATGGTCGGGCTGGCCCGGCCCGGCGACGTGGGCGCCGATGTCAGCCACCTCAACCTGCACAAGACCTTCTGCATCCCGCATGGCGGCGGCGGGCCGGGCATGGGACCGATCGGGGTCAAGGCGCATCTCGCGCCGTACCTGCCGGGCCATCCCGACACCTCGCCCGGCGACGGGCTGACCGAGGGGCCGGTCTCGGCCGCCCCCTACGGCTCGGCCGTCGATCCTGCCGATCTCGTGGAGCTACTGCCTGATGATGGCGCGGCGAGGGCCTGACCCAGGCGACCAAGATCGCGATCCTGAACGCCAACTACATCGCCGCCCGGCTCAAGGGCCATTACGACGTGCTCTACAAGGGGCCGGACGGCCGGGTCGCGCATGAGTGCATCGTCGACACGCGGCCGTTCCAGAAGTCGGCCGGCGTCACCGTCGACGACATCGCCAAGCGGCTGATCGACTGCGGCTTCCACGCGCCGACCATGAGCTGGCCGGTCGCCGGCACGCTGATGATCGAGCCGACCGAATCCGAGACCAAGGCCGAGCTCGACCGCTTCTGCGACGCGATGATCGCCATCCGCGACGAGATCCGCGCCATCGAGGCCGGCGAGATGAACGGTCGAGGACAACCCGCTCCGGAACGCGCCGCACACGGTCGAGGACCTGGTCGGCGAGTGGACCCGCTCCTACACCCGCGAGCAGGCCTGCTTCCCGCCGGGCTCGTTCCGGGTCGACAAGTACTGGCCGCCGGTCAACCGGATCGACAACGTCTACGGCGACCGGAACCTGGTCTGCACCTGCCCGCCGCTCGACGCCTATCTGGACGCGGCGGAGTAGGCGCCGACCCGAGCGCGGACCCGCGACGCCCGGGCTCGCTGCGCGACGTCCGGAGCCGGCGCTCGGCGCCACGGCCAGGCACCGGGGCGCAGGTTGTCCCGCGCCGCTACGCGGCCAATGCCGCCCGTGCCCGGCGGAGCGCCTGTGTCGAGCGCCGGTCGCCGGATCGCTCGCCTGCGTCGATCAGTTGGTCCAGCGTTGCAGCCAGCGCCTCCGACCGCTCGCCGCGCCCGAACCGCGCGAGTGCGATCGCCCGCTGGCCGTAGTGGTGCCCGAGCGAGAGCTCCTCGGCGGTGAAGCGGCGGGTCAGTTCGACACCATGTCGCTCGGCCTCGTCATACTGCCCGGCGTCGAGGCGGGCTTCGATGGCAAAATGGTGGAAAAACACATGGTTATGGGCGAGACCATTGCCGGCGAGCAGCGCCGCGCCCTCCTCCAGCGCGGCTTCCCGTTCGCCCGGGTCGCCGGTGACCATCGCCAGGCCGCCGAGGACCATCGGACCCATGAAGGACATTCCCGCTTCGCGGTGAATCGCGAGCGACGCGCGCATCAGATCGACGGAACTCTCCGAATTGCCCAGATAGTGGTCGATCTCGGCGGTGAACAGCATTCCTTCGCCCTGAAACCTGCGCGCGCCGAGTTCGCGGGCGAGTTCACCCGACAGGCTCGCGTGTCTTCGCGCGTCATGAAGCTCGCCATTCATCAGGAAATGATGGGCGGCGGCGTGATGGGCGATGATCTGTGCCCGGCCGTAACCTACCCGCTGCGCGGCCTCGATGCCCTCGAATGCGGTGATCCGGCCGAGCTCCGGCTCGCCGCTCCACAATGCCGTCAGGGCGAGCATCGGCAGGTTGGCGACCTCGATCCGGCCGAAGCCGTGAGCCCGGCTGATCTCGATGCACTGGCGGAACCGCTCGCGGGCCGTCCGGAAGCGGCCACGCATGTATTCGGCGTCGGCCAGGCCGCTCAGCGCGGCGGCCTCCAGTTCCACCGAACCGGCCTCGCGCGCCAGTTCAAGCGCCAGACCGTGCTCGCGCAGGCAGCCATCGAAGTCGCCTCTCGGAAACAACAGATTGCCGCGCAGGTAATGCGCCCGGGCCTCCGCGGCCTTCAGGCCCAGGGGCCGGGCGGCGGCCTCGGCCGCATCGAGATCGGCGAGCGCGCCGGCGGTGTCCTCGGTGATCCGCTTCACCCCGGCAAGCCCCAGCCAGGCCCGGCAGCGCCGCTCGTCATCGGGGGCGTCCCGAAGCGCCGCTCCGAAGGCCCGCCCGGCTTCCTCCAGCGCGCCGGTGTCGTGCCGGGCTTCGCCGAGCGCGAGGGCGAGGTCGACCCGGTCGGCAGCGGCATCGGCGACCGCCAGCCCCTTCTCGAGCAGCGCAAGCGCGTGATCGTATCGGTAACGCGCCATCTCCGCGCGCGCGGCATCGTGCAGCGCCCGGGGTGCAAGCGGGTCGCCCGCCAGCAGCAGATGCTCCGCCCGCAGGCCGGGGTCGGTGGCCTCGAACCACTCCGCCGCCTTCAGATGCAACCGTGCCCGCGGCCCGCTCAGCATCGATTCGTAGACGCCGTCGCGGACCAGCGCGTGCGCGAACAGGAAATCGTCGCCCTCCGGGCGCAGCAGCTGGTGGCGCATCAGCGCGGCGCAGTCGTAGCCGGGTGACTGGATCAGCATGCGCAGCCCCGCAAGGGGCACGCGCTGGCCGAACACCGAGGCTGCCTGCAGGGCCCGCTTGTCCTGGGGCGCAAGCCGGTCCATCCGGGCGAGCACCAGGCTCTGGATGGTTCCCGGTACCGCGGCGGACGCGCTCTCGGCGGCGTTCTGCAGCAGCTGTTCGAGGAACAGCGGGTTGCCGGCCGCGCGCTCGAGGCACTCGCTCACCCGGTCCTTGTTCGTGCGCAGGAAGCCAGCCGCCATGGACATGGCCTCGTCCACCCGCAGCGGCCCGAGATTGACGATGCTGACCGGCTGCTCGAGGCTCAGCGACCGCCACGCGCCCTCCATCGGGTCGCCCTCGGGCCGCGTCGTCGCCATCAGCGCGACCGGGCACTCCCGCACAGCCGCGATCACTCCGGCGAGCGCGTCCAGTGTCTGCTCGTCCGCCCAATGCAGGTCCTCGACCAGGATCAGCTGCGGGCGCAGGCGGGCGGCGCGGGCGGCCAGGCCCGCAACGAGATTGCGCCGCCCGGCGCGCCGCGCCGCGTCGTCCATGGCGTCGTGGATCCGCCGCTGCTCCAGCGGCTGCGGCAGGTCCAGCAGATCGTTTAGGAACACCCGGCTCGCTTCGGGCAGCGCGCCGCCTGCAAGCGCAGCATCGGCTGCACCGGCGCGGGCGTCCTTCGCGGACGACTGCGGCAGCCCCAGAAGGCTGCGCACCAGCGCCGGGACCGCGTCCTGCCCCCTGCGCGAGCCGAAATCGAGCACCAGGCAGCGGTGCAGATCATAGCCCGAGGCCTGGGCGGCCGCGGCGATCTCTGCCGCAAGGCGGGTCTTGCCGATGCCGGCCGAACCCCGCAGCAGAACGGTCTGACCGTGGCCGGTCTCGGCGATCTCGGTCAGGATCGCCCGGCACTGGCGAAGCTCCGATCGCCGCCCGACGAAGGGTGCCGCCGCGCTGGCTCCGGCCGTTCCCGCCGGCCCCTCGATCCGCCAGGCCGGGACCGGGCGCGCAATGCCCTTCAGCGCCTGAAGGCCCAAGGGCGCCGCGGAGAACACCCCCGCGGTCCGCCGCCGCACATCCTCCGAGACAAAGGTCTCGCCCGGTCCGGCGGCATCCTGCAGCCGCGCCGCCAGATTCACCGACTCTCCGGTGACGGTGTAGCTGCGGTGGCTGTCGCTGCCGGTGCCGCTGGCCACCACCTGCCCGCTGGCGATGCCGACATGCAGGCGCAGCGGAATGCCGCCGGCATCGATGAGCGCAGCCGCCTCGTGGATCGCGAGCGCCGCGCGGATCGCCCGCTCCGGGTCGTTGTCATGGGCGACCGGCGCGCCGAAGAGCGCCATGACATTGTCGCCGATATGCTTGTCGACCGTGCCGCCGAGCTCGACGATCACCCGGTCGGCGGCCTCGAAGAACCGGTTCAGCAGCTCGTGGGTCCGCTCCGCCCCCAGCCGCTCGGACAGGGGCGTGAAGCCGGCGATGTCGGCGAACAGCACCGTGACCTGGCGCCGTTCCCCGTCCGCGGATGCGGCGTCCGCCGGCGCCGCCTCCGGCGGCGCGTCGCCGCCGAGTGCCGCGATCGCGGCCAGCAGCCGCTTGCGGTCGCCGAGCGCCGCCACCCCGAGATCCCGCAGATCCTGGTCGGTGAGATCCCGCAGCAGCGCCGCGTCGACGCGGTTCTGCGCGAAGGACGGCGCATACTCGCCCAGCCCCAGGCTCGTGAGCCAGCCGGCAATATCCATCTGATCAGACCGTCTCCATTCGCCGTGTGGAACCCTAGCACAAAGCGCGGCGCCGTGTGCATCCCGCGCAATCCGGCCGGCGCGCACCCCGCGTGCCGGATTTGCGATTGACCCGGCCGGAGCGAGCGGCGACTAGTTGGGCGCGGGCAGCGAAGGAGGACTGCACGGGCATGATCACGGATGACGGCATGCGCTTTTCGGTCGCCGGCCGGGTCGCCTGCGTCACCGGCGCCAGCTCCGGCATCGGCCGCGCCATGGCCCGCGTGCTGGCGGAGGCCGGCGCGAAGGTGGTGGGCGTCGCCCGCCGGGCCGAGGCGCTGCGGGAGTGGCGCGGCGAATCCGGGGGCGAGACCTGGGCCGTGACCGCCGATCTCGCCGATCCGGCCACGATGTCCGCGGTCGCCGAGCGCGTCGCCGCCCCGTTCGGCCCGCCGGACATCCTGCTCTCGGCCGCCGGCGTGAACACCCGGACCCATGCCGACGATGTGGCGCTGGCCGACTGGACGATGACCCTCAACCTGAACCTCGCCCAGCCCTTCTTCCTGGCCCAGGCCCTGGTGCCGGCGATGAAGGCAAGGGGCTGGGGCCGGGTCATCAACATCGCCTCGCTGCAGTCGGGCCGCGCGTTCCCGAACGGGCTGTCCTACGGGGCCTCAAAGGGCGGAGTCGCGCAGCTCACCCGAGCCATGGCCGAGGCCTGGTCGCGCCACGGCATCACCTGCAACGCGCTGGCGCCCGGCTTCTTCCCGACCGAGCTTTCGGCCCCGGTCTTCGCCGATCCTGCGCTGGCTGCGCGGAACGCCGCCCAGACCTGCATCGGCCGCAACGGCGAGATGGAGGACCTGATCGGCCCGCTGCTGTTCCTCGCCTCGCCGGCCTCGGACTACGTGACCGGGCAGATCCTCTACGTTGACGGAGGCTTCACCGCAAAATGAAGGCACTGGTTTATACCGGCCCGCACGGCCTGGAATACCGTGACGCGGCCGAACCGTCCGCCGGACCCGGCGAGGCGCTGGTCCGGGTCGACGCGGTCGGCATCTGCGGCTCCGACATGCATGCCTGGCACGGCCATGACGAACGCCGGCCGGCGCCGCTGATCCTCGGTCACGAGGCGGGCGGCGTGGCGCTGTCCGGCCGGCTGGAAGGCCGCCGCGTCACGGTCAACCCGCTCGCGAGCTGCGGCGCCTGCGATTTCTGCGTCTCCGGCCGCGACAACATCTGCCCGTCGCGCCAGATCATCTCGCTGCCGCCGCGCCAGGGCGCGTTCGCCGAGCGGATCGCCATCCCCGAGCGCAACCTGGTCGAGGTTCCGGACGGGGTCGCGATCGAGCACGCGGCCCTGGCCGAGCCGCTCGCCTGCGGCTGGCACGCCGTCGGCCTTGCGGCCCGCAGTCTCGCCCGCCCGCTGGCCGCCTGCCGCACCGTCGTGCTCGGCGGCGGCGCCATCGGCCTCGGCGCGGCGCTGGTGGTCGCGGCCCGGGGCGGGCGCGACATCGCCATCGCCGAGACCAACGCCGCGCGGCACCCGACCCTCGCGGCGGCCGGCCCGTTCACGGTCTACGACCCCAAGGCCGGAGAGCCGGATCCCGGTTCCGCCGAGCTGGTGATCGACGCCTTCGGCGGCGAGGCCTCGCGCGCCGCCGCCAGCCGGCTGGTGCGCGCCGGGGGCGTGGTCGCCCATATCGGCCTCGCCGGCGGCGCCGCCGGGCTCGACATGCGCCGGATCACGCTCCAGGAGATCACGGTCATCGGCACCTACACCTATTCGATGGCCGATTTCCGCGACACGGCGCGGGCGATCTTCGCCGGCAGGCTCGGCGATTTCGGCTGGATCGAGCAGCGCCCGCTGGCCGAAGGCGCCGGCGCCTTCGCCGACCTCGACGCGGGCCGGGTCGCCGCCTCGAAGATCGTGCTCAGGCCCTGACGCCACCCGACGCCGATCCGCGGATATCCGGGCGTGCGCGCCGACACCAATGCGGACGCTCCTGGGCATTCCTCGGGCGCTGCCCGGACGGCGGCCTTGCATCGGCGGGCGCCGCAGGGGCGGCACCGGAGGTTCCGGCCAGCTCCGGGAAACCCGGAGCGGGAGGCGGCCGTCACCGCCCGCTTTCCTGCCCCTATCGCGCTCACGTTTTCTTGAGCGGCACAGGGTGTGTTAAATTGTGCGCCTAGGGTACCATCCGATCACCTCGACCTTGGAGGCGCAAGACGCGGATCCGATGACGAAATTTGACTGCAACTACCAGCGGCGCATGGACCCGACCGAGGCGGCCTCGGCGCTCGCGGAGGCGTGCTGTTATCGTTGCGGCGTCTCGGCGAGGGCGCTCATGGACCGAGGCGATATCCTGGAGGTCTGCGGCGAGGAGTTCTCCAGGGACCTCGTTTCGGGGGACGCCGTCTTGGTGCCGATCGCGCTTTGTCCGGATTGCCACCGGACCAACCATCTCGACGGACGAAACCGGCATAACCCCTGCCAGATCAAGGCCCGGCTGAGCCGCAAATCGTTCTGACCGGGCGACCGGCCGCTCCGCCGGATTCCCGGCATCGCCGGCGCGGCGCCGGAGAGCTCGCGCTCCCGGCGGCCAGTGTCATAGCTAGGTTTCGCCGAACAGCAGCGCCTCCAGCCGACGCGCCCCCTGCTCCAGCACCGGCACATGGGCGCGCCCGGCCTCCAGGCCCACCCGCTGCATCGGCGCGTGAAACGCCAGTGCGGCGATGAACCGGCCGGCGGGATCGCGCACCGGCACCGCATAGGCGATCATGCCGGCCATGAACTCCTGGTCGTCGACCGAATGGCCGGCCTCGCGCACCTGCCCGAGCCGCACCCGCAGTTCGCCGTCATCGGTGGCGCAGTTCGGCCCCTCGCGGGTCAGCTCCACGCTCGCGAGCACCGCGTCCAGGTCCCTCCCCGAGAGGGTCGAGAGAAACATCTTGCCGCTGGCGGTGCAGTGGAACGGCACCTCGGTGCCGATCGGAAGCTGGTAGCGCAGCGGCCAGAGGGTGTCGACGCGATCGAGATAGACCATCCCCGCGACGCCGACCCCCACCAGGTTGCAGGTCTCGCCGATCCGCTCCGCCACCGACTTCAGCACCAGGTGCCGGGCGAGGTCCAGCCGCGCCGCCACCTGCAGCCCGGCGGCCAGCCGCTTTGCCCGCCCGGCCGGGCGCAGGCGCCCGTCATGGGGCTCGCGCTGCAGGAAGCCTTCCGCCTCCAGCGTCGCGCAGAGCCGGTGCACGGTCGGCTTCGGCAATCCGATCTCGGCCCCGATCTCGGTCGGGTTCATGGCCCGGCCGGCAGCCGCCAGCGTCTCCAGGATCAGGAGCGCCCTGAGGTTGGTCGGAATCCGCTCGCCATCCTCGGTCATGCCGCCTCCCGGAAGCGCGTCAAACGAGCGCTTTGATTTTTTTGAGACCCGTGGTCTTATTTTTCAAGAAAAAACGATTCGCACGGCGATGCACCGCGCGTTCCCAGATCGTCCGGGGGAGGTCCGTTGGAGTTCGACTACGTGGTCATTGGCGCCGGTTCCGCCGGCTGCGCCGTTGCGGCGCGGCTGAGCGAGGACGCGTCGGTGAGCGTGGCCCTGGTCGAGGCTGGCGGGCCGGCGCACAATCCCTGGCTCCACATCCCGGTCGGCTACTTCAAGACCATGCACAACCCGGCGGTGGACTGGCGCTACCGCACCGCACCGGATCCCGGCCTCAACGGCCGTTCGATCGAGTGGCCGCGCGGCAAGGTTCTGGGCGGATCGAGCGCGCTCAACGGGCTTCTCTACGTGCGGGGCCAGCCCGAGGATTACGACCACTGGCGCCAGCTCGGGCTCCGGGGCTGGGGCTGGGCCGACGTGCTGCCCTATTTCCGGATGTCCGAGCGGCAGGAGCGGGGGGCGGACGATCTCCACGGCGGCGACGGACCGGTCGCGGTCTCCGACATGCGCGCCCACCGCAGCCTTTGCGACAAGTTCATCGCGGCGGCCGTCGCGGCGGGAATTCCGCGCAACGACGATTTCAACGGGCCGCGGCAGGAAGGCGTGGGCTACTTCCAGCTCACCATGCGGAACGGCCTGCGCTGCTCCTCGGCCACCGCCTATCTCCGGCCGGCGCGGCGGCGGCGGAACCTCCATGTGGTGACCGATGCGCTCGCCCGCCGGGTGCTGTTCGAGAACCATCGCGCGACGGGCGTCGAGATCGAGCGCGACGGGCTGGTCGAGACCGTCGCCGCCCGGCGGGAGGTGGTGCTCTCGGCCGGCGCCATCGGCTCACCGCAGATCCTTCAGCTCTCGGGCGTCGGGCCGGGCGCGCTGCTCGCCGAGCATGGGATCGCCGTGCTCGCCGAGCGCGCCGGGGTCGGCGAGAACCTGCAGGACCACCTGCAGGCCCGCGCGGTCCACGAAGTGACCGAGCCGACGCTCAACGACGAGGTCAACAGCTTCATCGGCCGCATGCGGATCGGCGCCGAGTTCGTGCTCCGGCGCCGCGGGCCGATGACCATGGGGGCGAGCCAGGTCGGCGCTTTCGCCCGCACCCGGCCGGACTGCGCCACGCCGGACATCCAGTTCCACATCCAGCCGCTCAGCTCGCAGTCGCCCGGTCACGGGCTCGACCCGTTCTCGGCCTTCACCACCTCGGTCTGCCAGCTCCGCCCGGAGAGCCGCGGCCATGTGCGGATCGCCTCGGCCGACCCGCGCGCCCACCCGCGGATCTTCGCCAACTACCTGGCCACCGAGACCGACCGGCAGACGCTGATCGCGGGCGTCCGCATGGCACGGCGCATCGCCGCCTCCCCGCCGCTGGCGGCGATCGTGCGGGCCGAGCGCGAGCCGGGAGCGGACGCCGTGACGGACGAGCAGATTCTCCACTGGATTCGCGCCCGCGCCACCACCATCTACCATCCTGCCGGAACTTGCCGGATGGGGAACGACGACATGTCCGTAGTAGACGAGCGGCTGCGCCTGCGCGGCCTGACGGGGCTTCGCGTGGCGGACGCCTCGGTCATGCCCACGATCACTTCTGGAAACACCAACGCGCCCGCGATCATGATCGGCGAGAAGGCCGCCGCCATGATCCGCGAGGATGCCCGGGCGAGGGCCGCGGCATGATCTCGATGGACGCGCAGTTCTTCGCCGACCTGGCCGCCATCATCTGGCTCGACGTGGTGCTGTCCGGCGACAACGCCCTGGTGATCGGCATGGCGGCCGCCTCGCTGGCCCCGCATCTGCAGCGCCGGGCGATCCTGTTCGGGATGATGATGGCGGTGCTGATCCGCATCGCCTCGGCGATGGCCGCGACCTACCTTTACGAAATCCCGTGGATCCGCTTCGTCGGCGGCGCGGTGCTGCTCTGGGTGGCGTTCAAGCTCTACACCGAGATCCGCAACGTCTCGATCCTTGAGGCCGAGGCAACCGGGGCGGTGGTGGGAACCGGGGCGGCCTCGGACCGGCGCTCGATCATCAAGGCGCTCACCACCATCACCGTCGCCGACGTGTCGATGTCGATCGACAACGTGCTGGCGGTCGCCGCCATCGCCCAGGACCACCGGGCGCTGCTGGTGTTCGGGCTGGCGCTGTCGATCATGCTGATGGCGTTCTTCGCCACGGTGATCTGCAAGCTGCTGATGAAGCACCGCTGGATCAGCTATGTGGGCGTCGCGGTGCTGCTGCTGGTCGCGGCGGACATGATGCATTCGGGCTGGGCCGACATGGCCGGCTTCGTCGGATTGGGTTGAGAGAAGGGCAGATAGGGCTTGGCGGCTCGTTGCCGCCGATGACAGAGTGACGGGACCGAGGCGGACGGCAGATCCGCGGTGTCCCCAGCCCGCCCCGGCGGGAGGATCGACTACGCAACCAGGGAGGATGACGATGACAATGCTTCGAAACCTGACGCTCGGCGCCGCCGCAGCAGCACTATCCGCGAGCTTCGCCTTCGCCGAGGTGAAGATCCGCGTCCAGTCGGTGATCCCGGCCAAGGCCGACGAGGTCCACATGCTCGAGGACTTCGCCGCCGACGTCGCGGCGCTGACCAACGGCGAGGTCGTGTTCGAGGTGCTGCCCGCCGGCGCCGTCGTCGGCGTCGCCGAGACCCTGGACGCGGTCGACAAGGGCCTGATCGAGGGCGGCTTCGCCTGGACCCACTACTGGTCCGGCAAGCACCCCGCAGCGATGCTGTTCGGCTCGCCGGTCGCCGGCGCGGGCGTCGGCATCGACAACATCGCCTTCATGTCCTGGTTCCTGGATGGCGGCGGCAAGGAGCTCTACGACCAGCTCTGGAAGGAGATGGGCGTCAACGTGAAGGGCTTCATGCTGCAGCCGGTCGGGCCCGAGGCGCTCGGCTGGTTCAAGGAGCCGATCGCGTCGATGGAGGACTTCCGCAAGCTCCGCTTCCGGGCGCCTCCGGGCATCCCCGGCCAGACCTACAACGACATCGGCGTCGCCGCCGTGTCGATGGGCGGCGGCGACATCCTGCCGGCGCTGGAGAAGGGCGTGATCGACGCGGCCGAGTGGTGCTGCCCGAAGCCGGACTCGATCTTCGGCTTCCAGAAGGTGCTGAAGCACTACTACCTGCAGGGCCTGCACCAGGTCGTGGTCAACGCCGATCTCTACATCAACGGCGACGTCTGCAACTCGCTGACGCCGACCCAGCAGAAGGCGATCGAGGTCGCCGCCAACGCCTCGCTGATGAAGTCGCTCGGCTACCGCATCTACGAGAACGGCAAGGCGCTGAAGGATCTGACCGAGAACCAGGGCGTGATCCTGCACGACACGCCGCCGGACTACTTCAAGGAGTACATGGACGCCGCCCGCGCCACGCTGGAGAAGAACGCCGCCGAGAACGAGTTCTTCGCCAAGGTCTGGCAGAGCCAGAAGGACTTCGCCGCCATCGCGGTGCCGTTCTGGGCCGGGGCGCAGGCCTCGAACGCGGCGCTCGGCAAGGCCTATGCCGACAGCCTCGTGAAGAACTGACGGGGCTCCGGCTCCCGCAACACCCTTCCCCGTTCGCGGGGGAGGGACGCAAACTGCCGCGCAAGCGCCCGGCACAGACGGCAGCGGGGGGAAATCCATGCCGCACAACATCGACATCAGCGACGAGCTGATCGCCGAGCGCCGCGGGGCGCCGGGCGAGTTGCCGCCCGACATGGCGCCCTGGATGCGCCAGACCATCACCGCGATCGACACCGGCATGCTCTGGGTCGGCCGGGTCGTCTGCCTGATGCTGGTGCCGCTCCTCGCCGCCATGACCTGGGAGGTCGTGGCCCGCAAGCTGTTCCTCGCCCCCACCCTCTGGGCCTACGACATCAGCCGGATGGTCTCGGGCGCCATGTTCATGCTGGGCGCCGCCTACGCGCTGATGCGGGGCGTCCACATCCGGGCGGATTTCCTCTACCGGGCATGAGCGAGCGCAACCAGGCGCGGGTCGATCTCGCCCTCTACCTGGTGTTCTACTTCCCCTCGATGCTGCTGTTCTTCTGGGTCACCAAGGACTACGCCTGGGAGGCGCTCAGCCGGGGCGAGACCTCGATGGACACCGCCTGGATGCCGAAGCTCTGGCCGGTGCGCATGGCGATGCCGGTCGGCGCCGCACTGCTGATCCTGCAGGGCATCTCCGAGGCGCTGAAATGCGTCTACGCCATCGGCAAGGGGCGCTGGCCATGATCGACGCCCTGGTCAACCTGCAGCCCGAATACATCGGCCTGATCATGGTCGGGGTGATGCTGTTCGCCATCTTCCTCGGCTTTCCGATCTCCTTCACCCTGATCTTCCTCGGCGTCGTCTTCGGCTACTGGGGCTTCGGCCAGCTGGTGTTCTTCCTGATGACGCTCCAGTTCAACAACGTGATGCTGGAGCAGACGCTGGCCGCGGTGCCTCTGTTCGTGTTCATGGGGATGATGATGGAGCAGGCGGGGCTGATGGAACGCCTGTTCCGGGCGGTCCAGCTGATGCTCGCCTCGACCCGGGGCTCGCTGTACATCGCGGTCCTGTTCGTCTCGACCATCTTCGCCGCCGCCACCGGCATCGTCGGCGCCTCGGTGACGATCCTCGGCATCATGGCGGCCAAGACCATGAACCGCTCGGGCTACGACGTGCGGCTCGCCGCCGGCACGATCACCGCCGGCGGCACGCTCGGCATCCTGATCCCGCCCTCGATCATGCTGGTGGTCATGGGTCCGGTGCTCGAGGTGCCGGTCACCGACCTGTTCGCCGCGGCGATCATTCCGGGCTTCATGCTCGCCTTCCTCTACACCGGCTACGCGCTGCTGCGCTGCTGGCTCGATCCCAGCCTCGGCCCGCCGCTGCCGATGGAGGAGCGGGCGAACAACTGGGGCGTGGTGGCGACCGAGTTCTTCCTCGGCCTCGTACCTCCGGCGGCGCTGGTCGCCTTCGCCCTCGGCTCGATCCTGTTCGGCTGGGCGACGCCGACCGAGGGCGCCGGCTGCGGCGCCGCGGGCGCGCTGCTGCTGACGCTGGCCTATGGCAGGATGACCGCGTCCCGGCTCGGCGAGGCGCTGATCAAGACCCTCGAGATCTCGGTGCTGATCCTGTTCCTGGTCGCCGCCTCGAACTTCTTCGGCGCGGTGTTCTCGCGCCTCGGCACGCCGATGATGCTGACCGACTGGCTGCTCGGCCTCGACATGAGCACGACCGCGATGCTGCTGATGATCATGGCCTTCATCTTCCTGCTCGGCTGGCCGCTGGAGTGGGTGCCGATCGTGCTGATCATCGTGCCGATCCTGATCCCTCTGCTGGACCAGCTCGGGGTCAACCTGACCTGGTTCGGCATCCTGGTGGCGGTGAACCTTCAGACCGCCTGGCTCTCGCCGCCGGTGGCGCTCAGCGCCTACTTCCTCAAGGGCGTGGTCCCGGAATGGGACCTGAAGGACATCTATATCGGCATGATGCAGTTCATGGTCGTGCAGCTCGTCGGGCTGGCGCTGGTGTTCAGCTTCCCGCAGCTCGCGCTGTGGCTCCCGTCGGTGATCTACGGGCAATAGCCCGGAGCGAGGGCTTTGCCGCGCGGCCCGGGCGCCCTAGGCTTGGGGGAACCGAATCCGGAGCGATCTGGATTGCGGTCCCCGAACCCGACCGGCAGGCGAACCCATGGCCCCCAGACCCGCGCTGACCTGCGACAAGCTCTTCCGGCCCTGCGACCCGCAGGCGCTCGGATTCGCCACCACCGCCGACCTGGAACCGGCCAGCGGGCTGATCGGCCAGGACCGGGCGCTGGAGGCGCTGGAGTTCGGGGTTGCCATCAAGGCCCGCGGCTTCAACATCTTCGCCCTCGGCTCGCAGGGCTCCGGCCGGCACAACGCCATCCGCCGCTTCGTCGAGGCCCGAGCCAAGGACGAGCGCCCGCCCGACGACTGGGTCTATGTCCACAATTTCGACGAGCCCTACCGGCCAAAGGCGCTCCGGCTCCCCTCCGGCAGCGGCGCCCGCTTCGCCGCCGAGCTCGATGAGCTCGTCACCCAGCTCAAGGGCATGCTGCCGGCGATGTTCGAGGCCTCCGACTACCGCGACCGCCGCGCCGCCATCGACAGCGCGTTCCAGGAAAGCCAGCAGGCGGCGTTCCACACGCTGAGCGAGAAGGCCGAGGCGCAGGGCCTGCGGATCCTCCAGACACCCACCGGGATGATGATCGTTCCCGTCCGCAACGGCGAGCCCGTGCGCCCGGAGGTGGTCGAGCGCATGGCCAAGGCCGAACGCGACAAGATCGAGGCCGACATCAAGCAGCTCGGCGAGGAACTCGCCCAGACGATGCGTGCGCTCCCGGGCCGAGACAAGGAGCGCCGCCAGCAGATCGACGCCCTGAACCGCGAGATGGCGGAGATGGCGGTGGCCCGGGCCATGGACGACATCCCGGCCGAGTTCCGCGAAATGCCGGAGGTCGCCCACCATCTGGGCCAGATCGGCCATGACCTGATCGCCAACGCGGAGGCCTTCCTCGCCGAGGATGACGGCCAGGCGCCGCCGCTCGATCTCGCCTTCAACCGCTACCGCGCGAACGCGCTCGCCCGCACGGCCGACACGCCGCAGGGCGGCGCGCCGGTAATCTATGCCGACGCGCCGGATGTGGGCCTGCTGGTCGGGCGCATCGAGCACATCCCGCATATGGGCGCGATGCTGACCGACTTCACCCAGATCCAGGCCGGGGCGCTGCACCGGGCCAATGGCGGCTACCTGCTGGTCGACGCCGAGCGTCTGCTGGCCTCGCCCTTCGCCTGGACCAGCCTGAAGCGCTGCCTCCGCGCCCGCGAGATCGTGATCGCCACGCCGATGCAGGGCACCTCGACCCTGACCGCGGTGACGCTGGAGCCGGCGCCGATCCCGCTCGACGTCAAGGTGATCCTGTTCGGCGACCGCGAGATCCTGTTCATGCTGGCGGAGCTGGACCCGGATTTCTCCGAGCTGTTCAAGGTCGCCGCCGATTTCGACGACGTGTTCCCCCGCGACCCCGCCTCCGAGCGCGAGTTCTGCCGCCTGATCGCCGGCATTGCCCGCGACGAAGCCGGCCGTCCGCTGACCGCCCGCGCCTGCGCCGCGGTGGTCGAGCGCGCGGCGCGCCTCGCAGGCGACGGCGAGCGGCTGACGCTCCGGATCGGCTGGCTCGCCGACCTGATCCGCGAGGCCGATCACTGGGCAGGGGTCGCGGATTCCCGGACCATCGACGCCGCCCATGTGGAAAGGACCGTCGCCCAGCAGATCCGCCGGGTCGACCTGATCCGCGAGAAGCTCCAGGAACAGATCACCCGCGAAACCGTGCTGATC
>CAVOYU010000016.1:0-55730 GCA_963700775.1 uncultured Pseudomonadota bacterium
TTCTGACCTGGCTCAGCCACATGCGCGCGCCGGGCCGCCTCTGGCGCGAGCTCGGGCCGGGGGGCTTTCTCGGCCTCAACATCCTGTTCCTGGGCGCGGCGGTCACCTACCTCGCCATGCCGCTGTTCTGGGTGGCGGTGGCGGGGGGCATCGCCGCCGGCCGGGCTCTCTGGGGCGAGATGCTGCCCAGCTGGGCGGTCTGGCCGCTGGCGGCGTCGCTTGCGCTCGGCCAGGCGGTAATGCTGGGGTGCGCGGCGCTGGCGATGGTCCGGCGCGGCTCGCCGGGCCTGCTGGTCTGGGTGCCGACACTGCCGTTCTACTGGACGCTCGGGGCGATCGCCGCCTGGAAGGCGGTGATCGAGATCGTCTGGGCGCCCTACTACTGGGACAAGACCAAACACGGAATCAGTCGGATTTTCCGTCAGGCGGAAGCGGACGGGCGGTGAATCCGCCGGGCACCGGGAGGGCCAGGGTTTCCACGCCTCCGGATTGGCCCATCATGCCTGCCGTTGCAACACGACAACGGGAGGATTTGCCATGACCAGCGCCATCCGGATCGATCGCCGTACGCTCCTCGGCGGGGCCGCCGTTGCAGGGGCCGCCGCGATCGCCGGCGGCAGCGCTGGGCCTGCCGCCGCTGCCGCGCCGATGCAGGGCCTGAGCCGCCCGAGCCACTATCGCTTCGTTCTCGGCGATTTCGAGATGACGACAATCCGCGACGGCGCCATCAGCTCGACGGGCCGCATCCGATCTTCGGCGAGAACGCGACCGGAGGAGGTTGCCGCGCAGGCGGCCGAGAATCTGCTGCCGGCGGACAGGATGGTGATCAGCTTCACCGTAGGTGGTCAACACCGGCACCGAGGTGGTGCTGTTCGACAGCGGCAACGGTGCCGGGCGCCGACCGAACGCCGGCAGGCTGCGCGAGCTGCTCGCCAGCGCCGGTTTCGCGCCCGATCAGATCGACGTCGTCGTCCTGACCCATTTCCATGGCGATCATATCGGCGGGCTGATGGAGGACGGCAGCCCCGCCTTCCCCAACGCCAGCTATGTCACCCGCGACGTCGAGTACGATTTCTGGTCCGACGAGAGCCTGCTCCGAACGAGGCCATGAAGGGCCGGGCCGAGCTGGTGCAGAAGAATGTGGTGCCGAACGCGCCCAGGACCCGGTTCATCAAGGGAGGGGACGCGGTCGTCACCGGCATCGAGGCGATCGATTCCGGCGGCCACACCCCGGGCCACACCTCGTACCATCTCGAGAGCAGGGCCGGCGCCTGCTGGTGCTCGGCGATATCTGCAACCACTACGTGGTGTCGCTGCAGCGGCCGGACTGGCACGTGCGCTTCGACATGGACAAGGAGCAGGCGGTCGCCTCCCGCAAGCAGGTGCTCGGCATGATCGCCGCCGACAGGATCCCCTTCATCGGCTACCACATGCCGTCCCCGGCGGTCGGCTACTTGGAGCCGAAGGGAGATGGCTTCCGCTTCGTGCCAGTGGGATATCAGCTGAACCTCTGAGCCGCGGCGACCCCTGCGCAGGACGCACGCAAGTGGAACCACGATGACCGCCGGCGGCGCTCGGGCGGCCCGACATCACTCCATCCAATCTTCCAGATCGCGCCGTCTTTTGGTCCGATTCCTCGGCGATCGTAAGTCTCGCAGGTTGGTGTGTCGCCAGCCTGCGGGGCTCCGGTACCGGGGCCGAATGTCGATGTTGGCTTGGCGTGAATACGGACTGGGTGGCTTTCATGGGTTGCATGACGGGTGCCGGACGCTTCATCGGGAACGACCGGGGTGCCGCTGCCACGGGGTGGCAGGGTCTCGGCACGCCGGCGCGGCTGGCCGGTCTGGCGCTTGCCGCAGGGATGCTGTCGATTCTGGTCTGGGGTCCGCCGCCGCTGACCGTCGGCGACGAGGGCGGGACCGCCAATGTCGCGGCGATGGAGATGGCGGACGGGTTCCGCCTGCCGGTCGGTGCCAAGGTCGTGGGCGGTGGCTACAGCTACGCAATCTTCGCGCTGCCCGGGGGCGGCACCTACTACGCCTGGAGCCTGATCGGACCGCAGGATGCCGCGAAGGGACTCCCCCTGGGGGCGGCGGTCGAGTCCGGCAGCGCGTTCCGGCTCCCCGACGGAACCGTCATGCCCGCGGGTGACTTCGCCTGGCGCGGCTGATCCGGCCGGCGCTTGCGCTCCACGCCGCGAGGCGGCCCTCCGGGACCTTGCGACTTGCCGCTGTGCCGCCCCTCTCCGGCAAACTCCCCGGCTTCGCGACCTTTCGGCACAAGATTAAACCTTCAGTTGAATTAATTGGAGTTTACTAAGTTTCTGTTTGAAAAATTGCGAGATTCGCTTAGGATTTATTTGAGTTCACCGTGTGCCGATTGCTTCGATCCGGCCTGCGGGCAGCGCCGGGTATGCGCTGCCACGACCGTCAGGATCCTGTAACCGTTCAGTGCGTCTCCTCCCCCAAGATGCAACCCGGCGGGCAACCCCGTCAGGAGGTTACGATGAGCCATTTCTCGCCGCTGTTCGCGCTCTTGCTGCTCGACGAGTCCGGCGCCATCACCGCCGATTGGGTGGTGCTGACCAGTGGCATGATCCTGCTCGGCTTCATGACCGGCTACATCCTGTTCAACACCGGGGTAATCCCGCTGGTCGGAGATGTCAGCGACAAGGCCACGCTCGCCCTGACGATCGATCCCTGGCAGTCCACTCCGCGCAACTGACCCCGCCAGACAGAGGCACGCTCCCCCTTGCGTGCCTCTACTGGCTGGCGGGTCTGGCGCCTGCGCCGGCTTTGCGCTACATCGCGCCGCCATGGCCGCCAACCCGCCGACCCTCCGCCCCGACCTTGCGCCCGCCGCCCGGCTGGGCGAGGCGCCGGCGCGTCCGGGCCAGCCGAAGATCGGCATGGTCTCGCTCGGCTGCCCCAAGGCGCTGGTCGACAGCGAGCGGATACTGACCCGGCTCCGGGCCGAGGGCTATGCGATCTCGCCGGATTACCAGGGCGCCGATGCGGTGATCGTCAACACCTGCGGCTTCCTCGACAGCGCCAAGGCCGAGAGCCTGGAGGCAATCGGCGAGGCGCTGGGCGCCAACGGCAGAGTGATCGTCACCGGCTGCCTCGGCGCCGAGGAGGGGTATATCCGGGGGGCGCATCCGGGCGTGCTGGCCGTGACCGGCCCGCACCAGTACGAGCAGGTGCTGGACGCGGTCCACGAGGCGGTTCCGCCGGCGCCCGACCCGAAGATCGACCTGATCCCGCCCCAGGGGGTGAAGCTGACGCCCCGGCACTACGCCTATGTGAAGATCTCCGAGGGCTGCAACCACCACTGCCGGTTCTGCATCATCCCGCAGATGCGCGGGAAGCTGGTCGTCGGCCTGCCGCCGCGGTATTGCGCGAGGCCGAGAAGCTGGTCGAGGCGGGGGTGAAGGAGCTGCTGGTGATCAGCCAGGACACCTCGGCCTACGGCGTCGACGTCCGGCACGCCGCGACCCCTTGGCGGGGGACCGAGTGGCGGGCGCATCTGACCGAGCTCGCCCGCGGCCTCGGCAGCCTCGGGGCCTGGGTGCGGCTGCATTACGTCTATCCCTACCCGCATGTGGACGAGCTGATCCCGCTGATGGCGGAGGGGGCGATCCTTCCCTATCTGGACATCCCGTTCCAGCACGCCGCTCCCGGCGTGCTGCGGGCCATGCGGCGCCCGGCCAACGAGGCGAAGGTGCTGGAGCGGATCCGCGCCTGGCGGGGGATCTGCCCGGAGATCGCCATCCGCTCGACCTTCATCGTCGGGTTCCCCGGCGAGACGGAGGCGGATTTCGAGTATCTGCTGGAGTGGCTGGAGGAGGCGCGGCTCGACCGGGTGGGGTGCTTCCAGTACGAGAACGTGGCGGGGGCCGCCGCCAACGACCTGCCGGGCCATGTGGCGCCGGAGGTCAAGCAGGAGCGCTGGGAGCGGTTCATGGCGGCGCAGCAGCGCGATCTCGGCGGCGAAGCTGGCGGCGAAGGTGGGGCAGCGGCTGGAGGTGATCGTCGACGCGGTCGACGGCGAGGGCGCCACCTGCCGCACCAGGGCGGATGCGCCGGAGATCGACGGGAACCTGTTCATCGACGAGGGGTTCGAGGGGCTGGAGCCCGGCGATATCGTGGCCGTCGAGGTGGACGAAGCCGGGGAGTACGATCTCTGGGGGCGGCGGGTCTGAGAGTGCCGCGCAGGGCTGCTCAATGTTGAGCAGGGGGTTAAGCGTTGATTTCATTTGAAAATCCGAAAAATGAGGGTTTGAGCAGCGGCGTGAGAAGTACCCTTGCCGCGCCCGCTGACCCCCCCCGGCGGCACTTCGGCAGGCTCCCCTTTCTGCCTCTGCCCCTTGCAGGCGGAGAGGACGCCTGTCGGCACCGCCGCGGCTGGTTTTCGGGTGTGAGGACGAGAGGCGGGGATGAAACCACTCAGGATCACGGCCGCAGGTCCCTACCGGTCCGATGCGGAGGATGCCGAGGCCCGCGCCGCCAACCTGCGGGCGCTGAGGGAGGCCGCGCTGGCGGTGTTCAGCCGCCTGTACGAGATCCCGGAGGCGGGGTGATGCCGGACCTGATCCCCACGATCGAGACCGCCCGCCTGATCCTCCGCCCCTGGCGCGAGGAGGATCGCGGACCTTTCGCCACCATGAATGCCGACCCGGAGGTCCGGCGCTTCTTCCCAACGGTGCTGTCGCGGTCCGAAGCGGACGCCTTCTTCGACATGCTGGTCGGATGGCAGTGCGACGAGCTGACCTTTGCGGCCGTCGAGCGGAAGGGAGAGGGGCTGATCGGCATGGCCGGTCTGGCCGAGGTTGGAGACGAGACGCCACCCGCGCCGGCGGTCGAGATCGGCTGGCGCCTCGTTCGCGCCGCCTGGGGCCATGGATATGCGACCGAAGCCGCGAAGGGCTGGCTGGACTACGGGTTCGGGAAATTGCGTCTGGACGAGATCGTTTCCTTTGCCGTCCCCGCCAACGCCCGGTCGCGGGCGGTGATGGAGCGGATCGGCATGACCCGCGATCCGGACGGGGATTTCGACCATCCGGCCATTCCGGAGGGCAGCCCGCTGCGGCGCCACGTGCTCTACCGGCTGAAGCGGAAGGACTTCCTGAAGCGGGAGGACTTCAGAGAATGAGGATTGCCTGCCTGCACACGGCGTCCAGCAACGTGGCGGTCTTCGATGGCGCCCGTCCGGAAGGGGTCGAGCTGGTTCATGCGGTGCGCCCCGACCTGCTGGCGGCCGCCGAGGCGGCGGGCGGGCTGACGCCGGAGATCGCCGATGCGACCGGGGCCGCGCTGCGGGCGCTCGCGGAAGGAGCGGAGGCTGTCCTGCTGACCTGTTCGACCCTCGGGCCGGCCGCGGCGGCGGCGGGCGCGCTTCGGGCGGACGCGGCGCTGGCCGTGGCCGTGGCACGGGCCGGCGGGGCGGCCGAGGTGCTCTGCGCCGCGCCGAGCACGCTGGCGGCGACCTCGGAGCTGTTCGCGGAGGCGGCGGCCGGAACCGGGGCGTGGCCCGATGTGCGTCTGGTTCCCGGCGCATGGCCGCTGTTCCACGCCGGCGACCTCGATGCCTACCATGCCAGCATCGCCGCCGCGGCCGATGCCAGCGGAGCGGACGTGGTGGCGCTGGCCCAGGCCTCGATGGCGCCCGCGGCGCGCCTCTGCCGGCGGCCTGTGCTGACCGTGCCGGGCGCCGCGCTGGCGGCGGTGCTGCGATCCGGCCTTCCGCGCCGGCAATCCCCCGGATAGGGTCCGGCGATGACCCTGCCCATTGTCTGGATCCCCGGCCATCTCTGCGGCCCCTGGCTCTACGCCCCGCAGCTCGCCGTCTTCGGCGGCGAGCGTCAGAACATCATCGCCGACACGCTGCAGGACGACAGCCTGGGCGCCATGGCCGAACGGCTGATCGCCGGGGCGCCGGGGCGCTTCGTGCTGGCGGGGCTGTCGATGGGCGGGATGGTGGCGATGGAGGTGCTGGCGCGGGCGCCGGAGCGGGTGGCGGGTGCCGTGCTCATGGATACTGATCCCACGCGTGCGCGCGCGCGGGAGGTCGAATGGCGCGGCGCGCTGCTTGCCGGCGCCGCGCGGGACGGGCTCGACGCCTATGTGAGCACCTTCGTCGGCCGCTTCTATCTGCACGACGCCGCTGCCGCCGAGCGGCTGGGCCCGCTGACACAGCACATGATGGCGGCGACACCGGTTGCGGTCGCCGAGGCGCAGTCGCGGGCGCTCGATGGGCGGCGCGACATGGTCCCGCTGATCGGCGGCTTCGCCGGGCCGGTCGAGGTGATTGTCGGCGCCGAGGACCGGGTCTGCCCGCCGCTGCTGCACGGCCCCCTGGCCGAGGCGCTGCCCGGCGCGGTCCTGACCGAGATCCCGGCCTGCGGGCATCTGGCGACCATCGAGGCGCCGGGGCCGGTCAACGCGCGCATCGAAGCGCTGCTGGTTCGGGCAAGCTGACGCGGCCCGCACGCGCCGCTTGTCCGGCCGCGCAGCGCTGCCTTAAGGTGCGCGGCCGACAGCAAGGACCCAGCGACATGAACCAGCCACTCTGGCAGCCCTCCGACGACCGCATCGCCGCCGCCAACCTGACCCGCTTCGCTGCGAAACTGGCGACGGAACACGGCGCCCGGCTGTCGGGCTATGCCGAGATCTACGACTGGTCGGTGGCGGAGATGGAGAAGTTCTGGCCGTCGCTCTGGGATTTCTGCGGCGTCATCGGCGAACGCGGCGCGCGGGTGCTGGCGGACGGCGACAAGATGCCGGGGGCACGGTTCTTTCCAGACGCCCAGGGTGAACTTCGCCGAGAACCTGCTGCGCCGCCAGGGTCCGGACGACCGCGATCGTCTTCTGGGGCGAGGACAAGGTGAAACGCCGGCTCTCGTTCGACGGGCTGCATGCTCTGGTCAGCAGGCTGCAGCAGACGCTGCGCGATCTCGGCGTCGGCGAGGGCGACCGGGTCGCGGGCTTCATGCCGAACATGCCCGAGGCCGTGGCGGCGATGCTGGCGACGGCGTCGCTCGGCGCGGTCTGGTCCTCCTGCTCGCCGGATTTCGGCGTGCAGGGGGTGCTCGACCGCTTCGGCCAGATCGAGCCCAAGGTGCTGTTCTGCCCGGACGGCTATTTCTACAATGACAAGGCGCATGACTCTGATCGCGCGGGTGCGCGAGTTCTCGGCCGGTCTGCCGAGCCTGAAGCGGATCATCGTCTGCCCCTATGTCTCGGAGAAGCCCGACCTCGGCGGCCTGCCGAAGGGCGTGCTGCTGCCGGATGCGATCGCCAGGAAGGAGGCGCGGCGTGTTGAATTCACCCGGGTGCCGTTCAACAGCCCGCTCTACATCATGTACTCCAGCGGCACGACGGGTAAGCCGAAATGCATCGTGCACGGGGTGGGCGGCACGCTGCTCCAGCACCTGAAGGAGCATGTGCTGCTCTGCGACGAGAAGCCGGGCGACCGGGTCTTCTACTTCACCACCTGCGGCTGGATGATGTGGAACTGGCTGGTCTCGGCCCTGGCGGCGGAGGCGTCGCTGGTGCTGTTCGACGGCTCGCCCTTCGCGCCGGAGCCGGACGTGCTGTTCGACCTGGCCGAGGCCGAGAAGGTGACGCTGTTCGGCACCTCGGCGAAGTACATCGATGCGCTGAAGAACGCGGGCGTGTCGCCGATGGAGACCCACGACCTGTCGGCGCTGAGGCTGATCGCCTCGACCGGCTCGCCGCTGGTGGCCGAGAGCTTCGACTACGTCTACGGCCACATCAAGCGGGACGTCTGCCTGTCGTCGATCTCGGGCGGCACCGACATCATCGCCTGCTTCGTCGGCGGCAACCCGATCGGGCCGGTCTGGCGCGGCGAGATCCAGGCGCGCTGCCTGGGTATGGCAGTGGACGTCTACGACGACGACGGCAGGGCGGTGCGCAAGCAGAAGGGCGAGCTGATCTGCACGCGGCCCTTCCCCTCGATGCCGCTGGGGTTCTGGGACGACCCGGACGGGGCGCGCTACCGGGCGGCCTATTTCGAGCGCTATCCGAACACCTGGTGCCAGGGCGACTTCGCCGAGATCACCGCACATGACGGGGTGATCATCTACGGCCGCTCGGACGCGACGCTGAACCCGGGCGGGGTCAGGATCGGCACCGCCGAGATCTACCGGCAGGTCGAGCAGCTGCCCGAGGTCGAGGAGTCGCTGGTCATCGGCCAGGACTGGGAGGGCGACGTGCGGGTGGTGCTGTTCGTCCGGCTGAAGGCGGGCGAGACGCTGTCGGACGATCTGGTGAAGCGCATCAAGGCGCAGATCCGCAGCGGGGCATCGCCGCGCCACGTGCCGGCCAGGGTGATCCGGGTCGCCGACATCCCGCGCACCAAGTCGGGCAAGATCGTCGAGCTGGCGGTGCGCGACGTGGTGCATGGCCGGCCGGTGAAGAACAAGGAGGCGCTGGCCAACCCGGAGGCGCTGGAGCTTTACCGGGATCTGGCCGAGCTTCGGGTCTGAAGGTTCCGGGGCCCCGGTTTGCGGGGTCTTGGTATTCGGGGTCTTGGTATTCGGGGCCTCAGCTTCCGGACGTCGACGACCAGCCGCAGGCGCGACGGGCGCTGTCCGCCGGCACCTTGCAGAGCGCCTCGGCGGCGGCCAGCGCATCGAACACCTTGACCACGTAGTCGCGGGTCTCCGCATAGGGCGGCACGCCCTTGTTGCTCGCGACGGCCCCCTCGCCGGCATTGTAGCCGGCCAGGGCAAGGATCGGGTCCTCGCCGAAGTTCCGCAGCAGCCAGTCGAGATAGGCGGCGCCGCCGAGAATGTTCTGGGCCGGGTCGAAGCTGTTGCTCACGCCGAAGCGCTTGGCGGTCGCCGGGATCAGCTGCATCAGCCCGCGGGCGCCCTTGGGGCTGACGGCCTGATCGCGCCCGGCGGACTCGACCGCGATCACGGCAACCAGCAGCAGCTCGGAGACGCCATGCTTGCGGGCCGCATCGGCGATGACCGTCTCGTAGCGCGCCGCGATGTCCCGCAGCCGGCCGGGGTCATAGAGGCCCGAGCCGCCGGCACGGTGACTGCGGAGCGAGGCGAGGGCCTGCTGCCAGCGCTCCGGCGAGGCGTCCGCCAGCGCGGTGCTGTGGTCTTCCCAGAACCAGGTCTGGCCCTCGGTCCCGGAACGCGGGCCGGGCGCCGGGGACGGATCGGGCTTGGCGAAGACCGGGGTACGGATCAGTTTGTCCTGACCCGGCTTCGGTTTTCCAACGATGTTCATCGCGGAGCGGTCGCCCACCCGCACGCTGTTCTTCAGGAACCCCGCCTGGGCCCGCGAATCATCGAAAGTGATTCCCAGACCGATTCCCAATGCCCCCACGGCGACCAGCCGTGCGGCGAATCTGCCATAGTTCAGCCACATTCCGCCACAGTTCCCCCACACTTGACAGTGCTCTGCCGCACATTCGACTGGTTTGTTCATAATCAATTGTAAATATCACAATTGCTGCAGGAATTCCCTAATTCTCTCTTTGTCTGAACCGTCATTTGATGGTATTCATTTTCTCACAGGGCGCATGTCGGCCGTGCCGAGTGTGCCATGGACGCATCAAAGGGGTTCGATGCGGAAGTGACCGAAGTCTGGGGTGGCCCAGAGCACTGACCAAACGTCTGGAGGGTTCTATGACCAAGTTTACCAAGTTTCTGAGCGACGACGCCGGCGCCGTGACCATCGACTGGGTGGCCCTGACCGCGGGCGTCCTGCTTCTCGGCATCATCGTCGTCTACACGATCTTCAACGGCGGTGTGTCAAGCCTGGTGTCGAACATCAACTCGACGCTGACTGGCGTGACGACCAACGTGTCGATCCCGTCGCTGAACCTGTAATCAGCGACGACAGGACTACTCAGGCGTCCGCCGAGAGGCGGGCGCCTCTGCCATGAAATGCAGGTTCGGACATGCGCATTCTTTCCCTTCTGGTACTTGTCTTCGGCATCGCGCTGGCGGGCGGCGGAGTGTTCTTCGCCTCGAAGTACTTCAAGGAAATGAAGGCGTCGATGGCGCAGCAGGGACCCGAGACGGTCCGCGTGCTGGTCGCCAAGAAGGCCCTGGGCTACGGCGCCAAGGTGACGTCCGACACGCTGCAATGGGTCGAGTGGCCGAAAGCCGCGGTTCCGCCAGGCGCGTTCACGGCGGTCGAGGCGCTGCTCGGCGAGAAGGGTGACCAGCATCGGGTCGTTTTGCGGGCGATTGAACCGGGCGAGCCGATCCTGGCGACGAAGATCACGAAATTCGGAGAGTCGCCGCGCATGGCGATGAATCTCGGCGAGGGCAAGCGGGCCGTGTCGATCAGCGTCGACGCGGTTTCCGGCGTTGCCGGCTTCGTCGCGCCGGGCGACCGGGTCGATATCTTGCTGACCCGCAGCGCCGAGGGCCAGTTGCTCAGCTCCGTGATCCTGCAGGGCATCACGGTAATCGCGGTCGACCAGGACCAGTATACCGGGAGCGCGATCACGCGCGTGGGGCGCACGGTGACCGTCGAGGTCGACACGCGCCAGGCGCAGAAGCTTGCTGTCGCTCAGCAGATTGGCAATCTGTCGCTGACGCTCCGCGGGATCGATGAGGCAGTCGGCACCGAAATGACGACGGTGACGGCCGACGAGCTGTCCGGACTGCCCAAGAAGGAAGTGGATCCGGCCCGCCAGGTCCGCGTGCGCCGGGCCGGTTCCCTGCAGGACGTCAAGATCGACGACAATGCCGCGGACGGTGCCACAACCGACGCGGGAGCCGGGGCGCCGACCACCGGAAACTGAGGCTAATCGGCCACAGGCAATTCTTGTTCCGCTAGAAGTCCGAGCGACAAATGCTTGAGTTGCGGCGAAAATTACTGTTTATTTCGTAGGCGTGGGTATCGGATCATTTCCATATCGTGCTCGGGGGCACAGGCAAATATGACAGATGGAGTGAAGAAGCTGCTGTCAATGGCGCTGCTAGCATGCCTTGTTAGCGGACTGCCGTTGGGAGGGGACGGAGCCGGGGCTCAAGAGCCGTCGGTTCTGAGAACAGTCAAGGGGCTCGCATCGGACAATCTGACCGTGCTGATCAATCACGCGGTCGTCGTCGAGAGCGCCCAGCCCTTCATCGAGGTGTCGGTCGCCAATCCGGCGGTTGCCGACGTCTCGCCGCTTTCGGACCGGACGATCTACATCTTCGGTAAGGACCGCGGCGCGACGACGCTGACCCTGCTGGGCGAGAACGGCACGCTCATCACCAATGTCACCGTCAAGGTCATCCCTGACCTAGCGGAGATGAAGGAGCGCCTCAAGCAGATGCTCCCGAACGAGCCGATCGATGTGCGGCTCAGCGGCGGCGGCGTTGTCCTGTCCGGTGTCGTGTCGGGCAAGGCGAAGGTCGACCGCGCGATGACGCTGGCCGCCTCCTATGTCGGCAACTCGGCGATCAACATGATGAGTGTCGGCGGCACCCAGCAGGTCATGCTGAAGGTGCGCATCGCCGAGATGAACCGCAGCGCGGCGAAATCTCTCGGCTTCGACTTCGGCATCTCCGGGAGCGGCAGCAACCTTGCCGGCTTCGGCGGCAGCGGCACGAGCCAGAGCGCGGTCATCAGCAATGATGCCGGTACGATCGTTCAGGGCTCGGTACTGGCCAATCCGCTCGCCGCCGCGACGCAGGCTTTCGGGGCCGTCGGCTTCCTGGCCGAACTCGGCGACATCGGCATCAGCTTCCTGATGTCGGCCCTGGAGGAAAAGGGCTTCTCGCGGACCCTGGCCGAGCCGAACCTCGTGGCCCTCTCCGGTTCCGAGGCGCGGTTCCTGGCCGGCGAGGACGTGCCGATTCCGACGGTGGACGACGATGGTCAGACCGACATCGAGTTCAAGGAAGTCGGCGTTGCGCTCAACTTCGCGCCGACGGTCCTGGACGACGACCTGATCAACCTGCGGCTCTCGACCGAGGTCTCGGCGGTGAATCAGGCGCCGGGTCAGCCGATCAGCTTCGTTGCCAGCGACGTCACGACCTTCACCGTGCGCCGGGCAACGACGACGGTCGAGTTGCATGACGGTCAGAGCTTCGCGATCGCGGGCCTCCTGAAGGACGACTTCACCGACTCTGTGACCCAGTTCCCGTGGCTCGGCGACCTGCCGGTGCTCGGAACGCTCTTCCGCTCGATGGACTATGCGCGCGGCGAGAGCGAGCTGGTGATCATCGTTACCGCCCATCTGGTGACGCCGGTCAGCGAGGCCGAGCTCTCGCTGCCGACTGACCGGATCCGGATCCCGAACGAGTACGAGCTGTTCCTGCTCGGCAACACCGAGGGATCCGGGGCGCCGGGAATGGTGCAGAGCCAGGGGTTCGATGGCGACTTTGGATATGTGGTGGAGTGAGCTGACATGCGGAAACTGAGCACCATCGCAGCGCTGGCCACCGGAATCATCCTGGCGGGCTGCACGAACTTCATGACCTCGCTCACCAGCCCTGCCGGCGAAGGCGCAAACTCGCACCTCTTCGGTGTGGCGACCGAGCAGAACATCAACGCCCAGATCGCCTATGGCGATCCGGCCGGCCGGATCCGCGCGCTGAACGAGGCCTTCAGGGCCGCAGCGCCTGATACGGTGACGTTCGAATTCGACAGCGCCGCCCTCGACAGCGCCGCCCGTTCGGCGCTGGACCAGCAGGCAATGTGGCTGAAGGAGCACCCCCATGTGCGGATGACCGTCGTCGGTCACACCGACAAGGTCGGCTCCGAAGGCTACAATGACGGACTCGGCCTGCGCCGCGCCAAGGCCGTGGTCGCCTACCTGTCGCAGCGGGGCATCTCGCGCAGCCGGCTCGACGCGGTTCAGTCGGTGGGCGAGCGGGAACCGGTCGTCGACACCGAGGAGCGCGAGCGCCGCAACCGGCGCACGGTCACCTCGGTGGCGGGCTTCGACCGCCGCTATGTCGGAGACGGCATGGACGGAGAAGTCGCGTACCGGATCTACAATACCTATCAGCGCGGACCCGGCGCCGTCTCCGAGGCCGGCGTCGACACCGGCGGCTCATAAGAAATCGCCCGGGGGGCGTTCGCGCCCCCCGGCAACCGCATCGATTAGTTTGTCGCGCGGCTGCCCTGGGGGCAGCTTGGTTTGTGGATTGGGGCATATCCCCTGGGTGGAGTGAGCATGTGATGGCCTTGCGTGGGCGAGCCTGCGGAGCCGTACCCGGCGTCGGAGCACGGTGGCGAAGCGAGAGCATTTGTGCGATACTCCCGTTTTGCTTCCCCGCGCCCATTTCGGCCTCATCGCTGCCATCAATGGGCGGGATGATGGCGGGGTGCGAATCGTCGGCGGCTGTGTGTGCGGCCGCTCTTGGAGAACGGACCGGGAGACCGATTTAGATGGCGCTTTCGTTCAGACGTGAAACGGCTGAAGCGGCACCCGAAGCCTTGGTGTTCTCCGAGGGATTCTCCGCGGCGGAGAACCTGATCAAGGATCTGGATACTCAGTTCGGCGAGGACCAGTGGCTCGATGTCGCCGGCGAAGACGCCGAGAAAATGCTGTCCCTGGCCAGCGGCGAGGACTCCTTCGCGATTGTCGCCCTGAGTTCGGATGACCCGGAAAAGGTCCGGTCGGCGGCTGAGCTGATTTGCCAGGCGCGGCGGCTTGGGCTGCTGGTGCTCCTGGTGGTCGGCGAGGTTTCTTCGCGGACGATGCACCAGATCATGCGCGAGGGGGTTTCCGAATTCGCGCCCTATCCCGAACCGGCCGGGGCGCTTGTCGACGCGATCGATCGCCTGCGGCTGGCCCGCAACAGCGGCAGCCTCCCGGCGGTCACGAGCGGCGCCCCGCGGCGTCTCGGCAAGGTCGTGGCCTTCTACGGCGTTGCCGGAGGCGTGGGCGCGAGCACGTTCGCGGTCAATTTCGCCTGGGAGCTGACCCAGATGGTGCGCCGGGACGGCCGCCGGGTCGCGCTGCTGGATTTCAACTTCCAGTACGGCTCGATCGCGACTTTCCTCGACGTGCCGCGCCGCGAAGCGGTCTACGAACTGGTTTCCGAGGCATCGAGCCTGGATCAGACCGGCCTGACACAGGCCCTCAGCACCTACAAGGACAAGCTCCACGTCCTGACCGCGCCCCGCGACGCGCTGCCGCTCGACATCGTGTCGCCCGCGGACGTCGAGGCGATCATCAATCTGGCGCGCGAGGCGTTCGACTATGTGGTCATCGACACGCCTCAGGCGCTGATGAACTGGTCCGAGAAGGTCTATGCGGCGGCCGATGATTTCTACGCCTGCATGGAAATCGACATGCGCTCGGCGCAGAACATGTACCGGTTCCTCCGGACGCTGAAGGCGGAGGACATGAACCTCGAGAAGCTCCGCTTCGTCCTGAACCGCGCGCCAGGCATGACCGATCTCTCGGGCAAGAACCGGGTCAAGCGGGTTGCCGAGAGCCTCGGGGTCAGCTTCCACCACCAGATCCCGGACGGAGGGAGGCAGGTGGTCAATTCCTGCGACCAGGGCGTTCCCCTGGCCGAAGGCGCGAAATCGAGCCCTGTCCGCAAGGAGATCCTGCGGATGGTGGAGAAATTCACTGCTTCGGAAGGCGAGAAGACGGAGAAGTCGGCAGCATCGGGATGAGGGTTCCGATGCGCAGCATAGGGGTGTGATGCGATGTTTCGGCGGGTGCGAGATGCGAAGGGCGAGGCCGCGGTAACGGAGATGCCGGCCGTGGTCGTGGCCAATCCGGCCCAGCAGGCGGTCAAGGAACCGGTGGACGAGGCTTCGGTCGACCTGGCGAAGGTCAGGCTCAAGCTGAAGGAGGGCACCAGTGCGCCCACCGCGACGGAGCTGGACGGCGATTCCAAGCGGCGCCGCCGCCTGCTGAATCTGCGGGTCGACCTGCATCGCAAGCTGCTCGAGGTCTTGAACCTCAGCGCGATCGAGAAGGTTTCCGAAAACGAGCTCCGCTCGGAAATCGCGGACATCGCCCGCGAGGAGCTTTCGAACAGCGACCTGGTGCTCAGCCGCGTCGAGCTCGACCAGCTGGTCAAGGATCTGATCGCCGAGGTCACCGGTCTCGGCCCGCTCGAGCCGCTGCTCGCGGACCCGACGATCAACGACATTCTGGTGAACACCTTCGCCCAGTGCTACGTCGAGCGCCACGGCAAGCTCGAGCTGAGCCCGGTCCAGTTCAAGGACAACGCGCATCTGATGCGCGTGATCAACAAGATCGTCAGCGCCGTCGGCCGCCGTGTCGACGAGAGTTCGCCGTGGGTCGATGCCCGTCTCGCGGACGGCAGCCGCGTCAACGCCATGGTGCCGCCCTGCGCCGTCGACGGGCCGCTGCTCTCGATCCGCAAGTTCGCGAAGATCCCGTACACTGTCGACAAGCTGATCGAGAGCGGGGCCTTCTCCGAGGAAATGGCGCTGTTCATGCACGCCTGCGTGCGGACACGCCTCAACGTGATCGTCTCCGGCGGTACCGGCTCGGGCAAGACGACGACGCTGAACGCGCTGTCGAGCTTCATTCCGAACAACGAGCGCATCGCGACGATCGAGGATACGGCGGAGCTCCAGCTTCAGCAGGAGCATCTGGCCCGGATGGAATCCCGGCCGGCGAATATCGAGGGCACCGGCGCGATCACCATCCGCGACCTGGTCCGCAACGCGCTGCGTATGCGTCCGGACCGGATCATCGTCGGCGAGGTCCGCGGCGACGAGGTCATCGACATGCTGCAGGCCATGAACACCGGCCATGACGGCTCGATGACCACGCTCCACGCGAACAGCCCGCGCGACTGCCTGGGCCGTATGGAGAACATGATCGGCATGTCCGGCATCGACCTGCCGCTGAAGGCCGTGCGCACCAACATCTCGAGCGCGGTCAACCTGATCGTGCAGGTCTCGCGCATGTCGGACGGCAAGCGCCGGATGATCTCGATCTCCGAGGTGGTCGGCATGGAAGGTGACGTCATCACCATGCAGGAGATCTTCAAGTACAATCGCCAGGCGACGGACAACCAAGGTCGGATCATCGGCCGCTACAGCGCCACCGGCATCCGCAGCAAGTATGCGGAACGGTTCCGGCAGTGGGGCTACGAGCTCCCGGCCAGCCTGTTCAAGCCCGAGCTCTGAGATCCAGGAGGCGCGCGAGTAAATGCTTTTCCAGCCGCTGATCTACGCCTTCATCTTCGTCGGCGTCTTCCTCATGGTGGAAGGCGTCTACCTGCTGATTTTCGGCAAGACGCTCAAGCGCGAGAAAAAGGTCAACCGGCGACTCGCCCTGCTGCAGGACGGCAAGGATACCGAGGAGGTGCTCGGCATCCTGCGCGCCGAGCGCGAGGGTATCGAGAAGCACGACAAGATGCCGGTCCTCGGGCCGCTGGTCGAGATGGCGCGCCATGCCAGCATCACGCTGTCGATCGGGCACATCGTCATGAGCCTTGTCGGGCTTTCGGTCATGGCGTTCCTGCTTCTCACCCTGTTCACCGGGGCGGTGATCCAGATCCGCGTTGTCGTGGCGCTCATCACCGGCTACGCGGCCTTCTACATCTGGCTGCGCGGCAAGGCGAAGAAGCGGATCTCTATGTTCGAGGAGCAGCTGCCGGATTCGCTCGACCTCATGGTCCGCTCGCTGCGCGTCGGTCATCCGATGACCGCCGCGATCGGCATCGTGGCGCGCGAGATGCCCGATCCGCTCGGGACCGAGTTCGGCCTGATCGCCGACGAGGCGACCTACGGCATGAACATCACCGACGCGATCGAGCGCATGGCCAACCGCGTGCCGGTGCACGATCTGAAGTTCTTGTCGATCGCGATCAACATCCAGGCGACCTCGGGCGGCAACTTGGCCGAGGTTCTGGAAGGGCTCAGCCGGGTGATCCGCTCGCGGTTCAAGCTGTTCCGCAAGGTCCGGGCGATCACCGCCGAGGCGCGCTGGTCGGGCTGGTTCCTGTCGGTGTTCCCGGTGATCGCGCTTCTGCTGGTGCAGGTCGTGCAGCCTGACTACTACGACCGCGTCTCCGACCATCCGTTGTTCCTGCCAGGCGCGATCCTGACCTTCATCTTGCTGGTGGTGAACGTCTTCTTCATGCGCATGCTCGTGAACATCAAGGTTTGAGGGGGCGGTAGTCATGGACGGCGAGGCAACTCAGAACAGCGTTGGTCTGATCGACCAGATCTGGATCGCCCTGATCGACAACTACGGCCCCGCCGGGCCGTTCTACGCCATCGCCGGCATCGGGTTGATCCTGATGGTGATCGCCCTGCCGATGGTCCTGCGCAAGCCGAAGGACCCGCTCGACCGGTTCAGTTTCTCGGACGAGAAATTGAAGTCCGAACTCGTCGCCCTGCGCGCCGACGGAGACGATGGCAGCCTGAGCGGTCTCGCCGAGTATCTCGAGCCGAAGAGCGAAGAGGAGATGAGCGAGATCCGGACCCTGCTGCGCTCCGCCGGCTATCGCGGCGCGGCGGCGGTCCGGCAGTTCTATTTCGCCCGGGCCGGATTGGCGATCGCGCTTCTCTTTGTCGGTGTCGTGACCACCTTCCTGATTCCGGAGGATCCGGATCTGATTTTCAGCGCCATGATCTCGGGCATCATGGCGTTGATGGGCTATTTCCTGCCGACCTACTGGATCCGCCGCAGGATCGAGACCCGGAAGCAGGAAATCACCAACGCCTTCCCGGATGCGATGGACATGATCCTGGTCTGCATCGAGGGTGGACAGTCGCTGGATCAGGCGATGGCCCGCGTCGGCGAGGAGATGGCGACATCCGCGGGCCCGCTGGCCCAGGAGTTCGCGCTGGTCACCCACGAATTCCGCGCCGGCAAGGACCGTATCCTGGTGCTGCGCGACTTCGCGGCGCGCTGTGCGGTCTCCGACGTCAGCTCCTTCGTGACCGTGCTGATCCAGTCGACGGCCTTCGGTACCTCGATCGCCCAGGCGCTCCGCGTCTACGCGGCCGAGATGCGCGACAAGCGGCTGATGCGGGCCGAGGAGAAGGCCAACGTGCTGCCGACCAAGCTGACGCTTGGGACGATGATGTTCACGGTGCCGCCGCTGATCCTGATCCTGGTCGGCCCGTCCTTCATCATGATCCTGCGTGCCCTCGGTGGCCTGGCGGCGGGGAATCCCGGGCCGGTGCCATGAAACGGCCGAGGCCGCGCCGATCCTGGCCGGCCCTCGTTCCCATCCTCGTCGCACTGGCCGGCGGTTGCGAGCAGCAGACCGGCGGCCTGTCCGAATTGGAGGAGCCGGTGGCTCTGCCGACGGCGTCCGGCGGGGACTACATCGCACTGGGCGCCCGCCTGCTCTACGCCCGCGAGCCCGCGATGGCGCAGAAAGCCTTCATGGCATCGCTGAACCGCAACGGCATCTCGGCCGAAGCCCTGACCGGCGTCGCGATCGCATTGCAGCAGCAGGGGCTGTTGACCGAGGCGCGGCGCTACCTGGAGCAGGCGCGCGAGCGTGCTCCCAACTCCGTCACGGCAAACAACAATCTAGGCGTGGTGCTCTTCATGCTGAAGGAGTATCATCAGGCTCGCGATGCCTTTCGGGCGGCCTATGCGCTGTCGAGCGGCACCAGCGAAATGGCCGAGCGAAACCTGAACCATGCGGATGAGGTGATCGCACAGCTTGAGCAGACAGGCGAGGTGGACCCGGCGATCACCTATCGGGTCGAACGTCTTGGATCGAGCGAGTTCCGACTGATCCACACGGAAGACGCCGGCGAAACGCCGGCAGAAGGAAAAGCAGCCGGCAGTGTACCGGCGGCAGCCGAATGAGGAGGCAAGGGCAGATGAAGACGCAAGCAGTTATTTGGCTTGCCGTGGCCGCTTTCGGGCTCACGGCCTGCGAGAGTGTCAGCGAGAAGCAGGATCCGCTGGCCTCGAGCATAATCGACGAGGCGAACCTCAACGACCTGATGCTGACTTCCGGAAGCCCGGAGACGGCAATCAACTACTTCGAACAGTCGCTGGCGCGCGAGCCCGACCGGGCGGATTTCCGCCGCGGCCTGGCTGTCTCAATGGTCCGCGCCAAGAAGTACAACGAGGCGGCGCGCGTCTACCAGGAACTAATCACGCTCAACCAGGACGAGCCGGTCGACCGCCTGGAATATGCCTATGTGGCGATCCGTCTCGATCGCTGGGACGACGTCGCCACCCTGGCCGCGAGCTTCCCGGACAGCCTGCAGACGCCGCGCCGCTACATGGTCGACGCCATGGTCGCCGACCAGGGCAGCGACTGGGCGGCGGCGGATGCCGCCTACGCCCGGGCAGAGAAGCTCTCCGCGCGCCCGGCACAGGTTCTGAACAACTGGGGCGTCAGCCAGATGTCCCGGGGCGATCTCGCGGCGGCGGCCAACACCTTCGAGCGGGCGGTCTCCTATGACTCGACCCTGTTCAACGCCAAGAACAACCTGGCCATCGTGCGCGGGCTGCAGGGCGATTTCACGCTGCCGCTGGTGCCGCTGGACGACCAGGAACGGGCGATCATCCTGAACAATCTCGGCATCATCGCCATGCGCAAGGGCGAGGAGCGGATCGCCAAGGGCCTGTTCGCGGCCGCGGTCGACGCCAGCCCGCAGCACTACCAGGCTGCGGCCGATCGCCTTGCCGCGGTCGAGGCTACGGTCCAGAACTGAGGCGGCCATGGATACCTACGCCCTGATGGCGGCGACGACCGCCATGGCCATTCTCATGGTCCTCGTCACCTGGTTCGACCTGAAGCAGCTCCGGATCCCGAACTGGAGCGTGCTGGCGGTGCTGGGGGTCTTCATCGTCACCGGCCTCTGGGGGCTGCCGCTCGACGTCTTCGGCTGGCGCCTGCTCGCCGGGGTGATCGTTCTTTTCGTCGGCTTCGCCCTCTATTCGCTGGGCGGCGGCAATGTGGGCGGCGGCGACATCAAGATGATGGCCGCGCTTACGCCCTTCATCGCCGGCAAGGACGTGGCCTTCGTGCTGATCGTCTTCGCCTGCCTGTCCTTCGTCGGCATCATGCTCCACAAGCTGGTGCGGGCCAAGCTGCGGGACCGGGAGACCGGCTGGAAGGCTCTCGACCAGCAGCGCTTCTTCCCGGTCGGGCTGCTGCTCGGAGCGACGATCATGCTCTATCTCGGGCGCGAGCTGGCGGAACGCCTTCAGACCTGAGCGGCGCCCCAGGCGCGCCAGTCGGGATCGTCGAGGAAGAGCGGCGGGTGGTCGGTGATCACCCCGGTCAGGCCCAGGTCGCGGAAGGGCAGCATGCTGACCGGCTCGTTGACGGTGAACACCCGCACATGGACCCGGTGCGACCGGGCGCGCCGCAACACCTCCGGCGTCAGGAATTCGTACCAGATGTGGAGCGACGAGGCCCGCAGCGCCGCCACCGTGTCGGGCCAGTCCTGCGGCGGGTCGTCATAGAGGACGGCCAGCGGCTGGCCCGGCATCAGGCGGCGCAGGGCGGCGAGCGCACCCAGATCGTAGCTCGAAATCAGGATGCGCGCCTCGGTCCAGGGGCGCCGGGCGAGGGCCGCGGCGACCGCGGCGGCGACCGGTCCGGGGTCTGCGTCATGCGGCTTGATCTCGAGGTTCGCCGAGAGCCCGAGTTCCAGGATCTGACCGAGCGCCTGGTCGAGGGTCGGCAGCGGCTCGCCGGCGAAGGCCGGGCCGAACCAGCTTCCCGCATCGATCGCCGGCAGGTCGCCGGCACCGATCGCGGTCAGCGGGCCGGTGGCGTTCGTGCAGCGCTCGAGCGTCTCGTCGTGATGCACGACCGCAGTGCCGTCGCCCAGCAGCGACACATCGAACTCGAGCCAGCGCGCGCCTTGCCGCGCGGCTGCGCGGAACGCCGCCAGCGTGTTCTCGGGGGCGACCCGCTTCGCCCCGCGATGGGCGACGATGCGGCCGGGGCTGGAGGTGTCGGGGCGGCTCGGATGCAGGCGCTCCATCGGCATGGCTCTACTGGCTGGCGGCGTCGGAACCTGGCCGCGGCCGAAGCATTGCCACGGACCGGATCAGGATGCCAGAGCGTTGCGCAGGGCCGGCGGCTGTGCCATGCCTCGGCCCGGAATTCGGGCCGAGGCGGAGGCGATGCGGCGGGTCCTGATCTTCTCGGTTGTTCTGGTCGCGGTCGGCTATGCCTGCCTCTGGCTCGGTGCGCGGGGCTCGCGGTCGGTCGAGCGGCTGCTGGTCGACCGGGCGACCGACGGGCTCGCCGCCATCGGGCTCGACTGGGCGGAGATGCGTGCCGACGGGCTGCATCTCGAGATCCACGGTCACGCGCCGGACCTCTTCGCCCACGACCTCGCGCTGGAGACCGCCCGGGCGACCGCTCCCTTCGCGACAGTGGTCGACCACATGTCGGTGAGCCTGGCGCCGCCGCTGACGCGCGAGCCGCTCAGGGTCGAGCTTCTGCGGGATGGCGAAGGGGTTACGCTGACCGGGCGGTTTGCCGGGACGCCGATGCGCGGCCGGCTGCTCGCCTCGCTGGCCGCCGCCGCGCCCGGAATCGCCATCCACGATCTGACCGGCGTCAATGCCGAGCGGCCGGGCGCGGGCTGGGGTCCCGAGCTCGATGTCGCCGTCCGGGCCGCGGTGCTGGTGGAGAACGCCTATGTGACGATCGAGCCCGGCGCGGTGCGGGTCGAGGGGCTGGCGGGCAATTCCGACGACCGGGAGGCGATCGGCAAGGAGCTGATGGAACTGGCCGGCGGCAGCGTCCGGCTGACGCTCGCGCTGCACGAGCCGCTGCGGGTGGCGGCGCCCTTCCTCTTCGCCGTCCACAAGGACCTGTCGGGCGCCCTGCGGCTCGAACTCTGCGCCGCGCGCGACGCCGAGGAGGAGGCAGCGATCGAGGCGACCCTCACCCGCTACCAGGTCGCCGGCCCGGCCCGGCGCTGCCCGGCAGCGCTCGGCGGCCCTGCGGGCGGCTGGGCCGCCGCGATCGCCTCGGGTCTCGAGGCGCTGGACCGGTTGCCCGCCGGCCGGTTCAGGCTCGAATACCGCACCGCCGAGCTCACCGGAGAAGCGCCGACCGGCGCCGCCGAGCTGGAGCCGGCCCTGGCCGCCCTCGCTGCCAGCCTTCCCCAGGGCTATGCGCTGATCGGGGCACTGCCCGGCGGGGCGGCGGAGGCTGCCGATGCCGCGCTTCCCGAACGCCACTGGATGCATATCGGTCGGCTCCCGGAAGGCGTCGTCCTCAGCGGGACGGTGGCGGACGCCGCCGCCGAGCGGGTGCTTCTGACCTATGCCAAGGCCCGGTTCGGCGCGGATTCTGTGCACTCGGCCCTGACCCGCGCCTCCGGCCACGAGCCGGCGGGCTGGGGCGTCGCCGCCATGGTGGCTCTCGACACGCTGGCGGGGCTCTCGCGGGGCGAGGCCGACGTTGTGCCGGGACGGATCGCCGTGCGCGGCATGGCCGCCGCGCCCGCCCAGGCGGCGCGCCTGCACCGGCTGCTGGCAGGCGAGGCACCGGCAGGCTACAAGGTCACCACGGCGCTCACCGTCGATCTCCCGGCCCGGGTCGAGGCCGTTCCGCTCACCGTCCCGCGCTGCGTCTCGCTGCTGTCGGCGGCGGTGCTGGAGTCGCCGATCGAGTTCGATCCGGGCTCGGCGGTCATCGAGGGCCGGAGCCGGCGGACGCTCGATCGCCTGGCCCGGATCTTCCGCCGCTGTGACGACGGTGTCATCGAGATCGGCGGTCACACCGACAGCCAGGGCTCGGACGAGCTCAACCTGCGGCTCAGCGCGGCACGGGCCAACGCGGTGCTGGACGGGCTGTTGCAGCTTGGCGTGCCGCTTGCCCGGATGACGGCGCAGGGCTATGGCGACACCGAGCCGGTCGCCGACAACGCCACCGAGGCGGGCCGGGCACTGAACCGGCGCATCGCCTTCGTTGCCAGGGAATGAGAAGGGGAGCCGCCAGACAGTGCTGAACGGATCGGAACTCACGGTCGCGATCACCGCCGTCCTGGCCGGGGCGGTCTGCGTCGGCCTGCTGCTGCACTGGCTGTGGGTGGCGCTGGGCCACGGGCCGATGGCCGACATGGCCAAGCTCGACGAGATGGCCGCGCGCCTGCACGAGGCCGATCTTGCGCGGGAGGCGGCGGAAAACGCCCTGCGGGAGGCCGAGGGGCTGGCGGCCCAGCGGGAGGCGGACGCGGCCGGGCGGCTGGCGGCACTGCAGGACCGGCTCGAGGACACGCAGGCATCGCGCGAGAGCGAGTTGCAGCGTGAGCTTGCCGAGGCGAAGGCCGAGCTCGATGCGGTGAGCGACGGGCTGGGCGCAGCCCGGCGGCGGATCGGCGAGCTGGAAGCCGAGCTTGCGGAACTGCGCGGCAAGGCGGGCGGCTGAGCCTCAGCGCTTCCAGCGCGCCGCCGCGCTGTCGTCGCTGTCGCGGGCATCGACCCAGCGGGTCTCGCCGCCGTGGTCCTCCTTCTTCCAGAAGGGCGCCTGCGTCTTCAGGTAGTCCATCAGGAACTCGGCCGCCTCGAACGCCGCCTGGCGGTGCCGACTCGCGGTCAGCACCAGGACGATCCTGTCTCCGGGTCGGAGCGAACCGTAGCGGTGGATCACCCGCACCCCCTGCAACGGCCAGCGCGCCTCGGCCTCGGCGACGATGCCGGCCAGTGCCGCTTCGGTCATCCCCGGATAATGCTCGAGCTCCATGGCGGTGATCGGGCCGGCGCCGGTCATCTGCCGGACGAGCCCGGTGAAGCTGACCACCGCGCCGATATCCGGATCGCCCGCCGTCAGAAGGTCGGTTTCGGCGGCAATGTCGAAATCCTCGCGCTGGACCGAGACCGGCATCTCAGCCTCCGGTCACCGGCGGGAAGAAGGCGAGTTCGCGGACGCCGGCAATCGGCGCGTCGAGGTCTGCCATCTCCTGATCGACGGCGACCCTGACCGCGGCGAGGTCGGCGAAGGCGGCGGCATAGCGCGGATCGCTCGCCTTCAGGCGCTCGACCAGTTCCCGCGCCGTCCGGGCATCGCCGGGGTCGATCTGCTCGGCGGCGGAGCCGACGCGCTCGCGCAGCCAGGCAAAATAGAGAACCTGCATGTCGTCTCCTTGGCCGGAGCCGGTCTCAGGGCTCGGGATCGGTCGCGCGCCGTCCGCCGGCACGCTCCTTCTCGCGAATATAGGGCATCGCCTTCAGCAGGTAATCCCCGCCGGTCACCAGGGTGAACCAGGCGGCGACCCAGATCAGCAGCAGGCCGATCGAGCCCACCCCGATTCCGACCATCTCGAGGGCCTTCTGGAAGATCGGAGGCAGCGGCCGGCCGCCCTCGACGGGAAGCACCGCGCCGCGCAGCAGCAGGAGGCAGATCGCAATCATTTGCAGCGTGGTCTTCCACTTCGCAAGCCGCGTGACCGCGAGCTTGACCTCGCCCAGGAACTCGCGCAGCCCCGAGATCAGCACCTCCCGCAGGATGATGATCGCCGCGGGGACCACGATCTGCCAGCGCATGTCGTAGAGGTGGACGAGGATCGCCAGCGCGATCATCACCATCGCCTTGTCGGCGATCGGGTCCAGCATGCGGCCGAAGGCGCTTTCCTGGCCGAGGCCGCGGGCGAGAATGCCGTCCAGGTAGTCGGTCAGCGCCGCCACGACGAAGATCGCGACCGCGATCCGGTCGGCGTCGGGACGGTCGAAGATCGCGAAGACGATGGCGACAAAGGGCGCGGCGAGCACGCGGAGGATGCTCAGCAGGTTCGGGATGGTCCAGTTCAACGCATCACCCTCATCGTCGCCGGGCGGGGCCGGGCCCCGCCGGTTCCCAGACCCCTTTTACGTGCAGGAAGGGGCAGCGGCAATGCCGGGCAAACCGGATCAGCGATCGCCGTGAAAGAAGGCGTGGATCGCCTCGGCCATCGTCGCCGAAATACCGTCGACAAGCTTCAGGTCGGCAAGCCCGGCGCGGCTGACCGCCTTGGCCGAGCCGAAATGCGCCAGCAGGGCGCGTTTGCGCGCCGGGCCGATGCCGGGCACCTCGTCGAGCGGCGTGGCGCCGACCGCCTTCGACCGCTTCGCCCGGTGAGCGCCGATGGCGAAGCGGTGCGCCTCGTCGCGCAGCCGCTGCACGAAGTAGAGGGCGGGGCTGCGGAACGGCAGCGCGAACGGCCGGCGGCCGGGGGCGTGGAACTCCTCCTTGCCGGCGTCGCGGTCGATGCCCTTGGCGACGCCGACCAGCGGCACGTCCTCGATGCCGAGCTCGGCCAGCACGCCCGCCGCCGCCGCGACCTGCCCGGCGCCGCCGTCGATCAGCACGAGGTCGGGCCAGGCGGTCCCCTCGCGGTCCGGGTCCTCCTTGACCAGGCGCTGGAAGCGGCGGGTCAGCACCTCCTTCATCATGCCGAAGTCGTCGCCCGGCGTCAGGTCGCCGCCCCGGATGTTGAACTTGCGGTACTGGCCCTTCTCGAAGCCTTCGGGCCCGGCGACGATCATCGCGCCGACCGCGTGCGCGCCCTGGATGTGGCTGTTGTCGTAGACCTCGATCCGCCCGGGCGGCTGGTCGAGGCCGAAACCCTCGGCGAGCGCGGCGAGCAGCTTGCGCCTGGCTGGCGCTCTCGGCCATCTTGCGGCCGAGCGCCTCGCGGGCGTTCTGCAGCGCGTGGTCGACCAGCTCGCGCTTCTCGCCGCGCCGGGGCAGGGCGACCACCACGCGCCGCCCGGCGAGCGTGGACAGCGCCTCGGTCAGGAGCGCGCCGCCTTCGATGGCATGGCTCAGCAGCACCATGCGCGGCGGGCTCTTCTCGGCATAGAACTGGCCGAGGAACGCCTCGAGGATCTCGCCGTCCTCCTCCTCGGCCGAGATGCGCGGGAAATAGGCCCGGTTGCCCCAGTTCTGGTGCGAGCGGAAGAAGAACACCTGCACGCAGGCCTGCGCCCCGTCGCGGTGAAGCGCCACCACGTCCGCCTCGGCGGTCAGCCGGGGGTTGATGCCCTGATGGCCCTGCACATGGGCGAGCGCCCGGAGCCGGTCGCGGTAGACCGCGGCGCGCTCGAACTCCATCGCCGCGCTGGCCTCGGCCATACGGCCGGCCAGTTCCCCCTGCACCCGGGTCGAGCGGCCCTCGAGGAATCGGGTCGCGTCCTGCACCAGCGCCGCGTAGTCCCCGGCGCTCACCTTGCCGACGCAGGGGGCGGCGCAGCGCTTGATCTGGTGCAGCAGGCAGGGGCGCGTCCGGCTCTGGAAGACCGAGTCCGAGCAGGTGCGGAGCAGGAAGGCCTTCTGCAGCTGGTTCAGGGTCCGGTTCACCGCGCCCGCCGAGGCGAAGGGTCCGAAGTAGCGCCCCTTCTCGCGCCGGGCGCCGCGGTGCTTGCGCATCAGCGGCCAGTCGCCGTCCTCGATCAGGATGTGCGGGAAGCTCTTGTCGTCGCGCAGCAGCACGTTGAAGCGGGGCTTCAGTCGCTTGATGAGGTTCGCCTCCAGCAGCAGCGCCTCGGTCTCGGTCCGGGTGGTGATGAACTCCATCGCGGCGCGTGGCCGCGATCATGCGCTGGATGCGGTTCGAGTGGCCGGCATATTTGGCGTAGGCCGCGACCCGTTTCTTCAGCGACCGGGCCTTGCCCACATAGAGCGCCCCGCCCTCGGCATCGAGCATGCGGTAGACGCCGGGCGCGTCGCCCAGATTGCGCAGGTAGCGCCGGATCACCGAGGGTCCCGCGGGGGTGGTTTCCGGGGCCGCCGGGCCGCCATTCTTGGTCGGTTCGTCGGTCATGAGATTCGCCTGCGCGCTACTCTGTCAGGATGCGCGGTGCAAGGGAAAAGGAGTCCCCGGAATCTGTGGACAACTCTGTCGGCAATTTGCGCTCGAACGATGATTTCCCTTGAGTCTCAATGCCGTCAATTGGATTGGCTAAAAATTGTGCACTTTTGCAACCCCATGATTCCAAAGGGAAAAGAATTTTTCTTGGACCAAATCCATGATTCCCCGAAGAAATTCTGACAAGACTGTAACGGAGCCGAATTCGCGTGGAAAAGTCGATTGAGTCATCAGTCAAATACGTGCCGGCGAACTGCCTCACCGAGTGATTTCGCCAGTATCCGGACCCTTCCAGATCAGATGCTGGCCACCGTCGACAGCCAGCATCTGGCCGGTGAAGGCCTTGCACTCCAGCAGGAATCGCATGGCCGCGAGGATGTCGTCCGGGTCGGCGCCGCGGCCGAGGATGCAGGCGTTGCGCTGGCGGGCGAAATGGGCGTCCGATTCGCGCTCCGCCGGCAGGGTCGGGCCCGGGCCGATGGCGTTGACGCGCACATGGGGGCCAAGCGCCTGGGCGGCGGTGCGGGTGAAGGTCAGCAGCGCCGACTTCGCCAGCGTGTAGGACATGAAGAAGGGGGTCGGTTTCCACACCCGCTGGTCGATCATGTTGATCACCGAGGCCTGCGCGACCGGCTCGCCCCTGGCATCGGTCACCGCCCGCGGCGCCTGGGCGGCGAACCGCTGGGTCAGCAGGACCGGTGCCCGGAGGTTGGTCTCGACGCCACGGTCCCAGCTTTCGCGGGTCATGGTGGCGATCTGGTCGTTCTCGAACAGCGAGGCATTGTTGATCAGGAGCGAGAGCGGGCCGCCGAGCGCCTCGGCCGCCCGCTCGACCAGACCGGCGGTCGCGCCTTCATCCAGCAGGTCGGCCTGGAGTACCGCCGCCGCCGCCCCCAGCGTCCGTGCCTCGGCCGCCGTCGCCCCGGCCGCTTCCGCCGAGCCGTTGTAATGGATCGCCACGTCCCAGCCGCGCCGGGCGAGATCCAGCGCCATCGCCCGGCCGATGCGCCTGGCCGCCCCCGTGACCAGGGCGCGGGGGCGTCCGGACTCTTGCGGCTCCGTCATGCATTGATCCCTTCAAGCCGTCACAGCGTAGTAGACAAAGCCGGCATAGAGCGCCAGCCACGCCGCGCCCTCGATCCGCCCGATCCGGCGTCCAAACAGCACATAGGGGGTCAGGAGCAGGCTCGCGCCGATCATCACCCAGAGATCGCGCCCGGCGATCGCCGCCGGCACCGCCAGCGGGCTCGCCAGCGCGGCGGCGCCGACGATGGCGGTCAGATTGAAGATGTTGGAGCCGATGACGTTGCCGAGCGCCACCTCCTGCCGGCCGCGCAGCGCCGCCATCACCGTGGTGGCGAGTTCGGGCAGCGAGGTGCCGAGTGCGACCACGGTCAGCCCGATCGCCGCCTCGGAGACGCCAAGCTCGCGGGCGATCCCCCGCGCGCCCTCAACGAGAAGATGGGCGCCGACAGGCAGGAGAGCCAGGCCCCCCAGTGTCAGCAGCGCGATCTTCCACCGCGCCATGTGGGGGCTGACGCGTTCAAGCTCGGTGATCTGATCCCTGAGCGCGTAGTCGGGACCGCTGCGGGCCGACCGCGCCTGCCGGACCGCATCCCACACCATGAACACCGCGGCCGCCATCAGCACCGCTCCGCCCCAGGCCCAGATCACGCCCCCCTGCATCAGGGCGGCGAACAGCGCCGTCGCCCCGAGCATCAGCCAGAGGCTGCGGTGGGTGTCGCGCCCGGCGCCGGCGATCGGCGCGATCAGGGCCGGAAGTCCGAGCACCAGCAGCACATTGGCGATGTTCGAGCCGACCACGTTGCCGAGCGCGATGCCCGGGGCATCGCTGAGCGCCGCATCGACCGAGATGATGAGTTCGGGGGCCGAGGTTCCGAAGGCGATGATCGTGGCGCTCACAATGATCGCAGGGATGCCGAGCGACAGGCTGAGCGCCACCGCGCCCCGGACCAGCGAGTCGCCGGCGCCGATCAGAAGGACGATCCCGAGGATCAGGAGAACCGCGTCCATATGGCCGGCCTGCGCCCCCTATGCCCCGGCTCCGGATGCGGGCGGTACGCCGAGGCTCCCCCTTGCCACCTCGTCAGCCCTGTCCCGGAGCGTCTGCGTCGCAGTTGCAGCGCCCGCCGGGCGCCCGGTAGACCCCGCAGCGGGGGCAGGCTTCGAGGGCGGTGGGCGCCGGGGTCGGCTTGGCCTTCCTTGCCGCCGCCTTGCCGCCGCCGAGGATCGGTTTCACCAGCAGGAACCACGCCGCGAGCAGCGCCAGCACGATCATTCCGATTTTCGTCGTCATTCGTGGCCTTCCCTTCCCGCGGGTGCTGCCGGAAGCTAGGCCCGCGCCCGTTTCCATTCAACCGGCGGCAGCGCGAAATCCCGCGATTCGCAGCAAAAACCGCTGTGCGCGCCGGAGGGCTGGTGTATATTCGCGCCGAACCCGCTCCGTGCCCGAGGCCGAACGGTTTATGAAGCTCATGGATCAGAACGAAGTGCTGCTCGCCGAACTCGGCGAACTGAAGCGGCAGCACCGTGCTCTCGACGAGGAGATTGCCGAGCTTTCGCAGTCGCCGCTGGGCGACCAGATCAGGCTGAAGCGGCTCAAGAAGCGCAAGCTGCAGATCAAGGACGAGATCGCCCGGGTCGAGGACAAGATCTATCCGGACATCATCGCCTGAGCGCTTGCGGGGCCGCCGCCCGCCGGTATAGTGCGCGCTTTCCGGAGGCCATCCGGGGCGACAGCAAGGGGCTTGGCGGCGATGGCGGATGCGCAGGTCGGGATCGTGATGGGCAGCCAGTCGGACTGGCCGACCATGAAGCACGCGTCGGCGGTGCTGGACGAGCTCGGCGTGCCGCACGAGGTCCGGATCGTCTCGGCCCACCGGACCCCCGACCGGATGTTCGCCTATGCCGAGGCCGCCGCCGGCCGTGGCCTGCGCGCGATCATCGCCGGGGCCGGGGGTGCGGCGCATCTGCCGGGGATGCTGGCCTCGAAGACGCGGATTCCGGTGCTGGGCGTGCCGGTGCAGAGCCGGGCGCTCTCGGGCCTCGACAGCCTGCTCTCCATCGTCCAGATGCCGAAGGGGGTGCCTGTCGGCACGCTGGCCATCGGCGAGGCGGGTGCGGCCAATGCCGGGCTCCTGGCGGCCGCCATCATCGCCACGACGGACAGCGGCCTGGCGACCAGGCTCGATGCCTGGCGGGCCGGGCAGAGCGCGGCCGTGGCCGAGGAACCCGAGCGTGGCTGAGGCAGCCCTTCCGCCCGGCAGCACCATCGGCATCCTCGGCGGCGGGCAGCTTGGGCGGATGCTTTCCATCGCCGCGGCCCGGCTGGGGCTGAAATGCCATATCTACGAGCCGGCGCCGAATCCGCCCGCGGGCGACGTGGCCGCCGCCGTCACCACCGCCTCCTATGACGACGCCGAAGCGCTGGCACGGTTCGCCGGCTCGGTCGATGTGGTGACGTTCGAATTCGAGAACGTGCCGGCGCGCACCGCAGAGGTGCTGGCGGCCCATGCGCCGGTCCGGCCCAATCCGCGGGCGCTCGAGGTCAGCCAGGACCGGGTGGCGGAGAAGGGCTTCCTGGGCGGCCTCGGCATTGCGGTCGCGCCCTGGCGCCCGGTCGGCGATCTGAGGGAGATGAAGGCAGCGCTGGCCGAGATCGGCACGCCCTCGATCCTGAAGACCCGCCGCCTCGGCTATGACGGCAAGGGCCAGATCCGCATCGCCGACGCCTGCCGGGCCGATGCCGCCTGGGACGAGATCGGCCGGGCGCCGTCGGTGCTGGAGGGTTTCGTGCGGTTCCAGCGCGAGGTCTCGGTGATCGGCGCCCGCGGTCTCGGCGGCGAGGTCGTGTGCTTCGATCCGGGCGAGAACGTCCACCGCGACGGCATCCTGCACACGACCACGGTGCCGGCCGGTATTTCCGCGGCGGCGAAGGCGGACGCTGTGCTGATCGCGGGCCGGATCCTGAACGCCCTCGATTATGTGGGGGTGATGGGTGTCGAGCTGTTCCAGGCTCCGGACGGCCGGATGCTGGTGAACGAGATCGCGCCGCGGGTGCACAATTCGGGCCACTGGACCATCGAGGCCTGCGTGATCGACCAGTTCCAGCAGCACATCCGCGCCGTGGCCGGCTGGCCGCTTGGCGACGGGTCGCGCCACTCGGATGCCGTGATGACCAACCTGATCGGCGCGGAAGCCGACGCCTGGTTCGACCTCGCCCGCTCGGGCGACGGGCTGCACCTCTATGGCAAGGCCGAGGCCCGGGCCGGGCGCAAGATGGGCCATGTCACGCGTCTGCCGGGTGCCAGGCGCGGCTGACCCCGGCGCGCGGCCGGGCGGGAGGCGCTCCTAGCCCCGCTCCGCCGGGGGGCGGAGATGCTTCAGGAGCTGCATCGGGGCCCACATGGCGGCCCGCGCCAGCGGGTTCTCGCGAAGCTGCGCCTTGGTCTTCTCGAACCGCATGACATCCTCGATCCGGCGGTCGAGGAAAGCCCAGCTGCGCTCGCTGTCCGGGCTGGTGTCGCCGAGCCAGTAGAGCAGCGTGGCCGAATAGACCGAGGCGAGGATCATCCGCTTGGTGTACCAGTTGTAGTCGGCGGCGTCGTCGCCGCAGAGGTTCCAGATGCTGTCCGCCGTCTCCCAGATCGCCTTGGCGCCCTCGGGAGCGTGGAGCGGCATCGCCAGCAGCGACGCGCCTCGGCGCACCGCCTCGCGGTGCTCGGCCACCAGCTCGATCCGGCGCCTGACGCAATGGGTGATCCGGTCTCGGATCCGCATCGCCCGGAGACCGGCATCGGCGGCCTCCGCGGCGAGCGCCCGGTCGCCGGAGCGGTGAAATTCGAGCGCCATGTCGATTCCGCCGCGCGGGAAGGCGAGCCGCGCGAGCCCGGCCTCGACGCCCGAATCCGCGATGGCGGCCGCCAGAGCGGTTTCGGTCCAGCCGTCGAAGGCGATGTGCGGGAGGGCGGCGGCGATCAGCCGCTCGCGGGCCTCGCAGAGGTGCTGCTCCTCGCTTTTGCGCGGCTTTTTCATCGGATTTCCTGCGACTTTCGGCGGCAGCCGGCGCCTGTGGACAGCGGGTATCAGCCTATGTATATAGAGCCCTCCTGCGGAAATCGAAAACTGGAAAGGTGGTGACGTAGGTGCAGGTACTGGTTCGCGACAACAACGTCGATCAGGCGCTTCGGGCGCTTAAGAAGAAGATGCAGCGTGAAGGCATCTTCCGCGAGATGAAGCTGCGGCAGCATTATGAGAAGCCGTCGGTGAAGCGCGCGCGGGAGAAGGCCGAGGCAATCCGCCGGGCGCGGAAGCTGGCGCGCAAGAAGGCGCAGCGCGAAGGTCTTCTCTGAAGCGATACCGAAAGCGTCCCGGCATGGACCAGGGCGCATCAAGCGTTCAGCCCCCGCAACGACCTTGCGGGGGTTCGTCTTTGCGGGGCGGTGCGCTTCCGGGACATGGGAGGCGGAAATGGTGATGTTGCCCGACGCCCGGGCGCCCGAGGGGCTGCGTCTCTATGCCATCGGCGACGTGCATGGCTGCACCGGGTTGCTGGCAGGGATCCATGCCCGGATCGAGGCCGACCTCGCCGAGCGTCCGGCCGCCGACTGGCGGGTGATCCATCTCGGCGATTATGTCGACCGGGGGCCGGACTCCGCCGGCGTGCTGCGGATGCTGCTGGAGTACCGCAACTCCGGCCGGGCCGATTTCCTGCTCGGCAACCACGACGGTTTCCTGATCGATTTCCTCGCCGATCCCGCGACGGCCGGGTTCGATGTCTGGATGGACAATGGCGGCATCGAGACGCTCGATTCCTTCGGCATCGACGGCATGGCCGGTGCGCACGCGCAGGGCGCCGAAGCGCGCCGGCTTCTGCGCGAGGAACTGACCCGCGCCGTCCCGGTCGATGTCGCGAACTTCCTGACCGGCTTGATGCCGATGCTGCGCTATGGCGACTATGCCTTCGTCCACGCCGGCGTGAAGCCCGGCGTGCCGCTGGAATCGCAGGCGCTGGACGACCTGCTCTGGATCCGGCGCCGCTTCCTTGCCTCCGACGAAGATCATGGCGCCGTGATCGTCCACGGCCACACGCCCACCGAAACGGTGGACCTGCGGCGCAACCGCATCGGCATCGATACCGGCGCGGTCTTCTCCGGCAACCTGACCTGCCTGGTGCTGGAGGGAATGGAGCAGATGATCCTGGGCGAGGACGGGCCGGAGCCGCTGGCCGGACCGTCCTGAATCGGGACAACGGGTTCATTGACCGTCAAGATCGGCGTCGCTTCAAGTTCCGTGACCGTGGGTCCTGCTGCTCACATGCAATCACCTCCCTGCGCCGCTGCGTGTCGAGGCGCAGACATCAGCGCGGACCGGCGTTAACCGATGTTTGCGGGCCGGTGAACCCCCAAGGCCTCAGTGTCCGAGGGCGCTCTCGATGAACTCGATGGCGTCGATTCCCGCGCCGTAGAGCCGCAGGTCGTTGTGGTTGCCGCCGGGATAGACGATCAGCCGCTTGGGCTCCGGGGCGGCGTCGAACAGCGCCCGGCCCTGGGAGAGCGGGATCAGATCGTCCGCTTCCCCGTGCTGGATCAGGACCGGCATCGCCAGCCGGCCGATGAGCGCCGCCGAGTCCCAGCGGTCATAGGGCAACAGCAGGCAGGCCGGGATGAACGGGTAGTGGACCTTGGCCACCTCGCACATGCGGTTGAACGGCGCCTCCAGGATCAGTGCCGCGGCGGGCCGTCGGGCCGCAAGCTGGACCGCGACCGCGGCGCCGAGGGAGGTGCCGAAGATCACCCGGTCCTGCGCCGGAACCGGCTTGCCCAGAAGGTCCGCCAGTCCGTCATAGAGTGCCAGCGCATCCGCGGTCAGCGCGTCCTGCGTCGGCGATCCCGGCGCGCCGCCGGCGCCGCGGTAGTTGAGCGCCGCGACTCCGAAGCCCCCGAGCGCCAGCTCGGCCAGCCGCGGTCCGTTCATCGGCAGCGCGCCGGCGTTGCCCATGAAATAGAGAATGACTGGCCGGGGTCCTGACGGCGGGACGACCCAGACGGTGACCGGGGTTCCGTCGGCGGCAATGATGGTCGCCGGCCTTGCGCCCGGCACTCCGACGGGCGTCGCGGCCGAATAGCCTTCCTGGAACGGGTAGATCAGGGTCCGCGCCGAGACGATGAGACCGGCGCACACAAGAACATAGACCAGCGCCGCGCCCGCGGCGGCCCGGAGCAGAAGGCGCATCCGTTTCATCGCCGCAGAATAGCACGGGGCCGCGCGGTTTTCATCGCGCGGCCCCGAAACGTTCCGACGAAGCCCTACTCCATCGCCTTGACGATGTCCTCGGTCATCTTCTTGGCGTCGCCCAGCAGCATCATGGTCTGGTCCATGTAGAACAGCGGGTTGTCGATGCCGGCATACCCCGAGGCCAGCGAGCGCTTGACGAACAGCACCGTCTTGGCCTTCTCCACGTCCAGCACCGGCATGCCGGCGATGGGCGACTTCGGGTCGGTCTTGGCCGAGGGGTTGGTGACGTCGTTCGCGCCGATCACGTAGACCACGTCGGTCTGGGCGAACTCGGAGTTGATGTCCTCGAGCTCGAACACCTCGTCGTAAGGGACATTCGCCTCGGCCAGCAGCACGTTCATGTGGCCAGGCATCCGGCCCGCCACCGGATGGATGGCGTACTTCACCGTCACCCCGTGCGCCTTCAGCTTGTCGGCCATCTCGCGGAGCGCATGCTGGGCCTGGGCGACCGCGAAACCGTAGCCGGGCACGATGATGACCGATCCGGCGTTCGACATGATGAAGGCCGCATCGTCGGCCGAGCCCCGCTTGACCGGCTTCTGCTCGCCGCCGCCGGCGGTGGCCGCGCTGGTGTCCTCGCCGCCGAAGCCGCCGAGGATCACCGACAGGAAGGCCCGGTTCATGCCGCGGCACATGATGTAGCTGAGGATCGCGCCCGACGAGCCGACCAGCGAGCCGGTGATGATCAGCGCGGTGTTGCCGAGCGTGAAGCCGATGCCCGCCGCCGCCCAGCCGGAATAGGAATTCAGCATCGAGATCACGACCGGCATGTCGGCGCCGCCGATCGGGATGATGATCAGGACGCCGAGCGCCAGCGCGGCCAGCGTGATCAGCCAGAACCAGCCGGTCCACTGGGTGGTGATCAGCAGGATCACCATCAGCACCAGCGCGGCACCGAGGGCGATGTTGATCATGTGCCGCGAGGGCAGCAGGATCGGCGCCCCGGACATGCGCCCGTCGAGCTTGGCGAAGGCGATCACCGAGCCGGTGAAGGTCACGGCGCCGATCGCGACGCCGAGCGACATCTCGATGATCGAGCCGGTATGGATGGCTCCCGCCTCGCCGATGCCGAAGGCCTCGGGCGAGTAGAGCGCGCCCGCGGCCACGAACACCGCCGCGAGGCCGACCAGCGAGTGGAAGGCGGCGACGAGCTGCGGCATGGCGGTCATCGGCACCCGCTTGGCGATCACCGCGCCGGCGCCGCCGCCGGCGGCGAGGCCGATCAGGATCAGGAGCCAGCCGAGGAAGCTCGCCGGCGGCGAGAACACGAACAGCGTCGTCAGCATGGCGAGGGCCATGCCGATCATGCCGAAGCGGTTGCCCTGGCGGCTGCTCGTCGGGTGCGACAGCCCCCTGAGCGCCAGGATGAACAGGACGCCCGAGACCAGGTAGGCGAATGCAGCGAGATTGGCCATCTGTCCGCCCCCCTCAGTCTTTCTTCTTGTACATGGCCAGCATCCGCTCGGTGACCAGGAAGCCGCCGAAGATGTTCACGGACGCCAGGATCACGCCCAGGAAGCCGAAGATCCGCGTCGCCCAGGTGGCCCCCGCGTCGAGGTCGGCGCCGGCCGCGACCAGCGCGCCCACCACGATCACCGAGGAGATCGCGTTGGTCACCGACATCAGCGGCGTGTGCAGCGCCGGGGTCACCGACCAGACCACGTAGTAGCCGACGAAGCAGGCCAGCGCGAAGATCGCCAGGCGGAACATGAACGGGTCGATCCCGGTCGCCGCCGTGGCGCCGTGGGCGGCCGCGTCGGCGGCGCCCGGTGCTGCGTCGGCCATCTCGGTGGCGATCCGGGCGAACTCGGCCGCGGCCTCGGCGGCACGCTCGGCCGCCTGCTTGAGGGTTTCCGACGACATCGGCAGGAACATGGCTCAGCCCTCCTTGGCGGCGAAGTTCGGATGGACCACCGCGCCGTCCTTCGTCAGCCGGATGCCGGTGACGAGCTCGTCCGCGTCGTCGAGCGCCAGCGCGCCGTCCTTGATGAAGGGCGACAGGAAGTTGAAGTGGTTGCGCGCGAACAGTGCCGAGGTATCGGCGGCGAGCCGGCCCGGCATGTTGGCGAAGCCGAGGATCTTCACGCCGTTCGCCGTCACCGCGACCTTGTCGAGCTCGGCGCCCTCCACGTTGCCGCCCTGCTCGACCGCGAGGTCGACGATCACCGAGCCGGGCTTCATCGAGGCGACCATCGCCGCGTTGACCAGCACCGGCGCCTTGCGGCCGGGGATCAGCGCCGTGGTGATCACGATGTCCTGCCTGGCGATGTGCCCGGCGACCAGTTCGGCCTGCTGGCGCTTGTAGTCGTCGGACATCTCCTTCGCGTAGCCGCCCGTGGTCTGCGCCTGCATGAACTCCTCGTTCTTCACCGCGATGAACTTGCCGCCGAGCGAGGCGACCTGCTCCTCGGTCGCGGGGCGGACGTCGGTCGCGGTGACGATGGCGCCGAGGCGGCGCGCGGTGGCGATGGCCTGGAGCCCGGCGACGCCGACGCCCATGATGAAGACCTTGGCCGGGGCCACGGTGCCCGCCGCCGTCATCATCTGCGGGAAGGCGCGGCCATAGGCATTGGCGGCCTCGATCACCGCCTTGTAGCCGGCGAGGTTGGCCTGGCTGGAGAGCACGTCCATCGACTGGGCGCGGGTGATGCGGGGCATGAACTCCATGGCGAAGGCGTCGACGCCCTTCTGGGCGCAGCCCTCCATGATCTCGCGCTCGGCATAGGGCGACATGATGCAGAACAGCTTCTGGCCCTTGGCCAGGCTCTTCAGCTCGGCCGCGGTCGGTCGCTGCACCTTGAGCACGATGTCGGCGTCCTTCACCGTGGCGGCGAAGGTCTTGCCGATCTCGGCGCCGACGGCCTCGAAGGCGGCGTCCGGGATGCTGGAGCCGGCGCCGGCGCCGGACTGGACCGCGATCCTGGCGCCGAGCCCGGCGAACTTCTTCACCGTCTCCGGCGTCGCGGCGACACGGGTCTCGTGCTCGCGCGTCTCCGTGGGAATGGCGATCTTCATGCGAGGCCTCCGCTGGCGGCGTCAGTCGGAAACGGCGCTGCGCCGCGAGCTCCCGTCACGCCCGCGGCCGTCCGCCGGTAAACTCGGGTCTGCCCGCGCGGTCAGGTCCCGACGAAGGCGAGAAAGATCAGTGCCATGACCGTTGCGACAATCACGATGACGGACGCCTTGATCAGTCCGGCGAAAGTCTTTTCCTGCTCGGTCGTGTCCATCGAGCCGTGCTTGTATTCGCCCATGTCTGCCCCTCCATGCGAGTCGATCCGGCAATGTTCGGGCCCTGTATAGCCGGAACCCGCGATGGGGCAAATCGCGTTGTCGGGGCCATTTGCCGCAATCCACACGATTTGATGTGTCGTTTCCGGCCTTACCGCGCCGTCAGGGTGAAACGCCACGCGCCCTCGGAGTCTTCGCCGCGTTGCACCCGGCCGAGGCGCATCAGGTGGTTCATATGCGCCACCGCCTCGCCGATGGCGAGCCCGAACTCTCCGGGGCCGATCGGGCGGCGGAAGATCGCCGGCATGGCTTCTACGGCGGTCAGCGATCGCCCGGCAAGCCCGGCCTCGATCCGCGCCAGCGCGCCTTCGTGGTTCTCGATCAGCTGGCCGAGCCGGAAGGCGAGCCCGCGGAAGGGCAGCTTGTGACCCGGCAGCACGAGGTTGTCGGGCCGGGCATGGGTGCGGAGCCGCCGGCAGCTTTCCAGCCAGTCGCCCAGCGGATCGGCCTCGGGCTCGGTCGGGTAGACGCTGATGTTGGACGAAATGCCCGGGATCACCTGGTCGCCTGCCAGAACCAGTCCGTCGCCGGACCAGAAAGTGGCGTGGGATGGCGCATGGCCGTGGCCGAAATGCACGGCCCAGCTCCGCCCGGCCATGGTGATCCGGTCGCCCTCGTCGATCGCCCGGAAGCCGAGCGGGATCGGCGCCACGCAGGTCGAGAAATTGAAGGGCCGCTCGGCGGCATAGGCTGCGAGCATGTCCGCCGGCATTCCGGCCCGGCGGCGGAAGGCGAGATGCTGCCCGGTCGGCCGCTCGTGGTGGTCCAGCGTCAGCATCCGGCCCAACAGCCATGCGACCCGGGTTGCCCAGATCTCGGCGCCTCGCTCCGCGAACCAGCCGGCGAGGCCGATATGGTCCGGATGGTGATGGGTCAGGATCACGCGCCCGACCGGCTTGCCGGCGAGCGGACCTGGCCAGCAGCGCCTCCCACGCGGCGCGGCCCGTCTTCCAGTCGAGACCGGTGTCGATCAGGGTCCAGCGGTCGCCGTCGTCGAGCGCATAGACATTGACGTGGTCGAGCGCCATCGGCAGCGGCAGGCGCGCCCAGAGCACGCCGGGCGCGATCTCGGTGACCGCGCCGGGCGGCGGCGGCTCGTCCCAGGGGTGGTGAAGGGCCGAGGCCCCGGCCGGGAGGTCGTTCATGCGCTCAGGGTCTCGGCATCGAGCGCGTAGAGCGGCGCGGCGCCCTGGGTCGCGGCATGGGCCAGGGCCGCGGCCTCGGGCGCGACCTGGGTGGCGAAGAACTGCGCATAGGCGAGGCAACCCGCCTCCATCGGCGTTCCGCGGGCCGCCAGCGCGCCGCGGCCGAGATAATGGGCGCCGAGCGCCAGCGCCATCAGCCGCAGATAGGGCGTCGCCCCGGCGTTGCGGTCGTTCTGGTCGCCGGCGGCGAGCATCCAGCCGGTGGCGCCGTGGGCGGCGCCGACCACTTCGGCCACGGCATCCGCCATCGGGGCGAAGGCGCCGCCCATTGCCGCCAGCTCGGCGCCGGTCTCGGCGATCTCGCCGATCAATGCCCGCGCCGTCTCGCCGCCGTCGAGTGTGAGCTTGCGCCCCACCAGATCCATCGCCTGGATGCCGTTGGTTCCCTCGTAGATCGCGGTCACCCGGGCGTCGCGCAGGAACTGGGCGGCGCCGGTCTCCTCGATATACCCCATGCCGCCATGGACCTGGACGCCGAGCTGGGCGACCTCGATCCCGGTCTCGGTGCCGAAGGCCTTGGCGATCGGGGTCAGGAAGGCGCCCCGCCGGGCGTGGCGCTCGCGCTCGTCCGGGTCGTCGGCGGCCCGCCCCATGTCGAGCGAGAAGGCGCAGTCGTAGCAGATCGCGCGCACCACCCGGGTCAGCGATTTCATCCGCATCAGCATCCGGCGCACATCGGCATGCCCGATGATCGTGTCCGATCCGTCCGCCGTGCGGCCCTGCCTGCGCTCCAGCGCGAAGGCCATCGCCTTCTGGGTCGCCGCCTCGGCGATCCCCAGTCCCTCGACGCCGACGCCGAGCCGGGCGTTGTTCATCATGGTGAACATCGCCGCCATGCCGCCATGGGGCCGGCCGACGATCCAGCCGGTGGCCCGGTCGTACTCCATCACCGCGGTCGGCGAGCCGTGCAGCCCCAGCTTGTGCTCGAGGCTTACCGGGCGGAGGCTGTTGGCCACTCCGGGATCGCCGTTCGCGTCGGGCAGGTATTTCGGCACCAGGAAAAGCGAGATCCCCTTGGTCCCCGGCCCGCCGTCCGGCAGCCGCGCCAGCACCAGGTGGCAGATGTTCTCGCCGACGTCGTGGTCGCCCCAGGAGATGAAGATCTTCTGGCCGCTGATCGCATAGGTGCCGTCGCCGTTCGGCTCCGCCCTGGTCGAGAGCGCGCCCACATCCGAGCCCGCATGGGGCTCGGTCAGGTTCATGGTGCCGTTCCAGAGCCCGGCGTTCAGCTTCGGCAGGTAGAGGTCCCTGATCGCGTCCGAGGCATGATGCTCCAGCGCCTCGATCTGGCCCTGGCTCATCAGCGGATTGAGGGAAAGGGCGAGACAGGATGATGCCATCATCTCGTTGACGAAGGTGGCGAAGCACTGCGGCAGGCCCATGCCGCCGTAGTCGGGGCTGCCGGTGATGCCGACCCAGCCGCCCTCGGCGATGGCGGCATATGCCTCGCGGAAGCCGGGCGGGCAGCGCACCACGCCGTTCTCCAGCCGCGCCGGGTGCAGGTCGCCGTTGCGGTTGACCGGTGCCAGCACGCCCTCGCAGAGCTTCGCCGCCTCGGCCAGGATGGCGCTCCGGGTCTCGGGCGTCGCCTCGGCGAAGCGCGCGGTCCGGGCCAGTTCGCCCTGCCCGACGATACGGGCGGCACAGAACTCCATCTCGGCCAGGGGCGCGCGGTAGGTCATCATCGGTCCTCAGCGTCTGCTTGCCTGAAGCGGGGGGCAGGGTAATCGGTTCCCCAGCCCGGGCAAAGGCCCTGCCGGGGCCGGATCCCTCGTTAGGCCAAAGCCGGGAGCGCGGGCAAGAGTGCGGACGACCGAAATCCTCGCGCCCGACGCGGCCGGCATCAGCCGGGCGGCGGAACTGCTGCGCGAGGGGGAACTCGTGGCCTTCCCGACCGAGACGGTCTACGGCCTCGGCGCCGATGCCTGCGATGGCCGGGCAGTGGCCGGGATCTTCGCGGTCAAGGAGCGGCCGCGCTTCAATCCGCTGATCGTCCATGTGACCGGGGTCAAGGCGGCCGGGCGGCTGGTGGCCCTGCCGGAGGCGGCGCGCCGCCTCGCCGCCGAATTCTGGCCCGGGCCGCTGACGCTGGTCGCGCCGGCCCGGCCGGATACCGGAATCTCCGACCTTGTGGGCGCCGGCCTGCCGACCCTGGCGGTGCGGGTGCCGGCCCATCCGCTGGCGCGGAAGCTGCTGCGGGCCTTCGGCGGCCCGGTGGCCGCCCCGTCGGCCAATCCCTCGGGCCAGGTCAGCCCCACCACCGCAGCCCATGTGGCGCAGGCGCTGGGCGGGCGGATCGCCGCGGTGCTGGATGGCGGCGCCTGCCCGGTGGGCCTGGAATCCACCATTCTCGGCTTCGAGGGGGACCGCGCCGTCCTGCTTCGCCCCGGCGGCCTGCCGGTGGAGGCGATCGAGGCGGCGCTCGGCGCGCCGGTCCTCCGGCACGATCACGCCGGGATCACCGCGCCGGGGCAACTCGCGAGCCACTACGCGCCGGGGGCCGAGCTGAGACTGAACGCCGACCGGCCGCAACCGGGCGAGGCCTGGCTCGGCTTCGGCCTCGATCCGGAAGGGGTCGCCGAGCCGGCGCTGAACCTGTCGCCGGATGGCGATCTGGCCGAGGCGGCGGCGAACCTCTTCGCCCATCTGCGCGCGCTGGACGCCATGCTGGGCGGCCGCGGCACCATCGCGGTCGCTCCGGTGCCGCAGTTCGGACTGGGGCTGGCGATCAACGACCGCCTGGCGCGGGGCGCGGCGGAGCGGTAGGGGACCATGCATGGAGAGAAAGCGCCCCGGCGCCCCGAGCTTCATCCGGCGCCTCGAGCGAAACCGGAACATGGCGATTGGCGCCGGCTGATCCGATGACCGTGCTCGCCGGCCCCACAGCCGATCAGCTCGCCGCCCTCGCCGCGGCCGCGGGAGGCGCGGCCCTCGACGGCGCGTCGGACGCGGCCCAACCGTACCTTCTCGAACCGCGCGGCCTGTTCCGGGGCCATGCCGCGGCGGTGCTGAAGCCGGAATCCACCGCTCAGGTCTCGGCAATCCTGCGCCTCTGCAACGCCCATCGCATCGGCGTCGTGCCCTATGGCGGCGGCACCGGGCTGGTCGGCGGGCAGGTCTGCACCGACGGTCCGCCGCCGGTGGTGCTGTCTCTCGAGCGCATGAACCGGGTCCGCGCCGTGCTGCCCGACGACGGCGCCATCATCGCCGAGGCGGGGGTGATCCTGGCCGACCTGCAGGCCGCGGCCGAGGCGGCGGGGCGGCTCTTTCCGCTCTCGCTTGCCGCCGAGGGCACCTGCCGGATCGGCGGCAATCTCGCCACCAATGCGGGCGGCGTGCAGGTGCTCCGCTACGGCAATACCCGCGACCTCTGCCTCGGGATCGAGGCGGTGCTGGCCGATGGCTCGGTTCTCTCGGGGCTGAAGCCGCTCCGGAAGGACAACACCGGCTACGACCTGCGCCACCTGCTGATCGGCTCGGAGGGGACGCTCGGGGTGATCACCGCGGCGGCGCTGAAGCTGTTCCCGCTGCCGGGCGAGACGGTGACGGCAATGCTGGCGGTGCCCTCGCCCGAGGCGGCGCTGGCACTGCTGCAGACGCTCCGCGAGCGGCTCGGCGACGGTGTCACGGCCTTCGAGCTGATCGCCGCCCAGTCGGCCCGGTTCCTGCGCCAGTACTACCCCGACCGGCCCGATCCGCTGGCGGGCGCCCCGGAGTGGCGGGTGCTGCTGGAGATCACCGGCCCGGCCGGGGCCGGCCTGACCGGGCGCGCCGAGGCGGCCCTGGCGGAGGTCCTCGAGTCCGGTCTCGCCACCGACGGCGCGGTCGCCGCGAACGAGGCCCAGCGCACCCATATGTGGTGGATGCGCGAGACCCTCCCCGAATGCAACCGGCGCACCGGCCCGATCGCCTCGCACGACATCTCGCTGCCGCTGAGCCGGATCGGCGCCTTCATCGCCGAGGCGCGGCGGCTGGTCGCGGGTCTCGGCCCGGATCTGCGGACCAACTGCTTCGGCCATGCCGGGGACGGCAACCTGCATTTCAACGTGTTTCCGCCGGAGGGCCGCAGCCGGGCCGAGTTCAGGCATCTGGCCGGGCCGGTGACGACGGCGATCCACGATCTGGTGCATGCCCATGGCGGCTCGATCAGCGCCGAGCACGGCATCGGCCGGATGAAGACCGGCGAACTGGAGAAATACGGCGACCCCGCCAGGCTGGCCGCGATGCGCGCCATCAAGGCGGCGCTGGACCCGAACGGCATCCTCAATCCGGGGGCGGTGGTGGCGGCGCAGGAGGAATGAATTGGAGCCGCGCCGGGGCTTCCGGTAGGCTTCGCGCACTCGAACCCGGAAAGGCTGACCATGAACCTGATCGACCGCATCGAGGCCTATGCCGAAGATCTCACCGCCATCCGTCGCGACCTCCATGCCCATCCGGAGCTCGGCTTCGAGGAGGTGCGCACCTCCGGCGTGGTCGCCGGGCTGCTGGAAGGCTGGGGGATCGAGACCCACAGGGGCATCGGCAAGACCGGCGTCGTGGGGGTGTTGCACGGGAGCCGTCCGGGCCGCGCCATCGGGCTGCGCGCCGACATGGACGCCCTGCCGATCGAGGAGCGGACGAACCTCCCGTTCAGCTCGAAGACCCCCGGCGTGATGCATGCCTGCGGCCATGACGGGCACACCACCATGCTGCTCGGCGCGGCCCGCTACCTGGCCGAGACGCGCGATTTCGCCGGCACGGCGGTGTTCATCTTCCAGCCGGCCGAGGAGGGCCTGGGCGGCGCCCGGGCCATGCTGGCGGACGGGCTGTTCGAACGGTTCCCCTGCGACGAGGTCTACGGGCTCCACAACCGCCCCGGCGCGCCGCAGAACCAGGTCCGCGTGGTCCCCGGCGTTGCCATGGCGGGGGCGGATTTCTTCGACATCACGGTGACCGGCAAGGGCAGCCACGCGGCGCGGCCGCAGGAATCGCTCGACCCCATCGTCGCCGCTTCGGCGCTGGTGCAGGCGCTGCAATCGGTGGTCAGCCGGAACGTGGACCCGCTGGACGCGGTGGTCCTGTCGGTCACCCAGATTCACGGCGGCTCGGCCTACAACGTGATTCCGGGCGACGCGGTGATCCGCGGCACGGTGCGCATGTTCACCGACGCCCTGCGCGAGCGGGTCCGCGAGCGGATCCGGAGTGTCTGCGCCGGCATCGCCGCCACCTACGGCGTCGAGGTCGAGGCGGATATCCGGGAGATCTTCGGGGTTCTGGAGAACGACGAGGCGCTGTCGCATGAATTCGCCCGCATGGCGAAGGGCGTGGCCGGGACCGAGAACATCGCCGTCGGCGGGCGGCCCAACACCGGTTCCGAGGATTTCGCCGACATGCTGCGCGCGGTGCCCGGCGCCTATTTCACCATCGGGCACCAGGGCACGGCGATGCTGCACAATCCGGCATTCACCTTCGACGACTCGATCCTGCCGCTCGGCTCGACGCTGCTGGCGCGGCTGGTGGAGACACGCGCGGGCGTGTGAACGGAGCACCGGCGCGGTTGCGCTCACCCCGACGCCCGTTCGGGCGCGCACTGCTCAATCCGGCCCGCCGAACGCCCGTGCGTTGGCCAGGCTCGGGATCTTCGCCCGGGTCTCGGCCACCTTGCCAAGGTCGAGCGTCACCCGCGTCACGCCTGCGCCCTCGCCGGCATCCGCCAGCACCGTGCCCCAGGGGTCGATGGCGATCGAATGGCCGTAGGTCTCGCGCGCCCGGCCCTGGCTGGCGGCATGGCTGCCCGACTGGGCGGCGGCGAGGACGAAGCAACCGGTCTCGATCGCCCGCGCCCGCAGCAGCACCTCCCAGTGGGCGCGGCCCGTGGGAACGGTGAAGGCCGAGGGCACGGTCAGGATCGCCGCTCCGGCCCCGGCCAGCGCCCGGTAGAGCGCGGGGAAACGCATGTCGTAGCAGATGGTCAGGCCAAGCCTGCCCCAGGGCGTATCGGTGGTGACGGCCCGCCCGCCGGGCCGGTAGCCCTTCGACTCGCGATAACTCTCGGCGCCGCCGAGCTCGACGTCGAACATGTGGATCTTGTCGTAGCGCGCGCGGATGCCGCCATCGGGGCCGATCAGGAACTGCCGGTTCACGAAACGCCCGTCCGGGTCGCCGGATTTCAGCGCCAGCGAGCCGAGGGAGAGCCAGATGCCGGTCTCGGCCGCCACCTCGCGGAGCCGGGCGAGGGTGCGGTCGTCCTGCTCGAGCGCCAGGCGCTCGTCCTGTGCGGCGCGGCTGGCCGAGACCATGTTGGTGACCTCGGGGGTCAGGACCAGCCCGGCGCCGCCGGCCGCCGCCTCGCGGACCAGCGCTTCGGTGACGGGCAGGTTCGCCTCCGGGTCGTCGGAACTGGTGAGCTGGATCAGGGCGGCGTCGAGCTGCATTGCGGTTCGTCCGGATGGCAGGCGCGGAGCACGCACCCTACCGGGCCGCCGTCAGTTTGGCGAGTGCATCTCAGGCCGCGAGCAGCGGGTCGAGCTTGCCGGCGCGCTCGAGCGCATAGAGGTCGTCGCAGCCGCCCACATGGGTTGTGCCGACGAAGATCTGCGGCACGCTGCGCCGGCCGCCGGCGCGCTGCATCATCGCCCGGCGCGCCTCCGGGTCGCCGGAGACGTCGATCTCGGTGAAGGCGACGCCCTTCTGACCGAGCAGCCGCTTGGCCATCATGCAGTAGCCGCAGAACGGCGTGGTGTAGATCTCGATGGTCGGCATCGGCGCTCCGGCCGCGCTGGGCGACGGCCATCCGGCGCCTCTAAGGGCTGCGCAGATAGGGCGCTTCGTTGAAGCTGACAAGGGCGAGTGCGAGAATGTCGACTCCTGCGGCGCCGGCGCCACGGCAGAGCGCGGCGCAGCCGTTGAGCGTGGCCCCGGTCGTCAGCACGTCGTCGACCAGCAGCACCCGGCGCCCGGAAATGCGCGCCGCCGCGCCAGGGGCGAGCGCGAAGGCGCCCTTCAGGTTCTCGGCCCGCGCCGCCCGGTCGCGCCCGTCCTGGCTCGGCGTGCGGCGGACGCGGCGCAGCAGGCCGGGCGCGAACGCCGGCGAGCGGCCGGCGGCCCGGGCGGCGGCCAGCGCCAGCTCGGCCGACTGGTTGAACCGGCGCTTCAGCCTCCGGGTCCAGTGCATGGGCACGGGCAGGATCAGATCCGCGTCCCCGAGCAGTCCGCCGCCGGCGCGCAGCATCCAGCCGCCCAGCATCGGCAGCATGTCCAGCCGGTCGCCATGCTTCAGCGCCAGGGCCAGGCGCCGCCCGGTCCCGTCATAGGCCAGCACCGCCGCACCCCGGTCCCACAGGGGCGGATGGGCCTGGCAGGAGCCGCAGCGGACGCCGTGCGGGGCCGCTCCCGGCAGATCGCCCAGTCCCGGAATCTCGCGCCCGCAGGTGACGCAGCCATTGGCCGACAGGAAGCTGGTCGCGGCCCAGCATTCGGCGCAGAGGCTGCGGCCGGTGGAGGTCTCGGTGCCGCAGGCCGGGCAGGAGGGCGGGAACAGCGCATCGGCCACCGCGCCGGCCACGGCCCCGGCGGCCGGGACGATCCGTGCCGCGATTCCCATTCGATGCCGCCCTCGTGCAATCGGTTCGACAGGGCTATATGCGGAGGGCAGGAGGGTTAAGGATGCGTGAAGGGCCGAAAGCCTTGTTCGATCTGGCCGCCTTCGCCAGACGGCGCGACCGGGCGATGCGGCTGGGCTTCGCCGGGGGCGCGGATTTCCTGCACCGGGAGGTGGCCGGGCTGCTGGCGGAGCGGCTGGCCGAGGTTCGGCGGACGTTTCCGCGCGTCGCGCTGATCGGCACCGGGGCCGGGGCCGTGGCGGCCGCGATCAGGCCGGACGGCGCCGGGCTGACCCAGCTCGACCCCTCGCCCGCCATGGCGGGTGCCGCCGGGGCGGATGTGCTGGAGGGCGAGGCCCTGCCGCTGGAGGAGGCCTCGCAGGACCTGGTGGTGTCGAGCCTGCTGCTGCACGCGGCCAACGACCCGGTCGGCCAGCTGATCCAGATGCGCCGGGCGCTGGTGCCGGACGGGCTGATGCTGGCGGCGCTGTTCGGTGGGCAGACCCTGCACGAGCTGCGCGCCAGCCTCGCCGAGGCGGAGTCCGAATGCGAGGGCGGGCTCAGCCCGCGGGTGGCGCCGATGGCCGAGATCCGCGACCTGGGCGCCCTGCTGCAGCGGGCGGGCTTCGCCATGCCGGTGGCCGATGCCGAGCGGCTGACGGTGACCTATGCGTCGCCGCTGCACCTGATGCGCGAGCTCCGTGCCATGGGCGAGACCAATGTCCTCGTGGCCCGCCGCCGCCAGCCGCTGCGGCGCGCGACGCTGATGCGGGCCTGCGAGGTCTACGCAACGCATTTCGGCACGCCGGAGGGCCGGGTGCGGGCGACCTTCGAGATCGTCTTCCTGACCGGCTGGGCGCCGGGGCCCGGCCAGCCGCAGCCGTTGCGGCCCGGATCGGCGACGGCGCGGCTGGCGGATGCGCTCGGCGCCGCCGAGATCGGCGCCGGGGAGAAGGCCGGGAAATGATCCGCCGGGATTGACACCGGCGCTCCGGCGCATAACTCGGGCCGGGAACCGAATGGGACGGCAATAGGACGGGGAGGGAAGGAACGGCGATGCTCGACATCCTGGGGACGGACCGGCCGGGGCGCGGCCGGCTGGAACATGCGCCCGGCGACCACCCGGCGGTGGCGCCGGCGAAGACCGGCATCCTGCTGGCCAATCTCGGCACCCCGGACGGCACCGACTACTGGTCGATGCGGCGCTACCTGTCCGAGTTCCTGTCGGACCGCCGCGTGATCGATTATTCGCCCCTGCTCTGGCAGCCGATCCTGCAGCTGATCGTGCTGTCGAAGCGGCCGTTCTCGTCGGGCGCCGCCTACCGCGGCATCTGGAACCAGGCCGGGGACGAGAGCCCGCTGCTCACCATCACCCGGAGCCAGACGGCGAAGCTGCGCCGGCGGCTGGAGGCGAAGCACGGCGCGCGGGTCGTGGTCGATTTCTGCATGCGCTACGGCAACCCATCGACCGACCAGGCGATCCGGCGCCTCCAGCAGCAGGGCTGCGAGCGGATCCTGTTCCTGCCGCTCTACCCGCAATATGCCGGGGCGACCACGGCAACCGCGAACGATCACGCCTTCCGGACGCTGATGAAGCTGAAATGGCAGCCGGCATTCCGCACCGCCGCGCCCTATTACGACCACCCGCTCTATATCGGCGCGCTGGCGCAGTCGGTGGAGCGGGCCTATGGGGCGCTCGACCACCGGCCGGACGTGCTGGTGACGTCGTATCACGGCCTGCCGCAGCGCTACCTGACCGAGGGCGATCCGTATCACTGCCACTGCCGCAAGACCTCGCGGCTGCTGGCGGAGCGGCTGGGCCTCGCGCCCGGGGAGATGGCGGTGACCTTCCAGTCCCGTTTCGGGCCGGAGGAATGGCTGCAGCCCTACACGGTCGAGGAGGTGGCGCGGCTGGCCCGGGGCGGCAAGCGGCGGATCGCGGTGATCGCGCCGGCCTTCTCGTCGGACTGCGTCGAGACGCTGGAGGAGATCAACCAGGAGATCCGCGAGAGTTTCCTCCATGCCGGTGGCGAGGAATTCATCTACATCCCCTGCCTCAATGACGACGAGGCGCATGTCGACCTGATCGAGGCCGTGGTCGGGCGCGAGGCGGCGGGCTGGCTCTGACGCCCGCCGTCAGGCCACCACGCCGAGGTTCCTGAGCGGCCGGCCCGGCGCGAGCCCATGGGCGGCGGCGACGATGGAGTCGGCGTCGATGCCGTAGTGGCGGTAGAGATCGGCGATGGTGCCGGTCTGGCCGAAATGCTCGACCCCGAGCGCGACCGTGCGGTGGCCGTGCACCGACCGCCGAGCCAGGCCAGCGTCGCCGGGTGGCCGTCGATCACGGTGATCAGCGGTGCAGTGCGCGCGGCAAGCCGGCGAGCAGCCGCTCGACATGGCTGCGCGGCGTGCGCCGTGCCGCGCTTGCGGGCGCGCTGGGCGGCCGGTCCAGCCGGCGTTGAGCCGGTCGGCCGAGGTCACCGCCAGCACGCCGATGTCGCGGCGGTCCTCGCCGATCCGGCCGGCGGCCTCGATCGCCTCGGGCGCCACGCAGCCCTGATAGGCGATGACGATGTCGGCGTTCGGGCCGGGCTTGCGCAACCAGTAGGCGCCGTCGATCACGCCCTGCGGAAGTCGTCGTCGCGGCGGCGGGCGGGCTGCTCGAGCGGGCGGGTCGAGAGGCGCAGATAGACCGAGCCGCCGGTTTCGTCGCGCAGCCAGGTGCGCTCGTCGCGGCTCGCCGTCGCCGTCGCGCTGCAGGTAGTCGAAGGCCCAGTCCATGATGACGGCGAGTTCGTCGAGGAAGGCCGGCTCGAAGGCGGCGAGGCCGTCCTGCGCTCATGCCGATCAGCGGCGTGCCGATCGACTGGTGCGCGCCGCCCTCGGGCGCCAGCGTGACGCCGGACGGCGTGCCGACGATCAGGAAGCGGGCGTCCTGGTAGCAGGCATAGTTCAGCGCATCGAGGCCGCGCGCGATGAACGGGTCGTAGACCGTGCCGATCGGGATCAGCCGCTCGCCGAACAGCGAATGGGCGAGCCCCGCGGCGCCCAGCAGCAGGAACAGGTTCATCTCGGCGATGCCGAGCTCGATGTGCTGGCCGTCGCGGCGAGAACCGCCATTTCTGCGCCGACGGGACCCGCTCGTCGCGGAAGGTGTCGGCCAGCTCGTCGCGGGCGAAGAGGCCGCGCCGGTTGACCCAGGGGCCGAGATTGGTCGAGACGGTGACGTCCGGCGAGGTGGTGACGATGCGCGCCGCCAGCGGGCCGTCGGTTTCGCGCGAGCGTCGTCGAGGATCTTGCCGAAGCCCGCCTGGGTCGACGCTTCGGCGTCGTCGAGCCAGACCGGGCCGGGGGCGGCGATCCGGGGCGCCTCGAAGCGGCGCGGCGCCGCTGGCGAAGAACGGCACGCCGGCCAGGTAACGCTCGCAGCCGCCTCCGGGTCGTCGAGCCCGGCGAAGGGCTCCCATTCGCTGCCCTCCGGCACGCCCATGCTGGCGCTGGAAGGCCGCCATCTGGTCGCGGCGTCATCAGGCCGGCGTGGTTGTCCTTGTGCCCGGCCAAGCGGCGTGCCCCAGCCCTTGATGGTGTAGGCGAGGAAGGCCACCGGCCGGTCGTGGTCGACCGCGTCGAAGGCTTCGCAGCCAGCGATGCGATGCAGTGGCCGCCGAGATTGGTCATCAGCTCCTGCAAGCTCGTCGTCGCTGCGGCGCTCGATGAGCGCGGTCACCGGCGCCCTGGTCGCCGATCTCGTCCATCAGGCGCCTGCGCCAGGCCGCGCCGCCCTGGAAGGTCAGCGCCGAGTAGAGCGCGTTCGGGCAGGCGTCGATCCAGTCGCGCAGCGCGCTCGCCGCCCGGCTCGGCGAAGGCGGCGCGCTGCAGCGCCCCGTACTTCAGCGTCACCACGTCCCAGCCGAAGGCGCCGAAGATCGCCTCGATCCGCTGCCAGAGGCCTTCGCGGACCACGCCGTCGAGGCGACTGGCGGTTGTAGTCGATGATCCACCAGGCAGTTGCGCAGGTCGTGCTTCCAGCCCTCCTGCAGGCATTCGTAGACGTTGCCCTCGTCGAGTTCGGCATCGCCGACCAGCGCGATCATGCGGCCCTGCGCGCCGCTTCGCCGCCCAGGGCTTGGCGCCGAGGTAGTCCTGCACCATCGCGGCGAAGGCGGTGATGCCGACGCCGAGGCCGACCGAGCCGGTGGAGAAATCGACGTCGTCGATGTCCTTGGTGCGGCTGGGATAGGACTGGGCGCCGCCAAAGGCGCGGAAGGCTTCGAGCTTCTCGCGGGTCTGGTTGCCCATCAGATACTGGATGGCGTGGAAGACCGGCGCGGCGTGCGGCTTCACCGCCACCCGGTCCTCCGGCCGCAGCATCCGGAAGTAGAGCGCGGTCATGATCGAGACCATCGAGGCGCAGGAGGCCTGGTGCCCGCCCACCTTCATCCCGTCGGGATTCGGCCGCAGGTGGTTGGCGTTGTGGATGGTCCAGCACGAGAGCCAGAGCAGCTTTTGCTCGAGCTGCTTCAGCAGGGTCAGGTCGGTTGCCGGCAGGCCGCTCATCGCTGTTCGTCATCCGCAGGGGCGCACGCGCGAATTATCGCACGAATTGTCTGGCATGTAATTGCGATCTCTGCCCAGAAGGGCTAGATAATTGGCAGGAACTGCCAACGATGGCCACGTGGACGCCATAGATCAGAAGATCATCGCCGCGTTGATGGCGGACGGCCGCCTGACCAACCAGGAGCTCTCCGAGCGGGTCGGGCTGTCGCCCTCGCCCTGTCTCAGGCGGGTGCGCAACCTGGAACGCGCGGGCGTGATCAAGGGCTACGCCGCCATCATCGATCAGGAGCGCTACGGCATGCCGATCAACGTCTTCGTCTCGATCCGGCTCGAGCGCCAGACCGACGCGGCGCTGAAGGCCTTCGAGCGCGGTATCGAGGGGCTGGACGAGGTGATGGAGTGCTACCTGATGACCGGCAGCCGCGACTACCTGCTGCGGGTCGTCAGCGACAGCCTGAAGTCCTACGAGCGCTTCGTGCGCGAGGTGCTGGCGGCGCTGCCGGGGATCGCCTCGATCGAGTTCGAGCTTCGCCTTCAGCCAGCTCAAGAAACGGGCTACGCTGCCCGCGCTTCCGGAGCGCTAGCCGCCGCGCGCGAGCTGGCGCTCGCGGAGCCAGACGTAGAGGCCGGCGGCCATCACCACCGCGGCGCCGGCGAGCACCCAGGCGTCGGGTGTGACGCCGAAGATCAGCCAGCTCGACAGGTTCATGTAGACCATCTGGACGTAGACGAACGGCGCCAGCGCCGAGGCGGGCGCCAGGCGGTGGGCGATGGTGGCGAGCTGGTGGCCGGCCCAGCCGAAGACGCCGAGCAGGACGAAGGCGGCCCAGTCGACTGGCGCCGCGGGCCATTCCCAGTCGAGCAGGATCACCGGCGAGGCGGCCAGAACGGCGATCAGACTGGCGAAGAACTGCTGGGTGCCGGCGCGGTCGATGCCGGCCAGCATCCGGGTCAGCACGAAGTACATCGAGGCGCAGCAGAGGGCCGCGAGCGAGAGCAGCATCGCCCAGTGGAACGAGGCGCCCCAGGGGCGGGTGACGATCAGGACGCCGAGGAAGCCGACCCCGATCGCCGACCAGCGGCGGATGCCGACCTTCTCGCCGAGCAGCGGTACGCTCAGCGCGCAGATCGCCAGCGGCGCGGCGAAGAAGATCGACACCGTCACGGTCAGCGGCAGGTATTTCAGCGCGAAGAAGTTGAAGAAGGTCGACCCCACCAGGAAGAGCCCGCGCAGGATCTCGAGGCCCGGCGCCTCGGTGCGGAAGAGGCGCAGCCCCTCGCGGGGCAGGATCAGCGCGGTGGCGATCGCGAGATGGGTGAGGAAGCGGACGAAGACCACCTCGGTCGCGGGCAGGCCGGCCTGCACCAGCCACTTGGCCGAGGTGTCGATGCCGGTGAAGGCGAGGAAGGCCAGCAGCATCAGGAGAATGGCCGCAAGTCGCCGGTCCTCGCCTGCCGCGGATGTCATGCGGGCCCCTCTGCCGATGGATGCGGGGACGGAAGCATGGAGCGGCCGGGAGCGCAAGCGGCGCGGGCGGGCGGGGGGCGGTTATCCGGGTTCTGATGGGTCCGCGCAGGGGCTGCTCAAGGTTGAGAAGGGGGTCAAGGTGTTGATATCAAAGGGCTTCCGAAAAATCGGGGTTTGAGAAGCGGTGTGAGTGGGGAGATTTGGCAGGCGGTGACGGTGCGCCGGTGCGCGGTCCTTGGCCTGCCCGGCGGGGGGAGGGTGCGGGGGGAGGGCGCGCATGAATGCGCACCCTACGTGTCGGCGGTCTTTCCGAACCGGCGCCTTGCCTCGGCGAAACCGGCGAGGCGGTCCTCGACCAGGCGGTTGACGGTGCCATCGGGGAACCTGCCGTCGGGGCCGCGGGCGCCGGCCTCGGTGCCGGTGAGGAGCTCGATGCCCTCGTCGATGTGGCTGACCGCCAGCACCTTGAAGCGGCCCTCGCCGCAGGCCTCGACCACATCCTTCCGCAGCATCAGGTGCTTGACGTTGGCGGCGGGGATCAGCACGCCCTGCTCGCCGGTCAGGCCGCGGGCGGCGCAGATGTCGAAGAAGCCCTCGATCTTCTCGTTGACGCCGCCGATCGCCTGCACCTCGCCGTGCTGGTTGACCGAGCCGGTGACGGCGAGGCCCTGCCGGATCGGCAGCTCGGAGAGCGCCGAGAGCAGGGCGTAGAGTTCGGTCGACGAGGCGCTGTCGCCGTCGACCCCGCCATAGGACTGCTCGAAGACCAGCGTCGCCGACAGCGACAGCGGCGCATCGAGGGCGTAGCGCGCGGCGAGGAAGCCCGAGAGGATGAGCACCCCCTTGGAGTGCAGCGGCCCGCCCAGGGCGACCTCACGCTCGATGTCGACGAGCTTGCCGGTGCCCATGCGCACCCGCGCGGTGATCCGGCTCGGCTTGCCGAAGGCGAGGTAGCCCGCCTGCAGCACGGCGAGGCCGTTGATCTGGCCGACCGCCTCGCCTGTCGTATCGATCAGCACGATGCCGCGCTCGCACAGGATGACGTTGGGGTTGCCGAACATCGTGAGGTACTCGCTGGCCTGGAGCCACTCCTCGATCGTCGCCGCCATCCCCCGCTTGAACAGCACCGGTTTGCCCGATTCACCGGTCACGGCGCCGAGTTTCTTGAGCAGGGAGAAGTTCGCCATGTTGCGCGTGCCCACCTGGAGGATGTCGACGTACGCATCCACGATCTCGGCATGAGCTGAGTCGGTGACCTCGGTGACGGTGAGCAGGCCGTATGCCTCGGCTGCCTCGGCGAGGAGCTTGAGTCCCTCTTCCTCCATGCCCTGGAACGAGTACGGGCTCGTCCTCGGCTTGTAGGCACCTCCGCGCATGACGCGCACGCCTGACTCGGCGCACGCAGCCGCCACCTCCATCATCTGCTCGCGGCTCTCGATCGAGCAGGGACCGGCGATGATCGTGATGCGGCCGTCACGCTCGACAGCGGCGGCTGCAGGCGCAGCCTCACTCCCCTCGGCCGTCATGAGCGCAACTCCTTCATGACGTGCAGGATCGTCTCGTAGATCTCGCGAAGGTTGTCGCCGTACAGCGGCCCGGTGTTGCACGCCCCGAGGTTCTCGAAGATCTCCTCCTCGCGCTTCGGGTCGTAGAGCCCCCAGTTCACGGCGGGCTTGAGCTCGCGGATGGCAAGCGCCATCTCAGCGCGCTCGTTGAGCAGCTTGACGATCTTGCAGTCGATCGCGTCGATGCCCTCGCGCAACTCGTCGATCCGGTCGTGCGCCTGCTGGCCTTCCTCTGTGTGCTCACTCATTGCGGGCGCCTCCTCACTCCCACTCGATGGTGCCCGGCGGCTTGCTCGTGATGTCATACGCTACACGGTTGATACCCTCGACCTCGTTGATGATGCGGTTCGACATCTTGGCGAGCAGCTCGTGCGGCAACCTCGCCCAGTCGGCGGTCATGGCATCTGCCGAGGAGACCGCACGGATGATGATCGGGTGAGCGTAGGTGCGCTCGTCGCCCATCACGCCCACGCTGCGGATGTCAGGCAGCACCGCGAAGTACTGCCAGACCTCGCGATCGGTGTCCCAGCCCGAGATCTCCTCTCGTACGATTGCGTCGGCGCTGCGCAGCAGGTCGAGCTTCTCGCGCGTGATGTCGCCGATGATGCGCGCGGCAGGCCCGGCCCGGGAACGGCTGCCGGTGCACGATCTCGTCGGGTAGCCCGAGCTCGGCCCCGACCGCTCGGACCTCGTCCTTGAACAAGCTGGAAAGCGGTTCGATGAGATCGAAGTGCACGCCTTCGGGAAACGGGATCAGGTTGTGGTGGCTCTTGATCTTGGCAGTCGCCTTGCCACCGCGTCCGCCCGACTCGATGACGTCCGGATACAGCGTGCCTTGCGCGAGCCACTTCACGCCCTCGAGCGTGGTCGCCTCCTCGAAGAAGACCTTCCAGAACTCCTCGCCGATGATCCGACGCTTCTGCTCCGGGTCGCTCACGTTCGCGAGCAGCGAAAGGTAGCGATCCTCGGCCTCCACATGCACGAGATCGACGTGGAACTGGTCGCGAAAGACGCGCACGACATCGGCAGCCTCATCGAGCCGCAGCAGGCCATGGTCGACGAACACGCACGTGAGCTGATTTCCGATCGCGCGATGAAGCAGAGCCGCGACCACCGAGCTGTCCACACCGCCCGACAGCCCGCAGATCACACGGTCCCCACCCACCATCTCGCGCACCCGCTCGACGGTCTCGTCGATGATGTTGACCATCGTCCAGAGCGGGGGGATGTCGGCGATATCGTGCAGGAACGTGCGGATGATGTGCTGCCCGTACTCGGTGTGGGCCACTTCGGGATGGAACTGGGTCGCATAGAGCCGGCGCGAGGGGTCCTCCATCGCGGCGACTGCCGAGGTCCCGGTCCGTGCTGTCACGCAGAATCCCTCGGTGCGGTGCCCACGCTATCGCGGTGGCTCATCCAGCACTGCGAGGTAGCCGGCACGCCTGCGAGGAGCTCGCTCTCGGAGTCGATCACCTCGAGTTCCGCGAAACCGTACTCACCGACGTCGGTCCGCGGATCTCGCCCCCGAGCTGCAGCGCGATCTCCTGGATGCCGTAGCAGAAGCCGAGCACGGGAATCCCCAACTCGAGAACGGCGGGGTCGATGTGCGGCGCCTCCTGGGCGTACACGCTCGCAGGACCGCCGGACAGGATGAGGGCCGCCGGCTTGCGGCGTGAGACTCCTCGGCGGTGATGTCGTGCGGGACGATCTCGGAGTAGACGCGCGCCTCGCGCACACGCCTCGCGATCAGCTGCGCGTACTGCGCGCCGAAGTCGAGGACGAGTACGACCGGTTGCTCGTCGTGGTAGACCGACACGCCGGGACCTAGCGGCCCATGCCGACACCCTGGGGACTGCTGGAGGAACTTGCCCTCCGTCTGCAGCGAGGGCGCCACCATGACCTCGGCCTTCTGGAACGCCTTGAGATTCTCGTAGCCGCATGTCGCCATCGACGTGCGCAATCCACCGACGAGGTTGAGCGTGCCGTCGTTCTCGTGCGCCGGGCCGAGCAGGACGTCTTCG